>NZ_BPQO01000003.1 GCF_022179285.1 Methylobacterium hispanicum | reverse complement strand
CGTGACCGGCGTGTGCACGCTGCCCGAGGGCACCGAGATGGTGATGCCGGGCGACAACGTGACCATGGACGTCGCGCTGATCGTGCCGGTCGCCATGGAGGAGAAGCTGCGCTTCGCCATCCGCGAGGGCGGCCGCACCGTCGGCGCCGGCGTCGTCGCCGCCATCACCGAGTAAGCGAGAGAGCAATCCTCAAGGGGAACGTGGCGGGGCGGGCCCTCGGCCCGCCCTTCCCCGTCTCCCACTGAAGGCTTCAGGTCATGAACGGTCAGAACATCCGTATCCGCCTCAAGGCGTTCGATCACCGCATCCTGGATGCGTCGACCCGCGAGATCGTGTCCACCGCGAAGCGCACCGGCGCCCAGATCCGCGGCCCGATCCCGCTGCCGACCCACATCGAGCGGTTCACCGTCAATCGCTCGCCCCACATCGACAAGAAGTCGCGCGAGCAGTTCGAGATGCGCACCCACAAGCGCGTGCTCGATATCGTCGATCCGACCCCCCAGACCGTGGACGCGCTGATGAAGCTCGACCTCGCCGCTGGCGTGGACGTGGAGATCAAGCTCTGAGCCCCCGGGCTTAGGGCTTCACTGTCAACGCGCGAGGGAGAGACCTATGCGCTCAGGCGTCATCGCACAGAAGGTCGGCATGACCCGGGTCTTCACGGAGGCCGGCGAGCATGTGCCGGTTACCGTGCTCAAGATCGATCAATGCCAGGTGGTCGCGCACCGCACCACCGAGAAGGACGGCTACGTCGCGCTGCAGGTCGGCGTCGGCAAGGCCAAGGTGAAGAACGTCTCCGCCGCCGAGCGCGGCCGCTTCGCGGTCGCCAAGGTGGAGCCGAAGAAGAAGCTCGCCGAGTTCCGCGTCAGCGAGGACGCGCTGATCCCGGTCGGTGCCGAGATCACCGCGGACCACTTCATCCCCGGCCAGTTCGTGGATGTCACCGGCACCTCGACCGGTAAGGGCTTCGCGGGCGGCATGAAGCGCTGGAACTTCGGCGGCCTGCGCGCCACGCACGGCGTGTCGGTGTCGCACCGCTCGATCGGTTCGACCGGCGGCCGTCAGGACCCGGGCAAGACCTTCAAGAACAAGAAGATGCCGGGTCACCTCGGCGTCGAGCGGGTCACCACGCAGAACCTGCGCGTTGTGCGCACGGATCCCGAGCGTGGCCTGATCCTGGTCGAGGGCGCCGTCCCGGGCGTCGCCGGCGGCTGGATCCAGATCCGCGACGCGGTGAAGCGCAAGGCGCCCGCCGACCTGCCGCTGCCGGGCAAGTTCCGTGAGAACGGCGCGACTGCCTCGGCCCCCGAAGCCGCTCCCGCCGAGGAGAACGCGTGATGAAGCTCGATATCACCACGCTCGACGGTGCCGGGGCCGGCTCGGTCGAGCTCAACGACGACATCTTCGGCCTTGAGCCCCGCGCCGACCTGCTGCAGCGCATGGTGCGCTACCAGCTCGCCAAGCGCCGGGCCGGGACGCATGCCGTGCAGAACCGCTCGGACGTGAACCGGACCCGCAAGAAGGCCTACAAGCAGAAGGGCACCGGCAACGCCCGTCACGGCGCGGCCTCGGCCCCGCAGTTCCGCGGCGGCGGCCGGGCCTTCGGCCCGGTGGTGCGCGACCACGCCCACGACCTTCCCAAGAAGGTCCGGGCGCTTGCGCTCCGCCACGCCCTCTCGGCCAAGGCCAAGGCCTCGACCCTGATCGTCGTCGACGACATCAAGATCGACGACCACAAGACCAAGGGCCTCGTCGAGCGCTTCGGCAAGCTCGGCCTCTCGAACGCGCTGATCATCGGCGGGTCCGAGGTCGACGTGAACTTCGGCCGGGCCGCCCGCGCCATCCCGCAGATCGACGTGCTGCCGATCCAGGGCATCAACGTCTACGACATCCTGCGCCGCGACACCCTCGTTCTCACGAAGGCGGCGATCGACGCCCTCGAGGAGCGCTTCAAATGAGTCTCGATCCGCGCCACTACGACGTGATCGTCTCCCCGGTCATCACCGAGAAGGCGACGAACCTCACCGAGCAGAACAAGGTCGTCTTCCGGGTCGCCCCGAAGGCTACCAAGCCGCAGATCAAGGAAGCGGTGGAGAAGCTGTTCGACGTCAAGGTCACGGCGGTGAACACCCTCGTGACCAAGGGCAAGCAGAAGATTTTCCGCGGGCAGCGCGGACAGCGTTCGGACGTGAAGAAGGCGATCGTCACCCTCGCCGAGGGTGACTCGATCGACGTCACGACCGGGCTCTGAGGACGGGTTAAGGACCAAACCGATGGCCTTGAAGACATTCAAACCGGTCACGCCGAGCCTGCGCCAGCTCGTCCTCGTCGACCGCCGTGAGCTCTACAAGGGCAAGCCGGTGAAGGCGCTGACCGTCGGCAAGATCTCGACCGGCGGCCGCAACAACCTCGGCCGCGTGACCGTCCGCTTCCGCGGCGGCGGTCACAAGCGGTCGCTCCGCCTGGTCGATTTCAAGCGTCGCGAGCAGCTCAACGTGACGGCGACGGTCGAGCGGATCGAGTACGATCCGAACCGCACCGCCTTCATCGCGCTGATCAGCTTCCCGGACGGCAAGCAGAGCTACATCCTGGCTCCGCAGCGCCTCTCGGCGGGCGACAAGGTGGTGGCCGGCGAGAACGTCGACATCAAGCCCGGCAACGCGGGCCCGATCGGCAACATGCCGGTGGGCACGATCGTGCACAACGTCGAGCTGAAGATCGGCAAGGGCGGCGCGATCGCGCGGTCCGCCGGCAACTACGCGCAGATCGTCGGGCGCGACCAGGGCTACGTGACCCTGCGTCTCAACTCCGGCGAGCAGCGCCTGGTCCACGGCCAGTGCTTCGCCAGCGTCGGCGCGGTCTCGAACCCGGACCACATGAACATCTCGCTCGGCAAGGCCGGGCGCAACCGGTGGCTCGGCAAGCGTCCGCACAACCGCGGCGTGGCGATGAACCCGGTCGACCACCCGCACGGCGGCGGCGAGGGTCGCACCTCGGGCGGCCGTAACCCGGTGACGCCCTGGGGCGTGCCGACCAAGGGGAAGAAGACCCGCTCCAACAAGCGGACCGACGTCTTCATCCTGTCCAGCCGCCACAACCGCAAGAAGTAACCGCCATGGCACGTTCGATCTGGAAGGGGCCGTTCGTCGACGGCTACCTCTTCAAGAAGGCCGAGGCGGCTCGTGGTGCGAGCCGCAACGAGGTCATCAAGATCTGGAGCCGCCGCTCCACGATCCTCCCGCAGTTCGTCGGGCTCACCTTCGGTGTGCACAACGGGCAGAAGCACATCCCGGTCTACGTCACCGAGGAGATGGTCGGGCACAAGTTCGGCGAGTTCTCGCCGACCCGCACCTTCCCGGGCCACGCGGCCGACAAGAAGGCGAAGAGGCGCTGAGATGGGCAAGCAGGCCACCCCCCGCGCGCTCCCCGAGAACGAGGCGAAGGCGGTTGCGCGGATGATCCGCGTCTCCCCCCAGAAGCTCAACCTCGTGGCGCAGCTGATCCGCGGCAAGAAGGTGGAGTCGGCGCTGGCCGACCTCCAGTTCTCGCGCAAGCGCATCGCGACCGACGTCAAGAAGTGCCTCGAGAGCGCCATCGCCAACGCCGAGAACAACCACAACCTCGACGTGGACGACCTCGTCGTCTCGGAGGCCTATGTGGGCAAGGCGCTGGTTCTCAAGCGCTTCCACGCCCGTGCCCGCGGCCGCGGCGCACGCATCCTGAAGCCCTTCTCGAACCTCACCATCGTGGTTCGGGAAGTCCGGGCCGAAGCGGCCTGAGGAGGATCTGATGGGTCAGAAAGTCAACCCGATCGGTCTCCGGCTCGGCATCAACCGGACCTGGGACTCCCGCTGGTTCGCCGGCAAGGGCGAGTACGCCAAGCTCATGCACGAGGACGTCGCGATCCGCGCCGCCCTCATGAAGCAGCTCAAGCAGGCCGCGGTCTCCAAGATCGTGATCGAGCGCCCGCACCGGAAGTGCCGCGTCACCATCCACTCGGGTCGTCCGGGCGTGGTGATCGGCAAGAAGGGCGCGGACATCGAGAAGCTGCGCAAGCTCGTCGGCACGATGACGAAGGCCGACGTGACCATCAACATCGTCGAGGTGCGCAAGCCCGAGATCGACGCCACGCTGGTGGCCGACTCGATCGCCCAGCAGCTCGAGCGCCGCGTCGCCTTCCGTCGCGCCATGAAGCGCGCCGTGCAGTCGGCGATGCGTCTCGGCGCCGAGGGCATCCGCATCAACTGCTCGGGCCGTCTCGGCGGCGCCGAGATCGCGCGCCAGGAATGGTACCGCGAGGGCCGCGTCCCGCTGCACACCCTGCGGGCAGACGTGGACTACGGCACCGCCACGGCGTTCACCACCTACGGGACCTGCGGCATCAAGGTCTGGGTGTTCAAGGGCGAGATCCTCGAGCACGACCCGATGGCCCAGGACAAGAAGGCTCAGGAAGAGGGTGGCCGTTCGGGCGGCCGTCGCGAGCGCGACGGCGAGGGCCGCGGCGATCGGGGTGACCGTGGCGACCGCGGTCGTCGCGAGCCGTCCCACGCGTGAGCCGCTTGAGCGAATAGAGAGGCTGCCATGCTGCAACCCAAGAAGACGAAGTTCCGCAAGCAGTTCAAGGGCCGCATCCACGGTGCGGCCAAGGGCGGCTTCGAGCTGAACTTCGGCACCTTCGGCCTGAAGGCCGTGGAGCCCGAGCGCGTCACCGCCCGGCAGATCGAGGCGGCCCGCCGCGCGATCACCCGCGAGATGAAGCGCCAGGGCCGCGTGTGGATCCGGGTGTTCCCGGACCTGCCCGTCACCTCGAAGCCGACCGAGGTCCGCATGGGCTCCGGTAAGGGCGCCCCGGATTACTGGGCCGCGCGCGTCCACCCGGGCCGCATCATGTTCGAGGTCGACGGCGTCGCCGAGGACATCGCCCGCGAGGCGCTCCGCCTCGGGGCCGCCAAGCTGTCGGTGCGCACCCGCATCGTCACCCGCATCGCCGACTGAGGGAGGGATCCGTGAAGTCGTCCAACCGGCTGTCTGATCTGAAGGCCCTGTCGGCGGATCAGCTGAATGACGAGCTGCTCAACCTGAAGAAGGAGCAGTTCAACCTGCGCTTCCAGGGTGCCACGGGCCAGCTCGAGAACGTCGCCCGCGTCCGTGAGGTCCGCCGCGATATCGCCCGCGTGCGCACGCTCCAGCGTCAGAAGACGCTGGCCGCGGCCCAGGGCTGAGGAGGGACTTATGCCGAAGCGCGTATTGCAGGGCGTCGTCGTCAGCGACAAGGGCGAGAAGACCATCGTCGTGAAGGTGGAGCGCCGCTTCACCCACCCGGTGATGAAGAAGACCGTCCGCCGCTCGAAGAACTACCACGCCCACGACGAGGCGAACGCCGCCCATGTCGGGCAGACGGTGTTCATCGAGGAGTGCCGCCCCTACTCGAAGACCAAAACCTGGAAGCTGGTCGAGGACCAGGCCGAAGCGGTCGCCACCGCCGAAGCCTGAGTTCGTCTCGGACTCTTTCGGACCTTGCGAGAGGCGGACACCCCCGGGTGCCCGCCTCTCGCGCCTTTCGGGGTGCGCCGTCAGGCGGACATCGCCGCGCGGCGCGGCCGGTGCCCGGTGAACACCTCGTCCAGGGTCGTCAGGCTGGAGGCCGCGCCGATCGCGTGGCCCTGCTCGGCGAGCCAGGCCTCGGCGGTCGCCCGGCCGAGATCGCGCAGCGCGCAGAGCGTCGACCAGCGCGTGTCGTACTTGTCGACGGAGCCCGAGGCGAGCTCGGCCGGCGCCCGCAGCAGGTGGATGTTGATGTCGAGGATGGGCCGCAGGCGCGGGGAGGGGGAGGCCGCCAGCCGCACGGCGGATTGCAGGTCGGTCAGCGTCTTCAGCTCGCGCATCAGGCCGGCGTTGAAGCTGATGTCGCTCGCCCGCTTCACCACCTCCTCGGGCCGCTCGCCGACCGCGTCGGCCACGAAGGGCGTGAGCTGGACCACGATGAGGTCGGTCGCGCCGTGGCCGCCGAAGACCAGCGGGTCGAGGGCCGGGTTGGCGACGTAGCCCCCGTCCCAGTAGCGCCGCCCGTCGATCTCGACGGCCGAGAACAGCTCCGGCAGGCAGCAGGAGGCCATCAGCGCGTCCTCGTCGATCGCCTCGCCCGTGAAGAGGCGCGCCGCTCCCGTGAGCACGTCCGTGGCGGAGACGTAGAGCGGGATCGCGCGCGGCGCCGTCAGCGCCTCGAAATCCACGCTCGCCGCCACCGCCTCCCGCCACGCGCGCATCTCCCGGAAGGCCGGGAAGTAGGGGGCGATCTGGCCGCCGTAGAGCCGGGTGAAGGCGAGCGCCTGGTCCACCCAGGGCTCGACCCAGGCGTCCACCCACGGTTCGAGCCAGGGGCCCATCCAGGACGCGGCACCGGGCGGAAGGCTTCCGGTCCAGTCCCAGGCCCGCAGGGGCGAGCGGTCGGCGGTCGCGCGCCAGAGGCGTTCCAGCGCCGTTCGCGCGCCGTCGTCGCTGCCGCTGGCGAGGCCGGAGACCAGGGCGGCCCCGTTGAGGGCGCCCGCGCTCGCCCCGCTCACCGCCGAGATCCAGATATGCTCCTCCAGGAGCCGGTCGATGACGCCCCAGCCGTAGGCGCCGTAGGCACCCCCGCCCTGGAGGCCGAGTGCGATCCGCGGCTTCATGCGATCCCCGTCTCTGTCCGCCACATATCCGCCCGCCAAACGCCGGCCCACCACGCATCCGGCCGCCGGCCCGGGCGTCAACAGCCGCGCCCCAGGGGCGTTCCGGGCCAGCGCGCTCCGCAGACCCGCGAGCCGGCCGGCAAGATCCGCGCCGAGTTCCACGAAGCCCTACCAGCCCACCTTCACGCTTGAACTCTTGGGAGAACCGGTGTATCGGACCGGCCTTCGCGACAGTTTACGGGGTGCCAGCACCCCTCGTACGCGGTGACCGCGCCGGCCCCCGGGCCGATAGCGCGGTCTCTCTTATGAGCCGGGGACGTCAGGTCCCCATCAGGCGTCGTCCGCCGGGCAATACCGCCCGCGTGCGGAAACCCGCCTGAAACCAGGAAAGGTCACTCCCGTGATCCAGATGCAGACGAATCTGGACGTCGCCGACAACTCGGGTGCACGCCGCGTGATGTGCATCAAGGTGCTCGGCGGGTCGAAGCGCAAGTACGCGGGCGTCGGCGACGTGATCGTCGTCTCCGTCAAGGAGGCGATCCCGCGCGGTCGCGTCAAAAAGGGCGACGTCATGAAGGCGGTCGTCGTGCGCACGGCCAAGGACGTGAAGCGCGCCGACGGTTCGGTCATCCGCTTCGACAAGAACGCCGCCGTTCTGATCAACAATCAGAAGGAGCCGATCGGCACCCGCATCTTCGGGCCCGTGCCGCGGGAACTCCGCGCGCGCAACCACATGAAGATCATCTCGCTCGCTCCTGAGGTGCTGTGATGGCCGCCAAGATCAAGAAGGGCGACACGGTCGTCGTCCTCACCGGCCGCGACAAGGGTCGCTCCGGCGAGGTGATCCAGGTGCTGCCGAAGGACGACAAGGCCTTCGTGCGCGGCATCAACCTGGTGAAGAAGCACCAGAAGCAGACGCAGAACCAGGAAGGCGGGATCATCTCCAAGGAGGCCGCCATCCAGCTCTCCAACCTCGCGGTCGCCGACGCCAACGGCAAGCCGACCCGCGTGGGTTTCCGCATCCTCGAGGACGGCCGCAAGGTCCGGTTCGCCAAGAGCACGGGGGATCAGATCGATGGCTGAGGCCGACAAGAACGCTTACACCCCCCGTCTGCGCAAGCACTACGACGAGGTGGTCCGCCAGAAGCTCATCGAGCAGTTCGGCTACAAGAACCCCATGCAGGTGCCGGTCATCGAGAAGATCGTCATCAACATGGGCGTCGGCGAGTCGACCGCCGACTCCAAGAAGGCCACGGTCGCGGCGGGCGACCTCGCCCTCATCGCCGGCCAGAAGCCGGTGATCACCCGGGCCCGCAAGGCCATCGCGACCTTCAAGGTCCGCGAGGGCATGCCGATCGGCTGCAAGGTGACCCTGCGCAAGCAGCGCATGTACGAGTTCATGGACCGCCTGATCACCATCGCGCTGCCGCGCGTGCGTGACTTCCGCGGCCTGAACCCGCGCTCGTTCGACGGGCGCGGCAACTACGCCCTGGGTCTCAAGGAGCACCTCGTGTTCCCGGAGATCTCCTACGACAAGGCGGAGCAGATGTGGGGCATGGACATCGTCGTGGCGACCTCCGCCAAGACCGATGAAGAGGCCAAGGCCCTGCTCGCCGCCTTCAAGTTCCCGTTCCGGCAGTGAAGCCCCGGGCTTCAGACGCGGACACCGGAGAGAACAGACATGGCTAAGAAGAGCTCAGTCGAGAAGAACAACCGCCGCAAGGCCCTGGTCGCGCGCTTCGCCGAGAAGCGCAAAGGCCTCCTTGCCATCGCCAACAACGAGAGCCTCGAGATGGAGGAGCGCTTCGAGGCGCGCCTCAAGCTCGCGGAGCTGCCGCGCAACTCGTCGGCCGTTCGCATCCGCAACCGCTGCGAGATGACCGGCCGCCCGCGCGCCGTCTACCGCAAGATGGGCATCTCGCGCGTGGCGCTGCGCGAGCTCGGCAACCGGGGCCTGATCCCGGGCCTCGTCAAGTCGAGCTGGTAAGGAGGCATACCCATGGTCAACGATCCCGTGGGCGATATGCTCACCCGCATCCGCAACGGCCAGCAGCGCCGTCGCAACGTCGTGCAGACCCCCGGCTCGCGCCTGCGCGCCTCGGTGCTCGACGTCCTGAAGGCCGAGGGCTACATCCGCGACTACGCGGTGTCGGACCTCGGCAACGGCCGCACCGAGTTCGCGATCGAGCTGAAGTACTACGACGGCAAGCCCGTCATCCGCTCAATCCAGCGCGTGTCGAAGCCGGGCCGCCGGGTCTACTCGTCGGTCGGCGAGCTGCCGCGCGTGGCCGACGGCCTCGGCGTCACCATCGTGTCCACCCCGCAGGGCGTCATGGCCGACCACGTTGCGCGCGAGCGCAACGTCGGCGGCGAAGTGCTCTGCCAGGTGTTCTGATCCGGCGAGAGAGGAGAGGCAGATGTCTCGTGTAGGCAAGAAGCCCGTCCCCGTCCCGTCGGGCGTGACGGCGACGGTCGACGGTCAGACCGTGAAGATGAAGGGTCAGAAGGGCGAGCTGCAGTTCGTCGTCCCGGCCCTGGTGGACGTGGCCTTCGAGGACGGCGCGGTCTCCGTGCAGCCCAAGAACCAGTCCAAGGAGGCCCGCTCGCTCTGGGGCACCTCGCGCGCCCAGGTGGCGAACCTCGTCGAGGGCGTCTCGAAGGGCTTCGAGAAGAAGCTGGAGATCACGGGCGTGGGCTACCGCGCCGCGATGGCCGGCAAGGCGCTCAAGCTGTCGCTCGGCTACAGCCACGACATCGAGTACGAGATCCCGGCCGGCATCACCATCGTGACGCCCAAGCCCACGGAGATCGTGATCTCGGGCATCGACCGGCAGCGCGTCGGCCAGGTGGCCGCCGAGATCCGTGACTACCGCGGCCCCGAACCCTACAAGGGCAAGGGCGTCAAGTACGCGGGCGAGTTCATCTTCCGCAAGGAAGGCAAGAAGAAGTAAGGAGGGCTTAAGATGTCGAACAAGCTTATCGCCCTCCAGCGGCGCAAGATCCGCGTCCGGAAGGCCCTGCGGGCCGCCGCCAACGGCCGTCCGCGGCTCTCGGTGTTCCGCTCGTCGAAGCAGATCTACGTCCAGGTCATCGACGATGCCCAGGGCAAGACGCTCGCCGCCGCCTCGTCGATCGACAAGGCGATCCGGGCGGACCTGAAGACCGGCGCCGACGTCGCCGCCGCCACCGCCGTGGGCAAGCTCGTCGCCGAGCGCGCCAAGGCGGCCGGCGTCACCAAGGTGATCTTCGACCGCTCGGGCTACATCTACCACGGCCGCGTCAAGGCCCTGGCGGATGCCGCCCGCGAGGGCGGCCTGGAGTTCTGAGGGCGCTCCGCGCCTCACGAGCCCCCGGACCAACGTCCGGGGGCTCGCAAGCGCGGCGGACGTTCCATCACGGATGGAACACCAAGAATGAGATTCGGCGGAGGGGAGCGGTTCGGCTGCTCCTCGAACATCATCTTCAAGCGAGCGGGCCCGCCGCCCGCGCCAGTGCGATAGACGGGTATCAGAATGGCACGTGAACGTGAGGGCGGTGGCCGCGGCCGCCGCGAGGATCGCGAGGAGCGCGACAGCGAGTTCGTGGACAAGCTCGTCCACATTAACCGCGTCGCCAAGGTGGTGAAGGGCGGCCGTCGCTTCGGCTTCGCGGCCCTCGTCGTCGTCGGCGACCAGAAGGGCCGGGTCGGCTTCGGCCACGGCAAGGCGCGCGAGGTGCCCGAGGCCATCCGCAAGGCGACGGAAGCCGCCAAGCGCGGCCTGATCCGGGTCAGCTTGCGCGAGGGCCGGACCCTGCACCACGACGTCAACGGCCGTCACGGCGCCGGCAAGGTGATCCTCCGCGCGGCCCCGCAGGGCACCGGCATCATCGCGGGCGGCCCGATGCGCGCCGTCTTCGAGACGCTCGGCATGCAGGACGTGGTGGCCAAGAGCCTCGGCTCCTCGAACCCCTACAACCTCGTGCGCGCCACCTTCGAGGCGCTCAAGAACGAGGACAGCCCGCGCTCCGTCGCGGCCCGCCGCGGTCTCAAGGTGTCGGCCCTCCAGAGCCGCCGCCGCGACGCCGATCCGAACGATCAGTCCGAAGCGGCTGTGGCGTAAGGGGAGGTTGGCATGGCTGACAAGACCATCCGCGTCGAGCAGATCGGCTCGCCGATCCGCCGCGAGGCCTCCCAGCGCGCGACGCTGGTCGGCCTGAAGCTCAACAAGATGCATCGGGTCGCCGAGCTGGAGGACACTCCGGCCGTGCGCGGCATGATCCGCAAGGTCGCGCACCTCGTGCGCGTCCTCGACGGCGCTGCGTGAGGAGGGCGCCATCATGAAGCTCAACGAGATCCGCGACAACGAAGGCGCGACCAAGAACCGGATGCGCGTCGGCCGGGGCATCGGCTCCGGCAAGGGCAAGACCGCGGGACGCGGCGTGAAGGGCCAGAAGGCCCGCACCGGCGTGTCCATCAAGGGCTTCGAGGGCGGCCAGATGCCGCTGCATCGTCGCCTGCCGAAGCGCGGCTTCAACAACATCCACGCCCACGACCTGAACGAGGTGAACCTCGGCCGGGTGCAGGAGGCGGTGGATGCGGGCCGTCTGGACGCCTCGGCGCCCGTCACCGTCGAGGCGCTAATCGCCGCCGGCATCCTCTCCCGTCCCCGCGACGGCGTGAAGCTGCTCGGCGTCGGCGAGCTGACCGCGAAGCTCAGCTTCGAGGTCACCCGCGCGTCGAAGTCGGCGGTCGAGGCGGTCGAGAAGGCCGGCGGCAGCGTCACCGTCGCCTACGCGGCGGGCGTCGCCCACCGCGGCACGGCCTCCGCCGAGGCCTGAAGCCCTCCCGCGGATCCGGCGCGACGCGTTGCGCCGGGCCCGGGAAGCGCTTAAGTCCAAGCCACCGAGCGGCGGCCCGTGCGACCTCGCACCGGCCGCCGTTCTTCGTTTCACCCGGACCACCCGTCCGGCGACAGGTCCCAGGATAGACCGTCATGGCCTCAGCCGCCGAGCAGCTTGCCGCCAACCTCAATTTCGGGGCGATCGCGAAGGCCGATGAGCTGAAGAAGCGCATCTGGTTCACGCTCGGCGCCCTCGTGGTGTTCCGGCTGGGCACCTACATCCCGATCCCCGGCATCGACCCGGAACAGTTCGCCAGGAACTTCCAGCAGCAGGCCGGCGGCGTGCTCGGCCTGTTCAACATGTTCTCGGGCGGCGCCGTCGAGCGCATGGCGATCTTCGCGCTCAACATCATGCCGTACATCTCGGCCTCCATCATCATCCAGCTCCTCACCTCGGTGATCCCGAGCCTGGAGACGCTGAAGAAGGAGGGCGAGTCGGGCCGCAAGGTCATCAACCAGTACACCCGCTACCTCACGGTGGTGCTGGCGCTGGTCCAGTCCTGGGGCATCGCGGTCGGCCTGCAATCCTCCTCCGCGGCGATCGATCCCGGGCCGTTCTTCCTGGCCTCGACCGTGATCACGCTGACCGGCGGCACGCTGTTCCTGATGTGGATCGGCGAGCAGATCACCTCGCGCGGCATCGGCAACGGCTCGTCGCTCATCATCTTCGCCGGTATCGTGGCCCACCTGCCGGTGGCGATCGCGGGCGCGCTCGAACTCAGCCGCACCGGCGCCATGTCGCCCGCCACGCTGCTCGGCTCGGCGGTCGGCGCCGTCGCGCTGATCTACTTCATCGTGTTCATGGAGCGCGCCCAGCGCCGCGTCCTGATCAACTACCCGAAGCGTCAGGTCGGCAACCGCATGTACGAGGGCCAGACCTCGTTCCTGCCGCTCAAGCTCAACACCTCGGGCGTGATCCCGCCGATCTTCGCCTCCTCGCTGCTGCTGCTGCCGGCGACCGTGGCGAGCTTCTCGGCGAACCAGGGCTCGTCCGGCTTCCTCGGCACGCTGACCACGCTGCTCGGCCACGGCCAGCCGGTCTACATGCTGCTCTACGCGGCGCTGATCATCTTCTTCACGTTCTTCTACACGGCGGTGGTCTTCAACCCGCAGGAGACGGCCGACAACCTGAAGAAGCATGGCGGCTTCATCCCGGGCATCCGTCCGGGCGAGCGCACCGCGGCCTTCATCGACAAGGTGCTCACCCGCATCACGGTGATCGGCGCGCTCTACCTGACCTTCGTCTGCCTCGCGCCCGAGATCCTGGCGATGGCGCTCTCCTCGCAGAGCCTCGCCTTCGGCGGCACCTCGCTCCTCATCGTGGTCTCGGTGACGATGGACACGGTGGCCCAGATCCACGGGCACCTGATGGCGCACCAGTACGAGGGGCTGGTGAAGAAGGCCAAGCTGCGCGGCGCCTCGACCACGCAGCGCCGGCGCTGAGACGCGGAACAGGACGGGGAGAATGCACGCTCCCCGTCTTTGGTCCGGCTGCCCTCCGCGGTAGAACCCGGCTACAAACCCACCACCCAAGGCGATGCCGGGGAGGCTTCGCCATCGCCCCGGAAGCCGCTGCCAGAGCGGACAAGGACGAGGACACACGGCCATGCGCATCATTCTGCTCGGACCGCCCGGCGCGGGGAAGGGCACCCAGTCCGAGCGGATCGTGGCACGTTTCGGCATCCCCCAGCTCTCGACCGGCGACATGCTGCGCGCCGCGGTGGCCGCCGGCACGCCGGTGGGCCTCGAGGCGAAGGCCGTGATGGAATCGGGCGGCCTCGTCTCCGATCAGATCGTCGTCGGCATCGTGGCCGACCGGATCGAGGAGGCGGACGCGCGGCGCGGCTTCATCCTCGACGGCTTCCCGCGCACCGTCGAGCAGGCCAAGGCCCTCGACGCCATGCTGGAGCAGAAGGGCATCGCGCTCTCGACCGTGGTCGAGCTGAAGGTGGACGAGGACGCGCTGGTCGGCCGCATCGCCACGCGGGCTGCCGAGACCGCCGCCAAGGGCCTGCCGGTGCGCAAGGACGACACGCCCGAGGTGTTCAAGTCCCGCCTGGAAGCCTACCGGGCCCAGACGGCGCCGCTCTCCGACTACTACGCCCAGGCCGGCAAGCTGGAGACGATCGACGGCATGCAGCCGATCGACACGGTCACGGCCGCGCTGATGACGATCCTCGAGCCCCACGCCGAGACGGCGGGGGCCTGATCGCGTTTCCGTCCACAACTGCTGTTGACAGGAGGACCGGCCCGCGCTAGCAGGCCGGTCTTCGTCCATTCGAAACGTGGCTCGAGGTGCCCTGATCGGGCGGCCGCGGGCCGTGTCGTCGTTCGACGGGCGCGCAGGGGCCGGACTCCACCGGACGCGCGGCAATCAGAAAGACCGGACCGCACGGTTCGGCGATGGAGTGTATCTTGGCCCGTATCGCAGGCGTCAACATCCCGACCGGCAAGCGCGTCGTCATCGCGCTGCAGTACATCCACGGCATCGGCCCCAAGAAGGCCGAGGAGATCACCGGCAAGGTCGGCATCCCGGCGGAGCGCCGCGTGAACCAGCTCACCGACGCCGAGGTGCTCCAGATCCGCGAGACGATCGACCGCGACTACATCGTCGAGGGCGACCTGCGCCGCGAAGTCTCGATGAACATCAAGCGCCTGATGGACCTGGCCTGCTACCGCGGCCTCCGTCACCGCAAGCAGCTGCCCGTCCGCGGCCAGCGCACCCACACCAACGCCCGCACCCGCAAGGGCAAGGCGAAGCCGATCGCCGGCAAGAAGAAGTAAGGTTTTCGGACTTGGGAGGCCGTGCTGCGCTCGGCCTCCTCTCCGTCGTACGGGTGTCCCTCTGCGGCCCCGGACAGGCGCCGCGGTTCTCAAGAGGCGCGCCGCCGACATCCCAAAAGAATCCCGAGCGCCTGGCATTACGGGCGTGCCTGAAGGACAGACGAGCAGATTATGGCCAAGGAACCGCAACGCGTCCGCCGCCGCGAGCGCAAGAACATCGTCTCGGGCGTCGCGCACGTGAACGCCTCGTTCAACAACACGATGGTGACCATCACCGACGCGCAGGGCAACACGATCTCGTGGTCCTCGTCGGGCGCGATGGGCTTCAAGGGCTCGCGCAAGTCGACGCCGTACGCCGCGCAGGTCGCCGCCGAGGACGCCGCCCGCAAGGCCGCCGAGCACGGCATGCGCACCCTCGAAGTCGAGGTCTCGGGCCCCGGTTCGGGCCGCGAGTCGGCGCTGCGCGCCCTTCAGGCCGCGGGCTTCACCGTCACCTCGATCCGCGACGTGACCTCGATCCCGCATAACGGCTGCCGTCCGCGCAAGCGCCGTCGCGTCTGATCGTGCGACCGACACGGCCCCGTCGCGGGGCCGTGCCACAGGGCGGGGTCGTCTCGACGGCGCCGCCCACGAGTGCATGCGAACGGGGAGATCTGCGTGACGGACAGCTCGAAGGCACTTCCAGGCGCCCTGCGTTGGCCGGTCGGCGACCTCACGGTCACGGTCCTCAACGACGGGTACCTGCAGGGCTCCCTCGATCTGGTCGCGGGCATCTCCAAGGAAGAGGCCGGCAGCCTCCAGGCCGCCGGCTTTCGCGCCCAGGACCCGCGCATCACGCTCAACGCCTTCCTGATCACGGGCCCGGGCCGCAAGCCCGTCCTGATCGACGCTGGCATGGGCAGCCTCGGCGGTCCCACGCTCGGCCATGTGCCCGCAGCTTTGGCATTCGCGGGGGTCCGGCCGGAGGAGATCGGTACGGTGCTGGTCTCGCACCTGCATCCCGACCATGTCGGCGGGCTGATCGACGAGCGGGGGCAGGGGCGCTACCCGAACGCCGAGATCGTGCTGCACACCGACGAGGCGGCGCACTGGCTCGGCGAGGACGCGCTGGCCCGCGCGCCGGAGGGTGCCAAGTCCTATTTCGAGAACGCCCGGAACGCGGTGGCGCCCTACGGCGGCCGCCTGCGCTACCACCGGGGCGGCGAGGTTCTGCCCGGCATCGAGGCCGTGCACCTGCCCGGCCACACGCCGGGGCACACGGGCTTCCGGATCGTTTCCGGGGACAAGAGCCTGTTCAGCTGGACCGACGTGGTGCATCTGCCCGCGATCCAGTTCAAGCAGCCGGAGGCCGGCATGGTCTTCGACGTCGATGTCGAGCAGGCGCGCGAGACCCGCAAGCGCGTGCTCGACATGGTGGCGAACGACCGGAGCTTCATCGCCGGCAACCACCTCGAATTCCCGGCGCTCGGCTACGTGGCGCGGGACGGGGCGGCCTACAGCTTCGTGCCGGAGCTCTGGGTCGCCGCACAATAGGTTTCATTCAGGGACCGGTTCCGCGGGCGGGGGCAGCCAGGCGGGCCGGCCGAAACGCGAGACGCCTCCGGGCGGCACGCGTGAGAGGCGAGAGGTAGGACCGTGGTCATTCAGAAGAACTGGCAAGAGCTGATCAAGCCGAACAAGCTGCAGGTGACGACCGGCGACGACCCGAAGCGCGTCGCCACCGTCGTGGCCGAGCCGCTGGAGCGCGGCTTCGGCACCACCCTCGGCAACTCGCTCCGCCGCGTGCTGCTCTCCTCGCTGCAGGGCGCGGCCGTCACCGCCGTGCAGATCGACGGCGTGCTGCACGAGTTCTCCTCGATCCCGGGCGTGCGCGAGGACGTCACCGACATCGTCCTGAACATCAAGACGATCGCGATCCGCTCGCAGTCGGACACCCCGAAGCGCATGACCCTGCGCAAGACGGGCCCCGGCCTCGTCACGGCCGGCGACATCGCGGTCACCGGCGACGTGCAGGTGCTGAACCCCGACCTCGTGATCTGCACGCTGGACGACGGCGCCGAGATCCGCATGGAGTTCACGGTCGCCACCGGCAAGGGCTACGTCCCGGCCGAGCGCAACCGCCCCGAGGACGCGCCGATCGGCCTGATCCCGGTCGACTCGCTGTTCTCCCCCGTCACCAAGGTCTCCTACCGCGTCGAGAACACCCGCGAGGGCCAGGATCTCGACAAGGACAAGCTGACCATGACGGTCGAGACCAACGGCGCGGTCTCGCCGGAGGACGCGCTGGCCTACGCCGCGCGCATCATCCAGGACCAGCTGCAGGTCTTCGTGAACTTCGAGGATCCGCGCAAGGAAGAGGCCGCCCCGCTCGCGCCGCAGCTGCCCTTCAACCCGGCCCTGCTCAAGAAGGTGGACGAGCTGGAGCTCTCGGTCCGCTCGGCGAACTGCCTGAAGAACGACAACATCGTCTATATCGGCGACCTCATCCAGAAGTCCGAGGGCGAGATGCTGCGCACGCCGAACTTCGGCCGCAAGTCGCTCAACGAGATCAAGGAAGTGCTCGCCGGCATGGGCCTGCACCTCGGCATGGACATCCCCGGCTGGCCGCCGGAGAACATCGAGGACCTCGCCAAGCGCTTCGAGGAGCATTACTAGGGCGCGCGGCCGCCCTGGCTTGAGCCGGGCGGCAGCACCGCGACGGCGGCGTCCCAGCGAAGCCGGGACGCCCCACCCAAAAATTCCCGCCGCGGGGTCAAGCGGAGAACGAAGACGCCTCCTGAGGAGGCACCGGCCGTTCCTTGGCACGGCGGCCGGCAGCATACGGAAAGGCCAGCACCATGCGTCACGGTTACCGCGGTCGCCGCTTCAACCGCACGGCCGAGCATCGCAAGGCGATGTTCGCCAACATGTCCGCCGCGCTGATCAAGCACGAGCAGATCATCACCACCCTGCCGAAGGCGAAGGACCTGCGCCCGGTCGTCGAGAAGCTGATCTCGCTCGGCCGCACCGACAGCGTCCACACCCGCCGCCTGGCGATGGCGCAGCTGCGCGACGCCGACATGGTCAAGAAGCTCTTCACGGTGCTGGGCCCGCGCTACCAGGGTCGCCCGGGCGGCTACTGCCGCATCATGAAGGCGGGCTTCCGCCACGGCGACAACGCCCCGATGGCCGTGATCGAGTTCGTCGATCGCGACGTCGATGCCCGCGGCAAGGATTCGGGCCCGAGCCAGCAGGTTGCCGACGCGGCCTGAGCCGGTCCGGCATCAACGGTCTCTCGCGGAAGGCGGTCCCTCGGGGCCGCCTTCTTCATTTCGGGCGCGGGCCGGTGCAGGATGGTCGGGGACCACGTCCCGGGAGGCGCCCATGCCGACAGCTCTGCCGCGCGACGCGGAACGGCCGCTGGCTCTGGCTGTGCGGCACATCAATGCCTCGGTCCCGGATCCGATCGATACCGAGACCCTGCTGTCGGCGCTGGGCGCTCCCGACAAGGCGGGCGCGGAGCATCTCTACGCCTTCTTCGACGAGGTGGAGGTCGAGACGATCAGCGACCTCGCCCGCAGCGGCGCTGTCACCTACGGGGCCCTCGCGAGGGGGGCCCGTCGCTGCCTCCCGCCGGATCACCCCACGCGGCTCTGGCTCGATGAGCGCGCCTGACCCGCAGTGGCGCCGGCTGCTCGATCTCGCGCTGCCGGCGCTCGACCACGTCTTCGGCCCCGGGACCGACGAGACGCGGCCCGCGCCCTGGACCCTCGGCCGCGGTACGGCGCTCGCACTCTGGATCGACCACCGGATCAGCTACGACGTGGACCTGTTCGTGCCGGGCGTGCCCCTGAAGCGCTTCACGCCGCAGCAGAACCCGGCCGCGGCGCGCATCTCCGGCACCTACCAGTGGCCAGGCCATTACCTGAAGTACGAGCGGCCAGAGGGCGAGATCGACTTCCTGTCGGTCGTCCTCCAGACGGAGCCGGGCTACGCCTGGATGGATCACGGGGCGGGCCGCATTCCGGTGGAGACGCCCGAAGAGATCCTGGTGAAGAAGATCCGCTTCCGCTCGGCCCGCTTCACGGCCCGCGACGTGTTCGATCTGGCCGCCGCGGCGCGGGCGCGGCCCGCTCTCGCGGAGGTGATGGCGCGCGAGGTTCCCGACGCGCTGGAGCGCACGCTCGAATCGCTGGAGCACCAGGCCCGCCGGAACAGCGACACGCTCGCCCACAGCATCATCCCGACCGCGCACGCCGCCGATCTGATCGCCGAGGCCTTCCCGGTCGGTCGCCGCGTGCTGAGGGACGCGATCGATCTGGCGGAGCGCGGCTGAGCAGCGCCCGCCCGAGCCTCAATCCAGCAGCGCCGACACCCGCCGCGCCAGCTCCGCCGACTGGAAGGGCTTGGCCAGGACCGGCAGGTCCTCGGGGATCTCGACGGCCTCGGCGTGGCCGGTGAGGATCAGGAGCGGCAGGTCCGGCCAGCGCGTACGCACGAGGTTCGCCAGATCGACGCCGCTCATGCCCGGCATGGCGAGATCGGCCACCACGAGGTCGAAGGTCTCGCGCTCCAGGATCCCGACCGCCGCCGCGCCGCTCTCGGCCTCGACCTCGCGGTAGCCGAAGCGGCGGATGAAGGAGGCGGTGACGTGGCGTACCTCCGGGTCGTCGTCGACCACGAGGACGCGTGCGGGGCGGCTCGCCACCGGCACGTCGGCTTCCTCCACCGTCGCGGCCCGGGGCGCGGCCTCGGCGCAGGGCAGGGCGAGTTCCACGCGCGTGCCGCGCCCGACCGTGCTCTCGATGCTGAAGCGGCCCTTCGATTGCTGGGCGAGGCCGAACACCATGGCGAGGCCGAGCCCCGTGCCCTGGCCGACCGCCTTGGTGGTGAAGAAGGGCTCGCAGACCCGCTTCAGGATCTCGGGGGGAATGCCGCTGCCCTCGTCCGTCACGCTCACCCGCACGTAGGGGCCGGGGGCGAGATCGGGGTCGTCGGCGATGTGCAGGCGGTCCGTGGCGATCACGATGGCGCCGCCGTCGGGCATCGCGTCACGGGCGTTGATGCAGAGGTTGAGCACCGCGAGTTCGAGCTGGTCGGGATCGACCTGCGCGGGCGGCAGGTCCGGGGCGAGGTCGGTCCGCACGCTGACCAGCCCGCCGAGGCTGCGCCCGAACAGGTCGCTCATGCCGGCGATCAGCGCGTTCACGTCGGTGGCGCGGGCGTGCAGGTCGTGGGTGCGGCTGAAGCTGAGGAGGCGCTTGGTCAGCGAGGCGCCGCGCTCGGCCGCGCCCCGGGCGTTCTCGATCAGGCGCTGGACGCGGGGCTGGCCCTCCACCTTCGGCACGGCGAGTTCCAGGCTGCCGAGGATGGCGGTCAGCAGGTTGTTGAAATCGTGCGCGATGCCGCCGGCGAGCGTGCCGAGCGCCTGCATCTTGTCGGACTGGCGCAGGCGCGCCTCCAGGCTCTTCTGCTCGGTGACGTCGCGCTCGATCGTGGCGAGGTGGGCGACCGCGCCCGCCGCGTCGCGGATCGGCACGCGCACCACCTGCGTCCAGCGCTCGACCCCGGGCGGCCCCTCCGAGACGAGGGCGTTGCCGACCTCGCCGGAGCGGATCGCGGCCGCGTCCGCGGCCGCGCTCTCGGGCGCGACGGGCGCGAGGTCCGCCTCGCGCTGTCCCAGGCTGTCGGCGACGGAGCGTCCGAGCAGCGCCGCCTTGCGGGCGTTGAGGCGCACGAAGCGGCCGCCTGCGTCCTTGAAGGAGATCGCCTCCTCGGCGTGGTCGAGGAGGCCGCGCAGCAGGGCGCGCTCGGTGGCGAGCTCCCGCCCGAGGCTGTGGCGCTCGAAGGCGGTGCGGACCGTGCCGCGCAGGAGCCCCGCGTCCCAGGGCTTGGTGACGTAGCCGATGATGCCGCCGCGGTTGAGCGCGGCGATCACGGCCGTGATGTCGGCGTACCCGGTGAGGAGGATCGCCTGGGCGTCGTGGAAGGTGCGGGCCTCGGCCAGCAGCGCGTCGCCGGTCATGCCCGGCATGCGCTGGTCCGAGATCACGACGGCGATGTCCGGCTCGGCCCGCAGGATCTCCAGCGCCTCGGCAGGCTTGGGGCTGGTGAGGACCCGGTAATCGTCCTCGAAGAGGTCCTCGAGGGCGATCAGGATGTCCGGCTCGTCATCGACGGCCAGGATCGTGCCGCGGCTCGCCGCCAAACCCACCCCGTTCTCTCGCAAACCGTCCTGGATACCGTGCGTCATGCGTCCACAGCCTGCCGCGGGATCCCGATCACGAAGCAGGCACCACCCCCGGGGGCCGTCTCCACGCTGAGGACGCCGCTATGCGCCTGAACGACGCTGTAGGCAATCGCGAGGCCGAGTCCGGTGCCGGACCCGACGGGCTTCGTGGTGAAGAAGGGCTCGAAGATCTTCTCGCGCAAGCCCTCCGGGATGCCGGGGCCGGTGTCGCTGATGCGGATCTCGTCGGTCTCCTCGCTCGACTGGGTGGCGATCCGGATGGTGCCGCCCTCCGGCATCGCGTCGGCGGCGTTGGAGAGGATGTTCATCACCACTTGGTTGAGCAGCGCCGGGGTGCAGCGGATCTCGGCCCGCCCGGCGAAGTCGCGCTCCACGCCGATGCCGGTCCCGAGCTTGTGCTGGATCAGCGCCAGCACGGTCTCGATCGCCTCCGGCACGTTGACGAGCGCCCGCTCGCCCTCGTCGAGGCGCGAGAACTTGCGCAGGTTGAGGACGAGATCCTGGATCCGGGTCAGGCCCATCCGCATGGCGCCGACCCGGTCGCGAGCCTTGGCGAGGCCCCGCGCGCCGCGCTCGTCGGCGGGCGCGGGCAGCTCGCCGAGCAGGCGCTCGACCGTGCCCTGGTGGGCCAGGATGAAGGCCAGCGGGTTGTTGATCTCGTGGGCGATGCCCGCGACCAGCTCGCCGAGCGAGGCCATCTTGGCGGCCTGGACGAGCTTGGCCTGCGCCTCGGTCAGCCGGCGGTTGGCCGTGGCGAGGTCGGTGTTGGCCTGTTCCAGCGCGTCGGCGAGGCTGGCGCGGGCTTCCGCCGCCTCGGCCTCGGCGCGGGCGCGCTCCACGGCGCGCTCGCGGGCCCCGAAGGCGCCGGCGATGCGGCGGTCGTCCTCCTCCAGCAGGCGGCGGCGCACGAGGCCGCGCACCCGGAGCGCCAGCACCTCCGCGTCGGATTTCGCCACCACGTCGTCGGCGCCGGCCGCGTAGGCGCGGACGAGAAAATCCTTGGCCGGGGTCGAGCCCGAGATGCCGACGAGGTGGAAGCCCGCCCCGTCCGCCCGGGTGGTGCGGCGCGCATCGACCGCCCGGCACAGCTCCAGCCCGTCATAGGACGGGCTCAGCAGGTCGAGGGTGACGCAGTCGAAGGGCTCGCCCTCCTGGTCGAGGGCGGCGAGCGCGTCCGCCGGCCCGTCCGCCGTGGTCACGGCGTGGCCCTCCTGGCCGAGCAGGCCGGCGAGGAAGGTGCGGTAGGTCGCGCTCCCGTCGATGACGAGGACGCGCCCGCGGCGGAACCCGGCGGCGCCCGGGGCCTCGCCGGCCACGGCCTCCCCGGTCGCGGACTTGCCGGTCACGGACTTGGCGCTCGCGGACTTGCCGCGCTCGCGCAGCAGCGCGCGGATGCGCAGCACCAGGAGGTCGCGGTCGTCGGACTTGGCGACGTAGGCGTCGGCGCCGCTCTCCAGGCCCTGGCGCTCGCCCTCGCGGGCGCCGGTCAGCATCAGCAGCGGCAGGGCCCGGGTGCGCAGCGACAGGCGCATCTGCCGGGTCAGCTCGTCGCCGTTCATGCCCGGCAGGTGGTAGTCGGCCACCACGAGGTCGGGCAGCTCGCGATTGAGATGGTCGAGGGCCGCCTCCGCCGTCGCCGCCCGCGCGACCGCGAAGCCGTTCTGTTCGAGAAGGAGGCGCAGCTCCAGCGCCTGCGTCTCCGAATCCTCCACCAGGAGGATGTGGGGAGCGGGCCCTGGCTCGGGGGCCGCCTCGGGCGAAGCACTCACGGGGACGCTCACGGGGCGGCCTCGGGATCGACGAGGCGCAGGATCTGGCCCGCGACCCGGTCGAGGGGCAGCACGCTGCGGGCCGCGCCGAGCCGCACCGCGGCCGCCGGCATGCCGTAGACGACCGCGGTGCTCTCGTGCTCGGCGATGGTCTGGGCGCCGGCCGCCTGCATGTCGAGGAGGCCGAGCGCCCCGTCCTCGCCCATGCCGGTGAGCAGCACGCCGATGCCGGAGGCGCCGCATTGCCGGGCCATCGCGCGAAACAGCACGGTCGCGGCCGGGCGCTGGCCCGAGACCGGGGCGGTATCGAGGATGCGAAGGCTCCGGTTGGGGCCGAGTTCGAGGTGGCGGTCGCCGGGCGCCACGTAGACCCGGCCCGCCCTGGCCTGCTCGCCGTCGCGGGCGATGCCGACCGCCATCGGCACGACGCCGTCGAGCCAGCTCGCGAAGCCCTCCATGAAGGCCGCGCCCATGTGCTGGACGAGGAGGACGGGGAGGGGGAAGTCGGCGGGGAGCGCACCGAGCACCCGGGCGAGCGCCGGGGGCCCGCCGGTCGAGGCCGCGATACCGAGCACCGTCGGCGCCTGCAGGCCGGCCGTCGCGGCGCTTGGGCGCGCGGCCGGCCCGCGCCCGGCCCACTCGGTCCCGATCGGCCGGCGCCGGATCACCGGAACCTGAGCCATGATCCGGAGCTGCGTGCAGATCTCGCCCGCGACGCCCTCGTAGCCCGCGTTCGTGGTCGCCACCGGCTTCTCGACGACCGAGAGGGCACCGGCGCGCAGCGCGTTCATCGAGATGCGCAGCGAGGAATCCTCGACCGCGTCGGCCACCACGACGATCGGCGTCGGGTGCTCGGTCATGATGCGCCGGGTGGTCTCCAGCCCGTCGATGCCGGGGAGCCGGATGTCCATCGAGATCACGTCGGGGCGCACGACGTCGATCATCGTCAGCGCCTCCTCGCCGGAGGAGACGGCGGCGACGATCTCCAGGCGCGGGTCGCGGGAGACGATGTGGCGCAGGAGCTCGCGCACCACGAGGCTGTCCTCGACCAGCATCACCCGCACGCGCCCGCCCTGCGGCGCCCCGGCGGCCCCGCTCACAGCAGGCGCCCGATCGTGTCGAGGAGCCCGCGCTGGTCGAACGCCTGCTTGGTCAGGTAGGCGTCGGCGCCGAGTTCGAGGCCGCGGGCGACGTCCTCGGGGTCGCCGCGCGAGGTCATCAGCACGGCCGGCAGGCGGCGGAAGCGCTCGTCCGCCCTGAGCGCCCGCAGCAGGCCGAACCCGTCGAGGCGGGGCATCTCCACGTCGGCGAGGACGAGATCGACCGGCTCGATCTCGGCGCGCAGCCGGTCGAGGGCGTCCTGTCCGTCCACGCAGACGACCACGCGGTAGCCGGCCGCTTCCAAGATGCCTTTCTCCAGGGTGCGGGTGGTGATGGAATCATCGACGACGAGAATCGTCGCGCGCACCATCGAACGTCGCGATTCCGGCCCGGTTCCGACGGCCGCGCTGTCCCCTTCGGTCGCGGATCCGCCATCCCGCCCGGCGGGGGCGCCGTCCGCGCGGGCGGCCAGCCCCTCCGGGTCCAGCACCAGCACCGGCACGTCGCCGGGCAGGATCGCGGTGCCGGCGACGAGGTCGGGGTCGGCGCCCACCGGCGGCACCGGCAGGACGAGGAGCGTGCGCACGTCGTGCAGCCGCTCGACCGCGAGGGCGAGGCGGGCGCCGCCCGCCCGCAGCAGCACCGCGGTGAGGGTCTGGGCGGGCGCGGCCGCCGGCAGGCCGAGCAGGTCGGAGAGCACCGCCACCGGCAGGCTCGCCTCCGCCTCGCCCTCCGCGTCCGCCACGCGCAGCACGGGGCGCCCCATGGCGTGGGGCAGGCCGGCGCGCTCGACCCGCAGCAGGCGCGCCACGCCCGCGCCCGGCAGGGCGTAGGTGGCGCCCGCCGCCTCGACGAGGAGCAGGCTGCGCCGGGAGGCGGCGAGCGGCAGGCTCAGCACGAGCTGGCTGCCGTGCGGGGCGCGGGGCGCGAGGCGCACGCCGCCCTGGAGGGCACGGGCGGCATCCGCCACGACCGAGAGGCCGAAGCCGCGCCCCGCCAGGGTGTCGACGCTGGCCGCCGTCGAGAAGCCCGGCTCGAAGACCAGGGCGAGGAGCGCGTCGGGCTCCGGCGCCTCGCCGTCAGCGAGGAGGCCGCGACGGCGGCCCTGGGCGGCGATCGCCGCGAGGTCCGGGCCCCGCCCGTCGTCCCAGACCGTCACGAGGAGCCGGCCGCCCCGGAGCGCCACCTCCAGGCCGATCTGCAGCGCCTCGGGCTTGCCCGCGGCGGCGCGGACCTCCGGCGGCTCCCAACCGTGGCTCAGGGCATTGCGCAGGGCGTGCAGGACCGGGTCCTTGAGGCTCTGCAGCACGGCGCGATCGACCGGCACGTCGAGGCCGCGGGAGGTGACCGCGACGTCGCGGCCCTGCTCGCGCGCGGTCTCGCGCAGGGTCCGGGCAAGGAGGCCGAGCACGGTCTCGGCCGGGACGAGGGCGAGCCGCTCGGCCTCCGCGCGCACCCGGGCGGCGGCCCCGTCGAGGGTCGCGGCGGCGGCGGCGTGGCGGCGGGCGAGGTCGCCGGCCTCGCGGGCCAGCGCCGCGAGCGCCGTGTCGAGGCCGCGCAGCTCCGCCCTGGCGGTCTCGACGGAGGCCTCGTCGGCGGCCTGTGCCACCCCCGCCAAGCCTCCGACCCGGCGGCGCAGGTCGGTGCAGGCGCGGGCGATGCGGGCGAGGCCCTCGGCCACCGGGGCGCCGCCGAGCGCGCCGGTGAGGTCGTGGCTCGCCCGGGACAGGGCCGCCACGGTCTCGGCCGGCACGCGCAGGATCGTCTGGGCCGTCTCCGGCGCCGGCTCGGCCGGAGCCGCGGGCTTCGGCGCGGGCTCGGCCGGGGATTCCGCGGACGACCCGGCGGAGGACCGGGATACCGGGGCGGGAGTCTCGGTCGGCGCCGCGGCGGGTGCGGCTCGCGTCTCGGCGGCCGCCGCGGGCGCCTCCGGCCGGGTCGGGTCGAGGCACCGGTCGAGCGCGACCAGCGCGTCGCCCGGCATGGCCGCGTCCGGCGCCTCCTTGATGGCGGCGACGTAGGCCTCGATCCGGTCGAGGGCGAGATGCGTCGCGTTGGCCGCCTCGCGCCCGAGGGGCGCGCCGGTGCTGACCCGCTCGAACAGGGTCTCCAGACGGTGCGCCAGCGCCTCGACGGCCGGCAGGTCGACGGCGCGCGAGGCGCCCTTCAGGCTGTGGGCCCGGCGGAAGATGTCGTTCCAGTCCGGCGCCCGGTCGGAGGCGACGGCGCCGAGCGCGGCGCGGATCGCCTCGATGTGCTCGCGGTGCTCGACCTCGAAGGCGGCGAGCAGGAGTTGGCGGATGTCGGCCAAGGCGGGAGCCCGGGCCTAGTGCCGGTAGCGCTCGGCGAGCGCCATCAGGGCCTGGGCCAGCTCCGTGAGGTTGGCAGACGCCGCCTCGACCTCGCGGGTGCCGGCCGCCGTCTGCTGGCTCGCCTGCCGGATGTTCTGGAGCGCGCCCATCACCTGCTCGATGCCGAGCTGCTGCTGGTTGGTGGAGGCCACGATCTGCTGGAAGGTCTGGACGTTCTCCTCGACGCGCGCCGAGATCTCCTCGATCGTGCGGTGCGTCGTGTCCGAGCGCGCCTTGCCGGTGGCGGCGCGCTTGACCGCCTCCTCGGTGAGCATGACCGAGGTGTTGATGCCCCGCTGGATCTCGCCGAGGATGCCGCGCACCTGCACGGTGGCGGCCTTGGCCTGGTCGGCGAGCTGCTTCATCTCGGCGGCCACCACCGCGAAGCTGCGCCCCCCTTCGCCCGCCGCCGCCGCCTCGATGGCGGCGTTGAGCGCCAGCAGGTGCGTGCGCTCCGAGATGTCGTTGACCGTCTCGATGATGTCGCCGATCACCTGGGTCTTCTCGGACAGGGCGACGATGTTGCCGGCCACCGCCTCCGCCTGCTCGCGGATCGCGTCCATCGCCTTGGCGGTGTCGGCCACCGCCCGCAGGCCTTGGCGGGAGGTCTGGGCGGTGGCCTGGGCGGTGGCGATGACCTCGCCGGCCCGCTTCGAGATCTGGGCGCCCGAATGGGTGATCTCGTCGACCGTCGCGGCGGTCTCCTGCACGGCGGCGAACTGCTCCTCGACGGAGGCCGCCTGCTCCTGCGCGGAGGCGCGGATCTCGGCGGCCGCCGCGTTCAGGTCGGCGGTCGCGGCCCGGTTGGTGCGGGCGAGCTCGGCCAGCCCCCCCACCATCTGGTTGAGCGTCCGGCTGAGGCGGGCGATCTCGTCGCCGCCCTGGGCCGGCAGCTCGCCCGAGAGGTCGCCCGAGCCGACGCGCTCGACGAAGCCCATCACCCGCTCCAGCGGCCGGACCACGGCCCGGCTGATCAGGATGGTCACGAGGATGCTGAGCAGGGCGCAGGCGGCGAGCGTGCCCAGGATCGACAGGCGGCTCGCCTCGTAGATGCCCTGCACGGTGCGCTGGCCCGCGGCGATGCCCTCGTCGAGGACGTTGCGGTTCTGCTCGACGCCGCGCAGCACGCTCTCCTGGATGCCGTTGATGTCGGGGTTGCGCGCCTCGATCGCGGCGGCGTCGCGGGCGGTGATCGCGGCGACCTGCGCCTCGCTGGCGGTGCGCAGCTGGCGGAACAGGCTGGCGGTGTCGGCGGCGCCGAGCGCGAGGCGCTTCCAGATCGCGGCCCGGGCGGGCGTGAAGGCCGATTCCGCGTAGCTGTTCGAGGAGCGGATCAGGGCGGCCAGCAGCGCGTCGGCCTCGCCCGCCGCGGTGCGCCAGCCGTCGAGCGCCCGGTTGATCACCTGCGCGTCGGTCTCGCGCGAGAGCACGGCAATCACCGCGTTGCGGCGCTGGAGGCCCATGTCGCGCGCCCTGTTGGCCAGTTCGTCGAGCTGGCGCGCCACCATGAGGTCGCGGG
This sequence comes from Methylobacterium hispanicum, assembly GCF_022179285.1. Taxonomy (GTDB): domain Bacteria; phylum Pseudomonadota; class Alphaproteobacteria; order Rhizobiales; family Beijerinckiaceae; genus Methylobacterium; species Methylobacterium hispanicum. The sequence continues at coordinate 293,840 of NZ_BPQO01000003.1, read as the reverse complement.
CGACGATCGCGTCGGTCGCCTCGCGCACCGCGCCGATCTGGCCGATGGCGTAGAGGCCCATGGCGACGATCACCACCGTGATGGCGACGAAGCCGAGCAGGATCCGTTTTCCGATCGAGAGCGACAGCGAGGTCAAGGCGGCTTGCTCCGGGGCCGGGCGGCCTCTGGCGTCAGGGAAGGGCGCGCCGCAGGAGGCGCGGCAGGTCGAGGACGACGAAGTCGCCGCCCTCGGACCCGGCGGGGGCATAGCCCGAAACGGCGGCGGCGCCCATCCCGCCCGAGGGCGGATGCGACGGGTCGGCCTCGGGGCCGGCGGAGGCCGGTTCCGCGTCGATCTCGACGACGCCGATCACGCGATCGACCGCGAGGGCGACGGGCACCGTCCCGGTGCGCAGGGCGACGAGGTGGCCGCCGGGGGCGGCGCCCGGACCGGGACGGCCCAGCGCGCGGGCGAGGTCGAGCACGCTGACGATGCGGCCCGAGACCGCCGCGAGGCCGAGGAGCGCCGGCACCGCGCCGGGCACCGGCGTGCAGGGGCGCATCGGCAGGACGCCGGCCGCCTCCGCGAGCGGCAGGCCGTAGCGCTCCGCGCCGCAGGCGCAGACGAGGTAGGCGCGGCGGGCGCCGGCCTCGGCCCGGCCGAGCCCCCGCCGGGCCAGGGCCTCGGTGCGGGCGGCGCGCAGGGCACGGGCCCGCTCCGCGGTCTCGTTCGCCGTTCTGATCGGCATCGTGCCGGCGCTCTCCCTCACCGCCCCGGGGCCACGCGGGTCCCCCTCGTTCATCGCCCGATGCCGTCCCGCGCCGCGCGCGCGCCGGCCGCGATCTCGGCGGCGGTCGCGCCGTCACCCTCGCGGAGCACCGTCTCCGGCGGCAGGGCTTGGCTCAGCCGCAGCGCGTTGTCGAGGGCCCGGCGCGCCGCCTCGGTCCGCCCCAGGCCCGCGAGCAGCAGGCCGAGATGGTGGTGGGCCATGACGAAGCCCGGATCGAGATAGAGCGCCGCCCGGAAGGCGCGCTCGGCCTCGGCCTCGCGGCCGAGGCTCGCCGCGATCAGCCCCTCGTAGAAGCGCAAGGTCGGGTCGGTCGGGCGCGCGGCGAGCGCCGCCCGCAGCGCGCGCCAGGCCGCGCCGCTCTCGCCCGCGTCGGCGCGCGCCCGGATCTCGGCCAGCGCCGCCTCGGGGTCCGGAGCGGGATCCGGCCCGGACTCCTTGCCCTCGGGCGGGAGCGCCTCGGCGGGTCCAGGCGGCGGGGCGGGCTCGTCCGGCGGGGCGGTCGGCTCGGAACCCAGTTCGGAGATCGGCCCGGAGACCGGCTCGGGGATCGGCTCCCGCCGCGCCGGCGGCAGCTCCGGCAGGGTCGGGGGCTGCCAGGGTCCGGGAGGGGCTGCCCGGGGCGGCCGCGCCTCCGCGGGCGGCGCCTCGCCCGGCCGGCGATAGGCGACGGTGCCGGGCAGGCTCACCGCGTCGAGCCAGCCCGCGAAGGCGGGGTTCGGCTCGGCATGGCCGATCAGCAGCCAGCCGCGGTCGCGCAGGCGCGCCCCGAAGGCGCGCATCAGCGCCGCCACGGTCTCGGCCTCGAAGTAGATCAGCACGTTGCGGCAGAGGATCAGGTCGAAGCCGTCGAGATGCGGGGGTGCCCCGCCCCCGACGAGTTCGAGCAGGTTGCGCCGCTCGAAGCGCACCATCCGGCGGTAGGTCTCGCGCAGGGCGTAGCCGCCCTCGCGCGCCGCGCCGGGCTGGGGCGGCACGGCGCGGAAGTAGCGCATCCGCTCCTCGGGCGGCGAGGTGCGCAGGGCCCAGCGCCCGTACGCGGCGGCGCGCGCGGTGGCGAGTGCGGCCGCGCTGATGTCGGTGCCGAGGATCGTGACCTGCCAGTCGGGCAGCGCCCGCCCCAGCAGCTCGTGCACCAGGATCGCCAGCGAGTAGGGCTCGGCCCCGGTCGAGCAGCCCGCGCTCCAGATCCGCAGGGAGCGCTCGGCCGCGCGGGCGGCGAGGAGGTCCGGCAGGATTGTCTCGCGGAGCGCGGCGAACTGCTCGGCGTAGCGGAAGAAGAAGGTCTCTCCGATGGTGATCTCGGCTTCCAGCGCCGTCCACTCCTCCGGCGACCGCTCCAAGAGGGCCGCGTAGGCGGCGGCATCGGCGACGCCCAGCGCCCGGAAGCGGCGGCGCAGGCGGTCGGAGAGCAGATCGTCCTTGTCGGCGTAGTAGTGGTGGCCCGTGCGCGCGATGATGCGCGCCTTGAGGCCGGCATAGGCGGGATCGGCCGCGAGGCTGATCCGGGGATCGATGGCGGCGGGCCGCCGCATGCCGTCCCGCGGCCTCAGGCCGCCGGTAGGGCGGCGAGGCGCGCGGCCGCCGCGCGGGCGGCGGCCGCGACCCGCATACGCTCCTCGGCGCTGAGCAGCCGGGCCGGGTCGAGGACGTGGACGAGGCGCTCGCCCCGCGCGATCGCGGCGGCGACGCAGCCGTTCAGGCTCCGGGCCGGATCGACCGGCCGGAACGCGTCCGCCGCCACGGCGACGAGGTCGGTGACGCGGTCGACGAGGTAGGCGACGTCCCGCCCGCACCCGAGCACGACGTGCGCGTGCAGGGCGGGCTCCGGGGTCTCGCCGCGCAGGCCGAGGAGCTGGGCGAGATCCACCACCGGCACCGCCTCGCCGCCGAGATTGAGGAAGCCCGCGAGCCACGCCCCGCAGGCCGGCGGCCGGAACAGGTCGGGCAGGGGCAGGATCTCGCCCGCGGCCGCGCGGGGCAGCGCGCAGGGCGTGCCCGCCACGTCCAGGAGGAGGTAGGTGCCGTCGGCGGCGGGCGAGGGGAGGGACAACGGGGCTCCGGCGCGCGAGAGGTCGGCAGAGGGGTCAGGTCGAGATAGGCCGCGGCGCCGGGCGGCGCAATTTCGCCCGCGCGGGCCGCGAACGGAACTTGCCGGAGAGGACAGGGTTCCTCCGGGGGACCGGGCGCGAAGCCCGTTCCCCGATCCTGCACGTCCCGTACCCGGAGTCTGAGCCGATGACCAAGACGACGCTGCTGCTCGCCGCCTCGCTGACCCTGCTGGCGGGCTCCGCCCTGGCGCAGGGCGGCTCGCCCTACAATTCCTCCGGCTCGCAGGCCGGCGGCCCGCTCGGCGGCATGGAACGCCGCTCGGGCGCCCCCGGCGGCGCACCCGCCATGGCCCCGGGCGCCGCCGATCCGGCGATGGCCCCGGCGCCCGCGCCCCGCAAGCGCACGATGAAGAAGCGCCGCAGCCACCGCGCCCGGTAAGAGCACCTCACGAAACGCCCGGTCACCGGGAGCCCGCCCTCTGCGCACGACGGCGCAGAGGGCGTTTCGTGAGAGGCTGTAAGCCGCGAACCGCCGGCGCCCGCCGCAGTGCACGCGCCGTTAAGGACCCGCTAACCATGGCGGCGACACACCCGGCCCCGGAACGGGTACGGGCATGGCACCGCGCTGATGGCACCGGGTTACGAGATCGCGCTCTGTCTCGAGGGGCTGGGCCTTGCCGGCCTCGCGCTGGGTCTCTGGCGCCTGCGCGTCGAGGAGGCGGCCCGCGTCCGCGCCCTGAGGAAGGTGCTGCGCACGGGCTCCGACCCGCGCCTCGTGCCGAGCGCACGCCCCCGGCGGGACCGGACCCGGATGGTCCCGCACCTGACGGGCCGCGGGGACACGCGGACGGGAACCAGCGCGGCGGCCCACGCCCTGGCGCGCGCCTTCCTGCGCGGCGCCTGACCGGCCCGCGTCAGCGCAGCAGCGCGTCGAGGCCGCTGCCGCAGAGCACGACGAGGGTCATCGTCACGAGGAATGTCAGGTCTTCGAATCTGCTCATGACTGGCTCTGGTGTCTCGAATTGGGCCGCGCTCTCTCGGCGATGCTTAACGATCGCGCATGGCCGTGCATTTGCGCGAGTCGTTTCACGACCTGTTAAGATCTGCGGCACGGTTTCCACAGTTCGCCGTTAACGAAACGTGAATGCGTTATGATCCGTCGGACGCAACATTAACCGTGCGCGGCCGCACGGCCCGGCGGCCTCCGGGAGCCGTTCGGGGCCGGCCGCGTTGGGTGAGCGCCGCCCGCCCGCGGCTTCCCAGGAGACCGCCCGATGCGCAACCTGCTGCTTCTCGTCATCCTCGTCGGCGCGGGCTTCGTGCTCGTCGGCATGTACGTCGCCCCGAACCAGCCCGCCTTGCGGACGTGGTACCGCGACAACGCCTGCCAGCACCTCGACAAGATCAGCCCCGAGCTCTGCGCGCCGATCCGTCGGGCCGACGGCGGGGCGCGCCTCTGAGCATGGGCGCGCTCCGGCAGGCGCTGGACTGGACCTTCCGCAGCCGGACCGACGGCCGGATCACGGTCGGGCAATGGCCGAACCTGCCGCTCTGGCTGTTCATCGGCCTGACCGCCGTCGGGTTCGCCCTCGATCCGGCGGGCACGCCCGGCCGATTGGTCCGGGTGGGCGCCGCGCTCAGCCTCGCGTGGTGGGCGCTCGACGAGGTGGTGCGCGGGGTCAACCCGTGGCGGCGCTTCCTGGGAGCTGCCGTGCTGGTGGGCGGGGTGGTGACATGGGGGATGCGGGGCTTCACGTTCTGAGGCCGCGCCGCTCTCCAGATCCTTCCCCTACAGATCGGCCGAGCGCCGGGACAGCTCCGCCCGCAATTGCCGGGCGATCTCCTGGAGCGCGGCGTCGCGGCGGATGCGGGGGCGGGGGAGGTCGATCCGGACCTCCGCGGCGATGCGGCCCGGGGGACCGGCGATCACCACGACCCGGTCGGCGATGGTCACGGCCTCGTCGATGTCGTGGGTGACGAACAGCACCGTCTTGCCCGTCTCCTGGGTGATGCGCTGCAACTCGTCCTGCAGCCCCTCGCGGGTGAAGCTGTCGAGCGCCGAGAAGGGCTCGTCCATCAGCAGCACGTCGGGCTCGACCGCGAGCGCCCGCGCGATCGCGACGCGCTGGCGCTGGCCGCCGGAGAGCTGGTGCGGCCAGCGATCCCCGAAATCGGCGAGGCCGACCAGCCCCAGCATCGCGTGCGCCCGCGCCCGGCGCTGCGCCCGCGACAGGCCCGAGCCTTCGAGGCCGAAGGCGACGTTGTCGATCACCCGGCGCCAGGGCAGCAGGCGCGCGTCCTGGAACACCATCGCCATCGGCGTGCGGCAATCGGGCCGGGCGTGGATCTCCACCGTGCCGCCGCTCGGGCGGCTCAGATCCATCAGCACCCGCAGGAGGGTCGACTTGCCGACGCCGGACTCGCCCACGATGACCAGAACCTCGCCGCGCACCACGTCGAGGTCGAGGGCGTCGAGGACGACGTTGCGGCGCTCGCCCGTGCCGTAGACGAGGCTGAGGCCCCGGATGTCGATGATGGTGTCCAGCATCTCAGGCCCGCCAGCGCAGGAGCCAGCCCTGGAGGGCGACGAAGGCCGTGTCGAACAGCCCGTAGAGCGCCGCCATGGTCAGCATGTAGACCACGACGATGTCGGTGGAGAGGAGCGAGGAGGCCTGCATCATGCGCTGGCCCACGCCCGGCACGCCGAAGATCTCGGCGGCCACCACCGCCATCCAGGCCTGGCCCAGCGCCGTGCGCAGGCCGACGAGGATGCCGGGGGTGGCGGCCGGCAGCAGGATCTTGACGAGGCGCTGGAACGGCCCGCGGAAGCCGAAGGCCTGGGCCACCTCGACGAGGTCACGGTCCACGCCCCGCACCGCGCCTTGGGTGGCGAAGAACACGATCCAGAACACGCCGACCGCGATGATGAACACCGCGGCCGAGGGCTCGACGCCGAACCAGATGATGGCGAAGGGCACCCAGGCGAGGCCGGGGATCGGGCGCAGCAGACGCACCACCCAGGCGGTCGCCGCCTCGAAGCCGCGCGACATGCCGGCCACCAGCCCGAGGCCGATCCCGGCGCCCGCGCCGCAGACCAGCCCCGCCACGTAGTGGCTGAGGCTCGACAGCACGGCCTCCGTCCAGACCCCGAGCGCGATCTCCCGGCCGAAGGCGGCCGGAATGGTGCTCGGCGGCGGCAGGAAGGCCGCGTTGATCAGGCCGAGCCGGGGCGCGGCCTCCCAGATGCCGAGGAAGACCGCCAGCCCCGCCGCGGCGAGCAGCGTCGCGCGGAAGCGGTTCATCGGGCCGGCTGCGCCGCCTTCTCGTAGTAGGAGGGCACGAACAGCCCGTCGATCGGCACGGCCTTGTCGAGGGTGCCGATGCTGACCTGATAGTCCTGCATCGCCTTGGTGGCCTCCACGATCACGCGCGGGTCGGCGGTGAACTTGGCGGCCGGGGAGGTGATGGCCCGGCGGATGGTGGCGACGTCCGTGATGCCCTTGCCGAGCGCCTGCTCGACGGCGGGCGCCGCGCGGTCGGGATCGGTCTTGAGGGTCGCGGTCGCCTTCACGAGCGCGTCCACCAGCCCCTGCACCGCGGCCGGGTTCTTGTCGGCGAAGGCGCCCGAGACGGCCACCACGGTGCCCGGCTGGTCGGGGAACATCTCGGCGCCCGTGGCGATCAGCTTGATCGCCGGGTTGCGGGCCTGGACGATGGTCAGCGCCGGCTCGCGGATCGAGGCGCCGTCGACCGCGCCGGCGAGCAGCGCCTGCTGGGTCGCGTCGATGCCCATGGCGACGACCTGCACGTCGGCCTTGTCGGCCTTGGCGACCTGCCAGAGCCAGTGCTGGAGCGTGGTGTTGGGCACCGAGCCCGGCGGCTGCGTGGCGAGGCGGGCGGGGCGCCCCTCCTTGGCCTTGAACTGGCGCAGAGCCTCGGCCTTGTCGGCGGCGAAGAAGGGCGCGAGCTTGGGACCGGCCACGAACACCATCTCCTCGACGGCCGTGGCGGCCACCACCCGCACATCGATGCCCTTCGAGCGGGCGACCGCCAGCGGCGCGATGCCCGCGACGTAGACGTCGATGGTGCCCGACGCCAGCGCCTGGATCATGTTCGGCCCGGACTCGAAGGTGGTGAAGGCGGGGGTGAGCCCGGCCTGCTTCAGCCCGCCCTCGCGGTCTGCCACGAAGACCGGCGCGGCCCCGATCACCGGGATCACGCCGATGCGCACCGGGACGGCACTCTGCGCGAGGGCCTGAGCGGAGAAGAGGGCGGCCGCGGCGAGCGTGGCCAGGGCGGTGAGCGCCGAGCGCATGGGCGAGGTCCGATCGTGACGGGTGCGCGCCCCATGCCACAGGCGGGGACGGCTGCAAACCGCTGAGGCCCGAAAACGCGGCCGCGATCAACCGGCACGATCAACAAATCGAGATTTCACAACAAAATTCGTCTCCGCCCCCGGGCATCACTATCGATGCGAAGGGCTTTCTTCTACGCGGTCAGGCCAATTCAGAATTGTCTTCCCGGTATGCTCACCATGATCAGTCTCGCCTGCCTCGTCGGCGGCGTCGGTCTCGCCACGCTGTCCCTGCGCCGCCCAGACCATGCGGCCAGCTTGGAGCGCTGGAGCGGCATCTGCCTGCTGGCCGGCCTCGGCCTGCTCGGCTTCGCGCTGCAGGGCGGGCGCTGAACCTACGACGGAATCGGCGCCGGAACGGCGCCGCCGTGTGGGAACGCGCGGGGGTGCGACCCGTTGTCAGGCGGCTGCGGGACGAGGCGTCCCGCGACAGATCCGATCCCGACGCGACAGGAGTTTCCGCCATGAGCCTTCTCGGAAAGATCGTCAGCAAGATCCTGCACCCGTTCGGCGGCGGCAGCGCGGAGGCCGCCCCCTCGGAGTCGAGCAACCCGACCTCAACGGCGACCACGGGCAGCACCGGCTCCGGCGGCGCCTCGGCCCCGGCGGGCGGCGCCCCGGCCGGCGGGACGGTCGATGTCGAGCAGGTGCTCAACGGCATGGCCGCCAAGAACCCTCAGCAGCTGAACTGGCGCACCTCGATCGTCGATCTGATGAAGCTGCTCGACCTCGATTCGAGCCTCACCGCCCGCAAGCAGCTCGCCGATGAGCTGCACTACACCGGCGACAAGGACGACTCGGCCACGATGAACGTCTGGCTGCACAAGCAGGTCATCAAGAAGCTCGAGGAGAACGGCGGCAAGGTGCCGGCCGACCTCAAGGATTGAGCGTAATTCTCCCTCCCCCCTCTGCGGGGGGGAGGGTTTGGGCGGTCACGCCGCCAGCGCCGGCCGCGCGTGGCGGGCGTAGAGGAATTCCAGCACCTCCGCCCGGCAATGCACGTAGGTCTGGTCCTCGACGAGCTCGAGCCGGCGACGGGGCCGGGCGAGCGGCACGGGCAGGATCTCGCCGATCGTGGCGGAGGGCCCGTTCGTCATCATCACGATGCGGTCCGAGAGCAGCACCGCCTCGTCCACGTCGTGGGTGATCATGATCACGGTGTTCCTGAGGCGCAGCTGGATCTCCATGAGCTGATCCTGGAGATGCGCTCGGGTCAGGGCGTCGAGCGCCCCGAAGGGCTCGTCCATCAGCAGCACGGTCGGCTCCATGGCGAGCGCGCGGGCGATGCCGACGCGCTGCTTCATGCCGCCCGAGATCTCGTTCGGGCGCTTCTCGGCCGCGTGCACCATGTTGACCAGCGCGAGGTTGTGCTCGACCCAGGCCGCGCGCTCGGCCCGCGACTTCTTCCCGGCCAGCACCTTGTCGACGGCGAGCGCCACGTTCTCGCGCACCGTCAGCCAGGGCAGGAGCGAGTGGTTCTGGAACACCACCGCCCGCTCGGGGCCGGGCGCCGAGACCTCCTTGCCGTCGAGCAGCACGCAGCCGGTCGAGGCCTTGAGCAGGCCCGCCACGATGTTGAGCACCGTGGACTTGCCGCAGCCCGAATGGCCGATGATCGAGACGAACTCGCCCCGGTCGAGCTTGAGGTTCACGTCGCGCAGGACCTCCGTGGTCTTGCCGCCGCGGGTGAAGCTGATGCCGACCTGCGAGAGGTCGAGATGGGCTTGTGCCATGTGTCGGGCCTCCCTCAGGCCGCGCTGGTGCCGCGGGTGACGAGGCTGCCCGCCGCCGCCACCAATCGGTCGAGGATGAAGCCGATCACGCCGACATAGACGAGCGCGACGATGATCTCGGAGATGTGCGACGAGTTCCAGGCGTCCCAGATGAAGAAGCCGATGCCGACGCCGCCGATCAGCATCTCGGCCGCCACGATCGCGAGCCAGGACAGGCCGACGCCGATGCGCAGGCCCGTGAAGATGTAGGGCGCGGCCGAGGGCAGCATGATCTTCCAGAAGAACTCCAGCGGGTTCAGCCGGATGACGGCCGCGACGTTGCGGTAGTCCTGCGGGATGTTGCGGATGCCAACCGCGGTGTTGATGATGATCGGCCAGATCGAGGTGATGAAGATCACGAAGATCGCGGACGGCTGGCCGTCCCGGAAGGCGGCGAGCGAGAGCGGCAGCCAGGCGAGCGGCGGGATCGTGCGCAGCACCTGGAACACGGGATCGAGCCCGCGCATCGCCCACTCGGACTGGCCCACCAGCGTGCCCAGCATCACGCCGGCCACGACCGCGAGGGCGAAGCCGAGCGCGACGCGCTGGAGGCTGGCGAGGATGTGCCAGAACAGGCCCTTGTCGGTGCCGCCGTTGTCGAAGAACGGGTCCGAGATGATCGGCCAGGCCTCCGAGAGCACCCGCGAGGGCGGGGGCAGGCCGGCGGTCGGGCGCGAGCAGGCGACCTCCCAGAAGAGCAGGAAGGCTGCCAGCACCACGAGCGGCGGGATCACCCGGGCGCCGAGCGCCCGGAGATCCCGGCCCGTGACGCGGGGCAGGCGGCGGGACTTCACGGACGCGGCGTCGCGCGCGGCCGTGCCCAGGGTGGCGGAGGTGGCGGCCATCAGGCGATCCTCTTGATGCCGAGGCTGGCGAGGTAGGCGGCGGGGTCGGCCGGGTCGAAGACCTTGCCGTCGAACAGCGTCTCGGTGCCGCGGGAGGTGGAGGTGGGGATGGAGGCGACGCCGAGCGCCTTGGCGGCCTCGCGCCAGAGGTCCTCGCGGTTCACCTTGTCGATCAGCGCCTTCGTGTCGGTCGACGGATCGAACTTGCCCCAGCGGATGTCCTCGGTGAGGAACCAGAGGTCGTGCGACTTGTACGGGTAGGAGGCGTGGTCCTCCCAGAACTTCATGGTGAAGGGGCTGTTCTCGACGACGCGGCCGGTGCCGTAGTCGAACTTGCCCTTCATGCGATCGACGACGTCGGCCACCGGTACGTTGATCCACTGGCGCTTGGCCACGATCGCCGCGAGTTCGTCGCGGTTCTCCGGCTTCTCGCACCATTGCTGGGCTTCCATCACCGCCATCAGCAGGGCCTTGGCGGCGTTCGGGTACTTGTCCACGAAGCTGGCGCGCAGCGCGAAGGCCTTCTCGGGATGGTCCTTCCAGAGCTCGCCCGTGGTGATCGCCGTGTAGCCGATGCCCTGGTGAATGAGCTGCTCGTTCCACGGCTCGCAGACGCAGAAGCAGTCCATCGTGCCGACCTTCATGTTCGCCACCATCTGGGGCGGCGGAACCACGATGGTCTCGATGTCCTTGTCGGGGTCGATGCCGCCGGCGGCGAGCCAGTAGCGGATCCAGAGGTCGTGCGTGCCGCCCGGGAAGGTCATGGCGGCCTTCACCGACTTGCCCGAGGCCTTCTTCTTCTCCAGCGCCGCCTTGAACGGCTTGGTGTCGAGCCCGACCTTGACGTCGAGGTGCTCCTTGGCGACCGAGATGCACTGCCCGTTCAGGTTGAGCCGGGCCATGATGTACATCGGCACCGGCACGTTGTTCTGCGTCACGCGGCCGGCCGAGATCAGGTAGGGCATCGGCGTGAGGATGTGGGCGCCGTCGATGCCGTTGCCCTCAGAGCCGAGCACGAGGTTGTCGCGGGTGGTGCCCCAGGACGCCTGCTTCAGCACCTCAGTCTCGGGCACGCCGTACTTGGCGAAGAGGCCCTTCTCCTTGGCGACGAAGAGCGGCGCCGCGTCGGTGAGCGCGATGAAGCCGAGCTTGGCTCCCTTCACCTCCGGCCCCGCCGCTTGCGCGTGGGCGCCGCCGGGCAGCGCCAGCCGCGCGGCGGCAGTGAGCGACAGGGCTGCGGCCGCGCCCTTGAGGACGCTGCGCCGGGTCTTCGACTCGCCGATCTTCATGAAACCTGCCCCGATGGAAGAGAGTGCCGGCCGCCGACCCGCGCAGCGATGCACACCGCCGGCCGCAACCCTGAGGCGCGGGACGGGAGGGATCGCGACAGCGGCGTTGCTGGCGGAGGGCGGTGCCGTCGCCGTTGACGGACACGGGAGCGTGAGCAGGTTCCGTGCCAACCCTGGATTGAGCCTCGGCTCGCGCGCGCGCGCACGGACGGCTCTCCGGGGCACCTGCGGTCCGATTGGGCACGCTCGAAAAAGCGGCATTCCCGGCCGTCGCCCGCGCCGCTCCGGGCACGACGCGCCACCCGCTTGGGCAGATCCGGCAGGCGCGCGCCGGTCCCGGCCGGGTCCGGTCCCACCCTGCTACGCTCCGCCGCACCCGACGTGCCGCGCGGTCCCGGCCGGCGAAAGAGGGCCCGAGCGCTGGGCAAACGCCGCCCGCTGGACTAGGGCGGGCTCACAGCCGAGACCCAAGCGAAGCCGCTCAAGATACGCGCCCATGCTCCAGACCAGCCCCACCGCGCAGCCCTCCGCGCGCCGCATCCTCACGGCGAGCTTCGTCGGCACGGCGATCGAGTTCTACGATTTCTACATCTACGCCACCGCCGCCGCGCTGGTGATCGGGCCGGTCTTCTTCCCGCCCGGCGAGCCCGGCGTGCAGCTGCTGGCGGCCTTCGCCACCTTCGCCATCGCCTTCCTGGCCCGGCCGATCGGGGCGGCGCTGTTCGGGCATTTCGGCGACCGCATCGGCCGCAAGGCGACGCTGGTGGCCTCGCTGATGATCATGGGCGTCTCGACGGTGCTGATCGGCTGCCTGCCGACCTACGCCAGCGCGGGCTGGCTGGCGCCGGCCGCGCTCTGCATCCTGCGCTTCGGCCAGGGGCTCGGCTTCGGCGGCGAGTGGGGCGGGGCGGCGCTGCTCGCCGTCGAGAACGCGCCGCCGGGGCGTCGCGCGTGGTACGGCATCTTCCCCCAGCTCGGCGCGCCGGTCGGCTTCATCCTGGCCAACACCTGCTTCCTGGCGCTGAGCTTCGGGCTGAGCCCCGAGGCCTTCCAGAGCTGGGGCTGGCGCCTGCCGTTCCTGGCCTCGGCGGTGCTGGTCGGCGTCGGCCTCTACGTGCGCCTCGCGCTCACCGAGACGCCCGCCTTCAAGGCCGCGCTGGCGCGCGCCGAGCCCGAGAAGGTGCCGCTCGCCACCGTCGTCACGCAGCACACGCGGGCGACCCTGCTCGGCACCTTCGCGATGGTGGCCTGCTACGCGGTGTTCTACCTCTCGACCGTGTTCGCGCTCGGCTACGGCACGGCCACGCTCGGCTACACGCGGCCGACCTTCCTGCTCTTCGAGTGCATCGCCGTCTGCTTCATGGCGCTCGGGATCCCGCTCTCGGGGCTCGCGGCGGACCGGTTCGGGCGGCGCCCCGTGGTGATGTCGGGCACGCTCTTCACGATGTTCCTCGGCCTGCTGCTCGGGCCGATGCTGGGCTCGGGGTCGTGGCCGCTGGTGCTCGGCTTCCTCTGCCTCGGCCTCTTCGCGATGGGCTGGATCTTCGGGCCGATGGGCGCGCTGCTGCCGGAGCTGTTCCCGACCCGGGTGCGCTACACGGGCGCCTCCGTGACCTACAACCTCGCGGGCATCATCGGCGCCTCGGCGGCGCCCTACCTGGCGCAGAGCCTCGTGGCGATGGGCGGCATCGCCTGGGTGGGGGCCTATCTCGCGCTCGCGGCCGCGATGAGCTTCGTCGCGGTGCTGCTGATGCCCGAGACCGCGCGGCAGGCGGTGTAGCGCGGAAATTCTCCCTCCCCCCTCTGCGGGGGAGGGTGCCGAACAGAGTGAGGCGGGAGAGGGGACAACGCTTCAGGTCCAGGCGCAGCGTCGATGCCGAGCGCTGTCCGGCGACGTCGCTCCCCTCACCCGCCCCGGCCTGACGGCCGGGCCACCCTCCCCCGCAGAGGGGGGAGGGAGATCACGAGGAACTTAGTACGGACGGGTGCGGTGGTTCGGCGTGCCGTAGCGGCGGCGCAGCCAGGAGACGACGCGGGGGAGCAGGAAGGCGAGCAGGAGCTTGCGCATGAGGGCCTCATCAAGGGTTCGTGATGCCGGCCAATGCGCGAGGCGGCGCCTCTGTTCCCCTCAGAGCTCGAGTGCCAGCGTCACCGGCACGTGGTCGGAGGGGCGCTCCCAGCCGCGGGTCTCGCGCGAGACGGTGACGGCCCGCACCGTGCCGGCCAGATCCGGCGAGACCCAGGCGTGGTCGAGGCGCCGGCCCTTGTTGGCGAGCTCCCAGTTCGGCGAGCGGTAGCTCCACCACGTGTAGATCTTCTCGGGCTCCGGGGTGAGGTGGCGGGCCGCGTCGATCCAGCCGGCCTCGCCCCGCAGGGTCTCCAGCGCCTCGGTCTCGGCGGGGGTGTGGCTCACCACGTCGAGGAGCTGCTTGTGCGACCAGACGTCGTGCTCGAGCGGTGCCACGTTGAGGTCGCCGACGAGGATCGCCGGGCCGGCGACGCGCCGCCCGCCCCAGGCGCGCAGCTCCGCCAGGAAGTCGAGCTTGTGGGCGAATTTCGGGTTCACGTCCCGGTCCGGCACGTCGCCGCCCGCCGGCACGTAGAAATCGTGCAGCACGATCCCGGCGGCGGGCCCGGCCTCCCGCCCCAGCACCGCCGAGATGTGGCGCGCGTCCGGGCGCTCGCAGAAACCCATCATCTCGGGGGAGAGCAGGGGGAAGCGCGAGAGGATCGCGACGCCGTTGTAGCCCTTCTGGCCCGAGAACACGACGTGCTCGTAGCCGCTGCCCGCGAAGGCCTTCAGCGGGAACAGCTCGTTCGGGCACTTCGTCTCCTGCAGGCAGAGCACGTCGGGCCGGTTCTCCTTCAGGAAGCGCAGCACGGAATCGATGCGCAGGCGCACCGAGTTGATGTTCCAGGTGGTGACGGTGAGGCGCACGGGCGAGGCTTTCCGAGCCGGTCGGACGGGGCCGCCCCAGATAGCCGATCCGGCGCGGGCCGACAGTGCATCCGGGTCGCAGCCGCGCGAATTGCCGTGCACCGGGCCGGGGAAGGCGGTATGGGCGCGCTCCGCCGCCGTCCCCGGACGGCCGCCCGTCCCCGAGCCCGACACGCCCTTGCCCTCGCTTCGCTCCGCCTGCTTCAACGCCTACTGGGCCGCCTGGACCGCCCTGTTCCTCGTGCCCCTCCTGGCCTTCGCCGTGAGCGGCGCGCCCGCCCGGCCGATCCGCGCGGCGACCCGGCTCTGGGCGCGCGGCATCCTGTTCGGGCTGCGGGGCATCGTCGGGCTGGGCTACGTCGAGGAGGGGCGCGAGCGCATCCCGGACGGGCCCTGCCTGATCGTGGCCAACCATCAGTCGGCCTGGGAGACCCTGGCCTTCCTGATCCTGGTGCCGGACGTGGCGATCATCGCCAAGCGGGAACTCGTCGCGATTCCCGTGGTCGGCTGGTTCCTGCGCCGCTCGCCGATGATCATCATCGACCGCGCCAACGGCACCCAGGCGCTGCGCACCATGATCGAGGAGAGCCGCGCGGCGGTTGCCGCCGGCCGCTCGGTGCTGATCTTCCCGGAGGGGACGCGCAGCGCCTTCGGGGCGCCGGTGCAGTTCAAGCGCGGGGCGGAGCTGCTCTACGGCAAGCTCGGCCTGCCGGTGCTGCCGGTGGCGGTCAATTCCGGCCTGTACTGGCCGAGCGGCTCGCTCAGCCGGCCCGGCACGGTGGTGGTGAGCTACCTCGCCCCGCTCGCCGCCGGCCTGTCGGCGGCCGCCTTCATGGAGGGGACGGAGCGGGCGATCGACCGGGAGCTCGATCGCTGGCGCCCGGCGGCGGCCTGAGGCGCGACGCTGCCCCTTTCCCGGACGCCTGGAACGAAGTGGTAGGTGATCCGGGATCCAGCGAAAGAAGTGCCGCGAAGCGGCTCGATCTTCATGGACCGATGCAGATCCGGACGCTTCGCGACCTTCGTGTGCTGGATCCCGGATCACCCTCCGCTGACGCTCCGGGCGTCCGGGAAAAGGGCGGCGCGATCCGAAGTCCCGCTGCCCGCCCCCTCAGGGGTTCTGCGACTGCTTGATGCGCTCGGCCATCGCCTTGTCCTCGGCGCGGCCGTAATTGATGAAGAACAGCGACCCGTCGACCGCCTTGCCCCGCTGCAGGTTCGAGAGCTGCACCGTGGTGAGGTAGCCCTGCGGGTCGGTGATCCGCCACTGCGACAGCGTCTTCATCTCGGCGTCGAAGTAGAGCTGGATCTTCGAGGTGCCGCCGAGCGTGGCCCGATCCTCCAGGGCGATGCGGATGCCGCCGGGCTCGTTGACCACCTCGGTCACCGTGAGGTCGCGGGCGAGGTCGATCTTCTCGCGCAGCAGGAATTTCAGCGGCGTCTGGGCGATGAAGTAGAGGTCCTGCGTGCCGAGCTTGCGGTCGCGCACGGCCACCGACTGGCCGTCGGCCACCACCTCCAGCGGCGAGGGCTGGTCGTAGTCGAAGCGCAGCCGCCCGGGCTTCACGAGGCTGAGCTTGCCGCCGATCCGGCGCCCGTCCGCCGAGATCTGCATGAAGCTGCCGGTGAGCGTGTTGAGCCCGTTGAAATAGGCGTTGGCCTGGGCGAGCACGGTGGCGGGATCCGCCTGCTCGAGGGCGGACGGGATCGCCGTGGGGGCTCCCACCGCCGCGACCTTCTCGGATTGAGCCGCCGCCTTGGCCTCGGCGGGCCTGCCCTTGATGCTGCCGGTCTTCTCGTTGGCGGGCTTCTCGGAGGCGGCCTTGGCCTCCTTCGCCCCGTCCTTCTCCTTGCCGGCCTGGGGCTTGGGCGCCGCCTTCTTCGGGGCGGGGGCGGGCGCGGCCGGGGCGGCCTCGGGCTGCGGCTCCGGGGCGGGCGCCGGCTGCTCCTTGCGGCCGAACAGGCTGTCGAGGAAGTTGCCGACCTGCGCCTCGGCCGGCGCGGCGGCGCCGAGCCAGGCCGCGAGGACGAGAAGCGACACGGCGGCAGGACTGGTGCGGCGGCCGATCATCGTGGGGCTGTCTCCTCGCGGCGCGGGCGCCGGATCCGGGGCTTGGCGGGCGGGCCCGCTTAGAGCCCGCCCCTGTGGCGAAGATGCGACGCGCATCGCGGATCCGCCCGGCGGCCGAGGCCGGGCGGAGGAGGCGGGTCAGTCCTCGTCGTCCATCGCGGCGGCGCCGAGCGGATGCGCCATCGCGTTGCCGAGGCCCGTGCCCGCGAAGTGGCCGGCATCGACCAGGATCTCGCGTTTTCCCGCGTGGTTGGCCGGGCCGACGATGCCCTCGATCTCCATCCGCTCCATCAGCGAGGCGGCGCGGTTGTAGCCGATCTGCAGGCGGCGCTGGATGTAGCTGGTCGAGGCCTTCTGGTCCCGCAGCACCACCTGGATTGCCTGCTCGTAGAGGTCGCCCGACTCAGCCCCGACCGCCGCCGTGAAGGCGCCGACGTCGAAGACCGGGGCCTCCTCCTCGCGCTCCTCGGCGGGCTGGGCCGCCGCCTTCGAGGCGCGGGAGCCCTTGGCGGGCGCTTCTTCCGGCGCGTCGTCGGCCGTGACGGCGTCGAGGTAGGCCGGCCGGCCCTGGCGCTTGAGGTGGGCGACCACGCTCTCGACCTCGGCGTCCGAGCAGAACGGCCCGTGCACGCGCGTGGTGCGCCCGCCGCCGGCCATGAACAGCATGTCGCCCTGGCCCAGAAGCTGCTCGGCGCCCATCTCGCCGAGAATGGTGCGCGAGTCGATCTTGCTCGTGACCTGGAAGGAGATCCGGGTCGGGAAGTTCGCCTTGATGGTGCCGGTGATCACGTCCACCGACGGGCGCTGCGTCGCCATGATCAGGTGGATGCCCGCCGCCCGCGCCATCTGCGCCAGCCGCTGGATCGCCCCCTCGATGTCCTTGCCGGCCACCATCATCAGGTCGGCCATCTCGTCCACCACGATCACGATGTAGGGGAGGGGGCTGAGGTCCATCGCCTCCTCCTCGAACACCGCCTCGCCGGTGTGGCGGTCGAAGCCCGTCTGCACCGTGCGGGTGATGGTCTCGCCGCGCTCGCGGGCCTCCTTCATCCGGGCGTTGTAGCCGTCGATGTTGCGGACCGCGATCTTGGACATCTTCTTGTAGCGCTCCTCCATCTCGCGCACGGCCCATTTGAGGGCGATGACCGCCTTCTTGGGGTCGATGACGACGGGGGAGAGCAGGTGCGGGATGCCGTCGTAGACGGAGAGTTCCAGCATCTTGGGATCGACCATGATCAGGCGGCACTCCTCCGGCTTCATCCGGTAGAGCAGGCTCAGGATCATGGTGTTGATGGCCACCGACTTGCCCGAGCCGGTCGTGCCGGCCACCAGCAGGTGCGGCATGCGGGCGAGATCCGCGATGATCGGCTCGCCGCCGATGTTCTTGCCTAAGCACAGCGCCAGCTTGTGCTTCGTCTCCACGAAGTCCGGCGCGCAGAGGAGCTCGCGCAGGTAGACCGTCTCGCGGGTCTCGTTCGGCAACTCGATGCCGATGACGTTGCGGCCGGGCACGACCGCGACGCGGGCCGAGACCGCCGACATCGAGCGCGCGATGTCGTCCGAGAGGCCGATGACGCGGGACGACTTGGTGCCGGGCGCCGGCTCCAGCTCGTAGAGCGTGACGACGGGCCCCGGCCGCACGGCCAGGATGTCGCCGCGCACGCCGAAATCCTGGACCGTCTGCTGCAGGTTGAGGGCGTTCTGCTCCAGCACGTCGGCATCGACCTCCTCGCTGCCGCCGGGGGCGGGCAGGGCGAGGAGTTCGAGGGCGGGCAGCTCGTAGTCGGCGTTCGCGAAGGCCGCGACTTCCAGGTGGCGCCCGGCGGGGATCAGGTGCGGGCGCACCACCGCCGGCACGTTGACGGGCAAGGTCTGACTCGGGCCCTGGGCCGGGGCGGGGAGGGGGGCCGGCTCGGCCGCCACGCTCTCGCCGGCCTCGGCGGACGAGGGGAGGGGGGTTTCGGGCGCCGCGGCCGCGTGCGCCTCGACGACCACCTCGGCGATCACCTCGGGGACGGCCTGCGCCGGCTCGGCGGCCGGGGCGGCCCGGCCGCGCAGCAGGACCGGGCGCGCCGGGATCGGCACCGCGACGGGCGCGGCGCCCTCGGCCGGGACGGGCGCCCGGAACGCGGGCTCGCACGCGGCGGCCGCGTCCGCGGCAGGCTCGCAGGGGGCCGCGGCAGGCGCGCAGGGGGCCGGCACGGGCTCGGGCGCGCCCGGCGGGCGGGCCGGGCGGATCGCGGCGCGGGCGGCCATCGCCGACAGCGCCGGCCGGAGGGCGCGCGGCGCCGTCTCGGCGACGGGGGCGGCCGGCACGGCGGCGTCGCCGGGACCGGCGGGGGCCGGCGTCTCGGGGCCGAAGACCAGCGTCAGGGCCGGGCGCGGCGGCAGGAAGGCGGCCACCGCCGCGGCAGCCGCGGCCGCGCGCTCCTCGGCGGCGCGGGCGCTGGCATTGTCCTGCAGGTCGGCCGGGCGCGGCGGCATGTCGAAGCGCACCAGCCGGTCGAGCACGTAGACGGGCTTGGGCGGCAGCGAGCGCAGGTGCGAGATGTCGACCGGCACCGCGACGTAGGGCGCGGCCGCGCCCGCCTCGGGCTCGCCGACGGCATCGGAAGCGGTCTCGGCCGCCACGGAGGGGGCGGCGTCGAGCGCGGCCCAGGCCTCGCTCGCCGAGACGCCGTCGTCGGCGCCGAACCAGGGCTGCATGCCCGACCAGTCGGGCAGGTCCGAGAAGTCGCCGCACGCGGGCGCCGCGACCGGATGCTCCGCGGCGTGGTCCGGCGCCGCGAGGGCGGCCGGCACCGCCTCGGCGCAAACGGCGCCGGGGGCGGCCTCAAGGGCGGCCTCATGTGCAACCTCGACCTCGGGAGCGCTCGTCGCCGCGACCGGCCCGTACGTCTCCTGCGGGGCTGGCGTCTCGGGGGACAGCTCGACGCTCGGCCGGGCCGGGCGCCGGTCGGGGGTGCGGAAGTAGCGCACGCCCTCCGAGGCCACGAAGGGCTGGCGCCAGAGCGGCACGGGCGGGCCGGCCTCGATGCGGGCCGACACGGCCTCGGCGGCGCGTTCGGCCTCCTGCCGGGCAGCCTCCTGCCGGGCCGCCTCTTGCCGGGCGGCCTCTTGCCGGGCGACCTCCTCTTCGGCGGCGCGGCGCTCGGCCTCGGCCCGCTCGATCGCGGCCTGGGCGTCCGCCTGGGCCTGGAGGGCGGCCTGCGCCTCGGCGCGAGCGCGCTCCAGCGCAGCGCGCTCGGCCTCCAGCGCGCGCTGGCGGCGCTCCTGCAGCACCGCGTCGGGGGTGCGCGTGAAGCGCACGGCGGAGGGCTGGGGCGCGGCGGGGGCCGCCGCGGGAGCGCTCGCATAGGCGTCGGCCGGCACGCCCTCGGGCGCGATCGCGGCGGGTCGGCGGGGCTGGCGCACCAGCACGCCCGGCGTCGAGGCGGCGTGGTCGATGCGGCTCTCGTGGCGCGCCGGCGGCGGCTCGAAGCCCGCGCGATCGTCGAAGACGTGGTCGGGCCAGCCCTGCGGGCCGGGCTCGGGCCGGGCCGCCTCGGGCGGGCCGAAGCCGGCCGCCGCGCGGGCGCCGAACCGCGGCTCCGCAGCGCCGAACCGCGGCTCCGCCGCGCCGAACGGTGCCATCTCCGGCGGCAGGACGCGCGGCATCGGCACCTCGGGCTCGCGGTCGCGGCCCAGCATGGCGTTCGGCGACGCGGCCCAGCTCTGGGCCGCGCCCTGCCCCTGGCGCGGCAGGGCGTAGCCGGGGTGGCGCGCGGCCCCGCCGAGGCGGCGGGTCAGGCTCTGGCGGAGCGACATCAGCCGGTGCGCGAGCGCCCCGAGCGAGAGGCCCGGGCGGTCGACGCCGCGGCCGGGGCGGGAGGGATCGCGGTGTGAGTAGGGGGGCCGTCCCGATGCGCGCATGAGAGCTTCTGTTACTCGAAACAGGGCTTCCGCCCGGGGCAGGGCGGCTCGTTCCCGAGTTAGGCGCGTCGTCGTTAACAGAGGCTTGAGCCCTCCGGCCGGTCCTTACCGGCGCCCGACGGGCGCAGGGCCCGCCCCTGCCCGCCCCCGCCCCGCTGGAGAGCGGGGGCGGCCTGCCTTAGATCCCCGGCAAGGTTACCCGCACGCGAGGCCGCCCCGCCGTGACCCAGGTTCCAGAGTTCCGCTCGCTCTATCGCCACGGCTTCGCGCGCGTGGCCGCCTGCACCGGCCGCAGCCACCCGGCCGAGCCGGGGCGCAACGCGGACGCGGTGCTGGACCTCGCCCGCACCTGCCACGACAGGGGGGCGGCGCTCGCCGTCTTCCCCGAGCTGGCGCTCTCGGCCTACGCGATCGAGGACCTGTTCCTGCAGGAGACGCTGCTCGACGCGGTCGAGGAGGCCGCCGGGCGGCTGATCGCCGAATCCGCGCGCCTGCGCCCGCTCCTCGTGGTCGGCGCGCCGCTGCGCCGGGGCAACCGGATCTACAACACGGCGCTGGCCATCCAGGGTGGGCGGCTCCTCGGCGTGGTGCCGAAGAGCTACCTGCCGAACTACCGCGAATTCTACGAGAAGCGCCACTTCGCCTCGGGCGTCGGGATCGCGGGCGGGACCGTGCGGGTCGCCGGTCACGAGGCCCCCTTCGGCACCGACCTGCTGTTCGAGGCCGAGGACCTCGCCGGCTTCGTCGTCGGCATCGAGATCTGCGAGGATCTCTGGGTGCCCGATGCCCCGGGCATGCGGGCGGCGCTGCACGGGGCCACGGTGCTGGCCAACCCCTCGGGCAGCCCGATCACGGTGGGCCGGGCGGATGCGCGCGCGCTCCTCACCCGCGCGGCCTCGATGCGGGCCTCCTGTGCCTACGTCTACGCGGCGGCGGGGCAGGGTGAATCGACCACCGACCTCGCCTGGGACGGCCAGACCTCGATCGACGAGGCGGGCGTGCGGCTGGCGGAGGGCGAGCGCTTCCCGCAAACGCCGGTGGCGACCATCGCCGACATCGACCTCGACCTCCTGGCCCAGGACCGGCGCCAGGCCGGCAGCTTCGACGACAACGCCCAGGCTTCGGCGCGCGCGCAGGGCGCCCCGCCCTACCGCCGGGTCGGCTTCCGGCTCGATCCGCCGGCCGGGGATCTCGGCCTCCTGCGCCGGGTCGAGCGCTTCCCCTTCGTGCCGGCCGAGGCGGAGCGCCTCGCGCAGGATTGCTACGAGGCCTACAACATCCAGGTGGCGGGGCTGGCCCAGCGCCTCGAGGCCACGGGCACCAAGCGGGCGGTGATCGGCGTCTCGGGCGGCCTCGACTCGACCCACGCGCTGATCGTGATCGCCAAGGCCTTCGACCGGCTGGGCTATCCGCGCTCCGACATCCTGGCCTACACGATGCCGGGCTTCGCGACCTCGGAGGGCACCAAGGGCAACGCCCACGCCCTGATGCGGGCGATGGGCTGCACGGCGGCCGAGATCGACATCCGCCCGGCCGCCCGGCAGATGCTCGCCGACATGGGCCATCCCTACGCGCGGGGAGAGGCGGTCTACGACGTCACCTTCGAGAACGTGCAGGCGGGGCTTCGCACCGACTACTTGTTCCGGCTCGCCAACCGGCACGGCGGCATCGTGGTCGGCACCGGCGACCTCTCGGAGCTGGCGCTCGGCTGGTGCACCTACGGCGTCGGCGACCAGATGAGCCACTACGCGGTGAACAGCGGCGTGCCCAAGACCCTGATCCAGCACCTGATCCGCTGGGTCATCGCCTCGGGCCAACTGGGCGCGGAGGAGAACCGGACGCTCCAGGCGGTGCTCGACACCGAGATCTCGCCCGAGCTGGTGCCGATGGACGCCGACGACACGCCCCAGAGCACGGAAGCCACGATCGGCCCCTACGCGCTGCAGGACTTCAACCTGTTCTACACGCTGCGCTACGGGTTCCGGCCCTCGAAGATCGCCTTCCTGGCGCTCCACGCCTGGGGCGATGCGGAGCGCGGCGCCTGGCCGCCGGACTTCCCCGAGGCCAAGCGCATCGCCTACGATCTGCCCACGATCCGGCGCTGGCTCGGCGTGTTCCTCGCCCGCTTCTTCGGCTTCAGCCAGTTCAAGCGCTCGGCCCTCCCGAACGGCCCGAAGGTGGCGGCCGGCGGCTCGCTCTCGCCCCGCGGCGACTGGCGCGCGCCCTCGGACGCCTCGGCCCGGATCTGGCTCGACGAGCTGGAGAGAAACGTCCCCGCAAACGAGCCGACATAAACCCGACCGATTGTGCCATTATGGGAACGGTCAAGCCGATGCATTGCATCGGAGCCGATTCTCCGCAGCGCACGCGCCGCGGGGGAGCGGCACCGATCCGGCGCGTCGGCACCGGTCAAGTCGACCGGCACGGGTCGAATCGACCGGCACCGGCCCATCGGGCCGGCACGAGGGCGGCCAAGCGGAGGACTTCCGATGCGAAGCTACAATCTGTTCCGCCTGAAGAGCATCGAGGGGCTGTGCTGCGCGGTGCCGGAGGCCTGCACGGTGCCGGCCTTCCTCGGCGGCGGGCGCTGGACCTTCGAGGGCAAGCTCGGGACGCAGTACGGGGCGCCGCGCGATTTCGACGGCCGGGCCGCCGACACGGCCGTGCGCTTCAACGGCTTCTACCTCTTCCAGACGGTGGATCGGCGCTACACCGCCTGACCGGCCCCCGCGAGTCGCGGATCGGGGGAAACATTCCTTAAGGGCTGCGGTGCCAGGATCGGCCTCGATCACCGATCCTGCGGCGGAGGCGAGATGTCGGCGGAGCATCGCAACGAGGTGCGCCAGCGCGTTTTCCTGAAGGGGCGCATCAGCTTCAACAACGGCGCGTCCTCCATGGACTGCATGGTCCGGGACTTCTCGACCTCGGGCGCGCGGCTGGCGCTGAGCGAGACCGCGACGCTGCCGGCAAGCTTCGACCTCCACATCCCGCAGAAGGACCGCACCTACCGGGCGACCCTGCGCTGGCGGCGGGCGGACGGCATCGGCGTCACCTTCGCGGATGAGGCCGCCCCCGTCCCCGCCCCGGCCGCTCCGGCCGTCGAGGCGGCCGACGCCTCCGTGGCGGTCCTGCTGCGCCGGGTCAGCGAGCTCGAGGCCGAGAACGCCGCGCTCCGGCGGGTGCTCGCCGGCATGGCCCAGGCGGGCGGCACCGCGGCGGCCTGAGCCGTACCGCACCCGTTCACGGATGAAGCGCCCCCCCTCTCCCCGCGCGGCGGGGAGAGGGGGAGTCATGCGCGGCCGACGCGCTCAACCGGAGGCCGCCCCGCGCCACATGCTCTCCGGTGCTGGCGATAGGATGGCCCCGGGCGCCTACCCCTCCAGCGCCGCCCGGATCCGCTCCGCGTGCGCGGCCAGCACGGCGTTGTCGGCCATGCCGCCCTCGTGGCGCTTCAGCGGCACGCCCTCCCGGCGCGGGACGATGTGGACGTGGAGATGGAACACCGTCTGCCCGCCCGCCGGCTCGTTGTACTGGAAGACCGTCAGCCCGTCCGCCGCGAAGGCCGCCTTCACGGCCCGCGCCACCCGCTGCACGCTCGCGATCAGCGCCGCGAGCGCCTCCGGCTCCGCGTCGAGCAGGCCGCGCGACGGCGCCTTCGGGATCACCAGGGTGTGGCCCTCGCCCTGGGGCATCACGTCCATGAAGGCCAGGGTGTGGGCGTCCTCGTAGACCCGGTGGGCCGGGATCTCGCCGCGCAGGATCTTGGCGAAGACGTTCTGGGGATCGTAGGCGGGGGTGTCTGCGGACATGGCGGCTCCGGTCGTCTCCTCGGTCGCCCGGCACGATGCCGAACGGCGCCCCGCCCGTCCACCGCCGACGGGGAGGAACCTCCGTGGAACCTCCGTGGAACCTCGGCGGAACCTTGGCCGCCGCCGGCTCATTGCAGGCTCACCCCTCCCCGAGACCGGCCCCGCGCCGGCCCAGCCAGGACCGACGCGCATGGCCGAGAGCACCGGCGCCATCTACACCGCCGCGGGCGCCAACCTCGCCATCGCGGCGGCGAAGTTCGTGGGCGCCTTCCTCACCGGCTCGACCGCGATGCTGGCGGAGGGCGCGCACTCGGTGGTCGACACCGCCAACCAGATCCTGCTCCTGGTCGGCCTGAAGCGGGCCAGGAAGCCGCCGACGGAGCGCCACCCCTTCGGCTACGGGCGCGAGATCTACTTCTACGCCTTCGTGGTCGCGCTGATGATCTTCCTCGGGGGCGGCATCTTCGCGATCTACGAGGGGGCGGAGAAGATCATGCACCCCGAGCCCGCCGCCGACGCCTCCATCCTCGGCTACCGGCTTCCGGGCTTCTGGGTGAACGTGGCGATCCTCGGCTTCGCGATCCTCGCGGAAGGCTATTCGTGCCTCGTGGCCGTGCGGGCGTTCTGGGCCGAGAAGGGCGACCGGCCGCCGATCACCGCGATCCGCCGCAGCAAGGACCCGTCGCTGTTCACGATCCTGGTCGAGGACGTGGCGGCGCTGATCGGCCTCGTGATCGCGTTCACGGGCGTGGTGGCGGCGCACGTCCTCGACCAACCCGCGCTCGACGGCTGGGCCTCGGTCGGCATCGGCCTGGTGCTGGTGGGCATGGCGATCTTCCTGATGGTCGAGACGCACGGCCTGCTGATCGGCGAGGCCGCCGACCCCGAGGTGGTGGCCCAGATCCGCGAGATCGTGCGCGCCGAGCCCGGCGTGCGCCACGTCAACGCGGTGCTGACCCAGCATCTCGGGCCCGACGACATCCTGGTGAACGTCAGCCTCGACATGGCGGACGACCTCTCGGGCGCCGAGATCGAGAGCGCGGTGACGCGCCTCGACCGGACGCTGCGCGAGCGCAACCGCGAGGTGACGCGGGTCTTCATCGAGATCCAGGACCGCCGGGCCGCGGCCCGGGACGGGGCAGCGGTGGCGTGAAGGGTTGAGTCTCCCCTCTCCCCGCCCTGCGGGGAGAGGGGAAAGCCCCCGCCCCATCCTCGACCGCCGGCCCTCAGCCCCGTCCGACCTGCTCCAGGCTCAGCGCCCAGACCCGCTCCTGCACGGCCTCGTCGCGGCTCTCGCGCGAGGAGGGCACGTCGCGGCAGCGCGCGAAGTAGCGCCCGCTCACGCCCTCGACCGCCGGGCTCGCCGCGAGGTGCAGCGAGGTCCGGGCGCCCTTCTCGGGCGTGGAGAGGAACGGCCGAATCAGTCCCCAGCCAAAACCCAGCACGCCGCCGGTGTTGCGGGCGAAGCCCGAGTTGATCACGCCGGGATGGAGCGCGTTCACGGTGACGGGGCGCCCGGCGAGGCGGCGGGCCAGCGCGCAGGTGAAGAGAACGTTACCGAGCTTGGCCTGCGCGTAGGCACGAATCGCGCTGTAGTTCCTCGTGGCCTCGATATCGTCGAACGCGATATGGCCGCGCTCGTGCGCCCGCGAGGCGACGTTGACGATGCGGGCGGCCGCGCCCGGGCGCCCGGAGGCCGCCAGCAGGTCGAGGAGTTCGAGGGTGAGCAGCACGTAGCCGAGATGGTCGAGCGCCCAGGTGCGCTCGATGCCATCCACCGTCACCTCCCGCCGGTCGAAGATCGCGCCCGCGTTGTTGACCAGCACGTCGAGCCGGTCGTGGGCGCGGGAGACCTCCGCCGCGAGCCGCCGGATCTCGGTTTGGCTCGACAGGTCGGCCTGCCGGGGATCGAGGCGGGCCCCGGGCACGGCGGCGCGGATGCGGGCCTCCGCCTCCCGCAGCCGCCCGGCGTCGCGCCCCACCAGGACGAGCGCGGCGCCCGCGCGGGCGAGCCCGAGCGCCGTCTCGTAGCCGATGCCGTTCGTCGCGCCTGTGACGAGGCAGACCCGCCCCGCGAGGGCGGCCTGTCCGGCAGGGCTCACGCTAGAACACCGCCTGCCCGATCGCGAAGGCGATGACCACGATCACGATCGCGACGAGCAGGAACAGGCCGAACAGGATGCGGGCGAGCGATCCGGCGCCGGAGGCGATGCCGGTAAAGCCGAGGCCGCCGGCGATCAACGAGATCACGAAGCAGATGAGGGCCCATTTCAGGAGGGTCATGGAACGTCGACTCCGCGCGCAGAAACCGAGCGTCAATGCGGGGCAAGCGCCACCGTTCCGCGGGGGTCGCCGCCCGCGCGGCCTTTCTTCCCATGGCGCGGCGCCGGCGCCCCGGCGCCGCGCGGCAAGATTCCCGAAAGCCTGCTTCGTGAGCGAGCGTTTACCTGAACACGGGTTCAGACTTTCGCATTAACCTCCAAGAGGATCCTCCGCCGCCATAGTCCATTACATCGAATGACAAGCACCGGCACAGACAAACAGCCGGGGAGGCAGCAAGCAATGATCAACATTTCTCTTCAGCACTTCTGCAACCATGCCAAGAGCGCCGGCCTGATCTCGGAGGCCGACGTGCGCCGCCTGATGCGCGACGTTCTCCCCGACGGGATCGGCAGCCGCGAGGAGGCCGACATGCTGATCGCCCTGGAGCGCGCCGTGCCGGCGGATGCCGCCTTCGGCGATTACCTGATCGCCGCGGTCGTCGATTTCGCGGTCTGGGGCGAGCGCCCGACCGGCCGGATCGAGCGCGAGACCGCCGCCTGGCTCGCCGGCTCGCTGTCCGGCCGCAGCGGCCCGACCCCGGTCGCCGCCCGCATCGCCGTCGAGATCGTGCGCGAGGCCCAGGCCAGCGCCGAGAACCTGACGGCCTTCGCGCTCGCCGCCAACAGCTGGTCGCGCCAGCCGGACGCGGCGCGCAGCCCGCGCTTCGCGCTCGCCGCCTGAGCGGGCCCCGCCTGGTATCCCAGAAGGTCCCCCAAAGCACAGCTTCCGTCCGCCGCACATCTGCTTTATCGGGGATTCGACCGGGCTGCAGAACCCGGATCATCATCCTGGGAAGCAACGGTCCGAGCGGCGCATGTTCGACAAGATTCTGATCGCCAACCGAGGTGAGATCGCCTGCCGCGTCATCAAGACGGCGCGCCGGATGGGCATCAAGACCGTGGCGGTCTACTCGGACGCCGACCGCGACGCCGTCCATGTCGCGATGGCCGACGAGGCGGTGCATATCGGCCCGGCGCCGGCCGCCCAGTCCTACCTCGTGATCGAGAAGATCGTGGAGGCCTGCAAGAAGACGGGCGCGCAGGCGGTGCACCCGGGCTACGGCTTCCTCTCGGAGCGCGAGGCCTTCCCGCGGGCGCTGGCGGAGGCCGGCATCGTCTTCATCGGCCCGAACCCGGGCGCGATCGCCGCGATGGGCGACAAGATCGAGTCGAAGAAGGCGGCGGCCGCCGCCCAGGTCTCGACCGTGCCGGGCTTCCTCGGCGTGATCGAGAGCCCCGAGCACGCGGTCAAGATCGCCGACGAGATCGGCTATCCGGTGATGATCAAGGCGTCCGCCGGCGGCGGCGGCAAGGGCATGCGCATCGCCCACTCGGCCGACGAGGTCGCCGAAGGGTTCGCGCGCGCCAAGTCCGAGGCCTCGTCCTCCTTCGGCGACGACCGGGTGTTCGTGGAGAAGTTCATCACCGACCCGCGCCACATCGAGATCCAGGTGATCGGCGACAAGCACGGCAACGTCATCTACCTGGGCGAGCGCGAGTGCTCGATCCAGCGCCGCAACCAGAAGGTCATCGAGGAGGCGCCCTCGCCGCTCCTGGATGAAGAGACCCGCCGGAAGATGGGCGAGCAGGCCGTGGCGTTGGCGCGTGCCGTGAACTACGATTCCGCCGGCACGGTCGAGTTCGTCGCCGGCCAGGACAAGTCCTTCTACTTCCTGGAGATGAACACGCGCCTCCAGGTGGAGCACCCCGTCACCGAGATGATCACCGGCCTCGACCTCGTCGAGCTGATGATCCGGGTGGCGGCGGGCGAGCCGCTTCCGCTGAGCCAGGACCAGGTCAAGCTCGACGGCTGGGCGGTGGAGAGCCGCGTCTACGCCGAGGACCCGACCCGCAACTTCCTCCCCTCGATCGGCCGGCTCACCACCTACCTGCCGCCGGAGGAGGGCCGCCAGGGCCACGCCATCGTGCGCAACGACACGGGCGTGGAGGAGGGCGGCGAGATCGCGATCCACTACGACCCGATGATCGCCAAGCTCGTCACCTGGGCGCCGACCCGCGCCGAGGCGATCGCCGCGCAGGGCGAGGCCCTCGACGCCTTCGCGATCGACGGCATCCGCCACAACATCCCGTTCCTCTCCGCCCTGATGGCGCATCCGCGCTGGCAGGAGGGCCGCCTCTCGACGGGCTTCATCGCCGAGGAGTTCCCCGAGGGCTTCCAGGCCCCCGAGCCCGCGGGCGCGGTCGCCAAGCGCATGATGGCGGCGGCCGCCGCCATCGACCACCAGCTCAACCAGCGCAAGCGCGGCATCTCGGGCCAGATGCGCGACCCCGCGCTCCTCAAGTTCGAGCGCGACCGGGTGGTGATCCTCGCCGGCCAGGCCTACCCGGTCACGGTCGATCCGCACGAGGACGGCGTCGTGGTGACGGAACAGGACGGCGCCGCCCACTTGGTGGCGAGCGACTGGCGCCCCGGCGCGCCGGTCTGGACCGGCACGATCGGCGCGCAGCGCGCGGCGATCCAGGTGCGGGGGCTCCTCAACGGCGTCGCGCTCCAGCACGCGGGCTGCGCGGCCGAGGCGCGGGTCTACACGCGGCGCGAGGCGGAACTCGCCGCCCTGATGCCGGTGAAGGAGCAGGCGGGCTCGGGCAAGCAGGTGCTCTGCCCGATGCCGGGCCTCGTCAAGCAGATCCTGGTCAAGGAAGGCCAGGAGGTGAAGAACGGCGAGCCGATCGCGGTGGTCGAGGCGATGAAGATGGAGAACGTGCTGCGCGCCGAGCGCGACGCCACGGTCTCGAAGATCCATGCCAAGGAGGGCGACAGCCTCGCGGTCGACGCGGTGATCCTCGAATTCGCCTGACGCCGCGCGGTGAGCGCGACCTTCGACGAGCAGACCAAGCTTCTCGCCACCGCGATCAACACCGTCGCGGTGGCCTTCGTCATCCTGGGCGTCGTGACGCCGCTCACGGCGGTGAGCTTCGGCGTGGCGAGCGCGCCGCCGCCGAGCCCCTGGACGGCGTTCTTCGCTGCGATTTGGCTGTGCGCCGGCGCGAGCCTACATCTGCTGGCGAGACGCGCTTTGCGGAGCCTGAAGCCATGAATGCGGGCGAGATCTTCGTCACCTTCGTGATTCCGGCCGTCGTCCTGGCCGCGGCCTACGCCGCCGTCCTCGCCAACGAGCGCGCGGCGCGCCGCCACGACGGCCGGCCCGGCGAGTAGGGCAGCGACCGCTCCGCCATCATGCCCCTCTACTTCGCCTACGGCGCCAACATGGACGCCGCCGCCATGGCCCTGCGCTGCCCGGCCTCGCGCCTCGTCGGCCGGGCGGAGCTGCGCCGCCACCGCTTCATCATCATGCGCGAGGGCTACGCCTCGGTCCTGCGCGATCCCGGCCGCTCGGTCTGGGGCGTGCTCTGGGAGCTGGCGCTCGCCGACGTGCCGACGCTCGACCGCTACGAGGGCGTCTCGGGCGGGCTCTACGTGAAAGCCTACCAGCCGGTCGCGGCGGCGGGCGGCGTGAAGCGGGCGCTGATCTATCTCGGCCGCAGCGCGACGCCCGGCGTGCCGCGGCCGGGCTATCTCGCGGCGGTCGCGGCGGCGGCCGAGGCCGCGCAGCTGCCCGCGGCCCATATCCGCGAGATCCGCGGCTGGCAGCACGGGGCGCCGGCCTGACGGCGGCGCACTCGCGCAGGCGCTGACCATCGCGACAGCGCGGCGCTGGGGCGCGACGAGAAAAGCCCCGGCACGGTCCCGTGCCGGGGCAAGTCTACCTGGGTGATGCCCGTTTGTAGCGTGGGACCGCTCGTGAACGGCCCCAGGTCCGTTGGGAAGGCGGACAGGTCGACGTCCCTGCCTGCTTTCAGGAACTGATCAGGCCGTCAGCCGGGCGAGGTCGCCTTGCGCTATGGTAGTCCCCGCTCCATCGAGCCGGATCGACATGTCGACGGACCCATTCCCGTTGGTGTCGACGAACAGGTAGTTGCCGTTCGAGCCGGTCACGTAGGCGACGTTGACCTGACCGCCGGAGATCAGCACGTTGGCGAGGGCTAGCTGCGCGTCGTACCCGGCGTTACCAGCCGCGCCGTCGCGTAGAACCGGTCCGCCGACGAGGTCCAGATGGATCTTGTCCTCCCTCGTCGTGAAGCCCACGATCAGATCTGACGTCGCCTCGGTCAGGCCCGAGTCCCCGGCCGCGAAGGCAAAGGTGTCGTTGCCGGCACCGCCGTTGAGCGTGTCCACGCCGGCGCCGCCGACGAGATAGTTGTCGCCGCCCGTGGCGGTGATCACGTCGTTGCCGACGCCGCCGTAGATCGTGTCGTTGCCGGTGCCGCCGATCAGCGTGTCGTTGCCCTGGCCGCCGGAGAGGACGTTGTTCCCCTTCGATCCAGAGTAGTCGATCGAGTCGTCGCCCTGACCGCCAAAGACGGTGTCGTTACCGGTTGCGCTGGTCCCGGTGATCGTGTCGTTGCCCTGGTTACCGTAGATCAGGTCGCTGCCGGCACCGCCATCGATGGTGTTGTTACCTGCGCCGCCGTAGATGGTGTCGTTGCCTGCGCCACCAGTGATGATGTCGTTGCCGAGACCGCCGAACAGCACGTTGTTGCCGCCCGTGGCCACGATCACGTCGTCGCCCTGGCCGCCGTATATCGTGTCGTTGCCGTTGCCGCCCGTCAGCGTGTCGTCGCCGAGGTTTCCGTCGATGATGTTGTTGCCCGTCGGACCGGTGTAGTCGATCGAGTCGTCGCCCTGGCCGCCGAACAGCGTGCTGTTGCCGGCGAGCGTGTCGGTGCCAGTAACGCCGAGCAGGATGACGTCGTCGCCCTGGTTGCCGTAGACCAGATCGTTGCCGCCGCCAGTCGTGATGCGGTTCTCGCCCGCGCCGCCGTAGATGGTGTCGTTGCCGGTGCCGCCGGTGATGCTGTCATTGCCGAGGCCGCCGAACAGCACGTTGTTGCCGCCCGTGGCCACGATCACGTCGTCGCCCTGACCGCCGTAGATCGTGTCGTTGCCGGAGCCGCCCATCAGCGTGTCGTCGCCGAGGTTTCCGTAGATGATGTTGTTGCCCGTCGAGCCGGTGTAGTTGATCGAGTCGTCGCCCTGGCCGCCGAACAGGGTGCTGTTGCCGGCGAACGTGCTGGTGCTGCCCGTGGGCCGGAGCAGGATGACGTCGTCGCCCTGGTTGCCGTAGATCAGGTCGTTGCCGCCGCCGCCCGTGAGCGTATCGGCGCCGGCAAGGCCCCGGATGATGTCGTCGGCTGCCGTGACCGCGAAAGTATCGTTGCCGGTGCCGCCCGTAAATTCAGCCACTGTCGATTCCCTCCGAAGAGCCCGCGCATCGGGAGACCATCTCCCTGCTTGCGCAGGCTGAGCCGTAAGGGAAACAGAGCCGATACATCTACTGTCAGACCTGACAGCCTCGTCCTAGATAATCTGACAGCTGTCACGTCTGACAGCGGCAACCTGTCAGACGTGACAGTAGATCATCTTGATCGTGGCTGTAAAAAGACGACAGATGCCTTGCGCCGCCAACGCGGGCATCTGCCTCCGAAGGGCAAAGTCAACCCTCCCTCTCTTCGTTCGGAGAGGGAGGGTTTTCGCGTTTGGCGGGACGTCCCGAGGCGCGGCTACTTCTCGAGCAGCCCCATCGAGAGGGCGATCACGGCCGCCTGGACGCGAGAGGTCACGTTCAGCTTCCGCATCGCGTTGCCGATGTGGAAGTTCGTCGTGCGCTCGCTGATCGCCAGGATCTGCGCGATCTCGATCGACGACTTGCCCCGCGAGACCAGGGTCAGGATCTCGCGCTCGCGCTCGGTCATCTGGACCGCGGGCTCCCGCACGGCCCTGCGCACGGGCGCGCGCTGCAGGACGTTGCGCAGCACCGCCACGAGCAGCTCGAAGTCGATCGGCTTGGTGACGAAGTCCGCGCAGCCGAGGCGCCGCGCCTCGATCTGGTTGCGCCGCCCCCCGAAGGCGGTGAGGAACACGAAGGGCGGTACCGCGCCGGCCTCGCTCGCGCGGCGCAGCAGGTCGAGGCCGCCGAAGCCCGGCAGGTCGATGTCGCAGATCACGGCGTCCGGGGACGTCCGCAGGCGCGCGAGACCTTCCGGGCCGCTCGCCGCACGCTCGACGGCGAAGCCCTCCTCGATCAGCACCTCGGCGACGAGGTCGGCGATCTCGCGGTCGTCCTCCACGCAGAGGATCCGGGTCCGGCTCACGCGGCGACCTTCTCGGGAGGCAGGTGGAGGCTCACGCGGGTGCCCTGGCCCGGCCGGCTCGCGATCCGGATCTCGCCGCCATGCGCCTCCACGAAGTGGCGGACGATGTGCAGGCCGACGCCGAGGCCCCGGATGCCCGTGCTGTTGCGCGCCCGGTAATAGGGCTCGAACACCCGCTCGACCTCGTCCGCGTCGATGCCGATGCCGCAATCCGAGACCGTGATCATCGGGCCGTCCGTCAGGTCCGAGCGATCGACGCTCACGGTCACGGCGGCGGGGGCGTGCGAGTACCTGACCGCGTTGGAGACGAGGTTCGAGACGGCTTGGTAGAGCAGGCCGCGGTCGCCGCAGATGGTCTCCTCGCCGCAGAGCAGCGTGAGGGCGAGTTCGGGGCCGGGCTCGTACTCGGTGAGCAGCGGCCTGAGGAACTCCATGCAGGGCGTGTGCTCCGGGACGAGCGCGATCTCGCCGCCATCGACCTCGGCGGCGAGCTGGATGCGGCCGACGAGGGCGTCGAGGCGCGCGACCGCCTGGCCGATCTTGTCGGTGCGCGCCACGATCTCGGCGGGCTCGATGCCCGGCGCGAGCTTGGCGAGCCGCGAGCTCTGGCCGCCGATCGCCGTGAGCGCGCTCGCGATCTCGTGGCTGAGGATGCGCACGAAGCGCTGGCCGGTCTCCGCCTTGGCACGCTCCTCCGCCAGATGGGCCTGCACGATCGCCCGGCCGCGCCGGCGCTGCTCGATCAGGAAGGCGACGAGCCACTGCGCCGCGGTGGCGATCAGGCGGTTGGCCACGAAGCTCAGCGCGATGCCCCCGCTCGGGGGCCGGATGAAGGAGCCCAGCAGCGAGGAGGCGGTGGTCGCGAGCGCCAGCCCGAAGGCGGAGCGCGGGCCCGTGTAGACGCCCAGCAGGATCGGCACCGTGTAGGCGAAGCAGATCGAGACGTTGTCGGGCGGCGTCACCACGTCGGCGGCGAAGATGCAGAGGATCAGGCTGTAGGCGACGGCGTGCAGCCAGAGCCGGCGCGGGCCGCGCGACGGGGCGGCCCGCGAGGCCCGGCCGGACGCCCGCTCCGATCCGTCCTGCCCCGCCGCACCTGCCCGTCGAACGAACGCCCTCAAGTCCGGTCCCTTGCGCCCCGCGCCTCAGGCCCCGGCCCGGGCCGCAGCCTCGGCGGCGGCCTGCCTGGCGAGTTCCCGCTGGCGGATCTGCGCGCCCGTCTCGTCGTACACGAAGGGCAGGAAGGCGTAGCGCCGCCCGCGGGTCACCGGGCTGACCTTGTGCAGGATGTTGGTCGGGAACACCACCGCCCAGCCCGGGGGCGCCTTGATCCTGCGCGGGTTGTATTCGGGGAAGCTGACCTCGCCGCCCTCGAAATCGCCCGTGAGGTTGATCGAGACCGCGAAGCGGCGATGCGCGGTGAGCCCCTGGCCGTTGTCCCGGTGGGCCCGGAAATGGCCGCCGTCCTCGGCCGCGTAGCAGCCGACGATGTAGCGCTCCATGCGGGTGATGCGCATGAAGAACAGACGCTCGATCTCCGGCACCACGCGGCGGTGGATCGTCTGCTGGATCTGCCGGATCAGGTCCGGATCCTCGAGGGTGCAGTCCCGGCGCCGCTTGAAGCTGTGGTCCATCACGCCCGCGCCCGCGCGGTGCACGCCCGATTCCGAGCCGCCGTCGGCGTCGTAGATCCCGACGAGGCGGTGGCAGAGCGCCGGCTCGAACACGTTGGGCAGGACGAGGACGGGGGCGGGGATCTCGAAGCCCGCGTAGGCCGCGGGCTCCGGCAGGGCGTCGAGGTAGCCGAACAGGGCCGCCTCGCCGGCCTCCCCGAGCGGGAAGGTCGCCGCCACGTGGAGCGTCGGATCGACCACCATCCAGCACTGCCGGTAGGGCCGGGGGCCCTGGCCCTCGCTGGTCACGCCGCAGCGCCGGCTCAGCGCGCCGTCGAAGTCGAGCACGATCCGGAAGCCCGGCATCAGGTCCCGGACCCGGCCCTCGGCCTCGTCCCGGGGATCGATGCTGACGCCGAAGAAGCTCGCGCGGGAATCGTCGAAGCGGGCGCGCTCGCGCAGGGCCGCCGCGAGGGCGGCTCCCCCCTGCGGGTCGGCGGCGGAGCCGAAGAAGCAGAGCACGATGTAGCGGCCGGCCAGGGTGTCGATGGCAAAGCTCGGCCTGCCTTGCGTGCGGGGCGCGACCTGCGGGAACAGGTCTCCCGGGCCGAGGGGCACGGGGGAGGCGAGGACTGGAATCTGGACGTTCATCGCGGGCCACCGGATCTGCGAAGCTTCCGGTAGGGCCGGCGGAAACGGACGTCGACTGTCAGATCTGCCAGTCACCCTGTCAGATCTGACAGGGTGGCGGGCCGCCGCGATGCTGATGTCCGCTCACATCCGCGCGAGGACGGACAGTAACGCCCGGCTCGGCACGCCCGCCCGTCATGGCCGCCCATCATGGCCGTCCATCATGGCCACGTCGCCCCGCCGCGGACCGGCGCGCGTGGCGGGGCGAACCCTTGACCGGTGGCGCCCGGCATGGTGTTTCGGCCCGCGCGACCGGCCCCGTAGCTCAGCTGGATAGAGCACTCGCCTTCTAAGCGAGATGTCGCAGGTTCGAGCCCTGCCGGGGTCGCCAGCCCGTCTAGAGCGCTCTTGCGCCGAAGTGGACGCCGGTTCGGCGCAAGAGAGCGCGTCAAGACAAGGGGTTGGAGCCGTTCGCGATTGCAACGCGATCGGGAACGGCTCCAGCGCCGGATGCCCTCAGCCGATCGCCACGCCCGTGAGCACGTCCGCCGCGCGCCGGACCTCGGCGACGATCATCTCCTCGCTCTCCGAGCCGCCGGCCATGTCGGCGAGCAGCACGGCGACATCGCGCTTCACGTCCTCGCGGATCTCCGGGTTCTCCTCGGACAGCCGGCCGATCAGGACGCCCAGGACGATCTCCAGCGCGGCGAGCTTCGCGTGGAGGCGCGAGGCGTCGTCGAGCGGGTCGTCCGCGTCCTCCCGGGCTGCGTCGCGGTCGCTGCTCATGCGTGTCTCCTGCATCCGTCCCGGCCCGGCGACCTAGAGCGCCCTCCGCCGAAGCGGATGCCGGTTCGGCGGAGAGCGCGTCACAACAAGGGCTTAGAGCTGCTCCCGATCGCGACGCGATCGGGAGCAGCTCTAAGCGAAGCCGGGGCGCCAGGCCACCGGGCCGTCGCGGCAGGGGTCGAGGGGTCAGTAGGGCTGCGGCCGGCGCGTGCGGAGCAGGTCGAGGACGGCAATCCCCAGCGGCGGCAGGATCAGCAGCAAGGCGAAGACGAGGCCCACGGTTCGGCACCCTCCATGCGAGACACCGGATCAATGCGCGGGCCCGGCATCCGGTTCGGCGGCGACCCGCGGACCGGCCGGTCAGGCGATGCCGGGCCCGCCGTCCTCGCCCACGATCTCCAGGGTGCGCAGCACCGCCATGCCGACCATCTCGGCATCGACCGCCCCCTCCGACGTCGCCGGCATCACGGCGACCGCCTCGACCACGTCGCCGGCCTCGGCGCCGAGCACGACCCGGAGCACGGGCCCCTCGGTCGCCTCGGCGTCCTCGACCAGGCCGACGCGGTAGCCGCCGGCATGGCCGAGCAGGCGCAGCGTCCGCACCGCGTCGGGCGCGGGCGGGCCGGATCGCGCGTCGGAGCGAGGGCTGCGGCTGCCGAAGGTCGGGCGGATGACGTTGTCCATGCCCCGCTTGTAGCGCGAAAGCCGCGCCCGCGCGCGGCCCTCGCCCGCACGGCGGTGCGGATCCCGCCCCCGGGGTTCGCGGCGTCAGCGCGTCTGCGTCCAGGGCGTGGCGGAGGTCGTCAGGATCTCGGCGCCCGGATCGGAGTCGAGATCCGCCACCGTGCCGTCCGCGTCCGGATCCATCCGGTCGAGGACGAAGGCCGCGGCCATCACGGCGGCGGCGACGAAGAGGTAGAGGGAGGCGGAGATCAGGATCCGCCGCAGCAGGTCACGAGACAGGGTCCGGCCCTCGCGCGTTGGGAACGCGCCCGTCTCGCACCCATCCTGGGCCATGTCGTGGCGGGCGGACTCGTGGCGGGAGGACTCGTGGCGGGCGAACCACCGGGCCACAGGAGGCCCCCCCGCACCGCTCACCGGGCCCCGCGGTCGGCGAGGAGGTCGCGCCCGCGCGTCTCCGGCAGCATCAGGGCGGCCAGCGTGCCGGCCACGCTGAAGGCCGCGAGGTAGTAGGCCGGGGCGAGCCGGTCGCCGCTGGCGGCGATCAGCCAGTTCACCACGTAGTTCGTGCTGCCGCCGAAGATCGAGACCGAGAGCGCGTAGACGATCGACAGCCCGGCGCTGCGCACCGCCCGCGGCAGCGCTTCCGGGATGGCCACGATGATCGCCGCCGCGTTGATCGAGGAGAGCGCGGAGAGCAGGAAGGTCACGGCGTAGACGCTCGTCGCCGTGCCGGCGCGCGCCATCCACCAGAAGGCCGGCACGGCGAGCACCAGGATGGCGACCCGCGGCCAGACCATCACCGGGCGCCGGCCGATCCGGTCCGCGAGCCAGCCGCCGAGCAGCGGGAAGGCGACCGAGGCGAGGCCGAGCGCGATCGGCACGGCGCTCGCGGCGGTCTCGGTCAGCCCCAGCGTCGCGCCCGCATAGACCGGCATGTTGGTGCCCACCGCGTTCGAGACGGTCGAGGCCGCGATCACCA
The DNA here is from genome assembly GCF_022179285.1 of Methylobacterium hispanicum. Taxonomy (GTDB): domain Bacteria; phylum Pseudomonadota; class Alphaproteobacteria; order Rhizobiales; family Beijerinckiaceae; genus Methylobacterium; species Methylobacterium hispanicum. The sequence continues at coordinate 256,845 of NZ_BPQO01000003.1, read as the reverse complement.
CGAAGGTGAGGGCGAGGAGCCGGCCGTGCCCGACCACGAGCCGCCGCACCACCCCGAGCACGCTGTCGGCCGCCGCCGGGTCGGCCTCGGCGCCGGCCGTCTCCGGCAGGTGGCTGCGGATGACGAGGCCGACCGGGATCACCGCGAGACCGAGGCCGAACATCAGGCGCCAGCCCCACTCGGCCATGGCCCGGTCGCCGACCGCGAGGGCGAGGCCCGTGGCGACGAGGCCCGCGAGCAGGGCGGCGCAGCCCTGGCTGGCGATCTGCCAGCTCGCCACGAAGCCGCGGCGGCGCGGGGAGGCGGCCTCGAGCAGGAAGGCGGTGGCGGGTCCGACCTCGCCGCCGAGCGCAAGCCCCTGGATCAGCCGGCCGGCGATCACGATCACGTGGGCCCAGCCGCCGATCTGCGCGTAGGTCGGGCAGGCGGCCAGCATCAGCATGCCGAGCGCCATCAGCCCGATGGTGATCAGCATGGCGGGCTTGCGGCCCGCCCGGTCCGCGAAGGCGCCGATCAGCACGCCGCCGATCGGCCGCATTACGTAGCCGGCCCCGAACAGGGCGAGCGAGGCGAGCAGGCTGTGGGTCGGGTCCTGGGCCGGGAAGAAGGCCTCGCCGATCGCCTTGGCGAAGAAGGCGTAGACGGTGAAGTCGTAGAACTCGAGCGCGTTGCCGAGCACCACCGCCGCCACGGCCTTGCGGCCCAGCACGGGCGGCGGCGTGCGGGGCACGCCGCGCCGGGGAGCGGTGGAGGGCGCGTGGGTCGCCGCGGTCGAGGCCATCCGGATCCTTCAATCGTTCCGGCGGGCTTTGTAGGGCCGCGGACGGGGGCGAACAGCCCGGCCCGACGCGGGCCAGGGCCGCGCGCCCGGAGCCGCGCTGCGGGGAGGGGACAGCCCGCCCCCTCGCGATCCGCGCGCCCGCCCGCTACAAGCGGGCAGGGGCCGCGACGGACAGCCGACACGCTCATGCCGACGATCTACGAGGCGCACAGCTTTGCCGCGCTCGCCCATGCGGGCCAGCTCGACAAGCGCGGGCAGCCCTACATCCGCCACCTGGAGCGGGTCGCGAACCTCGCGCTCGTGCGGGCCGGGCACGCGCGCAGCGTGGACCGGCTCGAGATCGACCCGCAGACGGTGATGCAGGTCGCGCTGCTGCACGACGTCCTGGAGGACACGCCCCGCGAGGCCGCGGACCTGCGGGCGGCGGGGTTCTCCGAGGCGGTGGTCGCGGCGGTGCGCGTCCTGACCAAGCCCGCGCAGCGGATCCCCTACTCCGAGCGGATCGACGGCGTGATCGCGCGGGGCGACCTCGCGGCGATCCTGGTGAAGATGTCCGACAACGAGGACAACCTCGCCCCCGACCGGGCCCTGCCGGAGGCGGGCTTCCTGCGCGAGCGCTACGCCGCCTCCTTCGCCCGGCTGAAGACGGCGGCCGAGGCGCTCGGCTACACGGGCCGCTGAACCGCGTGGCGGGCCTGGACCGGATCCGCTTCGCGAAGTTCGTGAAGTGCCGCGCCCTGATGGAAGGCGGCGCGACCGCGGGCGAGCGTGCCGCGGGCGCCGCGGCCGCGGCCCGCATCGCCGCGGCCGCGGGCCTCAGCCTCGCCGAGGCGCTGCGGCTGACCGGGAGCGGCCCGCCCCACCGGGCGCCCCGGGACCCGCCGCCGCGCCGGCCCCGCCCCTGGGAGAAGCCGCCGCTGCGCGCGGACCCGATCGGCCTCGACGAGATCCTGGCCCAGAAGGCGCGGACGGAGGCCTACCGCAAGCGCCGGGCCGACCGCGCCGCCGAGGCGCGCCGCGCGGACCTCGCCGCCGAGGCGGCCGAGCGGGCGGCGCTGCGGGAGGCGCAGGAGGCGCGCGACCGGGCCTGGGCGGAGGCGCGGGGGAAGGCGGGCTGAGCGGGGCTCGCGGGATCCGTCCCCGCCCGTACGGGCGGGGCGAGCGCATCGGGCGATCCGGTTCTCGGCGCCCTCATCCCGGGGGCGGTGGGCGCCACCGGGACGACGGCGAGAAACACGGCGAGAAAGGCGGCATCGTCAGAGGCCATCACCTCGCCGCGCGGGAGGAGGGTTCCGTGCCCGACGGAGCACCGCCGCCGCGGAGCGCGCCGGCGCAACCGTCGCGTGCGCGCGATCCAGGGTGCCGGCGAGCGTCGCCGGCGCTATGGAGACCCGAACCGCCGCCCGGAGAACCCGCATGCCAGACCCGGATATCGTCGTCGTCGGAGGCGGCATGGTCGGTCTCGCCTCGGCCCTCGCGCTCGGCGAGCGCGGCCTCGCGGTGGCGCTCGTCGATCCGGGCGAGGCGCGGGCGCGCACCTCCTACGGCAATGCCGGCGTGCTGAGCCGCGGCTCGATCTTCCCGATGGCCGGCCCGGCGCTCTGGCCGAAGCTGCCGGCCTACCTGCGCAACGCCGACAGCGCCTTGCGGCTCAACCACGCCCACCTGGTCCGGGTGGTGCCCTGGGGCCTGCACTTCCTGGCCGCGGCGCGGGAATCGCGCTGGCGTCGGGCGGCGGCCGCGCTCGTGCCGCTGACCACCGCCGCCTACCCGGCCCACGAGCGCCTCGCGGAACGGGCCGGCACGCGCGCGCGCCTGCACCGGTCCGGCTGGCTCAAGCTCTACCGCACGGAGACCGCCTTCGCGGGCGCCGCGCTGGAGCGGGCGATCCTGGCCGAGCACGGCGTCGCCCTGGAGATCCTCGACGGGGCGGCCTTGCGCGACCGCGAACCCGCCCTGGTGCGGCCCTACGCGCGGGCCATGCTGCTCACCGAGACGGCCGCGCTGAGCGAGCCCGGCGCCCTGATCGAGGCCTGCGAGCGGCTCTTCAGCCAGACCGGCGGGCGCTACCTGCGGGGCGCCGTCACGGGGCTGGCCCCGGAGGCCGAGGGCTGGCGCGTGGCCTATGCGGGCGGCGCCGTCCGGGCGCGGCAGGTCGTGGTGGCGGCGGGCGCCGCCTCGGCCGAGATCCTGCGCCCGCTCGGCTACCGCTTCGCCTTCGCGGCCGAGCGCGGCTACCACCGGCACTACGCCCTGCACCCGGACAGCCCGCCGCTGACCCGGCCCGTGCTCGACACCGGCGCCGGCTCGATCATCGCGCCGATGGGAGAGGGCCGGGTGCGGGTGCTCTCGGGCGTCGAGCTGAACGCCCGGGGCGCCGCGCCCGACCACCGGCAGATCGAGGCGGCGGCGCGGGAGGCCGCGGGCACGCTGCGCCTCGGCGGCCCGCTGGACAACCAGCCCTGGATGGGCTCGCGCCCCTCGACGCCGGACGGCATGCCGGTGATCGGCCGGGCACCCCGCCACGCGGGCCTGATCCTCGCCTTCGGCCACGGCCATATCGGCCTCTCGACCGGGCCGATCACCGGAGAGCTGGTGGCCGACCTCGCCACCGGCGCCGAGCCCGCTCTGCCGCTCGCGCCCTTCGCGCCCGACCGCCTGCTGCGCTGGCCGCGGCTGTGAAGTCCCGGGATCCCCAAGGGCCAAGGCCCTTTGGGCGCCTGAAGGCGCTGCAGGCGGGGTCCGGGGCGCGCAGCCCCGGGATCGGCTCCCCCGTCCTGGTTCTGCCAGGGCGAGGGAGCCGACAGCAGGGTTCCACCCTGCACCCGCCAAAGGTCTCGACCTTTGGAATCCAGGACCGCACGCGCCTTTTCCGGCCGGTGTGGCGTTGACTCCGGGCGAAGCGGGGCCGTAGCTGATCGGGACGGTTCCCCCCGGGGATCAAAAGGGAACGCGGTGAGAGCCTCTCGCTCGATGCCGCGGCTGCCCCCGCAACTGTGAGCGGCGAGCCTTCCGCCACCATGTCACTGGGTTTCGGCCCGGGAAGACGGTGAGAAGGCGGCGACCCGCGAGCCAGGAGACCTGCCGTCAGCCGTGGTCACACGCGAAACGCGCCGGGCGGGGTGTCCTGGCGGGTGTCGAGGCGCCGCCATACCTGCGGGGAGGCGGCCGTCGCGGCCTCGTTCGCGGTGACGTGCCACAAGGCCGCCCGCGCCCGCCGATGCTCGCCCTCGCACCATCCCCGTCCGCACCGCCGGACCGCGCCCCCCGTTCCGGGGATGATGCGGCGCCGCGGATGCGCCGGGCCCATGGACGCAACACTGTTACACTGGCTTATTGTAACAATGTTACATCCGCGATAGAGCCGTCGCCGGGGCGCCGCCGCGCCCGGACCTCAGAACCCGACCCATGCCCAGCCTCCACCACCGCGCCCGTCTCCGGCGGGCCGCGCGCGCGCTGCCGCTCCTCTTCCTCCCGCTGACGGGCGCCCAGGCGCAGGATCGCGCCGCCCGGGAACCGGCCGCCCGGGATCCCGCCATCGTCGACGGCGTCGTGCTCGACCAGCTCTCGGTCGAGGGCGCCGGCGTCTCGCTGACCCGGGCCGACCCGGTCGGCCTCAACCTGCGCACCCCCGACCGGGGCGCGAGCCGCCTCGGCCTGACGCCCCTGGAGACGCCGGCCAGCATCGACATCGTGTCGGGCGAGACCGCGCGCCTGCGCGGCCAGAACACGGTGGCCGAGGCGGTGACGCAGGACGCCACCGGCATCACCAGCATCGCGGCGCCCGGCAACGGCAACGGCGCCTTCACGGCCCGGGGCTTCGCCGGCCCGAACTCGGTCCAGACGCTCTACGACGGCACCCGCCTCTACGTCGGCGCCAACACCGTGACCTTCCCGTTCGACACCTGGAACGTCGAGCGCATCGAGGTGCTGCGGGGCCCGGCCTCCGTGCTCTACGGCGACGGCGCCATCGGCGGCGTGATCAACGTGGTGCCGAAGAAGCCGACCTTCTCGGCCGTCAACGCGGGTCGCGCCGTCATCGGCAGCGACGGGCTCGCCCGCCTCGCCCTCGATTCCGGCGGGGCGATCGGCCAGGCCGAGTTCGGCGACACCTTCGCCTACCGGCTCAACGTCAGCGGCAACCGCGGCGACGGCTGGGTCTCGCCGGTGGGCGACTTCCGCAGCCTCGCGGTCTCGGGCGCGCTGCTGTTCCGGCCGAGCACCGACCTCGCCTTCACGCTCAGCCACGATCTCGGCTACCAGGAGCCCGAGCGCTACTGGGGCACGCCGCTCGTCGCGGGGAAGATCCCGGACCGGATCCGCTTCAACAACTACAACGTCCGCGACGCCAAGATCACCTTCGCGGACAACTGGACCCAACTGAAGACCGAGTGGACGCCCACCGCCGACGTCACCATCCGCAACACCGCCTACCGGCTGACCTCGCGGCGGCACTGGCTCGACGTGGAGCAGTACAGCTTCAACCGCGCGACGGGCCTCGTCGACCGGGGCGACTACCTCGAGATCTACCACAGCCAGGAGCAGGTCGGTAACCGCTTCGACGCGGCCTTCCGGGGCTCGCTGCTCGGGTTCCGCAACGCGTTCCTGGCGGGCTTCGACGTCAACCACATCGGCTTCCGCCACACCAACAACTTCACGTTCGACAAGACCGACAGCGTGCCGCTGCTGGGCTACGACCCGGGCTTCTTCCCGCAGGACGGGCGGGCGCGGCCGGCCTACGCGACGAACACCACCCAGGCCTCGGTGTTCGCCGAGAACCGGCTGATCCTGTCGGACCGGCTCTCCGTCCTCGGCGGCGTGCGCTTCGACGCGCCGACGCTGAACCGACAGGACCTCGTCACGGGCGACACCTTCGAGAAGACCTACCGCTCGCTCGGCTACCGCTTCGGCCTCGTCTTCAACCCGACGCCCGATACGGCGCTCTACGCGCAGGTCGCCACCGCGACCGACCCGGTCGGCAGCCTCATCACCCTGTCCCAGTCGCTGGCGGGCTTCCGGCTCGCCACGGGGCGGCAGGTCGAGGTCGGCGCCAAGGGCGTCGTGCTCGACGGCGCGCTCGACTGGACGCTGGCCGGCTACCGCATCGTGAAGGACGACCTGATCTCGCGCCTGCCCGGCGCCGCCGCGGTCGGGGTGCAGGTCGGCAGCCAGTCCTCGACGGGCGTCGAGTTCGCCGCGGCGCTGCGCCTGCCCCACGGCTGGCGGCTCGAGGGAAACCTCGCGCTCCTGAGGGCGCAGTACGAGGACTTCACGCAGGTCGTGGGCGGGCAGGCGGTCTCCTACGCGGGCAGGCAGCCGATCGACGTGCCCGAGCGCGTGGCCAACCTCTGGGCGACGTACGCCTTCGCCCGCGACTGGGAGGCCCGCGTCGGCGTGCAGAACGTCGGCACGGTGTTCAGCGATTTCGCCAACACCGCGCGGCGCCCGGCCTACACCCTCGTCAATTTCGGGCTCGACCGTCAGGTCACGCCGGATTCGCGGCTGAGCCTGCGCCTCTACAACCTGTTCGACCGGGTCTACGCGATCTCGGGCAACGCGGTCGGCGGGGTCGGCACCAACTGGCTGCTCGGGCGCCCGCGCTCGGTGGAGGTCGCCTACAGCGTGGCGTGGTGAGCGCACCGCGGCGCCCCAAAAGGAGGCCCGCCGCGGCCGTGCCGGACGGGCCCGAAGTCTGCTCCGAACCGGCAGCTTAGCGCACGGATCCGGCCGCGCCACGGCGCGGAAGGCTTAGGCCCGGGCGGCTCGGGAGCCCAGGGGTTGAGTCGCTCGGGCGGTCTGGACCGGACGCTCAGGCGGTCTGGGCCGGACGCTCAGGCGGCCTGGGCCGGACGCTCAGGCGGCCTGGGCCGGACGCTCAGGCGGCCGGCCGCAGGTGGCGCAGCCGGGCGAGCGCGCGGGCCAGGACGAGGCCGGCGGCCCAGCCGGCGCCGCCGCCCGCCGCCTTGACGAGGAAATCCGCCCCGCGCCCGTGCCGGGTGGGCTGGATGAGCTGGGACAGTTCCAGCAGCCCCGCCGCCGCGAGGGTGAGCGCCAGCACCGCGAGGCGCCGCCGCGGGTAGCCGCAGGCGAAGAGGAAGCCGAGCAGCGCGAAGGCGCCGAAGCGCTCGGCGGAGACGGGCAGGGCGGTCTCGGGCCGCAGGCCGATCGGGGCCGCGGTCACGACGACGAGCGCCGCGAGCAGGCCCCAGGCCAGGACCCGCGCGATGGTCTGGAGACGGGACGGCGCGTTGGGCATCGGATCGCCTACGCAACGGCCGCGCCGGGGTCAAACGGTCGGCCTCCCCCGGGCCCTCCTCCCGGTGCGCAACGGCACGTCGCGGCGCTCTCCCCGGAGCTAGGCTGCAGGAGTCGGCGAGGCATCGCCGAAGGCCCGGGTTCGAGCCCCACCGATGCAGGAGGTCCCCATGATCGCGGTGACGGCGCGACGGATTCTGACCCTGCTGGCCTTGGTCGTCCCCGCCTCCGGCTGGACCGGCCGCGCGGCGGGCCGCGCGGGCGGGCGTGCCGCCTCCCCGGCCGCCGACGCGGTCGTGTTCCGGCACTACCTGTAACGCGGGCCCGGAGCCCGGCCGGTCAGGCCGGCCGCTCGCTTCGCCGACGCAGCGCCTCCGGCAGCTGGCGCGTCCGCCGCACCCGCGCCGCGGCCCGCATGAAGGTCAGATAGTTCTCGGCCTCGTCCAGGCTCAGCCCGCTGACCAGCGGGTCGTTGCCGGCGATCACCGCGTGCGTGCCGTCGCCCGCGGGCCTCACGCTCAACCGCGACATGGCCTGCCTCCTCGGTCCGTCCCGTCGGGGCGCCGCGCGGGCGCCTCGGAGCACCTCACAAAGCTCCCGCTCACAGGAAGCCCTCCCTCTGCACGCGAGGGTGCAGCGGGCGTTTCGCGAGAGACCCTTAGCCGTCCAACCCGCGGGACCGTGATCGGTTCAGCGCCGACGCCCTGTGGCTCCGGCGCAACAAGCGTTGCCCACGCGCCACGCGAGCCGCGGCTGGCATGCTGGCGTGCCAGACCGTTAACCACGCGTTAACCATTGTAAACAAAATCCTCGTCTTAACGAACGGTACACGTTCGGCCCTCCGGCTTGCCGGCGGAAGTCCTCGCAGAGGTTTCCGCACCGCCCGGCCGGAGAACAACACAGCAAGACCAGTTGCAGGACAGTTCTCGGTCGTCCGCGCCCCGCGCGAGACGCCGGCGATGTCCTGCGCCTCTAGGGCAGCCGAGATGTTCATCGTCATCGACGAGCGTGAAAGCGTGACCGCCCAGTACGTGGCCGGCTTCAGCCAGGAGGGCGTCGTCGCCCGCGGCCTGCCCGCCCCCGACTTCCAGGTCTGGCTCAGCGACCTGCCGGCCGGCGACCTCGCGGGCGTCGAGGGCTTCCTGCTCGGCGATTGCGGCGACCGGCCGGGCTGCACGGCCGCGATCCGCAGCCTCTCGCCCGCGCCGATCATCGCGCTCAACGAGACCCGCTCCCTGGAGCAGACGCTGGCGCTGTTCACGGCGGGCATCGACGACGTGGTGCGCAAGCCCGTGCACGTGCGCGAGATCATCGCCCGGGCGAACGCGATCCGGCGCCGGGTCAGCCGCGGCGCCGCGCCCGCCGCCAGCCTCGACCAGGCCGGCCGCCTCGTCGTCCACGCGGACGGGCGCGACCCCGAGATCGACGGCCAGAGCCTGCTCCTGCCCCGCCGCGAGCGCCACATCCTCGAATACCTGGCGCGGAACCGCGGCCGCCAGGTCACCAAGGGCCAGATCTTCAACGCGGTCTACGGCGACCACGAGAGCGCCTGCGAGGAGAGCGTGGTCGAGGGCCACATCTCGAAGCTGCGCAAGAAGCTGCGCGCGCGCCTCGGCCACGACCCGATCGAGGCCAAGCGCATGGCGGGCTACACCTTCGTGGGCTGAGCCCGGGCGCCGCGCGAAACGAGAAAGGCCGCGCCCGTCGCCGGGCGCGGCCTTCTTCGCATGTCCGCCGCCCGGCTCGGGGCCGGGCGGCGCCCCACGCTCTTAGCGGAAGAGCGAGAGGACGTTCTGGCTAGCCGTATTGGCGATGGACAGCGACTGAACTGCCAGCTGCTGCTGAGTCTGAAGTGCTTTCAGCTTGGTCGACTCCTCTTCGATGTCGGCATCGACGAGGGTGCCCACGGCACGCTCATTAGCCTTGATAAGAGTATCGACAAAGGTCTTCTGACCGTCGATCTGAGTCTTGTTCGCGCCAAGCTTTGTACCGATATCAGTCACAGAAGCCAAAGCGGACTCAACCAGATTAATGTAGTCTTTAACGTTGTCGTCGGTGACCGCAGCCCCACTAATATCCATCTCGGCAACCGAATAGCCTGCGGCGGTTCCGTTGGCGCCAGCAGCGGTTGTCAATTTGTCGAGAATTCCGGACTTAGTCGTCGTAGCGTTATAAAGCGCAGTCGATGACACTGTGATATCAATGGTAGAGTATGTTGTCACCCCAGCCGCATCGCGCGAGAATCCCGCTACGATTTTCTTCACGTCCTGAAAGCCAGTAGCACCAGTATTAGTTGACAACCAATTCTGGCCGTTCGAGACGGACGAGTCGGCAATAGCTTTCATATTGCTCTGAATCGCATCAATCTCAGTTTGGACCTTCTTGCGATCGACGCCTGGCTGCAGCGCAGTCTGCAGCTTGGAGCGCATATTCTTAAGCTGCTCGATGACGTTGGTAACGCCATTGTACGCTGTATCAACAGCCGATGCGCCAAGTCCAAGAGAATCTTTTACGGCGCCAAGCGACGCATTGTCGGAGCGCACACTAGTCGCGATCGACCAGTAGGCTGCATTGTCGGAAGCGCTGGACACACGTTGGCCAGTCGAAACGCGATTGCTGGTCGTATCAAGTTGCTGACTGATACTCTTCAGGGTGGTGAGCGCCGTCATCGCGGCGGTATTCGTAAGAAGGCTGGTCACGCGACTGACTTTCCGGAAAGGAGGATGCGGGATGTCGTCCGAAGATCCGGGCTCGCACCGGGGCAGCAGGACGGCCTCATGCCACGGGCCGCGACAGGGCCCGTACCGCTACGCGTTACACATCCGGGTTCTCACCGGAGCGGCGGGCCGACATCATGTCTCCGGACCTCGCGATCCGGCCGCCGCTTCCATCGTGCCCGCCGAGGGCGAGTGCGATGCCCTCTTATTGCGGCGATCGTCTTAGCGGGCGGTTAAGCGCCCGCCTCCCGCGGGCGCCATCCCGCACGGCCTGTGGACAGGCAGGCCTCAGGGGAGAGGGGACAGGAAGGCGAGGCCCGCGAAGGCGCCGCGCCGCCAGCGCAGGCTCGCCCGCACCGTGCGCAGGTCGTGGCCCGCGATCACGAGGTCGAAGGTCCCGGGCAGTTCGACGCGCGCGGCGAGATGGATCTTCGCGCCCGCCCGCGAGAGATCGTGGATCACGCACGGCACGAGGCTGTCGCCGAGCACGATGCGGCCCTGCTGGATCAGCCGGTGGCGCTTGGGCCGGGGCGGCACCGCCGCGGCGGGCGGGCGCGCCGCCCCCTCGGCCCCGCCGTTCTCGCCGCCCGCCTCGCCCATGCCGGCCCCGTCCGCCACCCGGGCCGCGCGCCCGGCCGCCAGCATAGCGCTCGCCGTCGCCGAAGTCGCGGGCCGGCGCGGGCCGGCCCGCCCGCCTCTGCGTTAACCAAGCGGAAAGCATAAACCCGCATCGCTGGGTGGGAACGCTCCCTCCGACCCCGCAGGCGTCCGATGCCCGCCCGACCGGCCCCGCAACCCCGCGCCGAACTCCGCGCCGAACGCCGCATCGCAGCATCGCCGCGCCCCCTCGCGGGCGCGGCGATGCTGCGGCGCGCTCGCGAGGCGCGGGCCGAGCGGCTCGTGCTGGCCGCCGCGGTGCTGCTCGGGCTCGGCGCGAGCGGGTTCGCGGGCTACGTCATCGCCGGCCAAGAGCGGCCCTACGCCGTCCAGGCCGTGGTGCCGGCCGGGACCGGCCCCTTCGCCTGGAAGCGCCCGCCGGGTCCGGCCGGGCCGCGGCCGGCGGTCGTCGATCTCGACCCCACCACGACCGGCGCCATCCTGGCCCGGTCCGCCGCGGCGCCCGCGCCGGCCGAGCCGGCACCCGAGAGCGGGTACAGCCTGCGCGCGGTCGGCGGCGGCCTCGCCGTCCTCGAGGGCGCGGGCGGGCGGGTGACGGTCGCGACCGGCGGCGAGGTGCCGGGCGCCGGCCGGGTGCTCGCCATCCGCAACACGGGCGCGGGCTGGGTGGTCATCACCACGCAGACCATCATCGGGCCGGCGCAGCTGTGACCGGGATGGGCGCGCCCGGGCGGATTCCGGAGCGGCCGGCTGCGGGCCGGCAAGCTCCGAGCAAGCGTGCCCGCCTAGGCCGGGAGCCTGCCGTGCCCGCTCCAGGGCCCGCGACGGAGACGGACGCGATGACCCTCGACCATCCGGCCGCGCCCGGCCTGCCGGAGACGCGCCCGTGACCGGCACGCTCACGAGCTACACGCTCCTCGCCCGCGACCTCCCGACGAGCCTCAAGCGCAAGGCCGCCGAGGCCGCGGTCTCGCGCGAGACCGCCTACTTCAAGGCCCATATCGGCACGGTCAAATCCGTCGACGACCTGATGGCCGACCAGCGCCTCTACGGCTACGCCATGAAGGCGTACGGCCTGGAGGACATGACCTATGCCCGGGCCTTCATGCGCAAGGTCCTGAGCGAGGGCACGGACAGCGCGACGAGCTTCGCCAACCGGCTCGCCGACGACCGCTACGTGGCCTTCGCCAAGGCCTTCGACTTCACGAAGGTCTACGGCAGTTCCGGCGCGGGCCAGGACGCGGCGACCGCAGAGACGGGGACGACCGACGCCACGACCGCGACGGTCACGGGCGCCAGCGCGCTCGGCGGGAGCCTCGACTTCAGCGGCGCCAACGAGGCCAGCTTCTCGATCGCCACGCAGGTCGATGCGACGACGACCAAGACGGGCACGATCGTGCTCAACCGCCAGACCCTGACCGGCTACGCGCGGGATTTCACCCGGGTCACGGCGGCCGAGCTCGTCGCGGCGATCAACGGACGGATCGAGGCCACGGGCAAGGACAACCTCGCGGGCAAGGTCGCGGCCCGGCTCGACGACCGGAACAGGCTCGTCCTCGAGACGACCGCCTACACCGATCTCGGCGTGGACGGGGCGCCCGGCGGCACGGGGGCTGCCGCCGACACGATCTACGCGGGCGTCGGCGCGCGGCGCACGCTCCTCGTCCAGAACGTCGCGCTCTCGGACGCGGCACGGACGGCCGTCGACATCGGCTTCGGCACCGAGACCGGCCAGGACGCCCGCTCGCGGGCGGTCACCGACGCCTACCTGCGCCAGTCCCTGGAGGAGGATGCGGGGGCCGAGGATACCGGCGTGCGCCTCGCCCTCTACTTCGCCCGCAAGGCGCCCGAGATCACCTCGGCCTACGCCATCCTGGGCGACCAGGCGCTGACCCAGGTCTTCAACACCCTGATCGGCCTGCCGGCGACGAGCGGGGCCGCCTCGAGCGACGCCCTGGAGCGGCGCGCGGAGACGATCGCGGCCAAGATCGACATCGCCAGCCTGCAGGACCCGGCCGCGGTCGAGAAGCTGGCGCGCCGCTTCGCGGCGATCTGGGACGCGCAGAACAACACCGCGACCGCCCCGATCCTGGCGCTGTTCGGCGCGGGCGACGGCGGGAGCGGCATCGGCGCCGACATGCTGCTCGGCCTCCAGGCCAGCCGGCTGGGGTTCTGAGCCGATGCAGAACGGGCTCTACGTCGCGCTCTCCAGCCAGATCGCCCTGGAGAAGCGCCTCACCACCACGGCGCAGAACGTCGCCAACATGGCCACCGCCGGCTACCGCGCGGAGGAGACGAAGTTCACCGCCCTGCTGGCCCAGGCCAGCAAGGGCGCGGTCGCCTTCGCGAGCGCGGGCGACACCTACATCTCGCGGGTCTCCGGCCCGATCGCCAAGACCGACTCGCCCCTCGACGTCGCCGTGCAGGGCGAGGCGTGGCTCGCCGTCGGGGCCCCGGGCGGCCCCGTCTACACCCGCGACGGGCGCCTCACCATGGACGCCACGGGCCGCCTCACCGACGTCTCCGGCCGGCCGGTGCTCGATCCGGGCGGCGGGCCCTTGCTGCTCGACCCGCAACAGGGTCCGCCGACGATCGGCCGCGACGGCACGATCCACCAGGGCGTCAATCAGGTCGGCGCGATCGGCCTGTTCACCTTCGACCCGAAGGCCGCGATCCGCCGGGCCGGCCCGAACGCCGTCTCTCCCAGCCTGCCCGCGCGGCCGGTGCAGGACTTCACCCGCATCGGCCTCACGCAGGGGCATCTGGAGGGCTCGAACGTCAACCCGATCCTGGAGATGACGAAGCTCATCACCATCCAGCGCGCCTTCGAGAGCGCGGCGAACCTGACGCAGCAATCGGAATCGACGCTGCAGGACGCCATCAAGACCCTCGGACCGCAGGGCTAGGCCGATGGCGGACGCGATCGAGCGCCTGGAACGGGCGATGGCGCAGGCGCAAGGGCACTTGGTCCAGGTCGGCGGCCACGTGCGCGAGGTCTCGGCCAGCGCCTGCCGGATCGGCGGCGTCGGGCCCTTCGTGCGGCTCGGCGACCGCATGGGCTTCGAGCGGGACGGGGACGGCGGCGACCAGATCGGCGAGATCGTGCGCATCGACGCCGAGGGCGCCACGCTCAAGACCTTCGGCCCCCGGATCGAGGCCGGCATCGGTACCCGGGTGTTCCGGCTCGGCGCGGCCGAGCTCAGGCCCGACCCCGCCTGGAAGGGCCGGGTGATCGACGCGCTCGGGCGCCCGATCGACGGGGCCGGGCCGCTCGGCGCGGGCGCGACCGCCGCCCCGCTCGACGCCGACCCGCCCGCCGCCTTCGGCCGCGCCCGGGTGCGCCGGCCCCTGGTGACCGGCGTGCGCGCGCTCGACCTGTTCACGCCGCTCTGCGCGGGCCAGCGCATCGGCATCTTCGCAGGATCCGGCGTCGGCAAGTCGACGCTGCTCGCGATGCTGGCGGATGCCGAGGGCTTCGACAGCGTCGTGGTGGCGCTGGTGGGCGAGCGCGGGCGCGAGGTGCGCGAGTTCCTCGAAGGCCCGATCGCCAAGGCGCGGGCGCGCTCGGTGATCGTGGTCTCGACCGGCGACGAGAGCCCGATGATGCGCCGGCAGGCGCCGAAGGTGGCGCTCTCGGTCGCCGAATCGTTCCGCGACCGCGGCGAGTCGGTGCTGCTGATCATCGACTCGGTCACCCGCTACGCCCACGCCGCCCGCGACGTGGCGCTGGCCGCGGGCGAGCCCGCGGTGGCGCGCGGCTACCCGCCGAGCGTGTTCTCGGACCTGCCCCGCCTCCTGGAGCGGGCGGGGCCGGGCCTCGACGGCCAGGGCAGCATCACGGGCGTGTTCTCGGTGCTGGTGGACGGCGACGACCACAACGACCCGGTCGCCGACGCGATCCGCGGCACGCTCGACGGCCACGTGGTGCTCGACCGCGCCATCGCCGAGCAGGGCCGCTACCCGGCCATGGACCTGCTCGGCTCGATCTCGCGGCTCGCCTCCGAGGTCTGGACGCCCGAGCAGCGCGACCTCGTGCGCAAGCTCAAGGCCATGATGGCCCGCTACGAGGAGACCCGGGACCTGCGCCTGATGGGCGGCTACCGGGCCGGAACCGACGCCGAGCTCGACCAGGCGATCGGGCTCGTGCCGAAGATCTACGAGGCGATGCGCCAGGAGCCCGGCCAGGCGCCGAGCCGCGACGCCTTCCTCGAACTCGCCCAGTCGCTGCGGGGCTGACGGCGACGATGACTAAGCCCCGCACAAGCCACCGCGCGCCTGATGCGCCCCGCAACGACCAGACCCTGAAGGTGTCCCCATGAGCCTCACCGGCGTGCTCCGCACCGGCGTCTCGGGCATGAACGCCCAGACCAACCGCATCTCGACGGTGGCGGAGAACATCCAGAACGCCTCGACCACGGGCTACAAGCGCACCGCGACGGAGTTCTCGTCGCTGCTGCTCGAGTCCTCGGGCACCGGCAACTACAACTCGGGCGCGGTCGAGACCACGGTCCGGCGCAGCATCAACGAGGAGGGGCCGACGAGCTTCACCACCTCGGAGACCGATCTGGCGATCCAGGGCAACGGCTTCTTCCTGGTGCGGGATGCGGGCGGCGGGCAGTTCCTGACCCGGGCCGGCAACTTCGTGAAGGACGGCACCACCGGCGACCTCGTCAACGCGGCCGGCTTCACCCTGCAGGGCTACAAGCTCAACCCCGACGGCACGCTGCCGGCGAACCCGGCGCTCACCGACATCAAGTCGGGCACGAACCAGCTGATGGCGCGCCCTTCCAGCACGATGACCCTGCAGGGCAACCTGAAGCAGGGCTCGACCACGGTGGGTACCCCGAGCGCCACGGCCTTCACGACGAAGACCCCGGTCACGACCTACGACAACCTCGGCAACAAGGTGACGTACGACGTCGTCTTCTCGAAGGTGGCCGACACCGCGAGCGAGACGAACAAGTGGTCGGTTGCCCTCTACACCCAGGACGCCTCGCCGGCCCCGGTCGGGACCGCCCAGACGATCACCTTCGGCCCGACCGGCCAGATCACCGGCACGTCGACGTTCAGCGTCACGGGCTCGGGCAACCGCCCGGACCTGAAGCTCGACCTCTCCGCGATGACGCAGCTCGCCCCCGACAGCAGCCCGAAGGGCGTGGCCGACGGCTCGGCGCCGACGAGCAGCACGGGCGTGGCCTTCGGCGACGACGGCACGGTCTACACGATCTACGCCGACGGCACCCGCGCGGCGACCTACAAGGTCCCGCTCGCCGACGTGTCGAGCCCGGACCAGCTCCAGCCCCGGGCCGGGAACGTCTTCGAGGCGACGCGGGATTCAGGCAACCTAGAGGTGGGCTTCGCCAAGCAGAACGGGCTCGGCACGTTCAAGGCCAAGGCGCTGGAGCAGTCGAACGTCGACGTCGCCACCGAGCTGACCTCGATGATCGAGTCGCAGTCGGTCTACACCGCCAATTCCAAGGTGTTCATGACCGGCAACGAGATGCTCGAGACCTTGATGAACCTCAAGCGCTGATCTCACCGACCTCTTTCGGAGCCGCATCATGGGCCTCCAGATCGCGCTGAGCACGGCGCGCAACGCGCTGCTCGCCACGTCGAGCCAGATCGCCGTCGCCTCCCGCAACGTCGCGGGGGCGAACGATGCCGGCTACGCGCGCAAGATCGCCACCCTGGTCACCGGCAACGGCAACGCGCAGGTGATCATCACCCGGGCGGGCGACCAGGCGCTGTTCACGCGCAAGCTCGGCGCGACCTCGGACGAGGCCGCGAGCGCCGCCCGCCTCGACGGGCTGAAGACCCTGGCGCAGACGGTGGGCGACACGGCCGACGCCACCTCGCCCGCCGCCCGGCTCGGCGCGCTCAGCGCCGCGCTCCAGGCCGCCGCCAACCAGCCCGACAGCAGCGACCTCGCCCGCTCGGCGGTGAACGCCGCCCGCGACCTCGCGGGCAGCCTCAACGACGCCGCCGCGGCGGTGCAGAGCGTGCGGGCGGACGCCGATTCCGCGATCAAGGCCTCGGTCGCCACCATCAACGGCCTGCTCCAGCAGTTCGACGCCACGAACTACGCGGTGGTGCGCGGCACGGCCAACGGCACCGACATCACCGACAGCCTCGACGACCGCGACCGGATCCTGACGCAGCTCTCCGCCGAGCTCGGCATCACCACCGTCACGCGGCCCGACGGCGGCATGGCGATCTATACCGACGGCGGCGCGGCGCTCTACGAGCGCGGCGCCCGCACGGTGCGCTTCGACCCGAACGCGCCGCCCCCGGGCAACGCCGTCACCGTCGACGGGGTGGCCGTGACCGGCGCCGGCGCGGCGATGCCCCTGAAGTCCGGCCGCATCGCCGGCCTCGCCGACCTGCGCGACGGCGCCGCGGTGGCCTACGGCGCGCAGCTCGACGCCATGGCGAGCGCCCTCGTCCGCGCCTTCTCGGAGACCTACACCGTCGCCGACCCGCCGCCCGCCACCACCGTCTCGACGGTGCGGGCGGCCGGCCTGTTCACCGGAACGGACGCTGCGGCCGTGCCGGCGGACGGCGCGGTGGTCGCGGGTCTCGCCGGGACGATCCGGGTCGCGGCGCGGGTCGATCCGCAGCAGGGCGGCGACGTGAGCCGGCTGCGCGACGGCGGCATCTACGACGCGCGGACCGTCGTGGGCACGGGCCAGGCCGCCTATGCGGGCCGCCTGAACGCCCTGGTGACGAGCCTCGGGGCGGCCCGCACCGTCGGCACGGGCACCGACCTCGCCGGATCGGCGACGCTCGCGGGCTTCGCGGCGGCCTCGGCCGGCTGGCTCTCGCAGGCGCGCAAGGACGCCACCGCGGCGGCCGAGTACCAGTCGACCCTGCTGTCGCGCGCGACCGACGCCCTGTCGAACGTGGCCGGCGTCAACGGCGACGACGAGACCGCGCTGACGCTCCAGCTGGAGCGCTCCTACACCGCCTCGGCGAAGATCCTCACCGTGGTCGACGACCTCCTCAAGACCCTCATGGACGCGGTGCGCTAAGACCATGATGACCACGAGCTACATCTCCAGCATCAGCCTCTGGAACGCGCCGCGCAGCAACGTCTCGCGCCTGCAGACCGAGCTGGCGCGCGCCAACGCCGAGATCGCGACCGGCCGCTACGCGGATGTCGGGCTGCAGCTCGGGACGCAGGTGGGCACCAGCCTGGGCGTGCGCCAGCAGAGCGCGATGCTCACCGCCCTGAAGGACGGCAACGGCGTCGCCGGCATGCGGCTCAGCACGAGCCAGACCGTGCTGGCCCAGCTCCAGGGCACGGCCGACGCGATGCTCAAGACGCTCACCGGCCTGCCGGAGGACAAGCGGGCCGCGACGGCGGCCAGCGGCGCGGAGAGCGCGCTCTCCGCGCTCGCGGGCGGCCTCGACGCCTCGACCGGCGGCCAGTACGTGTTCGGCGGCACCAACACGAAGGTCAGCCCGATCGGCCCGGACGGCCTCGCCGCCGCCAAGGACGCGGTCGCGGCCGCCTTCGGGAGCTACTTCGCCTTCCCGGTCGGCAGCCCCGCCACGGCCACGATCACCGCCGACCGGATGCGCGGCTTCCTGGACACGCTCGCCGCCCCGGGCGGCCCCTTCGCCGCGGGCTGGGGCGGCACCATCTCCCGCGCCGCGGGCGAGGCCATCTCCAGCCAGATCTCGCTGAGCGAGCGGGCGACGACCTCGGTCTCCGCCGACGACCCGGCCTTCCGCACCCTCGCCCTGGCCTACGCGGTCGCCTCCGGCATCGGACTCACGGGCGCCTCGGCGGCGGTGCAGTCGGTCGCGACCGAGCGCGTGATGAGCCTGCTGGGCGAGGCGAGCAGCGGCCTCGTCGGCCTGCAGGCGGATCTCGGCCGATCCCAGCAGCGGATCACGGAGGCCAACACCCGGCTCGATGCCCAGAAGGCCCTCATGTCGCGCGCGGTCAACGACTTGGAGACGGTCGATCCGGCCGAGGCCAAGACCCGCGTCGATGCGCTGACGACGCAGATCCAGATGTCCTACGCGCTCACCGCCCAGCTGCGCCAGCTCAGCCTCGTCAACTTCCTCTGAAGGCCGGCGGAGTAGCGTCCCGTCCCGCCGACCGACGACACGACCTTCGCCCCACGCCCCGCCACCCGCCCCGCGGACCCGGGCCACCTGCCATCGAACCGAAGGCACGCGATGTACCGATTTTCCTATTCCGAGATCCTGGAGGACGCGCCCCAGCTCGCCCGCGAGCGCGAGCGCATGGCCTTCGACCGGGCGCTCCATCTCCTGCGCACCGTCGAGGCGCGCGGGGAGCGGGGCGCGGAGCGCACGGCCGCGATCGCCTTCGTGCAGGATCTCTGGAACGTGCTGCTCTCCGACCTGCTCGACCCCGAGAACGCCCTGCCGGAGGCGCTCAGGAGCGATCTCGTCTCGATCGGCGCCTGGACCATGGGCGAGGTCGGCGAGGCCCTGCGTGCGCCCGAGCGCAGCCTCGCGGCGCTGATCGAGGTGAACACCTCGATCCGCGACGGCCTGCAGTGAGCGGCGGGAGGGGTCGGAGCATGCATCTCTCGCTGCGCGCCGGTGAGCGCGTCTTCGTCAACGGCGCGGTGCTGCGGGTCGACCGCAAGGTCGGCATCGAACTCCTGAACGACGCGGCCTTCCTGCTGGAGGGCCACGTGCTCCAGGCCGAGGAGGCGACGACGCCGCTCCGCCAGCTCTACTACGCGGCCCAGACCCTGCTGATCGACCCGGCCAATGCCGGCCCCGCCCGCGACCTCTGCGCGGGGCTCCAGGCCGGGATCCTGGCGGCCACCCGGGACGCGGCGATCCATGCCGGCCTCGCCGCCGTCCAGGCGCTCGTCGAGGCCGACCGCCCGTTCGAGGCCCTCAAGGCGATCCGCGGGCTCTACCCGGCCGAGGCCGCGCTGCTGGCGGCCTCGGGCGCCGCGCCCGCGCCCCCGCCCGCCGCCCTGCGCGCCGGCCCCGAGGCCGCGCCGCGCCGCCCGCGCGGCACGGCCGCCCCCGGGCAGGGCCCGGCCGTGCGCTTCGAGACCCGCCCGCGCCGGGCCGCCCCGGGGCAGACGCCGCCGCGCGCGCCGCGCCTCCTCACCGCCGGCCTCCGGCCGGACCACGCCCCCGAACCGGAGGTCTGACGTCCATGGACGTGACCAGCATCACGAACTCGACCGCCGCCTCGAGCGCCGCGGCGACGGGCACGACCGGCGCCGCCACGGCGGCGGCCGCCAAGGCCACCAGCTCGGTCGCGGCCAAGCTCAACGCCGAGACCTTCCTGACGCTGTTCATGACGCAGCTGAAGAACCAGGACCCGACCAAGCCCATGGACGGGACCGAGTATGTCAGCCAGCTCGCCACCCTGTCCCAGGTCGAGCAGGCCACCCAGACCAACAAGAAGCTCGACTCGCTCCTGACCTCGAGCTTCCTCGACCAGGCCGACTCGATCGTCGGCCGCACGATCAGCTCGGCGGACGGCACCACCTCCGGCACCGTCCAGTCGGTGAAGGTCACGGGCGACGGCGCGCTGGCGACGCTGACGGACGGGCGCACCGTGCTGCTGCAATCGGGCGTCTCGGTGTCCTGAGGACCGATTCGCGCTAGGGAAGGGCGGGCGGCCGCGGAGCCGGCCCGCGAAGAGAGCTGAGGTCATGAACGAGGTCGACGCCCTCGAACTCGTGCGCGCCGCGATCTGGACGGTGCTGGTGGCGGCCGGCCCCGCGGTCGGGGCCGCGATGGCGGTCGGCGTCGTGATCGCGCTGCTGCAGGCGCTCACCCAGATCCAGGAGACGACCCTCACCTTCGTGCCGAAGATCGTGGTGGTGCTGCTCGTGCTCCTCGTCACCGGCACCTTCGTGGGCGCCCAGCTCACGAGCTTTGCCGAACTCGCCTACGGGCGGATCGCCACCGGGTTCTGACGCGCGCGTCGTTCTCCCTCCCCCTTCTGCGGGCAGGGCGATCGCATAGGCCGAGCGAGCCTAACCCCGGTCAGGCGTGGGTCCCCTCTCCCATAGGGAGAGGTCTGCTTTCGCAGAAAGCCGGGTGAGGGGTATGGGGCTTCCAAAGAAGGCGCCGAGCTGAACGCGCGTCGATGCCGAGCGCCGTCCTGATCCGTCATACCCCTCACCCCAACCCTCTCCCTATGGGAGAGGGGGCGCGGCGCGGTTCCAGTCGCAATCTAGGAGACGACCCACCCCATATGCGATCGCCCTGCTCTGCGGGGGAGGGAGAGCGACGCCCGCGCCCATCCCCGCGCAAGCTTGCCGCGCGAGAAGCATCCCCGTGAGACGCGGGCGCCCCTGCGTCGAGACTTGGGGAACCCTTCATGGCGGCGGGTGCGGCGCTCGGCCTCGAACAGCGGAAGTCGCGGCGGGATTTCGGCTTCGCGGCCGGCATCGTGGCGATCCTCGCCGTCCTGTTCCTGCCCGTCCCCGCGCTCCTCATCGATGTCGGGCTCGCCTTCTCGATCGCGCTCTCGGTGCTGATCCTGATGGTGGCGCTCTGGATCCAGAAGCCGCTCGAGTTCTCCGCCTTCCCGACCGTGCTGCTGATCGCGACGCTGCTGCGCCTCGCGCTCGGCATCGCCACGACCCGCCTGATCCTGGCCAACGGCCAGAAGGGCGTCGATGCCGCCGGCCACGTGATCCAGGGCTTCTCGCAGTTCGTGATGAGCGGCGACTTCGTGATCGGGATCGTGGTCTTCGTGATCCTGATCACGGTCAACTTCCTGGTCATCACCAAGGGCGCGACCCGCATCGCGGAGGTCGGCGCCCGCTTCACCCTCGACGCCATCCCCGGCAAGCAGATGGCGATCGACGCCGACCTCAACGCCGGGCTGATCGACGACAAGGAGGCCCAGCGCCGCCGCCGGGAGCTGGAGGAGGAGAGCGCCTTCTTCGGCTCGATGGACGGCGCCTCGAAGTTCGTGCGCGGCGAGGCGGTGGCCTCGCTCATCGTGATCGCGGTCAACGTCTTCGGCGGCATCATCATCGGCACGACGCGCCACGGCATGCCGCTCGGCCAGGCGGCGGACGTGTTCGTGAAGCTGTCCGTCGGCGACGGCCTCGTCTCGCAGATCCCGGCGCTCATCGTCTCGCTGGCCGCGGGCCTGCTCGTCTCGAAGGGCGGCACGCGCGGCGCCACCGAGCAGGCGGTGCTCAACCAGCTCGGCGCCTACCCGCGCGCGCTGACCGTGGCCTCGGCCCTGATGTTCGTCTTCGCCCTGGTGCCGGGCCTGCCCTTCCTGCCCTTCGTGGTGCTGGCGGGCCTGATGGGCTTCATCGCCTACGCGATCCCGCAGCGGGCGGCCGCCCGCAAGGCGCTGGAAGAGGCCAAGGTCGCCGAGGAGACCGCGACCAAGGCGCAGGCCGCGGCCGCCGAATCGGTCAAGGAATCGCTCAAGACCCCCGAGATCGAGCTGATCCTCGGCCGCCAGGTCGCGGCGCAGATCCAGGCGAGCCACGCCGAGCTCTCCCACCGCGTCGCCAAGATGCGCAAGAAGTTCGCCCGGCAGTACGGCTTCGTGGTGCCCGACATCAAGCTCACCGACAGCGTGGCGCTGCCGCCCAAGAGCTACCAGATCCTGATCCACGGCACGGTCGTGGCGACGCAGGAGATGCGCCCCGGCGAGATGCTGGTGGTGGTGGGCGACGGGCCGAAGCCCGACGTGCCCGCCGAGGAGGTGCGCGAGCCCGCCTTCGGCATGCGCGCGCTCTGGGTGATGGATTCCTACGCCGCCGAGGTGCGCCGCACCGGCTTCGAGCCGATCGACGGCGCCTCGGTGCTGCTCACCCACCTCTCGGAGGTGATCCGCAACAACCTGCCCCAGTTCCTCTCCTACAAGGACATGCGCGGCCTGCTCGACCGGCTGGAGCCCGAGTACAAGCGCCTGCTCGACGAGATCGCGCCCGCGCAGATCTCGTATTCCGGCCTCCAGGCGGTGCTGAAGCTGCTGCTCTCCGAGCGGGTCTCGATCCGCAACCTGCACCTGATCCTGGAGGCGGTGGCCGAGATCACGCCCCACGCCCGCCGCGCCGAGCAGATCGCCGAGCACGTGCGGATGCGCATCGCCCAGCAGATCTGCGGCGATCTCGCCGAGAACGGCGTGCTCAACGTGCTCAGGCTCGGGGCCAACTGGGACCTCTCCTTCCACCAGAGCCTGAAGCGCGACGCCAAGGGCGAGGTGGTGGAGTTCGACATCGACCCGCGCCTCGTCGAGCAGTTCGGCAGCGAGGCGGCCGCCGCGATCCGCGAGCGCCAGAAACAGGTCCACGGCTTCGCGCTGGTCACGGCGCCCGACGCGCGTCCTTACGTGCGCATGATCATCGAGCGGATCTTCCCGACGCTGCCCGTGCTCTCGCACCTGGAGATCGCCCGGGGCGTGGAGATCAAGGCGCTGGGGACGGTCTCGTGAGCCGCCGGCGCGCTCCCTGCCGCCGGGGAGGCGGCGCCTGACATGAATGCCGGCCCGGAACTCTTCCTCGGCGTGTTCCTGATCTTCTGCCGGATCGGCGGCTGCCTGCTCGTCGTGCCGGGCTTCTCCAGCCCGCGGGTGCCCCAGCAGGTCCGGCTGCTCATCGCCGGCGCCGTCTCGCTGGCGCTGGCGCCGCTCATTCTGCCGCTGTTCAGCCAGAAGCTCGCCGGCCAGGCGCCGGGGGAGACGCTCCGCTGGATCCTCACCGAGACCGTCACGGGCCTGCTCATCGGCTTCCTCGGCCGGATCTTCCTCGTGGTCCTGGAGACCGTGATGAACGCGACCTCGACCATGGTCGGCTTCGGCGCCATGCCGGGCGCGCCGGTCGAGGGCCAGGACCCGGTGCCGGCGATCGACTCGCTGATCCTCGTCACCGCGACCGCGCTGCTCTTCGCGAGCGACCTGCACTGGGAGCTGTTCCGCGGCCTCGCCGAATCCTACGGGCGCATCCCGCCGGGCGAGGGGATCGGCAGCCAGACCGCCCTGGTGCGGGTGGTCGATCAGGTCGCCGACGCCTTCATGCTGGGGCTTCGCATCACCGCGCCCTTCGTGATCTACGCGATCGTGGTCAACCTCGCGGCGGGCTTCGTGAACAAGCTCTCGCCGAGCATTCCGGTCTACTTCGTCGCCACGCCGTTCGTGATGTTCGGCGGCCTGCTGATGCTCTACTACCTCGGGGGCGAGATCATGATGCAGTACCTGCAGACCTACGCCGCCTGGCTGCGGCAGGGATAGGCGTCGTGGCCCACGATCCCCGCCGCCTGGAGCGGGCGGAGCGGCTGATGCGGGTGCAGGCGCAGATGCGCCGCGTCGCCGAGACGGAACTCGCCCGCACCCGCGAGCGCGCCGCCGCCCTCGAGGCCGACCGGGCCGCGCTGCTGGGCGCGCTCGGGGCCGGGCAGTTCGGGCACCTGCTGCTCGGCGCCGCGAACCGCCGCCTGCAGGGACTCGCGGCCGAGGCCGGCGCGGTGGAGGCCGAGATCGGGCGGCAGGCGGATGCCTTACGCGAGCGGGGGCTCGCCGAGAAGCGCTCCGAGGCGCTGGTCGAGCGCGCCGCCGCGGCCGAGGCCCGCGAGCACGAGCGCCGCGAGGCCCTCGACCGGCTGGACGGGCTGGCCCGGCGGTCCCCCGGCGACGCAAGCCTCCCGTAAGCCAGGGCGGGTAGGGCAGGATATCAGGCCAGGATCCGGCACACCCGTGCCGGGAGGACGAAGCGATGAGCATCTCCCCGCCCACCGACATCGTGATGGACGTGGCGAAGGCCGCCGACCCGCAGCGCTACCAGGAGGCCGCGGCCAAGCTCTCCGCGCCCGGCGACCCGGCGGCCTTCACGGACGCCGTGCGGGCGGCGGGCCTCGCGCTCCACATGCCGCTCGACGCCCGCGGCTCGCTCACCAGCCTGCAGAACCAGACCACGCTGGCGGGCGCCGGCCCGGTCAGCGACCCCTACAAGAAGTTCGAGGGCCTCGTCCTGCAGCAATTCGTCGAGGCGATGATGCCCGACAAGTCCGAGACCGTGTTCGGCAAGGGCAATGCCGGCCACATCTGGAAGTCGATGCTGGCCGAGCAGATCGGTCAGCAGATCGCCAAGGCCGGCGGCATCGGCATCGCCCGGATGCTGGACAAGGCCCATCCGGAGACGGCCCAGCCCGTCCAGCCGACGCAGCCCACGACCGATTCCGCCGCCCCGAAGGTCTGACCCGCGATGCTGATCGCCGCCCTGAAGCGCCTGGAAGAGACCGTCGAGGCCGAGACCGAGGCGCTCGTCGCCCGCCGGCCCCTCGACCACGCCGAACTCAACCGGGCCAAGAGCCGGAGCCTGCTGGAACTCACCCGGCTGACCCGCGACCTCGACGCCACCGCGCTCGACGCCGCCACCGCGATCCACCTCGCGCGCCTGCGCGACAAGCTCGTGCGCAACCAGGAGGTGGTGGGGCTGCACCTGCGCGCCGTCGAGGAGATCGGCGAGACGCTGGCGGCGGCCGCCCTCAACCAGGAATCCGACGGCACCTACACGGCGCGGCTCGGGTTCGGCGCATGAAGGTCCTCGTCACCGGCCTCTGGATCTGCGCCGTCACCATCGCCTCCTGCTACGGGGCGGTGACCTGGGGCGGCGGCCTCTTCGCCAAGAAGACGGAGGCCTACTTGGAGGGCCTCCAGTACCAGAAGCTCGCGCCGATCAACATTCCGATGATCGCGGACGGGCGTGTGCAGGGCTACGTCATCGCGGTGCTGGTCTTCACCGCGGATGCGCGCCTGATGCACACCCTGCCGGTGCCGCCGAACGCCTTCGTGGTCGACGAGGCCTTCCGGCAGATCTACGCCGACCCGAGCCTCGATTTCCGCAAGCTCGCCAAGTACGACATCACCCGGCGCCTCGCCGAGGTCCGCAGCGCGGTCAACGGCCGCCTCGGCGCCGAGGTGGTGAAGGACGTGCTGGTGGACGAGATGAACTTCGTGCCCAAGCGCGAGGTGCGCTCGTAGCGCTCCCTCCCCGAGGAGAGGGAGGATGCCCTACGCCGCCAGGAAATCCCTCGCGGCTTCCCCGGCGAGCAGCCGCGTCAGCCGCTCCTCGACCGTGAGGTCCGTGGCGATCAGCATGCCCCCGCAGACCGTGCCCCGGCCCGCGACCGCGTAGGCGAGGGTGCCGGCCGGCACGAGCCCGCGCGGGCCGGCGACGAAGCCCTGGAGCGCGCCCGGCGGCTCGCTGCGGCCGTTGACGAGGGTGAGTCCCGCGGCGCGGCCCTCCGCCACCCAGGGCACGAGGTTGAGCCGGCGCGCGCCCTGCTGTGCCAGCGCCCGGCGCGGGCCCGACAGCGCGACGATCGCCTCGGGCGCCAGGTGCAGCAGCCCCTCGAAGGCGAGCGCGGCCTCGGCCGCCCCCCGGAAGCGGTCGATCACCGCGATCCCGTCGAGGTCGTCGAGCAGCACGAAGATCCGCTCGTGCGCCACGTCCGGCCCGTGCAGCCGCGTCGCGATGCGGTGGGCGGTGGCGCCCTCCAGGCGCAAGCGGCCGGCGTGCCAGGCCGGACCCGCCACCGGCTCGCGACCGTCGAGCAGCGCGACGTTGTGGGCCCGGGCCGAGACGAGGTAGTGGCGCGCCGGGCCCGCCTCCAGGCTCTCGGAGCCGCCCGCCTCCACGATCCAGCGCACGCCCTCGGCGGCGAGCACGAAGGAGGTGCAGTCGGCGTGGCCCTGCGGGGCCGCGAAGGTGCAGGCGAAGTGCGCCGCGCCGCGCCCGACCGCGTCGGCGCGGGCGCTCAGCGTGTCGTGCGCGAAGCCGCCCGCGGAGACCGTCGCCCCCGGGCCCTGCCCGCGGGCGGCCGCGAGGTCGGTCCCGCGCGCCAGGAGCCGGGCGACCCAGGCCGCCTCGTCGCCGGCCGGCGGGGCGTCGCCGAAGGGCGGCAGCCGCCCGCCCGGGTCGAGGAGCCCGGGAAGCCCCGCGAGGCCGGCCTCGACCCGGGCGGCGATGTCGGGACCGGGCGCCTGCCCGGCGAGGCATTCCGCCAGCGCCCGGCCGAGGCCGAGGAGGTCGAGCCGCCGCTGCAGCGCCGGCTCGGCGAAGCGCCCGTCCGGCCCGATCAGCGCCGCGACGGCCTCGCCGAGGACGCGCAGGGCGAGGCCGTCCCAGAAGGGCGCCAGCGGCAGCCGGGGCAGGGCGCGGGCGACGGCCAGGAGGGCGGCGGCGGCCTGCACACCGTGCAGCGAGCGCCCGAAGGCGTTCTGCCCGACGATCTCGGCGAGCGCGACGCCGTGCTGGGCCGCCGCGCCGACGAGGACCGGGCGCAGGCCGGCCTCGTCCTGCGCCGGCAGCGGCCCGGCGGCGAGCCCGGCCAGCACCTCGGCCCGGAGGCTGAGCGCCGCCGGGTGCAGGCTGAGCGGGTCGGCGGGCTGGCCCCACGGGTTCTCGCCCGCCCAGGAGGCGGCGGTTGCCGCGGCGAGCGCGGGCGCCGCCGCGCCCAGCGGCGCCAGCCACCCGAGCGACTGGTAGTCGAGCCGCCAGGGCACCGAGCGGAAGGGGTCGGCGCGCCAGTCCGGCGGGTCGGGCGGGGTCCAGTCGGGCAGGCCGGCGAGCCGCAGGAGCGGGCGCCCGTCCGGCCCGCGCCCCGTGCGCTCAGGGCCCTGGCGGAGCGCGCGGGCCCGGGCGAGCGGGGCGGGGCGGGGCGTCGAGGCGGAGAGGGGCGGTGGAACGGGCGCCGCCGCGGCCTCGCCGCCCTCTCCGCGGCTCCCTTCGCCGCTCCCTTCGCCGCTCCCTTCGCCGCTCCCTTGGCCGTCCGCCGCGGCCTCGCCGGCCCCCGGCATCCAGCCGGCCTCGGCCCCGGATTCGAGCCCGAGACGCTCGGCGAGCCGGGCCAGGAAGGCCGGTCCGTCGAGGAGGTCGTCGCCGCAGAGGCTCTCCAGGCGGAAGCGCTCCTCCAGCGCCACCTCGGGCGCGGCCACCAGCTCGACCGCGGGCGGGTCCTCGTCCGCCTCCTCCCAGGTGCGGAAAGCCAGCTCGGCCGTGACGGCCCCGGGGGGCGGGCGCAGCGTCAGGGTGAAGCGGCGCGCCTGCGGCCGGGCCGGCAGGTTCACGGAGGCGCCGTGGCCGGGCACCGACACGGTGTCGGGATAGGGCAGGGGCAGCTCCGCCCCCGCCGCGTCCCGGTAGCGCAGGCCCGCATAGGCCGCGTGCTCGTCGGGCCGCTCGGAGAAGATCTGGCCGCGCAGGACGAGGCCGGCGCCCGGCACCAGGGCCTGGACGAGGACCAGCGGCTCGGGACCGAGCCGGCGGCGGCGCGCGCCCGGAGCGGGCGCCCCCCCGGGCCCGGTCACGACCGGGCGCAGCCGCACGCCCGAGACCCCGAACGGCGCGGTGTTGCGCCAGGAGCGGAAGCCCAGGGCGAGGTCGCTGGCGGGCGCGGGCACCCGGAAGGCGACGCGCAGCGCCGCCGCGCGCGCGCCCTCCGGCCGGTAGGCCGGGCCGGGCAGCCAGATCCCGTGGGGATCCGGCAGGGTGCGCACCAGCCCCGGCACGGATTCGAGGTCGAGGCTCGACCCGTCGGGGGCCAGGAAGTCGAAGCCGACCAGCGCGAAGTCGAGGGCGCCGCCGGCCTCCTCGGCCGGATCCCAGGCCAGGGTGAAGTCGAGGGCGTACCAGGTCTCGGGCGCCAGATCGCGAAAGCCCAGGACGGCGCGGGCCCAGCGGTTCTTGGCCGCCACCACATGCTCGCCCGCGCGCCCCCCCGCCCCGGCGCCGCCCGCGTAGCGGGCCGTGGCGGGCACGCGCTCGGCCGGGTCCGGCGGGTCCGATGCCGCCGCGTCGGGGCCGGGCCGCGCGTCCGACGGTTCGGCCGGCAGCTCTTCCGGCGGGTCTTCCTGCATCTTGGACGGCGGTTCCTCGTGGTCCGGGCAGCGTCCGAGCGGTGCGGCGGCGCGCCCGGGCTGTCAAGGCGGGGCGGGGCCAGCCTCGTGCAAGATTGCCGCCCTACACCCCTGATCCATGGGAGGCCCGCGTCCGGGCCCGGGACCCGTGGCGCGCGCCGGGACGGCGGCAAGGAGGCGGCATGAGCGGAATCTACCTGTTCGACCTCGCCTCGATGCAGGCCCGGCACCTCGGGGTGCGGCAGGCGACGATCGCCGGCAACGTCGCGAACGCGAACACGCCGGACTACAAGGCGCGGGACGTCACGCCCTTCGCGCAGGTTCTGGCCCGCGCCGGCTACGAGATGGCGCAGACGGCCTCCGCCCACGTGGACGGCGCGGGCGCCGGCACCCGCGTGCAGGAGGCCCGGGACGGCTGGGACGTGCTGGAGACCGCGAGCGCCGTCACCCTGGAGCAGGAGCTGCTCAAGGCCGGCACGGTGGCGCGCGAGCACAGCCTCAACACCGGCATCGTCAAGGCCTTCGACCGGATGCTCAAGCTCGCGGTGAAGGGATGATCGACCCGCTCCTCTCCGCCACGCGGCTCGCGAGCGCCGGCCTGGAGGCCCAGTCCCTGCGCATGCGGGTGGTCTCCGAGAACCTCGCCAACGCCCAGTCGACCGGCGAGACGCCGGGCGCCGACCCCTACGCGCGCAAGACCGTGACCTTCCGGGCCGAGATGGAGCGGGCGCTGGGCGCGGCCTCGGTCCGCGTCTCCGGCATCGGCAACGACACCGCGCCCTTCCGCACCGAGCACGACCCGGCCAACCCGGCCGCCGACGACAAGGGCATGGTCAAGCTGCCCAACGTCAACATGCTGGTCGAGATGGCCGACATGCGCGAGGCCAACCGCTCCTACGAGGCCAACCTCCAGGTGATCAAGCAGGCCCGCGCCATGGTGGCGGGCATGATCGACCTCCTGAAATCCTGAAGGATATTCGACCGATGATCGAGGCTCTCGGATCGCTCTCGGCCTTCGACAGGGCCGTCCAGGCCGCCGCGCTCTCGCGCGCCGACAGCGCGGCGCCGGTGCAGAAGAGCGCCTTCGCGGGCGCCGCGGCGCTCGCGGGCGGCATCCCGGCCGCCCCGTCCGCGGCGCCGACCGACTTCGGCGACATCATGGCCCAGCTCGCAACCGGCGTACGCAACGACGTGCGGGCGGGCGAGGCGGCCTCGATCGCGGGCATCCAGGGCCGGGCCACGACCCAGCAGGTGGTCGAGGCGGTGATGTCGGCCGAGCAGAGCCTCCAGACCGCGGTCGCCATCCGCGACAAGGTGGTGGCCGCCTATCTCGAACTCAGCCGTATGGCGATCTGAACGGCGATCTGAGGAACCCCGATCATGCGCGCCCTCGCCATCGCCGCCACGGGCATGTCCGCCCAGCAGCTCAACCTCGAAGTGATCGCGAACAACGTCGCGAACCTCAACACCACCGGCTTCAAGGGGGCGCGGGCGGAGTTCACCGACCTGCTCTACCAGGCCGAGCGCCAGCAGGGCGTGCCGAACCAGGCCGGCCAGGAGGCCGTGCCGGAGGGCGCGATGCTGGGGCTGGGCGTGCGCGCCGCCGCGATCCGCAACCTGCACCGGCAGGGCTCGCTGGCGCAGACCGGCAACCAGCTCGATCTCGCGGTCAACGGGCGCGGCTACTTCCAGATCACGAGCCCGGCGGGCGAGATCAACTACACGCGCGCCGGCTCCTTCAACAAGAACGCCACCGGCCAGCTCGTGACGCTGGAGGGCTACCTCGTCGATCCGGCGATCCTGATCCCGCCGAACGCCTCCGAGGTCACCGTGAACCTCTCGGGCCAGGTCTACGCCAAGATCGACGGGCAGGTCGCCAACCAGCAGATCGGCCAGCTCACGCTCGCCAACTTCGCCAACGAGGCGGGCCTGGAGCCCTTGGGCAACGGCCTCTACCGCGAGACGCCGGCCTCCGGCGCGCCCGTCGTCGGCAACCCGGGCGACGTCAGCTACGGCAAGATCCAGCAGGGCTACCTCGAGGGCTCGAACGTCGATCCGGTCAAGGAAATCACCAGCCTGATCACGGCCCAGCGCGCCTTCGAGATGAACTCGAAGGTGATCCAGGCCGCCGACGAGATGTCCTCGACCGTCTCGAAGGGCATCCGCTGAGGCGGGAGGGCGCCCCCGAAGGGACCGCCCGGTCCCCGCCCGAACGACCCGAACGACCCAGCGGCGCCCCGTGCGCCGTCCGCTCCCGGCGCATCCTTCGGCGATCCCTCATGGCCCGCACCAAGCCCGTCCGCCACTTTCCCGGCTCCTTGCCCGGCTCCTCGCCCGGCTCCTCGCCCGGCTCCTCGCCCGGCTCCTCTCGGCGCCCCTCCCTCCGCGACCGGCTCCGCCGGGCGGCGCTCCCGCTCCTGCTGCTCGTCGCGAGCCCCGCCGACGCGGGCCCGGACGAGATCCTGCTGCCGGTGCCCACCGTCACGGTCTACCCGGGCGACACGATCAAGGACTCGATGCTGCGGATGCAGGCCTACCCGTCGAGCTACCGGGCGCGGCAGGCCGTGATCGACGCGCCGCTCGCCATCGCGGGCCGCACCGCGCGGCGCATGCTGCTGCCCGGCGAGCCGGTGCCGGTGAACGCGGTCGACGACCCCCGCCTCGTCAGCCGGGGCGCGCTCACGCAGATGATCTTCGAGGAGAACGGCCTCGTCATCACGGCGGTCGGCGCGCCGCTCCAGAACGGGGGTCTCGGCGAGACCATCCGGGTGCGCAACGCCGACACCAACCGCATCGTGCTCGGCACCGTGCTGGCGGACGGGCGCATCAAGATCGGGGCGCAGTGATGCCGCTCCCGATGCGCCGCCTCGTCCTCGCGCTGCTGGCGGTCCTGCTCGCGGGGCCGGCCCTGGTCCCGGCCGGGCCGGCGCTCGCCGGCACCCGGATCAAGGACATCGCCACGCTCAAGGGCGTGCGCGACAACCAGCTCTTCGGCTACGGCCTCGTCACCGGCCTGCAGGGCACGGGCGACACCTTGCGCAACGCGCAATTCACCGAGCAGTCGCTGCAATCGCTGCTCGACCGGCTCGGCATCAACGTGCGCGACGCGCGCCTGCGCACCCGCAACATCGCGGCCGTGATGGTGACTGCCGACCTGCCGCCCTACACCGGCACGGGCTCGCGCATCGACGTCACCGTGACCTCGATGGGCGACGCCACCTCGCTCAGGGGCGGCACGCTCCTGATGACGCCGCTCACCGGCGGCGACGGCCTCGTCTACGCCGCCGCGCAGGGGCCGCTCGCGGTCTCGGGGTTCAACGTGCAGGGGCAGGCCGAGCAGCTGACGCAAGGGGTGCCGACGGCCGGGCGCATCCCGAACGGCGCGCTGATCGAGCGCGAGGTGCCGGGCACCTTCCGCGAGCTGCCCGAGCTGGTCTTCGAATTGAAGAACCCCGACTTCAAGACCGCGACCCTGGTGGCGGACGCGATCAACGCGTGGTCGATGGCCCGCTTCCGCCGCCGCATCGCGAGCCCGCGCGACCAGCGCTCGGTGGTGGTGCTGCGCGGGCGCGACGCGACGCAGACCCGGCTGGTGGCCGAGATCGGCGACCTGACAGTCCAGCCCGACATCCCCGCCAAGGTGGTGGTCGATCAGCGCACCGGCACGGTGGTGATCGGGCGCAACGTCCAGATCTCCACGGTGGCGGTGACGCACGGCAACCTCACGGTCCGGGTCACCGAGACGCCGGAGGTGGCCCAGCCCGCGCCGTTCTCCCGCGGCGAGACGGTGGTGGTGCCGCGCACCGAGGTGGCGGCCCGCGAGGAGCAGGGCAAGCTCGCCATCGTGGGCGGCTCGGACCTGCAGACCCTGGTGCGCGGCCTCAACTCGGTCGGCCTGAAGCCCACCGACATCATCGCGATCCTGCAGGCGGTGAAGACCGCCGGCGCCCTCCAGGCGGAGCTGGTGGTGCAATGAGAGCCCTGCCCACCCTGTCCCTCACCCTCCTCCTCGGCCTCGCCGCCTCCCCCGCGCTCGCGGCGGGCGGCGGCGACAAGCCGGACCCGGCCAAGGAGGCCGCCATGAAGGCGCTCGCGATCCGCGACGCGCCCAAGGAGGCGACCGCGCAGGACTACGTGAAGGAAGCGCCGAAGGCCGGCTACTGCGCGGGGATCGCGGACGCCGCCGCCGACGCCCGCTTCGCGTGGCAGAAGGAGCAGCTCGCGGCGCTGGAGCGCGACGTCGAGGCGCGCATCGCCAAGCTCGAGGCCAAGCGCGCCGAGTACGAGGACTGGCTCCGCCGCCGCAACGAATTCCTGGCCAAGGCCGACGCGGGGGTGGTGGCGCTCTACGCCAAGATGCGGCCGGACGCTGCCGCGCCCCAGCTCGCCACCATGCCGGAGGACGCGGCCGCCGCGATCCTCACCAAGCTCAACGCCCGCGCGGCGAGCGCCATCCTCGCCGAGATGGAATCGGCCCGCGCCGCCGGGCTCGCCCGCAAGATGTCGGACCTCGGCCGCAAGGCGGCCGAGAGGACGAGCGAGCCCAAGAAGGACGAGAGATCGTGACCCCCCTCCGCTTGTCCGCGCTCGCCCTGGCGCTCGCCCTGGGCGCCTGCCAGAGCACCCTCGACCCGATCGGCCGCCCGCCCGTGCTCACCCCCGTGGGCGCCGGCCTCAGCCCGCCGCGCGAACCCCTGCCCGTCACCTTCGGGGCGCTGGGGCCGCGCTCGGGCTACCATTCCACGTGGTCGCCGGGCAGCGCCGAGCTGTTCCAGGACCCGCGCGCCCGCAACGTCGGCGACGTGATCACGGTCAACATCGCGATCAACGACAAGGCGCAGTTCGACAACGCCACCGAGCGCTCGCGCCAGCAGAAGTCGACGCTGGGCTTCGATTTCGGCTACGGCGTCTCCGCGCTCAAGGACACCGCGACCGCCGACACCGGCATCCGCTCGGGCACGAGCACCAAGGGCGAGGGCACGATCGACCGCAAGGAGACGCTCAGCCTCTCGGTCGCGGCGGTCGTCACCGAGGTCCTGCCCAACGGCAACGTGCTGATCTCGGGCTCGCAGGAGGTCAGGGTCAACAACGAGGTCCGGGTGCTGGCGGTGGCCGGCATCGTGCGCCCGCGCGACATCTCGCGGCGCAACACCATCGAGTACGACAAGATCGCGGAGGCGCGCATCTCCTACGGCGGGCGCGGCCGGATCACCGACGTGCAGAACCCCACGCTCGGCCAGCAGATCTTCGAGACCGTCGCGCCGTTCTGAGGTTTTTTCGACATGGCCGATGCGCAGAAGAAGAAGGGCGGGGGCTCGATCGGGGCGCTCGCCCTCGCCACGCTGGTGGCGGTCGGCACGGGCGGCGCGCTCGGCGTCTACCTGCTGTCCTCGGTCGAGAAGGCCGTGGACCAGAAGGTGCGCGACGAGCAGGCCAAGCCCGTGGCCGTGCTGACCTACGCGGGCGACCTGACGCTCCGCAGCGTCGGCTCGGTGGTCACGAACCTTGCCGAGCCGCCCGAATCCTGGGTGCGCGTCGAGTCCTCGGTGGTGTTCAAGGCCGGCACCGTCCAGAACCCGGACGCGACCTTGGCCGAGATCCGCGCCGACCTGCTCGCGTATCTGCGCACCCTCTCGATGGCCCAGATCGAGGGCGCGAGCGGCCTGCAGCACCTGCGCGAGGACCTCAACGAGCGCGTGGCGCTGCGCACCAAGGGGAGCGTGCGCGAGCTGATCGTCGAATCCCTGGTGGTGCAATGACGAATCCGCGACGCTTCGGGGCAGGCCTCGGCCTCACGCTGCTCGGCCTGAGCCTCGCGG
The DNA here is from genome assembly GCF_022179285.1 of Methylobacterium hispanicum. Lineage (GTDB taxonomy): Bacteria > Pseudomonadota > Alphaproteobacteria > Rhizobiales > Beijerinckiaceae > Methylobacterium > Methylobacterium hispanicum. The sequence continues at coordinate 222,813 of NZ_BPQO01000003.1, read as the reverse complement.
CCACCGCAGCCCACGCGCAAGCGGCGGCGGGCGGCGTCACCGGCGTGCCCGCCCTCGACCAGCTCCTGCCCGCCGGCAACGGCGCCGCCTCGGGGCGGATCCTCCAGCTCGTCGCGCTGCTCACCGTGCTGTCGCTGGCGCCGGGGCTCCTCGTGATGATGACGAGCTTCACGCGGTTCGCCGTGGCGCTCTCCTTCCTGCGCTCGGGGCTCGGGCTGCAGAGCACGCCCGCCAACCTGTTCATGGTCTCGCTCGCGCTGTTCATGACCTTCTACGTCATGGCGCCGACCTTCGACCGGGCCTGGAACGAGGGCCTGAAGCCCTTGCAGGAGAACCGGATTACCGAGGAGGAGGCCTATTCCAAGATCGTCGACCCGTTCCGCGAGTTCATGACCGCCCAGGTCCGGCCGAAGGACCTGCAGACCTTCTCGGATCTCGCCAGCCGCAACTTCCCGAAGGCGGAGTCCGGCGACAAGATCGACCTGCGCATCCTGATCCCGGCCTTCATGATCTCGGAGCTGCGCCGGGGCTTCGAGATCGGCTTCCTGATCGTGCTGCCCTTCCTGGTGATCGACGTGATCGTCTCCACCATCGTGATGTCGATGGGCATGATGATGCTGCCGCCCACCGTGATCTCGCTGCCGTTCAAGGTGCTGTTCTTCATCCTGATCGACGGCTGGAACCTCCTGGTGAGCGGGCTGGTGCGATCGTTCTTCTGAGGCGCACCGGCCTTTCACTTCCCCTCTGCGGGCAAGCTGATCGCATGGGGCGGGGGCAGGCCGGATCGCTCGGCGGGCCACCCGGATGCCCCATGAGGCGCAGGTCCCCTCTCCCATAGGGAGAGGGGGCGCGGCGCGGTTCGGGCGCGATCCGGCAGAGGTTGCCCGCCATACGCCCCCGCACAGGGGGTAGAGCGTTTGGCGTCGCGCAACCCCCGCGCAAGGCTGACCCGCCAGACAGGCTGGCGACGCATGTCACGTCGCCAGCGGGATCGGTGCAGGGATGTCGGGTCGCGAGCAGGCCGAGAGGCTGTGGAGCAACATCATCGAGCTCGGGCCGCGCCGGCTCGTGGCCCTAGGGCTCGTCGGCCTCCTCGTCTTCGTCGGCGTGGGGCTGGGCGCCTACTATCTCAGCCGCCCCGCCCAGGAGCCGCTCTACACCGGGCTCTCGCGCGAGGATGTCGGGCGCATCGGCGGCGTGCTGAAGGACAACGGCATCCCGTTCGACGTCAGCGCCGACGGCACCGCCGTGATGGTGGCCTACGGCAACACCGCCCAGGCCCGAATGCTCTTGGCCGAGAAGGGCCTGCCGCAGAGCGCCAAGTCCGGCTACGAGCTGTTCAACGATCTGGGCTCGCTCGGCATGACCTCGTTCATGCAGGAGGTGACCCGGGTGCGCGCGCTCGAGGGCGAGCTCGCCCGCACCATCCAGGGCATGAAGGGCGTGCGCGCCGCCCGCGTCCACATCGTCCTGCCCGACCGCGCCTCGTTCCGGCGCGACCAGCAGCCCCCCTCGGCCTCCGTGGTGGTGCGCACCGAGCCCGCCGACGACGTCTCGGGCGCGCAGGCGATCCGCCAGCTCGTGGCGGCGGCGATCCCCGGCCTCAAGGCCGACCGCGTCACCGTGATCAGCTCGGACGGCACCATCCTGATGTCGGGCGACGACAGCAGCCTCGCGCCCTCGGGCAAGATGGCGAGCCTGGAGCGGATCGTCAGCCGGGAGGTGCAGGACAACATCCGGCGCACGCTCACCCCCTATCTCGGCACCGGCAACTTCGAGGTCAGCGTCGCGACCCAGCTCAACACCGACAAGACGAGCACCAACGAGACGATCTACAACCCCGACCAGCGCGTCGAGCGCTCGACCCGCTCGGTGCGCGAGAGCGAGAACGCCCAGAATCGCAAGTCCGACCGCCCGACCAGCGCCCAGCAGAACCTGCCCGACCAGCGCACCCGCTCGGACGGCAACGACACCTCGTCGAACGAGACCTCCAAGAAGGAGGATCTGACGAACTACGAGATCTCCCAGAAGACGATCCAGACGGTGAGCGACGGCTACGCTATCCGCCACCTCTCGGTCGCGGTGCTGGTCAACCGCTCGCGGCTGGCCGCGCAGGGCGGGCCGGACGGCAAAGGTGAGGGCAAGGGCCCCAGCGTCGAGGCGCAGATCGCCGAGATCGAGCAGCTCGTGGCCTCGGCGGCCGGCTTCAGCAAGGAGCGCGGCGACACCGTGAAGGTCGCCGCCGTCGGCTTCATCAACGACGGCCAGTCCCTGGAGCCGGTGCCCCCGCTCTCGGCCACCGACGTGCTGCTGCGCCAGTCCGGCACCCTGATCAACGCGGCCACCATCCTGGTCGTGGCGGCCCTGCTGATCTGGTTCGGCCTGCGCCCGGCGCTGCGCGCGATCCTCGCCACGCCCGAGGCCGCCCAGACCGAGATGGCGGCGATCGAGGGCGCCGCGAACCCGGCGCTCGCCGCGGCCGGCGCGGGCGAGGCGGCGCTCGCTCCCCCCGGCGCCGACCCGACCGCGCTGGCGCCCCCCGCCATGGCGAACCTGATCGAGGACATGGCCCAGACCATGGCCGCCAAGATGGAGCACTCGCCCCAGAAGCGGCTGGAGCAGATGATCGACCTCGACGAGGAGCAGGTCGCCCAGATCCTCAAGCGCTGGCTGATGCGTGAGGAGGCCACCGCGTGAGCGCGATCCTGGCGAGCTTCCTGCCCGACTTCTCGGACGCGCTGGAGCCGGCCCCGCAGGCGGCGCAGGACGCGCAGGCGGCGCGGGCCCCGCAGGACGCGCAGCCCGACCCGGCTCCCTGGATCCCGACTCGGGTCGTCCGGACGAAGCCGCCGGAGGCCCGCGCGCCCGAGCCCGCGTCCCAGCCCGCCTCCCTCACGTCCCTGCCGCTCCAGCCCATGACCGTGCCGGAGGCCCTGAACGCGCTGCAGGCGCTGGTGGGCCAGCCCGCGGCCCGGCCCGGACCGCAGGTCCCGTCCCCGGAAGGGCCGTCCCGGCCGCCGGCCGAGGTGATCCCGCTCGTGCCCCAGGGCGCGGACCCGTCCTTCACAGATCCCTGGGCCGGGCTGAAGCGCACGGCCCCGACCACCCCGCCCGAGCCCGTCGAGACGCCGGAGGAGCGCGCCCAGCGCGTCGCCGAGGCCGAGGAGCGCGGCCGGGCGGCGGGGCGCGCGCAGGGGCTCGCCGAGGCGCGGGCGGACGCCGAGGCCGCGATGGCCGCCGCGCGCGAGGGCTTCGCGGCCGAGCTCGCGGCCGAGCGGGCGCGCTGGAGCGAGAGCGAGGCCGAGCGGCTGGCCGCGGGCTTCGCGGCGGCCTTGCGCGCCCTCGATGCGGACCTGACCCGGCGCATCGGCCGGCTGCTGGTGCCGGTGCTCACCGACGCCCTGCGGCGGCGCGCGGTGGACGACCTCGCCCAGGCGCTCGGGCGGCTCACCGCCGACCCGAACCACGCCGCGATCCGGGTGAGCGGGCCCGAGGACCTGCTGGCGGCCCTTGGCCAGAGGCTCGGGGCGCAGGCCGACGGGATCGCCTTCGCGCCGGGCGCGGCGCCGGAGGTCTCGGTCGTGGCCGACCAGACCGTGATCGAGACGCAGCTCGCGGCCTGGACCCGCCTGCTGGCCGCTGCCGCGGCGGATCCGGCAGCGGATGCGGAGAGCTGAGATGGCCGAGGGCCACCAAGAGATCATCATCATCAAGCGCCACGGCGACCACGAGGACGGTCACCACGGCGGCGCCTGGAAGATCGCGCTCGCCGACTTCATGACGGCGATGATGGCGCTGTTCCTGGTGATGTGGCTGATCAACTCCACCAGCAAGGCGCAGAAGCAGTCGATCGCCGAGTACTTCAACCCGGTCAAGCTCGCCGAGGTCACGCACGACCGGAAGGGCCTCTCCGACCCGCAGGACGCGCCCTCCGACCCGGCGAGCGCGGGCGGCGGCAGGACCGAGGCCGAGGGCAAGGGGGAGGGCGAGGGCCGGGGCGAGGGCAAGGGGCCCGACAAGGACCAGCCGGCGCCCCCCGGCAGCCGCGCCCGCGAATCCGCCCTGTTCCAGGACCCCTACGCGGTGCTGGCCAAGCTCGCGGCCGAGGGCGAGCGCTCGGAGGTGGCGAGCGTCGATGCCGCGGCCAGCGAGGCCGGCCTGCCGGGCGTGGCCGGCGGCGAGGCCGCGCGCGACCCCTTCGACCCGCTCTACTGGCAGACCGAGGCCCTGCCGAAGGCCCGCAGCGAGCAGCCGGGCAAGGTCGGCACGGTGGCGCACGCGCCGAGCGAGACCCGGCTCGACGCGCGGGCGCAGTCGGCGAAGGACGGCGCGAAGGATCCCGCGAAGGATCCCGCGAAGGACAGGGCCGCCGCCAAGCCGCTGCAGGTCGCCTCGGCGGACGCCGCCCTGCCGGCCGCCGTGCGCGACGCCCTCGGCCCGGCGCGGCCCAAGGCGCCGGAGAAGGTGCCGGATGCGAAGGATCCGCCGAAGGAGGCCGCCCTGGATCCCGCCAAGGACTCGGCGAAGGACCCGGCGAAGGACCTCAGGCCGGAGCCCGCCAGGGACGCTCCCAAGGAAGCCTCCAAGGAAGCCTCCAAGGAAGAGGCCGCCGACCCGCGCGCGGCCGAGACCGCCGCGATGGCCGAGATCAAGGCGGAGATCGCCCGCGCCGTGCAGCCCGCGAACACCCGCGCCCCGGCGCCCCGGGTCGAGGTGCGCCGCACGGGGGAGGGGGTGCTGATCAGCGTCACCGACGAGATCAACTTCAGCATGTTCGAGATCGGCTCGGCCGAGCCCGCCCCGAAGGTGGTGCGCGCGCTGGAGCGGATCGCCAGGATCCTCAACGCCCGGCCCGGCCGCATCGTGGTGCGCGGCCACACGGACGGGCGCCCGTTCCGCTCGGAGACCTACGACAACTGGCGCCTCTCCTCGGCCCGCGCCCAGATGGCCTCCTACGCGCTGGTGCGCGCCGGCCTCGACGAGGGCCGCCTGGAGCGCATCGAGGGCTACGCCGACCGCCAGCCCCGCAACCCCGACCCGAAGGCCGCCGAGAACCGCCGCATCGAGATCCTGCTCCGGGGCCAGCCGGAATGAGCGGCGCCTCGAAGACCGTCCGCCTCCGCCCGCGGGGGGTGGCGGTGCGCCTCGCGGCCCTCCTCGCCCTCCTCGCCCTCCTCCTCGCCGCGCCGGCGCTGGCGGCGGGCGGCGGGCACGGGGGCGAGCCCCCGAAGCCCATCGAGCCCCTGCCGGTCGCGCCGCGCGGGCTGCCGGTGGAGCTGGTGCGCACCCTGCAACTGCTTCAGGACCGCATCGCCCGCGGCTCGACCCAGGCCCACGCCGCCCAGCGCCAGCTCCTGGTGCATATCGAGGCCCGCTTCCTCGCCCTGGAGCCCGAGACCTGGGCCGATCCGGCCAACGCGCGCGCGGGCGTCGCCTTCGCGCTGGCGGGCGGCGGGCCCGCGGTGCTGCGGCGGATGCTCGATGGCGCCAAGCTCGGCGAGGCCGAGGTGCCGCTGGTGCAGGGCGCGCTCGCCTACGTGGAGGGCCGGGAGCGGGAGGCGCGCACGCTGCTCGCCCGGTTCGACGCCCGCGAGATGCCCCCGGGTCTGGCCGGCCAGCTCGCCCTGACCCAGGCCGCCGTCACCGTGCGCGAGGCCCCGCGCCGGGCGCTGGAACTCCTGGGCCAGGCGCGGCTGCTCGCGCCCGGCACCCTGGTGGAGGAGGGGGCGCTGCGCCGCGAGATCTTCGTGGTGGCGCAAGGGGGCGACGCCGAGCGCTTCGAGGCCCTGTCGATCCAGTACCTGCGCCGCTTCCGACGCTCGGTCTACGCGGGCAATTTCCGCCAGCGCTTCGCTGCGGCCCTGACCCGGCTCGACTTCGCCAGCGACGGGGCGCGGGACGCGCAGCTCGCCCGCATGCTCGACGAGATCGAGCCGGAGGGCCGGCGCGACCTCTACCTGCTCGTCGCCCGGGCCGGGCTGGACGGGGGCCGGCGCACCACCGCCCTGTTCGCGGCCGAGCGCGCCGCCGGCCTCGCCGGGCCGGATTCCCGCGCCGCCGCCCAGGCCCGGCTCTACCGCGCCGCCGCGCTCGTCGTGGTGGACGGGCGCCTCGACGAGAGCGTCGAGGCGCTGCGAACCATCGACCGGGCGCAGCTCGGCGAGGCCGACCGGCGCCTCCTCGACGAGGCGCTCTCGGCCGCGACCCAGATCCGCATCCCCGCGCAAGCCGGCTCTGCCAAGCCCGACCCCGTGCCGGCCGGCGCCCGTGCGCTGCCCGAGGCCGCCGCGATCGGGCGCGCCCAGGAGGCGCTGGCGCGCATCGACCGCCTGATGGACGACAGGAGCGACCCGTGACCGCCCTCGACGCCCTGCTGCCCGGCCTGCGGCAGCGCCCCGATCCGGCTCCGAAGAGCCCCGACGCGCCCGCCCGCGACACGGAGCCCGGTTCCGCCCGGGACTCGGCCAGGGACGCGGGCCGGGACCTCTCCAAGGATCCGACCAAGGACGCGGGCCGGGATTTCGGCCGGGAACTCGACCGCCTGGAACGACCGCAGGGCCGCGGCGGGCGCAGGGCCGCGGCGGCTGCCGACGACGCCCCCGCGGAGGTACCGGCGGAAGAGGAGGCGCCCCGGCGCGCCCCCGCCGAGCCGGCCATCGACCCGCAGGCCGCGCTGCGCGCCCTGTTCGGCGCGGGGCAGGAGGCGGCCCCGGTCCTCGGGCAGCAGGCGGGGGTGCAGCAGACCGCGCAGGCCGCACAGATGCAGGCCGCCCAGACGCAGACCGCACAGACGCTGACCGCACAGACGCCGGCCGCACAGGTCCAGGCGGCCGCGGCGGCGCTCGCCGCCCCGGGTGCCGGCGCCGCGACGGACCTCGCCGCCCTGGCCGAGCGCGCCGCGCGCCGGGCCGCCTCGGCGGAGCCTCCGGCCGCGCGGCCGACCCTCGCGGTCCTGGCGCAGGAGACGCATTTCGCGCCGGTCGCGCCCTCCGGGCTGCCCGCCGGCCCCGCGGCCGGTGCCGTGCCGGACGCCGCGGCCGCCCTCGCCGCGGTGACGGGCCCGGACGCGCGGGCCGCCGGGGCGAATGCCCAGGCGGAGGGCGCCGCGCTGCCGGGATCCGGGCCGGCGGCACTGCGGACCGGCGGCGCGACCGTCGCGCCGCCTCCGGAAACCCCGCGGGCGGCCGCGCCGGCCGTCCCGGCCGCGGACCCGGCCGCATCGGCCGTCCCGCCGGCCGCGGTCGCGGCGGCGGCCTCCGCGGCGACCGACACGCCCGCGCCCGTCCCGGCCGGCGGCCGGACGGCGCAGGCCCGCGAGGCGGAGCGGACGGCGGCCGGTGCCCGGTCGGGGAGCCCGTCGGTGCAGGCCGGGACCGAGTCGGTCGATGCCCGGGCCGGCACGGCCCCGGCCGTGGCGCGGACACACGGCCAAGCGTCCGGCCAGATGTCCGGCCAAGCCTCCGGCCAAGATGCCGGCCAGAATGCGGGGACCGCGGGCCGGGAGGGCGCCGTCCCCGACCCGGCGCCGGGCGAGGCCGAGGCGACCGACGCGGTCCCGGGCGCGGCCGGGGGTCAGGCCGGGCTGCCGCCCGCGACGCTGCGCCAGCTCGCCCAGGCGATCGCCGCGGAGGCTCCCGCCGCCGCGGCGCCGGCCCAGGCGGCGCGGCCGGGCCAGCTGCCCGAGGGGCCGCTGCGCCTGCTCACGATCCAGCTCCAGCCGGGCGACCTCGGCACCGTGACGGTGCGGATGCGCCTGCAGGAGGGCCGGCTGGAGATCGGCCTGGAGACCGGCCGCCACGACACCGCCGAACTGCTGCGCCGCGACGGCGGCGCCCTGACCGAGCTGCTGCGCGGGGCCGGCTACCAGACCGACCTCGTCGCCATCCAGGCGGGCGGGGCGGAGCTGTCGGGCGGCCAGCCGGGCTCGGGCCAGGGAGCCGGGCAAGGGGCCGGACAGGGCGCCGGGCAGGGCGCTCAGGCCGCGCCGGGCCGCGGCCTGCCGGGTTTCCCGGCCGAGGGCGGCCAGGGCGGGAGCCAGGGTGGCGGCCAGGGCGGGGAGGGGCGCAACCCCGACCAGACCGCCCGCCGCGGGAGCGAGGGACCCCGGAGCGGGGAGAGGGGACATGAGGCGTATCCTGACGCGCGCGATCGTCGCGGCCTGTATCTCTAGCCTGTGCGGGGCGCCGGCCGGCGCCACCGCGCCCGCGCCCGCGGTGTCGAGTCCCACGGCCTCGGCGGCCGACGTGCCGGTGCCGGCCGCCCCCAGCCGCGTCTGCGAGCAGCAGATGGCGCAGGCCGCGGCCAAGCACGGGGTGCCGCTGGGCATGCTCTACGCGGTGGGGCTGACCGAGAGCGGCAAGCGCGGCTCGCTCCAGCCCTACGCGATGAACATCGGCGGCCGGGCCTATTTCGGCACCGGCCCGGCCGACGTGCTGCGCAAGCTCGGCGAGGCGCAGGCGGCCGGCACGCGGCTGGTCGATCTCGGCTGCATGCAGATCAACCACCACTATCACCGGGCGAAGTTCCCCTCGCTCGAGGCGATGATCGACCCGCGCCAGAACGTCGAGTACGCCACCCGCTTCCTGAAGGAATTGAAGGAGCGCGAGGGCAGCTGGACCCTGGCCGTGGCGCGCTACCACGCCGGCCCCAACAACAACCCGGCCCAGAAGCTCTACGTCTGCCGGGTGATCACCAACATGGTCGCCACCGGCTTCGGCAGCTGGACGCCCGGCGCGAAGACCTTCTGCCAGTAGGGGCGGGCGAGCATGGGAGCGCGGTCGGCCTGCTCGACCGCGCGGCCGGCCGCACCGGCCGTTCGCGAGCCGATCAGGACCGACCGTGCCGCCTCAGTCCCATCGGGGCGGGCAGGAAATTTGCCACCGGCATTTCCATATGCGCTAGGGTGGATCGTTGCACTCCCGGACAGGCAACCATGGCAATCTACGAGCACCTATTCCTCGCACGCCAGGATGTGACGTCCCAGCAGGTCGAGACCATGATCGACACCTACAAGGGTGTGATCGAGCAGAACGGCGGCCGTCTCGAGAAGATCGAGATGTGGGGCGTCAAGTCCCTCGCCTACCGCATCAAGAAGAACCGCAAGGCGCACTTCGCACTCCTCAACATCGACGCCCCGCCGGCCGCGATCGCCGAGATGGAGCGTCAGATGCAGATCTCGGAAGACATCCTGCGTTTCATGACGATCCGCGTCGAGGAGCTGGAGGCCGAACCGCCTGTCCTGACGCAACGGCAGGGCGGCGGTCATAAGGAACGCCCGCTCCGTCGCGGCGACGAATTCGCCGGCAGCGTGCACGGCGCCGTCGCGCACGGCCCGGATCCAACCGCCTACGGCCTCTACGGCCTTCCGGCCGACGAGGGTCATGATGCAATCCTGGAGACCCAGTACGATTTGATATTGAGCCAGCTAAGAATTCTGAACGAAGAGATCGAAGAGCGACTTGGGGGGCGCATCAACGATGAGCGGGGGAGTGTTCGGCGCGATAAAGAATGGAATATTGATACTGGAGGAGATGAATCGCCTCAAGGACAATATAAAGAAAATTCTTGACCGCGTCGAAGAGCTCGAGAACCGCCTAGACAAAATCGATACGGGAAATCAAATTTCCGCCGTCCGGGACGAGGCGCTGATCGCGAAGTTCGAAGCCGCGACGAAGGCTGCATCCGCCGAGACGCACGCCCGTCTGATCGAAAGGATCGTCCGCCTCGAGATGACGATCGAGGCGGACGCCGGAGCACACCCCAAGCGCATCGGTCCGAGCGAATGATCCGGCTTGCCGCGGAGAGGAGCCTCACCCGACCGTCAGCCCTGCGCCGTCGTGCCCGTGCGCGGCGCAGGCTGTCCCGACCGGATCGGTCCCGAGCCCGACCCGCCGCCGGCAACCCGCGCCGAATGCAGGCGACATCCGGGCGATAGCCGAGCGCGATCGAGATAGCCCCCCGAACCGGCCGGAGAGAACCGGCCGGGGAACCGGCGGAGCCGGCCTCACCCCACGTAGACGTAGCCCATGTAGCGCTTGGCCTCGATCGGGTCGTAGCCGAGGCGCTGGCTGAGCTTCTTGCGCAGCTTGCTCACGTGGCCCTCGACCACGCTCTCCTCGACGCCGTTGCTGTAGACGCCGTAGATCACGTTGAAGACCTGCGCCTTGGTCAGCCGGCGGCCGCGGTTGCGCACGAGGTATTCGAGGATGTGCCGCTCGCGCCGGGGCAGGGGCAGGGGCTCGCCGTCCACCTCCGGGTCGCGCCCGTCGAAGAACACCCGCAGGCGCTCCGGCCGGGCCGGGGCCTCGGCGCCGGGAGCGACCGGGAGCACGCCGCCGTTCACCCGGCGCCAGATCGCCTCCGAGCGGGCCAGGATCTCGCGGACATGCACGGGCTTGGGCAGCACGTCGTCGATGCCGGCGTCGAACAGGACGAGGGTCTGCTCCAGGGAGCGCTGGTCGGCGAGCGCGATGATCGGCGCGCGGGAGTGCTTGCGGATGATCCCGGCGCAGCGCGCCCGGTCCTCGAAATCGCCCAGCAGGAAGCCCTGCACCGCGTCGAGGTCGCCGCGCGAGGCGGTCTGCAGCCAGCCGGTGAACTCCTCCGGCGAGAGCCCGAAGGCCGAGACGCCCTCGCGGTCGAAGCTCGCCGCGTAACCGGCATTCACCGAATCCCTGGCATCCACCAAACAGTACATCCGCCCCAGCCCCCGGTGCTCAGCAGATCTCGTCGGACCCTCAACACACCGCAACTTGTAAATGTGCGGAAATATACAATTGGAAATTGTATGGCGCAATTATGTCCGCGGCGCCCGCCTCCCTCGGTTTCTTGAGACGCACGGCCCGATTCCTGAGATGTTGCGTTCCGGGCCGCAGGTCAACGGCGCCGCGCGGCGGCGCGCGGGATCGCGGCCGCTTTTCGGCCGGTGTTGCGGATATGCCGGAAGACTACGCAGAGACCCCGCGCGGCGCGTCGTCTCGCCGCAGCTTGGCCGCGCCGCGCCGGGCAGGCACGGCGGCCGCCTTCGACCTTGGCCTTACGGGCGCGCCGGCGCGGAGGACTTGGGGCCATCGCCCGGGGACCTCCCCCCGGGGACCACCCGCCAGTGCCGGGGATCCGGCCTGCGCGCGGTGCCGGCCCAAGGCCCTGTCGCCCAGGCCCTGTGGCTCAGTCCTTGTCGCTCAGTCCTTGTCGCTCAGGCCTGGGCGCGCTCCAGGCGCGCGTCGGTGAGCGCGCGGGCGAGGACGTCGGGGGAGAAGGGCGGCTCGGATTCGGCGAGGATCCGCTGGATCGCCACGCCCGCGAAGTAGCCGTCGAGGACGAGCTTGAAGAACACCGTCACGGGCTTCGTCACGAACTCCATGTCGAGCACGACCTGCAGCGAGCGGCCCCAGGCCAGCGTCACGTCGGCGGCGTCCGCGTAGGCCAGCGTCGCGTCCTTGAAGAAGGGCTCGGCCGAGGAGGCGACGAGGTCGGCGATGTTGCCGTGGTGCTCCCCCCGGACCCAGCCGATCAGCACGCCGCCGTCGAGCAGGCACAATTCGGCGATGAAGTCGCGCAATTCCTCGGCGAAGACCCGCTCCGAGGCCGCGATCACGTCGGCCGGGGCGGTCCGGCCGAAGGCCGGGTCGTAGGCCTGGGGGATCATCGGGGCCTCGCGAACAGGAAGAACAGGATCTGGGCGACCGCCCGGTAGAACTCGGCCGGGATCGTCTGATCCACCTGCACAGCATCGTACAGCGACCTTGCGAGAGGCTTGTCCTCGATCACCGCGATGCCGTTCTCCTCGGCGATGGCGCGGATGCGCAGGGCGATCAGGTCCTGGCCCTTGGCGACGACCAGGGGGGCGGGGTTCTCGCTGGGCTCGTAGCGGAGCGCCACGGCGAAGTGGGTCGGGTTGGCGATCACCACGGTGGCGCGGGGCACGGCCGCGAGCATGCGGTTGCGCGAGCGGTCCTGGGCGAGGGAGCGCAGGCGCGCCTTCACGGTCGGGTCGCCCTCGGTCTGCTTGTACTCGTCCTTGACGTCCTGGACCGACATCCGGAGCGAGCGCTGCCAGCGCAGCCGCGCCCAGACGAGGTCGCCCGCCACGATCACGATGGTGGCGATCGACACCGCCGAGACGAGGCGGATCGAGATGGTGAGGATCAGCTCCGGCAGCTGGCTCGGATCGACGAACATGGCATTCACGGCTTTCTGCCGCTCCGAGCGCAGGAGCAGGATGACCACCAGACTGACACCGAGGACTTTAAGGACCGATTTCAGGAACTCGATCTGGCCCTGGCGCCCGAAGATCCGTCCGAGGCCGGAGGCGGGCGAGACGTTGCGCCACTTCGGCAGGATCCGGTCGCCGACGAAGCGGGGCACGTTCTGCAGGATCGAGGCGGAGAGGCCGCAGGCGGCCAGCAGCAGGACGAAGGGCAGGAGGAAGCGGGCGGTGGCGCCCGCCACGGCCTGGAGCAGCAGCAGGACGTCCCCGGCGCTCGCCAGCGCGAAGCCGCGCGGATGGTCGAGGAAGGGCGCGAGATCCCGCGCGAGCTGGGCGGCCTGCCCCCGCGCGAACAGGCTGAGCCCGATCAGGAGGCCGAGGATCGAGGCGAAGACCGGCGCCTCCCGGGAGAACGGGATGTCGCCCTTGTCCAGCGCCTCGCGCACGCGGCGCTCGGTCGGGGCCTCGGTCTTGCTCTCGTGATCGACGTCCTCAGCCATGCGGGCGGCCCGCGCTGACGGCCCGCTCGCTCATTCGACCGCGGCAGGCGTGTGCCGCCCGCCCGAAGGGCGCGAGCGCGACTGCGCGTCGGCGTGCGTGCGCCGGATCCCGGTCGGTCCGATCCTCGGACCGACCGCACCCAGAAAAGCTGGAGCCGATCGGGCACCGATCGGGTCTAGCGGATGAGCGCATCGCCCGCCCCCTCCTCGGCGTTGATCTCGATCTCGCCGCGGCCCGCCATGTCCATGGCGAGGTCGGTGATGGAGCGGCGCGCCTCCATGACGTCGCGCTGGGCGGCCGGCTCGCCGCCGTTCAGCTCGTGCTCGACCATGCGCTTCACGCGCGCCGAGAGCGCCGACAGGATGACGCCCCGGAACTCCGCGTCCGTGCCCTTGAGGGCCAGGACGAGGCGGTCGTTCGGGACCGCGTCGAACAGGGTGGTGCGGGCGCGGGGCGCCAGCTTGACGATGTCGTCGAAGGTGAAGAGCAGACCTTTCAAGATCTCGACCGATTTCGGGCGCGCGTCGGCCAGCGCCGAGAGCGCCTCGTCCATCTGGGCCCGGTCCATCTTGTTGATGATGTCGGCCATCTTGGCGTGGGTGTCGGCGCCGGAATTGCGCGCGCCGTTGGCCATGAAGTCCTCCAGCAGCGCCCGCTCCAGCATGGACAGGATCTCGTCGTCCACCGGCTTGAAGCTGAGCATCCGGCGCACCAGCGTGTTGCGCAGGGGCGCGGGCAGCTGGCTCATCACCTTGGCGGCCACCGCCGGCTTGATGCGCGAGAGGATCAGCGCCGCCGTCTGCGGGTGCTCCTTGACGAGGTAGCTCGCCAGCACGCTCTCGGAGGCGGCGGACATGCGCTCCCAGACCGAGCGGGCGCCGTTGCCGCGCACCTCCGCGAGCAGCTCGGAGAGCTGCTCGGCGGGGATCAGGCCGGTGAGGAGCTTCTCGACCTCCTGCACGGTGCCGACCAGGCTCGCGCCGCCAGCGAACTCGACCGCGAAGGACTCGACCACGCCGTCGAGCTGGTCCGGGCTGACCGCGCCGAGCTGCACGGCCGAGCGCGTGATGCGCCGGATCTCGTCGGGCTCGAAGTACTTGAGCAGGCGCCCCGCCGCGGGCTTGCCCATGGCGAGCAGCAGGGTCGCGACCCGGTCGACCGGCGCGAGCTGGCGCCCCGCGCCGCGCAGGGCCGGGGCGGCGGCCGGCGCCGTCGGGGCCAGGGCGGGTGGCGCCAGGGATGCTGCCAGGGGAGCTGCCGCCACGGCTGCGGCCTCAGGCGGCCGGGGCGGAATCGGCCGGGCCGACCACCTCGGTCAGCGAGACGCCGAAGCGCGACGAGTCCTCCTCGACGATGACGATCTCGCCGCGGGCGACGACGCGGCCGTTGACCATCACGTCCACGGGCTCGCCGACCCGGTGGTCGAGGGGCACCACGGCGCCGCGGCCGAGCTTCATCAGGTTGGCGACCGGCATGGTGGCCGAGCCCAGCACGACCTGCACCAGCACGGGGATGCGCAGGATCGAGTCGAGGTTGCGCCCGTCGCCGACGCGGGGCTCGGCGGCCGGCTGTGCCCCGAAGGGGGTCTCGGCATCGGGGAAGGGGCTGGTGCTCATCGGGGACTCGGGGTCGTGGACCGGGCGGCGAGGGCGGTTCTAGCGGTCCTGGCTGATGCGAGGCTGTCGCCGCCTCGCGGTGCCGGGCGGCCCGCGCGTCAGGCCGCGGGGGGAACGTCGCGGCGCGTATCGAGGCGCCGCTGGGCCGCCTCCAGCTCGGCCAGCGTGGCGCGCGCCTCCTCGATCCTGCGGCCGAGCGCGTCGAGCACCTCGCGGCCCTCGCCCGCGAAGCTGCGCACGGCCTCGCCCGCGCTCGCCAGCGCGTGGCCGGAGGCGGCCACCGCCCGGCCGTACTCGGCCTGGGCCCGGTCGAGGCGCTTGAGCTTCAGGTACATCGGCACCACGCAGGCGCTGGTCGCGACCAGCGCGGTGAGCAGCACGCCGTCAACCAGCGAGGCCATGGGGTCCGTCCTTGTCCTTCAGGTCCTTGCCGTCCTGGGCGATGACCTCGTCGATCCGCAGCACGTACGAGCCCTGCGCCTGTCCGGCGCGGGCCCAGAACAGCGGCCGGTCGTTGCCCTCGAGCTTGATCCGGGTGGCGGGCGTCGCGTCGAGCCCGATCACCTGGCCGACCGTCAGCCCGGCGATCTCGCCGAGCGTGAGGTGGCGCTCCTCCAGCACGGCGCGGAGCGTCACCTCGGCCTTCTGCACCTCGGCGGCGATCTGGCTCGACCAGCGCGGGTCGCGCGCGGTCGATTCGCCGGTGAGCACCTTGGCGAGGCTCGCCCGCAGCGGGTTCAGCAGCGCCTGCGGGATGACGAGGAACATCTCGCCGCTGCGGTTGAGCGCCTGGAACAGGAACTTGGCCTGCACGGCGTTGTTGGTGCGCCGGCCGATCACCGCGAACTCCATGCGGGTCTCGGTGCGCTCCAGCCGGAAGGCGGTCTGCGAGACGAGGCCGAAGGCGGCCTCGAGCGCCCGGCCGACCTGCTCGAACACCATCTGGGCGACGCGCAATTCGATCGCCGAGAAGGCGCGCTCGTCCTCGGCCGCGGGCTCGGAGCCGTCGGCGCCGAACAGCACCTCGACCATCGTGTAGAGGAGGTCCCGGTCGAGCCCGACCAGGATGTGCCCGTCCCAGCCCGGGGCGTGGAAGATGCCCGCCACCGCGTTGTTGTCGTGCACGTCGAGGAACTCGCCGAAGCGCCCGCTCTCGACGCCGGAGAGGGCGTAGAACACCGTCGAGGCGACCCGGTGCTTGAGCGCGTCGCCGCAGGCGGTGGCCAGCCGGTCCAGGATGAGCTGGAGCATCGGCAGCCTGTCGAGGGACAGGCCGGCGGCCTCCTGGATGCGCGCCCGGATGCCGGCCGGGTCGCGGAGAATCGCCGGGGTGGTGGCGGACTGCGTCGCGGGGGTCTCCATCGGGGGCGCCTCAGGCGGCTTCCGCGCGGGCGCCCGGGACGGTCGCGGCCTCGACCTCGTCGATGGTCGGGCGGTCGGCGGAGGCGATGCCCTTGCGGCCGTGCTCGATCGCGATCTGGGGCAGCGCCCCGTTCATGTAGGCGATCAGGCTCTGCTTGGCGATCGTGTAGACGGCGCACTGCTTCTCGCGCACGCCCTTGATCTTCACGGCCAGCGGCGCGAGCACCCCGTAGGAGGCGAACACGCCGAAGAAGGTGCCCACCAGCGCCGCGCCGATCAGGCCGCCGAGGATCTGGGGCGACTGGTCGAGCGCGCCCATCGCCTTCACGATGCCGAGCACCGCCGCCACGATGCCGAGCGCGGGCAGCGCCTCCGCCACCGTGTTGATGGCGTTGTAGGGCTTCAGCGCGCTCTTCTTGTGGGTGCCGATCTCCTCCTCCATCAGCGCCTCGATCTCGTGGCTCCGGGCGCCGCCGATGAGGATCAGCCGGCAATAGTCGCAGATGAACGTCACCAGATCCTGGTTCTTGGTCACGTCCGGATAGTTCTTGAAGATCTCGGAATTGGCCGGGTCGTCGAAATGCGTCTCGACCTCGTTGCGGGGCTTGGTCTTCAATTCGCGCAGGAGCGCGTGCAGGAGGCCCAGGAGCGCCAGGAAGTCCTTGCGCTTCGGCACCTTGTCGGTGACCGCCTCCATGGTGGCCTTGCCGGAATCGACCACGATCTTCATCGGGTTGGCCATGATCATGCCGCCGATGGCCATGCCGCCGATGATCACGAACTCCCAGGGCTGCCAGATCACGATCAGGTGCCCGCCCATGGCGACGAAGCCGCCGAGCATGCAGCCGATGGCGATGACCAGGCCGATTCCGATGCCCATGGGCGGGATCCCCGATGCGATGCGGCGCCGCGAGGCGCCGTGACGGCGCCGTCATGGCGCCTTCAGCGTGAGATCCGGGAGGTACGGCGCGTCCCTTGCGCGGGGCTTGGCGGAGGGCTTGGCGGGATCGGCGCCCCATTCGTAAACCAAGGCGGCAGGTCGTCCGCCCCGCCCACGGGACAGGAGCGCAGACCCATGCCAGGATGGCGTTCCACGCCTCCGACACGTCCGGGATCAGCCGACATGCCTTTCGCTGTGGCCAAGCTCCTGCCGCTCCTCGGGCACGCGGCCTGCCTCGTCACCCTCGCGGCGATGGCGGGGATCAACCTGTACGCCGCCCCGCGGATCGGGACCCCGAAGGTGCCGATGCAGTGGTCGCTGTCGGGGGAGCCGACATGGCTCGCGGGCAAGGCCGCCGGCCTGTGGCTCCCGGTCGCGATCGCCGTCGTGGTCGCCGCGAGCCTTCTGCTCAAGGCGCGCCAGTCCGAGCCGCCGGCGGGGGTCTCGGACTGGATCGCCCTCGTAGCCGCCTGCGGCGTCATGCTGGGCATCCATGCCTGGCACGTCTCGGCGGTCATGGCCTGGGCGGCCAAGCAGCCCTGAGGGGCGGGTCGGCGGCCGGAGCGTCTTAGAAGCGCCTTGGAACCGTTAAAGATTTCGGCACATGGCAGCCATGTAACCGACGGGTTGTTTCGCGGCCACGCTTGCTGTAGCGGGGCGCCGACGAAAAGAATTCTTTAGATCGGCGCAAAGAAAATTATGAATACTGACGATAAAGTGCAGTCCGTCCGCGGCCAGGCGCAACATAGTGCGCTGCCGCTGACCCGCCGCCAGCTCGTCGGCGGCGCGCTGGCGGGCCTCGCGGTCTCGGCGGCGCCGGGCGCCTCGGTTCTGGCGCAGGCCCCGGCCCGCAAGGTGGACGTGCTGCTGATCGGCGGCGGCATCATGAGCGCGACGCTCGGCGTCTGGCTGCGCGAGCTCGAGCCCGACTGGTCGATCGAGATGGTCGAGCGCCTCGACGGCGTGGCGCTGGAGAGCTCGAACGGCTGGAACAACGCCGGCACCGGCCACTCGGCGCTGGCCGAGCTGAACTACACGCCGGAGGATTCGAAGGGCACGGTCCGGATCGACCAGGCGATCAAGATCAACGAGGCCTTCCAGGTCACCCGCCAGTTCCTGGCCTGGCAGGTCCGGCAGGGCGTGCTCAAGAACCCGCGCAGCTTCATCAATTCCACGCCTCACATGAGCTTCGTCTGGGGTGAGGACAACATCACCTATCTGAAGAAGCGCTTCGAGGCGCTGAAGGCGAGCCCGCTCTTCGCCGGGATGGACTATTCGGAGGATCCCGAGCAGCTGAAGCAGTGGGTCCCCCTGATGATGGAGGGGCGCGACCCGAAGCAGCGGGTCGCCGCCACCTGGACGCCGGTGGGCACCGACTGCGAGTGGGGCGAGGTCACCCGCCAGTACGTCGCCGCGCTGCAGAACGGACCGAAGTTCTCCTTGCGGCTCTCGACCGAGGTTGAGTCGATCGAGCGCGCCAAGGACGGCGGCTGGCGCGTGACCTCGAAGAACCTGAAGGACGGCACCCGCCGGACGGTCGAGGCCAAGTTCGTGTTCATCGGCGCGGGCGGCGGCGCGCTGCACCTGCTGCAGGCGTCGGGCATCCCGGAGGCCGACGACTACGCGGGCTTCCCCGTGGGCGGCTCGTTCCTCGTCAACGAGAACCCGGACGTGGCCACCCGCCACCTCGCCAAGGCCTACGGCAAGGCCTCGGTCGGCGCGCCGCCGATGTCGGTGCCGCATCTCGACACGCGGGTGCTCGGCGGCAAGCGGGTGATCCTGTTCGGGCCCTTCGCGACCTTCTCGACCAAGTTCCTCAAGGAGGGCTCCTACTTCGACCTCCTGACCTCGACCACCACCAGCAACGTCTGGCCGATGGTGAAGGTCGGCGTCGAGCAGTACCCCTTGATCGAGTACCTCGCCGGCCAGGTGATGCTCTCGGACGAGGACCGATACCAGGCCCTGCGGGAGTATTTCCCGAACGCCAAGAAGGACGAGTGGCGCCTGATCCAGGCCGGCCAGCGCGTGCAGATCATCAAGCGCGACCCGGAGAAGGGCGGCGTGCTGAAGCTCGGCACGGAGGTGGTGAGCGCGAAGGACGGCAGCATCGCGGCACTCCTCGGCGCCTCGCCGGGCGCCTCGACGGCGGCACCGATCATGCTGAACGTGCTGGAGAAGGTCTTCGCCCAGAAGGTGGCCAGCCCCGAGTGGCAGGCCAAGATCCGCCAGATCGTTCCGAGCTACGGCACGAAGCTGAACGACAGCCCCGAGAAGGCCTACGAGACGCTGGCCTACACGAGCGAGACGCTGCAGCTCACGCCCCCGCCCAAGGCCATGGCGGCCCCGGCCCAGCCCGCCGCGGCGGCCGAGACCGGCACCGTCAAGCCGGTGCCGGACATGGCGCCCTGAGGCCGCGCGGCGCGCCCTGTCCCTCGGGGCAGGGCGGCAGCAGATGACGGACATCCAACCCGTCATCAACCGTGTGCGGACGATGCGCGGGTCCCCTCTGCCGCACCGGAGAGGGGCGCGTTGCAGCCCTCGCGCGGGTCTCATGCGGTTTCCGGGTGATGGGTTCGGCCCTGTGAGATGAACCGCGCCGTGCCCCCTCTCCCATAGGGCAGGGCGATCGCATATGGCGGGGGTCGTCTCCGAGATCGCGACTGGAACCGCGCCGCGCCCCCTCTCCCATAGGGAGAGGGTTGGGGTGAGGGGTATGACGCCGCAGACCTGAGCACGCGGTCGACGCGCGTTCAGTTCAGCGCCTCACTCTGAAGCGTCATACCCCTCACCCGGCTTTCTGCGAAAGCAGACCTCTCCCTATGGGAGAGGGGACCCGCGCCTGACCGGGGTTAGGCTCGCTCGGCATATGCGATCGCCCTGCGGTGCGGGGGAGGAAGAGGCGGCTGCGATCGCGCGCCTTCTCTAAGACAAAAGTCTGGACATCTGAGAACAAAACAAGTACATACCTCGCACGCGCCGCCCCGGTGTCGCGGCGGGGCCTGCACCCCGCCGCGGCGCCGCAGCAGGGAGCCTGTACCGGATGACCGTCGGAGCGGGTGCATGGGCGGCGCGGCGGTTCCCGCGTCACCGGCCGGTCAGCCGGTGCCCCGGGCGCCTCTGCGCGACTCAGGGCCGTTCTCGGCCGCCAGCCCGGAGCAACACGGGACAGCGCCGACAGTCCGGCCTGCACAGGTCGTTGGAACCGATGCCGGGCCTACTACGAGGTCCGGTGCAGGACGCGTGAAGTCTGCCGAGCGGAGGGTGGGAGCGCCGGGCAACGGCATGACCCGCCCCCGCAAGATCGGGGTCGATGCAGGCGAGAGAGAAGAAACCGCGACGACAAGCCGGGCCGGACCGGGCGCAGACGCCTCTTCCGACCCGCGGGACGCCGGGGAACTCGGCATCCGTACGCACAACTCATGGGTTCCGCGGCGTCCCGCGTCTCCCTTCCGGCCATCCCTCCGGCGGTGCCACCCGCGCGGAGCTGAACGCGCGCGGACCATCCGGGGGCGGGCGCTCACGCTGGGGATACCCCGGAAAAACCGCCCGGATCGGGCCGGACGGCCCCGACGGGGCAGGTCCCCCCTTTCCCCGCGGCCGCTTTTCCGGGACAAGCGTCGACCCATGAACATCCTTCTGATCGGCTCCGGCGGCCGCGAGCACGCCCTGGCCTACGCGCTCGCCAAGAGCCCGCTCTGCGCCCGCCTGTTCGCGGCGCCGGGCAATCCCGGCACGGCGCGCCACGGCGAGAACCGGCCGGATCTCGACGTCGCCGACCACGCGGCGGTCCGCGCCTTCTGCGAGGCCGAGCGCGTCGGCCTCGTGGTGGTGGGGCCCGAGGCGCCGCTGGTGGCGGGCCTCGTGGACGACCTCGCGGCGGCGGGTATCCGCGTGTTCGGGCCGACGCGGGAAGCCGCCCAGCTCGAGGGCTCGAAGGGCTTCACCAAGGATCTCTGCGCCGCGTACGGCATCCCGACCGCCGCCTTCGCGCGCTTCGACGCCCTCGACCCGGCGCTCGACTACGTGCGGGCGCAGGGCGCGCCGATCGTGGTGAAGGCCGACGGGCTCGCCGCCGGCAAGGGCGTGACGGTGGCCGAGACCCTCGACCAGGCGGAAGGCGCGCTGCGCGCCCTCTTCGCCGAGCCCGGCGCCGCGGTGGTCGTCGAGGAATGCCTGTTCGGCGAGGAGGCGAGCTTCTTCGCGCTCTGCGACGGCACCCGGGCGATACCCTGCGGCACCGCGCAGGACCACAAGCGGGTCTTCGACGGCGACCGCGGCCCGAACACCGGCGGCATGGGCGCCTACTCGCCGGCCGCGATCCTGACGCCCGCGCTCGAGGCGGAGGTGATGGCGCGCATCATCGCGCCGACGCTGGCCGGCATGCGGGCGCGGGGCACGCCGTTCACCGGCATCCTCTACGCGGGCCTGATGCTGACCGAGGACGGGCCGAAGCTCATCGAGTACAACACCCGCTTCGGCGATCCCGAGGCGCAGGTGCTGATGCCGCGCCTCAGCTCCGACCTGGTGCCGGCCCTGCTCTCGGCCTGCGAGGGCGACCTCACGGGCGTCGCGCTCGAGTTCGACCCGCAGCGGGCGGCGCTGACCGTGGTGATGGCGGCGGCGGGCTACCCCGGCGCGGTGGTGCGCGGGTCCCTGATCCGCGGGCTCGACGCGGCGGAGGCCGACGGGGCGCTGGTGTTCCAGGCCGGCACCCGCCAGGACGGCGAGCGGCTCCTGGCGGATGGCGGCCGGGTGCTCGCCGTCACGGCGCTCGGCGACAGCGTGAAGGAGGCGCAGGCCCGCGCCTACGCGGCGGTCGCCCGCATCGACTGGCCGGAAGGCTTCTGCCGCCGCGACATCGGCTACCGGGCGGTCGCCCGCGAGCTGCTGGAGGGCTGAAGTCCCGGGGATCCCGAAGGGTGTCACACCCTTCGGCGGGGTCCGGGGGCAGAGCCCCGGTCAGCGCATCCGCAGCGCGTAGAGCGTGATCGCGGCTGCGTTCGAGACGTTGAGGCTGCGGATCTCGCCCGTGAAGGGGATGCGGGCGAGCACGTCGCAGCAGGTGCGGGTGCGCTCGCGCAGGCCCCGGCCCTCGGCGCCGAGCACGATGACCGCCGGGCGGGACGGCGTGACGGTGTCGAGATCGACCGCGGCCTCGGAATCGAGCCCGATCCGGGTGAAGCCGCGCTCGCCCAGCTCGATCAGCGCCTCGGCAAGGTTGCGCACGGTGACGAAGGGCACGTGCTCCAGGCCGCCCGAGGCGGATTTCGCCAGCACGCCGGTGGCGCCGGGCGCGTGCCGGGCGGTGGTGACGATGCCGGTGACGCCGAAGGCCGCGGCGGTGCGCACGATCGCCCCGACATTGTGCGGATCGGTGATCTGGTCCAGCGCCAGCAGCAGCGCGTCGTCCGGCAGCTCATCGAGCCCGGGGGCGGGCAGGGGCTCGGCCTCCAGGTAGAGGCCCTGGTGCACCGCGTCGGGCCCGAGCAGCGCGTTGATGTCGTGGGGCCGCACGAGTTCCGGCGTGATCCGCAGCGGGCCGAGCTCGGCCGCGAGGCGGGCGGCGGCGTTCTCGGTGGCCAGCAGGCGGTGCAGCCGGCGCCCGGCGTTGCCCAGCGCCTGCACCACGGGGTGCCAGCCGTAGAGCACGCTGACGCCGTCGGGCCCCGCGGGCCGCTGCGGGCGTCCGGGCCGCCGCCCCTGCGCCGGCCGCGGGACGCGGGGGCGGGCGGGCCTGTCGTCGCGCCGGGTGGTCATACGATCCTCGTCCAAACGGTCTCGTCCGCGACAAACCGGCCGCGGCCGCTTCCGTCAAGCCGCAAACGAACCGTTGCCCTCCGGGACGCACCCGCCTATAGAGGCCCCGGCCCAGCGCCAGCGCCCTTCGTCTATCGGTTAGGACGTCAGCCTTTCACGCTGAAGAGGCGGGTTCGACTCCCGCAGGGCGCGCCACTTGCGTACACCCTTCTGGGCCTCGACGGCGGCCTTCTCGGATTCGACGGCGGTGCGGGCGATCGTCTCGGCGCCCTTCATCACCTCGACCATGGCCGAGCGCACGCTGCCGAGCTGCGCCGTGATGACCTTGCCCTTCTCGACCTCCTGCAGGGTGCCCTCGGCCGAGCGGTTGATGCCGTCGGCGATGACCTTCACGTCCGCCTGGATGCGGCCGATGAGTTCCTGGATCTCCTGCGCGCTCTTCTCGGAGGTCTCGGCCAGCGTGCGGACCTCGTCGGCGACGACCGCGAAGCCCTTGCCGTGCTGGCCCGCGCGGGCCGCCTCGATCGCCGCGTTGAGCGCGAGCAGGTTGGTCTGGTCGGCGATGCGGGCGACGGCGCGGACGATGTCGCCGATATTGGCGGCCTGACGCTCCAGCTCGACGATCATCGTCACCGAAGCCGCCTGCCGGTCGGCGGCCGTCGAGATCGACATGATGCTGGCCGCGATCTGCTGGCCGACACCGGCGATCAGCCCCTGCAGGGCCTCGCTCTTCTGCCGCGACGTCTCCGCCTCGTTGCGCGCGGTGCCGATGACCTCGGAGACCACGGTGACGGCGCGCTGAGACTGCTCGGAGGCGCTGGCGGCCTGCTCGGCGCCGGCCGCGTTCTGCTCCATCGCGCGCCTCGGCCGCCGAGGAGGCCTCCGCGACACCGCTGGCGAGCTGGGCCGTGGCCGCGGCGATGCGCTCGGCCGCCTTCTGCTGCTTGGCGAAGGTGCGGGCCTTGCGCCGGTTCGCCTCGTTGAGGCGACCGAGCTGCTTCATCGCAGCCTGTTCACCGCCGCGCGCCAACGCCTGCGGCCCGGGCAGAGCCGCCTTCTTCACGAGAGCCATGAAGTCTATCCTCGGGAAAAACGATCTCGAGTATCGTCTTGGTGGATCAGACCAAGATGAGAGGCCTCTCGGACGCGAGGCGCATGCGTGATGTAGGTGTCCGGGTGCTCAATGCTTTCCTAAAGTACGCCTGGCGCTGCTAGCGCTTCCGGTTAGCTGCCGCGCGTGGCTGCCGTGGGTCGAAGGCTCGAGGCCTGTCGGAGTCGACGGGCTCGTCACACGGTCTCTCGTCCGACCCGTTGCCCCGTTCCGCGCACGATGCGTCGTGCCAGGCGATGCCGACGGGGACAGCGCGGGCCGCGCCTTCCCGGTCTGGAAACCGCGGCTGACGGAGGGGCGCGCGACCCGCCGGATCGAATCGGGGCCACCTCCATGACGAGCCTCTCTATGACGAGCCTCTACCGCGGACGCATTCCCTGCGTGAGAGTGCCGGCCGTGGCACGACCGGATGCGCGGACAGGACGGTCACGAGACCGGACGGTCAGGCCCTTCTCGGGTCATACGGTTTCCGGTTGCTTCGTTCGGGCACCGCAGCTCCCCCCTCTCCCGGCGCGCGGGGAGAGGCCTGTCCGCACCGTGCCGTGCGGACGGGAAGCGCAGGCGTAAGCCGGAGCGGCGGTGCGGGGGCGCGTCCGGAAGAGCCGCCCCCGTCGACGCCCCCTCACCGTCGCGTCGATCCCGCCGGGATCGCTACGCCGGCTTGCCGCGCCGACGACCGATGCGATCGACCGGGAACGGTATCACAGGCGGTCACGATCGATGTCCTGCCGCAACGACCGCCTCGTGCTGGCCGCTCCGCTCCAGCGAGCGGGCGACGAAACCGTCCTGCTTCAACGCCTCGATGAAGGCGTGGATGTAGCCGTCCGCCAGCGGGCGGCCCCGGGGAATGGCGATGGCCTGCCGGATCGCCATGAAGGATCCCGGCAGAACGCGGACATCCGTCCGTCCCCTGGCGCGGGCTTCGAGGGGCTGTCGGACGGATGCGACCGCATCGACATCGCCCCGTTCGAAGCGCTCCAGCGCCGCGGCCGAGGTCGGCGCGAAGACACGCTCGGCGGCCTTGAGGTGGCGGCCGAGATGGAGGTCGTAGGCGGTATCACGGCCGACCGCGATGCGGATGCCGGCCCGGTCGACGTCGTCGTTGCACGCGATGGTCGAGGTCGCGGGGACCATGTACGCCCCCTCGATGATCACGTAGGGCGGGCTGAACGCGATCGTCTCCGCCCGCAGCGGGTCGATCGCCAGGAAGGCCATGTCCCACGGACGGTCTCCGCCTAGCGCTTCGACCACCTTTCCGGCGGTGTCGTAGGTCGTGAACCGGACCGGGACCGCCAGACGCCGGCCCAGTTCGCGGGCCAGGTCCGCCGTGACGCCCGCGGGCGCCCCGTCCGGCCCCGTCTGGGCCAGGACGACGTTGCCGTAGTTGATCGCGACGCGCAGCGTGCCGGTCGGGGCGATGGCCCGCACGAGGTCGGACGGGGCGCACGGATCCATTCGCGAGTCCTGGTGAGGCGAGAGGTTCGGCGAGGCGAGAGGGTCCCCGAGGCCGGCGCGCGAGGCCCGGACCCGGACGGTTCGTGCGAGAGCCCGCTGCTTTTTCCGGAAACAGCAGCAGGCTCCAGGTTATTGTTTTCGCATGATTTTTGCGGGAAACCGGCTTCCACTTTCCCGCATCGTGCTCTAGGCCGCGCTCGTCGCGGGCCGGTCCGGCGCCGCCCCGAGGGACCGCTGCAGGATCAACGGGATGACGCCCCCGGCGATCAGAACCTCCACCTCCAGGCTCGTCTCGACGGCCGCCGCCGCGGCGAAGGCCTCGGTCGATCCCCCGGCCCGACGGATCGTGACGTCGATGGGGGCGTGGGGCGCCAGCCGCTCGGCAGGGGCCCTCACCTCCAGGCTGTCCCCGGGCCGCAACGCCAGGGTCGAGGGATGCAGCCCGGGCGGCAGGCGCAGCGGCAGGATGCCCATGTTGACGAGGTTCGAGCGGTGGATCCGCTCGAAGCTCGCGGCCAGCACGGCGCGCGCTCCGAGCAGGCTCGCCCCCTTGGCCGCCCAGTCCCGCGACGATCCCATGCCGTAGCGCTCGCCCGCGACGATGACGACGGATCGGCCCTCGGCCCGGTAGCGGGCGGCGGCCTCGTAGAGGGGCAGCACGTCGCCGGTCGGCGCATGGATCGTGCTGCCCGGCGGGATCGCGGGACCGATCAGGTTCTTCACCGTCTTGTTGGTGAACAACCCGCGCACCATCGCCTCCCAGTTGCCGCGCCGGGAGGAGAAGACGTTGAGGTCCCGCGGGTCTTCGCCACGCGCGATCAGGTAGGCGGCCGCCTCGCTCCCGGCCGGCACGGCGCCGGCGGGCGAGATGTGGTCGGTGGTGATGTCGTCGCCCACCACTAGGATCGCGTCGGCCCGATAGACGCCGAGGCGCTCCTCGCCCGTCACGGCCGCGAAGGGCGGGCGGCGGATGTAGGTCGAGGCCGGATCCCACGGGTAGAGCGGCGTGGCCGGCGCGTCGAGCTTGGCCCAGACCGCGTTGGCCTCGGCCGCGTCGTAGGCCGGCGCGTAATCCTCCGCGCGGGCGGCCCGGGTCATCGCCGCGTCGATCTCGCGGCCGCTCGGCCAGAGGTCGGCGAGGTGGATTGCGGTCCCGTCCCGTGCCGCCGCGATGGGATCCTGCAGGATGTCGCGATCCACGTCCCCCGCCAGCGCGTAGGCGATCACCATGGGCGGCGACGCCAGGAAGCCGGCCTCCAGCTGGGGATGGACGCGGCCCGGGAAGTTGCGGTTGCCCGACAGCACCGCCACCGGGAGGATGCCGCGCGCGGAGACGGCCTGCGTCACCGCGGCCGGCAGAGCGCCCGAATTGCCGATGCAGGTGGTGCAGCCGTATCCGACGATGCCGAACCCGATCGCCTCCAGATCCTCCAGCAGGCCGGAGCGACGCAGGTAGCGCTCGGCGGTCGGCGAGCCGGGCGCGAGGGAGGTCTTGACCCATCCCCGCGGCGCGAGGCCGAGGGCGCGGGCCTTGCGGGCGAGAAGCCCGGCCGCCACGAGCAGCCGCGGGTCCGAGGTGTTGGTGCAGCTCGTGATGGCGGCGATGGCGACGCAGGCGTCCGGGACCGGATCGGCCGGGGTGGGCGGCAGCGCGTCGGCGCGGCGCATCGGTGCGATGGCCGCCCGCGTCCTGTCGGGCGTGAGCAGGTCCTGGGGCCGGCGCGGCCCGGCGAGCGCGACCGTCACCGTGTCGAGATCGAGGTCGAGCACGTGGTCGTAGACCGGGCGGGCCTCGGGATCGAACCAGAGGCCGGTCCGCCGGGCGTAGGCCTCCACGAAGGCGGCGTGCTCGGCCGTTCGGCCGGTGGCGAGCAGGTAGGCGATCGTGCGGTCGTCGATCGGGAAGTAGCCGGAGGACGAGCCGTATTCGGGCGCCATGTTGGCCACGACCGATCGGTCGCCGGCCGAGAGCGTGGATACGCCGGGGCCGAAGAACTCGACGAAGCGCCCCGACAGGGCGATCGTGCGCAGCAGGCTCGTCACGCGCAGGGCCAGATCGGTCGCGAGCACGCCCTCCCGCAGCCGGCCGGTCAGGCGCACGCCGACCACCTCGGGGACCCGCATGGTGACCGGCATGCCGAACATCACGCTCTCGGCCTCCAGGCCGCCGACGCCCCAGGCCACGACGCCGATGCCGTTGATCATCGGCGTGTGGCTGTCCGTGCCGATCAGCGTATCGGGCACGGCCCAGACCGTGCCGTTCCGGGTCTCGGTCGTGGCGACGGTCGCGAGGCGCTCCAGGTTGATCGTGTGCATGATGCCGGTGCCGGGCGGATGCACCGTCACGTTGGAGAGGGCGCGCGTCGCCCACTTCATGAAGCGGTAGCGCTCCAGGTTGCGCCGCAGCTCGGCCTCCATGTTCCGCGCGAGCGCGTCGGGCGTCCCGAACACGTCGACGGCGACCGAGTGGTCCGTCGAGACATCCACGGGCAGGACGGGGTTGAGGCGGGTGGGATCGCCGCCCGCCTCCGCGAGCGCCGAGCGGGAGGCCGCGATGTCGACGAGCGCCGGACCGCAGGTCGTGTCGTGCATGAGGATGCGGCCGGGGTGGAACGGGATCTCGGCAGCACTCCGCCCGTCCGCCAGCCAGCCCGGGATCGCGTCGCGCGCCGGGTCGCCCGGGGCGGTCCGGCGCAGGAGGTTCTCCAGCAGGACCCGGTGCAGCCACGGCAGCCGCCCGAGGGCCGCGCCCGCGAAGGCGGGCAGATCGACCACGCGGCACGCGCGGCCGGCGAGGACGGTGTCGGAGACGGTCATGGACGAGACCTCTGGCGAAAGGGAGCGCTCTGCGGATGCGCCCGTCCGGATCCGGATCCGGACGGGCCGACGCGGCCCGGCCGGTGACGTCGTCTCACGGCGAGCGGCCGGGCGCGCGGAGTCTCAGGCGTGCGCGCCGGCGGGCGTGACGGCCGCGGGCCCGTTCGTCATCCGGACGAACCACGTCATCAGGAACGACACGAAGAGGAGCCCGGACAGGAAGATCAGACCGCCCAGCGCGCTCCCGGTCCAGTCCTTGATCGCTCCGATGGCGTAGGGCCCGACGAAGCCGCCGAGGTTGCCGATCGAGTTGATCGCCGCAATCGAGACCGCCGCGGTGGAGCGCGTGAGGAAGAGGCCGGGCAGCGACCAGAACGGGGACTTGAACGCGTAGATCCCGGCCAGCGCCACCGAGATCAGGGCGAGGCCCGCGACGGGCCCCGCGACGAGGCCCGTGCAGCCGAGCGCGACGGCGCCCGCCAGGAGGGGCAGCGCGGTATGCTTCTGCCGCTCGCCCGTCCGATCCGAGTTCTTGGACCAGAGCACCATCACGAGCGTCGCGAAGGCGTAGGGGATCGTGGCGACCAGGCCGACCTGGAAATGGGTGAGGTCGGTGGACATGCTCTTGATGATCTGCGGCATCCACATGCCGATGCCGAGATTGCCGACCTGGTAGACGAAGTAGATCGCCGACAGGAAGAGCACCTTCGGGTTCGTGATCGCGGCCCAGAGGCCGAGATGCTTGACGTCGCGCTTGGTCGCCTGCTCCTTGCGCAGTTCGCCGACCAGCCAGTCGCGCTGCTGCGCGCTCAGCCAGCGCGCCTGCTCGGGGCGGTCCGTCATGACGAAGTAGTTGGCGATGCCGGCGATCACGGCGGGCAGGCCCTCGATCAGCAGCATCCAGCGCCAGCCCGACAGGCCGAAGCCCGACACGTGATCCATGATCCAGGTGCTGAGCGGGGCGCCGATCAGGTAGGAGACGGGGATCGCCGCCGTGAAGAAGGCGACCGTCGTGGCCTGCTCCTTCGCCCGGAACCAGAAGGTCAGATAGATGATGATGCCGGGGAAGAAGCCCGCCTCCGCGACGCCGAGCAGGAAGCGCAGGATGTAGAGCTGCGTGGCGTTCTGCACGAAGGCCGTCAGCGTCGCGATGATGCCCCAAGTGATGAGGATCCGGGAGATCCACGCCCGCGCCCCGAACTTGTTCAGGGCGACGTTGCTCGGAACCTCGAACAGGAAGTAGCCGATGAAGAAGATCCCGGCCGCGAAGCCGAAGGCCTCGCTCGTGAGCGCGAGCTCCTTGTTCATCTGCAGGGCCGCGTAGCCCAGGTTGGCCCGGTCCAGGTAGGAGATGACGTAGAGGGCGAAGGTGTAGGGAATGATGCGCCAGAACACCTTGCGCGTGGTCGAGCGCTCGAGCGCTGCGTCGTCGGCTGCTGTCATCGTCTCCTCCCGGCTGCGGGTCGCTGCTCTGGGCTCTGAGTGGCCCATCCCGGTGTCGCGGTATCTACATTATATAGTCTTTAAATGCAATCGAGGGCGCGCCGTCCGCGCTTGCATTCGCGCGCCACGCTCCGCCCTCGCCTTGCGCAAACTTCGGAGCCGTCCGTTGGACAGAATCCGCCGCCCCGACCCGCGCGAAGTCCGAATGTCTTTTCTTGATATGAAATCCACATCGGTAGAACCGGCCAGGCCGGCGAACCGGGTCCCCCGCCCACGGGGCGCGGCTGGAGCCGTTCCCGATCGCGTTGCGATCGGGAACGGCTCCAACCTCTTGTCTGGACGCGCTCTCTCGCGCCGAACCGGCGTCCGCTTCGGCGCGAGAGCGCTCTAGAAGTCCCTCTGGACCCGCATGCGCGCCTGGAAGGCGTCGACGTTCGTGATCGTGCGGACCGGATTGGCCAGGTTGTTGACGTAGGCCGGGTTCTGCCCGGGCAACTTGTTCAGGTCGAGCACCCGTCCGCTGGTCACGCCGTACTGGAAGTAGGCGCCCTCCACGCCGATATCGAGGTCCTTGACTGGCGACCAGATCAAGCTCGCACCGGTGATGATCTGGTAGTTGTCCCGCAGGATATTGTTGAGCTGGTAGTAGCGGCTGCCCGGCACGCCGGGGCCCGTGCCGAGCAGCCCGAAGAACGACCCTTGCGCGAAGCGGGCGCCCGCGGCGAAGCTGTTCTCGCCGTAGGATCCGTAGAAGGCCGAGCGCCACTGCGGCGTCCAGTAGTGCAGCAGGGAGGCGACCACCGAGAAGCTCTCGCTCAGCGCCATCTTGTTCGTGAACGGGTTCAGCACGGCGTCGGTGAAGAACGGCGTGAATCCGGCGCCCTGGATGCCCGCCACGGCCTGGATGTAGGAGCCCGGCTGCGCCGACACGCCGGCGTAGAGCTGCGCGCCGTTGGCGTAGGCGCCCTGGAGGTAGAGGGTGTCGCCCGGCGCGATGAAGGGCAGGTTGATCTTCACGCCGCCCTGGACCGCCCACCCGTACTCGGTGGGCGTCCGGCCGATGCCGCGCTGGTTCGTGTTGCTGAGGGCGGCGCCGAGATTCGTGCCGACGAAGGTGCCCAGGGCGGCGTTGCCGACGTTCAGCTCGTGCACGGCGGCCGAGATCTGGGCCGAGCCCCAGGGCTGGTCGTAGCGCAGGACGCCGACGAAGTCGGGCATGCGGTTGCGCTCGATCAGATCGACGAAGCCGACGCCGGTCGGCAGACCGTCCGCGGAGTAGCCGACGAAGATCGGGGTCAGGGAGTTGGTCTGCGCGAAGATGCCGGCCGTCGAGTTTCCGGCCGCCGCCGCGGTCACCGCCGCGGCCTGGGCCGAGAAGATCGGCGTGCGGCGGAAGCTCGGATCCTCCATCGAGAGGGTCGCCGAGAAGCCGTTGCCGAGGGTGGCGGTGTAGGCCACGAGGTTGGTGGAGGCCGCGTCCGAGCCGGCGGTCGCACCGATCATCTCGAAGTCGTGGGCGTAGAAGTCGAAGAACGAGGACGCACGGCCCGCCGTGAAGCCGGCGAACTGCACGAAGGCCTTGTCCGTGTTGAAGTATTGCTGCACGCGGCCGAAGGCGTCGACGCCGGTGCCCGAATAGGCGTTGCCGATGCGGATCTGCGTCGTCGAGTGGAAGGTCGGGATGCCGGTGCGGCTCGCCGCCTCGAGGCGGAGGAAGGCGCGCAGCGTCCCGTAGTCGGTCTTGGTCCTGGCATCGAGGTTGATGCGGGCGAGGCCCCGGTAGCCGCTGTAATCGCCGCTCCCGACGCCGGTCGCCGTGCCGGGATTCCGGTTGTAGGGCCCCTGGACCCCGTACTCGAACCGCGCGCGGCCCGACAGGCGCAGGCAGGTATCGGTACCCGGGATGTAGAAGAAGCCGGCACCGTAGGTGGTGCAGATGCGGACATACTCGATCGGCACCGCCTTCTTCGTCGGCAGATCCGCCGCATAGGCACCGCTCACCCCAAGAACTGCCACCGACCCGAGCAGGATCCGCTTGGTCTTCATCACGTCAAACCCTCCAGTCGTCAGCCGCCCGCGTCTCACGGTTCGGCCAACCGCTCCCCAGACACAGTTGTCGGATGCACGCGTCGGCGCTGACGACGCACATTCGGAAGAACATTGATCTTCTTCAGGATTTTGATTTGATTCGATACAGCCAATCAAGACGATGTGGCTATAAAATCAGCTCTCTCCGGGCCGACAAAATTACGAATACAGAAATGTTGTAATTTTGCCTCAGCCCGAGACCGGCGCGTCACCGCGCACGGCGGGAGCCGCGCCGAAGGCCGCGATGGGCGAAGGCCGCGATGGGGATGGACCCGAGCCCGACGCCGGCCCTGCCGGCCGCCCGGGGCTCGACGGGGCGCATCACGATCGTCGGACGGTACCGGGCCGCATCGCGCGCCTGTCGGGCCCGCGCATCGCCCGGGCGAAGGGACGGCCCACCGCGACACGCCCACGTGACGGCACTCTATCGGCGCGCATCGCCCTGCCTCCCCGGACAATGCCGGATGGTTCTGGCGACCACCCTGACATGGATCCGGGTTTACATTATATGATGCGTAAAGGCAAATCCCCGCCGAGGCCGCCGACCTGCGGACTCTTGAGCGCGCAGGCGCCGAGAACGTGCTGGCGCAGGAACACGGCGGCCGCCTCGCGATGGCCGCTCGCGAGAAGATCGAGAAGCGCGAGGTGCTCGCGCGACTGCACCGGCAGCCGGCTGCGGTCGATCGTGATCCGGTACTCGATGAGACGCCTCAGGCGGTTCACCCGCTTGAGCGAGCTGAGGAAGAAGTCGTTCCCCGAACAAGCTATCAGCATCTCGTGAAAGGCGCAGTTGCTGTGGAAGATCTCGGCCCGCGACATCGTCAGGTGATCGCGCAGGATGCGCTCCTGCTCCTGCCTGGCGGCATTGAAGGCCTGCTCATCGAGCTTGAAGCTTGGCAGCCGCATCGCCTCCCACTCGATCGAGGCGCGGAACTGGTAGGCCTGCTCGTAGGCGTCGCGCGAGTTCAGCATCGGACCGAACGCCCAACCGTTGCCGGGAAGACGCTCCGCCCAACCCTCCTCGGCAATTCTGTAGAGGATCTTGGCCAGCCGGATGCGCGGCACGTCGTAGAGCCGCATCAGCTCGGCCTCGCTGACGCGGTCGGCGAGCTTGCCGTCGAGGCGGTCCTCCGCGATCTTGAGATAGGTCGCGTCCTCGGCATCCGCCGCGGGCAGGCTCGAGCGCTCGATCTCGGCCAGCCGGCCCGCCGCGTCGGAGAGGAAGTAGCCCCGGTTCGGCTCCGACCGGACGACGCCGCTCCTCTCGAGTTCCCGGAGCGCGGCGTTGATGGGCGCCCGGGAGACCCGAAGGCTGTCGGCCAGGGTCTGGCTCGGCAGATGCTGCCCCGGGATCAGTCTTCCCTCCCGGATCTGATCGAGGATCTGCGCGGTCACCTGGGGGACGAGACTGGGTCTTGGCATCTTCGCTTCGAAGGGCGCCTTCGCGGTTTCGTCGTCTGATGCATCCATATCCGGTGCCCGTCCAGCGCGCGCGCGCTTGCCGCTCGACCTGAATTGTGTTTAAAGTCCATAAAAGTCAAATTGGGAGGATGTGGTGTCGAACGGTCGCGATGTCCGAGAGGTCGCGTGCGATCGTCGGACCGCGATCCGGACGATCGCGGGCATCGCGCT
This sequence comes from Methylobacterium hispanicum, assembly GCF_022179285.1. Taxonomy (GTDB): domain Bacteria; phylum Pseudomonadota; class Alphaproteobacteria; order Rhizobiales; family Beijerinckiaceae; genus Methylobacterium; species Methylobacterium hispanicum. The sequence goes on along the minus strand of NZ_BPQO01000003.1, from coordinate 189,883 downwards.
GGCGGTTTCCCGAGCGAGCGATCTCAGCGCCACGCCGCAGACGAAGGACGCCCACGTGCCGACCCGATCCCGCATCGTCTATGTCGGTTGCCGCACGACCCGCGAGCGCAACGCGCGCGGCGACGGGATCACGGTGTACCGCGCGCCCGACGACGGCGCGGCCTGGGAAGAGATCCAGCGCCTCGACGGCCTGGTGAACCCGTCGTTCCTGGCCTTCGACCACGCGCGGCGGACGCTCTACACCGTGCACGGCGACGGGAGCGACGTGAGCAGCTTCCGCGTGGATGCGCGGGACGGACGGCTGACCTTCATCAACCGCGTCGGCTGCCGCGGGAAGAACCCGGTGCACCTCGTCGTCGCGCCGTCGGGCCGCCATCTCGTCGTCGCCAATCACCTCACGGTCGGCCCCCACGTGTCGAGCCTCGCGGTTCTGGCCATCGGCGCGGACGGCGCGTTGGGCGAGGTCGTCGATCACCACCCGTTGACGGGGCGGATCGGACCGCATCGGACCGAGCAGCCCTTCGCGAAGCCGCATCAGGTGGTGTTCGACCCCGCCGGCCGCTTCCTCGCGGTTCCCGACAAGGGGCTCGATCTCGTATCGACCTTCCGCCTCGACGAGGCCGGACGGCTGCATCCGTCCGGCGCGCCGCCCGCGGCGGCGCGGGAGGGAGCCGGGCCGAGGCATCTCGCCTTCCATCCGACGCTGCCCTTCGTCTTCGTCCTGAACGAGTTGTCCTCGACGGTGATGGCCTGCGCGTACGCACCCGATACCGGGGCGATCACGCCGCACCAGGAAATCTCCGCGCTTCCGGACACGTTCGTCGGCTTCAGTCGCGCCTCCGAGATCGAGATCGCGCGCGACGGCCGCTTCGTCTACGCCAGCAACCGCGGGCACGAATCCATCGCGGCCTTCGCGGTCGATGCGGCGACCGGACGCCTGGCGCCGGTGGGCTGGACCGACGCCGCGGGCAGGACGCCGCGCTTCTTCACGCTCGATCCCTCGGCGGACCGTGTCCTCGTCGCCAACGAGGACAGCGACGGGGTCGTCAGCTTCGCGCGCGATCCCGACAGCGGCCGCCTGCTCGAACCCTCGCCGGTCGCCCGGACCGGAAGCCCGACATGCCTGCTGGTCGGAGCCGGCTGACGCCCCGATCGGCCGTCGATGCCGGGGCGGCCTATCCGGCCGGACCCCGATGACCGAATGATCGCCGCGTGCGGCCGCCCGCGGGCGCTCAGGCCCCGCGATGGGGCGGGCATCTCCGGGGAAGGGGGCGGGTCCGCCTCGCGCGCCGGATAAGCGGGGGGCGACCGCCGAAGACCGGGGAACGCCGATCGCGCGGGCGCCGCGGGCCGCGATTGCCCGCGACGCCCGCGACCGGGTCAGTAGCGCAGGGTCAGGCCGCCGCTCACCGCGAAGGCGTCGCCGCCGGTGCGGGCGAAGGTCGTGGCCCCGGTCAGCGTCGCGCTGACATTCGCCGAGAGATCGGCCCGGAGCCCGCCCTCGACCTGGCCGTAGACGCCGCGTCCGAGGCCGCCGAGCGGCGTCTGGATCGGCAGGAGCGGCGTCGCGGTCAGGGTCGTCACCAGGATGCGGTTGCCGTCGAGGAACTGGTGCTCGGCCGTCACGTTCAGGAAGCCGGTGACGAGGCTGCCCGCGACGGCGAGGGGCACGGTGCGGATCTGGGCGCCGGCCCGGCCGACCAGGGTGTCGAAGCCCGTGTCGCGCACCGACTGCGTCAGCCCGGGGTCGCCGCGCTCCGTGTAGCCGTTGACCCGGGTGTTGGCGTAGCCGAGACCCACGATCGGGCCGACGCGCCAGCCGTTCCAGTCGTCGAACAGGTAGCCGCCCTTCGCCACCACGGCGACGCCGTTGCCGGTGGTGCGCGCGCTGAGCTGATCGATGACGCCGGGCCGCTCGATCGCGTAGTCGTGACGGCCGTAGACCACGGCGGCGTCGCCGAACAGGTTGGTGCCCGTATAGGAGCCGTAGGTGGCGAACTGGAAGGCGTCCGCCCGGATGCTGCCGCCGCCGTCGCGGAGCCGGGCATCCGGGTTCAGGTAGTTGAACGCCAGGCCGAACCGGGCGCCGCGCGCGGGCGTCGCCTCGATGCCGACCATGCCGCCGGGGCTGTCGTAGTCGAAGCCGGTGGCGTAGCCGCGCGTGCCGACGGTGCCGCCCGCGTAGGTCGCCTGACCCCAGACGATCACCGGGCTCGGCGCCGCCCCGGGAACGGGCATGCCGGCCGCGGCCTCGGCCGCGCCCGGGACCTGCGGGAAGAGACGCATCGCGTCGAGGCGCTGCAGCAGCGTGGCGCCGAAGCTCGTCGTGCTGATCTGCCCGATCTCGGCCTGCGCCGCGATCCCGTTCGGCGCCGCCAGCACGTTGACCATGTAGCGGGCGAGGTTCAGGTAGCCGGCCTCGGTGAGGTGGACGCCGTCGTAGGACAGGAAGGTGTTCTGCACGGCCCGGGAGCCGCCGATGCACGCCGCGACCGCCGTGCAGGGCACCGTGACGTTCGCGAAGCCGTAGCGACCGGGATTGGCCTGCACGAGCTGCCCGATGAGGCCGTTGTCGAGCAGGAAGATCCGCGTGCCGGCCTGGGCGAAGGGGGCGAGTCCCTCCTGGAGGCCGTTGAAGTAGCTTCGCGCGAGCACGTCGCCCGCCGCGGCGTTGCCGGAGGCGGCGACCACCGGCAGGGGGGAGAGGCTGCTGAAGGCATTGAACACGATCGTCCGCGCGCCGGCGGCGACGAGCGGGGCGACGTTGCCCACCGCGTTGGCGGCCACGGCCTGCCCCAGCGGCACCGCCTGCGCGGCGGTGATGCCCCCGGCGGACGGGTAGATCAGGTCGTTGCCGCCGATGTTGATCACCGCGAGATCGCCCGGGCCGAAGCGGCCGCCCGTGCTCCGGAAGGCGGAGACCTGCTGGGTCAGGCCCGGCAATCCCGGCACGACGTTGGTGGCGTCGGTCTTGGCGCCGCCGACCGCGTAGTTGACGACCGCCGTGTCCGGCAGCCCGTACGATGCCTGCAAGCCATCGACGAAGTTCGCCCCGTTGGAGAAACGGCCGTTCACGTAGATCGGCGGCAGGGGCATGCCCGACAGGCGGACCTGATTTCCGGTATCGGCGTAGCTGTCGCCGAAGACGACCAGCCGGGACACGCCCTGCGCGACCGCGCCGTGGGAGATGGCCAGCACCATGCCCCCGGCGCAGGTCGCGATCCGCGCCCCGCGCAGCGATGATTTGGCAACGCGTGCCATCGATTTTCCCCCAGCATTGTCGTTTATTACTATCGTCACGGAATAATAGCGCGGAGCATTCCCGTCAAGCTTGATCTATTTCGATTTTAGATTGCCAATCCTTCACAAATACCGCGCAAGTTGCGGCGCTCGTCTGATCTCGGTCGCCCCTGCCGGGGGTTGGGAGCGTGACCGAACGCGGTCTCGGCCTCGACGGTCCCCGGGCGCGGCGCCGCGCGAGCCCGCCGTTGCGGGCACCTCTCATTCCGCCGCGTCGGCGGCGCGCGCGCGACCGGCATCCGCGGCCGAACCCCCTGCCGGATCCGGACGCGGCGCGGGCGCCTGCACGGTGCCGGCGCGGAGATGCTCGAACGACGCGTCGTCGAGGTCCGGCCAGCCGAGCCGTCGGCGCAGGCGCGCCATCTCGGTCCGGAAGGTCTCGGTGTGGACGTAGGTGGCGTGGCGGGGCGAGTCGACGTAGCGCCGGCCGCCGCGCAGGTCCGGATCGTCCTCCCGGAGCCGCGCGTCGAGCCAGTCGCGGTCCCGGCCGGTCTCGGTCGCGTGGATGTCGGCGACGATCAGCTGGGCCATCTCGTCGAAGCGGCGATAGGCAGCGTCGGCGAACTCCGCGAAGCCGAGCACGTAGAGCCCGCGCCGCTCGCGGTGGATCGCGTTGAGGTAGAGGAGCGGCCGACCGCCCGTCCAGGTGAACAGGGCCGGATCGAGGAAGGGCAGGGCGTGGACGTAGCCGGTGGCGAGCACCACCACGTCGACCGCCTCCTCCGAGCCGTCGCGGAACACGGCGCGGTCCTCCCGCAGCGCCACGAGATCGGGCTTCGCGACCAGGGTGCCGTGGCTCAGATGGTGCAGGACCTGCGTGTTCATGATCGGGTGGCTGGAGAGCGCGTCGTGGTCCGGCTCCGGCAGGCCGAGCCGGGTCAGGTCGCCGTTCAGCGTGTCGAGCAGGGCCCCGACATCGCCCGATACGGCGATGCCCCGCGGCGGGGGAACCTGCCCGCTCATCAGCACGTCGGTCGGTACGCCGAAGAGGTGCTTGGGGATGAAGCGGTAGCCGCGCCGCACGCTGAGGAAGGCGCTGCGGGCGAACCGCGCGGCGTCGCAGGCGATGTCGACCCCCGAATTGCCCGCGCCGACGACGAGCACGCGCTTGCCCGCGAAGGCGTGCGGCCGGGCATACGCCACCGAATGGAGGACCTCCCCGCGGAAGCCGTCGCGGCCGGGGATCTCCGGCAGGTTCGGATGCCACGTCGTGCCGGGGCAGGCGACGACGCCGGCGTAGCGGCGCACCTCGCCGGTCGAGAGGGTGACCCGCCAGCCGTCCCCGGTCGGCTCGGCCGAGGTCACCGCGGTGTCGAGGGTCACGTGCCCGTAGAGCCCGTAGGCGCGCGCGAAGCCGCGGATGTAGTCGAGGATCTGCCGCCCGGACGGGTAGTCCGGGTAGTGCTCCGGCATCGGGAAGCCGTAGAAGTACGAGGTCCATTTCGACGAGATGAAGTGGGCGCTCTCGTAGAGCGGGGTGCCGCTGTTGTCGGGGTCCCAGAGGCCGCCCACGTCGCCGTGCCGCTCGAAGCAGTCGAACGGGATCCCCTCCCGCAGGAGCGCGCGCGCCATGATCAGCCCGCTCGGCCCGGCGCCGACGATGCAGTAGCGGCCGCGATAGGCGGCGACCGGCGCGGCCTTGCGCGCGGTGACGGGGCGGTAGGCGGTCGCGGCGATCCGCGCGTAGGCCTCGGGCCGGTTCCGCCGCAGCCAGCCGGCATAGCCGATCGCGCCGGCCGCGAGCGGCAGGAACAGCCAGGGCAGGTTGTTGACGACCGGGTTGTCGGTGCCGGTCAGCGTTCCGTAGCTGAGGATCACCAGCACGAGGAAGGCCGTCAGCCCCGCCGCGGCGAGGCCGGGCATCACCTTGGTGGCGAGGAGCCGGGCGGGGCGCGCCCCGCGGAAGAACCCGACGACCGCCAGCGCGCAGGCGATCTGCATGGCGATGATGCCGATCGTGCCCAGCCCGATCATCGACGAGGCGATGCCGAGATAGGGGTCGATGCCCCCGAGGCCGAGCCCGATCACCAGGAGGGCTTCGAGGCCCGTCATCGCGAGGCTCGCGACGTGGGGGGCGCGGTGGTCGGGGTGGAGCCGCGCGAGCTCCGTCGGGAGCAGGTGGTCGCCGGCCAGCGCGAAGACGTAGCGGCTCGCGGCGTTGTGGACCGCCAGGAAGCTCGCCAGGATGCTCATCACCAGCAGGAGGCCGAACGCCGCGGCCAGCCCCTCGCCGCCGTAGGCAGTGGCCAGGGTGAACAGGAAGGTGCCGGACTCGCGCTGCGCGAGCCCGCGGACCGCCGCGGTGCCGGCCGCGCCGATGATGATCCAGATGGAGGCGAGGTAGAACACGCCGACGAGGGCGAGCGCGGCGTAGGTCGCCCGCGGGATGGCGCGCCGGGGATCGCGGGTCTCCTCGCCGTAGAGGGCCACCGCCTCGAAGCCGACGAAGCAGACGATGGCGAAGGGGATGACCGCGCCGATGCCCGGATCGGCGACGTGCGCGAGGCTCCAGACCTCCGGCGGGAAGGCGTCCGCGCCCCTGCGCGCGATCACCAGCGCCTCGAAGACCACGAGGACGGCGAACTCCGCCGCCAGAAGCCAGGTCAGGAGCCTCGCCGAGAGATCGAGCGAGCGGTATCCGAGCAGGCCGATGAGGCCGATGCCCGCCGCCGCGCAGGCGAGCCAGGAGACGTCGAGACCGGCCTCGTGCAGGACCAGCGCCGCGAAGTAGCCGAACCCGGCCCCCGTCCCGACCGCGTAGGCCGCGTAGGCGATGACCGCCGCGTAGGCCGCCACGACCCCGGCCGCCCGGCCCAGGCCCTGGCCCACCTGGGTGTAGAAGGCGCCCTTGCTGACGATCTCGCCGCTGAGGGCGACGTAGCCGACGGCGAAGCAGAACAGGGTCAGGCCGACCAGGGCGAAGGCGGCCGGCATCGACAGCGCCGCCTCCCGCGACAGGGCGAGCGGCGTGTTGCCGACCAGGGCGGCCAGCGGCGCGGCGGCGGCGACCACCAGCACGACGACGCGACCCGGACCGATGAACCCCGTCCGCCCCTGCGCGGTCGGGTAGGTATCGGAGTTCCGGATCGGTCGGCTCATCGGGCGGCGCCCTCGGGGGGCGCGTTCTCGGGGGGAGGGGCCTTGGGGGGAGGGGCCTTGGGGAGAGCGTTCCCGGGGGCGGCCGTGTTGCGGGCCCGGGCCGTCGCGATCAGCACGCCGAGGGCGCCGCAGACCTCCAGGCTCATCGCGCGCGCCGGCGCTCCGACCGCGTGTGCGTTGATCAGCGCGTGCGTCGCGCCGGGGAAGCGGCGCAGCGTCACCGGCACGCCGGCCTGTTCCAGCCGCCGGGCGTAGTCCTCGCCCTCGTCGCGCAGCGGGTCGAAGGCGGCGACGCCGACATAGGCCGGCGGCAGGCCGTGCAGATCCGGGGCGAGGAGTGGCGAGACGCGCGGATCCAGCGCCTCCGACGGGTCGGACAGGTAGAGGTTCTTGTACCACCGCATCTGGGACGCGGTGAGGAAGAAGCCGTCGCGGAACAGTTCGTAGGACCGGCTCTCGCGGGACAGGTCGGTGACCGGCATCAGCAGGACCTGATAGGCCGGAACCGGCATCGTCCCGTCGCGCCGGGCCCGCTCCGCCGTCACTTGGCTGACCACCGCCGCCAGGTTGCCGCCGGCGCTCTCCCCGGCCACGCCGACGAGGTTCGGATCGCAGCCCCAGGCGGCGGCGTGGGCGACCGCGTGGTCGAAGGCCGCCACCGAATCGTCGAGACCCTTGGGGAACCGGTGCTCGGGCGCCAGCCGGTAATCGACCGACAGGACGCAGATTCCGGCTTCGGCGACGAGGAAGCGGACGAGCGAGTCGCAGGCATCCAGCCCGCCCAGCACCCACCCGCCACCGTGGTAGTACACGAGGAGGGGCAGGTTCCCGGCCGGCGCCTCGGGCTTGTAGAGCCGGGCGGGCACCGGCCCGTGCGGGCCCGGCACCGTCAGGTCCATCTCCGAGCCGACCGGCCGCCGGTCGCCGAACACCCAGGCCTCGACCGAGATCTCCCTGCGCCCGTGCGCGAGGGGCTTGGTCTCGAAGGTTTCGCCGCCGACGAGGTTGATCAGCCGTATCCCGAGCTGGGCCGTCGGATGCAGCGTCTGTCCGTCGATCCGGATGGGACCGCCCGCCAGCCGGCGCTGGATCCCCATCGGCAGTCCCCCGAGCGTGCGCATCACGGTGCGCGCGACCCGATCGCCGAAGGTGATGAAGGGTGGGATCATCGAAGCCTCAACATGGCAGCGGGTGGAGACGAGAGGGCGGCCCGGGGGACGCCCTCTCGTCCGTCACGAAACGCTCGCTGCGCCGTCGCCGCAGGAGGAAGCACGGTCACCGTCCAAGCGCTTCGCGAGGCAGGTTCAGAAGTCGAGCAGGTAGGAGAGGGCGGTCACGACGGCGTACCCGGGGCCCGCGGTGCCATCGACCGTGGCGCCGGCGGCGAAGCGCTGCGCGCCGCCCGAGACCCGCGCGACCAGGACGCCGCCGCTGATCTTGCCGTAGTCGGTCTTGTACTCGAGCCCCAGGCCGACGCCGACGCTGGCCGGCAGGATGAAGGAGGCGCTGCCGGTCTTGGTGTCGAAGTTCAGGTTCACGGTGCCGGACAGGCGGTCGGTGAAGCCGTGGCCGACGCCGACCTGTGTGGTGAAGCCGTCGCGCAGGCCGAGCGCCTTGCTGTCCGGCCCGATCTGATCGATGGTGAAGTCGAACTTCGGCAGCACGCTCCAGTTGACCCAGGCGAACGATCCGTAGACGAGCCATTGCGGCGCGATGCCGGTCTGCGCCGACACGACCACCGATTGCGGCAGCGTGCCCACGCCCCTGGCGGAGAGCGGTCCGCCGGTGAGCCCGATCGCCGAGGCCAGGGGGCCGAGGGTGAAGCTGCCCTTGGCCGTGTGATCGACCGCCGAGCGGTACAACACCTGCATCTGCATGGCGTATTCGGGGATCGCGTAGGCCAGGCCGACGCGGTAGCCCGGCTGCCCGTCCTGCGCGATGTCCAGCGTGCCGAGACGGGTGCTCTCCCGGTAGCGCACACTCTGCAGGAAGCCGCCGCCGAGCAGGTAGGCCCGTCCGGGCCCGATGCTGGTGCTGGCGGCGCAGGTCCCGCCGTATTCCTGGGACGTCAGCCGGATGTTGCGCGTGGCGTTCGGCAGCCCGCCGAGTTCCGCGAACGAGAGCGCCTGACCGTTCTGCGCGGCGAGGTTGTAGCTTGCGCCGATCCCGTAGGGGTACGAGTAGTGGAAGGCGCAGGAGAGTTCGGGCGCGAACTTGACCTTGACGGCGAAGCTCGGCGCGGGGATCGGATCCGCGTAGTTGCTGTATCCGACCGCCTGCCCCCGGATGGTCGAGAAGCCCTGGTTGGCGAAGATGCCGGCCCCGCCGAGACGGATGCTGTACTTGCCTTCCGTGAACAGGATGTCCGTGTCGGCGGGCGGGAGCGAGAAGCCGCCGGCGGAGGCTGGGGCGACACTCAATCCGCCCAGGGCACAGAGAGCCGCGACGGATGTGCGCAGCCCGGCTTTGCAGCTTGTAATCGACATTTCCCCTCGCCCCCGCATTTTTTAGGAAGAATACGCGCTATTTTTCATAGATCTGAATGTAATCCTATCAAAATATCGCCGCGGATGTACAGAATTGAACGGTGTTGCAATTCGGTTTCACCCTCGTATTGTGTATTCGCGGGCGCCTACCGCATGAGGAAGCGTGCGAGCGGTCCGTAGGGCGGCGTGGCGGGCCGGATCGAGCCCCCGCGCGTCCGTGCCCGCCGCGCATGGGAGAAGCGGCGGAAGCCGTCGCGCAGGAAGGCGGCGCGCTGCGCCTCGGGCAGCGGGGCGAGGGGCGGGACGCCGACCGACATCGGGTCAGACCCGGGAGAGGAGGCCGGAGCGCCGGAGCCGGGCCGCGGCGCGCCCGCGCGCCGTCCCGGCCGCCGTCGCCGGGGCCGCGTCGATCGCGTGACGGAACACCAAGGGATTCATGCGGTCCACCGGGAACATCTTCGTGACGACTGCGCAGGTTCACCTTGAAAGGCGACGAGAACCATATTAGGCCGGCAGGGCCCGAAGAGTGAGACGCATCATCTTGCGATCAGCTGCCGAACGTTAGGATTGGTGGGCCGGCTCAGAAAGGTGCCTGTCGTGACATTCGCGGGTCACATTCGGCCAAACGGGCCGGACCTCCTGCGCCGCGATCCGGGGTGGGCGCGATGATCGAGCCCGCCACCGCACGGGCCGACGGGCCGGGCGGATCGCGCGCCGCGTCGGACGAGACCGCCGACGCGCGCTACGTGACGGCGAACATCCCGGTCTTCCTGTTGCGCTGCCTCGCGGCGACCCTGGCGGATCTAGGCTTCGACCCGTCGCGCATCACCCTCGGCTTCGGCCTGACCCTGGACGACCTCGCCGATCCGAGCTGCCGCGTCTCCTTCCGCCAGGGCCACGAGATCATCCGCCGCGCGCTCAGGATGGCGCGGGGCTACGCCCTCGGGCTGGAGACCGGCAGCCGCGAGACGATCACCTCGATCGGCCTCGTCGGCTACGCCATGATCACCAGCCGGACCCTCGGCGCGGCGATCGACCTCGGCCTCGTCCTGCAGAAGGACACCGGCAGCATGCTGGAGTTCGACAAGCGGATCTCCGGGCACGACGTGGTCGTCTCGGCGAGCACGCGCTTCCACGCGCCCGACATCACCGTCTTCCTGGTCGAGGAGGCCTTCGCGAGCTTCCTGCAGATCGGGCGCGGGCTCGTGGGCGAGCGGGCCAGGCCGCGGCGGATCGATCTCGCCTATCCGCCCCCCGCCTGCGCGGAGGCCTATCGCCGGATCTTCGACTGCGAGGTCCGCTTCGGGTGCACCGAGAACCTGTTCGTCTACGACGCGGGGGAGTTGGCCAGGCCGTTGATCACCTCGGACCCGCTGAGTCATCGCGAGGTGATGAGCTTCCTCGAGCGCAACCGCGCCCGCAACCGCGAGGCGCAGGAGGTCATCGACTCGGTCGAGCGCGTGCTGCGACAGAACCTGCGGCAGCCCCCAAACTGCGAGCGCGTCGCGCAGGAACTCGGCCTGTCGGAGCGGACGCTGAGACGGCGCCTGGCCGAGTTCGCCACCTCGTTCCAGGACCTGCTCGACCGGCAGCGCCGGAACCGGGCCCTGGAACTCCTGGCCAATGCCGGGCTGACGATCGACGAGGTCGCGCTCGCCGTCGGCTTCACCGACGCCCACAATTTCCGGCGCGCGTTCCGGCGCTGGACCGGCAGCACACCGGGGGCGGTCCGCTCGGATGCCGCCGGATTATGGCCGGAATAGACCCTTGGCGGGGCTCTCCCGGCTCTTAGGCGGCCTGCGGGAGCCGACTATCGTCGCGGCACGATTGTCGAACCCCGGGACTGACGCACGATGCGGCCCAGCGACCGCGATACCGGCGAGGCCTACATCCTGTCGCTGGACCTCGGAACGAGCGGCTGCAAGGTTGGCCTCGTCTCCCTGACCGGCGCGGTCGTTGCCTGGGCCTTCCGTCCGGTGCCACTCGTCGTGGTCGATCAGGTCGGCGCCGAGCAGAAGCCGGACGATTGGTGGCGCGCCTTCGTCTCGGCCGCCCGGGAGGTGCTCGGGCACGGCGCGGTTCCGGTCTCGCGCATCCGCGCTGTGTGCGCCTCGACGCAAGGGGAGGGCACGATCCCCGTCGACCGGGACGGCGTGCCCCTGACGAACGCCGTGCTCTGGATGGACATGCGCGGCGCGCCGGCCCTGGCGCGGCAGTTCGGCGGCCGCTTCAGCGTCTCCGGCTACGACCCGTTCCGGCTTCAGCGCTGGATCCGGCTCTGCGGCGGCGCGCCCGCCCTGTCCGGGAAGGATCCGGCCGGCCACATGCTCTTCATCCGCGACCACCGCCCGGAGGTGTACGCGCGGACCTACAAGTTCCTCAACGTCCTCGACTTCATCAACCTGAGGCTGACGGGGCGCTTCGCGGCGACCCAGGACTCGATCCTGACCTCCTGGGTCACGGACAACCGCTCCCCGGACGCGATCCGCTACCACGACGGCCTGATCGCCGGCAGCGGCATCGCGCGCGACAAGTTCCCGGACCTCGTGCGCTGCACCGACGTGATCGGACGGCTCCGTCCGGCGGTGGCGGAGGAGATCGGCCTGCCACCCGAGACGGCCGTCGTGGCCGGGGCGATCGACAACACCGCGGCGGCGATCGGGGCGGGCACGCTCGCGGATTACGACGCGCATCTCTACGTCGGCTCGTCCTCCTGGATCGGCGCCCACGTCCCCTTCAAGAAGACGAGCATCCTCGACCAGATCAGTTCGGTGCCGTGCGCCCTGCCCGCGCGCTACATGATGATGGCCCTTCAGACGAGCGGCGCGAACAACGTCGCCTTCCTGAAGGACCGTATCATCTTCCACGACGACGGCCTGATCGCCTCGGAGCCCGCGCCGGACGTCTACGAGGTCCTGGACCGGATCGTCGCCCGCACGCCGCCCGGCAGCGACGGCGCCATGTATCTGCCCTGGCTGTTCGGCGAGCGCTGCCCCGTCGACGACCGCTCGCTGCGCGCCTGCCTGTTCAACCTGAGCATGGAGCACACCCGCGAGACCGTCGCGCGGGCGGTGTTCGAGGGAACGGCGCTCAACACCCGCTGGATGATGAAGCCGGTCCGGCGCTTCCTCGGGCGCCCGACCGAGCACCTGACGATCCTGGGCGGCGGCGCCCTCTCGGAGGCGTGGTGCCAGATCTTCGCCGACACGCTCGGCCTGCCGATCCGCCGCCTGCACGAGCCGCTCAAGGCCAACGCGGTCGGCGCGGCCGTGATCGGCGGCGTCGGGCTCGGCCTCACCGATTTCCCCGAGGCGGCCCGGCACATCCGGATCGATCGCGTCTTCGAGCCGAACCCGGACCTGCGTCGCCTCTACGACGACCGGTTCGCGCTGTTCACCGATCTCCACCGCCGGCTGGGCCCGCTCTACCGCCGGCTCAACGGCGCGGAAAAGCCCGAGCGGACGAGGCGGCACCATGCCTGATTTCCTGACGGAGCGGCAGGCCGTCGTCGATGCCTGCCGGGACCTGTCGGCCCGGGGCTTCCTGGCCGGCACCGGCGGCAACGTCGCGCTGCGGCTGGACGAGCGTCACTTCGCGATCACGCCCTCGGCCACCGACTACGCCGCCATGGCGGCGCAGGACATCGCCGTGCTGCGCCTCGACACGCGCGAGCAGATCGCGGGCACGCGGCCGGCCTCGGTCGAGCGCGGCCTGCACGCGGCGCTCCTCGCCGCCCGGCCGGACCGGCGCGCCAGCGTCCACACCCACCAGCCGGTCGCCAGCGCCATCGCGGTCCTGCACGAGCGCCTGGCCTGGCGGCCGGGCACGGACCTCGCCCTGTACGGCACGCAGGTCGGCCTCGTGCCCTACCGGCCCTCCGGGACCGGCCTGCTGGTCAAGGCCCTGGTCCGGAGCCTGCGCCCGGACCTCCACGCCTTCCTGCTGGCGAGCCACGGCGTGATCTGCGCCGCGCCGAGCCTGGCCGACGCCGCCGCCATGGTGGCCGAGGTCGAGGCCTCCGCCGCCGCGCATCTGCGCGCCGCCATCGCCGCCCGCCCCGGCCTCGACGCCGGCCTGCGGGAGCTCGTCCTCACCTGTCTTGACGCGATCCGAGCGGAGGAAGCACGGTCATGAACATGCAGAGCCCTGTGCCGGGGACGGGCTACGCCATCTCCGAATGGCCCGACAACGCGGCGGTGATGGACCGGCTGAACGCCCTGCTGAAGCAGCCGGTCCGCGGCATCCGCAAGGACGCGCTGCCGGGCGTGCTCGACCATTTCGAGCAGAGGTGCCGGACCTCGAAGGCGCTGGCCCAGCGCACCGCGGAGGTGATCCCGGGCGGCGTGCAGCACAACCTCGCCTTCAACTATCCCTTCCCGCTGGCGGCCACCCGCTGCGAGGGCCCCTACATCTGGGACGCCGACGGCAACCGCTACATCGACTTCCTGCAGGCGGGCGGCCCGACGCTGCTGGGCTCCAACTACCAGCCCGTGCGCGAGAAGGTGCACGCGCTCCTCGACGCGTGCGGCCCCGTCACCGGCCTGTTCCACGAGTACGAGATGAAGCTCGCCGAACTGATCCGGCAGCACATGCCGAACATCGAGATGTTCCGCATGCTCGGTTCGGGCACCGAGGCGGTCATGGGGGCGATCCGGCTCGCCCGCGCCTATACGGGCCGGAAATGGGTGATCAAGGTCGGCGGCGCCTATCACGGCTGGAGCGACCAGGTCGTCTACGGCATGCGGGTTCCGGGTACGGGACGCCGCGAGGCGATCGGCATTCCGAGGGGGTCCACCGCCTACACCCAGGAGGTCTTCCCCAACGACATCGGCGCCCTGCGCCGCAAGCTCTGGCTGAACCGGGCCCGCGGCGGCACGGCGGCCATCATCGTCGAGCCGCTCGGGCCGGAGAGCGGGACCCGCCCGGTCCTGCGCGACTACAACGCGCAGCTGCGCGCCCTCTGCGACGAGTTCGGCGCGCTCCTCATCTTCGACGAGGTCGTGACCGGCTTCCGCGTGGGCATGGGCGGGGCGCAGGGCTATTTCGGGGTGCGCCCCGACCTCACCGTGTTCGGCAAGTGCCTCACCGGCGGCTACCTGATGGCCGGCGGCATCGGCGGCGGACGGGACGTCATGATGCTGTTGGCCGGGGGCATCGGCACGGGCAGCCGGCGTGCCTTCGTCGGCGGGACGCTGTCGGCCAACCCGCTCTCCTGCGTCGCCGGGTACCACGCCATCGGCGAGATGGCGCGCACCGGCGCGGCGGTGGCCGCCGGACGCGCCGGCGACCGGCTCTGCCGCGGCCTGAACGGGATCATCGACCGGCTCGGCCTGCCCTACGTCGCCTACAATTTCGGCTCGATCGTGCACCTGCAGACCTCTGCGGTGCTGCTGATGAGCATGCGCAACCCGATCAAGCTGATGCGGGAGCACGCCGCCCGCAAGCACGCGATGGAGGAGATGGGCGCGGCCTACCTCGCCCACGGCATCCTCACGCTCGCCGGATCGCGCATCTACACGAGCATGGCGGATACCGACGCGGTCATCGACGACGCGCTCTCGCGCTTCGAAGACGTGTTCCGGCTCGTGTGAGGTCGATCATGGAGAGCCGCGAATCCGTGGCGGAAGGCCTGCGCGGCGCCGTCGGGCGCCTCGCCGCCAAGGGGCTGATGCGGCCCGGGGATACGCTCTCGCAGCGGATCCCCGAACGGGCCGAGATCGCGCGGATCACCTGCCCGGACGCTGCCGTCCGGGCGCGGGACGTGGTCTGGACCCCGCTCGACCGGGGACGATCCCCCGATCCGCACCGGGCGGTCTACGCCGCGCGCGGAGATGTCGGCGCGATCCTCGAAGGCCGCCAGGTGTGGGGCCGGACCGTCGGCCGTGTCGGCCGACCGATGCCGGCGTTGTTCGACGAGCAGGTGCGTCACCTCGGCCTCGCCGTTCCGCTCGCGACCGGCCCGGCCCTCTCGGTGCCTCGCGCGAGCACGAATGCCCTCGTCTGGGACGACCGCGTCCTCTGCTTCGGCATGGGCCTGGAGCGCCTGCTGCTGAACGCGGAACTCCTGGAGAAATGTGCTCAGGCCTTCGTGCTGGCGGAGACCTCGGGCCGTCGGGTCAGGCGGGTGCCGTGGTGGGTGCGCCTCGTCGCGAACCGGCGCCTCTCCCGCGACCAGGCCGAGGCGGCTCAGCGGCATGCGGGCGGCGAGCGATCCGTGATCAGGGCCGGCTACTAGGCGGATTTGCCGGATGTGGCCGTCGCACTCGGAATCCTACTTCCGGAAACGTCCGGCCCGGATGCGGTCAACCGGCTACCGCCCCGTCCGGAGCCGGAAGATCCCGATGTCCCATCCCCGTCGCCCCGCGGCCGCTCTCGTCGCCCTCGCCCTCGCGGCGCCCGCCTCCGCCCTCGCCGCGCTGGGCGCGATCAAGGGGCAGGACGTCATGGGCGACAGGAGCCGCTGCGCCAACGACGCGCCCGACCCGGGCGGGAACTCGACCGCCATGAACCGCGACCGCCCCGTCCCGAACGCCGGATCGAGCGACGATTCCGGCAGCGACCCGCACCAAGTACCCGATGTACCGCGCGGCCGCCGGACAGCGGCCCCGCAGAGAGCATGATTCTTGTGAGCGGAAGCCGGCCTCCCGAAAATATCACGCAAGAACAATGACCTCGAGCCTGATGCCGTGTCCCCGGGAAAGCGGCGGGCCCCAGGGACGTGAACCTCATATCGGGAGGCCCGAAGCTGCGGATTCGAATGCAGCGTAGGAGGGCCCGCTCGTGCGGGGCCCATGCGCATCGCGAGCCATCGCGCCCCGGTCGCCGATCCCGGGATGATCGACCGGATTGACAGCGCCTGAAATATCCGGCGCCTACGAACCAAGGGCGATGCGGCTCCTCGGTGCGCCTGAGCCCGGCGGAGGCCGGGCGATCCGAGACAGAATCATCGCTGCAGCGTGCGACCGTCGCCGCCCATCCGCGCAGCGGCGGCGGACAGATCATCGATGAGGGTCGCGCCATCGGCATGAGTGAGTCCCCTCGGCACGGCCCGATGGTCCCCGGAGCGTCGGGCCCATGCCGGGGCGAGGGGGCGACGCTCGACGTCATGACGGCGATCGCGGAGGCCGCATCCGCGGGTATCCGGTCCACCGACGACACCGGCCGGTACCGCCGGCACGCGTTCCTCGTCGGGCCGACCGACCGGAATCGGCCTGGAGCGTCGGCCCACCCGGCCGGCGCGAGCGCGGCGCGCGTCCCGCCCTGCAAGCCGCGCACCCTGGAGCAGGCCGTGCAGATCGCGCCGATCCTGGCGGAGATCCGCGCGTCCCGGCCGCCCGGTCGGGGAGGTGCCGGCTCCTCGGAGGCACGACCGCTCCGTCCCGCGATCCCGTCGCGCGGCGCGGCGACGCCGCGTCGGGCATGATCCCGGACATCACGCACGACCGTCCGGGCCGCTCCCTATCCGACCAGAGGCCGTAGGAACCATGGCACCCATCATCACGACCATCGAGGACCTGCGACGGATCGCCGAGCGGCGCGTGCCGCGGATGTTCTACGACTACTGCGATTCCGGCTCCTGGACCGAGTCCACCTACCGCGCCAACGAGGCCGACTTCGCCGCGATCAAGCTGCGCCAGCGCGTGGCGGTCGACATGACCGACCGCTCGCTCGCCACGACGATGGCGGGCCGGCCGGTCGCGATGCCGGTCGCCCTGGCGCCGACCGGCCTGACGGGCATGCAGCATGCCGACGGCGAGATCCTGGCGGCGCGCGCCGCGGAGGCGGCCGGCGTGCCGTTCACGCTCTCGACCATGAGCATCTGCAGCATCGAGGACGTGGCGGAGCACGTGACCGAGCCGTTCTGGTTTCAGCTCTACTTCATGCGCGACCGCGCCTTCAACGACAGGCTGATCGACCGTGCGAAGGCGGCGGGCTGCTCCGCCCTGGTCCTCACCCTGGACCTCCAGATCCTCGGGCAGCGCCACAAGGACCTGCGCAACGGCCTCTCCGCGCCCCCGAAGCCGACGCTCGGCACCGCGTTGAACCTCCTGACCAAACCCCGGTGGTGCTGGTCGATGCTCCGCACGCGGCGGCGGACCTTCCGCAACATCGTCGGGCACGTGGAGGGCGTGCGCGACACCAGTTCCATCTCCGCCTGGGCCGCGGACCAGTTCGACCCGCGCCTCGGTTGGGACGACGTGCGGCGGATCCGCGACCGCTGGCAGGGTCCCCTCATCCTGAAGGGCATCCTCGACGCGGAGGACGCCGAGCAGGCGGCCGCTACGGGTGCCGAGGCGCTGATCGTCTCGAACCACGGCGGTCGCCAGCTCGACGGGGCCCCCTCGTCCATCGCCGTGCTCCCCGAGATCGTGGACGCGGTCGGGTCCCGCATCGAGGTGCTGATGGATGGCGGCATCCGTTCGGGGCAGGACGTGCTCAAGGCCGTCGCGCTCGGGGCGAAGGGGGTCTTCATCGGCCGCGCCTTCCTGTACGGGCTCGGCGCCTACGGTCAGGCGGGCGTTGCCAAGGCGCTCGACATCATCCGCCACGAGCTCGACACCACGATGGCGCTCTGCGGCCACCGCGACATCCGCGCGGTCGATCGCTCGATCCTGCGGACGCCCCCCGCGCGGGCGGTCGGCTCGAGCACCCGGGACGGGGCCTCGGCCGCTGCACCGTGACACTGGTTCGGGCGAGCCTCGCTCCGGCGGCCCGCTGCCTCGGGATTTCCGATCCAGAGGCTTCCGGAAATCGTACTTTATGCACGGGTGCGGCCATTTAGCCTTTCCGTCCGAGGGAGGGCCGTACCCGGCGATGATCCGCTCTTCGACGCTCGCCGTCCGGGGCCGCCTCCAGAGGCCGGGCTTCGGATCGTCGGCGCGTTCGGGCAGGCGCAGGATCGGGCAGGATCGGTCCCGCTTCGCTCGCGCGATCCGGGCGAAGGGGGGCTGCCCTTCCATCGAAGAGAGGATGATTTCGGGCCGATGGCACGTCGATCCGACAGGTCGCACGAGAAGAAAACGGACTATCGCGCCTGATCGTGGACGGGTACAATTGGCATCGCGCTTGCAAATACGATGCGCGTGATTGGTATCGCACTTGTAAATATGATGGGCGCGATTGGCATCGCGCTTGCGAATACCTTGAGACGACATTGAGAGGAGCCACCGACGTGATCCGCCTTCTGACACCGCTCATCGCCGCCTCCGTCCTGGTCGCATCGATCATCCCGGGGCAGGCGGCCGAGAAGCTCGTCGTCAGCACCTGGGGCGGCAGCTTCCGCGACCTGATCGACGAGGCCATCGCCTCGAAGTTCAAGGCGGAGACCGGCGTCGAGGTCGAGTACATCACCGGCGGCACCATCGACCGGCTCAACAAGGCCAAGCTCGCCAAGGGCTCCCCTGAGAGCGACGTGACCTTCACGACCGCCCATGTCGGCTGGCTCTACGTCAACGACGGCCTCTTCGAGACCCTCGACCTCGCCAGGATCCCGAACGCCAAGAACCTCGTCGAGCAGGCCCGGGTCAGCCCCGCCCATCTCGGCACCTGGGGCTACGTCTACACGATCGGCTACCGCGCCGACCTCACGCCCAAGGGCATGACCTTCGGCTCCTGGGAGGACCTCTGGGACCCGAGGCTGAAGAACAGCCTCGCCGCGCCCGATTTCGACCCGAGCCACATCATCGCGGTCTCGGCGATCCTCTCGGGGAGCGACCCCGCCCATTGGGAGAAGGGGCAGGCCAAGCTGGAGGCGCTCAAGCCCAACTTCCGGGCCTTCTACACCAACGACGCCAACAGCCAGCAGTTGATCGCCACCGGCGAGACCCCCGTCCAGGTCGTGCTGACCATGAACGCCTACTACATGAAGGGCCAGGACGTGCCGATCACCGTGGTGATCCCAAAGGAGGGCGGGGTGCTCGGCATCGACACGGTGGCGATCAACAAGGACTCGAAGAAGGCCGATCTCGCCTACAAGTTCATCAACATCGCGCTCGACCCCGAGGTTCAGGCCAAGATCGCCGAGCTGAAGAAGGGCAGCCCCACCGTCACCAACGCCAAGGTCGATCCCGAGATCGCCAAGCTCCCGGGCGTGTTCACCACCGCCGAGCAGTGGAAGACCCAGGCCATCAACATCGACCCGAAGCTCAGGGCCGAGAAGACGGCGCTCTGGCGCAAGTGGTTCGCCGAGAACATCATGGCGCGCTGAGACGCGATCGTCCTCCTGGGCACGATCCTCTCCCCGCGACCGGGGGCGGGGATCGTGCCCACCGCCCCGATCGACCGGAAGCCCGATGACACCCGCGATCCGCCGCCGGCCCTTCCTGCCCCTGTTCGTGACGCCGGCGGTGCTCGTCGCCGTTGCGATCGTGGCCGCCATGGCGGCGATCCTGCGCTACAGCCTGCACGCCTACATGCCGGGCTCCCTCGACGTCGGCGGGCTCACGCTGGAGAACTTCACCGATCTCGGCCGCCCGATCGTGCTGCGGGCGCTGCGCGACACGGTGCTGATCTGCTTCGAGACGGCGCTGATCACCCTGGTCGTGGGCTACCCCGTCGCCTACGCCCTGGTGCGCTGCCGCTCGATGCTCCTGAAATCGGTCATCCTGGTCACCGCGGTGACGCCGCTCTTCCTCGGCGAGGTGGTGCGCACCTATGCCTGGACGGTGGTGCTCGGCAATTCCGGCTTCGTGAACGCGACGCTCCGCCAGCTCGGGCTGATCGACCGGCCGATCCAGCTCATGTTCACGGAACTCGGGGTGATCATCGCCCTCGTCCACGTGACGCTGCCCGTGATGGTGATCATGCTGGCAGCCGCCCTCGCCCATATCGACCGCGACTACGAGCGGGCGGCGCAGAGCCTCGGCGCCGGGCCGGTGCGGGCCTTCCTCACCGTGACGCTGCCGCTCTCGATGCCCGGCGTGGTGGCGGGCTTCACCACCGCCTTCGCCTGGACCTTCAGCGCCTTCGCCACGCCCCAGGTGATCGGCGGCGGCAAGGTCGGGGTCGTCTCGACGCTGGTCTACCAGCTCGGCCTGTCCTCGTTCAATTTCCCGGTCGCGGCCTCGCTCAGCCTCGCCGGCCTCGTCCTGGCGCTCGGCACGATGTGGCTCGTGCGCCGCGCCGCGCGTCCGCTCGAAGCGCTCGGAGGTCACTGATGCGCCGCGGCCTCCGCACCCGTCTCCTGGGGATCTCCGGCAAGGTCCTCGTCGGGCTGATCCTCGCCTTCATCGTCCTGCCGGCCTTCGTGGTGACGCTCGCCGCCTTCAACGACCGGGCGATCCTGAGCTTCCCGCCGGCCAAGTACTCGACCCGCTGGTTCACCCGGGCCCTGACCTACCGGGATTTCCAGACGGGCCTGTGGAACAGCCTCGTGGTCACCGCCTGGGCCTCCACGATCGCGCTCGGCGTCGGCACCGGCTTCGCGATCGCGCTGAAGCGGTACAGCTTCCGCCTCAAGGCGACGCTGGAGGGCGTGCTGCTCTCGCCCCTGATCGTGCCGCACTTCACCATCGGCCTCGGCCTCCTGGTGCTCGCCACCGGCATCGGCGCGGCCCGGGGCTTCTCCGTCGTGGTCCTCACCCACGTGATCGTGGTGCTGCCCTTCGTGATCCGCTCGGTCTACATCTCGCTGCAGAACATCGACGAGCGGCTGGAACTGGCCGCCGCCAGCCTCGGCGCCCGGCCGGGCCGCGTGCTCTCGACCATCACCCTGCCGCTGCTGGCGCCCGGTCTCGTCAGCGGCTGGCTCTTCGCCGCGATCCTCTCCTTCAACGAGTTCACCGCCTCGCTCTTCGTGACGGGGCAGGCGACCCAGACCCTGCCGGTGGCGATGTACGGCTACGTCCGCGAGTTCGCGGACCCGACGCTCGCGGCCGTCTCGGTCATCTACATCGCGGTGACGGCGCTCGCGCTGACCGTCGCCAACACGTTCCTCGGGCTCGGCAAGGTGTTGAATGTTGAGCAAGGCCGCTGATCTCTCCCCGCCCGCGAGCCTGCCCGGCGCCGCCGTGTCCGCCCGGCCCGCCCCGGCGGTCCGCCTCGACGGGGTGGTGAAGCGCTTTGGCACGGTCACCGCCCTGGAGGAGACCTGGCTCCGGGTGGAGCAGGGCGAGTTCCTGACGCTGCTCGGCCCCTCGGGCTGCGGCAAGACCACCCTCCTCAACCTGATGGCGGGCTTCCTGGAGGCGGATGCGGGCGAGATCTTCATCGGGGACGACCTCGTCACCGCCACCCCGCCCTACGAGCGCGAGATCGGCATCGTCTTCCAGAACTACGCCCTGTTCCCGCACATGAGCGTGGCTAAGAACGTCGGCTACGGCCTGCGCATGCGGGGGGTCCCGAAGCGCGAGATCGCCGAGCGGGTCGCGGAGGCGCTTGCCCTCGTGAAGCTCTCGGGCTTCGCCGACCGTTCGCCCCGCCAGCTCTCCGGCGGCCAGCAACAGCGCGTCGCGCTCGCCCGCGCCCTCGTCATCCGCCCGAAGGTGCTGCTGCTCGACGAGCCGTTCTCGGCGCTCGACAAGAACCTGCGCGGGGCGATGCAGGTCGAGCTGAAGGAGATCCAGCGCCGGCTCGGGGTGACGACGGTCTTCGTCACGCACGACCAGGGCGAGGCGCTCAGCATGTCGGACCGGATCGTGGTGATGTCGGCCGGCCGCGTCCGGCAGGTCGGCACGCCGGACCAGGTCTACCGTCACCCGCAGGACCGCTTCGTGGCGGGGTTCATCGGCGACGTGAACCTCCTGCCCGGCCGTCTGGAAACCCGGGCGGGCGAGCGCGCCACGGTCGCGGTCGGCGGCCTGCGTCGCGAGGTCGAGGCCGGCTCGCTGGGCGCTTGCGCGGCCGGCGCGACGGTGGACGTGTTCGTGCGGCCGGATCATCTCGGGGTGCGCCCCGCGGGCGAGGCCGGGACCCTGCCGGCCCGGGTCGCGGCCCTGGTCTACCAGGGCTCCCACATCGACCTGCACGCCGACCTCCATCCCGACCTCGCCGGAGGCGGGCGCGTGGTGGTGCGGATGCCGGGGCACGGGGCGCTCGCCACCTACGCCCCCGGGACCCCGGTGGGCCTGCTCGTGCCGCAGGCGGGCCTCGTCGCCTTCCCGCCCGAGCCGTGAGGCTCTAACGGAGAGCCGGGCCGACAGGCTCGGGACAGGAGGGTTCCATCCGATGAAGCTCCTCTACGCGCGCACCTCGCCCTATGTCCGCAAGGTCCTGGTCCTCGCCCACGAGACCGGCCAGGCGGAGGCGATCGAGATCGGGCCGGTCGCCGCCGTGCCGACCGAGCGCAACCCGGACACAGTGGGCCACAACCCCCTCGGCAAAGTCCCGACCCTGGTGCTGGACGACGGCACTGCCCTGTTCGACAGCCGGGTGATCTGCGAGTACCTCGACGCGCGCTCGGCCGGCCCGCGCCTCTTCCCGGACGGGGAGGCACGCTGGGACGCGCTCGCCCGCCAAGCGCTGGCCGACGGCCTGCTCGATGCCGCGCTGCTGCTGCGCTACGAGCGCGTCCTGCGGCCGGCCACCGCGCGCTGGGATGCCTGGGAAGCGGGCCAGGTGGCGAAGATCGCCGGCGCCCTCGACCGGATCGAGGCGACGCTCGCCGGGCCTGCGAGCGCGCTCGATATCGGCGCCGTCGCCACGGCCTGCGCCCTCGGCTACCTCGATTTCCGCTTCCCCGACCTCGGCTGGCGGACCGGCCGGCCTGCCGCCGCGGCGTGGTACGAGGCGTTCGGCCGGCGCCCCTCGATGCAGCGCACCACGCCCGAGGATTGAGGGGCGAGTGCCGCACGCGGTCTCGGTCGCGACCGGCTTCCGACCCTTGCGGATGAGAGACCCCGCCCCTTTCCGGGCCCTTCGGGCCTGCACGCCTGGAGCGTCAGCGGAAGATGATCCGGGACCCAGAGAAGGACGTGCCGCGAAGCGGCTCGATGTCCAGCACCGTTGCAGCGTATCGACGCTTCGCGACGTCTTGTGCTGGATCCCGGGTCACCTTCCACTTCGTTCCAGGCGCCCGGGAAATGGGTGGTGCGGGCCGCGGCAGCCCGCGCGCCCGGTCTCCACGTCAGCGCGACACGTCGATCAAGCGCCGGACGAAGGCGGCGCAGTTCTCCAGCTCGTCCCGCGTGACGTACTCGTCGGCCTTGTGGGCGCGCGCCATCGCGCCCGGGCCGATCACCACGGCCGGAACGTCGCCCAGCGCCTGGAACAGGCCCGCCTCGGTCCCGTAGGACACCTTGGCGTGGTCGTCGCGGCCGGCGAGCCGCTTGGCGAGGCGCGCCAGATCCGCCCCCGGATCGAGCTCGAGCCCCGGATAATCGACAAGCGGCTCGACCGTGACGCCGCAGGCGGGGTCTCGCGCGCGCATCTCGGCGCCCAGCACCTCGGTCGCGTAGGCGATCGCGGCCCCGGCCAGTGCCCCGGCATCGTCGGCCGCGATGGCGCGGTACTCGAACTCGACCGCGCAGGCGTCGGGCACGATGTTGAGCGCCGTGCCGCCGCGGACGACGCTGCAGAGCCCGGTGGTGTGGGGCACGTCGTAGAGCGGGTCGCGGGCGCCGTCGCGGGCGAGCCCCTCGGCGCTCAGGCGGACATGGTCGATGAAGCGGGCGGCGTACTCGACGGCGTTGATCCCCTGCGGCGCCATCGCCGAGTGGCAGGCCCGTCCGCGGAAGGTGAGCCGCGCCGCGCTCTTGCCCTTGTGGCCGACCACCACGCCCATCTCGGTCGGCTCGCCCACGAAGCAGCCGAGCGGCCGCAGGCCCCGCGCGCGCATCCGCGCGATCAGCGGGCGCACGCCGAGGCAGCCGACCTCCTCGTCGTACGAGAGGGCGATGTGGATCGGGCGGGCGAGCCCCGCCGCCGCCATCTCGGGCATCAGCGCCAGGCAGACCGCGACGAAGCCCTTCATGTCCGAGGTGCCGCGCCCGTAGAGGCGCCCGTCGCACTCGGTCAGCCGGAACGGGTCGCTCGACCAGGCTTGCCCCGCCACCGGCACGACGTCGCTGTGCCCGGAGAGCACGTAGCCCGGCACGTCCCGCGGGCCGAGCGTGATCCAGAGCGCGGCCTTCTCGCCCGTCTCCGAGGGCACCCGGTCGATCTCGGCCCCGCTCGCCCGGGCGAGCGCCTCGACGGAGTCGACGAGCGCGAGGTTGCTGCTGGCGCTGACGGACTCGAAGGCGACGAGCCTGTCCAGCGTCTCGATGAGCGCTTGCGATGCCGTGACAGGGGTGACCATCAGTGGATTCCGCGCCTCGCTGGACCGGGCGGATGGTTACGGTCGGCGCGTACCGGAGACAACACGCGGAGCCGTATCCGCGGCCGTCGCGGGGCCTCCGGCGGCTTCGGATTTTCCGAACCACGACCCCGGCAAGTGCTAGTTGTTGGGACCGGCCGGATCGATATCCTCGCCCCGCTCAAGCCTGGAAGCGGGCGCCGCCGGTCGATCCCGATGCGTCGAGCGGCCGGGTCGCGTGCGGCGCCCGCACGGGCGCTCGTCTCCCGGGCCGGGCGGCGCGAGCCGCAGCCCGCCTTCGCTCTTGCCCGAGGTAGGAACGACCCGATGACCGTCCACAAGCGGATCCGTCCCTTCAACACCCGCGACACCTATCCGGAGCAGCAGCTCGACAACGACCTCTGCCAGACCGTGGTGGCGCGGGGGCAGATGGTCTTCGTGCGCGGGCAGATCGGCCAGGACCTCGACAGCTCCGAGAGCGTCGCGATCGGCGACGCCGCCGGTCAGGCCGAGAAGGCGATGGCCAACATCGCGATGCTGCTGGAGGAGGCCGGCTCCAAGCTCGAGCACATCTGCAAGATCACGATCTACCTCGTCGATCCGCGCTACCGCGAGCCGGTCTACCGCACGGTCGGCCGCTGGCTGAAGGGCGTCCATCCGGTCTCGACCGGGATCGTGGTCTCCGCGCTCGCCCGGCCCGAATGGCTCGTCGAGATCGACGCCATCGCGGTGATCCCGGAGGGCGCATGACCTTCTCGATCGTGGCGCGCTGCGCGGCGACCGGCATGTTCGGCGTCGCCGTCTCGTCCTCCTCGCCCGCCGTCGCCGCGCGCTGCGCCCATGCCCGCGCGGGGGTCGGCGCGGTCGCGAGCCAGAACGTGACGGACCCGAGGCTCGGGCGCCGGGCCCTCGACCTGATGGCGCTCGGCGCCGACGCCGCCGAGGCCGTCGCCGTGCTGCGGCGGACCGGCGGCCCGATGGACTATCGGCAGGTGCTCGCGGTGGACGCGGCCGGCGGCACGGCGATCCATTCCGGCCCCAGGGCGCTCGGAACCTGGGCCGAGGCGCGCGACCGGGACGTCGCCTGCGGCGGCAACCTGCTCGCCGACGCGGGCGTGCCCGGGGCCATGGTCGAGGCCTTCCTGGGCGCGTCCGGGCATCTGGGCGATCGCCTCCTCGTCGCGATGCGGGCGGCGCTCGCGGCCGGCGGTGAGGCGGGCCCCGTGCACTCGGCCGGGCTCATGCTGGTGCGCGAGGTCGCCTGGCCCGTCGCGGACCTGCGCGTCGACTGGACCGAGGATTGCCCGATCGCGGGCCTCGCCGCGCTCTGGGACCTCTACCGGCCGCAGCTCGACGCCTACGTCACCCGCGCCCTCGACCCGGTCGCCGCGCCGAGCTACGGAGTGCCGGG
Organism: Methylobacterium hispanicum; assembly: GCF_022179285.1. Taxonomy (GTDB): domain Bacteria; phylum Pseudomonadota; class Alphaproteobacteria; order Rhizobiales; family Beijerinckiaceae; genus Methylobacterium; species Methylobacterium hispanicum. The sequence continues at coordinate 164,355 of NZ_BPQO01000003.1, read as the reverse complement.
CGACCTATGATCGAGGACAGGACGCGAGGCGGTCTTCCGGTCGGCCCACTGGTCGTCCTCTGCGCTCGCTGAAGGCGGCGAATGCGGTTCACCCTGCGCCAGCTCGAATACTTCATCGCCGCCGGCCAGACCGGCAGCATCACACTCGCCTCCGAGCGCATCCACATCTCGCAGCCCTCGATCTCGACGGCCATCGCGCACCTGGAGCGGGAACTCTCCGTGCAGCTCTTCGTCCGCCACCACGCGCAGGGGCTCACGCTGACGCCGATCGGCCGCGAGGTGCTGCGCGAGGCCAAGGCCCTCGTGGAGCAGGCCGAGGGGCTCTACACCCTGGCCTCCGAGGCCGGCGGGCAGGTGCGGGGCCCCCTCTCGCTCGGCTGCATGGTGACGCTCGCGCCGATGCTCGTGCCCGAACTCGCCCACGCCTTCACCACCGCCTATCCGGCCACGCAGATCCGCTACGTCGAGGGCGACCAGGAACAGCTCATCACGGGTCTGCGCCGCTCCGAGACCGAGGTCGCGCTGACCTACGACCTGCACGTGCCGGACGACATCCACTTCACCCCGCTCGTCGATCTGCCGCCGCACGTCCTGGTGGCGGAGGGGCACCCGTTCGCGGAGCAGGCAGCGGTCGCGCTGGCCGACGTCGTGGACGAGCCGATGATCCTGCTCGACCTGCCGCTGAGCCGCGAATACTTCCTCGCCCTCTTCATGGCCGAGGGCCTGCAGCCGCGGATCGGCGCGCGCTCCGCCCACCAGGAGGTGGTGCGCACGATGGTGGCCAACGGCCACGGCTACACCCTGTTCAACGTGCGCCCGCGCTCCGACCTCGCCCTCGACGGGAAGCGGCTGAAGCGGGTGCGGCTCGCGGGCACGCACCGCCCGATGCGCATCGGCCTCGCGCGCCTGAAGCAGCTCAACCGCTCGCGCCTCGTGGAGGCCTTCGAGACGCACTGCCGGGCCTTCATCTCCGACGCCTACATCCCCGGCATGGTCGCGCCCGCCATCGAGCGGCGGGTCCCGCGCTAGAGCGCCCAACCGGGGCAGGAAGCCCCCGAGGAACGCTCCAAGGAACGCCCCGAGGAACACACCATGACCGCGCCGATCCCGATCCTTTTCCTGAACGGTCCGAACGCCAACCTGTACGGGCTCGACCCGAGCGGCACCTACGGCACGGAGAGCTTCCCCACGCTCAAGGCGCGCTGCGAGCGGCATGCCGGATCCGTCGGCGTCGCCCTCGATTTCCGGCAGTCGAACCACGAGGGCGTGCTCGTGGACTGGATCCAGGAGGGCCGAGGGACGGCCGCGGGCCTGGCCATCAACGCGGCCGGGCTGACCTACACCTCCGTGGCGATCCTCGACGCGCTGCAGGCCTTTCCCGGGCCCATCGTGGAGGTGCACATGAGCAACATCTGGAAGCGCGAGCCCTTCCGGCACCATTCCTACGTCTCGCGGGCGGCGACCGGCGTGGTCGCGGGGCTCGGCGGCCTCGGCTACGAACTCGCGATCACCGCCCTCGCCACCCTGGTGCGGGAGGCCCGCGCGTGACCGAGACCCTCGTCTTCGCGAGCGCCGTCGATCCGGTCGAGCCCTGGCGCGCCGCGCTCGAGGCGCTGCTGCCGGACGTGCGGGTCCGGACCCCGGAGGAGATCGGGCCGGGGGACGACGTCCGCTACGCGCTGGTCTGGAAGCCGCCCGCCGGCTTCTTCGCCCGGCATCCGGCCTTGCGGCTCGTCACCATCCTGGGCGCGGGCGCCGACGCCCTCGTCGGCCGGGACGACCTGCCCGATGTGCCGGTCGCGCGCCTGTCCGACCCCGAGATGGCCAGGATGATGACGCACTACGTGCTGTTCGCGGTGCTGCGCTACGCCCGCGACATCCCGGCCTTCGAGGCGGCCCAGCGCGCCGGCCGCTGGCACTACGTCCACCCGCGCGAGGCCCGGGAGATCCGCGTCGGCGTGCTGGGTCTGGGCGAACTCGGCGGCGCGGCGGCGCTCGAACTCGCCCGCCAGGGCTTCTCCGTCGCCGGCTGGTCGCGCACGCCGAAGGCGCTTCCCGGGATCGACTGCCACGCCGGACCCGACGCGCTGGTCCCGTTCCTCGCCCGCAGCGAGATCCTGGTGGTGATGCTGCCGCTGACGCCCGAGACCCGGCGCCTGATCGGGGCGGACGCGATCGCCGCGCTGCCGCGGGGGGCCAAGCTCGTCAACGTCTCGCGCGGGGCGGTGATCGACGAGGCGGCGCTCGTGGCGGCCCTGGCCTCCGGCCATCTCGGGGGCGCGACGCTCGACGTGTTCGAGACCGAGCCGCTCGCGGAGGGTCATCCGCTCTGGACGATGGAGAACGTCCTCGTCACGCCCCACCTCGCCTCGGTGGCGATCCCCGCCTCCGCCGCCCGGCAGATCGCCGAGAACATCCGCCGGGTGCGCGCGGGACACGCACCCGAGCACCGCGTGGACCTGACGCGCGGGTATTGAGAGCCTGCTTGATCGCGTCGCAGCACCTGCCGAGCGTGAACCACCCCTTCTCCCGGACGCCCGAAGCATCAGCGGAGGGCGATCCGGGACCCAGCCGAGACAAGGCGCGAAGCGTCCTGATCCTGCGACGGGGCTGGAGATCGAGCCGCTTCCGCGGCACTTCTCCTGCTGGATCCCGGATCACCCTCTGCTGACGCTCCAGGTGTCCGAGAAAAGGGGTGGGGAAGCCTTCCGGACTCGTCAGGCCCGCGTGTAGGCGTCGTAGTTGCGCTGGATCACGATGTGGTCGGCGATGTGCTTCGCGTCCTGCCAGCAGCCGTAGATGAAGGCCGAGGCGCGGTTGGTCAGGTCGGGCAGGCCGAGGAAGTAGATGCCGTTCTCCGCCGAGACGCCGCGCTTGTGCAGGGGCAGGCCCTGCTCGTCGAACGCATCGACGTCGAGCCAGCTGAAATCGTACTTGAAGCCGGTCGCCCACAGGATGGTGCGGATGCCGGACGTCTTCAGGTCGAGGCTGAGGATCGGCTGCTTGAGGCAGTCCGGATCCTCGTAGCGCTGCCAAGCCTCCGGCTCGGGCGGCAGATCCAGGCCCTTGCGCGCGATGTAGGCGTCGGCATCCCGCAGGACGTCGAAATAGGCCTCGTCGCCCTCGGCGATGTTGCGCACGAGGTCGTCCGCGAAGTGGAGCGTGCCGTCCGCGTAATCACGGGTCACGCCGACCAGCGTGACGCCCAGATGCGCGAGCCGCCGGAAATCGACGGTCCGCCCGCCCTCGTAGCCGCTCACCGCGAAGGCGACGTGCCGCTTCTTGCGCTTCGACTTGACCTCGTCCCACAGGCCGAGCGCGCCGAGCCACCAGCAATAGTCGCGCTGGCGATAGGCCCGCGGCGGGCGGTAATGCTCGCCCACCGACAGGTAGACGTCGCGCCCCGCCTTGCAGAGCTCTTCGGCGATCTGCGAGCCCGAGGCGCCGCATCCGACGACCAGCACGGCGCCGTCCGCCAGCTGCCCGGGGTTCTTGTAGGTCGAGGAATGCAGCTGATCGACCTCCGCCTCGGCGGGGACGATGTCGGGAAACGATGGAACCTGGAACGGCCCCGTCGCCGCCACGACCCGCCGGGCCTCGTAGACGCCGTCGGAGGTCGTCACCGTGTAGCCGGGACGACCCTGGTTGTGCTTGACGCGCCGGACCTCCACGCCCGTCCGGATCGGCGCCTTGATCATCGCGGCGTAGTCATTGAAATATCGGGCGACGCGATCCTTCGCCGGGAAGGCGTCCGGATGCACGTCCTCGAATGTCAGGTTCGGAAAGCGGTCGTGCCACGCCGGGCCGTTGGCGACCAGCGAATCCCAGCGCATCGAACTCCAGTTCTCGGCGATACGGCTGCGCTCCAGGACGATGTGCGGAATCTTCAGTGCGCTGAGATGCTCGCTCATCGCGATGCCCGATTGGCCAGCTCCCACGACCAGAGTGTCGGTGGTCTCGACTGCCATTTTGGCTCCCGAAATCTTGCAGACCCTTCAGACTCGAAATCGGCGGACGTGTCAGAGCCGGCGAAATTCGATCTGTTACGCACGGGGTCGGCGATGTTGCTTCTGGATTCAGGTCTGCTTGAAGCGGCCAGCGAAGAGAAGAACGAATTTTTTATGGTGCGCTTCGGAAAATGCGAACTGTCGGCCCCGGCCAGCGTCCGCTCGAGCAGCAAGGCGCAGGCGCACCGCGCCCCGGCCGCGACGGCACCGCTCCGGACGCGCCCTTCGACCGGGCCGCAGGGCTCCGGGCCGCGCACGACGCACTCGTGACGTGGTGTGGCCGTGATACAACATCCCGGTCGCGCATCGCGCTATCGGCAGCCGCCGTCCTCACTCGATCGATAATAAAGTCGGACTTTACTGCCTACGATACAATGACTTGCTACGTATTTTCCGATCTTATTTAGAATAATTACGAAACGATTGCCTCTTTTTAGTGCCGCGAGCGGCTTGATGGGCCGTCGATCAAGTGATCTTTCGCCGCGAGAACCCGGAGGTGAGCGGAGCCGGCATCATGCAGCCGATATCGATCGATGCGCTGCATCGTAGCGAAAACGCCAAGCTCCGCCGCTTCCTGCTGCGCCTGCTCGGCAATTCGACCGACGCGGCCGACGCCCACCAGGAAACGTACCTGCGCATGCTTGCGGCGCTCTCGCGCACGCAGATCGAACAGCCCTCGGCCTTCCTGTTCCAGATCGCCCATCGTGTCGCCCTGCGGATGCGGAACCGGCGGCGGTTCGAGGGCACGCTGTTCCAGCCCGTGAGCGCGGCGGATCTCGGGGACATCGTCGACGGCTACGCCCTGCCGGAACGTCAGGTCGTCGCCCGGCAGGAGTTGCGGCGGCTCGCCGCGGCGGTGGACGCGTTGCCGCCCCGGTGCCGCGAGGTCTTCCTGCTCGTGCGCATCGACGGCCTGCCGAACGGCGAGGCTGCGGCCCGGCTCGGCATCAGCCGGAACATGGTCGAGAAGCATCTGATCAGGGCCATGCTGCAGTGCCGACGCCGGTTCGGCGACCATCCGTGAGGGAAGGGCGGTCAGGAGATCGGCGTCCCGGCGCTGCCGGGCCTATGGGGACGCACAGGCTGGCTGCGCGAGCCCTGTCGAGGTTGGCGGGGAGCCGTTCGTGACCGGGAGCGAGGCGTCCGGCGCAACCGAGGAAGACGGCGAGGATCCGGTCCGCGAGATCGCCGCGGGTTGGGTCGCGCGCCTCTCCTCGCCCGATGCGACGGAGACGGACCGCAGGACGTTCGAGGCGTGGCACCGGGCCGATCCGGCCCACGCGAAGGCCTATGCCGAGATGGACGCGCTCTGGCGCCGGCTCGGCCAAGTGCCCGATCCGCGGCGGCGCCGCCGGCCGTCGCGGGGCCTTGCCGGCATCGCCGCCGCGGCCCTGCTCGGCGGCGCGCTCGCCTACGAGCTCGGTCTCGTCGATCGGATGCGGGCCGACGTCTGGACCGGGGTCGGCGAGATCGCGCACGAGACCCTGGCCGACGGCAGCCACATCGACCTCAACACCGACACGGCCCTCGCCCTACGCCTCACCGCGGCCGGGCGCGAGGTCGAGCTTCTGCGCGGCGAGGCCTTCTTCGACGTCGCCCCCGACCCCCGGCGGCCCTTCGTGGTGCGCGGCAACGGCCTGAGCGTCCGGGCTCTGGGCACGCGCTTCTCCGTCCGTGTGGACGGCGCCGACAGGCCCGTGGACGTCGCCGAGGGGCGCGTCGAGGTGACCGCGTCCGGCCGGCGCGTCCAGGTCGCGGCCGGCGAGGCGGTCCGCCTCCAGGATGGAGCGGCCCCCGCCGTCGTCGCGGCGGATGTGGGCCGGGCGACGGCCTGGCGGCAGGGCCGCCTGCTCGTCTCGGGCGAGCGGCTGTCCGGGGTCCTGGCGGAGCTGGGGCGCTACCGCCGCGGCGGCATCGTCCTGCTCGACGGGAAGGCGGGCGAGCGCCGGGTCACGGGCGTGTTCGACCCGCGCGACACGGACGAGGCGCTGGAGGTGATCGCGGCGACGATGGGCGTGCGCGTCACCCGCCTGACCCCCTTCCTCGTCCTGGTCGGATCGCCGCTCTGAGGATTCCCGGAAAAAACCTCGCCCGCCGACGTCAGGAGAACGCCGCCTCGCCGATCTCAAGGGGTGGGGACGAGAGAGCGCGAAGCGCGCCGCCCCCTCGAGCGGACGGATGGGGCGCTGCATGGTGTTGCGGGGACGTGGGTTTGGCGGCGTGCGGCGGGCCGGGAGCCTCCTGGCCGGTGTGTCGATGCTGGCGGTCGGCCCGGCCGCCCAGGGCCGCGAGGCGGGCCGTGCCCCGGCGGGCCCGGCGCGCGGGCCGGGCATCATCGCGATCGCGCCGGAGCCCGGGGTGGCGCAGGGCGCGGCGCCGGTCGTCCTCTCGATCCCGCAGGGCTCGCTCGAACCGGCGCTCGTGGCCTTCACCGAGCAGGCCAGCGTCAAGCTGGTCTACGCGACCGAGCTGACGGAACGGCTGACGACACCGGGCGTCGCGGGGGCGTTCCGGCCCCTCGAGGCCCTCGGCAGGATCCTCGACGGCACGGGCCTGACCTACCGCGCGGTCGGCCCGTCCACGATCACGCTCGTGAACCCGCGCTACGTCCAGCTCGGCGCGTCCCAGGCGATCACCCTCGACGAGTTGAGCGTCGAGGGGCAGCGGCAGGGCGAGGGAACGCCCGCGGGCCTGCCGCCGGCCAGCGGCACGGTGGGGCAGCCGCCGGTGCCCTACGCGGGCGGTCAGGTCGGATCGGGGACGCGCGTCGGCTTCCTGGGCAACCGCTCCGTCCTGCGCACGCCCTTCAACGTGACGGGCTACACGGAGAAGCTGATCAACGACCAGCAGGCGCGCTCGCTCTCCGACGTGGTGCTGAACAACCCCTCCGTCCGCAACGACGCCCCGCCCTTCAGCGAGCGCGACTCGTACTTCATCCGCGGGTTCTCGGTCACGAACCTCGACACCGCCTTCGACGGCCTGTTCTACCTCGCCAACCCGCGCCGCACCTTCACGGAAGGGCTGGAGCGGGTCGAGATCCTGCTCGGACCCACGGCGCTGCTCAGCGGCGGCACGGGCCGCGTCGGCGGCACAATCAACCTGATCCCGAAGCGGGCCTTCGACGAGCCGCTCACCCGGCTCACGACGACCTATATCGGCGACGCACAGATCTGGACGCACGCCGACATCGGCCGCCGCTTCGGCGCCTTCAACGAGTGGGGCGTGCGCTTCAACGGCGCCTACCGCAACGGCGCCACGCCGCTCGACAACAACGCGATCGAGGTCGGCGTCGCGGCGCTCGGCCTCGACTATCGCGGCGACCGCTTCCGCGCCTCGATCGACCTGAACCATTCCACGCAGAACGTGACGGCGCCGACCTCGCTGTTCAACGCGGTGGCGCCCACCATCCCGGTTCCGCGCGCGCCGAACGCGCGGCGCAACACCGCGAACCCGTTCGAGTACAACGACAGCCGCTACAACATGGCCGCGGGCCGGGTCGAGTACGACCTGCTGCCGGAGACGACGCTCTACGCGGCCGGCGGCCTCAGCCGCTACAACGAGGACTTCCTGACCTCGAACTACCGGGTCACGGGCGTGACGGGGCAGGCGTCGAACGCGCTCGCCATCCAGCCGCTCGAGCTGGAGGGCTTCAGCGGCGAGGTCGGATTGCGCTCACGCTTCCACACCGGCCTCGTCGGCCACCAGTTCAACCTCGCCGCGGCCGAGGCCGTGAACAAGAACCACTCGCGCGGCTTCGTGCCCTTCGCCCTGCCGACCTACACGACCAATATCTACGACCCCGTCTACCTGCCGTTCGGCTCCGTCCCGACGCTCAACGTCCCGCGCTCCAACCGGCAGCCGCTCTTCACGGAACTCTACGCCCGCAGCGTCGCCATCGCCGACACCCTGTCGCTCGGCGACGACCGCTTCCTGCTGACGCTCGGCGGGCGCTTCCAGGAGATCGACCTGCAGAGCTACGCCACGCGCCCGGGCCCGACGCAGGGCCAACGCGCCACGCGCTACGCGGAGAGCCGGTTCAGCCCCGCCTACGCCCTGGTGGTCCGCCCCACCGAGAACCTCGCCTTCTACGGCAACTACATCGAGTCGCTCGATGCGGGCCCGAGCGCGCCCGCGACGGTGGTCAACGCCAGCGAGGTCTTCGCCCCCGTCGTCAGCCGGCAGAAGGAGGTCGGCGCCAAGTACGATTTCGGCACCGTGGCGCTCACCGCCTCGCTCTTCGAGATCGAGCAGCCGAACGCCTTCACCGACACCGCCACGAACCGCTTCACGCTCAGCGGGCTCCAGCGCAACCGCGGCCTCGAACTCAACGTGTTCGGCGAGCCCGTCCCGGGCGTGCGGCTCGTCGGCGGCGTGACCGTCATCGACGCGAAGCTGGTCAGCACGCCCAACCGCCAGTTCGACGGCAACACGGCGCCCGGCGTTCCCGACACGGCGTTCAGCCTCTACGGCGAGGTCGATCTGCCGCCGTGGCTCGCCCCCGGCCTGACCCTGACCGGCCGGGCGATCTACACGAGCCGGATGTTCTACGACCAGGCCAACACGCAGTCGGTCCCCGACTGGACGCGCTTCGATGCCGGCCTGCGCTACGCCTTCGAGGGCGTGAACGGCAAGCCCGTCGTGGTGCGGGCCACCGTCCAGAACCTGCTCGACGATTCGTACTGGGCCTCGGCGGCCCGCGGCTATCTCGCGCTCGGCGCGCCGCGAACGTTCATCCTCTCGGCCCAGCTCGACTTCTAGAGGCGCGGCCGCGCTGCGCCGCTCCGGATCCCGGGGCACTATCCGGCCGCCTTTGCCTCCTTCGAGCCGCACGGCTCGGTGATGTTGCGGTGGCCGACACACTGCCCGTGCGGCGCCCGCCAACCCGGACCGCCCCTGCAGCCGCAGCACTCCCAGACGCCGCCGCCCCCAACACCGCGCCCGTCGCGAGGATCGGAGGTTCCGGGCGTGGCCCGGGATTAGCAATCCCGACGATCGCATCGCTCGGGCATCCCGCGAGGTCGCCGTGTTTCCCTTCACCCCGTCCCGCCGCACCCAGCGTCTCGTGCGCCGCAGCCTCACCCGCACGACGCGGCAGATCGCCCGGTCCGTCGAAGCGGCGACCAAGGCCGCGACGAAGGCCGCGACGAAGGCCGCCACCGAAGCGGTGACCCGGTCGGCCGAGCAGGCGATCCACGATGCGCGCAGGCAGGCGGCCCGCTCCGTAAAGCGGACGGTGCGGCAGGCCGAGACCGCGATGCGGGCCGCGCAGGGCCCGCGCGGGCCGGAGGTGGTCCGGCGCCCGTCGGGCCGGTTCGTGACGATCGACGGCCTGCCCGTCCACGTCATCGTGCGCGGCCGCGGGCGGCCCGTCGTGCTGGTGCACGGCAACGGGACCATGGCCGAGGACTTCGCGATCTGCGGGCTGATCGAGCGGCTGGCCACGCGCTACCGCGTCATCGCCCTCGACCGGCCCGGCTTCGGCTACACGGCCCGGCCGCGCCACCGGGTCTGGACAGCCGCCGCCCAGGCGGCACTCCTCGACCGGATCCTCGACGCGCTCAAGGCCGAGCGCCCGCTCGTCGTCGGGCATTCGTGGGGCACGATCGTCTCTCTCGCGCTCGCCGCGGAGGTGCGGCGCGAGCTGCGCGGCCTCGTCCTGCTGTCGGGCTACTTCTTCCCGCAGCACCGCGCGGACGCCGTCCTGGCCGCGCCGCTCGCCGTGCCGGGGCTCGGCGATACGGCGCGCGCGCTGGTGCCCGCCGCGGTCAACCGGGCGCTCGCGGAGCAGGCCTACCGCCAGGTGTTCCGGCCCCAGCCGGTGCCGGCCCGCTTCACGGCGCGCTTCCCCGTCGAGATCGCGTCGGCGGCGACGCAGCTGCGCGCGGTCTCGGAGGACGCGGCCTCGATGAACGCCACCGTCGCCCGGCTCCAGGCCCGCTACGCCGGCCTGACCCTGCCTGTCACGATCCTGACCGGCGACGCGGACGCCGTCGTGGACGCGACCGCGCACTCGGTGCGGCTGCACACGACGATCCCCGGCAGCACTCTCAAGCTGCTGCCCGGCATCGGCCACATGACGCATTACAGCGCCCGTGCGAAGGTCGAGCGGGCGATCGACGCGGCGATGGCGGGCGGATCCGTGTCGTCGATGAGCCGCGGGTCCCGCTCGTAGAGTCAGCGGTGCAGGCGGCAGGAGCGCGGATCCGTCATCGGCTGGGGCTTCTCTCGGGCCGCTCGGTGCGGCGCAAGCCCCGGCTCTGGTGGATCTCCAGCACCGGCCGCGCGCGGGCGCGGATGATCACGGCCGCCTCTCGGAGCGCCTGGGCGCGGATCTCGCGGACCGCGGCCTCAATGCCACGCTCTGGGCCCATGAGCCCATGGCAGAGCTCCCGGCCGCCGGCAGACAAGCCGGACGGCTCGGTGCTGTCAGGAGGAGCCGGTGCGCTCGGCATGGCGCCTCCCGCGATCAGCTTCGCGGGGCTTCGCGGCACACGCGCTCGACAGCCGCCGCGCTGTCCTGCGGGCGCGTGTTGAAGGCGATGGCGGTTGCCGGCGCGGCCTCCCGGGCCGCGTTGAGGATGGCCTCGAACACCGGCAGGTGGCGCGGCCAGGAGCGGATGCCTGCGCCGATCACGAGGCAATCGTACGGGGCGGCGGCGAGCTTCTCCCGCACGGCTTGGCCGGCCTGATCATCGGGGCCGGACGAGGCAATGCTCGGCCGTCCAGCCACGGCCGCGCATATCCTCCAGAGCCACCCGGATCCCATGGCGGATCTTCTCGGCGTCGAGGCCGGGCGGCAATGCCGGGTCGGAGAAGTCGACCACCTCCGGCTCATAGCCCACGAGCAGAACGCGCATGCGATGCCCTCCCGTGCGAGGCCCCTGGATCGATGGACGCCTTCCGTAGGCTCGGCCCAGAGACTTCGGCGTCAAGGCATCCTGCCCGGGAAGCGCGAGGCATGTCGATGGGGCAAAGGCATGCGTGCACGGCATCCATCCGCCCTGAAACGCGCCCGGCGACCGATCCAAGCGTGTTCCGTCCGCGTTGCGCGGAGCCGCCAACCGCTCGCCGTAACCCATTGGAAGATCACGAACCGTGCTGCAACGTGTTGCAAGCCGACAGGGTTAGGGGAACGGGCATCAAAAAACCCGCCAAGTCGTTGACCGGGCGGGCGGAAATGATGGTAGCCAGGGACCGCTATCGAGCGTCACCCACTACGCCGGGCCTCTCGTTCACCTACCGTTCGAAGGTGGCTTGATGCAGGCTACCCGGCGCAGGACACGACCGGGCAGGAAGTTCGCCAACCTCTTGCCGGACCGCCTCGCCGGCCCCTCAGGGCCGACCGCGCAAGGATGAAGGCTGACCCGGCAGCGGGAGGCGGAAGCCCGTATCCTGGATCGCGTCACCGACGATCCGGTACACGCCGAGGTTCCGGTCAGCGTAGTTGCCGATGTAGACGTACTCACCGCTTGGATCGAAGGCGATGCCTTGGACGACGGCCCCGGCCGGAGCCTCGCCGAGGTAGCGCAGCCGTCCCTCGGGCAGGATCGCCACCAGCACGGCGGCGCTCTCGGCGGTGTAGGCGGGGCTCGCATGGGGCGCGGCGGAGCCCTTCACGACAGCGATCGCTGCCCGGCGCCCATCAGGGCTGATCGCCAGAGTCTCGGCGGTATCGCCGACCCCGACGTGGTCGACCACCACCGGGCGCGCGGTCCCAGCCCGAATAAGCGTGACCGAGTCGGCATGGCCGTCGCTCGGCGTGGGGCCGGTATTGCCTGAGAGAGCGAAGGCACCGTCCGGCGTCACCTCCAGGCCGTAGGTGCCCGGTCCAACCGGCATGTCGAGGCCGGGATCGTGGCGCCACTGCCCGTCCGCGTAGGTCATCACGCCGACCGTGCCGGCCTTGTTCTTGGCAACGTATGCCCGGCGCCCATCCGGCGCGATGGCTACCGCGGCAGCCTCAGTCCCGACATCGACCTCGGCCACGACTTGCACGCTCCGCCCCCGGATCCTCACGACCGACACGCTGCGGCTCTCGCGGTTGGCCACCAGCGCGACGTCTCCGACCCGGGAGATCGCGAGACCAGAGGGCTGCCGCCCGACCCGGATCGTCTCGATTACGGCCGGCGGCTCGGCCACGAGATCGATCACGTGTAGGCGATCATCCGGCTGCGCCCACCAGTTCTTGCCCTCCTGCCTCATGGTCACGGGGCTGGTGACGAGACCGAGGCGGCCGTCTGGCGTGATCTGCAGGTTGGTCGGCGGCCCGTAGACGGAGGTGTCGAGCCTTAGCACGTGGGCGAGGCGCGGCCGGGCCGGTTCCGAGATGTCGATGACGCCGAGGCCGTCGCTCCCATTCGGCCCGTTCACTGAGCCTTCGGGCCGGAAGAACGTCTTCCCGTCGAGGCCCACGAGCAGGAAGGAGCGCCCACCAGTCGCCCAAGCATCCCCTGCGAGCAGCAGGGCCACCGAGACCAGGCTTGCGCTCCAGAATGAACCGGCCCTCATTGGCATCCCCCTCACCGAGCACAAGCCACCTTCTTGGTGCGTTTGCTCCAACAGGTCTCTCTAAAGGAGGCTCCACTGCGGCGTCTCGCCGGTCTTGCGTAACTTGGCCAAGAGGTAATCCCGTAGCGCGTTCCGATAGAACGGGATGATGCGGGCGGCGTGGGGCCGGTCAGCCCAGTCTGGTATCTGCATCTAGACCGAAGAGCCTGTCATAGAAGGCCTTCACGGCCGGTCGGCAGCGACCGTGCCCAGGCGTATGGCGTGGGAAGCCGCGAGCCTCCAAATCTGGCAGGCTTGCGAGCCAGACCTGCTTCTGTTTGGGCTCGGGCCCAACGACGGCCTTTGCAAGGTCCCTGTCCTTCGCAACGAAGAGCGGGAGATCATCGAAGCGGATAGGCTGGCGTGTCATCCGAGACATTGCGCCATTCTCCGAAGCGTACCGTTCTCAGGCTGAGGATGATCCCTTGAGCCTACGCAGGTTGCGCAGCCGGAGACGGGTGAGCGCCAGGTTCCGATCCTCCTTTGCCGCTGGCCGCGGCAGCGGTGTTGGCACAGCCGGGCGCGCTTCAAACTCATCAACGGCCTCGGCCCGGATCCGCCAGAGCTTCTCTACCCGGAAGGCTCGAAGCTCACCGCTCTCAACCAGCTTGCGGATGTGGTTCTTCTAACAACTTACCGCTCGGCTACGTCCGACAATTTCATCTACCAAGCTCAGGCCAATCGGTTTTGCCCCTACCTTTTACATGCTCGGATGCGCAAGGATTGGTGTCCAGACGCGCCCCGGTCCGGCTTGTTCAGCGATGTGCTGCCCTCGGCTACTGCTGAGACGGCCCACGTATAATGAAGCCGTAAGCCCTAGCAACAGCACCAGTCCGATCGTCACAACGTCTGCGTGTCGACGCGCGATATGTATGCCGACACAGCCAAGGGAAAAGCCGGCAACGAGTAAGAGTGCGGTGAAAAGGCTGATCGGCATAGAAGTCGCCTATCCACTCAAGCTCAAGAAACTCGCCCCTCCTCGGGGGGGGTTCCCGCTTCGATCTCCGAAGGCGAACGTTAGCAGAGGCCAGGCTAATCCCGACCCATTGGATTTCTGTCCCCGGCAGCCTCCTAACTGGTCCTCGCAACTGCCTTGGCTGTGCCAGCTCATGCGAAGAAGCCGCGTCCAGGCGCTTCTATTCTACCAGCCGCACGAGAGAGCGCGCTGAGCCAGAGGCTGGCCTTCCAGCGTTGAACTCAAAATGAAGGCTGATCTCCAGATTGCGAAGAATAGATACGATCCGGCGGCGGAAGACCGTGCAAGACGGTCATTGAAGAAAGGGTTTGGAGACATACCTCCAAACCCTTTCTTCCGTGGTTGCTCTATCGCTGGCTCGAGCCGCTAGGCTACCGCGATCTGTGCATCGGCCTTGACGCTCACCTCAGCCTGAGCATTGGCAACGACCCGCTTGCGCCAAGGCTTCAACACACCAATCGCCAGAACCGAGGCCAGGATGTTGGCTCCAGCAGCAGCCAAGAACACGCCGTCCCAGTTCCCCGTGCTCTGTTGAAGATAGTTGGCGATCGGCACCAAAAGCGCCGCGGTTCCCTTGGCCGTGTAGAGTAGCCCAGCGTTGGTAGCGGCGAACTTGGAGCCGAATGTATCGGTGCAGGTCGAAGGGAAAAGCGAGTAAATCTCTCCCCATGCGAAGAACACGAAGCCCGACAGGAGAACGAACCACAGCGGATCATGGCCCCAGAGGTACAGCATGTAGATGCCGAAACCTTCCATGGCGAACGCGATGAACATCGTGTTCTCACGCCCGATCTTGTCCGAGACCCAGCCGAAGAAGGGTCGAGTCAGCCCGTTCAGCACTCGGTCGATCGTGGCCGCAAAGGTGATGGCCACCATCGTCACGCCCAGCAGAGTCACTGGCACCTTGTCGACGCCAATATCAGCGGCGATTGGCTTCAGGTTGGCCGTGATCATCAACCCACCGGCGCCAACGATGACGAACATGAAGTACATCAGCCAGAAAATCGGCTGCCGCACCACCTCGGGGGGGGTGTAGTTGCGCCGCGACTGGACGTTGGCCGAGTTGGCGATAACCTCCGGGACCTGCCCCTTGCGCGGAGCGGCAAGGAAGAAGGCCAGTGCGGCCACGATCACACCTTGGCCGATGCCGAAGTTGAGGAAGGCAGCCTGGAAGCCCTTGTCGGCGATCATCCACTGGATGGGCGCGACAGTGAGGGCAGATCCGGCCCCAAAGCCCGCAGCGGTGATACCGGCGGCAAGACCACGCTTGTCAGGAAACCACTTCAGCGCATTGCCCACGCAAGTGCCGTAGACGGCGCCTGCGCCGAGGCCGGCGATGACTTGACCGAGATAGAACATGTTCAGGGTTGAGGCGTAGGCATTGATCACCCAGCCCAAGCCGCAAAGCACGCCGCCGAAGAGGACGACGATCTTTGGACCGTACTTATCAACGAACCAGCCCTCGACCGGCACGAGCCAAGTCTCAAACAGCACAAAGAGGGTGAATGCCCACTGGATGGCAGCTCGATCGAAGCCGAACGTCTTCTGAATTTCCGGAACGAAGAAGGTCCAGCCGTACTGCAGGTTAGCGATCATCACCATGCAGATGACGCCGAGGATAAGCTGCATCCAGCGATAGCTATCTGACACCCTCTTCGGCTGCAACAATTCTCGCGTTGCCATAGATATCTCCTCACCTATGTTATTTATGTGCTTTTTTCATGCCCGCGAACGCATCTTCGAGGCGCTGCGGACAAAGAGTGCGCGTTCGCATTCGAGCTTTCGCCCGATGCGAAGTATATCAAAGTATAGTTGACCGCCTGTCGGCCGGGAGGACTGGCCGGGCACGGACGATCGAGAGCAGCGCGGCACGCGATGCTCAAGCCGAGTTGCTGCCGAAGCTAGTCTCGCCCTTAGCCCATATATTGTATACCAAGATCACCTGTGCCGAGGCCTGCGTCAAGGGCATCGTGCATTTTTTTGCATCCGTCGGGGATTAAATTTAAGGGGCATGGGCTTAGGCAGCATGCGCACTCAGGACGCACCACGCTGTCAGCACTATGATGCCGCTTTGGTCACGCTTCTGGAGGCCACCGGATCGCTGCCCCTCCATCGGCTGGGGATGACATTCCCCCCCAAACTGTTCAGGCCTTGAAACCATCCGGCGTCCGCCGTCTTGCCATCCGCTACGAGCGACGTGCCGGCATTCACTACGCATGCCTTCGCCCCGATCTGCCACACTCAGGTAGAACGGTTTTGTCGCGGCTGAGGAGGAAGCTGGCGAGGATTTCGCCGGAGAGGGTCAGCAGCCGCGGGGCGCGGACGTGCGCGGTGTCCGGCCGGGCCGAGACGATCAGCGCCGCCTCCGCCCCTTCGCCGGGAAGCGGTTCGCTCGGTGCGGCACGAGCAGCGCCATGCCGGCGCCGATCACAGGCCGGCAGTGCCCGGCCGAGGCACCCAGCAGGCGCGGCCTGCGGCAGGAAGCCCGCCAAGACATCGCCGTTGGGCCGCATGGCTGGCGATAGGGGCGTGCCAAGGAACAGCGTCAGGTCGGCGGCGCGGGCCTCGGCAAGACCGTAGGCGGGCTGATGCCCAGCCTTGAACTCGGCCTCGTCCGCGAGCCACCAGCGCAGGTGCGTCAGCAGAGCGAGAGCGCCGAACCGTGTGGCGCACGCGGTCGACACGAGGGCATCGGAGGCAGCGTCGTACTCGTTGCTGGCCTCGACGCTCGGCGTGCCTTCAGGGGCGACCTGAAAGGCGTCGTAGGCAGCGCGATGCCGCGCAATGGCCGCGTGGATCGGATCCTCCGCAGGCATCTGGACATGGATCATCGTTCGGGCTCCGTGAGGGCTCGTTGGGTCGGGAATGGCGGGGAGGGGAGGGACTGGCGGTGTGCGGGCCGCGGGGCGCCTAGCTCGGGGCGTTGCTCACCACGATCCGGGCGAGATGCGCGAGGTTCAGCGTGCCGGCCGTGCCGGGCTCAAAAGCCTCAGCATCCTCGGCGTAGTGCCGGATCAGCGCCTGAAGGCCGGCAACCATCGTTGGGATCAAGGCGTAGAGCGCGGCCACGGCGCGATCGTTCGTCTCGCCAGCCTTGTCAGCGCGCCGAACAGCCTCCGTGTCGTTCTCGTCCAGGCCCTTAAGCGAGGCCGTGAACGCGCGCTCGGTAGAACGGACCGCCGCGATCGCGGCAAAGATTGGCTCGGCGGCGGGGACCAGCGGAGGCGGCAGGCGGCCACTCGGCTGGGCCGCTCCTGTACGAGCGAAGATCTCGCGCAGGTGGCGCCGAGCGAGACGGGCGGCACTCACGGTGCCAATGCTGACGGCGCGGTCCACATCTTCATCATGAAGAGCGACCACTCGGCGGGCCACCTCGTCGTATTCGATGTGCGCGAGCGGCATCGGCCGCCGCGCTGCAAGGGCGATCCCGGCACGGCGCCGCGAATGTTCAGCCTGGAGATCGACATGCGTACCGGCCAGGCGCGCTTCGGCGACCGAACCGGCCCACAAGGCCAGCATGTCCGCGCACCTCGCCCCATCCCAACATCCGGCTATGCGGTCCGCGAGCGATTAACCTGCCACGTCTATGCTCCGTCGGATCACTGGACGGACAGCCACACCATGCCGCGGCCGAATAAGACCGACCTCGACAACTTAGTTCTGAGCAATCGGGCAGCATCGCGCGTCCTCAATCCCCGCGGCACCGTCCGGGCCCCTGCTACGCAGGACACAGACAGTCCGAGAAAACAGAAGAAAAGGGACCTGGCCGTTATCCTGTGGGCAGCTCAAGTGCTCGTCGTTGTAGGCTGCTTTTGGGCGGTTGATCGTTTCTTCTTGAACAGCAGGGTTTATATCACTCTCGAGCATAAAATTAAGAGCGGCAACGAAGCCCTGCAGAAACTGACTCAGAAGGTGGCGCCTTGAACGGCAACGTAAGCAGCCTGCCTTTGGACGAGGACGACACTGTGCCCCTCAAACGATGGGTAGGAGAGCGCGTGCTCGCCATCGGCGCTGTCGCGGCTTTGTCAATCTTTCTGTTCGGGCCAATCGATGACCTGACGCCGATCGGCCAGCTCGTCTTTTCCCTGGCCTGCGGTGCAGCGCTGATAGGTCTGCTGCGGTACGTATCTGCTGCCGTTTAAGGTCGAAGCAACCGAGCCGCGCCACAAGGCCGGCATGTCAGCGCACCTCGCCCCTCTCCCGACCTCCGACCTCCGACCTCTACACTTGGCGTTCCGGCGTCGAACGCCTTAGCCCAACGAAGAGTCCCTGCCCCGGCCTCTACGGCGAGCAGTGGCAGAAGGCGCACGCCAACATGCTCGACTTCCTGGAGCGGTTCGGGGCCTAGGCGGTGGATCTCGGTCGGACCGACCTCGACCTGTTCAGCGTGCACGCCCAGCACGGCACGATCCGCTCGGACTACTGCGGCGCACTGGTGATCACCGCTCGGCCGGCCGAGACCATCGGCGCCGACCGCATCGGGTTCGGGAACCTCACCTACTACTGGATGCAGGTCTGGATGCAGGTCGGCCCCCCCACCCGCGCCTGCGCGGCATTCCGATCTGGGCGTTCAAGGGGTGAACGGGCTCATTCGCTAGCTCCAACGCTGGCAATGATCTCGATCTCGTTCAGCTCTTCCGGCACCTCATGCTGAGGCGTCACCAAGATCTTTGTGGCTCTGAGACCGCGTCGAGGCCGGCTTTCCCGGCGTGCAATTTCGAGGTTGATAGCCGTTGTGACGAATTCGAGCGGCTCTTCACCGTGCCTCAATACGGATTTAAGTGCCGCCAATTCGGCTGGTGTGAGTGAGATTTTGCTTTTTACCACGATTGCTCCCCGGATCAGCGCCTAGCGTATCCGCCCAGGGGTACAGCAAGTCTCAATCCGCCTTCATCGCCCCCCCGAAATTGCCTCATCACGCCCACGCGACTCTGTCAAACACAATACGTCGCCGCACTCGATATTTCATCATCGTATGACGAGCGGCCCCGCTCATAGCGAATGTTAATGTAATTCACTTGCGGTTGGGCTGGCCGGTTTGCGGATTAGAGCCAGGAAGCACGGGCCATTACCGAGAGAAGGCGCTATCCTCACGCCATGGCTGACCAGAAGACCACGGGCACCCTCCGCAAGGCCGCCGAAATTACCGACGACGAGATCAACGCCGCGGTCGATGCGGTGCTCGCGAAGCCGAAGACCGCCTCCTACCCGATCGGCGGCTACCTGCTCGACCTCGCCGCGGCGGTCGAGGCGCACGAGCCCTCCGCGAAGCCTCTGGCCGATCCGGAAGCCAAGCCCCGCTGGCGGCGTACCATGGCGCGGACCGCGATCTTGATGGGCCGACCAATGAGGATCGAATAACTCAGATCGGAGCCAGACACATAGGCGGTAGCTCAGAAGGATTATTGCCGCCGGTGGCCTTCCGCATAGTCTTGGAGCTATGCGGGTGTAATACCTGACGACTCAGTGCCCTCTTGGACGACGGTCGGACAGCGCAATCTCACTCGCTCCAAATCGCCAGCTGCAAGGCCAGACATGCTCCCGAGGACACAGGCTCCGACTGGCCTTTTGAGCCGGGATTTGTGGGGAATTCGAGCAATTGAGACGTCCCTTGATCACGTTCGATCTGGAATAAGCGTTCGGACGATCACCGACAGCGGCGAATGGGACGCTGCGATTTGGGCGCACCCGCGCGGCAATATATTCGCTTCGTGGCTCTGGGGCGAATACAAGAGCCGTACAGGCTGGAAGGTCCACAGACTTGCCATACTCGACGGAGCCGACGATATTCTCGCTTTGGCCCAGTACCATGAGCGGACGCGCGGTCCGGTCCGAATTGTGCGGATACAGGGTGGACCACTGCTAACTCATAAAGGCGCGCGACGCGCCGAACGATGCCTGCAAGCCTGCTTCAGCCATCTCAGGCTGAGCCGCTTCGACGTCGTGCTAATCGACTTCGAGCGTTCTCAGTGCTCAGCCGCTACGAGTGCTGTTCTAGCACAGGGCTTCACTCCCGTAGTTACGCCGATTCGGCACACAATTGACGTTGATCTGACTGTCGGCCTGAGGGGCATCGAAGGGCAAATGGAGTCGCGTTGGAGAAAGGTGCTCCGTCGCGTCGAGCGGACGCCGAGTTTGTCCGCACGCTTTGTTGAGGATGTGGAGGAGCGGCTTGCCTGCTTCGACGCCTTCAGTGTTCTCTACTCCGAGCTGAAAAAGCAGCGTGGCTTTTCCAACTCCTTTGACTGCGCAGCTTATCGGGACCTCGCGGCGCGCGATCCTCGTCACCTCTTTGTTGAGGTGCGAGATCGGGGCGAGCTCGTCCTGATCCGCATAGCTCATCTCACGGCGGAGCGTTGTACTGATTTCTTCACGGCCTCTACCGATCGGGCGCGGGCAAGTGGTGCGGCGACGCTGGCAATCTGGCGGCTAATTGAACGCGCCTCTGCCGCGGGGTGCAAGGTATTCGATCATGGCGGCATCGATCCCGCCGCAAATCGCGGCGTGTACGAATTCAAGCGTGGTCTAAGCCAGAACGTTGTTCTAGCAGGTCCAATCTGGGTACACAGCCGATCATCGCTCCTGCAGAAGGCGGTCGCGGTAGGATTGGGCGTCCGCTAAGCCCGCTTCGGTGTACAATAAATCGGCTTCCTCTCAGTCTAAGCCAGCGCCACCGGTAGCTCACTCACCTGCGTCGTGTAGCGCGGCGTCCGCATCTCGAACTTCGTGCTCCAGTCCCGCTTCTCCAGCACGCCCGCGCGCGCCGGCACGACGGCACCAGCGCCCCAACGCGCGTTGCAGGCGTCGATCCCCGCCATCAGCGGGCCCGAGCGCTCGCGGTCCATCTGCCCGATCAACGCCCGCGGGCTGTCCTCCAGCCGCATCAGGTCGGTGGTGATCACGCCGGCCTTGCTGTAGCGCCACGGCCGCTCGCCGGGCTCGCGCCAGGTCTTGGCGACGCCGAGCAGCGCCGCTTTGATCAGCGCGAGCGTGTCGCTCGTCGCCTCCGGCAGCATGACAGTCGTGGAGACCGCGCGCATCGGGTCGGCCCGGTCGTGCTCGCTGGTGTGGTAGAAGACACTGACATGGTTGGTGGCGAGTCCACCGCGCCGCAGCTTCTCGCCGAGGCGCGTCGCGTGCGCGGAGACCGCCTGCTCCAGCGTCGCCCGATCCGTGATGCGCGAGACGAGAAGGAGCGGGTGACCGCGCAGCCCCTGCGCTGGACCGGCATCAGCTCGAGGGGCAGGCAGGCGAGCCCCCGCAGTTCGTGAATGATGCGCTCGCCCACCACCGTCATCGCCTTGCGCACCGGCCGCGGGTCGAGGTGGCGTAGGTCCGCTACCGTGTCGACGCCGAGCGCCTCAAGCTTCGCGAGCGAGGCGCGGCCGATGCCGCAGACCTCCGAGACCGAGATCCGGCAGAGCCAGTGGTCGTAGGCCACCGGGTCGGTCAGATCGCAGACGCCGTCGAGGTCTGGTACGCTCTTGGCGATGTGGTTGGCGAGCGTCTTGGTCGGGCCGATGCCGACGCAGGTCGGGATGCCGGTCCAGGCGCGCACGGTCGCCCGCAGGTCGCGGGCGAGCTCGACACGCCGGTCCGCTCGCACGTCGGATAGGTCGAGGAAGCTTTCGTCGATCGAGTAGATCTCCACCCGGGGTGAGAAGTCCCGGTAGACCGCGTTGGTACGCGCGCTCATGTCGCCGTAGAGGGTGTAGTTCGACGAGAACACCCGCACGCCCTGGCTGCGACACATCTCCCGGATCTTGAAGAAGGGCTCGCCCATGCGGATGCCGAGCGCCTTCGCCTCGGCGGTCCGCACGATGGCGCACCCGTCGTTGTTCGAGAGCACGATGACCGGCACGCCCGCGAGCTTGGGGTCGAACACGCGCTCGCACGAGCAGTAGACGCTGTTACCGTCGATCAAGGCCAGCGCCCGGCTCATCGGCCGAGCCGCTCGCGGACGAGGTGCCAGCGGATCGTGAAGCGCACCACACCCCAGATCGCCGCCTCCTCGAGATCCTCGACGGCGAAGGCGGGCAGGTCCGGGTTGTCGAAGGCAAGCCGCGCGCGGTTGCCCCCGATGACGAGCCGCTTGATAGACATCTGCCCGCCGACCACCGCGACCACGATGCTATCGCGTCCCGCCGTCAGGCTCCGGTCGACGCAGGCGAGATCCCGGTCGAAGATGCCGGCGCCGCGCATGCTCTCGCCGCTGATCTGCCAGAGGAAGGTGGCTGGCGGGTTCGGCACGAGCCAACGCGGCAGCTCGAGCGCGCCCTCCAGGAAGTCGTCGGCGGGCGAGGGGAAGCCGGCGCAGAGCGCCTGCCCGAGCAACGGATGCGGATCGTGGCTGTGCCCCTAAGGGACAGCTCAGAAACCTGACGGAGGCTCATGCCTTGGGGCCGGTAAGGGGGACGCCGCCCCAGTCGAACCCTCGAGAGATCAGCCGATCGCTGCGCAAGGAGCGCCGCTCGGCCTCAGCAAGGTCGGTGAGGGCGTCGTCGATCGCGTGGACGAGCGCGGCCCGAGCGTCCCCATCGGCCGCCAGCTGGTAGGCGTAGGCGATCCGCTTAGCCTCGGATGGCACGACCTCGACAGGGTTGCAGTGCATCCGAGCGCCTCCGCAAAACCAGAACGTTTGCGGAACAAGCATCACCGGGCGGCAGGGTTCAACCAGCGTGGCCGCGACGATCGGCGCGTCTGTGGATAGCGGGCAGATCGGGCGAGCCTTGGAACGGTAGAGGCTGGCTCGTGTGGACCGCGCCGCAATCCGTGATGGGGCGGAAGCCGCACCGCCCGCGTTCAGGATGAGCCGAGACGAATGCGGGGTGATCATGGAAGGCGGTTACGCGCCAAGCACGTTTGCAGTGCTCTTGGTTGAGGACGTGCCGGTTCAGATGATGGCAGCCGCCAGTGCCCTTCGGGATGCCGGCCTTCGGGTCATCGAGGCGCCGACGGTCGAGGCGGCGACCTCGGCGCTCGGCGCTGATACCGAATTGCGGGTGATTGTCGCCGACATCGATCTAGACGGCGAGCCGCTTACGGGGCTGATGCTGGCGAAGGCCGTGGCGGCTCGCTGGCCGGATTTGGCCGTGCTGATCATCTCGGGAGTGATCATGCCCGAGACAGACGCCATGCCAGCAGGTGCTCGCTTCCTGCAGAAGCCCTTTGAGCCGGAGGCGCTGGTCGATGCCGTCCGTAGTTTAGTTGAGGCGAGAGACGCTGGACGCCTCGCCCCGGATGGATCGATGACGGATTGAAAACTTAAATCAAGCAAACCGAACGATCTGACCTGATCCAGCGTTAGGGGTCCCTAGGCCTGAAGATCCAAGGATCAAGCAATGTGGAGCTGGCGGCTCATGGATCGGGCGCCCCGTGACGGCCGCTGGATCATCGCCATCAATCGGCGCGAGCCAGACCGCCGAGCCGTCATCCGCTGGGATCCGGGGAGCTTTGGCGAGAGCGAGCCCTGGCGGGTCGCTTCTTGCGACCACGGCTATGCGTCGGATGCTTTCACGGACTGGATGCCCTTTCCGCCCTGGCCTGCTCGAAGCGAACAAGCGACCGCTGGCCAGGTCGAGGTTTCGGCCACAGTAGGCGTCGATGGGCCCTGAACTGCGGCTTTCTGCCCGAACCGAGATCATTTCAGGGTCCCGCGCACTGAGGCGGACTGCAAAGCTTACCACCCGGGACGGCGGCGGATGCGAAAGCGCAGAGCCGACCGCCGCCCAGGCCGGCCCTTACAGCCGTCTGAGGAGCCGCCGGGGAGCCAGAGCCGCAGCGCTCGCGAGCCCAAGAAGCGCAGCGCCAGCCATGCCCGCCACCAGCAGGTCACGTTCGCGACTCGTCCAGAACTCATGCCGGCTCGTGCGCGTGCGAGACGAGAACCTCCCATCCACCGCAGCTTCCCCTGGCGCCGGCTTGAACAGGTTGCCAGTCCGATCCGGCTTCTCCGTATCCTCGAGCTGCGCGTCCCACATCGAGGCCGCCTTCCGGTCGGCAAGCCCCGGCGCGATCGCCTGGGCGGCTGCCATCATGAGGGAGGTCCGCCCGACCCACACCTCCCGCTGCGGATGCTCGACCGCGTAGAGTATTGCCTCGGCACAGAGTCGGGGATCGAACACCGGGTCCGGCGCGTACTGCCCGCGGCCAGTGCGCGTTCGGGACCAACCGAACTGCGGGGTGTTCACGGCAGGCAGGTAGACGACGCTCACGGACACCGCCACGCGATCGTGGATCAGCTCACAGCGCAGAGCGTCGGTGAAGCCTGAGACCGCGAACTTCGCGCCGCAGTAGGCCGCCTGCAGCGGTGCGGCCCGGATGCCGAGGCCGGACGAGACCTGAATGATGGCGCCGCGGTTGCGCGGCTTCATATGCCGGAGCGCGGCGAGCGTGCCGTAGACCTGACTCAGGTAGGTGGTCTCGGTGACGCGCCGGTACTCCTCCGGGCTGATCTGATCGGCAGGGCTGACAACGGTCGACATAGCATTGTTGACCCAAGCCTGGATCGGCCCGAGCTCGGCCTCGATCTGCGCCGCCGCGGCGTCCACCGCCTCCGCGTCCGCGACGTCTGCGGAGATCGCCAGCACTGGACGGCCATGCGCGGTCAGCAGTTTCTCAGCCTGGCGCAATCGCGTCTCATCCCGGGCGATCACCGCGACGCTCCACCCACGGGCCGCGAACAGTTGCGCTGTTGCCAGCCCGATCCCGGCTGTTCCTCCGGTCACTACCGCGACGCGTGGCATATTCGCCTCCTCAATCCTTCCGCGTGAACGGGTGGGCGGGGGCACGGTTGCGC
The DNA here is from genome assembly GCF_022179285.1 of Methylobacterium hispanicum. Lineage (GTDB taxonomy): Bacteria > Pseudomonadota > Alphaproteobacteria > Rhizobiales > Beijerinckiaceae > Methylobacterium > Methylobacterium hispanicum. The sequence continues at coordinate 140,027 of NZ_BPQO01000003.1, read as the reverse complement.
GGCACGGCGAAGCGTCACAGCCAAAGGTTCTGAGACTTCGGCGAGAAGTTCCTACTTTCCGCTACGTCAGCACCTCTGCGAGAATGCAGGGCACCTCGGCAGGGATCTCGCGGGCAAGGAAACCAATGCCCCCGTAGCGTCGCGCGAGTCGTCGCCCGGCCTCACCGTGGACATAGACACTCCACAAGGCCGCCGTCGCAGGGTCAGCGCCACGTGCGAGCAGCCCCACGATGAGACCTGCCAAGGTGTCACCTGAACCCGATGTTGCAAGCCCGACATGGCCAGCTTCGTAGCACCATGCTTGGCCATCCGGAGCGACGACGAATGTCTGCCCACCTTTCATCACCGTGACGGTGCCGAACTGCTCCGCAGCAGTTCTTGCTGCCGAGAGAGGGTTGGCCTCGATTTCCGCGCGCTCGACATCCAAAAGCTTTGCCATCTCGCCAGCATGCGGGGTGATCACCGCGGCGTTCGGAGCGGTTCGTGCCAGATCGGGCTCGACCCGAAGCGCCGCGAAGGCGCCAGCGTCCAGCACGAGCTTGCAATCGCGAGCCTTGCGGACGAGGGCAGCAACGAGGCGCTCGGTATCGTCGTCTTCGACCATGCCGGGTCCAAGTAGGACAGCATCGCTCCCCTCGATCTGCGACGTCAGAACGTCCGCGGCCGAATGATCAATCCCACCGGCAGATGTCTGCGGCAGGCCGATCACCATCGCCTCGGGCACAGCGATGCCGATCGGTATCGCTATGTCCTTGCAGACCGCGAGTTTCAGCTTGCCCGCACCAGCGCGCATAGCGGTGTGCGCTGCCAGCAGAACGGCACCCGGCAGGGCCGTGCAACCGGCAACGATCAGCAAGCGCCCGCGATCGTCCTTGCTGTCGCAGTCCGGATCCGGCAGCCTCCGGCTCCGCAGCAGATGCTCGGTGACAGGCGTGACAGCGGCCATGGCATGTCCCTCTCGCCGGTCGCCGAACAATTATTGCGCGACCGCGTCGGCGTCCGTCTCGGAGGTAACGGGGGTACCCTGCTCCTCAAGTGGTGCGACGAAGTTGTAGCGGATCAGCGCAAGCCCCCCATCTGGACCCGCATCTGGCGAGAAGACGTACTCGGTCACACCGCAATTCGCGACGTCGCCTTCGGCATCGACAGCCAGTATCTCGGCCTCTGTCATCTCCTCAAGAAGATACCGCAGGCAGAGCACGACCACCTGATGGGCGACGATGAGAATGCGTCTGCCGTCGTGGTGGAGCGCGACCGTATCCAATGCGCTGCGCAGGCGCAGGACGACGTCGCACCAACTCTCCCCGCCGGGGGGCCGATGGTAAAACTTGCCGAGATCGCGCCGCAGATCCGCCTGTTCGGGGTGAAGCTGCTCGATCCCGATCCGCGTCAGCCGGTCCAGGATCCCGAACTCCTTCTCGCGCAGACGCTCGTCCACGAGAAGGGCCGGGGCGTCTGGCGCGAGTCCACCAGCCGCTCTAATGGCCTCAGCCGTCTCGACCGCCCTGCGATAGGGCGAGGCAAGTGCGAGTTCCGGACGCTCGGCCTCGGGCAAGCTAGCAAACCACCGACCGAGCGCATCGCCCTGCCGGTGACCGAGAGTGCTCAACGGGACGTCTACGTCGCGTTCAGGAATGTCGATCCGTGCTGCACCCGCCGCGTGGGCCGCATCGCGTGCGACGTTGCCGGAACTCTCGCCATGCCGCACGACCCAGAGGTGCAACGGGTATCTGCGCGGCACGGACACCTCCGAAGTGCGGTCCAATTCAGCGTGCGCAACGCTCCGGTCTGAAGCTCGTTCCGCTGGGCCCAACCGCATGCGCTGGACCGACCGGAGCCACGACGGCTCGCTGCTGCGGTATTCCCGGCGGCCTGGCCTCAACATGCCGCTGCGCGATCTGGCCGAAAGCGAGCGTCTGAGCGCCGGCCGCTCGGCTCACTGCGCCGGCTGGGTCCTTGCGGTGAGCTTGTTGCCGTCCGGATCGCGCAGGTAGGCAACGAAGGCCCCATTCGGGCGCTCCGAGGGTGGGCTCTCAATCGCGGTCCCCCCGTTCGCAGTGCCGGCCGCGTGCCACGCGAGGACATGATCGCGGCTCGCAGCGACGATACCGATGGTCCCGCCGTTGGCTGCAGTCGCTGGATTGCCGTCGATCGGCTTCGTGATCATCAGCCGGCCGCCCGCGTAGGCATAGATCAGCCTGCCCCGCTCATCCATCCTGCCAGCCTTGCCGCCCAACGCGGCGAACGTGGCGTCATAGAAGCCCCTGGCCCGCTCCAAGTCGTTGCTGCCGATCATGACGTGCGTGAACATGCTTCCTCCCCATCCAGCTTCGGAGGCCGGCCGACAGGCGGCCTCATGGCCGGCACCGCGCAACAATCCGCGCAATCGGTCCGAAAAGCCAAGCTTCTAGCCCCTGGTTCACAGTAAGCTCCTCGCGCCGGAAAGGGGATCACGGCTGGAGGCTGCGGCCGATCGAAAGATAGAAAAAGCGGTGCTCGCGCCGGATCGGCATGGAGAGGCCTGCTGGACGCCCGTGCGGGATCCAGCAGGCGTATGGCCGAGCTTATGACGGGGCCAGTGTCTCAGTGCCGTCTTACGCGGTTGCTGCCTTCTTTGGACGCCCGCGGGGCTTTGCCGGCTCGGCCGGGGCCTTTGGTTCGGGCTCTACGTCAACCGCAGCCTTGCGGCCCAGGCCGATGCTGCGCGCCAGCGTTGAGCGCTGCGCGGCGTAGGCCGGTGCAACCATCGGGTAATCGGCGGGCAGGCCGTACCGCTCACGATAGGCGCGGGGATCCAGGCCGTGGCCGGTCAGGTGGCGCTTGAGCGTCTTGTAGGACTTGCCACCAATGAAGCTGATCAGGCCCTCGTCGGTAACCGACTTGCGGATCTGGGCGGCGCTGGGCTTCTCGACCTCTGGCTCTGCGGGTGCTGTGGGCTGTCCGAGGCCGACAAGGGCAGCGTGCGTGCCGGCGATCAGACCTGGCAGCTCACCGACCTGCACATGAGTGTTGGACACGTAGGCTGCCACGATACCGGCAGTCTGGCCCAGGGTAAATCATATCTTCCTGTGGCTTAGAAGCCGGTGAGGATGCCGGCCGAGCCCCAGAGCGTGAGGCCCAGCCCGACCACGAACGCGCCAATCATGGCGTACGAGAACAACTTCATCGCCTTCTTCATCCGGCGCGCCCCTTAGCAGCGGTTGCCGCCAGAGGTCTGGCCATACTGCTTGACCGGGAAGTTCTGCTGGTTGGCGTTGCCCTCGGCCGCCGAGCTCATCGGGCAGGTGGCCGGGTTGCGGCTGCCGTAGAGGCCGATCGAGCCGGTGGTCTGCGGCTCGTAGGGCAGGGTGCCGGTATAGTGGCCGCGCGGCGCGTCGTAGGGGAAGGCCAGGGCAGACGAGGCCGGGGCAGCAACGCCGAGCACGAGGGCGGCGACAGCGGCGGCGACACGGGTCTTCATGAGGGTCTTCATCTCCTGATCACGCTGGCGGCCGGCCGATCCGGTCCGCATCGTCTTGCGTGGCCTTCAGATGGGGAGCCCTTTGCCGACGCGACGTGCCAGGACGCACGTCCCATGAGGGAACGAAATCCACCAGCTTTCCAGCTGCGCCCACCTCGCTAACAACCGCAGCAGACGACGTGGGTTAGCCCCTAACCGTTATGTGTCTGATGCGGGATGCGCCATTCGAACGAGAGGTGGCAGCAGACGCCACGTTCTGACAATTACCACCCTGAGTCGCACGCGCGAGGGGTTGGCGGTGGCACGGAAAGCGCACCCGGACACGATCGTGTCCGAGGCTGCCCTACAGGCAGCCATCGATGCCTCAGGCGGCATGGGAGCATGGGAGTGGAATGTCGCGGAGGATCGGGCCTACGCCGATCCCGTCGTCGCGCTGCTGTTCAACCTTAGCCCAGCACAATCCCGCAGCGGCGTGCCGTTCGAGGTGATTGCGCAGGCCATCCACCCTGAGGATCGTGAGCAGATCAGCAGCATCATCTGGGGCTGCGTTCAAGCAGGCAGCTCCTACCTGGCCGAGTACAGGGTCATCTCGCCCGGTGGCCGTGTCCGCTGGATCCTCTCGCGCGGCCGCTTCTTCCTCGACGAACAGGGACGCCCGGCCGAGGGGCGTGGTGTCGTCATCGACATCACTGACGCGGACCTGAGCACCCGAGCCTTCGCTGCGCGGGCGCAGGACGAAATCACCGATGCGATGAACGAGGCCGCGGATCTGGGCATCCGGCTGCACGGCCTTGCCAAGGAGCTAAGCTCTCCACGGCTGCGAACACTGACGCAACAGCTCCTCCTGGAGCTCGGACGGCAGTTGGCACAGCGCGAGTTGTCCGAGAAGTGGAGGGACATGCACTGACCAGGGCAAGGCGCGGCCCCGCTGGTGTCGCTGCGTGTCAGGCCCGCCGCTGTCCCTCAGTGGCGGGCCTTCTGCGTTCATGCGTAGCTCGTTAGCGAGCGGTCGCTTCAACGACGATCCGTGGAGCGACCGGAGCAACGGGCACCAGGCGGGGCGCAGTGGTCAGCTCAGACGCCGGCCGTACAGCCGCCGTAACGCGAGCCTGATCGCGGTAGAGCGTAGGCGTGATGTTGGTGCGCTCGTCGGCAATCGCGGCACCCGCCACGGTGGCGGAAGCGAGAGCGGCGAGGATGAAGGTGCGAACGGTCATGGGTTTGGTCCCTCCGGGATTTCGGGGCTGATGCCCTGTTTCGAGAGGGAATGTGCGCTGCGCCGCCCCATCATTCCAACAGATGCTATCGATAAGTCGTATCGATGCCATCAATGATCTTTCTGCGCGCCAGAGGGTCGTAGGTGGGTCCCTTTTCGGCGCCGATCTGGCCCCGCGAAGCTCTAAGGATTTCTCGCAGGGTGCAACGTACGCACGGGCGTTGTTCGGCCCTTAGGGCCCAGTTGAGCGGCACAGCCGGCATTCGCCTGAAGCGGCCCTTAACCTTTGGCGATGGCTTGGCATACAATGAGCGCATGCCTCTCATACGTTTTCGTATGTGGCATGCCAGATGGTGCGACGCGATATAGCGGCCATCGAAGACACCCGCTCAGGACCACGCTGATGACCTTACTTGCCGCTCTCGCCCTCCTTCCTGTCGCTGCTGGTGTCCAAGTTTCGCTCGTGATCGCACTGGCCCACTACATGGACGGTGACCGCACTGCTGCCGGCTTCTCCGGCCCGGTCCCGACCCTCGCCTGATCCACGGCAGAGCCGCCTCGCGCGGCCAAAGTGATGCAGCCCGCCCGGTTCTCCGCGGCGGGCTTTGCCGTTCTAAGCTGGGTTACGCGCTACGCTGGACGGCCTCGTGCCCCAGCTCGTCGCCTTCGGCCTCCGGGCCGCGGCTTAACCGATCCGGTGAACTCTCCTTACATTCGGGCTCTGGCCGTGGAGCGCCTAGCCTCGGGCTCGCGTTGGTTCAGGGGCAATGCTGGGCCAGGAGGCCAGCGATGCTCTGGCGGCGAGAGCTCTACACGAGTTCAAGCGGTGACAGGTGGTTCCTCGCGTGGGATACGGGGTCGGATCGCCCATACATCCTGCACGAGCCGAACGCAGCCTCAGGCGGGCTGCCGCGCCAGAGCTAAATCGGCTCCTTCTTGGTGACAGGTGGGGACGCCCCCGAACACCAAGAGCTTCTGCGGATGATCGGGACGCTCGCGGAAGGTGGCACCCTCGTCACGCCGCCCCCTGAGCACGCACGCTCGCATTGGGTGCCGTTGAACGGGCCAGGTTGAGGGGCACTGATGGCCGCCCCTCTCGCTTCCGTCTCCTTGTGCGTTGCAGGCGCGCGGCACAGCCCGGCTTCATCTCCGGTTGAGGCTCTTTCCTCACCCCGTGGTCAGGACAGCCGATTATGGAGTTCGCATCCGCTTCCCAAGTTCCGCGCCATGTCGCACGCCGCCAACCACCTGCTGCTCAACCACCGTGAAGTCGCTGCCGTGGCAGCCACATCGGCCATGTTCTTTGCTGGGCTGTTCTTCGTGACCTGGCTAGGGGCCTGAGCGGTCTAGATCGCTTCGCCCTGTGCGGCGTGCGGGATCATGAGGTGGTCGTAATCTCCGTTCGGGCAGGAAAATTCGGAGGGCGCTGCACTATTCCTCACAGCAAGAAAATTTGAGTCGAACACAAGAATTTCTATTCAGGCGCTGAGTGCATGGCTCTTCTATTGGGGGCCGGGTGTGCCCCCCTCAGGGAATAGCAATATACGTCGCGCTACTTATGGGTTGTGCACTATGGTGCGATGCATAATGCGCAGACCGCGCCGCACAAATCCGTGGTTCAATGTCTTCAACGGTCGCTTCAAAGGTCGACCACGCCGGAGACAAACCATGCGCACCATTCAGCTTCTCGCCCTTGCTGCCCTCGCTTCTGCTGCCACTGCTGGCACCACAATGGCTGAGGACCGCATCAACCTGACGCCGCCGCTCTACCGTGAGCAGGCTCGCGTCACCGCGGCCGTGCGGCCAGCGTCCGAGTTGACCACGACCCCGACCCCGACCCCGACTGCCGCCGCCCCGGCAGCTCGGCGTGTTGTCGCTGAGGCGGGTGCGCTGACCCGCTAAGTTATTGCGGCTCGACTATCGGCCGGAGCCTGTCGTCGGCTGGATGGGCTGACCAATAGGTCGGTCCTGTGGGTGCCTCTTTGGGTGGGCTGATTGCTGAGAAGCAACGGTCTCACCACATCAGCCACGCTATGACCCTCGCCGCGCTCTTGCCGCCGGTCGCCACAGCGACCGTGCTCAACTGCTTCTTGTTCGCGCTGGCGTGGCGCGGGGACCGGACCGAGCTGCGAACCGGTAGGACGCCTTGGCCGCTCGTGCTAGGCATCACCTACATCGAGCGGCACGCCCTCGCCCTGCCCCAGCAGTACGCTCAGGGGTACGCCGACAGCATCGAGTGCACTGTCTGCCCAGCGCCCATGAAGGCCGAGCGGATGCGCTACCTGATCCAGCACCACCCTGCCGTGGTGCCCTTCGTTCAGCAGCACATCCCGCCCGCCATTCAGGCCTCGCAGCAGGCCATGAACCAGATCGGCGCCGCCCTGCTCCCCTGCTTTGAGGACCGCGCATGAGGGCAAGGCTGCTGTCATGGCCCTGTTACCAGGGGCTAGCGCACCGAGTTACCGTCTTGGCTAGTGGCGAAATCTGACGCTTGGTACCCGTCACGAAAGGCCGCTTCCGACCGATTTTGTTGAAAAACTCCGGGTTATCGCCCCAAGCGGCGCCCAGTCCGAGTCGTCGGAGTATGTTTTCCTCTTGTTCGCGATGAGATGCCACGATGGCCGCGCATCCTGAGCTATCCGGAAGTAGGATCTTCTCCAGAAACCGCGGCTAGGAGTGCTGCTTCGGCCGATCCCGAGTTTTTCAGCAAAATCGACCCTGAGCGGCCCCTGGGAAGGTCCGCTTGGAGGCTGCCGAGTTGGACAGCGATTGCGATCAGTTCGGGTGAATTTTCGTCGGCTTGCTTCCGAGTACGGATAGAAAGCGTGCCGCAGCGAGCGGCGGAGCGGGGTCAAAACGCGGCCGACGAGGCGGATTGATATCAGGCCGCGAAGGCAATCTCGGATGCTGCGTCTGTCTTGCAGGCGCGCACGCAAGCACGGGCGAGCGCCTCTGTCGCGTCCACAAGCTTCGTACGCAACGTTCCTTCGACCGAAGCGAGTGCCACTGGGATCTCGGTACAGGCCATTACAACCTGGCTACAACCTGCGGCGACCAGCGCCTCGGCCTGCGCCTGCAGGATCTCCGTCGCCTCGGCGAGCTGGCCGGCCTTCACCAGCCGGATCGCCCGCATCACCTCCTCCTGTCCGGCCGCGTCGGGAGCCCGGCAGGACAGACCCTTGTAGGAAAGCCGCTCCTGGTAGAGGCGGCCTTCGATGGTGCTGGTCGTGCCCAGGACGCCGATGCAATCACCCTTCCGCGCGGTCAGCTCGAAGGTCACGGCGTCCACGATGTGCAGGATGAGGACAGGCGTCGCATACTGGAGGGCGCAGTGCCACATGTGGGCGGTGTTGCAGGGTATGGCGATGCAGGTCGCACCTGCAGCCTCAAGCCGCCGCAGGGCGTCACGCATAGCAGGAAGCGGATCGGCTCCCTCCCCACGGAGTGCGGCGTTGCGGTCTGGGATGTCCGAGGCGGAGCACACAACCATTGGGATATGGTCTTGGTCGCAAGCAGCCGGGGTGTTGCGGACGACCTTCGCCATGAAATCGACGGTCGCCATCGGACCCATCCCACCTAGCACACCGAGCATCGTGACCTCCTGCTGTGAGGGCAGGATGCGTGGCCTGCACCGGCGGGTCCAATGCCGTCTCAGTCCGACCTATTCCGATCTTGCATAATTGCGGCGACGGCTTCTGCAGCCTCCCAGACGGCTGACACAGCGGCGCGGCGATGACCGGCATTCCTGTAGAGGCGCACCTCAAGAGGCATTGCCTCGCCCAACGCGATCAGCCTGCCTTCGGTCAGCTCGTGCCCGACGAGGCTGCGCGGTAGCCATGCCAGCCCATGGCCCTCCAGGGCCATGAATTTCAGCGCCTCGGCCATCGCGTTTTCGTTCGTGTGGGCGACCGCCGCGGGCGGCCCGCCGGCCTGCGCCTGTGCGAACGTCGCCACGCGGCCCAGGAAGGAGTTCTGCGCGTAGCTCAGGAGCGGCAATGGCGCGTCCGTCGGCGTCGGGCTCCGTACGGCCACAAGGCTGTCGGCCCCCACCACCCAGTGTGGGAACTGCACCGGGTCGAGCAAGATCGGCACGCTCGGATGGTTGAAGGTCAACAGGAAGTCGTACCCGCCTTCTACAACGGCCTGGATGCAGGTGTGGAAGTCGTCGGGCAGCAGGCGGCTACTCAGGGGACCAGTCCGGGCCTCGATCTGGCGGAACCAGCCCGGGAAGAAGCTCAGAGCCAGGGTGTGAAGCGCCGCGACCGCGACGGTCTGCTTGTTCGGCTGGGCGCTGGCCTGCAAAGCGGCGCGGCTGCCGTGGAGCATACGCACGGCTTCCTCGGCCGTCTCGCGGAACTCCCGGCCGGCCGGCGTCAGCGAGGTCGGATAGGTGCTGCGGTCGATGAGGGCCACACCGAGCCAGATCTCCAGAGCCTGGATCCGGCGGCTAAAGGCGGATTGGGTGACGTGGCGCTCCTCGGCTGAACGCGAGAAGTTGCCGGTGCGGGCGAGGCTGACGAAGTCCTCGAGCCATTTCAGTTCCATGATGGGTCGAGACTAGCGCGGTAGCGGGGCTGTGACCAACCTCCTGTCTTGCCAGAGGCTTATGAAGATCGCCATCGCACGAACGACCGCTTCGGGGACGGATGCCAAAGCCCGCTCCCCACCCTCTACGGACCTCGTGGATGAGTACCAAGTGGTAGATTTGAGCCTACGACGGTCCGGCGGGCGCCCGTGCCAGAGGTCGTCGAGGACGGCCCGGCACCAGGGCACGTACTGCGACGGCCCCTGACAAGCCATCCCTTAGGCCTCGGGCCCGACCGCGTCACCAACAGCAGGACCTCCTCCAGGCTGGCCCCGGCCCCGAGCCGCGCAACCATGCGCTCCGTGTCGTACTCCCCGCGCCGCCGGGGGCACCACACGCAGCTCACCCGCACCCGCCGGTAGGGGAATTCGCCCAACGTCCGAGGTTCGTGCATCTCATCCTTGCCCGTTGACCCGCCCCGCATGTTCCCTATCTGTTCTCAATGGAGAGACGGTCAATGCTAAGCCTGGACGACATCGCGGCCGCGGCCGCCGGCGAGGAGCGGGACGCCCTGTGGCGGTCCGTGGCCGAGGATATGGAGGAGGCCGCCGGGCGCCGCCGCGGCGGGCGCGGATTCGTGCAGGCCGACCGGCCGGCGGATCTGGCGCGGGCGCTGGGGCGGGACCGGCGGGCGAGGTTGTCCACAGGCACGTCCTGGGGCGGCGCCCAGGGCGGCCGCTGGGCGTAGCGGGAGGGCACCCGCCGCCCCAGTTCCGCCCCGGAAAAGCAAAAGCCCCGAAATCCTTTTCGGGGCCCGCGCCTAAGTATCTGTATTTGCTAGGTGTGATTGGTAGCGAGGGAGGGATTTGAACCCCCGACACAAGGATTATGATTCCTCTGCTCTAACCAGCTGAGCTACCCCGCCCCAAACCGCCGTCAGCCCTGTCGGGCCGCCCGTGTCGGTGGCTGGATATAGAAAGAGGGACGCTGCGGTGTCAACGCCCTCGTTTCCCATCCAGCCGCGTCTCAGAGCTTCGTCCCGAAAATCTCGGCCACCTGCGGGATGTCCTTGTCGCCCCGCCCCGAGAGGTTCAGCACCATCAGGTGCTCGGCCGGGCGCTGGGGTGCCAGCTCGAGGATCTTGGACAGGGCGTGGGCGGGCTCGAGCGCCGGGATGATGCCCTCCAGCATCGAGCAGAGCTTGAACGCCTCCAGCGTCTCCGCATCGGTCGCCGACAGGTAGGTCACGCGGCCCATCTCGTGCAGCCATGCGTGCTCGGGGCCGATGCCCGGGTAGTCGAGGCCCGCCGAGATCGAGTGCGCGTCCGCGATCTGGCCGTCGCCGTCCATCAGCAGGTAGGTGCGGTTGCCGTGCAGCACGCCGGGCTTGCCCCCCGTGAGCGAGGCCGCGTGCAGGCCGCTCTGGACGCCGTGGCCCGCCGCCTCCACCCCGAAGATCTCGACCTCGCGGTCGTCGAGGAAGGGGTGGAACAGGCCCATCGCGTTCGAGCCGCCGCCGATGCAGGCGACGAGCGAGTCGGGCAGCCGCCCCTCCAGCGCCAGCATCTGCTGCTTGGTCTCGATGCCGATCACCGACTGGAAGTCGCGCACCATCGCCGGGTAGGGATGCGGGCCCGCGACCGTGCCGATGCAGTAGAAGGTGTCGGCGACGTTGGTCACCCAGTCGCGCAGCGCCTCGTTCATCGCGTCCTTGAGGGTCTTGGTGCCGGATTCGACCGGCACCACCTCGGCGCCCAGCATCTTCATGCGGAAGACGTTCGGGGCTTGGCGGGCCACGTCGACCGCGCCCATGTAGACCACGCATTTGAGGCCGAAGCGCGCGCAGAGCGTGGCGGTGGCCACGCCGTGCTGGCCCGCCCCCGTCTCGGCGATGATGCGCGGCTTGCCCATGCGGCGAGCCAGCAGGATCTGGCCCAACACGTTGTTCACCTTGTGGGAGCCGGTGTGGTTCAGTTCCTCGCGCTTGAAGTAGATCTTCGCGCCCTGTCCCGCGGGCGCCTTGGCGCGCAGGTGCTCGGTCAGGCGCTCGGCGTAGTAGAGCGGGCTCGGCCGGCCGATGTAGTGCGTGCCGTAGGACTCCATGTCGGCCCGGAACTCCGGGTCCGCCTTGGCCTCGGTGTAGGCCTTCTCCAGGTCGAGGATCAGCGGCATCAGGGTCTCGGCCACGAAGCGGCCGCCGAAGATGCCGAAGCGCCCGCGCTCGTCGGGGCCGGTGCGGAAGGAGTTCGGGGCGGGTGCGACGGTCACGGGGCTAGTCCTCGGGCGCGTGTCGGGCAAACGTGTACCCGTTTGCGCCTGCTTTAGACCCCTCGGGGTGCGGACGCCAAGCCGGCCGCGACGTCCCCGGGCGCGTCACCCGCCCGCACCGCGCGGATGAAGGCCGCGATCAGGCCCGGGTCCTTCACGCCGGGCGCCGTCTCGACGCCGGAGGAGACATCGACGGCGGGCGCCCGCGTACGGGCGAGCGCCTCCGCGACCGTGCTGGGGCGGAGCCCGCCGGAGAGCATCCAGCCCCGGGGCAGGGCGGTGCCCGAGAGGAGCGACCAGTCGAAGGCGAGCCCGTTGCCGCCGGGCAGGTCTCCGCCGCGCGGCGGCTTGGCGTCGAGCAGCAGGCGGTCGGCCGCGGCGTAGTCCGCCACGCGCGCGAGGTCGGCGGCCTCGCCGATGCCGAGCGCCTTCATCACCGGGCGCCCGGTCAGGCGCCGGATCGCGGCGACGCGCTCCGGGCTCTCGCGCCCGTGGAGCTGGATCAGGTCGGGGGCGACGCTCTCGACCGCCGCCGCCAGCGCGGCGTCGTCGGGATCGACCAGCAGCACCACGCGCTCGGCACGGCCGCGCACGGCGGCGGCGAGCACCCGCGCCTCCGCCCAGCCGAGATGGCGCGGACTCTTCGGGAAATGCACGAAGCCCACGAGGTCGGCGCCCGCATCGAGCGCCGCCGCCAGCGTATCGCCGGTGGAGAGCCCGCAGATTTTGACGCGCGCGCTCAACGGACGGGTCCGGCCGAGGGGGCCGCTCAGCGCGGCGCGGGCAGGGCGGTGCGGGCGGGGAGGCCGCCCGCGGGGACGGTCGCGCCGGGCTCGGGCGCGTAGGTGCGCAGGCGCGCGGTCTCGCCCTCCAGGCGCCGCACCTCGCGCCCGCGCCGGCGCGCGGTGCGGCGGACGCTGCCCTGGCCGAGCCAGGCGAAGATGCCGCCGACCACGATGCCGACCGCGACCGCGGCGAACAGCACCGCGTAGAGCGGCACGCTCGCGCTGAAGGCCGGCACCTGCGAGAACGGATCGAGGGAGAGCCGCACCGGCTCGCGGTTGGCCACCGCGAACAGGATCACCAGGACGGCGACGGGCAGCAGCACCAGACCTTTCAGGAAACGGATCATCGTCTTCTCCAGACCGCGGGCCGGCCCCCGGGAACGCGGCTCACGATACGCCTCACTCGGCCTCTGCCGGGCCGTCGCCGATGCCGGCGGCGTTGAGGCGCTGGCGCATCTCCTTGCCGGTCTTGAACACGGGGATGGCCTTCTCCGACACGGCAACGGCCGCGCCCGTGCGCGGGTTGCGCCCCTTGCGCGCTTCGCGGCGCTTCACCGAGAACGCCCCGAAGCCGCGCAGTTCCACCCGGTCCCCGCGCGCCAGAGCGTCCGCGATCGTGTCGAGGATCGCGTTGACCAGGATCTCGACGTCGCGCTGGTAGAGATGGGGATTGCGCTCGGCGATTCTGAGGACGAGCTCCGACTTGATCATCGTGCGGCGGTCTTCTCGAGGGAGCGAGGGGCTTGTCGAGGGAACGAGGGGCTTGGGCGGCGCGCTCAGGGCGTGCCGGCGGGGCGCCAGAGGACGAGCAGGCCGCCCTCGGTCAGCGCCCGCGTCTCGGTCTCCAGCCCGTGCAGCCGGCCGGCGAGGCCGCCGAGCCCGAGCAGGTCCGCGCCCGTGCCCAGCGCCGACCACAGGCCAAAATCCGAGTCGGAGCGGGGCTTCCAGTCCGTCACCGGCAGCCCCTTGGCCACCTTGCGCTCGCTCTCCAGCCACGCCACCGCCTGCCGCTCGCTGCCGAGTTCGTCCACGAGCCTGAGGGGGATGCTCTGGCGCCCGCTGAACACGCGCCCGTCCGAGACCGCGGCGAGCTGCTGGTCGCTCATCCCGCGCCGCTCGGCCACCAGTCCCTTGAACCAGGCGTAGGTGTCGCCGACGACCGCGGCCAGCGCCGCCCGCGCCTCGGGCGAGGTCGGCGCGAAGCCGGAGGGCTCGGCCTTGAGGGGCGAGGACTTGATGGCCTCGACCTTCACGCCGACCTTGTCGAGCAGGCCCGACACCTCGGGATACTGGAACAGCACGCCGATCGAGCCGACGAGCGAGGTCTCGCGCGCCACGATGTGGTCGGCGGCGAGCGCCGTGATGTAGGCGCCCGAGGCCGCGGTGCCGTCCACGAAGGCCACGACCGGCTTCTTCTCGGCGAGCTGGCGCAGGTTGCGGTAGAGCTCTTCCGAGCCCGTGGTCGAGCCGCCCGGCGAGTTGATCGACACCACCACGCCCTGCACGGCGGAGGCCTCGCCCACCCGCTTCAGGAGCTTGGCGGTGGCCTCGCTGCCCGCGATGAACCCGGAGACGGAGACCCGGGCGATCTGCGGACGCACGGCGCCGAAGCCGAGTCCGTCCGTGCCGGAGCGGGCGCGCAGGCCGACGGCCCCGACCGCGACCACGAGGCCGCCGATGCCCAGCACCCGCCAGAGCGAGAGCTTGCGGCGCAGGCGCCTGCGGTCGATCAGGAGTTCGGCGTCGGCGGCCATGCGATGGTGCTCTCCCTCGCGCGCCAGGCCCGCGGGCCGGCTTCGGATTGCTGCTCGGCGACCACCCGGGCCCGACCGCGCGGTCGGGGCGCCGACAGGTCGAAGCTGTCACAAGCGGCGCCGGTTTGCACCCAAACTTTGGTTGGGTCCAGAGGCTTGACCGAGATTGGCGGGTCGGCGGGGCAGGTTGCACGGCGTGGCCGGCGCCGGGTCGCACCGGAACCCGTCGCGGGTGTGATCCCCTCGGAACGCCGAAGCCCGCCCGGGACGGATCCCGGACGGGCTCGGCGTGCGCGAGGCCGCCCGGCGGAGCCGGGCGGCGGGCGGCGAGGACTAGTCCTCGTCGGTGCGCTTCTTGTTGAAGGCGGCGCCCAGGATGTCGCCGAGCGAGGCACCCGAATCGGCCGAGCCGAACTGGGCCATCGCCTCCTTCTCCTCGGCCATCTCCAGGGCCTTGATCGAGACCTGCACGCGGCGGGCCTTGCGGTCGAACTGCACGACGCGGGCGTCGAACTTCTCGCCGGGGGCGAAACGCTCGGGACGCTGGTCGCCGCGGTCGCGGGCGAGCTCGGCGCGGCGCACGAAGGTCTGCATGTCGGTGTCGGCGATCTTCACCTCGACGCCGGCATCCTTCACCTCGACCACCTCGCAGGTGACGATCTGACCCTTCTTGATCTCGCCGGCCTCGGCGAAGGGGTCGCCGCCGAGCTGCTTCACGCCCAGCGAGATGCGCTCCTTCTCGACATCGACGTCGAGAACCTGGGCGCGCACCACGTCGCCCTTCTTGTACTCCTCGATGACCTGCTCGCCGGGACGGTTCCAGTCGAGATCCGACAGGTGGACCATGCCGTCGACGTCGCCCTCGAGGCCGATGAACAGGCCGAACTCGGTCTTGTTCTTGACCTCGCCCTCGACCTCGGAACCGACCGGGTGCTTCTCGGAGAAGGCCTCCCAGGGGTTCTGCAGGGTCTGCTTAAGGCCGAGCGAGATGCGGCGCTTGACCGGATCGACCTCCAGGATCTGCACCTCGACCTCCTGGGAGGTGGAGACGATCTTGCCCGGATGGACGTTCTTCTTGGTCCAGCTCATCTCGGAGACGTGGATCAGGCCCTCGATCCCCGGCTCCAGCTCCACGAAGGCGCCGTAATCGGTGATGTTGGTGACCCGGCCCTTGAGCTTGGCATCGACCGGGTAGCGGGCCTGGATGCCCTCCCACGGATCGGCGAGCAGCTGCTTGATGCCGAGCGAGATGCGGTGCGTCTCGTGGTTGATCTTGATGATCTTGACCTTCACCGTCTGGCCGATCTGCACGACCTCGGACGGGTGGTTCACGCGGCGCCACGCCATGTCGGTGACGTGCAGCAGGCCGTCGATGCCGCCGAGATCGACGAAGGCGCCGTACTCGGTGATGTTCTTGACGACGCCGTCGATGACCTGACCTTCCTCAAGGTTGGCCACCAGCTCCGAGCGCTGCTCGGCGCGGCTCTCCTCGAGCACGGTGCGGCGCGACACGACGATGTTGCCGCGGCGGCGATCCATCTTGAGGATCTGGAAGGGCTGGGGCGTGCCCAGGAGCGGCGTGACGTCGCGCACCGGACGGATATCGACCTGGGAGCGCGGCAGGAACGCCACGGCGCCGTCGAGATCGACGGTGTAGCCGCCCTTGACCTGGTTGAAGATCGTGCCGGTGACGCGCTCGTTGGCTTCGAAAGCCTTCTCGAGCTTGACCCAGCTCTCCTCGCGACGAGCCTTGTCGCGCGAGATGACGGCCTCGCCCAGCGCGTTCTCGATGCGATCGACGTAGACCTCGACCTCGTCGCCGACGCTGAGCTCACCCTCGCGGCCGGGGCCGGTGAACTCCTTCAGGGCGACGCGCCCTTCCGTCTTGGCGCCGATATCGATGACGGCCACGTCCTTCTCGATCGCGACGACGCGACCCTTGACGACGGACCCCTCGGTGATCTCGTGTTGGAGGAAGCTCTCCTCGAGCAGCGCCGCGAAGTCGTCGCGATAGGCGTTCTGCTGCAGGGCGGTACCAGCGGTCATTCTGTCTCCTGAGGGCCCCGCGGGGCCCGGCGTCGGCGGCTCGTGCTGCGATGCGTCCCCGTCCACCGCGGCCGCTCCCGGGATTTACGGGAGGGGCGACCGATCCCGAGGGAGCGGCTTGCCGACGCAGTGATGCGCTGTCCGAGGGCGGTCCTGCCGGCTGTCGCGGAGGCGCGCAGAATAGAAAAAGCGCGCGATCCTACCGAGAGGACGCGCGCTCCTTACAGCAAAAGGGCTTTGGAGACAATCGCGGCGTACAAACCCTCCCCCCTCTGCGGGGGAGGGAGCACGACGGATCAGTACGCCTCGTCGTCCTCGTCCTCGCTGCGCCGGCCCTTGAGCTTGGCGAAGACCGAATCGGCATCGAGACGCTCGTCGCCGCGGCCGGGGCGATGGTCGTCCTCCGCCTCGTAGCCCTGCGCGGTCGAGACCTCGGCCGGCAGCAGCGAGGCGCCGGCATCGGCCTGGACATGGGCCGGGCGGTCGGCGGCAGCACGCTGAACCTCGAAGTCGAGGTCGATCTGGGTGCACAGGCCGAGCGTCACCGGGTCCATCGGCTGGAGCGAGGCCGAGTTCCAGTGGGTGCGCTCGCGGATCTGCTGGATGGTGGACTTGGTGGTGCCGACCAACCGGATGATCTGCGCGTCCTTCAGCTCGGGGTGGTTGCGCACCAGCCAGAGGATGGCGTTCGGGCGGTCCTGGCGGCGCGACAGGGGGGTGTAGCGCGGGCCCTTGGTGGTGCGCTTCACCTCCGGCAGCTTCACCTTCGAGACCGCCTGCTTGAGCCGGTAGTGCGGCGCCTTCTGGGCCTTCTCGATCTCGTCGCGGGTGAGCTGGCCCGTGGTGATCGGGTCGAGCCCCTTGATGCCGGCCGCGACCTCGCCGTCGGCGATGCCCTTCACCTCCAGCGGGTGCAGCTTGCAGAAGTCGGCGATCTGCTCGAAGGCGAGGGAGGTGTTCTCCACCAGCCAGACGGCGGTGGCCTTGGGCATCAGCGGACCCTGGGACATCGGGCAGCTCCACGTTCACGGGCGCGGGAACGGCCCGAGACGGGGGGCACCGGTCCGCGGGCTCCGGCTCGATCGTCCGGACGTCCCGTCACACGCCACAAATTGGGGGATGCCCACAGTATAGGCGGGGAGCCGGAGCGGCGCAATCGCCGCGCGCGGACGATTCGTGGTCGTCGGCACCGGAAATCGCCGGGCGCGGGGCGGGCCGCTTGCGCGAAGCCCCGAAGGCCTGTTTCCTCCGCGGCGCGCGGCATCGCACGCGCGCCCGCACGGCCAGCGAGCCGGGATCGAGGAGACATCGCCGTGGCCCACGAACTGCGCGCGCTCGGCGCCACCGCCCGTCCCGGCCTCGACGGCATCGACCGCGCCGGGCTGGCGCGGACCCGGACCGACCTCGCCGCCTGCTTCCGGATGGCGGCCCGCTACGGGCTGGAGGAGGGGATCTGCAACCACTTCTCGGCCGTGGTGCCGGGACGCGACGACCTGTTCGTGGTCAACCCCTACGGCCTCGCCTTCGCGGAGATCCGCGCCTCGGACCTGCTCGTCTGCTCCCTCGACGGGCACGTGCTGGAGGGGGAGGGGCGGCCGGAGGCCACAGCCTTCTTCATCCACGCCCGGCTGCACGCCCGCCTGCCGCGGGCGCGCGCCGCCTTCCACACCCACATGCCGAACGCCACCGCGCTCAGCATGGTCGCGGGTGAGCCCCTGGCCTTCGCCGGCCAGACCGCGCTGAAGTTCTACGGCCGGGTCGCGGTGGACGAGGCCTATAACGGCCTCGCCCTGGACGACAGCGAGGGCGACCGCATCGCCGCGACGCTCGGGGAGGCCGACGTGGTGTTCCTGCGCAACCACGGGGTCGTCGTCACCGGCCCGACGGTGGCCGAAGCCTGGGACGACCTCTACTACCTGGAGCGCGCCGCCGAGGTGCAGCTGAAGGCGATGGGCAGCGGGCGCCCGCTGGTGCCGGTGCCGCCCGACATCGCCGCCCGCACCGCCGCGCAGATGCGCGCGGGCGACGCCGAGAGCGCGCGCCTGCACCTGGAGAGCATCCGGCGGCGCCTCGCCCGCGAGGAGCCGGACTTTTCGCACTAGAACGCACGCTGCCGAAGTGGACGCCGGTTCGGCGTAAGAGAGCGCGCCAAGCCGAAGACCTTGAGCCGTTCGCGATCGGGAACGGCTCAAGGGCAGCGGCGCCCCGCTAGTCGAACAGGCTCGACACGCTCGACTCGGTCGCCGTGCGCCCGATCGCCTCGCCGAGCAGCGGGGCGATCGTCACCACGCGGATGTTGCGGGCGAGCTTGACGGCTTGCGTCGGCTGGATCGAGTCGGTGATGACGAGTTCCTTCATCCGCGAGGCGGCGATGCGCGAGACCGCGCCGCCCGAGAGCACCCCGTGCGTGATGTAGGCCGAGACCTCCTTGGCGCCGGCGTTGAGCAGCGCTTCCGCCGCGTTGACCAGCGTGCCGCCGGAATCGACGATGTCGTCCACGAGGATGCAGGAACGGCCCTCGACGTCGCCGATGATGTTCATCACCTCCGACTCGCCCGCGCGCTCGCGGCGCTTGTCGACGATGGCGAGCGAGGCGTCGATGCGCTTGGCGATGGCGCGGGCCCGCACCACGCCGCCGACGTCGGGCGAGACCACCATGCGCTCGTGGATCGAGCCCGCCCGCTCCTTGATGTCGCGCACCATCACGGGGGCGGCGAACAGGTTGTCGGTCGGGATGTCGAAGAAGCCCTGGATCTGGCCGGCATGGAGGTCGAGCGTCAGCACGCGGTCGGCGCCGGCCCGGGTGATCAGGTTGGCCACGAGCTTGGCCGAGATCGGCGTGCGGCCCGAGGTGCGCCGATCCTGCCGGGCGTAGCCGAAATAGGGGATCACCGCCGTGATGCGCCGGGCCGAGGACCGGCGCGCGGCGTCGATCATGATCAGCAGTTCCATCAGGTGGTCGTTGGCCGGGAAGGCGGTCGATTGGACGATGAACACGTCCTCGCCGCGCACGTTCTCCTGCAGCTCGACGAAGATCTCCATGTCGGCGAAGCGCCGGACCATGCACTTGGCCAGCGGCAGTTCGAGGTAGGCGGCGATCGCCTCGGCCAAGGGCCGGCTCGCGTTGCCGGCGATGATCTTGATCGAGGACTTCATGTCCGTAGCCTCACTTGCGTCCACCGCGCATCCCTCCGGGACGCCTTCGCGAATACCTGACCCGCCGCCCGACACGACGCTCGCCGGACGGGCGCGAGCCCCGGCCGGAACGGCTCGGCTCTTACCAGCGGCGTGCTGCCGTCACAACGTTCTCGTTCACCGCATGCGCCTGACGCATGGAATACGTCCTACGGCTCCAGCAGGCGGTGCAGGTGGACGATGAAGTAGCGGGTCTGCGCGCTGTCGACGGTGGCCTGGGCCTTGGCCTTCCAGGCGACCTGGGCGGAGGCGTAGTCGGGGAAGATGCCGACGATGTCGAGGCCCTTCACGTCCTTGAAGCGGACGCCTTCGAGCTCCGACAGCTCGCCGCCGAAGACGAGGTGGAGCTTCTGGTCGCTGTCGATCGTGGTGGTCATGGGGGCTCCTGCTCGGGGGCACCTGCCTGGGGCCGCGCCCGCCGCGCACGGCGTGAGGCATGAGGCGTGCCGCGGCAGGCGGTCGCAAACCGCGGCACGCGCGTCAACCCCGATGGCGTGGCCGGCACGGGTAAGCGGGTGCGGCGGCCGGATCGGATCGGGCTTCGGCGGCGGGGACGGTCACGGCGTCGGGCGGCGGAACGGGACGGAGGGGGGCGGCGATGGACGAGGCGGATCTGGCCTGGCGCGTGGAGGAGGCCTGCCGCAACGCGTGGCCGGCGCCGCGCGAGGCGCATCTCGAGGGCTGGCTGCTGCGGGCGGCCGGCGGCCCGACCCGACGGACGAACGCGGTCAACCCGCTGCGCGGCCCCCGCGCGGCCCCGGCGGCGGCAATCGCGGCCTGCGAGGCGGTCTTCCGCGGGCTGGGCCGGCCGGCCCTGTTCCGGATCGTCTCGCTCGCGCCGGAACTCGACCCCGAGTTGGCCCGCCGGGGCTACGCGGCCGAGGGCGCCTCGCTGACGCTCGTGGCCGACCTCGCGGGGCTCGCCGAGAGCGCGGATCGGGTGAGCCTCGCCGAGGCGCCGGACGCGGCGTGGCTGGCCTTCCGCGCCGCGATCAACCGGTCCGATCCGGAGGCGGAGCGCGTCTACCGGGCGATGCACGCCGCGATCCTGCTGCCGCGCGCCTGCGCGGCCCTGCGGCTGGACGGGGCGATCGCCGCGCAGGCCTACGGCGTGCTCGACGGGGATCTGGTGGTGATCGAGTCGGTGGCGACGGAAGAGGCCTGCCGCGGGCGGGGATACGGCCGGCGCGTCGTGTCGGCGCTGATGCGCTGGGGCCGGTCCCGGGGTGCGACCGCCGCCTGCCTTCAGGTGGTGGCCGACAACCCGCCGGCCCGGGCGCTCTACGCGGGACTCGGCTTCGACCGGGAGGTATCACGCTACCATTATCGACGCGCGCCGAGGGCCGACGCGGCCTCCGAAGCGGGCAGCCGGAGGAGGGCGTGAGGGTCGCGACGGCCTAGACGCGGGTATCGACGACACGGCCCTGGCCGGGCGGGGCAGGGGGCGCGGCGGACTGGATCGCGCCGGCGACCAGCTCGGCCACCGCGCGATCGGCCGTGATCTGCTGGCGCGCCACCGCCACCCCCATCTGCTGGGAGAAGGCGGCGGCGAGCATCTGGGTGGCCTGCGCGGCGACGGTGGTCATGCCCTGAGTCTGACGGGCGCCGGTGAATCCGCCGTTACGGCCCTCACGCCTCGAACAGCGAGGCCTGCTGCGCCTCCGGCTCGGCGGGCTTGCCGCGGGCCGCGGCCCGGCGCGGCGCGCGGCGCGGGGCCTTGTCGGGCTCGGGCAGGACGGAGAATGGGGCAGGGGGCCCGGCCTCCGCGCCCTCCGGCCGCGCCCGCACGGTGCCGTCCGCGAATTGCAGGCTGAGGCCGGGCGCGCGGGCGGCGTCCGCGGCGCGGCGCAGGGGCGCACCGTCCGCGTCGCGCACCAGCACGTAGCCGCGCTCCAGCACCGCCCGGTAGCTCAGCGAGCCGAGGAGCCCGCCCAGCGCGGCGAGCCGGTCGCGGCGGCGCTCGACCGTGCGGGCGCCGGCTTGGGTGAGCCGGGCCAGAACCGCGGCGAGCCGGTCCGCCCGGCGCGCCTCAAGTGCCCGGGCCCGCTCGATCGTGGCCTCGCGGGCGACGACGAGGCGGCGGCCGAGCTGACCGAGATGCTCGCCCTTGCGCAGCAGGTCGTTGCGCACGGCCGTCCGCGGCCGGTGGTCGATGCGGGCGAGGCGCGCGCGGGCGTTGGCGAGCGCCACGTCGGGCGAGCGCCGCGCCAGCCGGTCGAGCAGCGCCTGCAGGCGCTGGCGGTGGCCGCGCGCGCCCGCGGCCAGCGCCGGCGCGAGGCGGGCCTCGGCGAGGTCGAGGCGCTGGCGCTTGCCCGCCAGGAAGGCGTCGGCGGGGGGAATCGCGCGGGCCGCCGCCCGGAGGTCCGCGCGGTCGCGGTCGAGCCGGCGCAGCACAGCGCCGTGGTTGCGCCCGCCGAGATCGTGCACGGTCGCGACGAGCTCTGCGCGCATCGGCACCGCCATCTCGGCCGCCCCCGTGGGCGTCGGTGCGCGGCGGTCGGAGACGTAGTCGATCAGCGTGGTGTCGGTCTCGTGGCCGACCGCCGAGATCAGCGGGATCCGGCTCTCGTGGGCGGCGCGGACCACGCATTCCTCGTTGAAGGACCAGAGATCCTCGATCGAGCCGCCGCCGCGGGCGACGATCAGCACGTCGGGCCGCGGGATCGGACCATTGGGCGCCAGCGCGTTGAAGCCGCGGATCGCGGCCGCGACCTCCTCGGCCGCGCCCTCGCCCTGCACCCGCACCGGCCAGACCAGCACGGGGCGGGGGAAGCGGTCCGCCAGCCGGTGCAGGATGTCGCGGATCACGGCGCCGGTCGGCGAGGTGACGACACCGACGACCCGGGGGAGGTAGGGGATCGGCTTCCTGTGCGCGGGGTCGAACAGCCCTTCGGCCGCCAGAACCCGCTTGCGCTCCTCCAGGAGCGCCATCCAGGCGCCCAGGCCCGCCGGCTCCAGGCTCTCGACCACGATCTGGTACGACGACTTGCCGGCAAAGGTGGTGATGCGCCCGGTGGCGACCACCTCCAGCCCCTCCTGCGGCTTCTGGCGCAGGCGCCCGAACACGCCCTTCCAGACCACCGCGTCGATGCGCGCCTGCCCGTCCTTGAGGGAGAAGTAGGCATGGCCCGAGCCGTGCTGGCCGCGATAGCCCGAGATCTCGCCGCGCAGGCGGACATGGCCGAAGGCGTCCTCCAGGGTGCGCTTGAGCGCCGCGGCGAGGTCGCCGACCGACCATTCGGGCTGGTTGGCGGCGAGCACCCGCGCGGAGGGCACGTCGGTGGCGGTGGGTTCCGGCGGGCGCGAGGCGGCGCGCGGGGGCGGGGGCACGAGGGGCATGGGGCCGGAGGCTAGTCCCTGGCGCCGATGGGGTCGAGCCCGGGGCCGGCAGCGGCCACCGCTTTCGGGGCCGGCGGGGCGCCGGGGACACGATGCCGCCCGCGGCTTGCGGATGCCGAGGTGCTCGCCGAGAATCCGGCCGAACGGGGAGGATCACGATGAAGCGCGCCGCACTCGCCGTCACGCTGCTCGTCTTGAGCGCGGGTCTCGGCTTGCCCGCGACCGCCCGCGGCCAGACCGTCGAGGACGGCTCCGGAGCCCGGATCGGGCCCGCGGACACCCGCGCGGTGCTCGATCTGGTCGGGCGGAACCTGAACAGCCCGGAGGCGCGGGTCACCGAGCTGCGCCGGGCCGAGGGCGGGGCAATCTGCGGCTCGGTCGACGTCAGGAACCGGCAGGGGCTCTACGGAGGGCCGCGCGGCTTCGTGGCCGATCTCGCCGGGGCCTCCTTCGGCCGCGTGCCCGATGGCCCGGAGCTTCTGAGCCCCGCCCGGGGCGAGGACCGGGAGGCCATGGAGCGGGTGCGACAGCTCTATTTCCGGCTCTGCCTCGATTAGCGGATCACACCGGCTCCGGCGGTGCCAATCCCAGCATCAGTGCGACCGCCGCCCCGTCGCCGCCCCCCAGGAGGTCGGCCAGGGTGTAGCCGTCGAGCACGGCGAGGAAGGCGGCCAGCGCCTCGCCCAGCGCCCGCCGCAGCCGGCAGGACGGCGTGATCGCGCAGGCGCCGCCCGCGAAGCACGCGACCAGCGCCAGATCCTCCTCGGTCTGCCGCACCACCGCGCCGACCACGATCTCGGCGGGGTCGAGCGCCAGCCTCAGGCCCCCGCCCCGGCCCCGGATCGTGCGGACCAGCCCGAGCCGGCCGAGCTGGTGCACCACCTTGGTCAGGTGGTTCTCCGAGATGCCGTAGGCGCGCGCGATCTCGCCGATCGAGCTCTGCCGCGGCTCGTTCAGCCCGAGATAGATCAGGGTGCGCAGGGCGTAGTCGGTGTAGCGGGTCAGGCGCATGCGGGGATCCGGACGCCGAAAAGATACATCATCGGTACACCTTTGTCTTGCACGCCCCTGACGCGGTCCTTAAAGATGCATCGTCGATGCACCTTCTGAGGCGACCATGCCCGAGCCCCTCGAACCCGCCACCGTCGCGCTGATCAAGGCCACCGTGCCGGCCCTGGAGGCCCACGGCCTCGCCATCACCCGCCGCATGTACGAGCGCCTGTTCGAGAATCCCGAGATCCGCGACCTGTTCAACCAGTCGCATCACGGCGAGACCGGCTCGCAGCCGAAGGCGCTCGCCCAGGCCGTGCTGGCCTACGCGCGCCACATCGACGACCTCGGCGTACTGGGTGGAGCGGTCGAGCGCATCGCCCAGAAGCACGTCGCGCTCAACATCCTGCCCGAGCACTATCCGCACGTCGCCGACGCGCTGCTGGCGGCGATCCGCGACGTGCTGGGCGAGGCGGCGACGCCCGAGATCTGCGCCGCCTGGGGCGAGGCCTACTGGTGCCTGGCCGAGATCCTGATCGGGCGCGAGGCGGCACTCTACCGGGCGCACGCGGCGGCGCCTGGCGGCTGGACCGGCTGGCGGGCCTTCCGGGTGGAATCCGTGCGCGACGAGAGCGCGGAGGTGCGCTCGTTCTGGCTGGTGCCGGCGGATGGCGGGCCGGTGATGCCGCACCGGCCGGGGCAGTATCTGGGCTTCCGCGTCGCGCTGCCGGGCGGGCCCACCCTGACGCGCAACTACTCGATCTCCTGCGCGCCGAACGCGCGGGCCTACCGGATCAGCGTGAAGCGCGAGCGTCGGACGGGCCTGCCGGAGGGCATCGTCTCGAACTGGCTGCATGCCGAGGCGGGGACCGGCACGGTGCTGGCGGTGGCAGCGCCCGCGGGCGAGTTCGTGCTGGAGGGCGAGGGCCCGGTGGTGCTGGCGAGCGGCGGCGTCGGCCTGACCCCGCTGCTGAGCATGGCCGAGACGCTGGCCGCGGAGACCCCCGCGCGCCCGGTCCTCTGGGCGCACGGCACCCGGGACCGCGGCAGCCACGCCTTCGCGGCGGAGCTGCGGGCCCTGGTCGAGCGGGCGCCGGGCCTCACGCTCGCGACCTTCTACGAGGGTCTGGCGGCTGATGCGCCGCTCGGGGCCGACGAGCACCGGGGGCTGATCACGGCCGGCTGGCTCGCCGAGGCCGCGCCCGCGGGGGCGACCTTCTACCTGTGCGGGCCGAAGCCCTTCCTGGCGGCCCTGACGCACGGACTCGCCGCCCGCGGCGTCCCGGCGGAGCGGATCCGCTACGAGTTCTTCGGCCCGGCCGACGATTTGGAGACGCCCGCGTTGGAAGCGGCGTGAAGTCCCGGTTTCGAAAGGCCCGAGGCCTTTCGCGGGTGCAGGGTGGAACCCTGCATTCGGCTTCTCCGACCCGGCTTTGCCGGGTCGGAGAAGCCGATCCCGGGGCTGCGCGCCCCGGACCCCGCCTGCAGCGCCTTGAGGCGCCGAAAGGGCCTCGGGCCCTTTGGGATCCCAGGACCCTATGCGGCGATCGCCAGCGCCGCCTCTACCACCGCGTCCTGTCGGAAATGGTGGAGCATGTGGCCCTCGCCCCGCAGCCAGTGCAGGCGCGCGCCCGGGATCAGCAGGGCGGCGCCGCGCCCGTGCAGCGTCTGGTTGGTGACGATGTCGCCGCTGCCCGACAGGATGTGGACCGGCGCCCGGCAGAGCGGGTAGAGCGCCGCGCTGCGGGCGAGGTCGGTCCAGAGCAGGTTGGCGTTCTCGCCGTCCGCGACCAGCCGGTCCGGCCGGCCCGCGAGGGCGAATGGGAAGCGACGCGCGAAGGTCTCCGGCATGGCGCGGGGCAGGAACAGGGCCCGCCAGAGCAGCGGCAGCAGCACCGCGTCCGCCGGGGCGAGCGCCCGCGAGAGCGGCGGTCCGACGACGGGCACCGCGCGCGGCCCGAACAGCACCTGCTCCAGCCTGGGCTCCGGGAAGGCGATCGGCGCGATCGCCACGACGCCGCGGATCCGCTCGGGCGCTGCGAGCCCGCAGGCGAGCGCCACCGCCCCGCCGAAGGAGTGCCCGGCCACGACCGGGCGCTCCAGCGAGAGCGCGTCGGCGACGGCCAGAACGAGGTCGGCCTGCCGCCAGAGCGAGGCGTCCGCGGGCCGGCCGTGCCCGCTCTCGCCGTGGCCGGGCCGGTCGATCGCCACGACCCGGAAGTGCCGGGCGAGCGCGGCCATCGGCCCGAGCCACATGTCGTCGAGCGTCACCAGGGCGCCGTGCACGAGGATCAGCGGCGGCCCGGCGCCGGCCTCCGCGTAGGCGATGCGCGGGAAGCCCGGCAGGTCGAGGAAGCGGCGCGGGGCGGGAGCGCCGAATGGGTCGGGCGCCGGCGCGGGATCGGCCGCCATTCAGCGCCGCCGCCGCGGACGGGCCCCCAGCAGTGTCGCGGCGCCGAGCGCGAGCCCCGCCGCCGCGAGCCCGGTGAGTGCCAGCGGGTGCAGGCTCGCCCGGGTGTAGGCGCTGGAGTTCAGCACCAGAGCCCCTTGCCCGCCGCGCACCTCCCCGGCCCGGACGGGCGCGTGCAGGGCGCCTTCCGGATGCTCCGGCGGCCGCGATCGCTTCTGGAAGGCGGTGATCGCGGGGGCGAGGTAGTCGAAGGCGCCGGGTGCGAACTCCTTGGTGGCGGCCATCAGCTTGGCGGCGCCGCCGATATAGATGTCCCGCTGCGGATGCACGGCCGCGTGCAGGATGGCGCGGGCCACCACCTCCGGCGCGTAGACCGGTGGCGGCAGGGTCGGCTCGCGCTCCATGTAGTTGCGGGCGCGCTGGGGCAGGGGGGTGTCGACCGAGGCCGGCTTCACCAGGGTGACGGAGATTGGCAGCCCCTCCTGCAGCAGTTCCATGCGCAGCGCGTCGGTGAAGCCCTTCACCGCATGCTTGCTCGCCACGTACATGCCCTGGAACGGGAAGGGCAGGTCGGAGGCGACGCTGCCGAGATTGATCAGCCCGCCCCCGCCGCGGCTGCGGAAATGATCGACGGCGACCAGCGAGCCCAGCACCGTGCCCCAGAGGTTGGTCCGGAGCAGGCGCTCGTGGTCGGCGTCGCTGACCGCGCCCAGCGGCCCGTAGATCGTCAGCCCCGCGACGTTGACCCAGGTGTCGAAGCCGCCGAAGGCCTCGACCGCGCGGGCCGCGATCCGCTCCACATCCTCCCGCACGCCGACATCGGCCGGCACGTCGATCGCCTGTCCCCCGGCGGCCTCGATCCCGGCGCGGATCTCGGCGAGCGCGTCGGCGCTGCGGGCGGCGAGCACCACCCGCGCGCCCCGCGCCGCCGCCATCCGGGCGGTGGCGAGCCCGATGCCGCTCGACGCGCCGGTGACGACGACGACCTGCCGCGCCAGCGGCGGCCGCCGCGTGGTCCCCCCGAGCACGCTCACCGGTCGGCCTTCTCGCCCGCAGTGGTCAGCTCGATGTAGCGCAGCGTCGTCGGCTGGATCAG
Source organism: Methylobacterium hispanicum (assembly GCF_022179285.1). Lineage (GTDB taxonomy): Bacteria > Pseudomonadota > Alphaproteobacteria > Rhizobiales > Beijerinckiaceae > Methylobacterium > Methylobacterium hispanicum. The sequence goes on along the minus strand of NZ_BPQO01000003.1, from coordinate 112,943 downwards.
CTCGTTCACCCGCTGGGCCATCGCCTGCTCCTCGCGCAGCGATTGCTGGAAGCCGGCGTTGTGCGCGCCCTGGCCGGCGGCGTCCGCGATGGTGAGGAGCGAGGTGTAGGCCGCGATCTCGAAGTTCTCGAAGGCGTGGTTGGCGTAGGTGTTCTTCAGGATCTCGTCCTGGGCCGGGGTGTGGCCGAGCGCCATCATGTTGCCGACGAAGCCGAGGATGCCCTCCTTGATGGTGGAGGGGCTCTCCGACAGGCTGCCCAGCGCCTCCTCCAGCCGCTGGCGCTGGCCGTGGGTCTCCTCGACGTGGCGGCGCAGCGCGTCGGCCATCTCGGGGTAGCGCTCCAGCCGCTCGATCTGCCGCTCCATGATCTGAAGCGCCTGCATCTCCAGGGCGTGGGTGTTCTTGAGCGCGGTGATGTAGATCGCGCGGGTGTCGAGAGCCATCGCTGGTGTCTCCTCGGGGTGGCGTGCCGGGACCGGCACGAAGGGGTCGTCCGGAAGTCAGCGCTTCGCGGTGCGGCCAAGTTTCCGAAGCGATGCACGCAAGGGTTGCGTCATTCGGTCCGCAGCAGGTGCAGGCTGAACAGCCCGTCCGGGTCGAGCCAGACGCGCTCCGGCCGCCAGCCGGCCCGTTCGGCGAGCGCCCGGAAGGCGTCGGGCGGGTATTTGTGCGAGGTGTCGGTGCGGACGCTCTCGCCGTCCGCGAAGACGAATGCGTCCTCGTCCAGCCGGATCGTCTGCGCACCCCGGGCGACGAGGCGCGCCTCGACCCGGAACGGCTCGGGCTCGACCCGCACCGCGTGGGCGAAGCCCTCCGGGTCGAGATCCGCGCCGAGTTCGCGCCGCATCCGCACCAGGATGTTGCGGTGGAACGCGGCCATCAGGTCGCCGCCGTAGCTCCGGTAGAGCCGGGCCTCGTCCCGGGTCGGGTCGACTCCGACGAGGAGGCGCGAGGGCCCGAGCGTGTCGCGGATGCGGGCGAGCAGACCCTGCGCTGCATCGGGCGCGAAGTTGCCGATGCTGGTGCCGGGAAAGAAGCCCAGCACCGGCCCGTCGTCGAGCCTGACGGGCAGGCGCACCGGGCCGCCGTAATCGGCGCAGACCGGCGTCATCGCGACCGCGGGATAGTCCGGTGCCAGCCGGGCGACCGAGGCCGCGAGGTAGTCGCGGGAGATGTCGAGGGCGAGGTAGCGGGCCGGCCGGTCGAGGGCGTCGAGCAGGGTGCGCACCTTGCGGCTCGCCCCGCTGCCGTACTCGACCACGCTGGCGCGGGGACCGACGAGCCCGGCGACCTCGAACGCCACCGCCGGCAGGAGCGCGGTCTCGCGGCCGGTCGGGTGGTAGTCGGGGCTGTCGCAGATCCGGTCGAACAGGACCGAGCCGGCCTCGTCCCAGAGCCAGGTGCCGGGCAGCGTCCGCGGCCGGGCCGAGAGCCCCGCGCGCACGGCCCGGGCGAAGGCCTCGCGAGCCGCGTCCGCCACGCCTCAGCCCTCCCGGGTCGCGACGAGGACGGCCAGCGCGATGCGGTCGGCCCGCGCGTAGGCCGGGTCCGCCAGTTCCTCGCCGTAGGCGTCCGGATCGTATTCCCGGTACTGGGCGGAGAGGCCAGCGCGGGCACAGGCCGTCAGCGCCGCCTCGCGGAACGGATCCTCGCCCTCGACGATGACCGAGCCCGTGAACAGGACCAGGGCGCCGCGCGGGTTCAGGCGCTCGGCCGCCGCCTCGACGACCGCGAGCGACAGGCCCTCGCCGAACGCGCCGCCGCCGTGCCGGTAGGTGCGCCCTTGCGCGTCGAGCATGAAGGGCGGGTTCGAGACCACGAGGTCGAAGCGGCCCTCGGTACCCGAGAGGAGGTCGCTCGACACCGGCACCGTGCCGGTGACGCCCGCGAGCCGGGCGTTGAGCGCCGCAGCGGCGAGCGCGTTCGGGTTGACGTCGACGAGGAGCACCTCGGCGCCGGGCGCCCGCTTGGCGACCGCGATGCCCGCCGCCCCGCTGCCGCAGCCGACATCGACCGCCCGCCGCACCGGTGCCTCGCGCCCCGCGAGATACTGGGTCACGGACGCCACGAAGCGCATCGTGTCGGGCCCGAAGAACACGGCGTCCTGGGCGGTGGGCGGGTAGGCCGCGTGCACGAAGAGTTCCCCATCGAGGCTCGACAGGCGGATCGTGGCGCGCCAGAGGTCGCCCGCCCGCGCGAGGATCCCGGCCTCGCGCATCAGCCCGAAGAGGTCCGGCGGCACGAGATCCTCGGCGAAGGGCCGGCTCCAGCCGAACACGTCGCGCAGCGACCGGGCGGGCGCGTCGCCCATGCGGCGGGCGACGTGCGCGTGGGTGGCGGGCGTCACCGTGGTGAAGGCGTAGTCCCGGGCGCGCAGGGCGGCCACCAGCGCCACGAGGGCGTCGTCCGAGGTCCAGGGCGCGCTCACGGCTTCTGACCCTCGCCTTCGGCATCCGGGCCCGCAGCCTCGGCGAGACGGCGCGCGTCGAAGGCGCCCGCGCCGAGATCCCGGGCCACCGCCGCCCAGTCGGCGGGCTCGGGCGCGCCGCGCCGGAACGGGCAGGCCCAGTCGGCCGGCACCGCGCGGCCGCTGTACTGCACCGCCTCCGAGCGCTCGCCGTGGCGGGCGAGCATCGGGTTGACGGAGCCCGCCAGATCGACGTCGCGGGCCAGGATCGTCTCGCGCAGGCGCTCGTAGCGCCCTTCCGCGCGCAGCCGCTCGAACTGGTCGTGCAGGTTGAAGACGAGGACGGGCGCCTCGAAGCGGCGGGCGAGCCGGCTCGCCCGCGGGTGCAGGCCGACGATGAAGAAGGCCTCGCCCGCGAGACTCAAGGAGAAGTGCGGGTCGTCCGGATCGTCGGCGACGCGGGGGTCGGCGGCGTGGCCGATGCGGCAATCCTGGTCGGCGAGCGCCTGGGCGCGGGCCCAGAGCGCGCCCTCGAAGGTCTCCTCCGAGAGGTCGTGCGGGCCCTCGAACACCACGGCGAAGCTCTGGAACAGGTCGGGCCGCGCCTTGTAGCGGCCCAGGAAGGCGAGGAGCGCCCCGTAGAGGCGCGCGTCGTCCTGGCCGCCCGTGATGTCGCGCGCGACCGCGATGCGCAGGCGCCCGCGGGTGAGGGCGGACTTGGCCCCGACGCAGGGGAAGGGCGGGTTTCGGATGAAATCGCGAAACCGCTCGGCCAGGGGATGGGTCGCATCGTCCCCGGGAAGGGGCAGCGGCCCCTGCGGGAGGCCGGCATGCCGGGGAACCTGACGCGGGTGGGCTACCTGTTGCATGGGCACCTGTCGCTGTCGCACGGGCGCGTTCGCGCCACGCGGCTGCGGCAACGCCCTGCAGTTACGGCTCAGTCCGGACCGGACACGAGGAAGTCGAACGGCCGCGCTTGCGCCGTCGATCTGGTGCGGAGAACCGGAGCGGTGCTCAATGGTTCCGCAAATGGCATCCCGAACGGTGCGACATATGCTTATCGTATCGGATCAAATACGCCGATGATCCTGACCTATGTTGGCCCTACCTGATCCAAGTTAAGAAAAGACCGGTGGATAACCGACCTGCCTGTCGGCAGATCCTGAGGGAGACCCGCGCCGCCGCTCGCGAGCGGCGGCGCGGAGGCGGGCCTCAGGCGGCGCGCACGGTGGCGAGGAAGCGCTGCACCTCCGCCGAGAGATGCTCGGACTGGCGCGACAGCTCGGAGGCCGAGGCCAGCACCTGGGCGGCGGCCGCGCCCGTCTCCTCGGCCGCCCCCGCCACCCCCGCGATGTTCACCGTCACCTCGCTGGTCCCCGTCGAGGCCTGGGCGACGTTGCGCACGATCTCCTGGGTCGCCGCGCCCTGCTCCTCCACCGCCGCCGCGATCTGGGCCGCCACGCCCGAGATCTCGCGGATGCGCGTGCCGATCCCGCCGATGGCGCCGACCGCCTGATCCGTCGAGCCCTGGATCCGGCCGATCTGCGTTGAGATCTCCTCCGTCGCCCGCGCCGTCTGGGCGGCGAGCTCCTTCACCTCGGCGGCCACCACCGCGAAGCCGCGCCCCGCCTCGCCGGCGCGCGCCGCCTCGATCGTGGCGTTGAGCGCCAAGAGGTTGGTCTGGCCGGCGATCTGCGAGATCAGCGCCACCACGTCGCCGATGCGGCTGGCGGCCTGGGCCAGATCCTGCACGAGGCCGGCCGTGGCGTCGGCCTCCGCCACCGCGGCCTGGGCGAGGTCGGCCGAGCCAGAGACCTGCCGGCCGATCTCGGCCACCGACGAGCCGAGTTCCTCCGCCGCCGCCGCAACGGTGTTGACGTTGGAGGCCGCCTGGGCGGCGGCCGCCGCGACGCTGCTGGACTGACCCGCCGTCTGGCCCGCGGTGGCGCTCATGCCCTGGGCGGTGGCCTGCAATTCGCTCGCCGCGGACGAGACCATGCCGACGATGCCGCCGACCGCCTGCTCGAAGCCGTCGGCCAGCTGGCGCATGCCGGCCCGGCGCTGCTCCTCGGCGGAGGCGCGGGCGAGGGCCGTCTCCGCCTCCAGCGCGCGGGTCCGGACGAGGTTCTCGCGGAACACTTGCACGGCGCCCGCCATCGCGCCGATCTCGTCGCGGCGCCCGCCATAGGGAATCTCGGAGTCCGTGTCCCCGCCAGCGAGGCGCCGCATCGCCCCGGTCATGCGCTCGATCGGGCGCGACACGCCGAGGAAGCAGAAGGCCATTGCGCCGAGCGCGATCAGCACGGCGACGCCGAGCATCAGCAGCGTCGCGCGGGTGGCCGAGGCCTGCTCGGCACGGACCTCCGCGTCGGCGGTCCTGGCCGCCGCGAGGTTGACGTCCACGAGGGCGCGCGCCGCGCCGGAGACCGCGAGGTAGTTCGCGTTCATCGGCCCGCGGAAGAAGGCCATGGCCTCGTCGTGGCGCTCGGCCGGGAAGGCGCGCAGCCGGTCCCAGTCCGGCTTCAGCAGGGCGAGCTTGGCGAGGAGGTCGTCGTAGACCTTCTGCTCCGCCGCCGAGCTGACGCGCGCGCGATAGAGCTCGATCTGCCCGTTCCGGTCGTTCGCGAACTCGGCGACCTTGGCCAGGCTCTCGGCCCGCGCGGTGTCGCTCTCGGCCGTGACGTAGCGGAACTGCCAGAGCCGCGTGCGGATGATGGTGGCGTTGATGCCGTGCGCGGCATTGACCGACGGGATCGTGTCGTCGAGCAGCAGCGTCGTCCGGGCCGCAACCGCGTCGAGCTTGACGAGCGCCAAGCCGCCCTGCGCCAGCGCCAGGACGAGCATCAACCCGAACAACCCTGCCAACCATTGCTTGAGGTTGAGCGCCATCGCCGTATCCTTATCGTCCTAGATCGTCGTCAACAGTCCTCCCGTTAGTCACACATCATTAACGATCATATAAAGGCCGCGACTTGATTGAAACATCTGCGTAACCTGTCGTGCCATGAAGCGAAGGTTGACTTCCGCCTCATCGCAGATGCGAATTTTTTCTTGACCGACGATCGGACTTAGTCCCGGCGAGCCAGACCTGCCGCCATGGCCCGGACCAGCGTCTCGAGCTGTACTCCGAGCGTCGCGGCGGGCAGCGCCATGCGCTGCTCGTCGAGCCCCAGGGCGACGATGCCGTGGGTGGCCGAGAACAGGCTGCGGGCGAGCAGCCGGCGCTCCGGCTCCGGCAGGTCGGGGCGGAGCGCGCCCAGGGGGCGCTCGATGCGGCTGAACAGGCGCGCCTGCTCGGCCACGTACCAGTCCGGCGCCCGCTGCCCGGGCGGCGGCCGGTGCCGGAACAGCGCGTCCCAGCGCAGCGGATGCGCCTCTGCGAAGGCCAGGTAGGCCAGGCCGAGCCGCACAAGCTCGTCGGCGGCCGCGCCCGGGCCGGCGATCGCCCCGCCCGGCCGCCCGACGGGTCCGAGCGCCGCGTCGAACAGGTTGAGGGTGCGCAGGTTCACCGCGAGCGCCAGGGCGTCGAGATCGGGAAACACGGTGTAGATCGCCCCGACCGCGCAGCCCGCCTCCCGCGCCAGATCCCGCGCCCGGAGCCCGGAGAGCCCCTGGGCCGCGACGGTGCGCTCGGCGGCGCTCACCAGGGCCTCCCGCAGGGCCGCCCGGCGCTCCTCGCGACGGTCCTCGCGCGCGTCCTCGCGACGGCCCTCGCGCGCGTCCTCGCGACGGTCCTCGCGACGGTCCTCGCGCGCGTCCTCCGGCGCGCCGCCGGGGCGGTCGCCGGCGCTCACGCGCCCGCTCCGTCGCGCCGCGGACGCGGCGCCGCAGGTGCCGAAACGCACTGAACACTGTTCATGACCGTGCGACCAAGCTTCTCATGAACATCGTTCACGGAGCGGAGCGAGCCCATGTTCAAGCTGTTCGAGACCCTGTTGCGTGGCCAGGCGGCGCGGGCCGCCGAGGAGATCTTCGATCGTAACGCGCTGCTGATTCTGGACCAGCAGATCCGCGAGACCCGCGCCGGGCTGGAGCGGGGCCGGCAGGCGCTCGCCGTGGCGGTGGCGGGCGACCGGGCGGAGGCGCGGCGCCTGGAGGAGGCGGAGGCGCGCATCGCCGCACTGGAGGCGCAGGCGGTGGCCGCCCTCCGGGGCGGGCGCGAGGACCTCGCCGGAGAGGCGGCCGGGGCCATCGCCGACCTCGAGGCCGAGCGCGACGCGCTCACGGCGGCGCGGGCCCGCTTCGCCGCCGAGATCGGGCGCATCCGGGAGCGCGTCGCCGAGGCGACGCGGCGGCAGGCCGAGCTGGAGCGGGGCCGGCGCGTCGCCGCCGCGCAGGAGGCGGTCCGCCGCCTCGGCGCGGGCGCCGCCCGGCAGGACGCCGCCACCTTGCGCGAGGCCGAGGCGACGCTGGCGCGGCTCCGCGCGCTCCAGGCCGAGGCCGCCGACACGGAGGCGGCGCTGGCCGAGGCCGAGCCCGGCCGGGACATCGGCGCGCGCCTGGAGCGGGCCGGCTTCGGCCCGGCGGAGGGATCCTCCGGGACGCCGACCGGCGGCGCCGTGCTGGAGCGCCTGCGCCGACGCGCCGCCGAGCCGGCCGCGGCCGCCGCGACCGCCTGATCCATCGCCCGATCCCTTCGACGCATCCCCTCGTCCCGATTATCAGGAGACACGCGCATGACCCACGACCCGTCGCAGCAGCACTCCTCCGGCTGGGTGAGCTTCACCTACGCCTCGTTCGCCGGCTCCGTCGCGATGGTGGCGCTCGGCATCGTGTTCATGCCGATCGACATCTGGCTCAAGGGCTACTTCGCCATGGGCACGGTGATGCTGATCCAGTCCTGCGTGACGATGACCAAGACGGTGCGCGACGTCCACGAATCGCGCCGCATGGTCAACCGCATCGAGGACGCCCGCACCGAGCGCCTGCTGATGACGGCGGGCAAGGAGTAGCGGCTGGGCGGAGCGCGCCCCGCTTGAGCCCGGCCCCGCATCCGCGATACCCGCGGAGGGAGATGGACGGAGTCTTGCGAGGGCGCTCCGCATGGACCTCAACACGATCGAGAGCGTGCTGGCGCCCCGCGGCCGGGAGGCCCTGCCGCCCTGGCGGCCGGGCGATGCGTGGCTCGCCGGCGGGACCTGGCTGTTCTCCGAGCCGCAGCCGCAGCTCGCCCGCCTCGTCGATCTCGCGGGCCTCGGCTGGGCGCCGCACGCGATCTCGGCGGCGGGCCTCGAACTCGCCGCCACCTGCACCATCGCGGCCCTGGAGCGGCTCGACCTGCCCGCGGACTGGGCGGCGCGCCCGCTCGTCGGGCAGTGCTGCCGGGCGCTGCTCGGCTCGTTCAAGGTCTGGAACGCGGCGACCGTCGGCGGCAACCTCTGCCTCGCCCTGCCGGCCGGGCCGATGATCGCGCTCGCCTGCGCCCTCGACGGCACCGGCCTGATCTGGACGCCGGAGGGGGCGGAGCGGCGTCTCCCCGTGCTCGACCTCGTGCTCGGGCCGCGCGCGACGGCGCTGCGCCCCGGCGAGGTGCTGCGCCGGATCGACCTGCCGGCCGAGGCGCTGCGCCGCCGCAGCGCGTTCCGGCGCATTTCCCTGAGCCCGAACGGCCGCTCCGGCGCGCTGCTGATCGGCACGCGGGACGGGGCGGGAGCCTTCGCCCTCACGGTGACGGCCGCGACCCGCCGGCCGCTGCAGGTCCGCTTCGCCGCCGTGCCGGACGCGCCCGCGCTCGAAGACGCGCTCGCGGCGATCCCGGAGGACATCTGGCACGACGACGTGCACGGCGCGCCGGACTGGCGCCGCCACGTCACGGGGCTGCTCGCCGCGGAGATCCGGGACGAGCTCGCGGGGGAGGGGGCGTGATGCGGCTCACCGTCAACGGGCAGGCGCAGGCGGCCGACGCCCGCCCCGGCCAGTGCCTGCGCACCTACCTGCGCGGCCTCGGCTGGTTCGGCGTCAAGAAGGGCTGCGACGCGGGCGATTGCGGCGCCTGCACGGTCCACCTCGACGGCGAGCCCGTCCACGCCTGCATCACCCCGGCCTTCCGGGCGGCGGGGCGGGCCGTCACCACGATCGAGGGCCTCGCCGGCCCCTGCGCGCCGGGCGCGCCCGTGCCCGCGGACCTCCACCCGATGCAGGCGGCCTTCCTGGCCGCGCAGGGCTTCCAGTGCGGCTTCTGCACCCCCGGCCTGGTGATGACGGCCGCCGCCCTCGACCAGGGCCGTCGCCGGGACCTCGACGCCGCGCTGAAGGGCAACCTCTGCCGCTGCACCGGCTACGGCGCGGTCGCCGACGCGCTCGACGGGCTCGCGCGGGCCGAGACGCCGGAGCCCGGCGCCGACCCGGTCGGGCGCTGCCTGCCGGCGCCGGCGGGACCCGCCGTCGTGACGGGGCGCGCCGCCTACACGCTCGATCTCGCGCCGCCGGGCCTGCTGCACATCAAGGTGCTGCGCGCGCCCCACGCGAGCGCCCGCATCCGCGCGATCGACGCGGGGGCGGCGCGCGCCCTGCCCGGTGTCGTCGCGGTGCTCACCCACGCGGACGCGCCGGAGCGCCCCTTCTCGACCGCCCGCCACCACGACCCGCGCGACGACGCCGCCGACACCCGCGTGCTCGATCCGGTGATCCGGTTCATCGGCCAGCGCGTCGCCGCGGTGGTGGCGGAGAGCGAGGCGGTGGCCGAAGCCGCGATCCGCCTGATCGCCGTCGATTACGAGATCCGCCCGGCGGTGCTCGACCCGGAGGCGGCGCTGGCGCCCGGCGCGCCGCTCGTGCACGACCCCGCCGACCGCCCCGCCCCGGAGCCCGGCGCCGACGCGCCCCCGCGGCACAGCCACCCGAACCTCGCGGCCGAGGCGCACGGGCGGATCGGCGACGTCGAGGCCGGCTTGGCCGAGGCCGACGCGGTGCACGAGGGCACCTACGTCTCGCAGCGGGTGCAGCACGCGCATCTGGAGACCCACGCGGCGATGGGCTGGCTCGACGCGGACGGGCGCCTCGTCATCCGCGCCTCGACCCAGGTCCCCTTCCTCACCCGCGACGCGCTCTGCGCGCTCTACGACCTGCCGCGCGAGCGGGTGCGCGTCGTCTGCGGCCGGGTCGGCGGCGGCTTCGGCGGCAAGCAGGAGATGTTGACCGAGGACCTGGTCGCACTGGCCGTGCTGAGGCTGAAGCGCCCCGTGGTCTGGGAACTCACCCGCGAGGAGCAGTTCGCGGCCACCGCCACCCGCCACCCGATGCGGGTGCGGGTGCGCCTCGGCGCGAAGGCCTGCGGCACGCTCACCGCCATCGCGCTCGAGGTGCTCGCCGAGACCGGCGCCTACGGCAACCACGCGGGCGGCGTGCTGCACCACGGCTGCAACGAGGTGATCGCGGTCTATCGCTGCCCGAACAAGCGGGTCGACGGGTACAGCGCCTACACCAACACCCTGCCCGCCGGGGCGTTTCGCGGCTACGGCCTGAGCCAGACCATCTTCGCGATGGAATCGGCGATGGACGAACTGGCCCGCGCCCTCGGCATCGACCCGTTCGCGCTGCGCCGCCGCAACGCGGTGCGGCCGGGCGACCCGATGGTCTCGACGAGCCTGGAGCCGCACGACGTGCGGTACGGCAGCTACGGCCTCGACCAGTGCCTCGACCTCGTCGAGGGCGCCCTGCGGGCTCTGCCGGAACCGGAGACCGAACCCGGCTGGCGCGTAGGGCAGGGGATGGCGCTCGGCATGATCGACACGATCCCGCCCCGGGGCCATCTCGCCGAAGCGCGGATCCGGCTCGGCGCGGACGGCCGCTACACGCTCCGGGTCGGCACCGCCGAGTTCGGCAACGGCACCGCCACCGTGCACGCCCAGCTCGCGGCCGCGGCTCTGGGCACGAGCCTCGACCGGATCCGCCTGGAGGCGGGCGACACCGACGCGGTCGGCTTCGACACCGGCGCCTACGGCAGCACCGGCATCGTGGTCGCGGGCCAGGCGACCCACAGGGCCGCGTGCGCGCTGGCCGAGGCGCTGCGGACGGCGGCGGCCGCGCGGCTCGGGGCCGACCCGGGGACGGGGCGCCCGGAGGCCGACGGCCTGACCTTTCCGGAGGGGCAGGTGCCGCTCGCCGACCTCGCCGGCCTGGAGGCCGAGGGGCACGCCACCGGCACGCCCCGCTCGGTCGCCTTCAACGTGCAGGCCTTCCGGGTCGCGGTGCACGAGGGCACGGGCGCGGTGCGCATCCTCGACAGCATCCACGCGGCCGATGCGGGCCGGGTGATCAACCCGATGCAGTGCCGCGGCCAGATCGAGGGCGGGGTGGCGCAGGCGATCGGCGCCGCGCTCTACGAGGACATGCGGCTCGACGACGGCCGGGTCGTCACCCGCAGCTTTCGCGACTACCACGTCCCGGCCTTCGCGGACGTGCCGCGCACGCGGGTGCTGTTCGCCGAGACCCACGACACGGTCGGCCCGCTCGGCGCCAAGTCGATGAGCGAGAGCCCGTTCAACCCGGTCGCCGCCGCGCTGGCCAGCGCGATCCGCGACGCCACCGGCCACCGCCCGACCGCAACCCCCTTCGCCCCCGACCGGATCTTTCGCGGCGTGTCGGCGGCCTCCCGCCGGAACACGCAAGCCATGAGTCCGCCCGCATGAGTCCGCCCGCATGAGCCCGCCCGCATGAGCCACACGGCCGCCGAACTCGAACAGGCCGTCCGCGAGATCGCCGAGGAGATGCGCGAGCGGCCCGACCGCGGCGCGGTCGCCGACTACATCCCGGAACTCGCCACCGTCGATCCGCGCCGCTTCGGCATCGCGGTGATCGACACGCAGGGCCGCGTCGCGACCGGGGGCGACGCGGACGCGCCCTTCTCGATCCAGAGCATCTCGAAGGTCTTCACCCTGACGCTGGCGCTCGGCATGGTCGGCGACCGGCTCTGGCGCCGGGTCGGGCGGGAGCCCTCGGGCAGCCCCTTCAACTCGATCGTGCAGCTGGAGCGCGAGCGCGGCATCCCGCGCAACCCCTTCATCAACGCGGGCGCGATCGCGGTCACCGACGTGATCCTGTCCGGCCACCAGCCGCGGGAGGCGCTCGGCGAGATCCTGCGCTTCCTGCAGTTCCTGGCGCAGGATAGTTCGATCGTCATCGACGAGGCGGTGGCGGCATCCGAGCAGCGCACGGGATTCCGCAACGCGGCGCTGGCCAACTACATGAAATCCTTCGGCGTGCTCGACAATCCGGTCGTCTACACGCTGGGCGTCTACTTCCACCACTGCGCCATCGCGATGTCCTGCCGCCAGCTCGCCACGGCCGGGCAGTTCCTGGCCCATGCGGGCCGCAACCCGGTCACGGGCCACACCGTGATCTCCGCCGAGCGGGCGCGCCGCATCAACGCGATCATGCTGACCTGCGGCCACTACGACGGCTCGGGCGATTTCGCCTACCGGGTCGGCCTGCCCGGCAAGAGCGGAGTGGGGGGCGGCATCCTGGCGGTGGCGCCGGGCCGGGCCTCGATCGCGGTCTGGTCGCCGGGGCTGGACGCCGCCGGCAACTCGCATCTCGGCCGCATCGCGCTGGAAACCCTGACCCGGCGCATGGGCTGGTCGATCTTCGGGGTGTGAGGCGGCACGGGTCCCGCGCCGCGGGGCGGGAGAGGCGCCGTCGGCCGCTCAGGGCGGCCAGCCGCCCTCACCGGCCCCGCGGGGTCCGGTTGCGCTCGGCCTCCTCCTGGATGGCGGCCTCGTGGTAGCCGCCGTCGACGGCGCAGACCTGCGGGGCGGCGGCGGGCGCGGCCGGGCGGGCCCCCTGGCCGGCGCGGCCGCCCACCGGGAACGTGTAGATCTTGGCGGTGGGGCGGTGAAGGTCCGTGTTCATGGGGCGCGACGCTCCCTGTCAGCGATGGGGTCTCAACGCATCGGCGGCGCTGTCGACGGGAAGATGCCTACTCTTTGCGCGTTCTGCACTCCATAAATCAGCTTTTGCCGGCAATTTGCGCACACAGCCCCTTGCGGAATCCTTTGCCGCCTGATCGCTCACGATTCCGAAGATCGCTGCCTGTTCGCTGTGCGATTTCGAGGCCCGCCCGGCACTGCCCAGAAGGCGGGCATTAACCCGGAGCCGGCAGAGGAGGGCGCGGCGGGAGCGAGACAAGCCGCGCGCCCTCCCTCCGGTTCCATCGCCGACCCGCATTCCGCGTCGCGGCTCGCCCTCGCGTGTGGCACGGGCCGTGCAAGGGGGCCGCCGAGCCGTCGCCGGCGCGCGAGGCCGGCGTGCAGGGTCCGCGTTCGCCAAGGCTTTTGCCAGGGTTTGACGAGAGAATCACGATGACGAAGTACAAGCTCGAATACATCTGGCTCGACGGCTACACGCCGGTCCCAAACCTGCGCGGCAAGACCCAGATCAAGGAATTCTCCGAGTTCCCGACCCTCGAGCAGTTGCCGATGTGGGGCTTCGACGGCTCCTCGACCAAGCAGGCCGAGGGCGGCTCCTCCGACTGCATGCTGAAGCCGATCCGCCACTTCCCCGACCCGGCCCGCACCAACGGCGTACTGGTGCTCTGCGAGGTGATGATGCCGGACGGCGTCACCCCGCACGAGTCGAACAAGCGCGCCACCATCCTCGACGACGAGGGCGCGTGGTTCGGCTTCGAGCAGGAGTACTTCCTCTACCAGAACGGCCGCCCGCTCGGCTTCCCCGAGAGCGGCTACCCGGCCCCGCAGGGCCCGTACTATTGCGGCGTCGGCGCCTCGAACGTCGGCCCCGTGGCGCGCAAGATCGTCGAGGAGCATCTCGACCTCTGCCTCGCCGCCGGCATCAACCACGAGGGCATCAACGCCGAGGTGGCCAAGGGCCAGTGGGAGTTCCAGATCTTCGGCAAGGGCTCCAAGAAGGCCGCCGACGAGATGTGGATGGCCCGCTACCTGCTCCAGCGCCTCTGCGAGCAGTACGAGATCGACATCGAGTACCATTGCAAGCCGCTCGGCGACACCGACTGGAACGGCTCGGGCATGCACTGCAACTTCTCGACCGCCCACCTGCGGGAGGTCGGCGGCAAGGCCTATTTCGAGGCCCTGATGGCGGCCTTCGAGAAGAACCTGCACGATCACATCGCCGTCTACGGCCCGGACAACGACAAGCGCCTGACCGGCAAGCACGAGACGGCGCCCTGGAACAAGTTTTCCTACGGCGTGGCCGACCGCGGCGCCTCGGTCCGCGTGCCGCACTCCTTCGTGAAGAACGACTACAAGGGCTATCTCGAGGATCGCCGCCCGAACTCGATGGGCGACCCCTACCAGATCGCCAGCCAGGTGCTGAAGACGATCTCCGAGGTTCCGACCGGCGCGGCCGCCGCGGCCGCAGCCTGATCCACGCGGCGGCCTCCCCGCCGCACCCCGACGGTCCCGAGGGGCCGGCGATCCGAGAGGATCGCCGGCCCCTTCGCACGTCCGGAACCCCGCCGCGTTAAGCCTAACCGCGCTTTAACGGCAGATCGGACTGCGAATTCCTTCCCAGGCGCGTTCCGACCTGAGATGATCGTCGGACACGGAAGGAGATGACATGAGCGAGCGGCGACGGCAGGGGCGGAGCCGGACATTCCTCGGCGGCGCGATCACCTTCAACCACGGTGCGCAGACGCTGTCCTGCCGCATCCGCAACCTCAGCGCCGAGGGCGCGCGCCTGGATTTCAGCGGTGCCGTGCCGCTCCCCGACGAGATCGATCTCGCGATTCCGCTGCGCGACGAGGTGCGGCGCGTCCGGGTGGTCTGGCGGCGGGACGATTGCCTCGGCGTCGCCTTCCTGCCCCGGCCGTCCAACCTGATCGATCTCGCCGGCGCCCGTCGCGCGCGGGCCTGAGCGCGGGCCGCGCGGCGGGGCCCGGATATCGGACGATGCCCTAGCGGCGGTGCTTCGCCCGGCGCATGCAGGCGTGGTAGATCTGCCGGCCCAGCGCCTCGGGCTCCAGGCCGCGCGGATTGGGCGCCGAGAACACCCGGCCCCGGGCCTCGTTGCGGCAGGCGGCGTCCTGCGGCCCGCGGATCGGCGGCTCCGCCCGCGCCCCGTCCGCGGCGAGCGCCGCCAGCGTCATCCCGAGACAGGCCCCGATCATCGCGCGCGTGCTGGCCATCGTACGGATCACCTCCCTGCGGCCCCGTGCGGGCCGATGCCCGGAACAATAGTGCGCCCCGGCCTCGGAGGAAGCGGAGCCGGCCCGATCCTGAGACCTCGCGCGCGAGCGACGGCGCCGTGCCCCGGCTCGACGACCTCCGCGACGATCGCGCACCAGATCATGCGCCGCATCAACGATCCGCGCCATCCCTTGGTATAGGAACGCCTTTTCACCCGTCGAGCGAATCCTGAGGCCGCGCACCAGCAAAGCTCCGCAACCCATTGAAAACCGTGCGGTCTCTGGATTTTTTCGCGCTGACCGCCCAGTCCGGAGGCTCCGAACCGGTGGAGGGCGCCCCCTCAGGGCATCACCCACAGGCAGCCGCCCGTCGCCAGAGCGAGGCATTCGTAGGGCGCGCCGCCCACCATCGCGCGGTGCTCGACCGCCCCGACCGCGTCGCGCGGGACCAGACGGCAGCCGGGCTGACTGGAGACCTGCGCCGCGGCGCGCACCCGGTCCTCGCCCGCGCGTGCGGCGAGCTGGCGCAGGGCCACGAGGTTCTCGCAGGCCGGAACCGCGCCGGCCGGCCCCTGGGCCATGGCCGGGAGCGCGACGAGGAGCATCGGAAGCGTAGGGAGCAGGCGGCGCATCGCTCGATTCCGCGTGGGTCGGGAGACGAGCACATGGAACGCGCCGGCCGCGCGCCAAGGGGATCCCTGCGCCAAGGGGATCCCTGCGCCAGGGGAGCCGGCCGGCGGAGGCCCGACATGGCGACGCCGCCCGCGCCGGGGGCGCGGACGGCGTCGATGGATCGTCGATCCGGTACCGGGGCGGCGGCCCGAGGGCCGCGCCGTCTCAGCGCTTCACCTTCGCCTTGGCCTTGCGGGCGGCGTAGCGGGCGTCACGCGCTTCCTTCTTGGCGTTGAGCTCGGCGGCCTTGCGCTCCTGCAGGGCCTGCGCCTCGGCCTGCTCGCGGGCGATCTGGGCGGCGAGTTCCGCCTCCTCGCGGGCGCGCTTCTCCTCCGCGGCCTTCAACTCGGCGGCGACGCGGGCAGCCTCGCGCTCGCGGGTGCGCTCCTCACGGGCGCGCGTGACCGCGGCGCGGGCCTCGGCCTTGGCCCGGACCTCCGGGTCGTCGGCCGGCGGGCGGGCCTTGAACTTGGCCAGCAGGGCGGCCTTGGCGTTGGCGGAGTTCTGGCGGCGGTCGTCGAAGTTCCTGTAGTCGAATGCGCTCATCTGGCCTTTCTCGTTCGGTGTTCGATGTCGTGCTTCCGTCCAGCCCCACCGGACCGGTTCGGTCGGGCTGGACGACGGGTGCGGACCGCGAGCCTCGGGCTCGGGCCGTTCTCGGATTGGGACGGACCGCCAATGACCGATGCGTCCGCCCGATGCAACCGACGTCGGCGCCCGCAAGGGCCCGCTTCGGTAACATTTGTCGTCCTTCCGACGAAAGTTTTCGTGACGGATGCCGAAATACCTCAACCGGGCCGGTCATCGCGGCGCGTGAGAGCCGCTCCGGCCCGGACCGCGGAGCCAGGCTCGCGCGTCGGGCCGTCGATCCGGACGCTGCCTGAGGTAGGGTGTCGTACCCGATCCGGCAAGGTCGCGGCGCGCCCTCCGGTGCAGCCCAGGCATCCCTCCGCCGCGTGCCGGGCGGCGCGCCAGCCTGTGGACGACCCTGTGCGGAATGCGTGGCGAACCCCTGCGCGACGAGACGCGCGAACGGCCCCGGCGCGCCCCGCGACACCGTGCCGGGACCCTTGAGGTTGCCGGGCCGGGCCCGTGCGGCTAGGCTTGCCCATTCGCGGGTGGGGGCCTGCGGGGGGATCGGTGGGGCTCGCGCCCGCCCCCTCCGGTCTCCCGGTCGCGGCCCGTCCGCGGTCCCGCTCGCCCGGAGCCGCCGTGCCGGGCCGGCACCTGAAGCGGGGGGCTTCAACCATGACGACCGCATCGCCGGGTTCCGGCCCGTTCGGACGCGTCTCGAACGCACCGCGCCGCGCGACCGCGCGCGCGCCGGGAGGCACGCGGTCGCGCCCCGCGTGAGGAGCCGCCCACCCCCGTGCGATCCCCGGGCCTCGGCCGGCGGGCAGGCCGGCGCGTGGCTCGCGCGGGCGGGCCTGTGGGCCGGGCTGGCGGCCGCCCTCGGCGGCCCGGCACCGGCAGCCGCCTTCGACCTGTTCGGGCTGTTCGGCGATAGCGAGGCGCCGCTCCAACCCTCCGCCACGGCGCTGCCCTACGACGTGAAGGTGCGCGGCGCGGACGACGACGCCCTCGTCACCGCCCTGCAGGACGCCTCCAGCCTGTACAAGCTCCGCCGCGAGCCGCCCCCGGACGGGGAGGGGCTGGCGCGCCGCGGCGAGGCGGACCTGCGCAAGCTCCCCGAGGTGCTGGAGGGCTACGGCTACTACGCGGGCCGGGCCGCGGTGCGGGTCGGCGACGTCACGCTCTCCGGCGAGGCCTCGCTGGACCGGGCCGCCCGCGCGGCGGAGATCGAGCGCGGCCGGGCGCTCGTGCCGGTGAAGATCGCGGTCGATCCGGGCCCGCTCTACCACCTGCGCCGTGTCGCGGTGCTGGATCCGGCGGGCCGGCCGCTGCCCGCCGAGCTGATCCCCGAGCGCCTGACCCGGGTCGATCCCGACACCCCGGCCCGCTCGGCCACGGTGCTCGCCCGCGAGGCGGCGGTCGTCGATCGCCTGCGCGGGCTCGGCCACCCCTTCGCCAAGGTGGTCCGGCGCGACCCCGTGGTGGACGACGCCGCGCGCGCGATGGACGTGACGCTGACGCTCGATGCCGGCCCGAAGGCGGGGCTCGGGCCGGTCGCGGTGCGGGGCGCCGAGGGCGTCGATCCGGCGGTCATCCGCTCCTTCATCTACACCGAGCCGGGCGACCCCTATTCGCCCAAGGCGCTCGCCGACATGCGCCGATCACTCGCGAAGATCGAGGCTCTGGGCTCGGTCCGGGTACGCGAGGGCGAGGCGCTCGATGCCGAGGGCAACCTGCCGATCTTCGTGGATCTCACCGAGCGGCCGCGGAACCTCGTCGGCGTGTCGGCCCGCTACTCGACCGTCGACGGGCCCGGCGTGCGGGCGACCTACACCAACCGCAACCTGTTCGGCGGGGGCGAGACGCTGCGGCTCGACGCCGACGTCTACTACCTCGGCAACGACCTCTACGCGCGCCAGCGCAAGCTCGCGGGGATCGACTCCAACGGCCTCGGCGGGCGGCTCGGCGCGACCTTCGTGAAGCCCGCGCTCTGGGGCTCGCGCACCGACCTCGTGATGAGCGCCTTCGCGGGCCGCGAGGCGCAGCAGAGCTACGTGGTCGATGCGGGCGGCGGTACGGTGGGCCTGCGCCAGCGCTTCTCCGACACGTTCTTCGCGCAACTCGGCATCGAGGGGCAGGCCGGCCGCTCGCAGGACGCGCTCGGCAAGGTCGATTACCGGCTGGTGGGGGTCGGCGCCTCGGTCGCCTACGACTCGACCGACAGCCTGCTCGACCCGACCCGGGGCGTGCGGCTCACGGCCTCCGCCACCCCCTACGCGGGCTTCCTCGGCTCCGATCCGTCGATCTTCGTGGCGAAGGCTCAAGGGGCGACCTACTGGGCGCTCGACGAGGATGCCCGCTACGTGCTCGCCGGCCGCCTCGGCTTCGGCTCGATCTCCGGGGCCTCGCTGGAGGAGATCCCGGCCAACATCCGTTTCTTCGCGGGCGGCGGCGGCTCGGTGCGCGGCTTTCCCTATCGCACGCTCGGGCCGCGCGGTCCCTTCGGCCTGCCGGTCGGCGGCAAGAGCCTGCTGGAGGCCTCGCTCGAGGCCCGCATCAAGGTCACGGACACGATCGGCGTGGTGCCGTTCTTCGACGCCGGCACGGCGTTCGCCGGCTCGCTGCCCAACTTCGACGAGCGCATCCGCACGTCGGTGGGCCTGGGGCTTCG
Organism: Methylobacterium hispanicum; assembly: GCF_022179285.1. Classification (GTDB taxonomy): domain Bacteria; phylum Pseudomonadota; class Alphaproteobacteria; order Rhizobiales; family Beijerinckiaceae; genus Methylobacterium; species Methylobacterium hispanicum. The sequence goes on along the minus strand of NZ_BPQO01000003.1, from coordinate 94,519 downwards.
CTACTACACCGGCATCGGCCCGATCCGTGTCGACGTCGCCTTCCCGCTCGACCGGATCAAGGGATACCACGAGCCCCCGGCCGCCCTCTACATCAGCCTGGGACAGGCGTTCTGATGGTGCTTTCGAGGTCTTTCGGACGGCCCCCGCGGCTCTCCCTCCCCCCTCTGCGGGGGAGGGTGTGGGTGGTCGCCGTCGCGGGCCTTCTGGTCCTGACTCTCTCCGGCCCCGTCACGCCCACCCGCGCGGCCGACGAGGGCGAGAAATCTGTCCTCGGCGGCCTCCTCTCCAAGGCCCTCTCCACCCCGTCCTCCCGGGTCGCGATCGGCGCGGTCGATGGGGCGCTCTCCTCGGATGCCACCATCCGCGACGTGGCGATCAGCGACCGCGACGGCGTCTGGCTGCGGCTCGACCGCGCCCGCATCGTCTGGCGGCGGCTCGCCCTGCTGTCGGGCCGCCTGGAGGTGGACAGCCTGGAGATCGGGAAGATCGCGGTGCTGCGCCGCCCGATCCCCGCCGCCCACCCGCCGACCGAGGAACCCGACGGCACCCTGCTGCCGGACCTGCCCGTGAAGATCGAGGTGAAGGGGTTTCGCCTCGACGAGCTGGCCCTGGCCGAACCCGTCGCCGGCCAGAACGCCCGGCTCGCGGCGAGCGGCAAGGTCCGTCTCGGCAACCCGGCCGAGGGGCTCGACCTGGATCTCAGCGTCAACCGGCTCGACGCGGGCGGCAGCTTCGCGGCCCGCCTGCTCTTCGTGCCGCAGGGCGAGCGGCTGGAGATCAAGACCGTGCTGAGCGAGCCCGCGGGCGGCCTGCTCTCGCGGGGCCTGAACGTGCCGGGCGAGCCGCCGGTCGCGCTCGACCTCGACGGGCGCGGCACCCTCGACGCCTGGAACGCCCGCCTGAACTTCGACGCGGGCGAGGGCATCGGCGCCAAGGGCGGCGCCCGGATCTCCCGGGTCGGGGCGGAGCGGCGCCTCGGCCTCGACCTCGCCGCCCGGGTCGAGGGCCTGCTGCCCGGACCGGCCGCGGCGGTCTTCGCCGGCACGACGAAGCTCGACGGGGCCATCGGCTTCGCCGACAGCGGGGCGCTGCGGATCGACCGGCTCGAACTCGCCTCCCGCACCGCGCGGCTGGAGGCCCGCGGCAGCCTGGACGCGGCGCGCAACGCCGACTTCCTGCTCCAGGCCCGCGCGGTGCCGACCGAGGGCGACGTCACCAGGACCGAGCGGGCCGAGATCCGCACGCTGGTGCTCGACGCGAGCCTCAAGGGCCCGCTCGGCCGGCCGAAGGTGCTGGGTACGCTGCGCGCCGCGGGCCTGCGCGCGGAGGACAGCGCGCTCGACCGGGTCGAGGCGAACATCCGGGCCGAGCCCGCCGACGCGCAGCGCTTCGCGCTCTCCGCCGACGCGCGGGTGGAGGGCTTGGCGCTCGCCGACCCGGCCCTGCAGCGGGCGATCGGCGGACGGGCCGCCCTCGATTTCGCCGGCAGCCTCGACCCCGACAACGTGCTCACCGTCTCGCGCCTCGCCCTGGAGGCGCCGACGCTCGCCGCGACCTATGCGGGGCGGATCGGCCGCAACACGCTCTCGGGCATGGCGGAGGGACGGCTCGGCGACGTCTCGGCCTTCTCAGGGATCGCCGGGCGGCGCCTCGCGGGCAGCCTCGCGGGCACGGCCAAGCTCGGCGGCGACCCGGCCCGCCGGGCGGTCTCGGCCGACGTGGACCTGCGCGCGGGCGACCTTGCGCTGGGCGAGCCGGTGCTCGACCGGCTGATCGGCGAGACGCCCCGCTTCACCGGCCGGCTCTCGACCGTCTACGACGGCTACGGCTTCGAGGCGGTGCGGCTCGAAGGCGCGCGCCTGATCGCCCGGCTGGAGGGCCGCGCCACCGCGCGGCTCGCCGACGCGCGGGCCGACATCGACCTGAAGGACCTCTCCGGGCTCGACGAGCGGCTCGGCGGCCGGGCCACCCTGTCGGGCCGGCTCACCGGCACCCTGGAGCGCCCGAACCTCGCCGCCGTGATCGAGGCCCCGGAGGCGAGCGCGCTCGGGCGCCCGATCCGGGCCTTGCGCGCCGACGCCACCGTCACGGACGCGCTGGGCCAGGCGGACGCCAACCTCAAGCTCGCCGGCAGCGTCGGCGGCAAGCCGCTCGCGGGCGGCCTCCACCTCGCCCGGGCGGGCGCCGACTGGCAGCTCGACCGGCTCGATCTCGGCCTCGGCTCGGTGAGCGTCGCAGGGCAGGGCCGGCTCGCCGCGGATTCCTGGCTGGCGGACGGCAAGCTCGCGCTGAAGGCCGGCGACCTCGACGACCTCTCGGCCCTGGCGCTGACCCGCCTCGGCGGCAGCCTGGAGGCCGACGTCGCGCTCTCCCGCGCGGGTGGCCGCCAGGACGCGGCGCTGAAGGCGCGCGCGGCGCAGATCCGCGCCGGGGAGATCGGCCTCGCCCGGCTCGACGCCGACCTCGCGGGCTCGGACCTGCGTGCCGCGCCGCGCCTCGACGGGCGGCTCGAGGCGGACCGGCTGACCGCGGCGGGCGAGAGCCTCGACACGGTCCGCCTGACCGCGACCGGCGGGCCCCAGGCGACCGACCTCGTGCTCGCGGCCAAGGCCCGCGGCTTCGACCTCGACGGCGCCGCCCGGCTGATGCCGGGCCCGCCGCTGCGGCTCGCGCTCGCCCGCTTCAGCGCGGCGCGCGGGGCCGACCGGCTGGCGCTCGCCGTGCCCGCCACGCTCACCTTCGCGGACGGCGCGGTCGCGGTGGACAGCCTCGCGGTGGCGGCGGGCTCGGGTCGCCTCTCGCTCGCCGGCCGGGCGGGCCGCGACGCCCTCGACCTGAAGGTTGGCATCAAGGCCCTGCCGCTGGCGCTCGCCCGGATCGCCAGCCCGAAGCTCCAGATCTCCGGCACCCTCGACGGCGAGGCCGACCTCGCCGGCACGCCGGAGCGGCCGAGCGGCCGCTACAGCCTGAACCTCGCCCGGGTGGTGACGCCCGAGACCCGCCGGGCCGGCCTGCCGCCGGTCGAGGCGCGCGCCTCCGGCACCCTCAGTGACGGCCGGATCGGCATTGACGGCCGGGTCAGCGCGGGCCGCGGCGCGGACCTCGCGCTCGGCGGCTCGCTGCCGGTCGATCCCGACGAGGCCCTGGCGCTCACCGCCCGCGGCACCCTCGACGCGGCGCTCGCCAACAGCCTGCTCAGCGCCACCGGGCAGCGGGTCGGCGGGCGCGTGGCGATCGATGCCCGGGTCGGCGGCACGCCGGCCGCGCCCCGGGCCGAGGGCGCGGCGACGCTCTCGGGCGGCAGCTTCACCGACCCGCTCCAGGGCATCCGTCTCACCGACATCCAGGGTCGGGCGGTCGGGCGCGGCGACACGATCGTGCTGGAACGCCTGACTGCCGCGACCCGCAACGGCGGCACGCTCAGCGCCGAGGGCCGCGTCGCGCTGGAGCCGGCCCGGGGCTTCCCGGGCAGCCTTCGCATCGCCGGGCGCAACGCCGAGCTGGTATCGAGCCCCCTCGTCACCGCGGTGGCGGGGCTCGACCTCTCCTTGAGCGGACCGCTGGCGCAGCGGCCGACCATCACCGGCCGGGTCGATCTCGCCTCGGTCGAGGTCTCGGTGCCCGACCGCCTCCCCGCGACCGTGAAGCCGCTGCCGGGCACGCGGCGGGTCAACACCACGCCGGAGGTGCGGGCCCGCCTCGCCAGCCGGCCGCAGGTGCGCCAGCCCGCCGCGGGCAAGCGGGGCCGGGCCGCGGCGCCCTTCGACGCCACCCTCGACGTGCGCGTGGAGGCGCCGAACCGCATCTTCGTGCGGGGCCGCGGCATCGACGCCGAGCTCGGCGGGAGCTTGCGCGTCACCGGCTCCTCGCGGGATCCAGGGGCGACCGGCGCCTTCGAGATGCGCCGCGGGCGGCTGCAGATCATCGGCCAGCGCCTCGACTTCACCCGCGGGCGCCTGACCTTCGGGGGCGAATTGACCCGGCCGGACCTCGACTTCCTGGCCGAGACCAAGGCCACCGACATCACGGCCCGCATCGCGGTGACGGGCCCGGCCAACCAGCCCGCCTTCGAGATCTCGTCGGACCCGACCCTGCCGCAGGACGAGGTGCTGTCGCGGCTCCTCTTCAAGAAGGCCTCGGGCAGCCTGTCGCCGTTCCAGGCGCTGCAGCTGGCCCAGGCCGTGTCGCAGCTCTCCGGCGGGGCGGGGGGCCCGGACGTGTTCGAGGCGGCCCGCAAGGGGCTCGGCCTCGACAGCCTCGACGTCTCGACCGGCACCAGCGGCGGCCCGGCGGTCGGCGCCTCGCGCTACCTCTCGGACCGGCTCAGCGTCGGCGTGAAGGCCGGCGCCAAGCCCGCCGACACGGGCGCGGTGATCAACTACGACGTGACGCGCCGGGTGAAGGTCCAGGGCGAGGCCGGCAGCGACGGCCGCACCAGCCTCGGCGTCGGCGCCGAGTGGGAGTGGTAGGGCACCGGGCCGAAATCCCGGATTCCAAAGGTCGAGACCTTTGGCGGGTGCAGGGCAGAGCCCTGCTGTTGGTCTCCTCCCCCGGCTCTGCCGGGGGAGGAGACCAATCCGGGGCTGCGCGCCCCGGGACCCCGCCCAAGGGCCTGAGGCCCTTGGGGATCCCCGGACCTTAGATCGAGAACGACGTGCCGCAGCCGCAGGAGGCCGTGGCCTGCGGGTTCACGATCTTGAAGGACTGGCCGATCAGGTCGTTCACGAAATCGATGGTCGAGCCACTCATGTACTCGAGCGAGACCGGATCGATCACCACGGTCGCGCCGTCGCGCTCCACCGCCACGTCCTGGTCGACGCGGTCGCGGGCGATGTCGAAGGCGTAGGAGAAGCCCGAGCAGCCGCCGCCGTTGACGCTGATGCGCAGCACGGAGCCGGCCGGCTCGGCGCCCATGATCTCGTTGATGCGCCGGGCGGCGCGGGGGGTCAGGGTGATCTCGGCCATGGATGCATCGGACATGGATCTACCGGAAGGCCTTGTGGGTAAGCGGGCGGCCGACGATTGCCGGGCGCCCTCCGGCCCACAAGATATGGGCGACGGACGGGCCCCGCAACGCGGCGGCAGGGCAGGGGAGCTCGGAAGAGGCGTCATGCGGGTATCGCGGCGGAGGCGGGTATCGCGGCGGAGGACGGTGCGTGCGGCCACCCGGTGAGCGCTGGCGCGCGCCCTACGCCACCGATCCGGCCTGCACGCGCGGTCGGCTGATCCCCGAGCCGGCCTCGCCGACCCGCAGCGCCTTCCAGCGCGACCGCGACCGCATCGTGCACGCCACCGCCTTCCGGCGGCTCAAGCACAAGACCCAGGTCTTCGTGCACCACGAGGGCGACCATTACCGCACGCGCCTCACCCACACCCTGGAGGTCAGCCAGATCGCCCGGGCGCTCGCCCGGGCGCTCGGCCTCGACGAGGATCTGGCCGAGGCGTTGGCGCTCTCCCACGACCTCGGCCACACCTGCTTCGGCCACACGGGCGAGGACGCGCTCGACGCCTGCATGGCGCCCTACGGCGGGTTCGACCACAACGCCCAGGCGCTGCGCATCGTGACGCGGCTGGAGCGGCGCTACGCCGGCTTCGACGGTCTCAACCTCGCCTGGGAGACGCTGGAGGGTCTGGTCAAGCACAACGGCCCGCTGCTGGAGGCCGACGGCACCCCGACGCCGCGCTACAGGCAAGCCGGCATCCCGGCAGCGATCCTCGAATTCGACGCGCTCTACCCGCTGGAACTCGCCAACCATGCCGGGCCGGAGGCGCAGGTCGCGGCGCTCGCCGACGACATCGCCTACGACAGCCACGACCTCGACGACGGCCTGCGGGCCGGCCTCTTCGACCTCGCCGATCTGGCGGCGGTACCCTTCCTCAAGGATCTCCTCGACGAGATCGACGGGCTCCACCCGAACCTCGAGACCTCGCGCAAGATCCACGAACTGGCCCGGCGGGTGATCACCCGCTTCGTCGAGGACCTGATCGGGCAGGGAGAGCGGCGCATCGCGGCGCTGGCGCCCGCGAGCGTGGAGGACATCCGCGCGGCGGGCGCGCCGGTCATCGCCTTCTCGCCGGCGATCGCGGCGGCGGATGCCGACATCAAGCGCTTCCTCTACGCGCGGATGTACCGCCATCCCGGGGTGATGGCGGTGCGCGCCAAGGCGAACGCCATCGTGGCCGACCTGTTCGCGGCCTTCTCGGCCGACCCGGCCCGGATGCCCGAGGAGTGGAGCGCGGGGCTGAGCGACGCCTCCGAGGCCCGGGTGGCGCGGCGGATCAGCGACTACATCGCCGGCATGACCGACACCTACGCGGTGCTCGCCCACCGGAGCCTCTTCCGCTCGACGCCGGACCTGCACTGGTCCCCGCCGAGCCGCGGCCTGCCGCTCGCCGAGCCCTGAGGCCGGGCGAGCGGGTGCGCGCCTACCAGCAGCCGCAGCCGGCGCTGTAGCCGTAGGCGGGGGCGGCGTAGCCGTAGGACGGGTAGCTGTAGCCGACCGGGGCGTAGCCGTAGGAGCCGTAGCCGTTCGTGCCGTAATAGGGCGCGCCGTAGCCGTAGCTGCCGGCCGCGAGCGTGCCCGCCGCGAGGCCGATCCCCGCGCCGGCGAGCCCGAGGCCGAGACCCCGGCCGTAGCCGCGCCCGCCGTAATAGCCCCGGCCGCCGTAGAATCCGCCGCGATAGCCGTAGCCGGCCGCCCGGTAGCCGAAGCCGCGCCCGCCATAACCCCCACCGTAGCCGAAGCCGCGGCCGGCGTAGCCGCGATAGCCGAAGCTCCGGCCGCCGTAGAAGCCGCGGTGACCCGCGAAGCCCCCGCCGTAACCGCCGCCGTAGCCGCCGCGATGTCCGCCGTAGCCGTAGGGGCCGGCCTCAGCGCCCGCGGGCGTCATCACCAGGCCGGCGCCGAGCGCCGCGCCAGCCAGAACAAGGGCCTTCATCTCGTGTTCTCCAGCGCGCGAAAGCGGCGCGACACGCAAGTCAACGCAAACTTGGCCGTGCCGGTTCAAGCCGGATATCTACGCAGATATTCCCATCCCGGTGGACAACACAGTCCTCATGCCCGGCGGGGCGACGCGCCCCCGGCCGCGGGCCCCGACGCCCGCGCCGACGCCCTGCCGTCAGTGCTGCCGTGACTTGCTGCCGTGACTTGCTGCCGTGACTTGCTACCGTGACTTGGACCGTCCCCCTTGCTATGCGCGGGCATCACGGCACGCGCCGCCCCCGTCCGTTCCGGGCGGCCCCTGCGACGGATCCGACGACACGATCATGAACATCTTCGCCCTGTTCGAGGCGCGCGTGCGCGAGGCCCTCGAAGCGCTGACCCGTTCCGGAACCCTGCCCGAGGGGCTCGACCTCTCCCGCGTGGTGGTCGAGCCGCCGCGCGACCCCAGCCACGGGGATCTGGCCACCAACGCCGCCCTGGTGCTGGCCAAGGAGGCGCGGTCCAACCCGAAGGCGCTCGGCGAGGCGCTGGCCGCGGAGCTGCGCGCCGACCCGCGCGTCACCGAGGCCGCCGTGGCGGGCCCGGGCTTCATCAACCTGCGGCTGGTGCCAGGCGTCCTGCACGACGTGGTGCGCGCCGCGCTCGCCGACCCGGCGGGCTTCGGCAGCGCGACGATGGCGGGCGGGCCGGTCAACATCGAGTACGTCTCGGCCAACCCGACGGGGCCGATGCATGTCGGCCACGGCCGCGGCGCGGTCTTCGGCGACGCGCTGGCGAACCTCCTCGTCGCGGCGGGCCGCGAGGTCGTGCGCGAGTACTACATCAACGACGCGGGCGCCCAGGTCGTGGTGCTGGCCCGCTCGGCCCACATCCGCTACCTCCAGGCGCTGGGCCGCAGCGACGCCGTGGTGGGGGAGGGGCTCTATCCGGGCGACTACCTGATCCCGGTGGGCCAGAGGCTCGCGGCGGAGTACGGCGACAGCCTCGCCGACAAGCCGGAATCCGAGTGGTTGCCGACCGTGCGCGACGCAGCGCTCGCCGCCATGATGGACATGATCCGCGACGACCTCGCGGCGATCGGCATCCGCCACGACGTGTTCTTCTCCGAGCGCGCGCTGCAGGACAGCGGCGCGGTGGGCGAATTGCTCGACGCGCTGCGGGCGCGCGGCCTCGTCTACGAGGGGCGCCTGCCCCCGCCCAAGGGCCAGCTGCCCGAGGATTGGGAGGACCGCGAGCAGACGCTGTTCCGCACGCGCGAGTTCGGCGACGATACCGACCGACCGCTGCTGAAGTCGGACGGCACCTACACCTACTTCGCGGCCGACATCGCCTACCACCGCGACAAGTTCCTGCGCGGTGCCCGCGAGATGATCGACGTGCTGGGCGCCGACCACGGCGGCTACGTCAAGCGCATGCAGGCGGCCGTGAAGGCGGTCTCGGAGGGTGAGGCCACCCTCGACGTGAAGCTCTGCCAGCTCGTGCGGCTGCTGCGCGCGGGCGAGCCCGTGAAGATGAGCAAGCGCGCGGGCGAGTTCGTGACCTTGCGCGAGGTCATCGACGAGGTCGGGCGCGACGCGATCCGCTTCATGATGCTCTACCGGAAGAACGACGCCACCCTCGATTTCGACCTCGCCAAGGTGGTCGAGCAGTCGAAGGATAACCCGGTCTTCTACGTGCAGTACGCCCATGCCCGCGCCCGCTCGGTGCAGCGGCAGGCCCGCGAGGCCTATCCCGACACGGATTTCTCGGACGCCGCGGCGCTCGCGGGGGCCGATCTCGGCATGCTCGCCGATTCGGGGGAGATCGAGATGATGCGCCTCGTCGCGCAGTACCCCCGGGTGCTGGAGGCGGCCGCCGTCGCGCACGAGCCGCACCGCATCGCCTTCCATCTCTACGAAGTCGCGAGTTCGCTGCATAGTTTCTGGAACAAGGGCAAAGACTTGCCGCAATTACGGTTTGTTAATGCAACGGACCGAAAGTCGACCGAGGCGAGGCTGGCCCTCGTCGAGGCCGTGCGGAACACGCTCGCTTCCGGTCTCGCAGTGCTGGGCGTCACCGCACCCGACGAGATGCGCTGACGCCCGGATCGGCGTTAGAGGGAGATTGCTGCCATGACGAATGCCGCGCGCGCCCAGCTCGACCTCGAAGCCTTCGCGCGCGAGCTTCGGCAGCAGACCATGGCCAAGCCGGGCGCCCCGGCGGGCAAGGATCCGCTCGCCGAGCTGGCCCGCATCGTCGGGCAGGACGACCCCTTCCGCGCCCTGCTCGCCGCCCGCGACGAGCGGCGCGACGTGCAGGACCGCGCAGCGCAGGGCGCCCAGCCGACCGCGACGGACCCGTCCTGGCAGGGCCGCGTCGAGCCGAGCTTCGCCCCCGAATCGCATCGCCCCACCCCGGCCGACGCCTTCGACCAGTACCTCGCCTCCGTCGAGCAGGCGCCGCCGGAGAGCTACGGCGAGGAGCCCGTGGTCGCCGACCAGCGCGGCCTGAAGCGCGTGCGGCCCCGCCGCCGGCTCGCCTCCTTGGGCGCGGGCGTGGCCGTCGTCGCCGTCGCGGTGACCGGCGCGCTCGCCTACAAGGGCCTCGGCGGCGGCCATTCCGGCGGCGTGCCGGTGATCCAGGCCGACACCGCGCCGCTCAAGGTTGCCCCGAAGGTCGCCGACGGCGTCGAGATCCCGGACCAGAACCGGCAGATCTACGAGCCGAAGGCGAAGGACAGCCAGATCCGCATCGTCAACCGCGAGGAGCAGCCGATCGACATCGGCCAGGCCGCCCGCGCGGCCCAGACCGGCACCGTGACCCCGGGCAGCGCCCCGCTCGACGCCTTCGGCGAGCCCCGCCGCGTCCGCACCGTGGCGGTGAAGCCCGACACCCCGCCGGCCACGGCCCCCGCCCCCGAGCGCGAGGCCGAGGCGGCGCCCGCCTCGCCGATCCCCACCATGACGATGCCGACCGAGGAGCCGGCCCCGCGCGCCCGGCCCGCGCGCCTCGCCGCCGCGACGCCGCAGGCCCCGGTCCAGGCGGCCGCGCCAGCCGCGCCGGAGGCCGTCGCCGAGCAGCCGCGCCCCGTGCCCTCGATCCGCAAGGCCCCCCAGCGCCTCGCCTCCGCGTCGCCGGAGGCCGGCATCCCGGCCGAGCCCACCACCACGGCCGCGGCCGACGCGCCGGCTCTGAGCACCGCCGCGGTCGGCGGCTTCTCGGTGCAGCTCGGCGTGCGCGGCAGCGCGGGCGACGCCCAGACGGCGCTCCGCGAGATGCAGCGCAAGTACAGCCAGCTCGCCGGCAAGCCCGAGCTGATCCGCCAGGCCGAGGTCAACGGCAAGACCATCTACCGCGTGCGCGTCGGGCCGCTCGCCAAGGCCGAGGCGACGAGCCTGTGCAGCGCGCTGCAGGGCGCGGGCGGCCAGTGCTTCGTGGCCAAGAACTGAGCCAGAACCTGAGCCAGGACCTGAGCTGCGTCCTGAACCGCGGCGCCTAGCGCGCCGACGGCCTCTCCTCCGAGTCCGGAACGCAACACCCGCCGGGCGGCATCGCCCGCGGGCGAGGGCTGCCCCGCTTTCGCCTTGCGGGCGGGGTTCCTCCGGCGGATCCTCCTCGACCCCGGATCCCGATCCGGTCCCGTCCACCCCGCGCGAGCCCGTCCCGATGTCCTCCCGTGCCCTGATCCTCGGCTGCGCCGGCCGGACCCTCGCGCCGGAGGAGGCCGCCTTCTTCCGGGACGTGCGGCCCTGGGGCTTCATCCTGTTCAAGCGCAACATCGGCACGCCCGACGAGGTGCGCGCGCTGACCGCCGCGCTCCGCGACACGGTCGGCCGGGCCGACGCGCCGATCCTGATCGACCAGGAGGGCGGCCGGGTGCAGCGGATGGGCCCGCCGCACTGGCCGGCCTACCCGGCGGGCCGGGCCTACGCGCGCTTCGACGGGGCGGCGGCCGCGCTCGCCCGGCTCGGCGCCCGGCTGATGGCGCACGACCTCAAGGATGTCGGCATCAACGTCGATTGCGCGCCGGTGCTCGACGTTCCGGTAGCCGGCGCCCACGACATCATCGGCGACCGCGCCTACGGCACCACGCCGGCGGCGGTGGCCGAGATCGGCCGCGCGATGGCCGACGGGCTGATGGCCGGCGGCGTGCTGCCCGTGATGAAGCACATTCCCGGCCACGGCCGCGCGGCCTGCGACAGCCACCACGGCCTGCCGGTTGTCGAGACCGATCTCGCCACGCTGGAGGCACAGGATTTCGTGCCCTTCCGGGCGCTCGCCGACCTGCCGATGGCGATGAGCGCCCACGTGGTCTTCCGGGCCATCGACCCGGAGCGGCCCGCGACGCAGTCCGCCGCGGTGATCGAGCGGGTGGTCCGCGGCACGATCGGCTTCGACGGTCTGCTGATGACCGACGACCTCTCGATGCGCGCGCTTCGGGGCCCGTTCCGGGCCCGCGCCGAGGCGGCCTTCGCGGCCGGCATCGACGTGGCGCTCCACTGCAACGGCGAGCGCGCCGAGATGGAGGCGGTGGCCGAGGGCGCGCCGCTGCTGGCGGGCGAGGCCGCCCGCCGCGCCGAGGCGGCGCTCGCCCGTCTCGCCGGCACCGGGGAGGGGCTCGACCTGCCCGAGGCCCGCGCCCGCTTCGCCGCGGCCCTGGGTCTGGCCGCCTGATTCGGGACATGGGCTGAGCGGCCCGCGGATCCCCTCTCCCCGCGCGCGGGGAGAGGGCCCCATGCACCTTGTCGTGCATGGGGCGAGCGGACGCGAAGGTGAGGGGGCGGCTCCGGACGAGGCGATCCCTGAAACGCCCCTCATCCTCGCCTGCCGGCTTGCCGCGCCGACGACAGGGTCGTCGCGGCCTTCTCCCCGCGCGCGGGGAGAAGGGGACCAGCGGGCACCGCATGGCAATCACCCGGCCACCCTATCCCCGCCCCTCACACCCGCGCGGGAGTGTTACCACCCGCCCGGTAGCGGGCAGATTCGAAACGTTCTATACGGGCGCCAGGCTGCGCCGCGCGATCCCGGGTCGTCCAATTCGACCCTCGCGCACCTCCTGCTCGGGCACACCCGAGGCGGCGCGCGCTCCCGGGAGCGCAGTCCGGCCGAACACAGTCTTCGTGGCGCGGGAAATGCCTGCGCGTGTTCGACAATCGCCAGCGAGGAAGACTCTAGCCGTGGCATCCATCGACAGCTTCAAGTCCCGCCAGACCCTGGAGGCCGGGGGCAAGACCTACACCTATTACTCGATCCCCGAGGCCCAGAAGAACGGCCTCGCGGACGCCGCCGCGCTGCCCTTCTCCATGAAGGTGCTCCTGGAGAACCTGCTGCGCTTCGAGGACGACCGCTCGGTCCGCAAGGCGGACGTCGAGGCCGCCGTGGCGTGGCTCTCCAACCGCGGCAAGACCGAGACCGAGATCGCCTTCCGCCCCTCGCGCGTGCTGATGCAGGACTTCACCGGCGTGCCGGCCGTGGTGGATCTGGCCGCCATGCGCGACGCGATGGTGGCGCTCGGCGGCGACCCGCAGAAGATCAACCCGCTCGTTCCGGTCGATCTCGTCATCGACCACTCGGTGATCGTGGACGAATTCGGCACCCCGAAGGCGCTCGACGAGAACGTCGCGCTCGAATACGCCCGCAACGGCGAGCGCTACACCTTCCTGAAGTGGGGCCAGTCGGCCTTCGACAACTTCTCGGTGGTGCCGCCGGGTACCGGCATCTGCCACCAGGTCAACCTCGAATACCTGTCCCAGACCGTCTGGACGAAGAGCGAGGACGGCGCGGAGGTCGCCTATCCGGACAGCCTCGTCGGCACCGATTCGCACACCACGATGGTCAACGGCCTGGCCGTGCTCGGCTGGGGCGTCGGCGGCATCGAGGCCGAGGCCGCCATGCTCGGCCAGCCGCTCTCGATGCTGATCCCCGAGGTCGTCGGCTTCAAGCTCTCCGGCAAGCTGCCCGAGGGCACGACCGCCACCGACCTCGTGCTCACCGTCACGCAGATGCTGCGCAAGAAGGGCGTGGTCGGCAAGTTCGTGGAGTTCTACGGCCCCGGCCTCGACGACATGCCGGTCGCCGACCGCGCCACCATCTCCAACATGGCGCCCGAGTACGGCGCGACCTGCGGCTTCTTCCCCGTCGACCAGAAGACCATCGACTTCCTGAAGGTCACCGGCCGCGCCGACGACCGCATCGCGCTCGTCGAGGCCTACGCCAAGGCGCAGGGCATGTGGCGCGACGCCGACACGCCGGACCCGGTCTTCACCGACACGCTCGCGCTCGACATGGGCGACGTGCAGCCCTCGCTCGCCGGCCCGAAGCGCCCGCAGGACCGGGTGCTGCTCACTGAGGCCAAGACGGGCTTCGCCGCCTCGATGGAGAGCGAGTTCAAGCGCGCCGCCGACATCGCCAGCCGCTACGCCGTCGAGGGCACGAACTACGACATCGGCCACGGCGACGTGGTGATCGCCGCGATCACGAGCTGCACCAACACCTCGAACCCGAGCGTGATGATCGGCGCCGGGCTTCTCGCCCGCAACGCGGTCGCCAAGGGCCTGACCTCGAAGCCCTGGGTGAAGACCTCGCTGGCGCCCGGATCCCAGGTCGTCGCCGAGTACCTGGAGAAGGCCGGCCTGCAGAAGCCGCTCGACCAGCTCGGCTTCAATCTGGTGGGCTTCGGCTGCACCACCTGCATCGGCAATTCGGGCCCGCTCCCGGCCCCGATCTCGAAGGCGATCAACGACAACGACGTGGTCGCGGCGGCCGTGCTCTCGGGCAACCGCAACTTCGAGGGTCGCGTGAACCCGGACGTGCGGGCGAACTACCTCGCCTCGCCGCCGCTGGTCGTCGCCTACGCCCTCGCCGGCTCGCTCCAGGTGGACCTCACCAAGGAGCCGCTCGGCAAGGGCTCGGACGGCCAGCCCGTCTACCTGAAGGACATCTGGCCGTCCTCGGCGGAAGTCGCGGAGTTCATCGAGCAGAACATCACCTCGGAGCTGTTCAAGAGCCGCTACGCCGACGTGTTCGGCGGCGACCAGAACTGGAAGGGCGTCGAGGTCACCGAGGCCGAGACCTTCGCCTGGAACGGCGGCTCGACCTACGTGCAGAACCCGCCCTACTTCGTGGGCATGGAGAAGGAGCCGAAGCCCGTCACCGACATCGAGGGTGCCCGGATCCTCGGCCTCTTCCTCGACTCGATCACCACCGACCACATCTCGCCCGCGGGCAACATCCGGGCGGCCTCGCCGGCCGGCGAGTACCTGCAGGCGCACCAGGTGCGGGTGCAGGACTTCAACCAGTACGGCACGCGGCGCGGCAACCACGAGGTGATGATGCGGGGCACGTTCGCCAACATCCGCATCAAGAACCAGATGGTGAAGGACGCCGCCGGCAACGTGGTCGAGGGCGGGTGGACACACTTCCAGCCGACCGGCGAGAAGATGTTCATCTACGACGCGGCGCAGAAATATGCCGAGGCCGGTACCCCGCTGGTGATCTTCGCCGGCAAGGAGTACGGCACCGGCTCGTCGCGCGACTGGGCGGCCAAGGGCACGAAGCTGCTCGGCGTCCGCGCCGTGGTGGCCGAGAGCTTCGAGCGCATCCACCGCTCGAACCTCGTCGGCATGGGCGTGGTGCCGCTGGTCTTCCAGGGCGACACGAGCTGGCAGTCGCTCGGCCTGAAGGGCGACGAGACCGTCACGATCAAGGGTCTCTCCGGCGAGCTGAAGCCGCGCCAGACGCTGACCGCGGAGATCACCTCCGCCGACGGCTCGGTCAGGCAAGTCCCGCTGACCTGCCGGATCGATACGCTCGACGAGCTGGAATACTTCCGCAACGGCGGCATCCTGCCTTACGTGCTGCGCTCGCTCGCGGCGTAAGACGGAAGCAGACCGCGCTGTTACGAGGGCCGCGCCGGATCATCCGGCGCGGCCCTCGCGCGTTCGGGAAGAGGAAGAATTGTCTGATCCCCCAGGGCGCGCCGCCGTTCCGATGCCGTAGAGCGAACTCTCACCGGAGGAGGCGCGGGTCCCCTCTCCCGTGCGGGAGAGGGACAGGGTAAGGGGACCGGAGCCGTCAGGAGAGGGCGCCACGGTTCCGCGGCGATGGTGAGCCTGATCCGGTGAGTTCTCATCCCTCACCCCAACCCTCTCCCGCACGGGAGAGGGGGCGCGTCGCGGTTCCGGCCCTCTCTCGACGCACCGCCTTGGGTTCCGGCCGGCGGATCCGGCCCCCATCCTAGGGGCCGGGCTCGTCCGTCAGTCGATGTCCTCGACCGCCTCGGCGCCGCCGTAGACGCGCTGGGCGAGCGAGGCTTCCATGAACGGGTCGAGGTCGCCGTCGAGCACCTCGTCCGGGTCGGTCGACTGCGTGCCGGTGCGCAGGTCCTTCACCAGCTGGTAGGGCTGCAGCACGTAGCTCCGGATCTGGTGGCCCCAGCCGATATCCGTCTTGGCGGCGGCCTCGGCGTTGGCCTTCTCCTCGCGCTTCTTCAGCTC
This sequence comes from Methylobacterium hispanicum, assembly GCF_022179285.1. GTDB lineage: Bacteria > Pseudomonadota > Alphaproteobacteria > Rhizobiales > Beijerinckiaceae > Methylobacterium > Methylobacterium hispanicum. Next base: position 79,100 of record NZ_BPQO01000003.1, on the reverse strand, counting down.
GGCCTCGTAGAGGCGCGCGCGCAGCATGTTCCAGGCGGTCGCCCGGTTCTTGTGCTGCGAGCGCTCCTGCTGGCAGGCCACCACGATGCCGGTCGGGTTGTGCGTGATGCGCACGGCCGAGTCGGTGGTGTTGACGTGCTGCCCGCCCGCGCCCGACGAGCGGTAGGTGTCGATGCGGCAGTCCGATTCCTTGATCTCGATCTCGATCCGGTCGTCGATCACGGGATAGACCCAGACGGACGCGAAGCTGGTGTGGCGGCGCGCGTTGGAATCGTACGGAGAGATGCGCACCAGCCGGTGCACGCCGGACTCGGTCTTGAGCCAGCCATAGGCGTTGTGGCCCTTGATCAGGAGCGTGGCGCCCTTGATCCCGGCCTCGTCGCCGTCGGTCATCTCGACCACATCAACCTTGAACTTCCGGCGCTCGGCCCAGCGGGCGTACATGCGCTGGAGCATGTTGGCCCAGTCCTGGCTCTCGGTGCCGCCCGCACCCGCATGGACCTCGAGGTAGGTGTCGAAGCCGTCGGCCTCGCCCGAGAGCAGGGTCTCGACCTGCCGGCTCGCGGCCTCCTTCTCGACGGCCCGGATGGCGGCCTCGCCCTCATTGATCGAGGATTGATCACCCTCCATCTCGCCGAGCTCGATCAGCGTGGCGCCGTCCTCAAGGTCGCGCTCCAGCTTCCGGATCGCCGAGACGGCCTCGTCGAGCTGCTGGCGCTCGCGCATGACCTTCTGGGCGGCCTCCGGATCGTTCCAGAGGTCGGGGTCCTCGGAAGCGGCGTTCAGCTCCGCGAGGCGTTTATCGACGGTGTCCCAGTCAAAGATGCCTCCTCAGCAGCCCTATAGACTGCTTGGCGGCATCCGAGGCTTGCTCGATCTCGGCGCGCATCTTGTGTTTCGCTTGTTCTGGCGGCGGTCCCCGCACGGGACCGGTCCGGGGTGATACCGGCCACCGCCGCCGCCGTAAAGGATCGCGGCGGCCCCGCCCATCCCCGCCCATCCCCGCCCTGCGTCGCCGCACCGCACGGACGGGCGCGGCGGGGCCGGGGCGTAGCGCGTTGGTGGCGCGACACGAAGGACCACCACGGAGCCGCCCGATGGCCGAGACCGACCACGCCGAGACAGACCACGCCGAGACCTGGACCGCGTTCAACGAGGCGGTGAACATGACGCCGGCCGCACTGAGAAAACACCTCGACAGCGAGGACAGCCGGGAGGTCGGCCAGAAGTCGGACGGGGACGAGTCGACCGGCCACGCGATGGGCCGGCGCATCCTGGAGATCAAGGACAAGAAGAAGGCCGACCTCTCGGACGACGACTACGCGGCGATGCGCAAGGTGGTGGGCTACGTCCACCGGCACCTCAAGCAGGGCGGCAAGGCCCGCAACGACCCGGATTCGGCCTGGCGCATGTCGCTGATGAACTGGGGCCACGACCCGCAGAAGGATTGAGGGCGGCGTAATCTCCCTCCCCCCAAAGGGCAGGGCGATTGCATAGGCCGGGTCAATCTTCCCCGGATTGCACGCGGACCGCGACGTGCCCCCTCTCCTGTAGGGAGAGGGTTGGGGTGAGGGGTATAACTTTGCAGACCTGAGCACGCCATCGACGCGCGTTCAGCACCGCACCTCCTCTGGCAGCCTCATACCCCTCACCCTGTCCCTCTCCCTATGGGAGAGGGGACCCGCGCCGCGCTCGGCTGCCGTGCGGGAACCGGCCGGCGCAGCACCTCCGCGTAGACCCGATCCAGCCCGTCGAGATGGCGGTCGAGGGTCAGTGGGTCGGCCCAGAAGCGGTCGTAGGCCGCCTCCGACATCGCCCGCGCCAGGGCGTCGTCGGCGAGGCGCCGCATGGCTCTGGCGAGCGCGTCGGCATCGCCCGAGCGGAACCACAGCCCGGTCACCCCGTCCGCCACCGCCTCGCGGCCGGCGCAGACGTCGCTGACGATGACGGGCAGGCCCAGCGCCTGCGCCTCCAGCACGGTGAGCGGCTGGCCCTCGTACCAGACGGAGGGAAAGACCAGGGCACGGGCCTCGCGCATCAGGGCGTGCACCTCGGCGGGCGCCCGCCAGCCGAGGATGCGGGCCTCCGGGTAGAGCGCCCGGATCTCGTCGGCCTGCGGCCCGTCGCCCACGAAGGTCGCGGCGACGCCAGCGCGCCGCGCCGCCTCGGCGAACAGGAGCGGGCCCTTCTCGGGCGAGATCCGACCGACGAAGACGAAGCCGCCGGGCGCGCCCGACCGGCGTCCGAGCGGGGGCACGTCGACCGGGTTGCCGACTTCGGCGAAGCGGGTGTCGGCGGGCAGGTAGGGCGCCATCGCGGCCCGCTGCAGGTGGCTGATCGTGATGATGGCGTCGGCGCTCCGGGTGAGCCCCGTGCCCTGCATCAGCCAGTGCCGACCGACCCGCATCAGCTTGCGGGCGTAGCTGCGCGAGTCGCAATTGTGCGCGAGGCAGGCCGGGGCGCCGGGCGTCCGATGGCAGGGGGCCGAGACGGGATAGTCGTAGAAGCCGCCGTTCGGGCAGGCGAGGTAGTACTCGTGCAGGGTGAACACCACCGGCAGGCCGCAGCCCAGCAGCACCGGCCCGACGGAGGGCGAGAGCGCCTTGGCCCAGCCGTGGACGTGGACGACGCTCGCGCGCGGGTCGAGCCCGGAGAGCAACGCCCGCAGGCGCTCGGCCGCCGTGCGGTTCCAGAGCCATTGCGCGCCGAACCGGGTGAGCGAGTGCGTGCTCATCACGTCGGCCTGGTCGGTGAGCACCACCGCCACGCCGGCTTCCGCGAGCCTGGGGTCGGCCGGCCCCACCGCGGCGAAGACGGTCACGGCGTGCCCGCGGGCGGCCAGCCCCAGCGCGCTCTCCACCACGACCTTGGCCTGACCGCCGTTGATGTAGGCGTGGTCGGCCACCAGCACGATCTGCACGGGGCCAGCCTCCTACTTGCGCGCCACCACGTAGGCGAAGCTCGTGAAGGTGCGCCAGTCGCGGGCGCGGGCGAGGCGGGTGAAGGCGGCGTCGACCTGTTTCACCACCGGGATCTTCCAGAAGTAGCTGTAGCCGTAGAACGGCAGCACGATCACCTCGCGGAACCCGATCTCGCGGAGCAGCGGCACCAGCGGTGCCTCGGAGCCGCGGCAGAGGTTGTAATGGGCCAGGAATTTCGGGTTGTCGCCGTCGTCGTGCCGGTCCGGGAAGAGGGTGTGGACGATCGCGCGGGAGAGGCGCTCGGGCATCAGCTCGTTGAGCACGAAGGGCGGCGCGAACAGGGTCGGGAAGAAGCTCAGCGCGACGCCGCCCGGAGTCAGGATGTCGTGGACGTTGCGCCACATCCGGGCCACGTCCGGCACGTGCTCCATCACCATGCGGCAATAGGCGAAGTCGAAGCGCTCGCGCCCCACCGTCGCCACCGTGTCGGGGGCGGCGATGTCGCAGCAGAGCTTGGCGAAGGCCGGGGGCGCCAGCATCAATTCGTGCTCGGAGATGTCGTTGAGCGTGACCGCGAGACCGTGAGCCCCGAGTTCGTCCGGCGTGAAGAGCGGGTCGCGCCCGCCGCCGATCTCGAGGTGGCGGCGCAGGCCGTGGGCCTTCGCCAGCGCCAGCACCATCGGCTTGTAGTTCTCCCAGGCCCAGTTCCAGTCCGAGGCGTAGCCGAGCCCGTCGGCGACCGCCCGCAGGCCGGCAGGCGCGGACGCGGTCGGCTGGGGGTCGAGGAAGGTCGGATGCATGTTCATGTGCATGTTCATGGGCGCGGCCTTCGGCGTCTGGTCGCCGAGACTGGCCACGGGCGGCTCAACACTCCGCAAAGATCGAGGGTTAACGAGACCCGATCGCGACGATGTCAGCCGAACTGCTCGCGCAGGATGCGCTCGTCGAGGCTGTGGCCGGGATCGTGCAGCAGGACGAGCTCGGTTCCCCGGTCGAGCCAGGTCTCGACGGTGCAGACCCGGCGGAACTCGGTGTGGTCGGCCACCGCCGCCACGGGACGGTGGGCGGCGTCGAGCACGTCGACCCGGATGCGGGCGTAGTCGGGCAGGAGCGCGCCGCGCCAGCGCCGGGGGCGGAAGGCCGAGATCGGGGTCAGCGCGAGCAGCTTGGCGTTGAGTGGCAGGATCGGGCCGCCGACGGAGAAATTGTAGGCGGTCGAGCCCGCGGCGGTGGCGCAGAGCACGCCGTCGGCGATCAGTTCCTCCAGCCGGACATGGCCGTCGATCGCGATCTTCAGCTTGGCGGTCTGGTGGGTCTGGCGCAGCAGGTAGACCTCGTTGATCGCCCGCGCGGTGTGGCTGCGCCCCTCGGTGTCGTGCGCCTCCATCAGCAGGGGATGGATCACGCTGCGGTGGGCCGCCTCCAGGCGCTCCAAGAGGTCGTCGCGCCGGTACTCGTTCATCAGGAAGCCGACCGTGCCGCGGTTCATCCCGTAGATCGGCTTGGCGCCGTCCATGAACCGGTGCAGCGCCTGCAGCATCAGGCCGTCGCCGCCGAGCGCCACCACCACGTCGGCCTCCTCGGGGGGCACGTTGTCGTAGCGCCGCATCAGGGTGTCGGCGGCCTCGCGCGCATCCGGGGTCGGGCTCGCGATGAAGGCGATCTTCTGGAAGCGCATGCGCGTCGGATCCACCCTCATCCCCGGGTTGACGCCGGCGCGCCGGCTCGCCTCAATCCCGGCTCCATCCTCTGCGGAGAGCCATAGCATGGAGCGCGCGCTCCTCGTCTATACCACGTTCGCCGATGCCGAGACGGCGCTCGACATCGGCGAGAGCCTCGTGCGCGACAGGCTCGCCGCCTGCGTCAACGTCCTGCCGGGGATGCGCTCGGTCTACGCCTGGAAGGGCGCGGTCGAGCGGGGCGCGGAGGTCGTCGCCCTGGTGAAGAGCCGGGAGGGGTTGGGGCCGGAACTCGCGGCGGCGCTCAAGGCGCGCCACCCCTACGAGACGCCGATCATCCTGCACCTGCCCGTGGAGGCGGCCGATCCCGGCACGCTCGCCTGGATCCTGGCCGAGACGGGCGCGGCCTGACCGGCAGCCCCCACACGACCCCGCTGCGGACAATGCGGGAGGACGAGGGCTGTCGGATCCGAACCGATGGATGGGCCCACGCGCCTGATTTCCAACGCGGAAACCGCTGAAATTCGGCCGGCTCCAATGGCGAAAAACAAATAAAAGGCGGCGTGTTTCTGAAATTTCGCTTGATAATTCGGCCGCAGATCTGTACGTATCGATGCATCGGACCAGATCCTGTCGGCCCGCTCTCTTGCTCTTGATCGAGCGCCGAGTCCGGTTTTCCGCTTTCATCGACGTTTGATCGCTGCACGAACCGCAGCGCGCCCGCTGCACGCCGCGTCGTGCAACGCTCCGAAATACGCCCGCCGTGCCGCGCCCAGAGCCGACACGGCCCATGGACATGCATGCATCCCATTCCTGATCCGAAGCCCGCGACGGCACAGCTCCGTCCGCAGGCTGCCGTGCGGCCCGTCTTCGGCCCCGCGCCGTGGAGCCCCCAATCCTGCGGCCTGACCCGCGAAGAACTGCGCAGGATCGTGCTGGCCGCCATCGGCTGACCCTACGGTCGCCGGAGCGCATCGACGATCCGACCAGACACCCAGACCAACATCCAGACCAGAGGCATTCCCATGAACATCGGCACCGTGAAGTGGTTCAACGGCACCAAGGGCTTCGGCTTCATCCAGCCCGAGGACGGCAGCAAGGACGTCTTCGTGCACATCTCGGCCGTCGAGCGGTCGGGCATGCAGACCCTCAGCGAGGGCCAGCGGATCTCCTTCGAGATGGAGACAGACCGCCGCACCGGCAAGCAGTCGGCCGGAAACCTGAAGGCCGCCTGAGGCAGGCCCGCGTTCCGCCCGAGCCTCGTCTCGGCGGGACCGACGCCGGGGAGGCCGCTTCGACCGGAGCGGCCTCCCCGGCTTTCCCATCCGCCGCGGGTGCGGCCCGTCCAGGGAGTCCACATGGGTCAATTCAAAGAGAACCAGCTCGTCGATCGTCTCGCCGCAGCCGCCAAGGCGCGTGAGGCGACCATCGCCCGTCTCCGGGCCCGGCCCGGGGCCGACGACCCGGCCGTCCTCGCGCGGCAGGCGGCCCGCCGGTCGGTCGTTCAGGCCCGCGAGGTCCGGATGGCGGAGCGGGAGGCGGCGCGCCAGGCAGCCGAGGCCCGCCGCGCGGCCGAGGAAGCCGCCGCGCTGGAGCGCCAGGCCGCCGAAGTCGCACGCCTGGCCGCCGAGCGCGCCGAGCAGCAGGCGCAGCTCGCCGCCGCCCAGAAGGCCGCCCGCGACGCGCGCTTCGCCGCCCGGAAGGCCAAGGCCCGCCGCTGAAGGGGCCTGGCGCCTCTTCAACCGAGATCCTCGAGGAGGTCCGATGTCCCATAAGTTCAAGGTCGGTCAGCACGTCAGGCAGTCCCGGATCGGCTACGCGGAGCCCGCGAGCGTCCCGGGCGCCCTCTTCGTCGTGGTGCGCCTGATGCCGGAGGATCGCACGGGCGAGGTCTCGTACCGCGTCAAGTCCGCGGCCGGCGAGCGCGTGATGCGCGAAGGTGAGATCACCCTCGCATCCTGATGAAACGCATGTTTCAGACGGTTTTATTACGGACCCGGCCTCGTAAAGCCGAGTCCATGCGACCACCTACAATCGTTCCCTCCGCGCAATCCTGTGCCTTGGGCGCCGATGGAGGCCGGACATGGCACGCACACCCAGTACAGGCCGGGCGACATCCGTCTCGACGGACGACTTCAACGAGCGCGTGAAGCGGCTCCTCGCCAACAAGCCGGACCCGCGCAAGGCCGACGACCACCGCAGGAGCGCGCCGCGCCGTCCGAAGCCCGGTCCGAAGCCGTCGGCGTGAGCGGACCCGCCCGGTCCCAGTCGTCGCGCGCGGCCGGCCGGAGCGTCGTCCGCCGCGGCTGAGGCCGGTCCAGCGGGACGATGGGGCCCGCGCGTGCCACCCGAAGCCCGGCTCGAAAAGGCTTCCATGCGCCTGACGCTCTCGCTCGTCCTCATCGCCGCCCTCGCCCTGTACGGCGCCTCGTTCCTCCAGAGCGCCAAGTCCGCCCCTGCTAAACTCGCGCCTGCCAAATTCGCGCCTGCCGAGTCCGCCCCCGTGCCGGAAGCGGACGGGGCGCATGCGCGCGCCGGAACGAAGCCCTGGCGCCCCGTTGCACCTATGGTCAGGATGTCGTCCGGGCGGCCGGTGATAGGGTCCCGCCCCGACACCGGTGCCCGAGCGAACGCATCGGTCGCGAAGGGAGAAGCGGCATGTCGGATCTCGTCACCCTGCGGGGCCTCTCCGGCCTCGACCCGGAGCCCGCACCGCTCGGGGGCTCCGCCCTCGTGATGGTCGACCTGCAGAACACCTACCGCGAGGGCGTGATGCGGCTCGACGGCGTCGAGCCCGCGCTCCGCGAGGCCGCCGCCCTGCTGGCGCGGGCGCGCGAGGCCGGCATCCCCGTCCTCCACATCCAGCACGATGCCGGGCCGGGCTCGCCCTACGACGTCGGGGCGCCGATCGGCCGGATCAGCGACGAGGTCGCCCCGCGGGCCGGCGAGCCGGTGATCACGAAGGCCTACCCGAGCGCCTTCGTCGGCACCGACCTTCAGGCGCGGCTGGAGGCGGCGGGCGTGAAGGACGTGGTGCTGGCAGGCTTCATGACGCACATGTGCATCAACTCCACCGCGCGCAGCGCCTTCAGCCTGGGCTTCCGCCCGACCGTGGTCGCCTCGGCGACCGCCACCCGCGACCTGCCCGCGCCGGACGGGTCGGTCGTCCCGGCCGGACAGGTCCAGGCGGCGAGCCTGGCCGCCCTCGCCGACCTCTTCGCCGTGGTCGCAGCGCGGCAGGCCGACATCCGGGGCTGAGCCGGGACCGGGCGGCCCGGGCGGCCGCCCCTCAGGCCCGCCGGGCCGCGCGGCCCGGCAGGAGGATCTCGACCAGGGTGCCCTCGTCCTTGCGGCTGGAGATGGAGAGGCGGCCGTCGTTGGCCTCGACCAGCGCCTTGCTCAGCGGCAGGCCGAGACCGCCCCCGGCCCCGCCGCCGGCCGCAGGGGCCCCGTCGGGGCCGCCGGACTCGGGACGGCCGCCGCGGAACGGCTCCAGCGCGAAGGCGATCTCCTCCGGGCTCATCCCCGTCCCGGTGTCGCGCACGCGCAGCGCCACGGCACCGCGCTCGGCCGGGTTCGTCGAGACGATGACCTGCCCGCCCGCGCCGGTGAGCCGGATCGCGTTGCCGATGACGAGGCGCGCGGCACGTGCCAGCGACGGCTCGTCGGCCTCCAGCGGCGCCAGATCCTCGGCGAAGCTCGTGCGCAGCACGATGCGGCCGCGGGCGGCCTCGGCCTGCATCTCGGCGACGCAGGCCGCGACGAGGTCGTTGAGCGGGAGCGGGCGCCGGCTCAGGGGCAGCCCTCCGGTCTCGACGGTGGCGAGATCGACGAGGTCGGCGACCAGCCCCAGCACCTGCTCGCCCGAGGAGCGCACGTCGTTGAGGTAGGAGCGGTAGCGGGCATGGCCCAGCGGCCCGTAGGGCTCCTTCAGCATCACGTCGGCAAAGCCCAGGATGCCGGTGAGCGGGGCACGGATCTCGCGGTCGAGCTGGGTGAGGAAACGCGCCACGAAGCCCGGCCCCTCGGACCGCGGCGCCTCCGGCGCGGGCCGCAGCAGCAGCGCCCGCCGCCCGCCGCCCAGGACCGCGGCCCGCACGGCGAGGCCGCGCTCCGCGATCGCGACGGAGCGCCCGTCCGGCTCCGCCAGGGCGCTGGCGAGGGCACCTGCGAGGGCACCTGCCAGATCAGGCGGGACGAGGTCGTCCAGCGCCGCGCCCAGCGCCGCGCGCGGGTCGCGGTCGAGGAGGTCCGCGGCGGCCCGGTTGAGCGCCAGGACCCGGCTCGCCGCGTCGGCCACGACGACGCCCTCCGCCACCGCGTCGAGCACGGCGCGCAGCGCGTCCGCGTCGGGCTCGACGTCCCGGTCGGGCACCGGGGCAGGCGGGCGGACCGCCGTTCCGGACACCATCGCGGATGCCGGCACGGGCGCCGCCTCGGGCGCTCCCCCGGGCGCTCCCCCGGGCGCTCCCCCGGGCGCTCCCTCGGCGTCATCCGCGAGCGGGCGGAGCAGGAGGCTGTCCGCGGGACCGCCGGACCACGGCATCGCGCCCCGCGCGAGCGCGACCGTCCGCCGGGTGCCGCCGCGGGTCTCCAGGATACGCACCGCGCCCTCCGGGGGCGGCGTCCGGCCCGGCTCCGGCAGCGGATCGGGGAACAGCCGCGCGAGGCCCGCCGTCCGGAGCGCGGCGAGGTCCGGATAGCCCGCGAGGTCGAGGAAGGCCCGGTTGGCCGCCAGGATCTCGGGCCCGCGGTGGAGCAGGAGCGGTCCCGGCACCCCGTCGAGCAGCGCCGAAGGCTCCGGCTCGGACCGGGCCGCGGCGAACGAGAAGGGCACCACCGCGCCCCGCCCGGCCGGGTCGGCGGACGCCGCCTCGGCCGCGTCGTCCGCCGCGTCGCCCGCGTAGCGCACGCCGAGCGCCCGCGCGATCTCCCGGAAGGCGTCGTGCTCGCTGACCGTGAGGGCGGATGCGGGGGCCTCGGGCTCCGGCGCGAGATCCGGCTCCGGCACGGAATCCGCTTCCGCTTCCGGGGCCGGGTCCGCTTCCGAGACGAGGTCCGGCCCGGGCGCATGCTCGGACGGGAACTCCGGCTCGGGCGCGACATCCTGCTCCAGCACGCCTTCGGGCTCGGGCGGGACGCCCGCCGCGGGGAAAGCGTCGGGCAAAGCCTCGGGTCCGGGGGCGGGCGCCCGCGCGGCCGGCCGGGCGGGCGGACCGAACCAGTCCTGCTGGAGCCATGCGGCGAGGAGCGGCGCGGCCATCGTGGCCATCGTGACCGGATCCGCGCCCAGGCCGCGCCCGAAGGGCGGCGCCAGCGGGTAGGGCGGGGCGAGGGGAGCGGCCTGCGGCGGCGCGGTTGCGGGGGATGCGGGCGCCCCGGCGAGCGCGGATTCGGGGCGGGCATCGGCCGGATCCGGAGCCTCCGCCGCGCCTCCGGCCTCGGAGGATCCGGCCTCCGGAAGCGCGCAGGTCCCGGTCAGGGCCGCATCGACGCCGGTCTCAGCGGGGCGGCCGACCTCCCGCGCCTCGACGGCGCGCACGATGCCGAAGCCGCCGTAGCCCTGGAAGGCCTGCCCCGCCCGGCCGAGGGGCGCGCCCGACAGGTCTGCGGCGACCGAGACGCCGTCGAGCACGAGCACCACCCCGAGCCCGCGGAAGGTCCGGCGCCGCGCCAGCGCGTCGAGGAAGGACCCCGCCTCGCCGAGCCGGCCCGACGCGGCGAGAGCGTCCCAGGACGCGCCGACGAGGCCGGCGAGCGCGCCGCCGCCGGAGAGCTGCGTGAGCGCGCCCGCGGCGTCGCTGCGCCAGAGGATCCGGTCGCCCGGGCGCGGCGCAGCCGATGCGGGGTCGGCCGGCACATCGGGGTCGGGGGCGGCCCGCGCGACGGGTGCGGGGTCGCGATCCGCGTCGCGCGGGTCGGCCGGACCTTCGGGGGCGGCCGGGGGTTCGGCCAGCGGTTCAGCCGGGCGGTCGCTCGGCGCGGGCGCGGTGCGCAGGGCCGGAAGCGGTCCGATCACGGCGAGCAGGATCAGAGCGCGCCCGTCCGGGCTCCGTCCGGGCAGGGTGCGGCAGAGGGTCGGCGGGGCGATCCCGCGCGGGTCGAGCCGCAGGCGCAGCATCCGAGCGCCCGCACCGCTCCCGGACCGGATCTGCCGGGCGAGGGCGGACGGGAGCGTGCCCGCCGGCGCGAGCGCGCGCAGCAGCGCGCCCGCGCCCGGCGTCGCGTGCAGCACCCGCGCACCATCCTCCGCGAGCACGAGGCGGATGTCGGCGGGGCCCGCCGCGCCGTTCCGGGCCGCGTCCGAACCCAAGTCCGAGCCCATGTCCGAACCCACGTCCCAGTTCATGTCCCGGATCGTGCCCGAATCGCCGTCCTCCGGCGCGGATGCCGACCCGGAGCCGCTGCTTTCCCTGTCGTTCAACCCTGCGCCCCCGGCCATCCGGACCCGTTTAACGGCAAAAGCCTGACGTCGGCAGTCTTTCTTAGCGCCGCGGGCGGGCCGCCCGCTGGACACTTCAATGTCGCGTCACACGTTTAGGCCATGTCAACCTTAATGGCGCCGACAAGGTGGCGTCGGGGGCTGGCATTCGGCGCCGCACGTGCTATTTGTGCACTGCACAATGCGTCCTTGCAGGGCGTCCTGCGGGCGCGAACGAGAGGAGACGACATGAACACCAACCCGACCTACGAAGTGCCCGCCGAGATGCGCGACTTCGCCGAGAAGAGCGTCGAGCAGGCGCGCAAGGCCTTCGACAGCTTCATCGGCGCGGCCCGCCGCACCGCCGACAGCGTGCAGGGTTCGGCCGAGCTCGCCCGGACCAACGCGCAGGACGTCTCCGCCCGCGGCTTCGAGTACGCCGAGCAGAACGTGAACGCCGCCTTCGACCTCGCCCAGAAGCTCGTGCGCTCGCGCGACCTGCAGGAGGCGATGCAGCACCAGGCCGAGTTCGTCCGCAGCCAGTTCGCGGCGATCCAGTCGCAGGCCAAGGAGTTCAGCGGCCTCGCCCAGAGCGCGATGCAGCAGGGCGCCGAGCGCGCCAAGAGCGCCATGCAGGAGGGCGCCGATCAGGCCCGCAAGGCCATGGAGCAGGGTGCCAGCGCCGCGCAGCAGACTGCCCAGGACGCGCAGCACGCCGCCCAGAACACCGCCGAGAAGTCGGGCTACTGAGCCCGGAGGCCGTGCCCCGCGCGGCCCTTCCGACCGGTTCGGGCGCGAGCGCCCGCCATCGACGGCCCGCCCGGTCCTCCGCGGCGGGCCGTTCCGCGTCGGCCCCCCCGTCCGCGCGCACCTGCGCCCGCACTTTCGCCCGCATTGCCGCGAAGACGGGTCCCGGACTCGGCGATCCCGCCGGTGCAGGAGCAAGAGAGAGCCATGCGGCAGATCCGCGGATTGAGGCTGGCGGCGGGCGTGCTCGCCGGACTTCTGGCGGCCGGGAGCGCGCAGGCGCAATATTATGACGGGCCGCCGCGGCGGGGCTACTACGAGGAGCGCCCCTACGCGCCGCCACCGCCGCGCCGGGCCGTGGGATACAATTGCGACGCGGTCCAGCGCGGCCTGAGCGGCCCGCAGCCCTTCTCCTGCCCGCTGCCGGGCCCGCGCCCGCTGGGCGCCCGCTGCTTCTGCGACCTGCCGCTCGCCCCGCTCAGCGCACCCCAGACCGCGGTCGGCCGCGTGGTGCCCTGACCCGCGCGGGACAGCCCGAGAGGGCCCGCGGAAACGAAAAACGGGACGGCTCCCGCCGTCCCGTTTCGAGGCCTCGCCCTAGCGGCCGAGGAAGATGGATGCCAGTCGCTGGAGCAGGCCCCGCGGTGCGGGCGGAGGCGCGCTCTGCCCAGGACTGTCCCCGATCTAAGCGTTCGCGGCGAAGGGGTGCGACGCCGAGTTGCGCTGCTCGGTCACCGTCGAAGCCTTCGGCTCGCCGTTCACGGCGCGCTGGATCGAGAGCTTGGTGGCCTCGTAGTTGTACTGCTGGATCTTGGCGTCGTCGGCCGCCTCCCAGTGGATGAACACGCCGACCAGGATGTAGAGGTCGTCGGCCTCGTCGGCGGGGATGATGCCCTCGGCGACGCAGTCCTGCACGGCCTTGGCGACGCCGTGCTGGGCGGGGCCGAACATCTGGACGGCCTGACGGGCGTCGTTGATGGTGACCTTGTTGAACATCAGCGTGTTCGGCTTGCACGGCAGGTTCGGCGCGATGACCGCGAGCAGGCTGGTGAAGCCGTGCTTGTTGTTCACGAGGCCGTTGCAGAAGGCGGTCTCGGCCGGCGAGCCGCGCGGTCCGATGATGAGGTCGATGTGGGCGACCTCGTTGCCGTCGCCGACGAGAGCCTCGCCGACCTGAACCTTGGTGATCTTCGCCATTCGGGGTCTCTCCCTGGAAATCCAAGTTTAAGGCCGCGGCCTGGGGCAGTGCCGCAGCCGGGGAGCCATCCTTGTTTGCGACGCGCGGCGCCTCGTGGGGCCGCACCGGTTTGCCCGGATAGCGGCGCGGACCCTACAGCGGGGCCCTGCCTGTCACAACCCTGCGCAAGGCGCTGAAATCGATAAATCTTTGCGCGGGCCGGCCGGGGCCGCCGGGCACGGATTGCCAGGGACAAACGGGGCGCGCCGTCAAGTCCCATCCGCGTTATCGCGGGCCGCCGGGATGCCCTCTCGCGCTCCTGCGTGCAGCCCTGCGTGCCCCCCTGCGCGCGCCGTGCGCAGGGCGTCGGCGAACAGGGTCGCGACCGTGAAGTCGGCGCTGGTGCCCGGATTGATGCCGCGCTCCTTCAGGTCGCGGTCGAAGGCGAGGAGCGCCGCGACCGGCGCGGCGCCGAGATCGAGCCCGGCCCGGAGCGCCTCGGCCTCCGCCCGCACCGCGGCGGCGACCGCGGGCCCGTGCTTGCGGCGGACGTGGCTGTCCTCCACCGCGGCGAGGTAGGCGAGGTGGACGGCGGTGGTGCACCAGGTCGGCGCGAGCCCCGCCGCCCGCGCGGCGGCGAGCGCCGGCAGCCCGACCGCGTCGATGTCGGCGAGATCCGTGACGTAGGCGCGGGCGATCGCGTCCCGGGGGGCTGCCTCCGCCATGGCGTCGAGCAGGGAGGCGGGCGCCGCCTCGGCGACGTCGTGGCGCCCGGCCTGCCCGAGGCCGCCGGGACCGGCCCGGCGGATCGCCGCGAAGACGTCCTGCGAATCGCGCGCGTCGAGGTCGGCGAGCACCGCGGCGACGCTCGTCGCCCGCTCGGCCGCGCGGGCGAGGGGGGCGCAGAGCAGCAGGATGCCGAGATTCGTGTTCTGGCCGACCGCCTCCATGGTGGCGGCGACGGCGCCGAGCACCCGGGCCCCGACCCGGGCGCCCGCGGCGGCGAGCGGGGGGGCCGAGACCTCGGCGCTCGTGACGAAGTCGGCCACCGCCATGCGGTGGCCCGCAGCGTAGGCGTGGACGTTGCCGGGCTTCAGCGCGTCGAGTTCGGCGAGGCAGGCCGACCGGTAGAGCGCGGCGACCAGGGCGGGGGCGAGCCCCATCAGGCGACCACCCGCGCCGGGCGGTGCGCGCCCCGCACCGCCGAGAGGAAGCCGCGGCAGACCGCCGTCGCGATGTCGGCCTCGCAGACCTGCTGCAGGCCGGACCAGGCGGGCATCGAGTTCACCTCCAGCACGAGGTAGCCGCCGGCCCCGTCCTCGACGAGGTCGATGCCGGTGTAGTCGACGCCGACGGCCGCCGCCGCGGCCTCGGCGAGCTCGGCCGCGCGGGCGGGCATCGCCCAGGCGAGCGGCCGGCCGCCCCGGTGCACGTTGGTGATCCAGCCGTCGCCCTCGCGGATCATCCCGGCCACCGCCCGGCCCTCGCAGACGAAGACCCGGTAGTCGCGCCAGAGCCCGTCGGCGCGCGGCACGTAGCGCTGCAGGTAGTAGACCCGGGACACGGCCTCCTCGTCGGGCAGGTCCTCCGGGCGCTCGACGAGCATCAGCCCCTCGCCCTGCGAGCCGAACAGGGGCTTGAGCACCAGGGGCCGGCCCGGCCGCGCCTCGCGGGCGACGAGGTCGGCGGCGGCCTCGCGGCGGGAGAACACCCAGGTCTCGGGGGTCGGCAGGCCGGCCCGCGCGACGAGGAGCGAGGTCGCCGCCTTGTCGACGGAGCGCTCGATCGCGACCGGGTGGTTCCAGACAGTGACGCCGGAGGCCACCAGCGCGTGCAGCACGCCGAGCCGCATCGTGGTGGCCTCGAAGGTGCCGCCCGCGATGGTGCGCAGCAGGACGCCGTCCGGCAGGGCGTCGGGAAAGCCCGGCACGCGCAGCGGCTCGGCGGCGCCGGTCACCACCGCCACGTCGGCGAGCGAGAACAGCACCGGCTCGACGCCGAGCGCGCGCAAGGCGCCGAGCAGGCGGTTCTTGTGCCAGGTGCCGTTGTCGGCCGCGAGCCCGATGCGCATGAAGGGTCCGAAATTCGGGACATCGACCCGCGTCCGCTTGCCGAACGGGGCGCGGGTCCCCTCTCCCGAGCGGGAGAGGGACAGGGTGAGGGATGAGAACTGTCCGGATGGGGCTGGCCCTGGCCGCGGCGGCGTTGCGCCTTGTCCGTAGAGTTCTCGTCCCTCACCCCAACCCTCTCCCGCACGGGAGAGGGGGCGCGGTGCGGTTCCGGCCCGACGGCTGGGAACCGCGTGCGCGCTTACGCGAACGAGGCCTCGACGAGCGTCGGCTCCAGGCGCCCGCCCCGGAAGGTGGCGCCGGTGCGCACCGAGGTGACGATGGCCTCGGCGGGCGAGAACAGGGCGCCGTCGATCTTGTAGAAGTCGCCGTTCACCCGGGAGAAGATGTCGGCGAACGGCGCGCCGTGGTCGGCCGAGGTGGTGGACGGCAGCTGCTCGGCGAGCTGCCGGGCGTCGGCGTCGTCCGCGTCCACGAAGAGCTGGACCCGGCCGCCGTAGATGATGGCGTCGTTGGTGCGCCCCATCGCCTTGATGAAGTCCGGGTGCTGCGGCGAGAGCGGGGCGGTGCCGATGCCGTCCACGATGGCGTGCAGGTCGAAACCGACCGTGTGGGCCTTGTGGAGCGCCACCTCCAGCACGCGGGCCACCACCTGGGTGGCGCCGGCGAGCGACTGCGTCGGTGCGAAGATGAAGGTGAGGTTCTGAGGATCGACGCCCGTGGCCTCCGCCACCTTGGCGACGACGCTCGCCGGGGGACCGCCCGCGGCCTCCAGCACCAGGGCGGTGTGCGTGGCCGAATCCTTGTAGCCGAGCTCGGTGTAGAGCTCCTCGACGGTCGCGACCGCGCGGCCGGGCCCCGAGCCGAGGGCGAAGAAACCGGAATCGCCCGTCTCGTCCGCGAGGCTCCAGCCCGCGTACTGGCTGCCGAGGCAGGCGAGCACGGGGTCGGCGGCGTGCACCACCACCGAGTTCGGCCAGGCGGCGATCGGCCCGGTCGGGCTGATGCTCACGGTGCCGAGGCCCCCCAGGCAGATCTCGGCGATGCGCCGGCCCGCCTCGATCGAGCCCCGGGCGCTGGCGCCGGCATCGACCATGCGGGCGCCGCCGGGCTCCTGGCGGACGTCGAGCCGGAGCAGGCCCGCGTCGGCGACGAAGCGCTCGACCAGGGGGGCGCTCAGCGCGTTGAGGCTCGGGTACTGGGTGCTCATCCGGGGGCTTCCTCCTGCGCGAGCGCGGTCCGCAACGCCGTCGCCCGCGCCCGCAGCGTTTCTCTGGTCTCCGCCGCGTCCGCGCCCGTGGCGAGCACGGTGCAGAGCGGCGCGTCCCGCCGCACCGTGGTGCCGGCGCGGGGGCGGTCGCGCACGTGGTCCGGCCAGGCGTGGGCCGGCACGGGCGCGAGGTCCCGGTCCGCGTAACAGATCTCGGCGGCTGCCGCATCTGCCGGTTGCGAATCGGGCGGCGGCATGCCTCCGCGGCTCGCCGCGAGATGGGCGAGGATGAGCGGGGTCGCGCGCCGGTCGAGCACGTCGAGGGTGGCGCCGGGGCGCGGGTTGATCTCGGTGAGCCACCAGCCCTCCGCGGCGACGAGGCAGTCGGCGCTGGCCAGCCCGCGCAGGCCCGTGCGGGCGACGAGCCGGGCGACGGCGCCCGCGATCTCCGCGGCGATGTCCGGGGGGACGGACGAGGGCTCGGCCGCGCCGCGGGCGAGCGCGCCGCCGTAGCGGAACGGGCGGAGCGGGGAGGGGGCGCACCACTGCTCGGTCAGCGCCAGCACGCGGATCCCGCGCCCGTCGCCGAGGACGTTCAGGGCGTGCGGCCGGCCCGGCACCCGGGCCTGGAAATAGGCGCCCGGCGGGGCCCGGCCCCGCCCCGCCCGGCGGATATGGCTGCCGCCCGAGCCGCCGACGCGCTTGACCAGCCAGTTCGCCGGGTCGGGCCGCGGCTCCACCGCGACCGCCGGGTGCGGGACGGCGAGCTCCGCGCAGAGCGCGGCGAGGCGGAACGGATCCTTCAGGGCGGCGACCGCGTCGGGCGCGGCGCCGAGCAGGCCGTGGCGCGCGTGGATCGCCGCCATCAGGTCGGGCGCGTCCTCGAAGCCGCTGCCGAGCACGGCGCCGATGGGCCGGGTACCGGCCGCCGCCGCGAGATCGTCGAGGGCGTCGAGGAGCACCGTCCCGCCGAGCCGTCCCGCGCCGAAGCGGCCGGGCAGGGGGCGGTAGGCCTCGGCCAGCGCGAGGGTATCGGCGTCCCCGAACAGGTCGGCCACGAGCGGGCGCAGGCCCGCACGCCGGGCAGCCTCGGCCAGCGCCCGTCCGGACTGGGCGGCGATCAGGATGGCGTCGGTCACGGGCGTGATCCTCCCTCCCCCCGCGGAGGGGGGAGGGAGATCGTCGCTCGGTCGTCCCCGCTCAGCCCGTCACCTCGACGGCGAGTTCGTAGGCGTCGCGGAAATCCAGGCAGAGCGGTTGGTCGGCCTGGAGCATGCGGCGGAACAGGCGGCACTGGGTCTGGTACTTCACGTTGCCGACCGCGAGCGCGCCGATGCCGATCCCCTTGCCCGTCGGCAGGGGCACATCGACCGCGTTCACGTCGATGCCCGCGATGCCGGCCGGCGGCACCGCGTTGACGTCGGAGGCGACGAGGAGCTTGGGCGCGGATTCGAGATCCTCCGCCGAGAGGATCGGGATGCCGGCGGGCCCGGCCGAGAGGATCACGTCGGCATCGGCAATCGCCCGGCGCCGGTCCTCCGGCGCGGTGCCGTCGACGGCGCCGACCTCGATGCCGAAGCGCCACTTCATGGTGAAGGCGATCTTCGAGACGCGCTCCTCGCCGTCGTGGCCGACGAGCACGGTCTTGGCCCCTTCGAGCGCCCCGATCACCGCCGCTACGTAGGCGACGACGCCGGCGCCGCCGAAGATCACGATGCGCTTGCCCTTGAGATCGGTGCCGTGCCGCTGGCGGAGCGCGCGCGCCACCTGCGCCACCATCGCGGCGCCCGTGGTGAAGGAGCCGGCGGGGTCGGCGAAGATGTGGTTGGCGAAGGGGGGCACGAAGGCTTTCTTCGCCCGGTCCACCATGTCGAGGGCGTCCTCGGCGTTCTTGCCGCCGATGAACAAGCCCGTGCGCACGCCGTCCTCGGGGGCGCGGGAGAAGATCGAGTCCTGGGTCAGCGAGACGACGTCCGGCAGCGTCACGTCCGTGTAGGTGACGATGGTCTCGAAGCCCGCATCGATCGCCATGTTCACGTCGAAGGGGCTCATGTGCTTGAGCGGCGTGAGCATGTGCAGGATCGAGCGGGCCATGGTCGTCTCCTCGTTCTTGGTGGGCGCGTGCGCCTGCCTTGCGAAGACCGAAGGCGGGGGCCGGGTCAAGCCCGGAGAGGAGCGGGGCCCTCCCCGCCCGTCACCGTCGCGCCCGTATTCCGTCCCCGGGCCACGACGTAGCGCAGCCCCGCGCCCGGCAGCGCCGCCTCCAGGTCGGCCACCAGCGCCCGCGCCTGCCCCTCGCTCGGCACCAGCGCGAAGCCGGTCGGACCCCAGGAGGATTGCCCGTAGCCGGCCACCCCGGCCTCGGCCACCCGGGCCAGCGCCCGCGCCACCGCGGGGCTGGCGAAGCGGCCGCCCTGGTGGGGGGCGAAATGGTCGCCGACGAGCCGCTGGATCGTCGTGATGCCCGCGCCGAAGGCCTCGGGCTCGGCGGTGACGGCGGCCGGCAGCACCTGCATCAGCACGATCCGGCAGATCTCGGCGGCCTGGGCTTCGGGGAAGCGCGGGAGATCGCGAAACGCCTCGACCTCGCGGGCGCCGTGCACGCCGGTCATCCCCGCGTCGAGGATCAGCACCACCCGCCACGCCTCGGGGTAGGGCAGGCGGGCGACGACCGGGGGCGGGGCGCCGGTCGCGTCGCGGCCGCCATCGACGATCAGCCCGCCCTCCGTGAAGGCGCACAGGCCCACGCCCGAGCGGTTGCCGCGGTCGAGGGCGTTGGAAAAGTCTTCCGGCGCGAAAGGCCGGCCGTGCAGCCGGGCCAGGCCCGCGGCGACCGCGAGCGCGAGCTGCGTGCCCGAGCCGAAGCCCGCATGGGCGGGAATCGCCTCCGCGACCCGGATCCGCACGCCCGCGCCCACCCCGAGATGGGCGGCGGCCGCCCGGATGTAGCCGAGAACCCGCTCCGCCTCCGGCCCCTCGGCGCATGGCTCGGGCGCGGGCTCGGCGGTGAGCCTGAGGGCGGGCGCGTCGATGGCGAGCCCGATGCTGCCGAAGCGGCGCCCGAGGCCCCCGTGCAGGTCGAGGAAGCCGAAATGCAGCCGGGCCGGGGCCTCGACCGTGACGGCGGTCGCCGGTCCCGCCGCGGGCTCGCTCCGGCTCGGCAGTTCGGGCACCCGGTCTCTCCTCGGCTCGTCGCGTGGTCTGGCTAGAGCGCCCGCGCCGCCCGGCGGTTCCGTGGACGGGTTCCGTGGACGGGTTCCGAAGACAGGCCCCGATCGGCGGGCGCCGGCTTCTCCCATGCGGGCGCCCGCCGGGCAACCGGCGGGCCTCGCGATGCGATTCGGCGCGCTGGGGCCTTGCCTGCCGGGGCCGCGCGATGCAAACCTGACCGCGAGGCGGCCCGGATGCCGTCCGCCAGAGGTTGCGCCGTGGTCTGACCAGGGGCGCGGCCCGTCCGGCGGGCAGGCCATTCCGGCACGCCGGGCCCGACCGCGCGGCCCGGCGGCATCGGTCTTAGGCGACCGCCCCCGCGCAGCGACAGCCTGCGATGCGCGCGGCCCAACGATAAAACACGCGAGGGTGGATGGCAGCCTGGGTCAAGGGTGGGGCGACCGACGCCGACGCCGCCGTGATGGCGGCGGCACGGCTCCTGTCGTCCGCGCACGCGCCGGTCTTCGCCGGCCTCAACGCCGAGGTGGCGGCGATCCGCGCCGCCTACGATCTCGCCGGACGCATCGGCGCATCGGTCGACACCGCGGGCGGGGACGCGACCTACGCCGATCTCGGCGCGCTGGCCCGGGTCGGCGCGATGCAGGCGCCGCCCGCCGAGGTGGC
Organism: Methylobacterium hispanicum; assembly: GCF_022179285.1. Classification (GTDB taxonomy): domain Bacteria; phylum Pseudomonadota; class Alphaproteobacteria; order Rhizobiales; family Beijerinckiaceae; genus Methylobacterium; species Methylobacterium hispanicum. Next base: position 59,042 of record NZ_BPQO01000003.1, on the reverse strand, counting down.
GGGCCGCGCCGACGCGGTGCTCGTGGTGGGCGAGGCTCCCCTCAAGAGCCCGCTCGTCGAGCGGCTGCGCGGGACGAAGCCGGTCCGCGGGCGCGCCGCGGGCGCGGAGCGCAGCATCCACCATCTCCGGAGCAACCAGGATCTCGCGGTCCAGATCGCGCATCTGCGGGCGCATGCCCGCGGCCACATGACCTCCGACGCCGGGATGGCGGAGACCGCCCGGGCGATGGCCTCCGCGCTCTACGGCGCCGTGCTGTACGATCCGGGCGAGCTCGGCACGCTCGGCATCGAGATGCTGCAGGGGCTGGCGATGGACCTCAACGAGTCCACCCGCTGCTTCGCGCTCTCGGTCAGCGACGGCACCCAGGACCGCGCCGCCCTCCAGGTCGCGGCCTGGACCACGGGGCAGGCCACCCGCGTCGGCTTCGGCCGGCGCGTGCCGGAGCAGGATCCCTGGCGCTTCGACGCCGACCGGCAGGCGCGGGCCGGCGAGGCCGACGCCGCGCTCTGGCTCGCCAGCCTGCCGACCCCGCGGCCCACGTGGCTGAAGACCCTGCCCACCGTGGCGCTGGTCGGCGCGGACGCCGCGCCCGACCTCGCCGAGGTGGTGATCCGGGTGGGCGAGCCCGGCCGGGAGACCGGCGGCGTGCTCTGGAACGAGGGCCGCGCCGGCCTGAGCTACCGCGCCCCCGAGCAGGGCGCAGACCTGCCCACCGCCGCCGACATCATCGCGCGCATCGCGGCGGCCGTCGCCGGCCGCGGCGCCGTCGCCGGCCGGAGCGCCGTCGCGAACAGTGAGGACGCCTGATGCTGATCCGGATCCAGGGCGGCCGGGTCGTCGATCCGACCGCCGGCCGCGACGCGGTGGGCGACGTCTGGGTCGAGGACGGCCGCATCGTCGCGCCGCCGAGCGACCGCAAACCCGACCAGACCCTCGACGCCGCCGGCTGCGTGGTGATGGCGGGTGGCGTCGAGGTGCACTCGCACATCGCGGGCGGCAACGTCGTCACCTCGCGCCTGCTGCTGCCTGAGCTCTACGTCAGCGAGGCGGCGCCCGAGGGCCATCCCTTCGCGCACGCGGGGGGTGCGGCCGGCTGGATCGGCGCCACCTACGCGCGGATGGGCTACACCACGGCCGTCGAGCCGGCGATGCCGCCGGTCCACGCGCTCGCGACCCAGCTCGAACTCGCCGACATCCCGCTGCTCGACCGCGGCGCGCTCACCGTGCTCGGCAACGACGACCACCTCCTGCAGATCCTGCGGGACGGCGAGGGCAGGGCGGCCGTGCGCGACCTCGTGGCCTTGAACGTCGCGACCTCGCGGGGCTTAGGGGTCAAGTGCATCAACGCGGGCGGCGCCTCGGCCTTCAAGGACGGCGCGCTCAAGCTCAGCCTCGACGACGAGATCCCCTGCTACGGGTTGTCCACCCGCAAGATCATGGGCGCGCTCCTCGACGCGGTCGAGGAGATCGGCGTGCCGCACCCGCTGCACGTCCACTGCAACAACCTGGGGCTTCCCGGCGCCGACGACTCGCTCGTCGCGACGCTCGACGCGGCGGAGGGGCGGCGGATCCACTTCGCGCACGCCCAGTTCTACGCCTACGGCGTCTCGGATCCCGAGAACCCGATGACCGGCGGCTTCCGCTCGGCGGCAAGGCGCATCGTGGACGCCATGATGACGAACCCGCAGGCGAGCCTCGACATCGGGCAGGTGGTGTTCGGCCAGACGGTCACCGTCTCGCTCGACATCCTGCGCCAGTTCGGCGGCCGCAAGGGCGCCAAGCCCAAGAAGTGGGTGCTGAACGCGGGCGACGCGGAGGGCGGCGGCGTGGTGCCGTTCCTCTACCGGCCGAAGGGTCCGACGAGCTCGCTGCAATGGGCGATCGGCCTTGAGATCATGCTGCTGTCGGGCGACCCCGAGCGCACGATCCTCACCACCGACCACCCGAACGGCGGTCCCTTCACCCAGTACCCGCGCATCATCCACCTGCTGATGGACAAGGAGGCGCGCGACCGCGAGATCGCGACGCTGCCGGGGATCGTGAAGGAGCGCTCGGAGATCGCCACGATCGAGCGCGAGTACACCTTCTCGGAGATCGCCCAGCTCACCCGCTCGGGACCGGCCAAGCTCCTCGGGCTCGACGACCGCGGGCATCTGCGCGCCGGGGGCCGCGCCGACATCGCGATCTACCGCGACGACCCGGACCGGACCGCGATGTTCACCGCGGCGAAGTTCGTGCTCAAGGACGGCCACGTCATCGTCGAGGACGGGCAGGTCGTGGACTGGCGCGCGGGCCGGTCCCTCGCGCTCACCGTCGAGTCCGACCGGGCGATGGAGCGGCGCACCGAGACCTACCTGCAGGACCGCTACGGCCAGGGCCTCGACAGCTTCGCGGTGCCGGAGGCGGCGTTCGCGACGGACAAGCCCGTGTTCGAGGACGTGGCATGCCGGACGTGACGCTGTCGCGGATGCTCCGCGGATCCGAGGGGCCGATGCGGCTTTCGAACCATGGCTGAGATGACGCACCTCACCCTCAACGGCATCCCGGTCGAGGACACCTTCGCGGAGGCCTTCGACGTCGCCGGGACCGCGCTCATCGTGACGAACGACACCGCCCGCTGGGCGATGATCGCCGCCACCGTGATGACGGGCTTCGCCACCTCGGTGATCGGCTGCGGCGCCGAGGCCGGGATCGACGCCGAGCTCTCCCCCGAGGAGACGCCGGACGGGCGCCCCGGCGTGCGCATCCTGCTGTTCGGCTTCGAGCCGAACGGGCTGAAGGACCAGCTGATCAAGCGCGTCGGCCAGTGCATCCTGACCTGCCCGGGCACCGCGGCCTACGCGGGCGTCGACGGGCCGACCAAGATCAAGCTCGGCGGCGCGATCCGCTATTTCGGCGACGGCTTCGCGGTCGCCAAGCGCCTGCCCGACGAGACCGGCAAGCTGCGCCGCTACTGGCGCATCCCGGTCATGGACGGCGAGTTCCTGTGCGAGGACTTCGTGCGGGCGGTCGATGGCGCGGTCGGCGGCGGCAACCTCCTGTTCCTCGGCCGGAAGCATGCCGACACGCTGAAGGTCGCCGAGATCGCCGTCGAGGCGGCCGCCGCCGTGCCCGGCGCGATCCTGCCCTTCCCGGGCGGCATCGTGCGCTCGGGCTCCAAGGTCGGCGGGCGCACCAAGGGGATGATGGCCTCGACCAACGACGCCTACTGCCCGACGCTGAAAGGTCGGGCCGGCTCGCGGCTGCCGCCCGAGTGCAACGTGGTCCTGGAGATCGTGATCGACGCGCTGACCTCGCAAGGGGTCTCCGACTCGATGCGGGCGGCGCTCCACGCGGCGACCGAGGTCGGGGCCGCCCACGGCCTCGTGGCGGTCACGGCCGGCAATTACGGCGGCAATCTCGGGCGCCACCATTACCACTTGCGCGACCTGCTCGCGAAGGAGGCCTGAGATGCCCGTCCTCACCCTCCGGGAGGCGCCCCCCGAGCGCCTCGACTTCCTCGCCGTCAACCCGCTGGCGCTCTCGGGCCTGAGCCAGGGCGATGCCGAGCGCCTCGTCGTCGGCACCACCCGGCGCGGGCTGGTGCTCGGCGACTGCTTCACGGTCGCGCTCGACGGCTCCGACACGCTGACCATCGCGGGCGGCCACGAGCGGCTCGACCGGGTCGGCGCCGCGATGTCCGAGGGCGCGATCCGCGTCGAGGGCGATGTCGGCCAGCGCCTCGGCGCCGGCATGGCGGGCGGCAGCCTCACCGTCACCGGCAATGCCGGGCCCTTCGCGGGCTCGGGCGCCACCGGCGGCACCATCGTGATCGAGGGCGATGCCGGCGACCATGCGGGCGGGGCGGTCCACGCCGCCAAGGTCGGCCTCGACGGCGCCACCCTGGTGATCCGCGGCAGCGCCGGGGACTACCTCGGCGACAGCATGCGCCGCGGCCTGATCGTGGTCGAGCGGGCGGGCGCTTTTGCCGGCGCGCGGATGATCGCCGGCACGATCGCGGCGGGCACGGTCGGCGACCATCCGGGCTACGGCATGCGCCGCGGCACCCTGGTGGTGGGCGGCCACGGCAGCCTGATGCCGACCTTCGTCGAGACCGGGGCGCTCGATCTCGTCTACCTGCGGCTGCTCGCCAAGTCGCTCCGCCCGGTGAGCGCCCGCCACGCCGACCTGCTCGCCAATGCGCCCAATGGTGTGCCCAAGCGCTACTCGGGCGACCTCGCCACGATCGGCAAGGGCGAGCTCTGGGTCGCGGCGTAGTCGCGACGCGGCGGCCTTAAGCCGCCGCGCTCCCGCCCTCCATTTCCCCGGACGGGCGGAAGGCCGCCTCACGCCGCCCGGCGGCGCAGGCGCATCACGAAGCCGATCACCTCGGCCACCGCCCGGTAGTGCTCGGCCGGGATCTCCTGGTCGATCTCGACGGTGGCGTGGAGCGCGCGGGCCAGCGGCGGGTTCTCCAGCACCGGCACGTCGTGCTCGGCCGCGACCTTGCGGATGCGCAGGGCCAGGGCATCGACGCCCTTGGCGACGCAGACCGGCGCGGTCATGCCCGCCTCGTAGCGCAGGGCCACGGCGTAGTGGGTCGGGTTGGTGACGACGACGGTGGCGGAGGGCACGGCGGCCATCATGCGCTTCTTGGTGCGCTGGGCCCGCAACTGCCGCATGCGGCCCTTCACCTCCGGGTTGCCGTCCGTCTCCTTCATCTCCTGCTTCATCTCCTCCTTCGACATGCGCAGGCCCTGGCGCCAGCGGAAGCGCTGGTAGAGTGCGTCGGCGAGCGCGATCAGGAGGTGGATGGCGAGCACGCCGCCGAGAAGCTTCAGGCTGATCGAGAAGATCGCCGCGAGGCAGGCCGCCACGTCGAGGCGCACGAAGGCCTCCAGCCGGTCGCGGTCGTTCCAGAGCAGGGTGCCGACGACCACGCCGACGACCCCCATCTTGGCGAGCCCCTTGCCGAACTGCACCAGGGCCTCGACCCCGAAGATGCGCTTGACCCCGGCCATCGGCGAGATCCGGTCGAATTTCGGCGCCAGCGTCTCGGTGGTGAAGACGAGCGGGTGCTGCAGCAAGCCCGCGGCGAGCCCGGCCGCGACGGCGAGCCCCGCCGGCACCGCGAGCGCCTGGAGCCAGAGCAGCAGCACGCGCGAGACCACGCCCTGCATGGTGTGGGCGTCGTCCGGCAGGGCGTGCGCGTTCATCAGGAAGGCGCGCATCTCGACCGTGAGGGTGCGGGCGATGTCGGGCCCCGCGATCACCAGCGCCAGCGTGAAGGCGCCGAGTGCCGCGAAGGTGTTGATCTCGATGCTGTTGGCGACTTGGCCGCGCTCGATCGCCTGGTCGAGCCGGCGTTGGGACGGCTCCTCGGTCTTGTCCTCCTGCTCCGCGTCGTCAGACATCGCGGCCCCCGAAGCATCGGGTGCTCAGCGCCCGGACGGTGCCTAGCGCCCCGAGAGCTGCGCGAGGAAGCGGCCGAGGTCGTCCAGGAAGACGCCCATCATCACGCCGATGCAGCCCACGAAGATCGCCATGCCGATCAGGATCGAGGCCGGCACCGCGACGAAGAAGACCTGCAGCTGCGGCATCATCCGCGAGAGCACGCCGAGCCCGAGGTTGAACAGGATGCCGAAGGCGATGAAGGGCGCCGAGATCTGCACCGCGAGCGCGAAGCCGCGGGCGATCGCCTTGAGCGCCAGCTGCACCGCGTCGCCGAAGCCCGGCACCCCGTCCGGCGGCAGCAGCGCGTAGCTGCGCCCGATCCCCTCCAGCGCGATGTGGTGCAGGTCGGCGGCCAGGATCAGGGTGATGCCGAGCAGGGTCAGGAAGTTGCCGACGGTCGCCTGCTGCCCGCCCATCGTCGGGTCGACCGTCATGGCGTAGGAGAGGCCGAGCTGCTGCGAGACGATCAGCCCCGCGGTCTGGAGCGCGGCGACCAGCATCCGGACGGTGAGCCCCAGCACCAGCCCGACCAGCGTCTCGCCGAACAGCAGCGCGACGAGCCGCGGGCCGGCGAGCGTCTCGGGGGCGCCCAGCAGCGGGCGCACGGTCGGGAACAGCACCAGCGCCACCAGCAGCGCGAAGGCGAGCCGCAGGCGCGGCGAGATCGTGTTCTCGCCGATGCCCGGCATCAGCATGATCAGCGTGCCGACGCGCGCGAAGGTGAGCAGGTAGGCCGCCGCGATCCCGGGCAGAAGGAGATTCATCCCCCGCCTTATGGCACGCGCCCGCGGACACGTCCCGCGCAGCCATCACCCGCCGGCCGCGATGCGGGCGGCGATGCGGGTCATGTAGCCGGCCATGGCGTCGCCCATGAAGGGCAGCATCAGCAGCAGCGCCGCGAAGACCGCCACGATCTTGGGCACGTAGATCAGGGTCTGCTCCTGGATCTGGGTCAGCGCCTGGACGAGGGAGACCACGAGGCCGACGACGAGCGCCACCAGCATCAGGGGCCCGGCCATCTTCAGGAAGACGAAGATGCCGTCGCGGGCGACGTCGAGGATGGCGAGACCGGTCATTGGGGGTACGCGAGCGGAGGCGGGGAGGGCGCGGGAGATCGGAAAGGAATCAGATCTGCATGCGCATGATCTCCTCGTAGGCGGAGAGCATGCGGTCGCGCACGGCGACCATGGTCTGCAGGGCGGTCTCGCTCTCGGCGACGGCGGTGACGACATCGACGACGTTGGCCTTGCCGGCCGCGACCGACATCGCCTGCGCGTCGGCCCGCTGGCCGGCGGCGCCCACTTGGTCGATCGCCTGGCCGAGGAGCTGGGTGAAGTCGGTGCCGGTGCCCGAGACGGGCCCGATCCGCGGCGCCGGGCGGCCGGTGCCGATGCCCTGGACCGCCGCGTAGGCGCCGGCCGCGAAGTTGCTGCTCGCCATGGCCCGACTACTTCAGGATCTCGAGGGTGCGGGAGATCATCCGGCGGGTCGCCGTGACCATGTTGAGGTTGGCCTCGTAGGAGCGCTGGGCCTCGCGCATGTCCATGTTCTCGATCAGCGCGTTGACGTTGGGCATGCGCACCGCCCCCTTCTCGTCGGCGGCCGGGTTGCCGGGGTCGTACTTGCTGCGGAAGGCGCTCTGGTCGCGCCGGACCCGGCCGGTCTCGACGAGGCTCGCGCCGGTGTCGCGGTCGAGATGGCTCGTGAAGGTCGGGATCTTGCGCCGGTAGGGTTCCATGGTCGCGCTCTGGGGCGAGGAATCCGCGTTGGCGATGTTCTCGGCGATGATGCGCATGCGCCCCGACTGGGCCTTGAGGCCCGAGGCGGCGATGGTGAGCGACTTCGAGAAATCCACGGCCCGATCCTTTCAGGCGAAATCCGGCCTCGCCCTCAGCGCTTGCCGACGGCGATCTTCAGGGTGTCGAGGCTCTTCTGGTACATCGAGGCGGCGAGCTGGTAGTCCGACTGGTTGTCGCCGGCCTTCATCATCTCCTCCTCCAGGTTCACCGCGTTGCCGCTCGGGCGGACCTCGAAGCTCTTGACCTTGCGCGGGTCGGCGCCCGGGCCCGCGGTGCCGGCGGGCGCCATGTGGCCGGCCTGGGTCAGCGCGAGGGTGCCGGAGGCGGCGGGCTTGCCCGTCGCCGGGTCCAGGCGGAGCGCCGCGAGGTCGCGCGGGCGGAAGCCCGGCATGTCGGCGTTGGCGACGTTCTCGGCGATGAGGGTCTGGCGGGCCTGCTGCCACTGCATCCGGGTGCGCAGCATGGCGAGCAGCGGCAGATCGGTGACGGCCACGGGCCTCGCCTCCAGGGTGGTCGGACAGATCTGCCGACCGGCAGAATCTGCCGGGTCCATGGTTAACGGAGCGTTAAGCCGGGCGGCACGCCCGTCGGGACCGCCGGGGGAAGCTGTTAACGAAAGTTTAAGCGCGATTGCGCGCCGCACCCGTCCACATGCTAAACTGCGCAGCGAAGTTGCGTCGAGGCCGCGCGGGCCCAGAACGAGAGTGCGAAGCCTTGCTGCAGTCCGTGTTCGGCTCCGAGGGCTCCCCGATCATCCAGTACGTCAGCATCTTCGCCGTGATCTTCGCGGTCCTCGCGGTGATCGTGCTGGTGCTGCGCCGCCTCACCGGGGGCGGCCTCGCCGTGCCGGGACGCGGCCCGCAGCGCGGGCGCCAGCCGCGGCTCGGCATCGTCGACGTGTACGAGCTCGACCGGCAGCGCCAGCTCATCCTGCTGCGGCGGGACAACGTGGAGCACCTGCTCCTCGTCGGCGGCCCGAACGACGTGGTGATCGAGCGCAACATCCAGCGCGGGCGCGCGCTCGGCGAGCCGGCCCTGCGGCCCGACGCCCTGCACGAGCCCGAGCCGCTCCCGGAGCCGGCCGAGCCCGCGCTCGAGCCCCCGGGCCCGCTTCCCGGCCTGACCGCCCGCCGGCCCGAGCCCGCCTTCGAGCCGCGCTTCGAGATGCCGGTGGTGGTGCCGCCGGCCGTGCCGCGCTCGAACGCCGCCCCGCCGGTGACGCACCCGCTCGACGCAGCCGCGCTCGGACCGGACGAGGGCGGCGAGCCCGCCCCCGTGCCGCCGGCCCGGGAGATTCCGGACGCCCCCGCCCCGCTGGCGCCGCCCCCCGAGGCGGCGCGCGAGCGGCCGGTGAAGGAGGGGCCCGCCCGGCGCCTGCTGCGCCGGACCGCTCCGCCCCTGGCCACCCCGGCCGCCGCGCCGGAGCCCGCCGCCGAGCCTCCCGCAGCAGCCCAGGAGGCGTCTCATGCTGCGTCTCAGGCCGCCTCTCATGCCGCATCCCCCGCGGGGCCGCCGCGACGCTCGGTCGATCCGGTGATTCTCTCGGACATGGCGCGCCAGCTTCAGGAGGCGTTGAGCCGGCCGTCCTCCGCGGTGACGCCCCCGCCCGCGGGCCCGTCGCCCGCACCGCCGCAGCCCTCCACGGCGCAGTTCCCGCCCCCGCAGCCCCGGCCCGCGGTCGATCCCATGGCCGCCGCGATGGCGACGGCGCCCGAGCCCCCCGCACAGCCCCGGCCGGCGCCGCCCGCACCGACGCCGGCCGCCCCCGCCAAGCCCGCGCCGGCCGAGCCGGCAGGCGAGTCCGCGCCCACGCCGGTCGCCAAGCCGGTCGCCAAACCGGTTACCCAGCCGGGCGCACAGCCCGCGGCCTCCAAGCCCGCGGCCGCGCCCAACCCCTTCTCGGTCGAGGAGATCGAGGCGGAGTTCGCCCGCCTGCTCGGGCGCCCGCTGGACAAGCGCTGACCGGCGGGCCGAGGCCGGCCCTTCAGGCCGGCGGGTAGGTGATGAACTCCATCAGCGACCCGTCCGGGTCCCGGAAGTAGACGCTGATGCCGGGCCCGGCGGCGCCGTTGCGCTCCACGGGCCCGCGCTCCACGCCGACGCCGTGGCGGTGAAGGTGGGCCATCGCCTCCTCCAGCGTGCCCGGCCAGCGGAAGCAGAGGTCGCTGTTGCCGGGCAGGACCGGCTTGGCGGCGAGCGGCTCGGCGACGACGCCCGGCCCGTGGCAGTTCAGCTGCACCCCGCCGAAGCGGTAGGCGAAGCCGGCCCCCCGCTCGATCACCTCGGCCCCGAGCACGTCGCGGTAGAAGGCGGTGGCGCGCGCCCAGTCCGAGACGTGGATCACGCAATGGTCCAGATGGATCGCCGGCCGGGTCGGGATCTCGGGAAGGGCGGAGGTCGGCTCGACCTCGGGGAGGGGCGTGGCGCCCTCCGGAAGGGTCTCGGTCGCAGGCATCGGCGGGCTCCGGAACGGGGATGGCCGACCAGATAGGGCGCCCAGGGGATCAGTCTTCCGGCGCGCGCGCCGCCGCCCCTTCACGCTCCCGTGGCGGGCTCTTCACGCGGGCGTGCGGCGCAAAAGCTACATCTTGGGCCGGGCGGAGGGTCTAGTCAGGGCGTCCACGACGAAGCCCGCAAGGTGAAACCCATGCTCGCCCGCCGGACCCTGCTGGCCGCCCTCGCGGTCGCGCCGCTCGCCGCCTGCCAGAGCCGCGGCCCCGCGCAACTCGCCGCGACCCCCGAGGAGGCCGCGTGGTACGTCGGCACCAAGCCCGACAAGCCGCACGACATCCCGCTGGTCGATACCGGCCGGCTCGATCCGAAGTATCGCCGCCAGGTCGTACGCTACACCGGCCTCGAGGCGCCCGGCACCATCGTGGTCGACATCGACAACCGCCAGCTCACCCTGGTCCAGGCCGAGGGCACGGCGATCCAGTACGGCATCGGCGTGGGCAAGCTCGGCTTCTCCTGGAAGGGCGAGGCCCGGGTCGGCCGCAAGGGCGTCTGGCCGGACTGGAGCCCGACCACCACGATGGTCTCGCTCAACCCGGACCTGCCGCGCACGCTCAAGGGCGGGCTCGAGAACCCGCTGGGCGCCCGCGCGCTCTACCTCTACCAGGGCAACCGCGACACGCTGTTCCGCCTGCACGGCACCAACGAGCCCTGGAGCATCGGCGAGCAGATGTCCTCGGGCTGCGTGCGCATGCTCAACGAGGACATCGCCGACCTCTACGAGCGGGTGCCGGTGGGCACGCGGGTTCTGGTGAAGCGCAACGGCCGGTACCGGGTTTAAGGACCGGGCCCGACGCGCGGTGGGCCTCAGCCCGCCCGCTTCGCTCCCCCGGTGAAGTCCCGCCACAGCAGCACCAGGGCCGCCATCACGGCGGGCCCCAGGAACAGGCCGAGCAGGCCGAAGGTCTCGACCCCGCCGAGGATCCCGAGCAGCACCCAGAGGAAGGGCAGCTGCGTCGTGCCCCCGATCAGGACCGGCCGGACGAAGTGGTCGGCCACGAAGGTGACGACGAAGCCGGCCGCCACCACGACGAGGGCCGGCACGGTCTGCCCCTGCGCCAGCAGCAGCACGGCCGCCAGCCCGAAGGCGACGGGGGCGCCGAACGGGATCATCGCGGCGATGGCCGTCAGCGCGCCGAGCAGCACCGGGTGCGGCACGCCGGCCAGATAGTAGACGAGGCCGAGCAGCACGCCCTCGCCGAGGCCCACCAGCACGAGCCCGTCGACCGTGCCGTGCACCGAGGCCACCATCTGCCGGGCGACCCGCTCGCCGCGCGGGCCGAACAGGCGGTTGCAGGCGGTGAGCGCCTGGTCGCGCACGGCGTCGCGGTCCCGGAACAGGAAGAACAGGGCGAGCAGGCTGAAGCCGAACAGCACCGCGCGGTGCACCACCTCGCGCCCGAGATTGCGCGAGACGCCGAGGACCCGGCCGTTGTCGAGGCGGTGCAGCAGGTCGGAGGCCGCCTCCGGATGGCCGAAGGTCCGGCCCCACCAGGCCTGGGCCTGGGCGGCGCCGAAGGGCAGGTGGTTCAGGAACTCGGGCGCCGGGATGCCCGTCCGCTCGGCGGAGCGGACGAAATCCATGACGTCGTGGGCCTCGCGCGCCGCCTCGATGCCGAGGATCACGAGGGGGCCCAGGATGACCAGGGCGACGAGCAAGGTCGCGAGCCCCGGCAGCAGGATGTTGTGCCGGTCGCGGGGCAGGCGGCGCTCGGCGCGCTCGTAGAGGGGCCCGAGCGCGATCACCAGCACGACCGCCCAGGCGAGCGCCGGCAGGAAGCCGTGCAGGATCCAGAGCCCGAGGCCCGCGAGCGCCAGGACGAGGCCCGCGCGGGCGATGCCTTGCGCGCGGGGGCTGCGCGTCGGCGCGGCGGCGCCGGGATCGCGCGCGACCGGGCCCGGCGCGGGCCGGGCGACCACCTTCGAATCCATCGCACGACCCTCCACGCACCCCGCGCCGGGGATCTAGGTCGGGGAGGGCGCCCCCGCTATCGCCGGGACGGGCGAAAGACCCCGCGGCGGCTTCACGAAACCGACACGGTTGCCCCTCCGGAACCCCTCGTGTAGAGGTCGCGCCCATCCGAAGGGGGCCGCGCGCGGCCCCGCAATGCGTCGGCTTGGCAGGCGGGGACGAGCGCGGGGGCGGGCTCGCCCACCGGTCCCCGTAAGGCTGCGCGGCAGAACACCTGACGGAATCGGCGAGAACGCATGTCTGAGCCCCAGAACGGCAGCACGGCCACCTTCGAGCGCGTGGCCGACATCATCGCCGAGACCGCCGACATCCCGCGCGAGAAGATCACGCCCGAGAGTCACGCCATCGACGACCTCGGCATCGACAGCCTCGCCTTCCTCGACATCGCCTTCGCGGTCGACAAGGCCTTCGGGATCAAGCTGCCGCTGGAGCGCTGGACCCAGGAGGTCAACGAGGGCAAGGTCCCGGCCGAGGAGTACTTCGTGCTGAAGAACCTCTGCGCCCGCATCGACGCGCTGGTGGCCGAGAAGGCCGCCAAGGCCTGATTCGCAGCGGATAGCCCGTCATGCGCCTCGAATATTTCGAGATGATCGATTCCGTGCGGCTGCTCGACCGGGCGGCGGGGCGGATCGAGGCGCTGGCGCGGGTGCCCGACGCCAGCCCCGTCTTCGAGGGGCATTTCCCGGGCTACCCCCTGGTGCCGGGCGTGCTCCTCACCGAGACCATGGCGCAGGCCTCGGGCTACCTCGTCCTCGCCCATCTCGACTTCGCGCTGATGCCGTTCCTGATGGCGGTCGACAAGGCGCGCTTCCGCTCCTTCGTGGGTCCGGGCGCGGAACTCATCGTCGCGGCGAGCCTCGTCCACGACGGCTCGGGCTACGCCGTCACCAAGGCGTCGATCCGGCACGGGGACAAGGCGCTCGCCGACGCGGAGCTGCGCTTCCGCACCATGCCGTTCCCCGCGGAGCTCGACGGGCTGATGCGCGCGCGCGCGCGCGAGATCGGCCTGACCGGGGCGAGCGGACCGGGCGACGCCAGCGCAGGACCCGCCAGATGACCCGCGACGTCGTCGTCACCGGCCTCGGCCTCGTCTCCTGCCGGGGCGAGGGCGTGGCCGCGCACCTCGCAGCGCTGGATTCCGGCACGGCGCCCGCCACCGACACGGAGCGCTTCGCGCCCTACGCGGTCCACCCGGCACCGGGCATCGCCTGGGACGGGCAGATCCCGAAGAAGTCCGACCAGCGCCAGATGGAGGCGTGGCAGCGCCTCGGCGTCTACGCGGCGGGCCTCGCCCTCGACGCGGCCGGCGTCAAGGACGACGCCGCCTTCAAGCAGGACCTGCACCTCGTGGTCTCGGCGGGCGGCGGCGAGCGCGACTACGCGGTCGACGGGGCGATCCTCACGGGGCTGCGCGGGGCGGCGGATCCCGGCGCCTACCTCAACGAGCGGCTGCAGAACGACCTGCGCCCGACCCTGTTCCTGGCCCAGCTCTCGAACCTGCTCGCCGGCAACATCGCCATCGTGCACGGGGTCACGGGGGCGTCCCGCACCTTCATGGGCGAGGAATCCTCCGGCGTCGATGCGCTGCGGATCGGCGCGGCGCGCGTCGCCGCGGGCCAGATCGACGCGGTGCTGGTCGGCGGCTCCTACAACGCCGAGCGGCCCGACGTGCTCGTGATCCACGAGATGGGCGGCTACCTGCGCCGCGGCGCCTACGCGCCGGTCTTCGCCCGCGCGGAGACGCCGGGCTTCATCCTCGGCAGCTGCGCCGCCTTCCTGCTGCTCGAATCCGCCGAGGGTGCCGCCGCCCGCGGCGCCCGGGCGCTGGCGCGCCTCGCGCCGGTGACGAGCGACCTGACCCGGCGCGAGCCGGGCCGGGTGGGGCTCAGCCTCGCCGGCCTCTGGTCGGCGGCCGGGATCGCCCTGCCGGACGCGGTGGTCTCGGGCGCGACCGGCGTCGCCCCGATCACCGCCGAGGAGGCCGAGGTTCTCGCCCGCCTCGCCCCGGGCGCGCCCGTCCACGCGCTGGGAGACCTCGCCGGCCACGGGCTCGAGGTCGCAGCGCCCCTCGGTGCGGCGCTCGCCGCCGCACTGGTCGCGGAGCGCGGATTGAGGGAGGTCGCCGTCACGGCGGTCGGCCACCGCCGCGGCGAGGGCGTCCTGCGGGTGCTGGCGGCTTGAGGCCGCGCTCGGCCGTCCCGACCCTGGCGTACGAACCTTAGGAGCGTCCCCGCTCCCCGCGAACCGAACGGCGTCCGCCCCTACTCGGCGCCGCCTACGGGGTAGCTGCGGCCCTTCCACGTCGCCGCGCCGGCGCGCTCGCGGCGCAGCAGCACGTTCCACTGGATGGCGAGCGCGGTCAGCACGATCACCGGGTGGAGCGGGATCGTGGCCGCGGGCTCGCCGGTGCACAGCGTCACCGCCGCCCGGGTAGCGAGCGAGAGGGCGAGCGCCGCGAGCGCGCACGCGAAGGCGGCGGGCGGCAGGTCGCCGAGGAGCCCGGCCGCGACGAGCCCCCAGGGCAGGACGTGGCCGAGCAGCAGCAAGGCCGTCCAGACCGGCAGGGCGCGGGGCGTCGCCATGCCCTCGTGGGCGTTCTTCGAGAAGCCCGCCCAGGCGTCGCGGAAGCCGCCGTACATCCGGCAGAGGGCGAGGTTGCGGCCCGCCGCGAGATCGGTGCGCAGGCCGTGGCGGCGGAAATTGCGCGGCAGCCGCACCCCGTCGTGCAGGGAGGCCCGGATGGCGCCGTGCCCCCCCGTCTCCTCGTAGGCGGCCCGCGTCGCCAGGATCATCTGCCCGCAGGCCGCCCCGAGGCTCGGGTGGAGCGAGCGGCGCATGGCGAGGACCGGCAGGTAGCCGACCAGCAGCAGGTTGATCATCGGCACGGTGAGGCGCTCGCCGAGCGTGTCCATGCGCTGGCGCGGCACGGCGCTGACGAGGCCCGCCCCGCCGCGGCGCGCCTGGGCGGCGAGGCGCGCGGCGGCCCCGGGCGCGAGCTGCACGTCGGCGTCGATGAACAAGAGGTGCTCGCCCCGCGCCCGGGTGGCGAGGTAGGCGCAGGCGTTGTTCTTGCCGGTCCAGCCCTCTGGGAGCGGCGGCACGGATTCGAGGCGCAGGCGCGGATCGCCGGCGGCCAGAGCCCGCACGAGCGCCGCGGTGCCGTCGGTCGAGTGGTCGTCGCCGACCAGGACCTCGACGGGCGTGCCGGTGCTGGCCAACGCGGCCACGAGCGTCGGGCCGATCCGCTCGGCCTCGTTGCGGGCCGGAATCAGGATCGAGACGAGGCCGGAGCCGCCGGGCTCCGGCTCCGGCCTGCGCAGCAGGCCGAGGTTCAGGGCCGCGAAGAGCGCGGGCTGGAGCGCCACGATCAGGCAGGCGAGCGCCAGCCCGGTGAGGAGGGCGTTGGCGGTCATGGTGTGGGCTCCCGGGGGCCGTCCTGGGCCGCGCCCCCGTGCGCGGGGTCGAAGCGGCGGCCGGCGACGAGCGCCCGGAGCCGCCGCCAGAGGTCGTAGATCCCGCCGATCCCCTTGCGCCCGGCGACGAGTTCGCGGAAGCGCTCCGGCTCGCGGGCGATCACGTCGGCGCTCAGCCGGTCGAGGGTGGCGGTGAGCTCGCGCTCCAGCCGGGCGAGGCGCTCGGGGCGGGGGAGGGCGACGAGGTCGCCGCCTGAGATCGGCGCGCCGAAGGCGGCGAAGGCCTCGGCGCCGCGCTCCTCCCAGAAGGCGTATTCGAGGGCGAGCGGCAGCACGAGGGCGTCGGGAGCGATCTCGGGCAGGCGCGCGACGCCGGGGCGCAACGCCAGCGGCCGGGCGCGCCCATCGCTGAAGCGGCCCTGCGCGGTGATCCAGAGCATCCGGTGCGGTGCCGCGAGGATGGCGCGGGCGTGGGCCAGGAACGCGGCGGCCCCGCGCGGGCTGTCGAGATCGACCCCGAAGGCGCCCATCCGCTCGAAGATGCGGTACTTGCCGAGCACCGCGGCGTCGAAGGGGGCGCGGCCCTCGCGGCCGGGGAAGAGTCTGCCGGCCAGCACGATCATCACCGCGGCGTCCCACCAGGCCGGGTGGTTGCAGTAGACGACGATCGGGCCCGGATGGTCGAGCCCCTGCGGCAGGCCCCAGCGGGCGAGGCGCAGCGCGTTGAGGTGGCGCCCCACGAAGCGCTCGAAATAGCCGAGCATGAACCGCCAGAGCTGGGGCGAGACGGGGTGCAGGTCGGCGGGGCGCCGTCCGGGTCTCGGGTCCACCACGCGCCGCGCCTCCGCCGGGGCGGCGCGCGCGCCGTCCTCGGGTTCAATCCGGGGCGGGGCAGGGGGTTCGGCCAGCGTCATGCGGCGACGCCCTCCCTCCCCCCTCTGCGGGGGAGGGTACCCTGCGAAGCAGGGGGGTCGGGACGAAGTCCCGCAGAGAGGGGAGCCACGGGAAAGGAAAGGGCGAGGCCTGCACGAAGGGCACAGTCCCTCTCTGAAGCCGGGTTCCCCCCTCCGCGGGACTTCGTCCCGACCGACCCCTGCTGACGCAGGGGCCACCCTCCCCCGCAGAGGGGGGAGGGGGCGCTGCGTGGTCGCGTCATGCCGACTGGCGCAGGCCGCCGCGCGCGTCCTGGTCGTGCGCGTCGGCGGCGATCCAGCCGGACATCATCACCATCGGCATCCCCGGCCCCGGATGGGCGGCGCCGCCCGCCAGATACAGATTGCGCACCTGCCGCGAGCGGTTGCCCGGCTTGAACGCGCCCATCACCCGGCCGTGCGAGGCCAGCCCGTAGATCGCCCCGTTCAGCACCTTGTAGCGGTCGTGGATGTCCTGCGGCGTCAGGTGCCGCTCGACCACGATGCGCTCCTCCAGGTCCGGCATCCCGGCGGTGCGCTTGAGCTTGTCGAGGATCACCTGCCGGTAGGCCGGGAACATCTTCGACCAGTCGTGGTGGGGCCGCAGATAGGGCGTGTGCACCAGGACGTAGAGCGCCTCGCCGCCCTCGGGCGCCACCGAGGGGTCGGTGGAGGAGGGGGCGGCCAGATACGCGGTCGGGTCCGGGGCGGGCTCGCCCCGCCGGTAGATCCAGTCGAACTCCTCCTCGGGATCGCGCGAGAAGACGAAGTCGTGGTGGTTCAGGTGCTCGTAGCGCCTGTTGAGCCCCAGATAGAGCACCACGCCCGAGCAGGCGGGCTCGGGGTTCTTCTTCTCGTAGGCCCGGCCGACCTCGCCGCCGACGAGTTCCCGGTAGGTCCGCACCGAGTCCATGTTGGAGATCACGGCGTCGTAGGCGGTCGTACCGCCCTGCGTGCGCACGCCGCGCACGGTGCCGTTCTCGATGTCGAGCCCCGTCACCTCGGAGCCGGGCCTCAGGGTCGCGCCGAGCTCGCCCGCGAGCTTGGCCAGCGCCTCGGCCACCGCGCGGGTGCCGCCCATCGGGTACCAGACCCCGTCCGCCGTCTGCATGTGGGCGATGGCGCAGAGCACCGCCGGCGCGCCGTAGGGCGAGGAGCCGACATACTGCACGAAGTGGTCGAGCATCTGGGCGAGGCGGGCGTCCTTCACCTTGCCGCGGATGGTGCTGGCGACCGAGGCGTGCATGCGCAAGCTCAGCACGTCCCGCAGGGTGCCGGGGTTCATGTTCGCCCGGATGTTGATCGTGTCGAACAGGTCCTCGACCGGCTTCCAGAAGAAGAACTTTTCGGACACACCGTGCAGGTGCTCCGAGATGGAGAGGAATTTCTTGTAGCCCTCTCCCGCGCCGGCGCCGGGCACGAAGCGGTCCATCTCCGCCGCCATGGTGGCGACGTCCTGCATCAGGTCGATCCGGGTGCCGTCGTCGAAGAAGCAGCGCCATTGCGGGTCGAGGCGGCGCAGATCGAGGTAGTCGTTGATATCGCGGCCGGCCTCGGAAAAAATCCGCTCCAGCACGCGGGGCACCGTGAGGATGGTCGGCCCCATGTCGAAGCGGAAGCCGCCCTCGTGCAAGACCGCGGCCTTGCCGCCGAGCCAGTCGTTCTTGTCGTAGAGGGTGACGCGGTGGCCGCGCGCGGCCGAGACGCAGGCGGCGGCGAGCCCGCCGAGGCCGCTGCCGATGACGGCGACCGAGGAACCGCCCGAAGGACGGGCAGGGAAACCGGAACTCATCTGTTAGGCTCCTGCGGAACGCCCGGGCGGGGTGCCGCCGGGGCTCAAGCTGACGGGGGCTGAGACCGGCGTCAACGCGCCGGTCCGTCGCGTGGGGAAGGGGCGGGAGCGGCTCATGCGGGCCGCCGGGCCACGAGGGCGAGGGCCGCGCCGAGGCCGGCGAGCGCCAGCGCCGCCAGCACGCCCCAGGCCGGGACGGCGCTGCCCTCGCCGAGCGCGCCCTGGAAGGCCTCGATCGCCCAGGCGTTCGGGGTGAACCAGCCGGCCTGCTGGAGCCAGGGCGGCATCAGGAAGCGCGGCACCATGCTGCCGCCGACCGCCGAGAGCAGCAGAACGCCGAAGGTGGCGAAGAGATGCGCCTGCTGGCGCGTCGCCGCGGCCGCGCAGGCGGCGAGCGCCAGCCCCGCCGCCATGGCGGAGACGAGCCCGCAGGTGAGGAGGAAGGCCGGCCAGTGCGGGCCGATCGTCACGCCGTGGAGCAGGGCCGCCGCGCCGAAGATCAGCCCGGCCTGGACCACGCCCTGGAGCGTCAGGAACAGGAATTTCCCCACAACGATCACGCCGAGGCCGCCGGGCCCGGCGCTGAGCCGGTCGGCGAGACCCGATTCGCGCTCCTCGACCAGCGAGAGCGCCCCCTGCATGGCGGCGAAGAGCAGGAACACCGCGGCGATCGCTCCCGCGTAGTAGCTCACCCGGGCGTTGCCGACGGCGGCCGCGGTGCTCTGCCGCTCGACCAGCGCCGAGAAGCTGAAGGGCTCCTTCTTCGCGCGCTGCTCCGCGAAGGCCTCGTCCAGGAAGGCGCGCTCGTCCGGGCCGATCTTGCCGGTGCGCTCCACGTCCGCGACGATGCGGGAGAGCACCACGTCGGGCAGGGCCTCGTTGAGCACCCGCTGGAGCTGGCCCAGCGCGATCGGGGTGGCGAGCGCCTTGGCGGGGTTCTCGACCAGCACAACCGGGTGGTCCGGCGCGGATGCGCCCGAGGGTGCCGCCGCGAGGTCGCCGCGCAGCACCAGCGCCACGTCGACCTCGCCCGCGCGCACCGCCTCCGTTGCGGCGGCGAGGTCGGCGGGCAGCCGCGTGACACGCAAGCTCGTGTCGGCCGCGAGCGCCGAGACGAGGCGCGCGGTGGCGGGCGTCCCCGCCAGATCCGCCAGTCCCAGATGGATGCGGATGCGGTCGCCGACCGCGCCCGAGAAGATCGCCGCGAAGATCGCGAAGATCACGGTCGGCAGCACGAACGCCATCACCAGGGCGGCGCGGTCGCGCAGAAGGGTGAGCGCCATCACCCGGAAGGCGGCGCCGATCATCGGGCCGGCTCCAGGGCCGGGGCGGCGCGCGCGCGGGTCTCGAGGGCGTCGCGGTAGAGGGCTTCCAGTCCCGGCGCGCGCACCCGCACCTCGCTCACCGGCACGCCCTCTGCGCGCAGGCGCCCGAGCAGGGCGGCGCCGTCGAGGCGCTGGGCGGGACCCGCGCCGTCGTCGCGTCCGGGGCCGGTCTCGCGCCAGGCGAGCTCGGCGTCGGGCGCGAAGCCGGCCCGGCGCAGGGCCCGCTCGGCGGCGTCGTCCGGGATCTCGGCGAGCACCAGCTCGCGCTCGGGGGGGCCGGCGGCGAGGCCCGCCAGCAGGGCGGCGAGCGGGCCCTCGCGCACGATCCGGCCGCCGCGCAGGAAGGCGACCCGGTCGGCCAGCCGCTCGGCCTCGGCGAAGTCGTGGGTGGCGACGAGGATCGCGGTGCCCGCCCGGCGCAGGCGCCGCAGCATGGCGTGGATCGCCGCGCGGGCCGCCCGGTCGACTCCCTGCGTCGGCTCGTCGAGGAGGACGAGCGGGGGCTGCCCGATCAGGCCGGCCGCGATGTTGACCCGGCGCTGGTAGCCGCCGGAGAGCTGGCCGACGAGGCTCGCCCCCACCGCCTCGATGTCGGCGAGCGCCAGCATGGCGGCGACCGCGCCGCGCCGCCCGCGGCGGGGCAGGCCGGCGAGGCTCGCGAAGACGCCGAGGTTCTCGGCGACGCTGAGGCGCGGCCAGAGCGCGATCTCCTGGGGCACCCAGCCGACGCGGCGGCGCGCGTCGGCCTCCGTGCGCGGGTCGCGGCCCGACACGCGGACCGTGCCGGCCCCCGGGACGAGGCGGCCGGCGACGAGGCGCATCAGCGTGGTCTTGCCGGCGCCGTTGGGCCCGAGCAGCGCCAGGATCTCGCCAGGATCCAGCGCGAGGTCGAGCCCGTCGAGGACCGGCCGTCCGCGATAGGCGAGACCGAGCCCGGTGCAGGCGAGGAGCGGCGCCACCGGCTCAGCGCCGGGGCAGGGCGCGGGCGAGCCGGACCCGGATCGCGGCGCCGGGCTCGCGCAGGGAGAAGGCGGCCTCCTCGAAGCTCGGCCGCGCCCGCCGGCCGGCCCCGCCCGAGAGGCCGTAGGGCTCCGTCGGCAGGCCGAGGCCGGTGCGTCCGAGCCGGCGGTCGCCGTCGCGGTCCTGGAAGGCGGCGACCGCGTAGGTGCCGGCGGGCACGCTCGCGAACACGAAGGTCCGGGCCTCGGATTCACCCGAGGCCTCCTGCCCGAGGGTGCAGGCGGATTCCGAGAGGCCGCCCTGGCAGAGCGTGACGTAGACCGCGCCGCCGCCGGGCTCGATGCCGTCAACCGTGACCTGCAGGCCGGCGGCCTGGGCGGGGAGGGGGAGGACGAGGAGGAGAGCGAGGAGGAGGCCGCGGATCTCCCTCTCCCCGCGCGCGGGGAGAGGGGCGAGCCCCCCTTGCCGTCGGCCGAGCCCTCTCCCCGCGCGCGGGGAGAGGGGATGCGCGGTGGTCATCCCCCTCACGAGGCCTCGCCGCCGGTGGCCAGCGGGGCCGTCTCGGGCAGACCGGCGCTCGCCGGCACGCGGGCGCCGAGCAAGTCCTCGATCAGCAGGCGGGCGGAGATGCGCGCGCCCTCGTAGATCACCGGCAGGCCCGAGCCCGGATGGGTGCCGCCGCCGACGAGGTAGAGGCCGGGCCCGAACTTGTTGTGGGGCCGGAACCAGAGCATCTGCATCAGGTCGTGGGCGAGGTTGAAGGTGGCGCCCTCGTGCACCGCGAAGTCGTCGCGCCACTGGGTCGGGTCGATCACGCGCTCGTAGCGGATGCGCGATTCGAGGTTCTCGATGCCCAGGAGCTTCAGACGCTCCAGCACCAGGGCCCGGTAGCTGTCCCGGGTCGCCGCCCAGTCGATGCCGGCCTTCAGGTTCGGCACCGGCACCAGCACGTAGAGGGCGGTGTGGCCGGGGGGCGCCATGCCGCCGTCGGTGAAGCCCGCGTGCTGGACGTAGACGGAAGGGCACATCGGCAGCACCCCTTCGGTGATCTCCCGGATGTTGCGCTCGTACTGGTCGGCCAGCAGGATGGTGTGGTGGCCGAGCGCCGCCGGCATCGGGCCCTCGATGCCGAGATAGAGCATGAAGGTCGAGCAGGAGAGGCGGGCCTTGGCGACCTTGGCGTCGCGCCAGCGCGGGCGGCGCGCCTCGGGCACCAGCTCCGGCACAACCTTGGCGAAGTCGCCGTTGATCATCACGGCGTCGGCCCGCAGCGTCTCGCCGCCCGCCACCACGCCGACCGCCTTCTTGCCCTCGAACAGCACCCGCTCGACGCTCGTGTTCAGGCGGATGTCGACGCCCATGCGGCGGGCCAAGCCGGCCATCGCCTCCGAGACCGCGCCGCAGCCGCCGACCGGGTGGTAGACCCCGTGCTCGTATTCGAGGAACGAGAGGATCGTGAACAGGCTGGGGCAGCGGAAGGGCGACATGCCCAGGTACTTGGTCTGGAACGAGAAGGCGAGGCGCACCCGCGGGTCGGCGAAGTAGCGCCGCAGATCCTTGTCCACGCTGCGGCCGGGGTGGAGGTAGGGCAGGGCCGCCAGCATCGCGGGACTCGCCATGCTGCGGAAGCGGTGGAAGGCCTGCTCCAGCACCGGCTTGAAGAAGCGCAGCTTCGTCCGGTTCTCGGCGAAGAATGTCCTGACGTTCGGGGCGTCGTCCGGGGCGATCCGGGCGATCTCCGCCTCCAGGCGCCCGACGTCGCCGGTGGCGCGGATCTCGCCGGAGACCCCGTCAGGCCCCTCGAAGACGAGGTGATACTGCGGGTCGAGCCGCTCCAGCCGGACATGGTCCTCAAGCCGCTCGCCGCAGCTCTCGAAGATGTCGGCCAGGATCTGCGGATAGAGGAAGAAGGTCGGTCCGATGTCGAAGCGGTAGCCGCCCGGCGCCTCGACCGTCTTCGTGCGGCCGCCGACCTGGGCGTCCCGCTCGATCAGGGTGACGTGGAGCCCCGCGCGCGCCAGCAGCAGGGCCGAGGCCAGGCCGCCGGGGCCCGCGCCGACGATGACGACCCGGCGTCCGGAGAGCCTCCGCATGCCGTCTCCCGCGTGAAGCAACGCTCCCGTCTCCCAAACCCGTGCGCACGATCCGCGTCGGGACCGCCGCACCGTAACCCCTCCGCATACGGCCAAGCTAGAGATGATTCGGCATTCGGCAATTGCATCCTTTTGCCGCGCGCGGCCGCCTACACCGAAATGGATGGGGACATGGATGGGACATGGATGGGACTTGGATAGGACTGCGTGCAGGCTCGAAGCCCGCGTCTCAGCAGTCTTCGCGCGGATCCGGACCGGCCGCGGGAGCCGGAATCAGCCGGCCGGCCGCGCCGGCCAGCCGGGACAGGGCGAGCGCGCCCGCGGTCGCGACGTTGAGCGAGTCGAAGCCCGACGCCATCGGGATGCGCAGGGTGCGGGCGCGGGCCATCAGGCCGGCGGGCAGGCCCGGCCCCTCGGTCCCGAGCAGCAGGAGCGCGCGGGCCGGCGGCGGCGCGGCGTCGAGCGTCTCCCGGCCGGAGGGGCTCAGCGCCAGCGGCTCCAGGGCGAGGGATCGCGCGATCGCGAGCCAGTCCGCCCCCGCGGGGAGGCGCGCGAAGGGCGTGATCAGGGCGGCGCCCGCCGAGACGCGGATCGCCTTGCGGTAGAGCGGATCGCAGCTCGCGGCGTCGAGGAGCACCGCGTCGGCCCCGAAGGCGGCGGCGTTGCGCAGGCAGGCGCCGACGTTGTCGTGGTTGGTCAGCCCGGCGAGCCCCAGCACCAGGGCCGGGGCGGGGGGCTGCGGCACGAGCGCGGCGGGCTCCGGCGCCGGGCCGGCGAGCCCCACCGCCAGCACGCCGCGGTGGATGGGGAAGCCCGCAACCGCGCTCATCACGGGCTTGCCCGCGAGGTAGACCGGCGCGCCGAGGCGGCCCAGCACGTCCGCGAGCCCCGGCCAGCGCTCGGGCGCCAGCAGCACGGATTCGGTCCGGAAGCGGGCGCGGGCCGACGCCATCAGCCGCAGCGTGACCTCGCCCTCCACGATGAAGCGGCCCTGGCGGCCGACGAGGTCGCGCTCGCGCATGGCCGCGTAGGGCGCGAGCCGCGGGTCGGCCGGATCGACGATCGCGACGGGCGTCACGGGGCTCATCAGTCCCGGTGTCCAGAGGCCGAGGCCTCTGGCGGGTGCAGGGCGGCGCCCTGCATGGGACCGGTCACGCTTTCTGGCGGCTGGCCAGCGGGTCGGCCTCGGCCCGGGTCGGCACCTTCACCAGGGCCTCGCCGTCGAGCACGATCTCGCCCGCGACCGCGCAGGTGCATTTGAGACGGGCGCGGCGGCGCTCGGGCACCAGTTCGGCGACCTCGACGGTCACGTCCACGGTGTCGCCGATGCGCACGGGCGCGCGGAAGTTCAGGGTCTGGCTGATGTAGACGGCGCCGGGGCCGGGCAGGCGCGTGCCGAGCACCGCCGAGATCAGGCCGGCCGTGTAGAGCCCGTGGGCGATGCGGGTGCCGAATGGCGTGCGCGCGGCGAAGTGCTCGGAGAGGTGGATCGGGTTGCGGTCGCCGGTGATCTCGGCGAAGCCCACCACGTCGGAGGAGGCGATCACCTTCGAGAGGGTCTCGGAGAGGCCGACCTCCAGATCCTCGAAGTACAGAACGCGCAGCTCGGGCAACATCGGGCAGGCTCCCTTGAGACGATCGCGCCCGTGTCGGCGCCTGACGCTGGCCTCGCACAGCTGCCGTCGCGAATCCAGCCTCCGGCCACGCAGCTCCGCAGCGGACTTTGGTCCAATTCGACGGATCGCTTTCACAAGCCCGCAATCGCCGTATCGGACAAGGGTCTGCATGCAGGACCCAGATCCTTTCTCGCCCGGACGTATCGGCGCCACCCTCGCGGTGACGGGTCTCGCCGCCCTGATGCTCGGCGAGACCCCGAGCCCGGAGCGCATCGCGACGGCCTCGGGCTGCCTCGTGACGGCGCTCGGCGCCTTCGCGGTCGCGGGCCTGCGCCGCCCCGCGCGCAGCCCGCCCGCCGACGCGGCGCCCCCGCCCCGCGCGGCGGCCCCGGCGCGCGGACCCGCGGTGTCCATCCGGGTGCCGGCGGACATCGCCCTGCCCGGGCACTGGTCGATGCCGCTCTCGCAGCGCGACCCGCGGGTCCACGCCGCCCTGTCCATGGCCGCCCGCAGGTTCCAGGACGGCGCGCCGCCCGCCGGGGCGGGCGCGGCGGGCGGGGCGGATCGCGCGGTCGAACCGTGAGGTGGCGCCGGCCGAGCGGCGCGGCTGGCGCATCGCGGGCCGGGACCGAAGGCCGCGGGGTGTGCGCCGCACCGACGCCCTCGACAGGCCGGGCCGCATCGGCCAAGAGGCGCCGGTTCCAGGGACCCGCCCGTGCCGAAGCCCGCCCCCACCCCCGCGCTCCGCCCCGTCGTCGCCCGCGTGGCGGCGCTGAACCTCGGCTATTTCGGGATCGAGATCGCGGTGGCGCTCGCCATCGGCTCGGTGGCGCTCATCGCCGACAGCCTCGATTTCCTGGAGGACGCGGCGATCAACCTGCTGATCTTCGCGGGGCTGGGCTGGTCGGCGGCCAACCGCGCCCGGCTCGGCACGGTGATGGCCTTCATCCTCCTGGTGCCGGCGCTCGCCACCGCCTGGGCCGCCTGGGACAAGCTCGCGGACTTCACCGCCCCGGCGCCGCTGCCGCTCACGCTGACCGGCCTCGGGGCGCTCGCGGTCAACCTCGCCTGCGCGCTGATGCTGGCGCGCCACCGGCACGGCTCGGGCAGCCTGACCCGGGCGGCCTACCTCTCGGCGCGCAACGACGCCTACGCCAACCTCGCCATCATCGCGGCCGGCCTCGTCACCGTGTTCTGGGCCTCGCCCTGGCCGGATCTCGTCGCGGCGGCGGGCATCGCGGTGATCAACGCGGACGCGGCCGGCGACGTCTTCCGGGCGGCCCGGGCCGAGCGGCGGGCCGCGCGTGCGGCCGGAGGAGCGTAGGATGCGCCTCTTCCCGATCTCCGACCTGCATCTCGAGCGGCGCCGGCCGGAGCTGATCCCGGCGCCCACCGCCCCCTTCGACGTGCTGGCCTGCGCGGGCGACCTCCACGAGGGCCATCCCGAGCGCGGGCTCGCCGCCCTCCTCGACCTCGCGCGGGGGCGCCCGGTCGTGCTGGTGCCGGGCAACCACGAGCGCTACGCCCCGACCGGCGACGGCCGGACCGCGCCCCAGCTCCTGGCGGCGCTGGAGGCGGAGGTCGTGCGCCTGAACGGGGCGGGGGCCCGCATCCACCTGCTGCAGCGGGGCGGCGCCTGCGTGATCGACGGGGTGCGCTTCGTCGGCGCGACCCTGTGGAGCGACTGGTCGCTCGCCGGGCGCTGGCTCGGTTCCGACGCGCCCGAGCGGCCGCAGGATCCGGTCGCCTACGCCGCCGCGCGGATGACCGACCCGGTCACGGGCTCGCGCGAGTATCTGGGCTCCATCCGCAACGCCGACGGCACGCCCTGGCAGCCGGCGGACGCGATGCGGGCCCACGCGGCCGAGCGCGCCGACCTGCTGGCGGGGCTGGCGCGGCCGCATGACGGCCCCACGGTCGCGATCACCCACCACCCGGCGAGCCCGCGCGCAGCCGACGCCTACCGGGAGGCGCCCGGCGTGCCCTGGTGGGTGCCGGCCTTCTACGCCACCACCGTGCTGGACGACCTGCCCGAGGCGGAGCGCCCGGACCTCTGGATCTCGGGCCATTTCCACGCCGGCCACGACATGCGGCTCGGGCGCTGCCGCTGGGTGGCGAACCCGGTCGAGGGCCGGACCTTCAGGCCGGATCTCGTCGTGGAGGTCGGGTGAGGGACAGGGCTGCGGGCGCGTGCCGCGGGCCGCCCGCTCGCCCGGTACCGCCGCGGCGCTAGCTTCCCGGGAACAAGAGCCGCCTTGAGAACGGACGCGGCCGGGAGGAAGGCCCCATGAACAGCTTCATCGCCGTGGTGCTGGTCTGCGCCAACGGGCTCGCGCAGGCCGAGTGCACCGACGACCGGGCCATCGAGGTGCGCAAGGTGAAGGTCGCCAACGAGCTCGGCTGCACCAGCGGCTGGCAGGAGATCATCGCCCGCACGGACCTGCGCGAGGAGATCGGCCGGACCGCCTACCTCAAGACGGAGTGCCGCCGGGTGAAGGCGGGCGGCTAGGATGGAAGCCGCCCGGAGCGGGCCGAACGCATGATGCGGGGAAGGGGACGCCGGTTTCCCGACACCATCATGCGACGACGCGAACCAAGAGCCGGTCGCGGGGGATCCGGGAACGGCTCCGGCCGCGCGCCGCGCGGACGGCCCGATGGGCCTGGACCAGGAGGTCGAGGGGCAGCCAGGGCCGGTGCAGGCGCACCGCCTCCGGGGGCAGGGTGCAGGCCTCGTCCCGGCCCACCACGAGGTGGATCCCGGGCCAGTGCCGGCCGACCGCCCGCGCGAGCCGGGGGCCGTCCATCACGCCCGACAGGCTGGCGCCGGTCAGGACCAGGGCGACGTCGTCGCCGCAGCGCCGCAGCACGGCCACCGCCGCCTCGCCGCTGGCGCAGGTGATCGGGTCGAGATCGGTCTCCGCCAGCAGGAGCGCGGCCCGGTCCCGGGCGGCCGGGCTCTCATCGACGACGAGCGCCAGCGGGGCGGTGTGGGTGATGGCGGTGTGAGTGATAGTGGTTTGAGTGATTCTGGGCGACGGACCCTGGCCCGCCCGCCGGTTCTCCCGCCGATCCACCCCCATCGCCTCTCTCCGTCTCTCCGCCGCGCGTCGCGCCGTCCCGATCCAGCAGGTGCAGCCAGGCCTCCGGCAGCCCCGCCTGCAGCACGGGCGCGTAAAGCGCCTCCAGGGCGTGGCCGATGCCGTTCAGACGCGGATCGCTGGTGGTGCTCGATCGGTTCGGGCTCAGGCTGGCGCAGTGGCGCATGAAAGCTCCTTCCGGAGCGACGCCTTCCCCGCCGCTTCCGGTCTCGAACCGGAGCCGAGTGCACATCCTCCGGACGCGCCAGCGCGAGGCTCCGTCTTGTGACAGATTGCCTCAAGAAATGTGCGTGCCTGCCGATGGTTTCAGCTTGGCCGCGGAGGAAATCCGGATTCAGCCCGATGCGCCGGCCTCCGGTGCACCTTCGCGCGCGCCCGTCCGGCACGACCTCGCGAGGCCTCGCGAGGCCTCGCGGGCACGGCCGACGCCCGCTGCCGGACCCATGCCCGACGACGACCGTGCCCGACGACGACCGCGCCCGCTTCCCCGCACGCGCCGACGGGCGCATCATCCCTACGCCGGGGCACCCCCGGGACCGCGAGGAGGGGATCATGAACCGTATCGCGCACGAGCCGCCCGCCGCGCCCGGGGACGCGGTCCCGCCCGGGGGCGGCGCCCCCCGGTCCGGGTCGCCGGGCTGCCGCCTCGTCCGGGCCGGGGCGACCTTCACGGGCAAGCAGGGGCTCGACTACGCGGTCGGCATCTCGGCCGAGAGCGTCGGCGCGCGGGGCATCCATCTCCAGCTCGTGACGATCCCGCCCGGCGCCCGCGCCCGGGCCCACCTGCACGCCGACCACGAGACCGCGATCTACGCGCTCGGCGGCACCTCCGGCTGCTGGTACGGGGAGCGGCTGGAGCACCACGCCACGATGGCGCCGGGAGATTTCTTCTACATCCCGGCCGGTGTGCCGCACCTGCCCTACAACCCGAGCCCGACCGAGCCCTGCACCGCGGTGATCGCCCGCACCGACCCGAACGAGCAGGAGAGCGTGGTGCTCCGGCCCGATCTCGACGCGCTGCGACCGGGCCCTGAGTCGGGACCGGACGGGGCCCCTACCGCTCCAGGGCCTGATAGACGAGGCTGTTGATCAGGTAGCGGTAGCGCCAGCGGGCGGTGCCCGGCGTGTGGGCCATGAACACCACGGCGAGCTTGCGGCCCGGATCGACCCACCAGTTCGTGCCGCTGGAGCCCGGCCAAGAGAAGTCGCCGACCGAGCCGAGGAGCCGCACCACCCCGGGCCGGGTGCGCACCGCGAGCCCGAGCCCGAAGCCGTAATCGGCCCGGGTCGGGTCGGCGTTGCCGATGAGGTTGCGCACGCCGGGACCGAGCTGGTCGGTGAGCATGGCGCGGGTGAAGACGGGGCTCAGGACCCGGCGCCCGCCGAGCTCGCCCTCGTTCATCAGCGCCAGGGCGAAGCGCAGGTAATCCTCCGCGCTCGACACGGCGCAGCCGCCGCCGCAGGCGAACCGGGTCGGCCGGGTCGCGTCGGGCTCCAGAACCTGCGGCTTGCCGGTCGCCGGATCCTCGGGGAGCGCGCGGGCGTAGCGGTCCGCGGATCCGGGCGGGATCACGAAGCCGGTGTCGCGCATGCCGAGCGGGCCGAACACGGTCTCGGCGAGGTAGGCGTCGAGCGTGCGGCCGGTCAGGCGCTCGACCACGAGGCCGGCGACGTCGAGGCCGAAGCCGTAATCCCAGACCGTGCCCGGCTGGTGCAGCAGGGGCGCGGCCTGGAGCGCGTCGAGGAACCGGTCGCCGTCGAGGTCCTTGGCCGCCGCGACGCTGCCGGCGGGCAGCATCCGGTGCACCTCCGTGGTGCCGCGCCCGCCGTAGACGAGGCCCGAGGTGTGGGTGAGGAGGTCGCGCAGCGAGACCGGCCGCGCGGCCGGCACCGTGCCGGCGAGCTTGCCCGCGAGGTCGAGGCTCGCGACCCGCTGGTCGGCGAAGCGGCCCGGCAGGTAGGCGCTCACGGGATCGTCGAGGACGAGGTCGCCGCGCTCGGCCAGCCCCAGCACCGCGACCGCCGTCATCGGCTTCGTCATCGAGGCGATGTTGAACAGCGCGTCCCGCGGCATCGGCGCGCCGGCCGCCTTGTCGCGGAAGCCGTAGGCCTCGTGGAACACGACCCGGCCCTCGCGGGCGATGATCAGGACGGCGCCGGGCATCCGGCCCTCCGCCACCTCGCGGTCGAGCACCGTGCCGATGCGGGCGAGGCGCTCGGGCGAGAAGCCCATCGCGGCCGGGTCAGCCCGCGGCAACGGCTGGGGCGGGGGCTGCGGCGCCTCCTGCGCCAGGGAAGCGGAGGCGAGCCCCACCAGGGCGAGCGCCGACACCAGACGTCTCAGAACCACGCGCAACCTCCCGAACGCCAGCGCGGATCTTTAGACGGATCCTTGAAACGCCCCGCTGTGCCGGCCGCGACGATGCCGGAGCCGGCCGGTGCCGCCAAGCTCCGCCCGGGGCGCCTCGCCTGTGCGCAGGTGACAGAGAGACACAATCACGACGTGAATTTACCAGTCCTGGGGTTGTAAGGCCCGGCGCGGGATGGGAGGCCTCGGGCATTGCCGCACAAGAGGAGACGCCATCGATGCCGCGTTCCGCACGCCTGACCGGACTGCTTCTGGCCGGACTGCTCCTGCCCCTCGGGCCCGCCGGGGCGCAGCAGGCGCCGAGCGGCACGCCGACGCCTGGCAGCACGGACGGCACCGCGCCGAAGCCCGCCGCCGCCCCCGCGCCCGCCCAGGACCGCGGCTCGGCCCTCTACGGCCGGCCCGAGGGCGGCGAGGCCGCCAAGCTCGCCCCGATCGCCGGCCCGCCGCTGCCGACGCCGGCCGCCCGCCTGCCCCTCGACAAGCTGAAGGTGCCGGACGGCTTCAAGATCGAGGTCTATGCCAGCGGGCTCGCCAACGCCCGCTCGCTGGCGCAGGGCGACAAGGGCACGCTCTTCGTCGGCACCCGCTCGCTCGACCGGGTCTACGCCGTGCGCACCGTGGACGGGAAGCAGGAGGTGAAGGTGATCGCCACCGGCCTGCACCGGCCGAACGGCGTCGTCTTCCACAAGGGCGCGCTCTACGTCGCCGAGCTCTCGAAGATCTGGCGCTTCGACGACATCGAGAACAACCTCGACGCGCCGGGCAAGCCCGTCCTCGTCAGCGACGACTTCCCGAAGGACGAGGCGCACGGCTGGAAGTTCATCGCGATCGGGCCGGACGAGAAGCTCTACGTGCCGGTGGGCGCGCCGGGCAACATCCTGAACCCGCCCGACACCCACGCCCAGATCCGCCGGATGGACCTCGACGGCAAGAACGTCGAGGTGGTGGCCCGCGGCGTGCGCAACACGGTGGGCTTCGACTGGAACCCGCAGACGAAGAACCTCACCTTCACCGACAACGGCCGCGACTGGGTCTCGGAGGACATCCCGAACGACGAGCTGAACGTGCTTTCGGAGCCGGGCAAGCAGCATTTCGGCTACCCGTTCTGCCACCAGGGCAACTTCACCGACCCGGAATACGGCTGGGGCCGCTCCTGCGCGGAGTTCACGGCGCCGGCGGGCCTCCTCGGGCCGCACACCGCGGCGCTCGGCATGCGCTTCTACACGGGCGAGCAGTTCCCGCAGGCCTACAGGAACGCGATCTTCATCGCCCGCCACGGCTCGTGGAACAAGACGCAGAAGCTCGGCGGCGACGTGGTCGTGGCGCGTCTCGGGACCGACGGCAAGATGGCGAGCCTGGAGCCCTTCCTGACCGGCTTCCTGCAGGACAACCGCTATGTCGGCCGGCCCGTGGACGTGCTGGTGGCGCGTGACGGCGCGCTCCTCGTCTCGGACGACTACAACGGCGCGGTCTACCGCATCAGCGCGGCGCGCTGAGGCGCACGCGCGCTCCCTCCCCCCTCTGCGGGGGAGGGAGCGCGACGAGGCGACGCCGCCGCATCAACACAGGACCCTGACCCATGCGCCCTCTCGCGCCGTCCGCCCTCTGCCTCCTCGCCCTCCTCACCGCGCCGGCCAACGCCGAGAGCGCGGCCGAGCGGCTGCCGGCCTGCCTTGCCTGCCACGGCGAGAGCGGAACCTCGGCCAATCCCGGCGTGCCCTCGCTCGGCGCGATGCCGGCGGACTACGTCGTCACGCAGCTCTACCTGTTCCGCGAGCGGCAGCGGGTCGCCGACCCGATGAACGCGATGGCCGAGGGGCTCTCGGACGACGACCTGCGCACGCTGGGCGATGCGGTCGCCAAGCTGCCGGCGCCGAAGCCGGAGCCGAATCCCGACCCGGCCCGGATGGAGGCGGCCAGGGCGCTCGCCGCCAAGCACCAGTGCGGCTCCTGCCACGGGGCGGATCTCGCCGGCCAGGACCAGATCCCGCGCGTCGGCGCCCAGCGCGAGGACTACCTGCTGGCGACCTTGCGCGCCTACAAGTCGGGCGCCCGGGCCGGCTACGATCCGGCAATGAACGAGGTGGCGCAGGGCCTGTCGGAGGACGACATCACGGCCCTGTCCTACTACCTCGCGCACCGCTGAGCGGCCCGTCCCGGAGTCGAGAGGTCGAGACCTCTCGCGGGTCCAGGCAAGGGTCCCGATTCTGGCCCTGGTCGTTCGGCGAAGCCGATTGCGGGGCGCCGCCCCGAACCCCGCCGAAGGGTGGTCCACCCTTCGGGATCCCGGGATCAGACCAGTCCGAGGACCCGCAGGGCAAGGCCGGCCGCGGCGCAGGCGGCGAGCACCGTTGGCACCCCGAGCTTGAAGCGGAACAGGGCGAGCATCGCGGCCAGCGCCAGCGCCAGGGCGTAGGGATCGAGGCTCGACCAGACCGGCAGGTCGAGCCGCAGGGGCCCGAGGCGGACCGCGCGTAGCGCGCCGAACAGCGTGTGCAGGGCGAACCAGACCGCGAGGTTGAGGATCACCCCCACCACCGCCGCGGTGATGGCCGCGAGCGCGCCCGAGAGCGCCCGGTTGCCGCGCAGGCGCTCGACGTAAGGGGCGCCCGCGAAGATCCAGAGAAAGCAGGGCGCGAAGGTGACCCAGGTGGTGAGCAGGCCCCCGAGCGTGCCGGCCAGCAGCGGCGGCAGCGCGCCCGGCGCCCGGTAGGCGGCGAGGAAGCCTACGAACTGCGTGACCATGATGAGCGGGCCGGGCGTGGTCTCGGCCATGCCGAGCCCGTCCAGCATCTCGCCGGGCCTCAGCCAGCCGTAATGCTCCACCGCCTGCTGGGCGACGTAGGAGAGCACCGCGTAGGCGCCCCCGAAGGTCACCAGCGCCATCTTGGAGAAGAACAGCGCGATCTGGCCGAACACGTCGCCGGGCCCGAGCGCGAGGAGGATGGCGGCGACCGGCACGAGCCAGGCCGCGCCCCAGGCCGCCACCACGCGCAGCGTCCGGCCGGGCGCGACGCGCTCCCGCGGGGTCGCACCGTCGCCGAGCAGGTAGGGTCCGCCCGCGTCGGGCGCGGCCTCCCCGTGGCCGCCGCCGCGGAAGGCCATCAACCCGGTCCGGGTGCCCAGATAGCCGAGGATCCCGGCCGCCAGCACGACGAGCGGGAAGGGCACGTCGAGGAGGAAGAGCGCCGCGAAGGCGGCGGCGGCCAGCCCAGCCAGGGCAGGGCCGCGCAGCGCCCGGCGGCCGATGCGCAGCACCGCCTCCGCCACCACCGCCAGCACCGCCGCCTTCAGCCCGAAGAACAGTCCGGCGACCGGCCCGGCCTGCCCGTAGAGCACGTAGATCCAGCTCAAGGCCATGATGGCGACGAGGCCAGGCAGCACGAACAGCCCGCCCGCGACGAGCCCGCCGCGCGCGCCGTGCATCAGCCAGCCCACATAGGTGGCGAGCTGCTGCGCCTCCGGCCCCGGCAGCAGCGTGCAGAAGTTCAGCGCGTGCAGGAAGCGCGCCTCCGAGATCCAGCGCCGCTCCTCGACGAGCACCCGGTGCATCACCGCGATCTGGCCGGCCGGTCCGCCGAAGGAGAGGGCGGCGACGCGCGCCCAGACCGGGACGGCCTGCCCCAGGGTCACGGGCGGGGGCGCGGGACGGGGCGCGTCGCGGGACGCGGGTTCGAGCGTGGCCATGCGTGTCGTCCCCGGGCAAGCGTACGGGCGGCCTCTTCGCACGGGCGGCGGCCGGAAGCGACGGGCGATGCGCCGCCGCGCGTCGCGTGACACGGGGCCGCCCGTGCCTTGTGTTCGGGCCGGCCCGTCCCTAGGTTCGGCGCGATCTTACGATTACGCGTTCGGTCGCCGCGCGGCACGGGGTTCCGCCCGCGGCGCAGGAGGTTGCCATGGGCAGCATGAGTATCTGGCACTGGGTCGTCGTCGCCGTCATCGTGATGCTGCTGTTCGGACGCGGCAAGGTGTCGGACCTGATGGGCGACGTCGCCAAGGGCATCAAGGCCTTCAAGAAGGGCATGGCCGACGACGAGACGCCCGCCCAGCCCCCGGCCGCCCCGGTGGCGCCGGCCGAGCCCGTGCGCACCATCCCGCACGCTGCCGAGACCAGCCCCGGCACCGCCGTCCCGGCGAGCCACCTGCCGGCCGGCGAGCGCAAGCCCGTCTGATCCGCCCCTGATCCGGGATCGGGCTTCCGCCGGCCGCGAAGTGGTGTAAGCCCCTCCCGGCAGGACCTCGGCGCGACGTCCCATAGGGCTTCGCGCGAGGCCCAACCGGGGCGTCCCGGGTTCTGGGCGCCCGAGCAGCGGGACCGTCGGCAAGGTCGGCAAGCACATGTTTGACATGAGTTGGGGCGAGGTGATGCTGATCGGCGGCGTCGCCCTCATCGTCATCGGGCCGAAGGATCTGCCGAAGGCGCTGCGCACCGTCGGGCAGATCACGACCAAGCTGCGCCGCATGGCCGGCGAGTTCCAGATGCAGTTCAACGAGGCGATCCGCGAGGCCGAGCTCGACGAGGTCCGCCGCGAGGTCGACGGCATCCGCAACACGGTCAAGGGCGCGGGCGGCGGCTTCAACCCGGTCCAGACCATCCGCGACGAGATCAAGGGTGCGGTCGAGGCGCGCGGGACGAACGGCACCGAGGCGCCGGCGCCCGGCGCGCTGGCCGCGGCCACCGCCCAGCTCAAGGCGGCCGAGGCGCCGCCGCCGGAGCGCGGCCGCTACGACGTCCCCCGGCCGCAGGAGATGAAGCCCGAGATGCTGGCAGAGACCCCGCCGGAGGCGCCGCTTCCCCTCCCGGGCTCGCCTGCCGATCCCCTCGCCCCGCCCGCGCAAGGCCATCGGCCGGAGGCCGCTGTTCGGCCGGAGGCCGACAGATGATCGACGAGGCGGACGAAGCCGAGATCGAGGCCTCGCGGGCCCCGCTGCTCGAACACCTGATCGAGCTGCGTGCGCGGCTGATCAAGTCGCTGATCGCCTTCGTGGTGATGTTCTTCGGGTGCTTCTTCTTCTCGCGCCAGATCTACAACATCCTGGTGCACCCCTACGTCTCGATCGTGGGGGCGCAGAACGCCGAGCTGATCGCGACGCACTTCCTCGAGCAGGTCTTCACCAACATCAAGCTCAGCGTGTTCGGCGGCGGCTTCCTGGCCTTCCCGATCATCGCCACGCAGATCTACGCCTTCGTGGCGCCGGGCCTCTACCGCAACGAGCGGCGGGCCTTCCTGCCCTACCTCGTGGCGACGCCGGTCTTCTTCATCCTCGGCGCGCTGGTGGTCTACTTCCTGGCGATGCCGCTGCTGATCCAGTTCTCGGTCTCGCTGCAGCAGATCGGGCAGCCGGGCGAGGCCACGATCAAGCTGCTGCCGAAGGTCGACGAGTACCTCTCGCTGATCATGACGCTGATCTTCGCCTTCGGCCTCGCCTTCCAGCTGCCGGTGATCCTGACCCTGCTGGGACAGATCGGCGTGATCGACGCGGCCTTCCTGCGCGAGAAGCGCCGCTACGCCATCGTGCTGGTGTTCGTCGCCGCCGCGGTTCTGACCCCGCCCGACGTGATCTCCCAGCTCTCGCTCGCGCTGCCGATGCTGCTGCTCTACGAGGCCTCGGTGCTCTCGGTCGCGCGCATCGAGAAGCTGCGGGCGGCCAGGCGCAAGGCCGAGGGGCTCGATCCGTAACCGCGACGCTCTCCCTCCCCCCTCTGCGGGGGAGGGTGGCACCCGAAGGGTGACGGGAGAGGGGCCCCGGCTTCAGGTCGAGGCGCGGCCTTCATGCAGGGCAGAGCCCGTGCCTGAAGCGCTCACCCCTCTCTGCGGGCCTACGTCCCGACCGACCCTCGCTGACGCGAGGGCCACCCTCCCCCGCAGAGGGGGGAGGGGGCGTTTCGCGCGGTCTCAGCTCAGCGCCACCGTGTAGGCGGCCTCGGTCTTGGCCCGCACCTCCTCCTCGGTGACGCCGTCGGCGAGCTCGATCAGCGTCATGCCGCCGTCCCCCCGCTTGTCGATGGTGAAGACGCCGAGATCCGTGATCACCATGTCGACCACGTGCGTGCCGGTGAGCGGCAGGTCGCAGGCCTTCAGGAGCTTGGCGCTCTCCGAGCCGTCCTTGTTCTTGGCGACGTGCTCCATCACCACCACGACGCGCTTGACGCCCGCCACGAGGTCCATGGCGCCGCCCATGCCCTTCACCATCTTGCCGGGGATCATCCAGTTGGCGAGGTCCCCGTTCTCGGCGACCTGCATGGCGCCGAGGATCGACAGGTTGATGTGCCCGCCCCGGATCATCCCGAAGGAATCGGCCGACGAGAAGTAGCTCGTCGTCGGCAGCGCCGTGATGGTCTGCTTGCCGGCGTTGATCAGGTCCGGATCCTCCTCGCCCTCGTACGGGAAGGGGCCCATGCCGAGCATGCCGTTCTCGGATTGCAGCTGCACCGACATGCCGTCCGGAATGTAGTTCGACACCAGCGTCGGGATGCCGATGCCGAGGTTCACGTAGAAGCCGTCCTCCAGCTCACGCGCGGCGCGCGCCGCCATCTGCTCGCGGGTCCAGGCCATGATGAGATATCTCCTGTGTGGCGCGTTCTCTTCGCGACCGCGCCGTCCGCCGCACGGGCGGCGGCGCGCCGTCGCGCTAGCGGCCTCGCGGCCGGGGATGTTCGGGCTCAGACGGCGCCGCCGCCGGCGGCCGCCGGGGCGGCGTCCGCGCGCTTGCGGGTGGTGCGCTGCTCGATGCGCTTCTCGCGCACCGGCACGTGCACGATGCGCTTCACGAAGATGCCGGGCGTGTGGATGTTCTCGGCGTCGATCTCACCCGGCTCGACGAGGTGCTCGACCTGCGCGACCGTGACCTTGGCGGCGGTGGCCATCATCGGGTTGAAGTTGCGCGCGGTGAGCCGGTAGGCGAGGTTGCCCTCGGTGTCGCCCCGGTAGGCGTGCACCAGCGCCAGATCCGCGAACAGGCCGCGCTCCATCACGTAGTGCTCGCCGTCGAACTCCCGCACCTCCTTGTCCTCGGCGACCTTGGTGCCGACGCCGGTCTTGGTGAAGAAGGCCGGGATGCCTGCCCCTCCAGCGCGGATGCGCTCGGCGAGCGTGCCCTGCGGGTTGAACTCGATCTCCAGCTCGCCGGCCAGGAACTGCCGGGCGAACTCCTTGTTCTCGCCGACGTAGGAGGAGATCATCTTGGCGACCTGCCGGGTCTCCAGGAGCTTGCCGAGGCCGACGCCGTCGATGCCGGCATTGTTGGAGACGACCGTCAGGCCCTTGACCCCGGAGGCGCGCACCGCCTCGATCAGCTCGTCGGGGATCCCGCACAGGCCGAAGCCGCCGCACATGATGGTCATGTCGTCGCGCAGGAGCCCCGCCAGCGCGCTCGTCGGATCCGCGTAGACTTTCTTCATTCGAACACCCTCCCGGCGGCGCGGCCGCGAGGCGGGCGCCTGAGATCCCATGCTGTCCCCGATTCCGTGCGGCGGGTCCAGCCCGGCACGGCATGCCGGCCTCCGCCGGGCTCACAAGGACCATGCCGCCGCCACGGATCCGCCACGGATCCGCCAAGGCTCGGCCAAGGCTCAGCCAACGCTTTGCCGCGACGGCCCGGCAGACAAAGCGCACCGAAGGGGCTATGGCCATCTTCACGAGCGGGCGAACCGTGACGGCTGGGGGCGGCCTGAAACGGGCACCGTACCCGGCCGATCCGGCCGATCCTGCAAGCCCGGAGCGCGATGTCGCCGCACCGCCCGATCCCCGCCCCGCTCTCCGCCCGCTGGCCAACCCTGGCGGCGACCGCGCTCGCCCTCGGCTGCATCGCGGGCGCGATGCCCTGGAGCATCGGGACGGACACGGCCCTGCGCCTGGTCGCGGCCGATCTCGACGCCTACGGGGTGGCTCTCGCCGCGAGCGGGCCGGCGAGCGTGCGCCTCCTGCCCCTGCCGCGCCTCGACCTGCGCGGCGTGCGCTTCAGCGAGGCGGCGGGCCTGCCGCTCGCGGAGGGCGGCCGCCTCTCGCTCGTGCTGGATCCCCTCACCCTGCCGCGCGCCTTGCTCGGCGGCCGGATCGGCATCGGCAGCCTCAGCCTCGACGACGCCCGCCTGCACCTGCCCGAGGGCGCGGACGACGCGCGCTGGGCCGGTCCCCTGCGGCGCCTGGCCGAGCGGAGCCGGGCCGGCTGGGGCGGCCACCCGCACCGGGTCGTCCTGCACCGCGCGGCCCTCGACGGCCGGGTCGTGCTGCGGGACCTCGATCTCGACATCGCCTGGCCGGCCTGGCGCGCCGCCGCCGAGGCCCAGGCCAGCTTCACCTGGGAGGGCGAGGCCGTCCGGCTCGCGCTGACGGACCTGCACCCGGCCGACCTCGCCTCGGGCGGCCTCTCGCCGTTCTCCGCCCGCCTCGCCTGGGGCGCCGGATCCCTCTCGGCGGACGGGCAGGCCCGGTTCGCGGACGGGCTGCGGCTCGCCGGGGAGGGCCGGCTGGAGACGCGCGCGCTGCCCCGCCTGCTCGCCGCCCTCGGCCGCGACGCGGCGCTGCTGCCCTTCGCCCGGAGCTTCGCGCTGGAGGGCCGCTTCGAGACCGAAGGACCGGCAGTGATGCTGCCGCGGCTGCGCGTCAGCCTCGGCCAGAACGTGCTCGACGGCGCGGGCGCGGTGAATATCGGAGCGGCGCGCACCGCCGTGCAGGCGACGCTCGCCGCCGAGAGCCTGGATCTCGGCCCCCTGGTCGCCCCGGTCGCCGAGGCGCTGGAGGGCGGCGCGGGCGCACCGGTCGCGCTGGCGCCCTATACGGGGGGCGATCTCGACCTCAGGCTCTCGGCCGCCGCGGCCCGGCTCGGCCCGGTCGCCCTCGAGGACGTCGCAGCCAGCGTGCTGGTGCGCGACGGCGCGATGGAACTCGCCCTGAACCGGGCCGGCCTGCAGGGCGGCACGCTGAAGGGCCGGGTCGCGCTCGCGCCCGCCGAGGCGGACCCGGCCGAGACCGAGCTGAAGGCGCAAGGAGCGCTCGACCGGGCCGATCTCGGCGCGCTGCTCGCCGATCTCGGCGCCCCGCGCTGGATGCAGGGCCAGGGGCAGGGGCATCTCGCCCTGGAGAGCCGCGGCCGCGACCTCGCCGCGCTGATGGCGCGGCTGAGCGGCCGGGCCGCCGTCTCGGTCGATCGCGGAACCCTCGTCGGGCTCGACCTCGCCGACGTGATCCAGCGCAACGGCGGCGTCGCCGCGGGCGCGCTCGCCCGCCGCAACGGGCGCACGCCCTTCGAGCGGGTCAACCTCTCGGTCCGCTTCGCGGACGGGGCCGGCGAGATCGGCGAGGCCACGCTGCAGGCCCAGACCCTGACCGCGGCGCTGCGCGGCGGGTTCTCGCTCTCCGACCGCTCCCTGCGGGCGCGCGCCGAGCTGAGCCCGCGCGCGGCCGGCGCGCGGCCCGGCCCGCTCTTCGACCTCGCCGGCCCCTGGGACGACCTCGCGGTGCGCGCGCTGCGCTCCGACGAGCCGGACCTGCCGGCCGGCACCCTGGCGGCCGAGCCCCTGGCCGGCCCCGCCCTGCTGCCGGCCCGCGCCCGCGCCTACGCGCCCTGAGGCTTCGGGGGATCCCGGAGGGCCCTGTGGCCCTTGGGCGGGTTCTCAGGGCGGCGCCCTGAGACGGCGCGGCCATCCCCCCTCAGGACGCGCCCGCCTCCCGCGGCAGGCGCGCGAGCCGGGCGACGAGGGCGGGGTCGTGCAGCAGCGCCATGCGCTCCTTCGGGCCCAGCCAGGAGGCCGCTTCGGCCAAGCTCTCGGCCTCTCCGAGCTTGGCCTCGGCCAGCACGCGGTCCGGCTCGATCCGCCCGCGCGGGCGGGGCGCGGGCGGCACCAGCATCCCGGCATGGGCCTCGGCGAGCGCCGGCTCGGCATGGAGCGCGTGGAGCGCGTCGGCCTCGTCGAGGCCGGCCTCGGCGTTCCGGGCGGCGAGTTCCCCGGCCCGCAGGGCGACGGCGGGGGGATCGCGCTCCTCCGGCGTCACGAGGAGGCCGCGCCGCTTCAGGGCGAGGCCGTAGGCGAGCTGCCCGCTCGCCCAGGAGATCGGGATCGCCAGCACGAGGCCGAGGATCGTCGGCGACATCCAGAGGAAGAGCGAGGTGGCGATGGCGAAGGCCGCCACCCCCGCCACCAGCCCGAGCAGGGTGTGCCAGCGGTGGCGCCTGACGATGTCGCGGAGCGGGATCGAGCCGTCGTCGCGCCGCTGCGGGTTCCAGCCGGTGTCGCGCCCGAGCAGGATGCCCGCGACCGAGCCCGACTGGATCAGCATGGCCACCGGCGCGATCAGCGCCGAGAGCAGGATCTCGAGGGCGCAGGAGGCGACGAGGCGGCCCGCGCCGCCGCAGGCCCGGCGCAGCTCGGCGTTCAGCAGGGCGAGGACCAGCCCCAGGACCTTGGGCGCCAGCAGGACGCCCATGGTCAGCCCGAAGAGCTTGAGCGCGCGCACCGGGTCGAAGCGCGGGAAGACCGGGTAGAGCGCCAAGCCTTGCGGGAAGTATTCGGGCTTGGCGTAGGCCGTCTGCAGCACCAGCGCGATGCCGACGAGGAGCTGGCAGAGCCAGAGCGGCGAGGCGACGTAGCCGGCGATGCCCGTGGCGAAGTGCTGGCGCGAGGCGAAGTGCAGCCCGGCCGCGCCGATGATGCGGCTGTGCTGGAGATTGCCTTGCGCCCAGCGCCGGTCGCGCACCGCCACGTCGATCAGCGAGGGCGGGCTCTCCTCGTAGGAGCCCGGCAGCGTCGGCAGCATGGTGACGGCCCAGCCCGCGCGCCGGATCAGCGCCGCCTCGACGAAGTCGTGGCTCAGCACGTGGCCGCCGAAGGGCGGGCGGCCGGCGAGGTCCGGCAGGCCGCAGGCCTCCGCGAAGGCCCGGGTGCGGATGATGGCGTTGTGGCCCCAGTAGTTGCCGTCGCGCCCCGACCACGCCGAGAGCCCGACCGCGATCACCGGCCCGTAGATGCGGGCGGCGAATTGCTGGAGGCGCGCGAACAGGGTGTTGCGGTTGATGATGAGCGGCAGCGACTGGACGATGCCGGCATCCGGGTCCGCCTCCATGGCGGCGGCGAGCCGCACCACGCAGTCGCCGGTGAGCAGGCTGTCGGCATCGAGCACCAGCATGTGGTCGTAGGCCCCGCCCCAGCGGGTGACGAAGTCGGCGATGTTGCCGGCCTTGCGGTGGTGGTTCTTCGGCCGGTGCCGGTAGTAGAGGCGCGCGTCGGGCCCGAGCCGGTCGCGCAGGCCCAGGAAGGCGCGCTCCTCGGCGATCCAGGCGTCGGGTTGGGTCGAGTCCGAGAGCACGAACCAGTCGAAGGCGGCGCCGAGCCCGGTGGCCGCGACGGATTCGTGCATCGCCTCAAGCCCCGCGAAGGTGCGGGCGGTGGCCTCGTTGTAGACGGGCATCAGGACGGCGGTGCGGCCGGCGAGCGCCGTCGGCGCCGGGGGCGGGGCGCGCTTGCGCAGCAGCACCCCGAAGCCCAGCACCGCGCTGGTGAAGGCGAGCGCGATCCAGGAGAAGGTGAGGAGGAAGAGCGCCACGAGGACGAGCTGCAGGATCGTCGGGCTGCCCGACACCGCGACCGTCTCGTACATCTGCCAGCCGCCATAGGCGGTGAGCGCCAGCGCCCCGCCGAAGACGAGGATCCGGGCGCCCCAGGGCGCGGCGTGCCGCCCCACCGGGCGGCGGACCGTGGCGGCATCGAAGCGCGCCAGATCCTGCACCGGCATGGCGAGCGCGGCTTCCCGAGGCATTGCGGGGGGCTGGTCCGGCGCGGCCCCGATCGGGGCGGGGCCGGGAAGGGCGGTGTCGTCGATACGCAAGGTGGGCCGGCTTCCTCGGGGGTCGGGCTCAAGGGGGCGTGCGCCAGGAACGCGCCAGTTCCCTGTTTAGGCGATTGTGTCCGGCAAATGCACGGCCGGGCGCGGCACGGGCGCCACACCGGCCCGTCGCCGCGGGCCCCGTTAACGAACCGGTTACCATGCGGGCCTAGCGGCTCGGGTCTCGTCACAGTGCAGATCCGGCGCCGCAAGAGCCCACCATGTCGTCCCAAGTCGTCCTGTCGCATGAAGTCCTTCGCGACACTGTCCTCGCCCTGGCCGAGACCGTTTCGGGCCATCTCGACATCTTCGGGGCGCTGGGCCTCCTCCTCGGCTTCGCGGCCGGGATGATGCCGCGCCGGGAGGCGATCCTCATCGCCTCCGCCGCCTGCGCGGCGAGCTTCGCGCTGCACTTCCTGCGGCTCGGCGCCCATACGGGCACCGCGATGTGCGTGATCTCGGTGGCGCAGAGCCTCGCCGCAGCCCGGTTCGGCGGGCGGGCGCGGCGCCCGGCCTGGTTCGTGCCGTTCTTCGGGCTCGGCTTCGTGGCGGTGCTCGGCCTGACCGCCGCGACCTGGAACGGCTGGCCCTCGGCCTGCGCCGGCATCGGCGCGCTGCTCGCCACCCGCGCCCGGCTGCAGACGGAGGCCGGCGCCATGCGCCGCCTGTTCCTCGGGGCCTCGCTGGCCTGGGCCGGCCACAACCTGCTGGTCGGCTCGGCCTTCGGCCTGACCTGCGATCTCTTGACGATCTCGGGGCTGCTGGTGGCGATGGGCCGCTCGGCCGGGGGGCGGCCGGCTGCGGCCTGACACCGCTTCCTGTGGACCGCGCGGATACGGGGGTTCCCCTCTCCCCGCGCGCGGGGAGAGGGGATCCATCGGCGCGTCTCACGCCGGGTCGAGCACCGTCCGCCACAGGTCCGTGTCGGCGGCGTCCTTCAGCGTCACGGTCATCTGGCCGGTGGCGCCCGCGATCGCGACGTGGCCGAAGAACTGGTAGCCCTCGGCCGGCGAGAGGTTCTGGCGCCCGGCCGGCGGCGCCTTCACGAAGCGCAGCTGCGGCCCGAACGTGTCGTCGAGCGCCGCCGGCCCGAAGGTGCCGGCGTGGAGCGGGCCCGAGACGAACTCCCAGAACGGCGCGAACTCTTGGAAGCGGGCCCGGCTCGGGTCGTAGTGGTGCGCCGCCGTGTAGTGCACGTCCGCGGTAAACCAGACCGTGTTGCGGATGTCCTGGTCGCGGATGAAGCGCAGCAGGTCCGCGATCTCGAGTTCCCGCCCGAGCGGCGGCCCGTCGCCCTGCGCCACGCCTTCCGAGCCGAATCTTGCATCGGTGTCGTACGTGACGACGAGCCCGAGCGGCATGTCGGCGGCGATCGCCTTCCAGGTGGCGCGCGAGGCCTTCAGCGCCCGCTTCAGCCAGGCGAGCTGGGCGGGCCCGAGGAACTGGGTGCGGGCGCTCGGCTCGGTCTCGTCGTTGGCGCCGTTGGGGCCGCGGTAGCTGCGCATGTCGAGCAGGAACAGGTCGAGATGCGGCCCGTACGAGACGCGGCGGTAGACGCGCCCCGGCTCGGCCGGCTCGAAGCGCATCGGCATGTACTCGTGGAAGGCACGGGTGGCCCGGGCGGCCAGCACGAGGCTGTTGGCGTCCGCGTAGCCCTTGCGGCGGTGCTCGGCCCGGGTCAGCCGCTCGCCCGGCCACCAGTTGTTGGTGACCTCGTGGTCGTCCCACTGCGCCAGGATCGGGATCTCGCGGTTCATGGCGAGGACGTTGCGGTCGAGGAGGTTGTACTTGTAGGCGCCGCGGAACTCACTGAGCGTCTCGGCGGGCTTGGCCTTCTCCTCGGTGACAAGGTTGCGCCAGAGGCCGCCGTCGGGGAGCCGCACCTCCGCCTGGATCGGCCCGTCGGCGTAGATCGTGTCGCCGGAATGCAGGAAGAAGTCCGGACGGTTCCGGGCGATCGCGGCGTAGATCGTCATGCCGCCGCGGGATTCGTCGATGCCCCAGCCCTGGCCCGCGGTGTCGCCCGACCAGCAGAAGCTGACGTCCCGCGCCAGCGCCGGGGCGCTGCGGAAGCGGCCGGTGATGGGCTCGCCCAGGATCGTCGGCTCGGCCAGATTCTGCAGGCGGACCCGGTAGTGGATGTCCTGGTCGGGGGGCAGCCCCTGCAGGGCCGTCTTCACGGTGAGGTCGCTCTCGGGGAGGGCGTCGACGAAGACGCCGCCGCGGATGTCCCGGAAGCTCTCGGTCGTCGCCCACGCGATGACGGCGCGTGACGGCCGGTCGGCCCGGGCCCAGACGACCGCCCCGTCGCCCGAGACGTCGCCCGATTGCAGCCCGTGGCTGAGCGCGGGCCGGTCGGCGGCGCGGCTGATCGCCGGCCGGGCGAGGGTGAGGGCGGCGGCCGTCGCCAGGACGCGGCGGCGGGTGAGGGGAGGGGACATCGGGCTCTCTCGCCGGCGGATGGGGCCGGCGAGACAGAGCGCAACCGTCTGACAGGGGGATGACGGCGCGACGACGAGGGCCGAGCCCCTCCCCCGCGGGCGGGGGAGGGGCTCGCTCGGTCAGGCCGCGGCGACGGCCTCGGCGAGCTTGCGGTGCGGGGTGCCGGAGCCGCCCACCACGGCGACCCGGGTCCCATCCGCGGCGCGGCGGTTCGCCCAATCCTCGATCATCTCCAGGCAGGTGTGATCGATATGGGCGAGGCGGTGGGTGGAGAGCCGGACCTCGCCGCCGACCGGGGTCTTCTCCAGCGCCTCGGTGAGACGGGGCAGCTGGAGGAAGGTGGCAGCACCCGAGAGCCTGAGTTCCGGCACGCCCGCCCG
The DNA here is from genome assembly GCF_022179285.1 of Methylobacterium hispanicum. Taxonomy (GTDB): domain Bacteria; phylum Pseudomonadota; class Alphaproteobacteria; order Rhizobiales; family Beijerinckiaceae; genus Methylobacterium; species Methylobacterium hispanicum. Next base: position 15,103 of record NZ_BPQO01000003.1, on the reverse strand, counting down.
CTCGGCCGCCGCCGCGTGCTCGATCTTCAGCGGCCCCTTGCGGAGCGCCGGGATCGCCTGGACCAGGCTGAGCGCGAGACCGGTCAGCACGCCCGAGAGCAGGTCCACCAGCACCACGGTGAGCAGGGTGGCGAGCCAGATCCCGGCCGTGACGAGGCCGTAGCGCTCGTGCAGGTGCAGCGCGTGGGCCGGGCTCGCGAGGCGCCAGCCGGTGACCACGAGGATGCCCGCGAGCGCCGCCGTCGGCACCAGCTTCAGCACGAAGGGCAGGAGGAGCAGGAAGGCCAGGATCCAGGTGCCGTGCAGCACCGTGGAGGCCCGGGTCTTCGCCCCCGACTGGACGTTGGCCGAGGAGCGCACGATCACGCCGGTCATCGGCAGGCCGCCGAGGAACCCGCAGATCACGTTGCCCACGCCCTGCGCGCCGAGCTCGCGGTTGTACTGCGTGCGCGGCCCGTCGTGCATGCGGTCGACGGCGGCCGCCGACAGCAGGCTCTCGGCGCTGGCGATCACCGCGATGGTCAGCGCCATCACGATCAGCGTCGGCTCGGCGAGCCGCCCCCACAGCTCCGCGGTGGGGAGCGCGATGCTGGCGAGGATCGCGTCCGGCACCTCGACGCGCTTGACGTCCATCGCGCCGAGCGTGGCCACGAGCGTGCCCGCGAGCACGCCGACCAGCGCGCCCGGCAGCACCCGGAGGCTCGCCGGCCGCAGGCGTTCCCAGCCGATCATCGCCACGATGGTGGCGAGCCCCACCGCGACCGCGCCGAAGCGGTTGCCCTCGCCGGAGACGAAGTTGAAGAAGGCGGCCGGGATCGCCACGAGGTTGTCGAGGCCGCTGGCCTGCGGCATCGCGTCGGTGAGCACGTGGATCTGGGCCAGCACGATCAGCACGCCGATGCCGGCGAGCATCCCGTGCACCACGGCCGGCGAGATCGCCCGGAACCAGCCGCCGACCCGGAGCGCCCCGAACAGGAGCTGGAAGGCGCCCGCCAGCACCAGCACCGGACCCAGCACGTCGAGCCCGTGCTGGCGCACGAACTCGAACACGATGACGGCGAGGCCGGCTGCCGGCCCGCTGACCTGGAGGGGCGAGCCGGCGATGAGCCCGACGACGATGCCGCCGACGATGCCGGTGATCAGGCCGCGCTCGGGCGGCACGCCCGACGCGATGGCGATGCCCATGCAGAGCGGCAGGGCGACCAGGAAGACGACGACGGAGGCGGGCAAATCGCTGGCGAGATTTCCACGCGCGAGGTTCGCGCGCGCGCCCGCCGGCAGGAATCGGGACACGGATCGGGACAGTGCCTGCATGGACCTGTCCTCAGGCGGCGGCGACGGGGGCGGTCCGGTAGTCCGGCTCCGCGACCCGGCGGGTCAGCGAGGCCTGGGCGACGGGCAGGTCGGCTTCGTCCCCGAGCGGCACGAAGCGGGCGGCCTCGCCGTCGTAGGCGAGCAACTCGCCGCTCTCGATCTCGAAGAACCAGCCGTGCAGCGTCAGCTCGCCCTTGGCGAGCGCGGCGGCGACGCTCGGATGAGTGCGCAGGTTGGCGAGCTGCACCATCACGTTCTCCAGGGCGAGTGCCCGGTGGTGCTCCTTCGGGTCCATCCCGGCCGGGTAGGCCTCGCAGACGATGCGCTCGGCGGCCGCGGCGTGGCGCAGCCAGGCGGCGACGCTCGGCATCCTGCCCAGCGCCTCGGGCGTCATCAGCCCCTTCATGGCGCCGCAATCGGAATGGCCGCAGACCACGATGTCGCGCACGCCGAGCGCCACGACCGCGTACTCGATCGCCGAGGAGACGCCGCCGTTCTGCTGCGTGAACGGGGGCACGATGTTGCCGGCGTTGCGGCAGACGAACAGCTCGCCGGGCCCGGCTTGCGTGATGTGCTCGGGCGAGACGCGGGAATCCGCGCAGGCGATGATCAGGGCTTTCGGGCTCTGCCCGTCCCGGACCAGGCGCTGATACATCTGCTGCTGTCCGGGAAAGATCTGGCCCTTGAAGGTCGAGATACCCTGGATGATGTTGTCCACGTGAGATCCTCGTTGTGCGAGAAGGTCGACGGTGACGCGCGGCGCTTTGTGCGAGAGATCGCGCATCTTGGCGCGCCGCATGATCACGATGGGCGACGGATACTTTCGAAAATCGCGAAAGTGCCATCGCAGGACTTGGATGGGCGGCCCTCTCGCCGCGATGCAGGCCTGAACGTCGTGCGCCGCATCGCCGGCTGGGATCAGCGCGCCGGACGCTTGGACCAGCCCGCGGCCCAGGCCGGCGACACGACGTTGCGGCGGGCGACGACGGGGGCGGGCTCGTGCAGCATCGGCGCGCCGAGGATCTGACCGCTGCCCTGGCGCTGCGAGTAGGCGGAGCGGGGGTCGTGGTAGGGGTCGTTGACGAAGCTGCTCATGTGGCCCCCGCCGGCCACCATGCGCTCCCCGCCCCCGCCCTCGCCGGCCTGAGCGGCCAGCGGCAGACCAAGGGCGGCGGCCATGGCGACAGTCGTAACGATGCGCTTCATCATGATAATCCATCCTCTTCGTGCGATCAGTTGCGTCGATCGTTGGTGATCGCCGCCGACGAGAGAGGTCTATATCGGATTTTATCTTGTGTTTGTGCGGTAAGACACCCCAATATACTTCAAGTTTTAATCCTGATCCAAGGTTCATTCGGGTGGATCAGCGCACATCGCCGTCACCATGCGCGTCTGCGCCGCAGGATGACTCGGCCGCCGAGGCGGGCCGCTACTAGGTCCGGCAAAAGAGCGGCCGGTCACGCAACGGCACAACCCCCCGCGGGAGCAAGGGATTCTCGACATTCGGAGGCGGGGATGTTCGCGCCGCGAGGGTGCGCGCGCGCGCACGGCACCGCGCTGGCATAATGAAATGCCAGTATACTAGCGGCTTTGAACGGGCGAATAGTCAGGCGTCGGCCCGGGTTGCGACGCGCGGACGCCGAGCATGGCCGCCGCATCCGGACGGAGCGGGCGCCGTCGCCGATGCGATGCTTGGGCGGAACGGTACGCTCCGTCCGCGGCATGCGGGTCGCGGGGCCCTCGCGCGCTTCGGACAGGCGCGGGCCGGCGGCGCGCCCCGCGGACGCATCGGCAGCCGCCCCGTTCGGCGCAACGGATCCGGGCCATCCCCGCCGGGCGCCCGGACGGTCGGCGGCTACGCGCCCGCGGCGCGCCGCATCGCCTCGACCAGCGTCTCGGTGAAGTCCTGCGCCGCCTCGGTGAGATCGATGCTGGTCTCGCTCGCGCTGGCGAGCCCCCGGCGCTCCAGCTCGGCCACGCCGTCCGGGTCGGCCTCGTGGCCGGCCCCGTCCCGCCGGATCACCGAGGAGACGCGCTCGCCGCTGAGCAGACGATGGTAGGCCGCGAAGGCGAAGATCGAGAGTGCCTTGTCGGAAAGTCCCTGCGTGCCGTCGGCCATGGTCGCGCCTCCTCCTGTGGTCGGCCCGTCAACGGGCGAGGGAGCCGGAGGCTGCAGCGTCGAAGGGACGCGGAAGACCGTGCAAGGGCCGTTCGCGAGATCGTCCGCCGCGGACCGCGTCGCACCATGCGGCACTTCCTGCTAAAGGTCCGCCCGTCATGGATACGTGCTCTGCGGATCTCTCCCTCCGTCTGCGCCAGCAGGCGATCCTCTCCGAATTCGGCGTCGAGGCCCTGCGCGGCGACGACGTCGACGTCCTGCTCCAGCGCGCGGCCGAGCTCTGCGCCGAGGGGATGGGCGCGCAGTTCTGCAAGGCGCTCGAATACCTGCGGGCCGAGGACACGCTCTTGGTGCGCGCCGGCATCGGCTGGGCGCCGGACGTGATCGGGCGCGCCCGCGTCGGGGCCGACCTCGCCTCGCCCGCGGGCTTCGCCCTGAAGACCGGGCGCCCGGTGATCTCGAACCACCTCGCCGAGGAGACGCGCTTCCGCACGCCCCAGCTCATGGCCGAGCACGGCATCCGCCGGGCGATCAACGTGCTGATCGAGAACCGCGACGGCGCCTTCGGGGTGCTGGAGGTGGACGACACCCGCGAGGGCATGTTCGGCGAGGCCGACATCGCCTTCATGCAGGGCTTCGCCAACCTGCTGGGCGGCGCCATCGAGCGCCAGCGCACCGAGAGCCTGCTGCGGGCGGCGCTCGCCCGGCAGGACCTGCTCGCCCGCGAGATGAGCCACCGGGTCAAGAACAGCCTCGCCATCGTGGCGAGCCTGCTGGCGCTCCAGGCCCGCAGCGCGGAAGCCGGCCCGGACGGCGAGGCGGTGCGGGCAGCCCTCATCGACGCGCGCAGCCGCGTCGAGGCGATCGCGGGCGTGCACGACCAGCTCTGGCGCCAGGGCGACGGGGAGGGCGATGCGGTCCCCGGCGAGATCGACCTCGCGCCCTTCCTACAGACCCTGACGGCGAACCTGCAGAGCGGCGCGCCGCGCCACCGCCTCGTCTGCACGGTCGCGCCCCTGCGCATCGCGGCCGACCTCGCGATCCCGATCGGGCTCCTCGTCAACGAACTCGTCACCAACGCGATCAAGTACGCCTATCCGGAGGCGAGCCGCCCGGCGGGCGGCGAGATCCGGGTGCGCACGGCGCTGGCGGAGGGCCGGCTCGTCCTCGACGTCGCCGATGACGGCGTCGGCCTGCCGGAGGATTTCGACATCGCCCGGGCCACCCGCAGCCTCGGCATGCGGGTGATCGCGAACCTCGGCCGCCAGCTCGGCGCGACGCTGACCACGCCGCGCGACGGGCCGGGCGCGCATTTCCACCTCGCGGTGCCGCTGCCGGGATAGGATCCGGGTAGATCCGGTCGAAAAAACCGGGCAAAAGTGGCAATGGCCACGCCGGATCCCGCGGGGGAGGGCGGTCCGGTCCTGTCGCGGCGGGGAGGGTTGCGGTGTTCCAGAGGCGCAGACGCCCCGTGCTTCTCGCGGGCGCGGCCCTCCTGGCCGGGGGATTGGCGGGCGCCGCCTTCCTCACCGAGACCGGCGCGGCGCTGCGCGCCCGCACCGCCGACGTCTTCGCGCTCACGGCCCCGCCCGTCCAGGCACCGCTGCCCGCATCCCGCACGGCGGTCGAGGACGGCCGCACGGTGGTGCGCCTCGCGCCCGAGGAGCGCGCCCGGATCGGGCTGGTGACGGAGATCCGCCGCGCCCTCCCCCACCGGCAGGAGCTGCAGGCCTACGGCCTCGTGCTCGACCTCGCCCGGGTGACCGAGCTGACCAACGCCTATGCCAGCGCGCGGGCGCAGCTGCAGCAGGCGCGGGCGCGGGCCGAGGTCTCGGGCAGCGCCTCGCGCCGGGCGCGGAACCTCGGGCAATACGCCACCACCGTGCAGGTCGAGACCGCCGAGGGCACCTACCAGACCGACGCGGCCGCGCTGACGGCGGCGGAATCGCAAGTCCGCACCCTCGCCGCCACCGCCCAGCAGGAATGGGGGGCGGTGATCGGGAAGGCCATCGTCGAGCGCGCGCCCGCCGTCACCCGGCTGATCGAGCGCGCCGATTTCCTGATGCAGGTGACGCTGCCGCCGGGCGAGTCCCTGAGCGCGGCCCCGGAGGCGGCCTTCGCGGAGGTGCCGCCGCAGAGCGCGCGGGTTGCCTTACGCCTCGTCGGGCCCGCCCCGCGCACCGACCCGCGCATCCAGGGCCAGAGCTTCTACTACCTCGTCTCGGGCGAGGGCGGCCTCCTGCCCGGCATGAGCACGCTGGCCTTCCTGCCCGCGGAGCGCGCGGTGACGGGCGTGCTGGTGCCCGAGGACGCGGTGGTGCACGGGCAGGGCGGCACCTGGGTCTACCGCGCAATCGGGGAGGGCGCTCCAGGGAGCGGCCAAGGCGGGGCCTACGTGCGCCACCCGATCCGCACCGACCCGCCGATGTCGGACGATTCCTACGTGGTCGAGGGCCTGCCCGACGGCACCGAGATCGTGCTCCGGGGCGGGCAGGCGCTGCTCTCGGAGGAGCTGAAGAGCCAGATCCGCGTCGCGGGCGACGACGATGACTGAGCCGCGCGCACCACGGGAGGGCTTGCAGGCGGCCCTGGTCGGGTTCTCGGTCCGCCTGCCCCGGGTGGTGCTGACGCTGGCCTGCGCGCTCCTCGTGCTCGGCCTCTACGGCCTGTCACGCGCCAAGTACGACGTCTTCCCGGAATTCGCCCCGCCCACCGTGGTGATCCAGACCGAGGCGCCGGGGCTCGATCCGGAGCAGGTCGAGGTGCTGGTCACCCAGGCCGTCGAGGTGGCGGTCAACGGGCTTCCGGGGCTGGAGGCCCTGCGCTCCTCCTCGATCCAGGGCCTCTCGGTGATCACCGCGACCTTCCGGTCGGGCAGCGACATCGACCGGGTGCGCCAGCGCGTCGGCGAGCGGATCGCGGCGCTCGCCGGCCGCCTGCCGCAGGGGGTGATGGCGCCCGCCATCACGCCGCTGACCTCCTCGACCGGCACGGTGCTCCTCGTCGGCCTGACCTCGGAGAGCCGCGACGATCTCGACCTGCGCACGGTCGCCGACTGGACCGTGCGCCAGCGCCTGCTCGCGGTGCCGGGCGTCGCCCAGGTCTCGGTCTACGGCGGCGGGGTGCGCTCCCTCCAGGTTCAGGTGCGCCCCAACGACCTCGTGCGCTTCCGGGTCGGCCTCAACGACGTGGTGGCCTCCGCCCGCAAGGCGACCGGCGTGCGCGGCGCCGGCTTCGTCGACACGCCGAACCAGCGCGTGGTGCTGCGCACGGAGGGGCAGGCCCTCGACCCGGAGGTGCTCGGCCGCACCGTCCTCATCAACGAGGGCGGCGCCAGCGTGGTGCTGGCGGACGTGGCGACCGTCCGGGTCGCGCCCGAGCCGCCGATCAGCGCCGCGCTGATCGACGGCAAGCCCGGCGTGCTGCTGATGGTCGGCGCGCAGATCGGGGCCAACACCCTGGAGGTCACCGCCCGGACGGAGGCCGCGCTCGCCGACCTCGCCCCCGCACTCGCCCGCGCAGGGGTCGTGCTCAGGCCCGACCTGTTCCGGCCCGCGAACTTCGTCGCCGTCGCCAACGACCACGTGCTGCAGGCGCTGGGCCTGGGCGGCGCGCTCGTGGTGATCGTGCTGTTCGTGTTCCTGGCCGACTGGCGCACCAGCCTGATCAGCGCGGTCGCGATCCCGCTCTCGCTGGTCGCCGCGGTGCTCGCCCTGATGGCGGCGGGCGAGAGCCTCAACACCATGACGCTCGGCGGCCTCGCCATCGCCATCGGCGAGGTGGTGGACGACGCGGTGATCGGCGTCGAGAACGTGGTCCGGCGCCTGCGCGAGCGGCGGCTCGCCGGCGACCGGACGCCCGCCGCCCGCATCGTGCTCGACGCGGTCCTGGAGGTGCGCACGGCCGTCGCCTACGCCACCGTCGCCGTGCTCTTGGTCTTCCTGCCGGTGCTGGCGCTCTCGGGCGTCGCGGGCCGGCTCTTCGGCCCGCTGGCGCTGGCCTACATCTTCGCGGTGCTGGCCTCCCTCGGCGTCGCCCTCACGGTGACGCCGGCGCTCGCCCTGCTGCTCCTCGGCAGGAGAGGGCAAAGGGCAGAGGATGGGGCAGAGGATGGGGTCCGCGAGCCGCGCGAACCCCCACTGATGGTCTGGTCGCGCGCCCGCTACGGCGCCCTGCTGGCCCGGATCGGCCGCCATCCGCGGGCGGTGATCGCAGGCGCGGCGCTCGTCACGCTCGGCGGCGCGGCGCTCCTGCCGACGCTCGGCGGCACCTTCCTGCCCGACCTGAAGGAGGGCCACCTGATCCTGCACATGGCCGGCGCGCCCGGCACGTCCCTGCAGGAATCGCAGCGCCTCGGCGTCCAGATCACCGCGGAGCTCCGGCAGATCCCCGGCATCCGCGCGGTGGCCGCACAGATCGGCCGGGCCGAGGCCGGCCAGGACACGGCGGGCACGCATTACAGCGAGATCCACGTCGATCTCGATCAAGGGCTCGACGGCGCCGCCCAGCGGAGGGTCGAGGCGCGGATCCGGGCGCTCGCGGCGGGTTTTCCCGGCGCCGCCTTCTCGCTCAAGACCTTCCTGACCGAGCGGATCGAGGAGACGGTCTCCGGCTACACCGCGCCCGTGGTGGTCAACCTCGTGGGCAACGACCTCGACCGGATCGAGGCGGCGGCGCGCGCGGTCGCGCGGGAACTCGCCGAGGTGCGCGGCGCCCGCGACGTGCAGCAGGCCTCGCCCGCCGGCATGCCGCAGATCACCGCGAGCTTGCGCCCGGCGGACCTGCGCCACTGGGGCCTCGACGCGATCGAGGTGCTGGAGACGGTGCGCACCGCCTACCAGGGCGACGTGGTCGGCCAGACCTACGTGGGCAACGCGGTGTTCAACGTGCTGGTGAACCTCGACGAGCGGGCGCGCGGCCGGCTCTCGGGCCTGGGTGAGTTGCCCCTGCGCACGCCCGGCGGGCGCTACATCCGCCTCGCCCAGGTCGCCGACATCTACGAGACCACCGGCCGCTACCAGGTGCAGCATCAGGGCGCGCAGCGGGTCCAGGCGGTGACCGCGAACGTGGTGGGGCGGGACATTGCCGGCTTCGTGGCGGCGGCCAAGCGCAAGATCGCCAAGGAGGTGCAACTGCCCGAGGGCGTCTACGTCGCCTTCGCGGGCTCGGCGGAAGCGCAGACCCAGGCCCGGCGCGACCTGCTCATCGCCTCGGGCGCGGCCGGCCTCGGCATCGTGCTGCTGCTCGCCGTCGTGACGGGCTCCGGCGCCAACCTCGCACTCGTCCTGGTCAACCTGCCGCTGGCCTTCGTGGGCGGCGTCGCGGCGGTCGCGGCCACCGGCGGCGTGCTCTCGCTCGGCTCGATCGTCGGCTTCGTGACGCTGTTCGGCATCTCCTTGCGCAACACCATCATGATGATCGCCCACTACGAGCATCTGGTGACGGTGGAGGGCCGGCCCTGGACGGAGGGCACCGCGATCCTCGGCGCGGCCGACCGGCTGGTGCCGATCCTGATGACCTCGCTGGTGACGGGGCTCGGCCTGATGCCGCTGGCGCTGGGGGCGGGCGAGCCCGGCCGCGAGATCGAGGGCCCGATGGCCATCGTGATCCTCGGCGGCCTCGTCAGCTCGACGGTGCTGAACCTGCTGATCCTGCCGGGCCTCGCGCTGCGCTTCGCCCGGTTCGGGGGGGACCCGCAGGGCAGGGGGATGGAGCCCGGTCCCGGCCGGGCGGCCGGGGAGGGGGGCGAGACGGGCGACGGCCCGCGGGCGGGTCTGCCCTCCCCGGTCGCGCTCCGGTGACGTGTCCGCGGCGGCGCGGCCTGCTAGGCTTCCCCGAGCCATCGCGGAGTTGATTCGTGCCCCCGGCCCTGCTCCTTGCCCTCGCGGCCGCGCTCCTGCCGGCCCCGGCCCTCTCGGACACGAGCCCTCCGGCGGCCGCCCAGGCCCTGCCCGCTCCGCCTCCGCCTCCGCCTCCGCCACAGACCATCCCGAACTTCCCGCTGCTGCGCGTGGTGCCGAAGGGCGAGGCGCGGGCCATCGCCTTCTACGCCTCGCTCAACCCGGACTGCTCGGTGATCGGCCCCGTGGTGGTCCGCACCCTGACGCCACCCGCGCGCGGGCAGCTGACCGTCGAGGCGGCCGAGTCCTTCCCCCGCTACGGGCCCGGCTCGCCGCTCGCCGCCTGCAACGGCCGCAAGGTGCCGGGCACGCGCCTGACCTACGAGCCGGAGGCGGGATTCGAGGGCGTCGACACCTTCCGCCTCCTCGTGATCAACGCCGACGGATCGGGCTACGAGTCGGACGTGAAGGTCTCGGTGCGCTGATCTGCACGGCGGCGCCTGGGCGGGGCAGGGGCCCGAAAGCCGCCCTCACCCGATCCAGATGCGTGCCTCAGGAGGGATGCGGCGCCCCGGCCCCGCCGAGGCGCCGCCGTACCGGTCGAAGCTCCGGAACGTGTTGCGGCCCGCTGCCTTGGCCGCGTAGAGGGCCTGGTCCGCGCGCGCGAGCCATTCGGGACCGGTGCAGCCCCCGCTGCGGGCGATCCCGACCGAGGCGCCCAGGCGGAAGCTCTGGCCGTCCCGCCAGATGGGCTTGTTGAGCGCCGCGATGATCCGGTCGGCGAGGCGTTCCGGCGCATCCCGGTCACGCTCGTCCTTGAGCAGCACGACGAACTCGTCGCCCCCGATCCGCGCCACGAGTTCCGCGGCGACGCAGATGCGGGCGAGGCGCGCGCCCGACTCGACCAGGCAGAGGTCGCCCGCGGCATGGCCGTGGCCGTCGTTGATCTGCTTGAACCCGTCGAGGTCGACGAGGAGCAGCGCCGCACCTGCCGGGCCGCCCGCGGCGGCCGCGAGCCGCTGCTCGAACAGGGCGCGGTTGGCAAGGCCCGTCATCGTGTCCCGCTCGGCGAGCGTGCGCAGGCGCTGCGCCTCGGACAGCTCGGCGGTGACGTCCTGCTTCATCCCGTAGAGTCGCGCCGGTGTCCCGTTCTCGCAGGCGACCGCGGCGGTGAGCCGGATCCAGCGCCGCTCGCCCGTCCTGGCGACGATCTCGGCGTCGAACCGGAAGCCGGTGCGCGTCCGGATGGCGGTCCGGCGCAGGCGCTGCAGGCGGTCCAGCGAGCCCGGCGCGTAGCATTCGAGGATGGCGCCGCGCCGCAGGGGGGCACCGCGGCGAAGCCCGAAGAGGTCGTAGACGGCGCCGCTCCATGACAGCGCCTCGTCGGAGAGGCGGCATTCCCACAGCCCGACCCGGGCGGTCGCGGAAGCCTGCTCGAACACCCGATGCCAGTGCGCCAGGGCCGCCGGCCCGGTCGCCGCGAAGGCGGAGACGGGCCCGTCGATGCAGGGCACCGGGGCAGGGCGGAGCAAGGCATCCTCGGGCATGCGCTGGCGGATTCGTCGCGGATCCGATGCCGGGTGATCGGCCATTCGCGGGAGCCTGCGGCAGGAGAGTTAAAGAAGCGTCAAGCCGGGCCGGGGGTAGGTTGGCGATCCGGCACGCGGCCAGGGTCCGCCGCCGGAAACTTCGTTCGCATAAGATATATTATGGAACATAAGGGCCGATCCGACCGGGTGAGGGGGCCTGCCTCGGCTGGTCCGGAGCCTTGATGCCCGCCGTCCTACCGTGGCATGCCAGATGCCGATGCCCGACCCGATCCTCGACGAGGCCGCCCTCGCCGCCTTCCTCGACGCCTTCTACGCCCGCGTGCGGCAGGACCCGCTGATCGGCCCGGTCTTCGCCGCGGCGGTCCCGGACGCCGCCTGGCCGCGCCACATGGCGACGATCCGGGACTTCTGGTCCTCGGTGCTGCTGAAGACCGGCCGCTACAAGGGCAACCCCTTCGGCAAGCATCAGGCCCTCGGCGGGCTGGAGCCCGCCCATTTCGCCCGCTGGCTCGGCCTGTTCGAGGCGACGGCGGCCGAGCGATTCCCGCCCGAGATCGCCGCAGCGCTGACTGAACGCGCCCACCGGATCGGCGACAGCCTGAAGGCCGGCCTGTTCTTCCGGCCGGACGTGCCGGGCGGGCAGGGCCGGCCCTGAGGCGAGGGGCCTTCGGGGCACCCTCCCCGGTCGTGTCGGCCTTCAGCCCCGGGCCTCACGCCATGTCGATCGTCCAATCCTCGATCCTGAGGCCGTCCACGCACTCGAACTCTCCGACGTTGTTCGTCACCAGCGCCAGGTCCGCCCCGCGTGCGTGTGCTGCGATCCAGAGGTCGTTGCCGCCGATGAGACGTCCGGCCGCCGCCAGATCCGCGCGCAGCCTGCCGTTTGGCTGTTTCCGGACTGGAAGATGCGGGTCCGCGCCACGAGATGCCCCGTCGACGTCTATACGAGATCGTATATACAAACGTTCCCGGCCGAAACAGCGCCCGCCCATGTCGGCGAGGGCGCGCCTGTCGTCCCGGAAAGCCCCCTCCCCGGTCAAGCCGCCAGATCCTCCACCCGCCGCGTATCGGTGAAGACGCGCCCGTCGGGAAAGCGCAGCGCCACCTCCACGCTGAGCCGTCCGGCCTGCCGCACCCGGACCGCGTCCGGTCGTTCCAGCTCGTCCCGGCGCTCGATCGCCTCGGCGGCGCTGAGTGGCGCGTCGCGCCCGCCGCCGAGGCCGCGCCACCACAGCACCGCCTTCTCCCGGGCGTAGCCGCTGCCCTCCAGCGCCAGCCGGATCCGCCGCGGGCCGCCAGGGCAGGCGAGTTCCACCGCGAGGCCCGCGGGCTCGGTGGCGAGATGCCAGGCGCGCACCGGCTGCCAGCCGTCCGCGGCGCGGAGCGCCGCCGTGACCCGCTCGGAGAGGATCGGCAGGGCGTCCTCGGCCGCCGCCTCGTGCTTGGCCTCCGCGTCCTCCTCGGCCTCGGGCTCGACCCAGCAGGCCTCGCAGGTCGAGGCATTGAGGGCGATCAGCGCGCCGCAGCCGGGGCAGGGCTTGGCCCGCACCGCCCCTTCCCGCCCCCGCACCTCAGCGGCGGTGCGCGCCGTGACGATGTCGACCGGCCCGTGCATCCGCACCAGCCCCGCATAGTCGAGGATCAGCGCGTCCACCTTGCCCGGGGCCCGCCGCAGCGCCCGGCCGACCTGCTGCACGTAGAGCCCGGTGCTCTGGGTCGGACGGAGCAGGGCGACGAGATCGACCTCCGGCACGTTGAAGCCGGTGGCCAGCACCCCGACCGAGGTGAGGCAGCGGATCCGCCCCTCGCGAAAGCTCTGGACCAGCCGGTCGCGCGCCCGCCGCGGCGTCTCGCCGGAGATCGCCTCGCAGGAGAACCCTTCCGCCCGCACCGCGTCGCGCACGGCCTCCGCGTGGGCGACGCCGGCGCAGAAGGCGAGCCAGGCCCGCCGGTCCCGGCCGTAGCCGACCATCTCCTCGACCGCCGCGCGGGTGATCCAGTCCTGGTTCACCGCGGCCTCGAGCTGGCTCGGGATGTAGTCGCCCCCGCGCCGCCCGACGCCGCTGACGTCGAGGGCGGTCAGCGTCGCCTTCGAGAGCAGGGGGCTGAGCCAGCCCCGCTGGATCAGGTCGCCGACATTCGCCTCGTAGACGATGCGCTCGAACAGGGAGCCCTGCCCCTCGTCGAGGCGCCCGCTGTCGAGCCGGTAGGGGGTCGCCGTGAAGCCGACGACGCGCATCTCCGGCCGCAGCGCGCGCAGGCCGCCGAGGAAGCGCCCGTAGCGGGTCTCGGCGGCGCGCGGGATCAGGTGGGCCTCGTCCACGACGACGAGGTCGCGCGGGCCGACCGCGCCGAGCTTGTCCCAGACCGACTGGATGCCGCAGACCAGAACCTGCGCACCCGCCTCGCGCCGCCCGAGCCCGGCCGAGAAGATGCCGGCCGGCGCCTCCGGCCAGTAGCCCACGAGCTCGCGGTGGTTCTGCGCGATCAGCTCGCGGCTGTGCGTCACGACGACGATGCGGGCCCCAGGCTCCCGCTCCAGGGTCTCGCGGGCGAGGGCCGCGATCACCAGGGCCTTGCCGGCCCCGGTCGGCAGCACGATCAGCCCGTCCCGGATCGCTGCCCCCCCTGCCCCACTCCACGCCGCCTGGAGCGCGTCGAGGCTCGCGCGCTGATAATCCCTGAGCTGCAGCATGGGCGCCGTTTACGGCCCCGATCCGGGTTTCCAAAGGGCTTCGCCCTTTGGCGGGGCCTCGGGGCGGAGCCCTGAGGTGGCGCAGCCACACCGGGCGGCGGCCAAGAACCAGGGCGCTGCCCTGGACCCGCGAAAGGCCTTGGCCTTTCGAAACCGGGACCTAGGGCTTGCGCAGCAGGTAGGTGTCCATGATCCAGCCGTGGCGGGCGCGGGCCTCGGCGCGCAGCCGCCGGATCTCCGGGCCGACCGTGCCGAGCCGGCCGGCGAGCAGGATCTCGTCTGGCGAGCCCAGATAGGCGCCCCAGTAGATCGTCAGCTCCGGGTCGAGATGGTCGAAAGCGGGATCGCCGTCGAGCATCACCACGGTGCTGTCGGCCGGCAGCACCCCGTCCGCGAGGTTGCGGCCCGTGGTGATCGCCACGTCCGCGCCGATCCGATTCAGCAGGATCCGATGCGCCGCCGTCAGCGCCTGCACGCTGGTGATGCCGGGCACCACCGCGCAGGTGAAGGGCAGGGTGCCGCGGGTCCGGATGCGCTCCAGGATGCGCAGGGTGCTGTCGTAGAGGGAAGGGTCCCCCCAGACCAGGAAGGCCCCTACCTCCCCTGCCCCGAGATTGTCCCGGATCAGCCTTTCGAGGAGTTCCGCGCGCGCGGCGTGCCATGCCTCGACCGTGCCGCCGTAATCGGCCGGACGCCGGTCCCGCGGCGGATCCTCGGCGGCGACGAAGCGGTAGGGCTTGCGGATGTGCTCGGCGCAGATCGCCCGCCGCAGCGCCAGCAGGTCCGCCGTCTCGGCGCCCTTGTCGAGGGCGAACACCGCGTCGACGTCGGCGAGCGCCCGCACCGCCTGCAAGGTCAGGTGCTCGGGATTGCCCGTACCGATCCCGATGACGCGCAGGGTTCGCATGGCATGCTCCGGACATGCGAACGGCCCGCCCTCTGGAGAGGACGGGCCGTTCGGATTTGGTTGCGGGGGTTGGATTTGAACCAACGACCTTCAGGTTATGAGCCTGACGAGCTACCGGGCTGCTCCACCCCGCGCCAGGGTGTTCTGCATCGTGTCGAGGGGGTGTGTCTGTCCTGTGTTTGGCGGGTCTGGCGGCGACCGACTCTCCCGTGTCTTGAGACACAGTACCATGGGCGCTGGTGTGTTTAACGGCCGAGTTCGAGATGGGATCGGGTTCTGGGCACACCGCTCAGGCCACCAGACCGGCCAAGCACAGGTTCTTTTGGGACGTTCGCTGTCGCAGGGTTCGGCGACGGCGGGAGACCCAATCGTTCGGCAAGCAGGTTCGGGCGACGGTCCGCGTGTTGCGGGCCGGGCCTGGTCTTGTGTTGCGACCGCTGTGCCGATCCTGTGCGGATCGGTGCCGATCCTGCTGGGATCGGTGTATGCGGCGATGGATCACGAGAGACGATCAAGTCTGTCGGGCGATTAGTACCGGTCAGCTCAGCGCGTTGCCGCGCTTGCACCTCCGGCCTATCGACGTGGTCGTCTTCCACGGCCCTCAAGGGAGACCTCGTTTCGAGGGGGGTTTCCCGCTTAGATGCCTTCAGCGGTTATCCCGTCCGTACATAGCTATGC
>NZ_BPQO01000002.1 GCF_022179285.1 Methylobacterium hispanicum | reverse complement strand
GCGCGCCGGCCGCCTTGATGTCGCGACCGGCCGTCTTGCCTGCGTCGCCTGCCTCATGGCCGCCAACGCCCTCAACAATCCAGCCTGAGGTTTCGTCCTCAAACAGGCTCTAAGGTGGACGGCGACCCTGTCTCGGCGTTCCTAGCTGCGCAAGCCGAAGGCGGGGGGATCCACAGGTGGCCGATGCTCTCTTGACGCCGGCACTGAAACGAGCGGACCCAACCCCTATAGCTAGAGACCCATCGGCGTGCAGCGGATGTTGCTAGCTATGCGGCTGATGATCCAAGCCGTCTTCAGCGCGGTGCCGCAGGAGGGCGGCACGAACACCCTCATCAGCATCGCTAAGGACGACAACGCAACGATCCGGCGTAACATCGAGGCTGCCAAGCTCGTGCGGGTTCCCGAAATTCCGGACTGGATGGTCTGCGAGCACCACTGGTAGGCCGGCGATGGGGGCGAGGGCTGGACTTATTACATGGCGACGGCGGACACGGTCGCCCAGGCGATCCGGGACCTCGACGTGCTCGATATCTTCTCAGGTCGCGTCAGCCTGCGGCGCGATGACCGGAGGAACGGCGGCGAAGAGACCATCGAGATCCGCTGTGCGTTGGACGGGCTGGCCATGCCGAGGGCGATCTGCGCGAGATCGCGGACGTCACTCAGAACGTCGACCTGAGCGAGCCACCGAGTGGCTCGTTCGCTGACCGGACCAGGCGACCTCGTCGTCCGCTAGGTTGCCCCGAAACCCGGCCTTTGTTCGCAAACCCTGGGCTCGGAGGGGAACCGGCGCAGGCCCCGGCTCGTTCGGGAGGCGATGCTCAAGCCTCGCCCGAATTCGTTCGGCGACATGTGAGGGGTCGATACGGGGCGTGCGGCACCGAGCGTGATCAGCGTCGTCGAATTGTCGGGCGGGTGGGCCAGCGCCGCGAACGTCGATTGGGCCGTGGCCAGGGCCGCGAACACGGACGCGCCCGGCACCACCGAGGTCGAGTTCCGTCTGCACGAGAGATGCAAGCTCTGGCTCGACGGGGTCCTCCGGCTCCTGGCGCACTGCAACCAGATGGCCGGGGTTGCCCTGCGCGTGAGGCTGAGTTTTCTCGGCGGCCAGAGCGGCGTGATGGGTTACATCGACCGCATGGGGTTCTTCGACCGTCTCGATCCGCGGGTCGAGACGGTACCCGAGCGTCCCCTCGTGTCCGGCGCGAGCATCTTCCGAGGCGGCAACAACGGACTGGTCGAGATCGTGCCCATCGCGGCTGCCCATCGCGACGACGACTTGCCGGACCGGCTGACCGGGGTGCTTCGTCAAGCCTGCGCCGCACGTGCGGACGCCGGGCCGTTGAGCGAGGCCGCATCGACGCTGTTCTCCGAGTTGATCGGCAACGTGTACGACCACACCCGCACGAACGGGCACGTGGCGCTCCAAGTCTATCCCGGGGGCAGCAAGGTAAAGGTCGTGGTCTGCGACGACGGCCTCGGGCTGATGGAGACGCTGCGTCCGGCCCTGAACGCCAGGACCGATGCGTACGCCGCCATGACCGACGTCGACCTCCTGGTCGAGATGTTCCGCAACGGGCTGTCGCGGCACCCCGACCCGAAGCACGGCCAAGGCCTGAAGGACTGCGCCACGAAGGCGATTCATTTCCAGGCCGAACTCGATGTGCGGCTGGCCCGGCAGAACGTGCGCCTGCGGCCGTCGCGCGGTGCCTACGAAACCACCACTGCGTATTGCTCCGTGGGCCTACCGCTTCTGAGAGGCACTCACATCGCTTTTACCTTCGGGCTAGCTACTTGATGCGATCAAGGCATCCTGCTTAAATGGCAACCATGAACGAGAGGCAGCCGTGATCCCCCTCAACGAGCTCATGGGCCGTGCGGACGGTTGGGGCCGGGCGATGGGTCGCGAGGTTTTCCAGAAGCTTCTCGCCCATGTCGAGAGCCATCCGGACCAGTCGACGTTCAGGATTTCCCTCAAGGGCGTGAAGCGGGCGGACGTGTCGTTCTGCTCGGAGAGCGTCGTCGAGCTGGCCAGACGGTTCAAGGGTGCGAAGGGGTTCTGCCTCGTCGACGTGGCAACCTCCGACCTTGAAGAGAACCTCGACGCCGCCGCGCGCCGGGTCGAGCAGCCGCTGATGATCTGGGACGGACGGAAGGCGCGTTTCCTTGGGCTCCCGGTCAGTCCCGGAAACCAGGAGGCACTCGCTTTCGTGCTGGAACGCCCGCAGGCCCGGGCCGCCGAGTTCGCGCAGACGCGCGGCATCACCATCGCGAACGCGTCGTCCAAGATGAAGCAGCTCTGGGCGAGCGGCTTCCTGATGCGGCGCGAGAGTGCCGCCGACACAGGCGGCACGGAGTTCGTCTACCAGCGCATCGCCTGACGGACCCGGACGAGGCGGCCCGCGGCTTGACAGAGGCGCGCATCTCGTTAATCTCTTCGACATAACGAGATGAATACGAGGGCGAGGACCGCGTCACGGTCCCTCCTCCCGGTCATCGCCCCGTGCCGGTCCGGCATGTCGCCGGGGGCGAAACCCAGGTCCGAGGAGACCGAGATGAACCACCCGCTCCCGAGGTTCGAGATTGATCCGTTGCAGGATCCCCTTGACGCCCTCCTCGTCGACATCGCCGTGCGCGTGCAGCTGCCCCCGGGCCTGCACGAGAAGGCCTGCGGCCGCGGCGAGTCGGTCTGCAGGCACATGGATCGGAAGGGCAGCCCCCTGGAGAACCGCGTCCGGCGTTACTACCCGCAGGGGTCGATGCGCATCGACGCGACCATCTCCACGCGCGGCACCGACGAGCAATATGACCTCGACTACGTCGCGGAACTCGACGTCCACCACCTGGCGCCGCCCGGTGCCGTCCTGGATCTGGTCTACGAGGCCCTGCGCGACTACCCGACCCTGAAGCCGGTCGAGCGGCAGACCCGCTGCGTCACGGTCTTCTTCGCGGATGGCATGCATGTCGACGTGACCCCGTCATCGCTGCTCCCGTACGGAGGAGAGCGCGAGAGCCACATCTTCCACGCCAACCCGGACAAACCGGCGCATGAGCAGCGCCACGTGCCGATGAACGCCTTCGGGTTCGGCGACTGGTACAACGCGCGTACACCGGTCGAACGTCGGTTCGCCGACGCGGTGAACCGGCGGATCGCCGAGGCAGCGGGCATCGAGATCCGCGCCGACGCACAGTTCGACGAGGTGCCGGACCAGGTGCCGCTGATCGTGAAGAGCGTCACCACGGTCGCGCTGCAGCTGATCAAGCGGCACCGCAACGTGGTCTATGCGGGCGAGAAGGGCCGCATTCCGCCCTCGGTCATGCTGAGTTGCATCGCCGGCGAGGTCGCGAGCCCGGGCCTCCCGCTCTCGGAGATGGTGATCCGACTGGCGCGAGCCATCGCCCGCAAGCTCAACGCCGCGTCCGCCCGCCGCGAGAAGGTCTCGGTGGTCAACCCGGTCTTCCCGAAGGACTGCTTCACCGACCGCTGGCCGGAGAACCTGCGCCAGCAGGACAACTACGCGGGGAAGCTCACCGCGCTCGCAGATGGCCTGGAGTACGTCAAGCGGCACGGCTCGAGCCTTGAGGACACCCAGGACTGGCTGAGGGGCTGCTTTGGCAGCCACGTGGTCTCGGCCTCGATCCGGGGCTTCAACGACCGGACCGGCCGGGCGGTGCAGTCCGGATCGCACGCCTATACGTCCCGCGGGAGCCTCTACGTGCCGAGCCGGCCGGCGCTCATCGGCCTGGGCGGCGCGGCCGCGACGGTGCCGGCTCGGGCCGTCGCCCACACCTTCCGCGGGGGGCGCCGGTGGTGACCATCTTCCCCTCCATCGAGCAGCAGGATGCGGCCATCCGGGCGGCCTGGCCGACGTTCCGCCTGATCACGCGCACGGACAGGACTGCCACTTGGCAAGGAACCCTCAAGCCGTTCATGCTCGCCTACGAGGTGCGGGTGTCGCACCGCATCCCGCTCGTGATCGAGCGCATCGACCCGCTCAGGCAACAGCCCGAGGTCCGGGTGGTCACGCCGCCCCTGAAGCCCCGGCGAGGTGATGCGGAGGGTCCGCTTCCCCACGTCTACGTCGACCGGGCGGGCGATCCGGTCCTCTGCCTGTTCGACCACGAGACCGGCGAGTGGACCCCGTTCCGGCTTCTCGCCGAGACCACCATCCCCTGGGCCCTCGACTGGCTCGGTTGCTACGAGGGCTGGCGGGCGTCGGGGGAGTGGTCCGGGGGCGGCCGGCATGCGCCCCTCCTCGACGAGCAGGAGGCGCGTCAGTGACCTACGTTCCCCCGCGCCGGTCCGATGGCACCCAGCAGGGCCGCAGGGAACCTCTGCCCTGGCCGAAGGACCGCCCCTTCCGCATCCTGTCTATCGACGGCGGCGGCATCTGCGGCATCCTTCCCGCGTCGGTGCTGGCGGAGTTGGAGGGCCGTTTCCTGGACGGTCGCTCCGTCGCGAGGCACTTCGACATGATCGCGGGCACCTCCACCGGCGGCATCGTTGCGCTGGCGTTGGCCCACGGCCTGACGGCTCGCCAGATCCGGGACGTCTACGTCGAGCGCGGCGGCAACATCTTCCCGCCGCCCTCCCGCATCGAGCGGCTCACGCGCTTCGTGCGCAGGCATCATCGCTACGTCTACGAGCGCAAGCCGCTGGAAGACGAGCTGCTGCGCATCTTCGGCGAGACGACGTTCGGCGAGTCCGGGACCAGGCTCTGCATCCCCGCGTTCGAGGGGTTCCACGGCGAGCCCTTCATCTTCAAGACCCCACACCATCCGGCCTACAAGAAGGACCGGTTCGAGCGGATGGTCAAAGTCGCCCTGAGCACCGCCGCGGCGCCGACCTACTTCGAGGCCCTGCCGAACAACGGTTACGTCATGGTCGACGGCGGCCTGTGGTCCAACAATCCGACAATGAACGCCCTGGTGGATGCGCTGGCCTGCTTCGACCTGGACAGGCGCCAGATACAGGTGCTGAGCCTCGGCTGCGGGGAAACCGCCTTCAAGGTCGACGCGAACAAGGGCTCCGGCGGCATGATCCAGTGGCGCGGCGTCATCTCGGCGGCGATGAAGGCGCAGTCGCACAATGCCCTCGGGCAGACCGGGCTGCTGATCGGCCGGGACCAGTTGATGCGCGTCGATGCCCCCGAGAGCTCGTCGCCCATCGCACTCGACGACTACCTCCGCGCCAAGGCGGAGTTGCCGCTGATGGCCCGGTCCCTCGTCGAGGGGGCTGGCCGCGAGATCCAGCGGTGCTTCCTGAACGACGAGGTCGAACCCTACGTGCCATGCCCCGTGGCGTGACGCAGGGCTTGGGGCATCCCGACCGACCGTCGGGTGCCGACTATGACGATGTCCCCGTCCCGGGCGGCGCCGCTCGAGACGGGTAGCCCGCGGGGCGATCCCGGGCGGTGGCGCTGCGACGAGGCGGATGAATGCCCAAGAACATCGTGGTCTTCTCGGACGGCACGGGACAGGACGGCGGCGTCCGTCCAGAGCAGCGCGTCAGCAACGTCTACAAGATGTACCGGGTCTGCAAGGTCGGCCCGGAGAGCGGGATCGACCCGGCCGAGCAGGTCGCCTTCTACGACCCCGGCCTCGGCACCGACATCGGCGCCACCGCCCTGACGGCGCCGGTCCGGTTCGCGCAGAAGATGGCGGCCTCGCTCTCGGGCCGGGGCATCGCCCAGAACATCGCCGATTGCTACAAATTCATCATCGACCACTACGAGCCCGGCGACCGGGTGTTCTTGATCGGCTTCAGCCGCGGGGCCTACACAGTCCGGTGCGTGGCGAACCTGCTGATGTATTGCGGCGTCCCGACCCGGGGGAAGGAGGGACCGCTCCTGCGGTTCCGCAAGATGACCGCCGACATCGCCAGGGAGGCGGTCGGGACGGTGCTGGAGCACGGTGCCGGCCACCCGCGCGCCGACTTCGACGCCGAGCGGGCCGAGCTCGCCCGCCGCTTCCGCGACACCTATGCCTCGCACCATCCCGATCACGCCGGCGACCCGACCGACCGCAAGTCCAACATCGAGCCGTACTTCATCGGGACGTTCGACACGGTCGCGGCCCTCGGCGTCGCCGGGGCGAAGCGGTCGCTGATCAAGGCCGGTCTGGCGGCCGCAGTGATCATCCCGGTCGGCCTCGCCATCACCGCGACGGCGGCGCTCGCCGGCGGTCTCTCGTTCCTGCTCGGCGGCCCGTTCTGGAAGGTCGACATCGGCGTCGCCGCGGTGCTCTCGCTCGCCGCCGGTGGTGTGGCCTGGGTGGTGGCCCGCCGGCTCCGGGCGGCCAGGACCAAGACGATCAAGGATTGGCCGGTCGCGGGGCAGGAGCGCAGCCACGTCGCCGAATGGAAGGGGGAGAACTTCGACCGCTACCTGAGCGCGCAGGTCGGCTACGCGCGAGCGGCCATCGCCATCGACGAGCGCCGGGCGGACTTCCGGCGGGTGAAGTGGGGAACCACGGAGGCGAGCCCCCCGCGCCCCTCCGGCGTGCCGGGCCAGTTCCGGCAGGTCTGGTTTGCGGGCAGCCATTCCGACATCGGCGGAAGCTACGACGAGACCGAATCGCGCCTGTCCGACATCGCGCTGAAGTGGATGCTGGAGCAGGCGGTCGGCATCCCGGACGGGCTGAAGGTCGACGGCATGCCGGCGGTGGCGGACATGCACCATCCGGTCGAGGTCATGTCGATCCCGCGCCTGCGGCTGCACCCGTCGCCGACCGGCGCGCAGCACTGCGAGGTGGCCGGCATGCGCGACACCATCGCCGCGCGCACCGAGGCCTCGTGGGTGCCAGCTCGCATCCAGCGGTGGGCGCAGGACAAGTCGTGGGAGGAGGAAGCCCGCGACCCGAAGCCGGACGCCCCCGTCCACCCGAGCGTCGACGCGCGCTTCGCCGCTGGGCCCGTGGTCCAGTGCGACGGGCTCAGGCCTTACAGGCCCGACGTCCTGGCCCGGCATGAGCAGTTCAGGCGTTACTATGAGGGAGCCACGAGAGCGCAGGCTCCCAAGGAGGAACCGCTTGCCGTGACCGTGTCGTGAACGTCAGAAATTGCTTTGCGCGCCGCGGGGCGGCCCCGGAGCGGTCCGTCGAGGCATCCTGGCTCTGCACGCCCTGGTATGCCGGCAGCTCCCAGAGGTTGGGCGGAGCGTGACCGGTCATCCTGCTCAGGTGATCGGAACAGGCTCATGGTGCAGGGCTTGGCGGCGGGTGGAGGGCACCGGTTCGTCGGGTGCCGCAGGATGCTATGCAACCCACGCGGGTCGATTGGAGGCAACCGGCACGACGCGGCGGTACCGCGCGACCGCGCAGTCCAGCGGCGCAACGCCTGCGGCCGCACCGTCTACTTACTCGACCGGCACGGCTGCCTCGACGCAGCCTCGAACGGCCATTGGCCCAAGATCATTGAACCCGCACCGGTGGCGGGCTTCCTCACCCCCGGGGCGCTGCTGGCGGTCATGGCGGTGGCCATCACCCGTGCGTTGACGGCCCTCTCGGTCCGGCACGCCATCGACGAGGCCAGCGGGCAGATTCAGAAGGCAGCCAAGGTCCTGGATGTGGCCGCCGGAGCGACCATTCCATCTCAATGGTAGCTATCGGGCTCCAAGCGGCCATTCGCGTGGTTGCAACTGAAGATCCATTGATGGCGCACAGCCGAACAAGTCGGGGGCGAACTCCTGACCCCTTTCGGACCTTCCTCCCTGCCTCTTCGGACGTCCGCTCTAGGGGAAAAGCGGAGGCCATGACATCAGCATGTTATGGCCCATTAAGTGATTTCAGAGCTGACATGGCGGTGATTCCGAACGGCATGGATCATCCGGCGGGGCGGGGCGGGGCGGGGCGGGGCAAGGCTGGTGCCGGGCCTCATGGCGACGAACATCCTTGGCAGGCCGGGCATGGGGCGCCGTACCGCGTAGGCCCTTGCCGGCACACCGTCCGCAGGCCCGGCGTGGTTGCCTCGCCGCCCCCGGCAGCTCATCCCCGCGCGATCATCTCCCGGATGCGCACCGCGAGTGTCTCGACCGCGAACGGCTTGGTCAGCAACGCCATGCCGGGTTCGAGATGGCCGTTCCCGAGAACCGCGTTCTCGGCGTAGCCCGTTATGAACAGCACCTTCAGGTCCGGACGGGTGAGGCGCGCCGCGTCGGCGACCTGCCGGCCGTTCATGCCGCCGGGCAGCCCGACGTCAGTGACCAACAGGTCTATGCGGGCATCCGACTGGAGCACCCTGAGGCCAGCCGCGCCGTCGGCCACCTCGATGGCGGTGTAGCCGAGCTCCTCCAGCACCTCGGTCACCAGCATCCGCACCGTGGGCTCGTCGTCGACCACGAGGACCGTCTCGCCTTGCTCGGCCCGCGGGGCGTCCGACAACTCGGGCAGGGCGTCCACGTTCTCGGCGTCACCGTAATGGCGCGGCAGGTACAGGCACATCGTGGTGCCCTGGCCGACTTCCGAGTAGACCCTGACCTGGCCCCCCGACTGTCGGACGAAGCCGTGGATCATCGAGAGGCCGAGGCCCGTCCCCTGCCCCATGGGCTTGGTGGTAAAGAACGGGTCGAACACCTTCGCCACCACCTCCGGCGTCATGCCGGTGCCGGTGTCGGTGACGCAGATCGAGACGTACTGACCGGGATCGAGATCGCGCTCCCTGCCGCCGCGGTCGTCGAGCCACCTGTTGGCGGTCTCGACCGTGATGCGGCCGCCCTCCGGCATGGCGTCGCGGGCGTTGATGCAGAGGTTCAGGAGTGCGTTCTCAAGTTGCGGCGGGTCGACCAGCGTCGTCCACAGGCCGCCGGCCGCCACGACCTCCAGGCGGACGGAGGGTCCGATAGTCCGGCGGACGAGGTCCTCCATATCTGCGATGAGACGGTTGGCGTCCGTCGGCCTCGGGTCGAGGGTCTGCCGGCGGGAGAAGGCAAGCAACCGGTGTGTCAGCGCCGCCGCCCGCTTCGACGCGCCCTGCGCGGCCGCGACGTAACGAGG
Source organism: Methylobacterium hispanicum (assembly GCF_022179285.1). Lineage (GTDB taxonomy): Bacteria > Pseudomonadota > Alphaproteobacteria > Rhizobiales > Beijerinckiaceae > Methylobacterium > Methylobacterium hispanicum. Next base: position 379,998 of record NZ_BPQO01000002.1, on the reverse strand, counting down.
CACGTCGGTGTACCGGCCCTGGTTGATCCGGTTCTCTAGGAACTCCAAACTCCCGGAGATGCCGGTGAGCAGGTTATTGAAATCGTGGGCGATGCCCCCGGTCAGTTGCCCGACGGCCTCCATCTTCTGCGATTGCCGCAGTTGTTCCTCGGCGCGGTGCTGGTCGGTGAGGTCCCGACCGACGATGTGAAACAGGCCGGTGCCGGGATCGGGGACCGCGGTCCACATCACCGTGCGCCAATCGCCTGCGGCGGTCCGGACGTGGTCGACGAAGCCTGTCACCGTCTCGCCGCGTGCGAGCCGGGCCACCACCTCGGCGGTCTCGGCATGGTCCGCAGGATCGATGATGTCGAGGAAGGGCCGGCCCAGCAACTCCTCCTCCGACCAGCCGAGCATCTTCGCCCAGGCCGGGTTGACGACCTTCATGAAGCCGTCGAGGCCGGCGGTCCCCATTAGGTCGTTCGTGGTCTCCCAGATCCGGTTGCGCTCCGCGGTCCGCCTGGCGACCTCGGCCTCCAGGCCCTCGTTGGCGCGCCGCAGCGCTTGCGCCGCCTCGCGGCGGACGCGCGCGAGCTGCATGTTCGTCCCGACGCGGGCGAGCAGCTCGCGGGCTGAGAACGGCTTGGTCAGGTAGTCGTCCGCACCTGCGCCAAGCCCCTCGACCTTGGCCTCGTCGCCGGCGCGGGCCGAGAGCATGATCACCGGTAGGTCGCGCAGCCCGGCGTCGCCACGCACGGCGGCGAGCAGGCCGAAGCCGTCCAGGCGCGGCATCATCACGTCGGTGAGGAGCAGGTCGGGGACCCGCAACCGCGCGGCCGAGAGTGCGGCCTCGCCGTCGGCGACAGCCTCGACCTGGTAGCCCCGGTTGGCCAGGAGCCGGCGCACGTGCTCGCGCATGTCGGCATTGTCGTCCGCGAGCAGGATGCGACCCACGTCGAGGTGTGACAGAGCCTCGGCCGGTACCTCGTCGGGTTCCGACGCCAAGTCGCTACCGGCCTCGCCCGACATCCAGCGCCGCGCCTCGGCGACGAACGCCTCCGCCCGAACCGCGGTCGATACCTGCGGCATGGACGAGGCCTCCGCGGCCGGGGCCTCGTCCTGGTGGAACGGCAGGGTGACCGTGAAGGCGCTCCCGCGACCCGGCTCGCTCTCGACCCGGATCTCGCCGTGGTGGAGCCTGACCAGTTCCTGCACCAGGGCGAGGCCGATGCCGCTGCCCTCGAAGGTACGGCCGCGCGCGCCCTCAACCCGATGGAAGCGCTCGAACAGCCGGGGGAGCTCCTGTGCGGGGATTCCGGTGCCGGTGTCGGCGACCCGCAGCTGGGCGCGGTCGCCGACCCGGCTCACGGCGACCGTGATCGCGCCCTCGAACGTGAACTTGAAGGCGTTGGCGAGGAGGTTCAGCACCACCTTCTCCCACATGTCGGGATCGAGCGGCACCGGCGCGTCGAGCGGCGGGCAGTCAACGAGGAGCCGGAGCCCGGCCTGCTCGCAGAGCGAGCGGAAGTTGCCGGCGAGCTCGGAGGTGGTGCGCGCCAGGTCGGTCGGGCGGAACGCCGCCCGGGCGCGGCCGGCCTCGACCCGCGAGAAGTCGAGCAGCCCGTTCACGAGGCGAAGCAGGCGAAGGCCGTTGCGATGGGCGACCGCCGTGAGGTCCCGCGCGTCCCCCGGCAGGCTCGCCGCCGGCAGGGCGAGGATTTCCTCCAGCGGGCTCAGCATCAACGTCAGCGGGGTCCTGAACTCATGGCTGACGTTCGAGAAGAACAAGGTCTTGGCGCGGTCGATCTCCGCCAGCCGCTCCGCGCGGGCTCGCTCCTCCTGATAGGAAAGCGCGTTCGAGACGGCGGCGCTGAGGTTGGAGACGACCTGCTCGCAGAAGGCCTTGTACCGCTCGTCGAACCGTCGCCTGGGACTGATGCCGATGACGGCGATGCCGCTCGTGCGTCCGCCCTCGCCGGCAGTGACCGGGAGGACGAGCGCCTGGGTCGCCGCCTCGGGCCAGGGCCCGCCCGGCAGGCCCGGCATCACGAGGTCGAGCCCTTCGAGAAGGACCGGGACACCGGTCGCCGCGACCTGCCGGATCGACCAAGCGTCGTCACCGTCCGTGCCCGACATGGCGAGGTTGCCCGCCGACGCGGGCATGCCGACCCGGCCCGCCAGCGTCATGCCCTCGCCGTCGGCGTCGTGCGTGTACAGGAGCGCGAAGGGCACGTCGTGCGGATCGTCCGCCAGGACGGCGGCGGCGATGGCGTAGGCTTCCTCCGTCGACTTGGCACTGATGGACCGGGCCGCGAGGTCGCGCAGCAGCCGCGTGCGCCGGTCGGCCAGCACCCGAAGCGTCGTCTCGGTCACCGCCGTGAAGATGCCCTCGACCCTTCCCCGTTCGCCGCGGATCGGGCTGTACGAGTAGTAGAAGTAGCACTCCTCGACGTAGCCGAAGCGGTTCAGAGGCAGGAGCTGGTCGTCGGACCACGTCGCCTCGCCCGTCTCGAAGACGGCGTCGAACATCGGGCCGATGATGTCCCAGATCTCGGCCCAGACCTCGGTGCCGGCGCGGCCGAACGACCAGGGATGCTTGTCGCCGACGACCGGGCGCCACGCGTCGTTGTAGATCAGCGCCCGCTCCGGCCCGTAGTACAGCACGACGGGGAAGCGGGTGGTCAGGCAGATGCTGACCGCCGAGCGCAGGGCCTGGGTCCAGGTCTCCACGGGACCGAACGTCGTCTGCGACCAGTCCATGGAGCGCATGAGCGCGCCCATCTCGCCGCCCCCGGCGATGAAGCCGGTATCGGGGGCGGGCGCCGGTGCGTCGGACGGGATGCCGGCCCGCTGCAGGAGCGCCCGCAAACGGGCGTTCTCCGCCGCGAGGTCGTCTGCGTCCACGGTGGCACGCGCGAAGGGAAGGACGTTGTCGGACACGGGCCTGGATCGAAATTATTGAATCGGCGTGAGTTCGGAATGCTTGCCGGACCCGGCGAAACCATGGCCAGCGCAAGCCGGTGCCGCCCGGTTCCCGGCAATCCCCACGGCCGGTCGAGCGGGTCCGTCATCCGGAGATGCGCCCCGGTGCCGTCCCGCCCGACCGGGCCTGCCGATCCTATGGCTTGCCCTTGGGCGCGACGAACGGGTTCGTCTCGGTGGCCGATCCGTTCTTGGCGTAGCACGCCTCTAGCCGGTCCAGGCCGGCCGCGCTCTTGTCCAAAGCGACCTTGATGGTCGCGCCCTCTCCCTTCACGTCCAGGCCGTCGGCGAGCCTGAGCGAACGCAGGAACTTGTCGTCCTTGACCGGCAGCGACACCGCGTTGCCGGAGGCGGCGACGTCCGCCTGGAGGGTCGAGGACCCGGCTGCCAGTTCGACCGGGTAGCTCTTGCCGCGCCCGAGCTTCCACTTGGGCGAACTCATGGTCAGGTCGAGCCCGTCCGCGTCACGGGTGAAGCGGACGTCGACCCCTTGATCGGTCGTCCGGCTCATCGTGCACCGCTCGAACTTGTGGCCCTTCGAGATGGCCTCGACGTCCCAGGGACCGATGGCGACGGCATCCGCGGGCGCCTCCGGATTGGCGGCGGCTGCACCCTAGACGGGGCGGGCTCACGAACCCCGCAGGTCAGGCTCCGGCTGGGGGAACCTCCCGTACGCTCTGCTATTGCCGCCTCGATACAGTGGAGCACAGGCATGGCTATAAGCAGCACCCCGCGTACTCATCAGACCCGCAACAACACCAATTCCAACGCCAAGAGGGTGTCCATCGAGGCGCTGAACGCACGGCTGGCCGACGGCATCGACCTCGCCCTGGCGATCAAGCAGGCCCATTGGAACCTCAAGGGACCGCAGTTCATCGGCATCCACCTCATGTTGGACGGGTTCCGCGCCGAGATCAGTGGCCTCAACGACAAGGTGGCCGAGCGGGCAGTGCAACTTGGCGGCACGGCCCTTGGAACCGCGCAGGTCGTGGCGGGATCGACCAAGCTCCCGGCCTACCCGACCGGGATCTACGCAATCGCCGACCACATCGCCGCGCTGATCGACAGCTATGCCGCGTACGCCAATGCCGTGCGCGAGAACATCAACGAGACGGACGAGGCCGGCGACCCCGACACGGCAGACTTGTTCACGGAGGTGTCGCGCGCCGTCGACAAGCACCTCTGGTTCCTTGAGGCCCACATCCAGGAGCCAACAGGCCAGATGCGGGACGGCGACGCCCGCAGCTGAGTGGTGTACCGCCCCTCCTTGACCGACCGAACGGAGGGGAGGCCACTGTGCCGACCGACGAGCGATGCGCTCGGCAGGCCAACTACCCCTACGCCCACGCCGCGACCTGTCGAGGCCGCGCGGGGGCGGACTTGGCGTTGCCTGCACCAAGCGCAACGGGCGTCCTTCAGCCCTGGCCGGGATTTCCGCCGACGCCTCGCGGTCGAAGCAAGGCGGCTGCATTGCCGCGCAACTCCATGGCGCGGATGCGCTGGCTGCGAGCCAGTACGCGCAAAGTCGGAACGTGCACGTCCCCGGGCCTGCATGCCGCCAAGTCCGCCAAGGCGTCGGCATGGACTTCACGACCGACAGCCTCGTCCAGCAAGCGGCGCATCGAACCGTATTCCCCGTCGTGCATCTCGACCCACGTCGCTTCGCGGTCCAAGTGAGTCGGGACCGCTGCCGCGGAGATGTCGTCGCGACCACGGCCAGTCTATACGGTTACGCTATGAAAGGCCTTGCCGCCGCCGCTTTGTCACGACATGGGGCGCCACGCCTGTACCAAAGTTGGCAGGCGTCATCGTCCCGGCCGATCCATCGATGAGGGAGAGTTTGCGTGGAGCGAGCCGCTAACCTGACGGCGGACGACTTCCGCGCGCTTGCCGACGCGCTGCCGCAGATGGCCTGGGTCGCCGAACCGAGCGGCGACATCATCTGGTACAACCGGCGCTGGTACGACTACACCGGCACCACAATCGAGCAGATGCGCGGCTGGGGTTGGCGCGACGTCCACCATCCCGACCACGTCGAGCGCGTCGTGGAGCGCATCAGCGAGGCTTTCCGGACCGGCGAACCGTGGAAGGACACCTTCCCGCTGCGCGGCGCCGACGGGGAGTACCGTTGGTTCCTGTCGCTAGCCGCGCCCCATCGCGGGCCGGACGGCGCCATCCTGCGTTGGTTCGGGACGAACACCGACATCACCGAGCGCAAGGGTCTGGAACGGCGGCTCGCCCGGCACGCCATCGACCTGCGCCGCTCGAACGAAGAACTGGAGCAGTTCGCCTACGTCGCCTCCCACGACCTCAAGGCGCCGCTGCGCGGCATCGAGAACCTCGTCGGGTGGATCGAGGAGGACCTCGAAGGCTCGCTGACCGGCGACGTCCAGACGAACATGGAGCTCCTCAAGAGCCGGGTGCGGCGACTCGACAGCCTGCTCGACGACCTGCTCGCCTACTCCAGGGCGGGTCGAGCCGACGCGACGATGGACACGGTCGATAGCAAGGCCCTCGTCGAGGAGCTTGCCGTCCTGGTCAGTCCACCCGAAGGCTTCACCATCACGGCGGACGCCTCCCTGCCGACGTTACAGGCGGCGAGGGCCCCGCTGACCCAGGCCTTGCAGAACCTCATCGGCAACTCCATCAAGCATCACGACCGGCCGGGCGAGGGGCGCATCCGGGTTGAGACCAAGCCGGGAGGGGACGCGGTCGAGTTCGTCGTGACCGACGACGGTCCCGGCATCCCCGAGCAGTTCCGCGAGCGCGTGTTCGGAATGTTCCAAACTCTGAGGCCCCGCGACGAGGTCGAGGGCAGCGGCATGGGGTTGGCCATCGTGCGCAAGCTGGTCGACCGTCAGGGCGGCAAGGTCTGGCTCGCCGACGGGTCGGACGGGCGTGGGCTGGCGGTGCATTTCACGTGGCCGCGCGACGGCCGGAAGGGACAGGCCGATGGGCTCGACGGTTAACATCCTGCTGGTCGACGACGACGAGGTCGATGTCCAGGGGCTCAAGCGCGCCTTCAAGAAGAGTAAGATCGGCAACCCGATCACGGTCGCCCGCGACGGCATCGAGGCGCTGGAGATCCTGCGTGGCGAGAACGGGTGCGAGCGCCTGCCCAAGCCGCACCTGATCCTGCTCGACCTGAACATGCCGCGCATGAACGGCATCGAGTTTCTTGAGACGGTGCGCGCCGACGAGGACCTGCGCTCGGCGGTGGTGTTCATGATCACCACGTCGAAGGCGGACGAGGACCGGATGCGCGCCTACGGGCACAACGTCGCCGGCTACATCGTCAAGCGCGATCCGGCCAACACCTTCATGGAGGCGGTGGCGTTGCTGGAGCACTACTGGAAGGTGGTCGAGTTTCCTGCATAATCGTCACCGTGACGAACCCGACCCGCATCCTGTTGATCGACGACGACGCGGTCGACCGGGCGGCCGTCCGGCGGGCGCTCGCCAAGTCCGGCCTCGCCCATACCCTGACGGAGGCCGCGGGCGGCGAGGAAGGCCGGCGCCTCGCCGCCGAGGCGACCTTCGACTGCGTGCTGCTCGACTACCGGCTCCCGGGCATCGACACCTTCGCGCTGCTCAAGACCCTGCTCGCGGTCGAGGGGCAGGCGCGGGCGGTGCTGATGCTGACCGGCGAGGCCGACCCGGACCTTGCGACGCGGCTGATGCGGGCCGGCGCGCTGGACTACATCGACAAGGCCGAGGTCACCCCATCCGGGCTGGCGCGGGCGATCCGCTTCGCCGAGGCCCGGCAGGCCTTCCAGGCGGAGCTCGCCGACGCACGGCGGGAGGCCGAGGCCAAGTCGCTCGAACTCGACACCCTGAACAGGCAGAAGTCGCTGCTGTTCTCGATCATCGCCCACGACCTGCGCAACCCGTTCCAGGCGCTGCTCGGCCTGTCGGAGGTGCTGGGAAAGGCGGTCGCCGCGCGCGACCCCGCCTCCATCGAGCGCCGGGCCAAGGGCATCCAGGAAGCGGCGACGCAGGCCTATGCCCTGCTGGAGAGCCTGTTCTCCTGGGCGAGCCTGCAGATGGACACGCTGGCGGTCACCCTGACCGACGTCGACCTCGACGCCGTGACCACGGAAGTGATGCAGGGCGCAGCCGAGACCGCCGCCGACAAGGGGCTGACCCTGGACGCCTCGTGCGCGGGCATCGCCGTCCGGGCGCAACGGGACATGCTCACCACCGTGCTGCGCAACCTCGTCGGCAACGCCGTCAAGTTCACGCTGCCCGGCGGGACCGTCACGGTTTTCGGCCGTCGCCTCGGTGATGAGGTCGAGATCTCGGTCGCCGACACCGGCGTCGGGATGCCGCCGGGCAAGGTCGACGACCTGTTCCGTCTGGATCGGCGGACGACGACGAACGGGACGGCGGGGGAGCGGGGCAGCGGCCTCGGGCTCCTGCTGTGCCGGGACCTGGTCGAGCGCCAGGGCGGGGTGTTGGCCGTCAGCAGCGCGGTCGACCGCGGAACGACGTTCCGTTTCCGCCTGCCCGCCGGCATACCTTCCAAGCCTTCACGGACCTTCGCCGAGGCATCGCCGACCTGACCGCACGCCGGGTCCCTCGCTCGGCGAGGCCGGCAGTACCCGCGGCATAAACTTGCCGTGGAGGCTTCCGCGACCGCCGCGACATCCGCGGCCGGCCGTCGGACGACCGGCCGCGAGGTTCCCCACCTACCGCAAGGTGGAGGACTCGCCGGGCCGCAGGTGCCGCTCTCCGCCCTCGGGACCACCCTGGGAAACGTGGTCGTTCAGGCGCCCGAGGTGCTCGAAGACGTGCTCGAACGCGGCGGTCACGGATTGATCGAAGGATCCGTCGCCCTTGCCTTGCGCGTCCTTGAGCGCGGTCAGCAACGAACGGTGCTTCTCGGTATCGCTCGACATGTCGGTCTCCGCGCCGGCCGGATGCCGGCTCGGCAGGCCAAGGGTTTTCCGCGGGGACGGGTTCCCCGACGAGGGGCCAAGGTGGACGATGTCCGTCCTGCCCCGGGGGCCGGCCGTCGCAATCCCCGCGCGCGCTATGCCGGGCGCCGTGAGAGAGGCAACCGGACGGAGACCCGCATCCCGTCGGCGCCGTGGGTGACGTCCACGTCGGCGGCGGCCTGCGCGGTAAGGACCTTGTTCAGAAGCCGGGAACCGAAGCCCTGGCGTCCCGGACCGCTCGCCGCCGGCGCGCCATGCTCCTGCCAGTCCCAGAGGAGGAACCGGCCTGCCTCGCTCTCCTCGATCCGCCACCGGACGCGCAGGCGTCCGGACGGGACGGCGAGCGCCCCGTGCCTCAAGGCGTTGGTCGTCAGCTCGTGCAGCGCCATGCCGACCGGCACCGCGAGTTCGGAGGGCAGCACGACCGTGGGCCCGTCCAGGCCGACGCGCCCGTGCTCGTCGTAGGCGTCGAGTTCCCCCCGCAGGAGCCCGTCGAACGAGGCCGCCTGGGAGGCGTCCTCGGTGATGAGGGCGTGCGTCCTGGCGAGGGAGTCGATCCGACCGCAGAACGCCCGCGTGAAGTCCGGCAGAGTCGCGTACGAGCGCAGCGTGGCGTTCAACACGGCCTGGACCGTCGCGAGGGTGTTCTTCACGCGGTGGTGCAGTTCGCGCACCATCATCGCCTGCAGGTCCTCGGAGGCGCGCCGCTCGGTGACGTCGCGTTGCGTCGACACCCAGTGGGTGATGGCCCCGTCGGTCGCGCGCACCGGGGTGATCAGCCACTCGACCACGTAGGTGGTGCCGTCCTTACGGTAGTTGAGCGCCTCGCCACGTGTCGCCTCGCCGGCTTGGAGGGCCCGGCGCAACCTGTCCAGGGCCGCGCGCTCCGTCCGGGAGCCCTGGAGGAGGCGGGGCGACCGCCCGCTCACCTCGTGTGCCTCGTATCCCGTCATTCGGGTGAAGGCGGGATTGACGTACTCGATGCACGGCCCGGGCTCGTCGAGCCCTGCGGTGGTGACGATGATGGCCTCGCCCGACGCCTCGACCACAGCGCGCAGCAGCCGGAGGTCGACCGCGCCCGACCCCTTGTCGTTACCCCACACTGCGCGACTGTCTCCAGGTACCCGGGGCCACGAACGCGGCCAGGCCCGTGCGGGGCCATGCGGAAGCGTGCGACGTTCAACCGGTCCGGTCGTGGAAGGTTGCCCGATGGGTCGGGGCGCCACGTGGACGGTCACGACCGTGGGTCGGGACCGTCTTGGCGGGCCGCGCGTTCATCGGGGGCCGACGCGTCACGATGGGTCGGCAGAAGGAGACGAACGCATGTCCGCCACGCGACGACCCGGCCCCGCCCATCGGCGATCCGCCGCCCGGTCCCACAACTCCCGAGGGCGACCCGCCGGCGCCCCAGCCACCCGGACCCATCGACGCCCGCTGACCCCGACCACCGCGCCTATTCGCACGGCGGCTTGGGTTCGGCCCCGAGGCGGCGCATGCAGGCATGGTAGATCTTCGCCCCCAGCGGGAACGGGGTCAGGCCATGCGGGTTCGGCACGGTGAACACTCTGTCCCGCGCCCCGCCACCGCCTTATGCGTCCTGCGGGCTCGTGACCGGTCGTTTCTGCGTCGGGGCGTCCGAACAGTTTGAGGCGAGCATGACAGTTAGGTAGCGCCCGGTGCTCATCGGCCGACCTGCGCCTGATTGGCATCGACCGCCCGGCGACAATAACCCGGGAGCTCCTTGCGGTGCTTCTCTAAGTAGGCGTCCATCGCTTGTCCGCCAGGGTCGACGTCCCAACGCTGTGTCGTAGTGCCCCCGGCGCAGTAACGCTTCAAATCCTTCTTGCCCCGCCGTTCGGCGAGCCCGGGCGTCATGGACCACAGGTTGACGAGGATCGCGAGGCCGATGCTCGTCAAACCCGGGCTACATTCCGTAGGGGACCATGCCGTGACGGGACCATCGCAAGCGTCCCGGTCAGTGGTGGGCGACCAGCATCCAGACGGCCATCGCGACCATCATCAGGTTCTCGGTCAGCGAGACGAACCCGAGGGGCACGCTGCCCGAGCCGCCGACGCAGGCGCACTTGATCTCGCGCCTGTCGACGTAGACCGCCTTGAACACCGAGATTGCGCCGACGGTGCCGATGAACAGGGCCAACGGGATCGACAACCACCTCAGCGCGCCGGCGACCATCAGGATGCCGGCGAGCGCCTCGCAGAACGGGTAGGCGTAGGCGTAGCGCACCCAGCGTCGGGCCAGCAGGTCGTAGCCCAGGAACATCGAAGAAAAGCTCTCGACGTCCTGCAGCTTGAGGATGGCCAGGACGCACATGCTGAAGGCGATGAACCATTCGCCGGCCCGCACCGTCAGCGGCGTCCCGTAGGCGGCGTAGCTCGTCGCCAGCGCTATCAGGGCGGTCATCGCGAATACGGCGACCACCGGTGCATAGCTGGTGGCCTTCGGGTCATTGACCTCCTTGCCGAGATGACGGCGCAGGTCGTCGTAGCCACCGACCAGCTCGCCGTTGATGAAGGTCTGCGGCGTGGTCTTCACGCCGTGCTCGGCCTTGAATGCGTCCGTCTCTTCGCGGGTGGTCAGCCAGTGGTCGTCGACCGTGAACCCCTCGCGTTCGAGCAGGTCCTTGGTCTTCAGCCCGAACGGACAAACGTGCTTCTCCATCACCATCCGGTAGACGGTGGCCCTGCGGGTCGTGTCGAGCATAAGGCGGCTCCTTTTTGCCGGTGACCTCGTTTGCCGAGACATCTTGCGACGAGCCGGATCGAATACGAGCCTATGTGACGCGCTCGCCGAACCTTGGCCTGGAATCCCGCACCGTTCCGTCGGATCGGCACGTCGCCCAAGCGCCACGACCGGGCCGAGGCCGCAGAGATAAAGGCTTAGATGTCGATGCGGGCGCCGATCTCGACGGCCCGTTCGGCCGGGATGCGGAAAAAGCGGGATGCGTCCGTCGCCGCCAGCGCCATCGCGATGTAGAGCCGATCCTGCCAGACCGGCATGCCTGTGGTCGGCGAGGCCACCAGCACCCGGCGGCTCAGGAAGTAGGACAGGCCGTCCTCGTCCATGCCGGCGTTGGCGAGGGCCCGCGGCAGGTCGGGCAACTCCGTGAAGCCGAAGCGCACGGTCACGCCGGTGAAGGCGTCGGACAGACGCTCGACGGTGACGCGCCCGGCTCCGGACACCTTGGGCACCTCCTCGGTCACCACCGTCAGGATGAGGTTGCGTTCGTGCAGCACGTGGTTGTGCTTCACGTTGTGCATCAGCGCTCCCGGCGCGTCGTCCGGCGACCCGGTGAGGAACACGGCCGTTCCCGGAGCGCGCAGGACTGAGCCGGTCTCGGCCATGTGCGTGAAGTCGGCCAGGGGAACGCGGTGCTCGTGGATGTGCCGGGCGATCAGCGCCGAGCCCCTCCGCCAAGTCCACATCGCCGTGACGAGCGCGGCGCCGATAGTCAGGGGCACCCAGCCGCCGTGGAGGATCTTGAGCGCGTTGGCCGATAGGAACACGAACTCGACGAGGAGGAAAGGTGCGAGGACGAGGGCCGCGACCGCCGCCGGCCAGCGCCAGAACCGCCACGCGACCACGAACACTAGGCAGGCCGTGATCACCATGTCCCCGGTGACGGCGATGCCGTAGGCAGCCGCCAGCGAGCTCGACGACTTGAACAGCACTGCCAAAAACACGACCGCGGTCAGCAGCCACCAGTTCACCCGCGGGATGTAGATCTGGCCCTTCTCGGTCTCGGAGGTGCGCAGCACCCGCATGCGCGGCAGGAGGCCGAGCTGCATGGCCTGCTGCGTGATCGAGAACGTGCCGGTGATGACCGCCTGGCTGGCGATGACCGTCGCCACGGTAGCGAGCAGCACCATCGGCAGGAGCGCCCAGGACGGGTAGAGCAGGAAGAAGGGGTTCTCGATCCGCTCGGGATGGGCCAGCAACATGGCGCCCTGGCCGAGGTAATTCAGCGCCAGGGCTGGCAGGACGAGACCGAACCACGCCGCCCGGATCGGCTGCCGGCCGAAATGGCCCATGTCCGCGTACAGCGCCTCCGCCCCGGTCACGGCCAGGAACACCGCGCCGAGCGCGAGGAGGCCAGCGGTACCGTGGCTGAGTAGGAAGGCGATGCCGTGCGTTGGGTTGAAGGCGGCCACGATGCTCAGGTCGTCGAGGAGGTGGCCGAGGCCGCCGAGCGCCATGACGATGAACCACAGCGCGGTCAGCGGCCCGAAGACGAACGCCACCTTCGCCGTGCCATGGTTCTGGACTGCGAACAGGCCGACGATGATGGCGATGCTGAGGGGTAGCACGTAGGGGTCGAGGGCGGGCGTCACGAGCTTCAGCCCCTCGATGGCCGAGAGCACCGAGATGGCCGGCGTGATGATGGCGTCGCCGTAGAACAGGCTGACGCCGATCATGCCGAGGACGATCACGAAGCCCCCCGACCGGCCGAGCGCCCTCTGCGCGAGGGCCACCAGGGAGGGCGTCCCGCCTTCGCCGTCGTTGTCAGCGCGCATGACGATGAGCACGTACTTCAGCGTCACGATGAGGATCAGCGCCCAGAGGATCAGGGAGACGACGCCGAACACCATCTCGCGGGTCGGGGCGTGGCCGCCGCTGGCGGCATGGAGAGACTCCTTCAGGGCGTAGAGCGGGCTGGTCCCGATGTCTCCGTAGACCACGCCGACCGAGCCCAGGGCCAGCGCCCAGAACCCGGTCCGGGGGCCGTGTCCCGCCACGGGGGGAGTCGATGTGTCGTGCGCGGTGGGTTCGGTCGTGGCGCCAGCGGACATCGATGGTCTCCCCCGACCCGCGCCTGGACGGCTCTGCGGGCCCGGCTCTCAACGGTCCGGCATCGGGAACGTTCGCGGACGGCAATCGCGAATTGCCGATGAGTACCCCGCGAAATGGAACTTCGGCCCGGCCACCCCCTTTGGAGGTGCACAACGGAACAGGCGGAGAGCCCATGAGGACGTTCGTCTTGGCGACCATCGCGAGCCTCGCCCTCGCGGCGCCGGCGTTGGCGGCCCCGTGCAACACCGGAGCGACCAAGGCCAAGGACCCGACGCCCGGGCAGGTGAACCCGAAAAGCTCCGACGTCGACAAGTCGAGCCAGAACCTTGCCGGCGGCCAGCAGCCCGCCTCGCCGGGCACGGTCGGGGCCATGAACGCCGCCGGGGCCAACCAGATGGTCGGGCAGAAGCCCGGGTCGGAAGCCAAGAACGACCAGGGCGCGGGTGTCGGGACGTCGAGCAAGAACCTCGCGGGCGGCCGGCAGCCTGCCTCGCCCGGCACGGTCGGGGCCATGAACAACGCCGGGGCCAACCAGAAGCTTGGCGACCAGGCCGCCAAGGACGACGGCTGCTGAGGCGAGCGGTCCCGCCTGAGTTTCCATCCGAAGGGCCCGCCCGGATCGCCGTGGCGGGCCCTTGCCGTGTCCGGTCACCCGCGCCGGGAGACCAGCGCGGCGCGAGGACCCACGACACCATGAACATCCGCGTCCTCGTCGCCCCGTCCGGGTTCAAGGGGTGCCTCGACCCCGAGCACGTCGCGTCGGCGATAGCGACCGGCCTGCGACGGGCATCCGACGCCGTGGAGGTTCGCGAACTCGCGCTCGTGGATGGCGGCGAGGGCACGGCGGCGACGCTGGCCCGGGTGACGGACGGCGAGCTCCGGCCGGCCCGGGTCACCGGACCGCTCGGCGAGGTGCTGGACACATCCTTCGCCATGCTCGGCGGCACTCATCACGGCACCGCCGTCGTCGAGCTCGCCGCCGCGGCCGGGCTGAGCCACGTGCCCCACGACCGGCGCGATCCGATGCGGACGACGACCCGCGGCGTCGGCGCGTTGATCCTGGCCGCGCTCGATGCCGGGGCCACGAGGGTCATCGTCGGGTGCGGGGATTCCGGAGTGAACGACGGTGGCGCCGGTCTGGCGCAGGCGCTCGGCGTGCGTCTCCTCGACCGAAGCGGGGAGGACATCGTGGGCGGCGGCCTCGGGCTCGCCGAACTTGACCGCATCGACCTCGCCGGCCGGGACCCGCGGCTCGCCCGAGTGCCGATGGAGGTCGCCTGCAACGTTGAGAATGTCCTGACGGGTCCCCGGGGCGTCGCCCGCGTCTTTGGCCCGCAGAAGGGCGCGAGCGAGGACGATGTCCGCACTATGGAGGCGGCGCTCGACCGCTTCGCCGCCGTGGTCGAACGCGACTGCGGCGTCGACGTCCGCCTCATGCCGGGCGGAGGAGCTTCCGGGGGCGCCGGGGCCGGGCTCCACGCCCTGGTCGGCGGCACCCTGCGGTCGCGGTTCGACCTGCTGTTCGCGTTCCACGGGGTCGACGAGGCCGTGGCCTGGGCGGACCTGATCGTCACCGCGGAGGGCGGCCTCGACTACAAGTCCGTCCGGGGCAAGATCCCGTCCGAGATGGGCAGGCGCGGGGCGACCGCCGGCAAGGCCGTGGTCGTGCTGGCCGGAACGCTGGGGGAGCGCTCGGGCGAGGTTTTGGACGAGGGCGTCTGCGCGTACTTCTCCGTCATCGGCCGGCCTCAGTCGCTGGACGACGCCATGCGCGACGTCGAGGAGCAGCTCGGGCGTTCCGCTGAGCAGATGATGCGGACCTTCCTCGCCGGCGTCGCACTGGGTCGCCGCCAGAACAGCGGGTCGCAGGCTTGACCCATCCGTCCAAGCGCACTCTGTCGGCGGTGGGGGCCCTCGCGGCGCTCTGTATCGCCGTGACCCTGCCGGAGGGGCTTGATTGGCCGGCCCGGGCCGCTCTGCTGGCCTTCGGCGGGGCGGCGGTCTTCTGGACCCTGACGGACTTGAGCGGCAGCTACGTCGCCGTCGCGGCCGCGCTGTTCCTCGTGGCGGTCCGGGGGGTCGAGCAGCAGGCGCTGATCGACGGCCTGGGGTCGAAGGTGGTCTGGCTGGTCATCGGGACCTTCGTCCTCGGCGCCGCGGTCGAGAAGAGCGGGCTGGCCGGCCGGCTCACCGCCTTGGTCGCGGGACGCGGGACCACGGTCGGGGGCCTGATGTGGCGCCTGACCCTCGGCATCGTCCCGCTCGCTTTCCTGATCCCCTCGACCTCGGGGCGCGCCACCGTGCTGCTGCCACTTTATCGAGGGCTGACCGAGGCGGACGACGACGAGCGCGTCGCCAGGGCGGTCGGCTTGCTGATCCCCGCCGTCATCGTCATCTCGACGATCTGCAGCCTGACGGGCGCCGGTTCGCACCTCGTCGCTGTCGACCTCCTGGAGAGGCTGTCGGACCGGACCATCGGGTTCGGTCAGTGGATGCTCTGGGGGCTGCCGTTCGGCTTGGCCGCCAGCCTGATGACGACGTTCCTGGTCAGTCGCCTGTTCCTCGACGGGGAGGCGCGGGCCCGGCCGATTGGCGAGGTCGACGCCCCCGCAGGTCCTCTCTCGCCCGCGGAATGGCGGACGGGAGCGGTGGTCGCAGCCATGCTCGGACTGTGGCTAACCGAGGGATACCACCCGTTCGGGATCGCGACCGTGGCGGTGGCCGGTGCGGTTCTGCTAACGATGCCGGGCCTCGGCGTCCTTACTTGGAACGAGGGCGTGGAGGCCGTGAACTGGTCGCTGGTCCTGTTCATCACCGCCTCACTGGTGCTCGGTCGCGCCCTGATCTCGACGGGTGCCGCGAAGTGGCTGATTACTTCGGCGTTGGGCGCGAGCGGCGTCGATAGCGGTAGCTCGCCGCTGCTGGTCATGTTGGGGTTGCTGGCCCTCGGCATGACGGCGCACCTCTACATGGTGTCCCACACGGCCCGGGTGGCCGCGTTGCTCCCGCCGCTGCTGCTCCTCTCGCACCGTCTGGGCCTGAACCCTCTCGCGGTGGCGTTCTTGGCGAATGTCGGGATGGACTACTGCTTGACCCTGCCGGTCAGCTCAAAGGCGCTGCTGATCTTCCAGGACGGCGACCGACCGGCCTTCTCGTCCCGGGACCTTCTCCGACTGAGCGCGTTCCTGGCGCCTGCCTATGCTGCGCTGATGGTTGTCGCCTACCTCGTGTTCTGGTCGCGTATTGGCCTTGCTCTCTGACGACATCACGGCGGCGAAACGGCCGAGCGCGGTGCTTCGATGGTGCGAGATTGCCCGGGGCCGCTTGTCGACCCTCCGGTCGCTTGCAGATCCGGCCGACGTGGCGATTACGCAATTTGCGGCCAGATCCATGACTGCGCAGCCTAACGCGGCTGTGGTGACCCGCCGTCGAGTGATCCGGTGGCCTTCGACGTTGCGCCAGACTTGCCCTCGCCAGTCCCGGAACCCGCCGTCGTCATATCGGTTCCGGGCTTCGCGACCGGTGCCATAAATCTCGCCCCAACGCCCATCCCCCGGACCTGACGTCGTCATCCAGGGCTGGAGCGGTCGATGGTCCGGCCATCACCGGCGCAGACATCAGCTAAAGCAAGGGCATCAAGCTGAACCGCTTCATGGCATATCCTCGTCGTTCGATGGACAGGGCGCCCCGCCTGCCCCAGGTCGGATGTGGAGATCGCCCTCGATCACGCCAGTCGCCCGGTCTCCTGCACCAGGACGAACCGGGCATGCCGTTCGAGCAGGTCACCGAGATCCTGCGGATCGGCCACGCCGCGCCGGGCCGCGTCGGCGACGAGGTCGGCGTGACGGCGCAACTCCCTCAGCCGGTCCGCAAGACGTTCGACCTCGGCGACGCGTGCGAGGACGTCGAGCATCCGTCCGAGCACGAGCACGGACCCGGCGGCGTTCTGCCGGATCATGTGGAACATCGCGTCGCAGAGGCCATCGTAATCGGTCACGGGATGGACGAGCACCACCTGTCCCTCCCGGACGACCGCGCCGGTCGCAAGGTAGCGTGGCGCGATACGGCACAGGGCGTCGCCGAGGTGGTCCACAACGCTGCCGGCCGTGAACGGGTCGTTGATCCCGGGTGAGAGGGCACGGACCGCGATTTCGACCAGTTGTCGGATCGAGTATTCCAGGTCCTGGAGCGAGGTTGGCCGGCGCCCGAGGGTGACCGCGCGCGCGATGGCCCCGTCGGCGCCCTCGACGCCCGCGGACAGGAAGGCGACGGGGAAGCCGCTGGGCACGTAGTCGCCGGGGCGGACCCGCAGGGCGACGGTGATGCGGTTCTCCTCCGCCCAATCGGCCAGGGCGTCCGTATCGACGGCCTGCAGGTACCCGCCGCCGGTCTTAGCGACGGCGTTGCCGGTCGGCACGTCGGAGGGCCTTGCCGCATCGGCCGCGTCGAGGGTGCGGGCCTCGATGGCCTTGCAGAGGTCCTGCTGAACGGCGTCGACCACGGTCTCGATGTTGATGCTCGTGGCGATGTGGTGGACGAACCAGACCAGCGTGCCGATGGCGATGAGCGCCAGGACGAGCGCACCGGTGATGGCGAGGTGTGGGACGAACGGGTCTTCCTCCACCGTCCGAACCGTTCGAAGGACCATCAGCGAATAGGCGAATGTCCCAAGGAATATGCCCAGCACCGTCTGGTTGCGGCCATCGCGGATGAAGTTGCGTAGGAGCCTTGGGCCCATCTGGCCGGAGGCCAGGGTCAGTGCCGCGATGGTGATCGAGAAGGTCGTGCCGGCGACCCCGATGTTCGAGGACGCGATGGCGCTCAACAGCGCCCGTGCCCCCTCTGCGCCGCCGGAGTAGCCCCAGTTGGCGTCCGGGGAGGACGGGTCGTAGCCGGCGACGTGGGCAGTTTCCAGCCAGACGCCGAACTGAGCGAGCAGGATGCAGCCGAGGACGATCAGCGCCGGGCGCAGCCAGAACAGGTCGCCGAGGATCTCGATCCAGGCTTGCAGCCGCGCCTTCATGCCCGCTCCTGCGCGCGGCGGCCGGCGTCCTCTTCCTCCCGCAACACACGCCACCGGGCGCGCGGCGGACTCTTCCCCGCGGGCCAGCCCTCCCGCTGCCGGGAGCGGTCGCCGTCGGTCTCCTCGGTCTGGTCGTGGAACAAGACTTGGCTCGTCGGGTACGGCAGGTCGATGCCGGCCGCGGTGAGCGCGTCTTTCACGTCGGAGATGGCGTGGTCGAGGGCGTCGACGGCGTCCCGGCGCCGGGGCGGGTCGATCCAGAACCGGGCGGTCATGTCGACGCCAGCCGCGCCGAGCCCGGTGACCAGCGCTTCGGGCGGCGGGTCGGCCAGCACGCCCTCGGTGCCGCGCAGGGCCTCGACGATGACCCGGCGCGCCTCGCGGATGTCGTCGCCGTTGCCGATGGTCAGCGGGAAGGCGAGCCGGCGCTTGTCGTGGGCGGTGATGACCGTGATCTTGTCCACGAACAGCGTCGCGTTGGGGATCAGCACGCGCTGGTTGTCGTAGGTCCGGAGCACCGTCGCCCGCACCCACACGTCCTCGACGGTACCCTCGTGCGAGCCGGCGCGGATCTGGTCGCCGATCACGAAAGGCCGGGTCAGCAGGATCAGGATGCCGGCGAGCAGGTTCTGGAGGACGTCGCGGAAGGCGAAGCCGATGGCCACGCCGCCGATGCCGAGCAGGTTAAACAGGTCGGCCGCCGAGACCGAGGGAAAGGCGACCGAAGCGGCTACCAGAAACGACACCAGGACCGTCACGCCCCCCGCGATGCGGCCGAGCACGGAGGCCGAGCCCGGGGAGGCGTCGCGCAGTTCCGCCGCGCGCCGGACGGCGGCGCGCACGCCCTTGGCGATCAGCAGGCCGATGCCGAACAGGACCAGCGCGATGGCCAGCCCGGGCAGGAGTGCCACGGCCGAGCGGCCGAGTTCCTCAAGTCGCCCGAGCGCTTCGGAGAAGATCATGGGGTACCGGGGGTCATGAGAAAGCCGCCGGAGGCGGTCGTGCCATCCGGCAGCGCATGGTCACCCGCGGCAGCATCTAGCCGCCGCGCAGCGGTGGGGTCCCTTGGTCAGCGCCGCGGGCCACCGGTGGTCTGGCCGTACTGCTGCCCACCGAACCTGCTGCGCGAGGGCACGCCGGCGTTGCCGCGGCTGGCCGAACCCTGCCGCATGCGGTGGTGGCGCATCATGCGATGGCGTCGCATCTCACGGCGCGACATACGGGCCTGGACAATGTCGCTGCTGTTCGGAGCCGCGACGCCAGCGGCGTTCATGGGCAGAGCCGACGACGGCAGGGTCGAAGCGGCGAGGCCGAAGCCGGCCAGGAGCGCCGCGGCGAGGAGGGTATGCTTCATGGTGATCTCTCCTTCGATGCGCGTGGTCAGCTCTTCTTCTTCGAATAGGTGAACTTCGGCGCGTTCTTGAGAGTGTCCTTGTCGGTGTCGGCGTGGACCGCCCACTTGCCGTCCTTGTTGCTGATGGCCAGCGTCGAGGGGTCGAGCACCACGTAGCTCTCGCCCATCCCGAGGAAGCCGCCGACACTGACGACGACGCCGGTCACGGTCTTGCCGTTCTCGATCACGAGATCCTCGACCTCGCCGACGTTCTCGTTCTTGTTGTTGTAGACGGTCGTGCTGACGAGCTTGGATGACATCACGTCGGCGGGCTTCACCGTGACGTACTTGAGCTTCACCGTCGCGGTGTCGGCCATCTTCATGCCGGTGTCGGCAGTGCCGGCGGGCATCGCCGTGCCGGGGGTTGGGGCCGTCGGCGGCGTTTGGGCCAGGGCGGGCATGGCCATGCAGATGAGAGCGGTGGCGGCGATGATCGTACGATAGGACAAGGGCTTCTCCCAAATGGATGTCGAAGGTGCGGAGGGAGCCCATCGAAGGGACGAGGCCACTGCCATCCCCTGCCGCACGGCTCCCGGGCACAACACGCTCGTTCAGGAAACGTTCAGAAAAAGTGGGCCGGTGCGCATTACAAATTTGCTGAATGTGGTCTCGTATTGGAATGAAAACCCGGTGCAACCCTGCTGGATGGCAAGAACCAAGGCGGCCATCGTAAATGTGGTCCACGTCGAGTCGGCTAGAGCGATGTTTCAACGATGAACCATTTGTAATGTTGACTTTGAAACTTCCGTTTCTGTCGTCTCGTAGCGACGTGACGAGCCTCGATGAACGAGCCTCGAAAACGCAAGCGAGACTGTTGATGACACGCATCACCCTGACCGCCGCCCTCCTCGCCTCCGGCTTGACTGCTGCGGCGCCCGCTTTCGCCGAGACGTCCCCGATGGTGGGCGGCGCGCCGATGATGGCCAGCAAGACCATCGTCGAGAACGCGTCCAAGGCGAGCAACCTCACGACCCTGGTCGCCGCCGTGAAGGAGGCCGGCCTCGTCGACACGCTGAATGGGAAAGGGCCCTTCACCGTCTTCGCGCCGACCAACGACGCCTTCAAGAAGCTGCCGGCCGGCACGGTCGACAAGCTGATGAAGCCGGACATGAAGGCCGAACTCAAGAAGGTGCTCACCTACCACGTCGTGCCGGGCAAGCTCGACGCCAAGGAGCTAATGGCCAAGGCGAAGATGGGCGGCGCGGACGCCAACCTGAAGACGGTCGAGGGTGAGGTGCTGACGGTGAAGATGGACGGTGACCGGCTGGCGCTGATCGATCAGAAGGGCGGCGGCGCCTTCGTCGAACAGGCCGACGTCAACCAGTCGAACGGTGTCGTGCACGTCATCGACAGCGTCCTGATGCCGAAGTAGGCCACAGTCCCGGGGTGGGCCGTCCACGACGGCGGGTGGTCCACCCCTCCCCACTCAGTTCCGGGAACATTCTAGCTTGACCATTCATTAAAGTGTCATGAGGTTACTGACGACGTTATTGGCCGTGATTGCGGCTTGTACGGCTCTGCTGGTCGGCGTCGGCTTATGGATCGACGCCCCGCGGCACGAGATGCAATCGACAGGGCTGACCGCGGCCACCATCCTCGGCATCGATGACGCGTCGGCACCGGCCCACTCGTCCGCCTCGGGCGTGGTCGACCTCGGCGTCGCGGCGGGCGGCGAAGGTTAGGTATATCCGCGAGCCCTAAAGGCGGAGCCTCGCGGCACGGAGGCTCCCATCATCTCGATCTTCGACCTCGCGGCCCTGCTGCTGACCCTGTCGGCCCTGTTCGGTTGGTTCAATCACCGCTTCCTGCGGATGCCGCACACCATCGGCCTGCTGGTGATGGGGCTGCTCGCCTCCCTTGCGCTGGTAGGCCTCGACGTCGCCTTCCCCGCGCAACACCTCTACCAAGACCTGACGAAGGTCCTTGGGCAGGTCGACTTCACCGACGTGGTGATGAACGGCATGCTGGCGTTCCTCCTATTCGCCGGCGCCATGAGCCTGGACCTGCGGGCGCTGCGTGACCGGGCCTGGGCGGTGGCGACGCTCGCCCTTGTCGGCACGCTGATCTCCACCGCCATCGTCGGGGGCGCCTTCTGGTTCGTGGCCGACGCCCTCGGCCAGCCCATCCCGCTCGCCTGGGCGCTCGTGTTCGGCGCGCTGATCAGCCCGACCGACCCCGTGGCGGTGCTGGCGACGCTGAAGAACGTGCGGGTGCCGGAGGCGCTCGAGGTCGAGATGCAGGGAGAAGCCCTCTTCAACGACGGCATCGGCATCGTGCTGTTCACGGTCCTCGTCGCGTTCGCGGCCGGGTCCGGCGGGGAGGCGACCAGCGCCGGCGGCGTCGCCCGCCTGCTCCTGCAAGAGGCCGGCGGCGGGCTCGTCCTCGGTTTGGTCACCGGCTACGTCGCCTACCGGGCGATGCGGGCCATCGACGACTTCCCGGTCGAGGTGCTGATCACCCTCGCGCTCGTCGCCGGCACCTACGCGCTCGCCCAGAAGCTGCACTTCAGCGGCCCGCTCGCGGTGGTCGCGGCCGGGCTTCTCGTCGGCGACCGAGCACCGCGCGACGCGATGAGCGAGGAGACCCAAGGGTACGTGTCCTCGCTCTGGACGTTGATCGACGAGGTACTGAATTCCGTCCTGTTCCTGCTCATCGGCCTGGAGGTCTTGGTGCTGCGCTTCGAGGCTGGCGGGCTCGTGCTCGCGGCGTGCGCCGTCCCCATCGTGCTGGTCGCGCGCCTCGCGGCCGTCTCAACGCCGCTGCTGGCCTTCCGCTGGGGCGGCAACCTGTCGGCGCGCAACGTGCCGTTCCTGACATGGGCCGGCGTGCGCGGCGGCATCTCCGTGGCGCTGGCCCTGTCCGTCCCCGAGAGCGACGCCAAGCCGGCCATCCTCGCGGCGACCTACGCGGTGGTGCTGTTCACCATCGTCGTCCAGGGCTCGACGCTCGGCATGGTGGCACGTCGGACCCTCAAGGATCTGCCTGAGCGGGACGCCGCCTGACGACGGTCGGCCGGCTTCGCCACCTTTCCCCGCCCCCCCTCCGGAGCACCACCGATGAAACGGGACGGTTCGACAACCGTCGTCTACGCCGCACTCGGGGGCAACCTCTCCATCGCGGTGACCAAGTTCGGCGCCGCGCTCTACACCGGGTCGAGCGCCATGTTCACAAAGGCGCTGCATTCGCTTGTCGATACGGTCGACCAGGGCCTGCTGCTGTACGGCATGCATCGGGCGAAGCGACCGCCCGACGAGGCCCATCCGTTCGGCTACGGGTTGTAGCTGTACCTCTGGTCGTTCGTCGTCGCCCTGCTGATCTTCAGCCTCGGCGGGGCCTTCGCCATCTACGAGGGGGTCGAGAAGATCTGACACCCCGAGCCGATCCGCGACGCCTGGGTGAACTTCACGGTGCTGGGGCTGGCCGTCCTGTTCGAGGGATATTCGTTCGGCGTGGCGTGGCGGGAGATGCGCCGGCGGCACGCCGATGTCGGGATGTGGTCTGCGCTTCGCCGGTCCAAGGACCCGACCACTTTCACCGTCATCCTGGAGGACGGCGCGGCCCTGACCGGCCTCGTAGTGGCCACCATCGGCGTGGCGGTGTCCGAGGGGTTCGACGAGCCCCGCGCGGACGGTGTGGCCTCATTCGCCATCGGCCTGCTCCCCGTCGGCGTAGCGGTCGTGCTCGCGCGCGAGACCCGCAGCCTCCTGATCGGTGAGAGCGCTTCCGCGGCGCTCCTGGCCAGGGCGCGGGACCTCGTCGCGCAGGACGGTCGGATCGCGCGGATCGAGGACGTGCGCAGCCTGCAGATCGGGACCGACAGCGTGGTGTTGGCCATGGTCCTGGGCTTTCGCGACGGGACCTCCGCCGAGGACCGTGACGCCGTTCTCGACGAGACGCACGGGCGCCTGCGGTCACGCCTGCCGAGCCTTGCCTACGTGTACCTGATGCCGGCCCGTGGCGGGCCGTGAAACTACGGCACAAGGCGGTCCGTGTCCTTGCATCCGGCGCGGATGAGACGTCGGCGTGACCTCGATGCCCTGAGTGGCAAGACCGGTGGGACGAGAGGGAACCCACCCCTCCGTCGCGGCTTGGGGTCGAGGTGGTATCGGGTCGCGTCCCGGCACAGGGCGGGAACGGCATGCAGGTAACGACGGTCCCGCTCGACCCCCTGGTCCCCACATTTCGGGAACGCGGCATCGTCGAAGGCGGGGACCGGACGGCGTGACGCTGACCACCCGCATCCTGCTGCTCGTCCTGCTGGCGCTGGCCCCGGCGCTGGCGATCCAGGGCTACAACGAGTACGCCCTGCGCGCGAGCCGCGACGCCGCCATCCGGGTCGATGCGCTCGCGACCGCCCGCGGCGTCGGGCAGACCCTGGCCCAGCTCGCCGAGGGCGTTCGCCAAGCCCTCGACTTCGTTTCAGAAGATCCCACGATCAAGGCTCGGGATGCGGTCGGCTGCACCGCCTACCTCCGCCGCGCTGCCGCGCGGATGCCCAGCGTCCTCGCCTTCGCCCTGGCCGCACCCGACGGCCGCGTCGTCTGCAACAGCCGCGGGGCCGCGCCGGGGTCCTATGGAATGGGGGAGCGCGACTACCACCGCGAGGCGGTGGCCCGGCAGCTCTTCGTGATGGGCGGCTACGCGCGTGGCAAGGCCACCGGGCGGGACTCGATCCACTTCGCCCAGCCGCTCCTCGACGAGGACGGTCGCACCATCGGCGTCCTTAGCGCCGCCATCGACCTCGACTGGCTGGGCGGCCGGCTGAGGCAGGCGCTTCGCCTCAACGATACCAGCATCACGCTGGTCGACCGCGACGGGCTGATCCTGGTTCGCCATCCGGACAACGAGGGGTGGGTCGGCAGGCCGCTTCCGGCGGAGCGGACCGAGGTGCTGACCGGACGCGGCGAGGGCGTACGCGTCGCCGACGGCTTCGACGGGCGCGAGCGGGTGCTCGCCGCCATCCGGCCGCCCGGGGCCGCGGCGGACACGTGGCTGATCGTCGGGCGCGACCGTACGGCCGCGTTCGCGGACGTCGACGAGGCGACCTGGCGCGGCGTCACCCTAGTTCTTCTCGGCGCCGTGCTGGCCGTCGCCGCGGCGCTGCTCGCCGGGCGCACCTTCATCCGGCGACCCGTGGGCCGGTTGCTGCGCACGGCCTCGGCCTGGCAGCGCGGCGACCTCGCGGCTCGCACCGGCATGACCGGCTCGACCGAATTCGGCCGGCTCGGCGAGACGCTCGACGCCATGGCGGTGGTCCTGCAACGCAAGGAGGGCGACCTGCACGAGGAGATCCGGCGCGGGCGCGACATGCAGGAGCGCCAGGTCACGATGCTGCACGAATTGAACCACCGGGTGAAGAACACGCTGGCCACCGTGCAGGCGCTGGCGCGGCAATCGACGCGCGGCGGGGAGGCGGCGGGCGAGCGCCTGGAGGCGCGCATCCTGGCCCTGTCGAAGACCCACGACCTCCTCACCCGGGACGATTGGAGCGGCGCGCCGCTGCGCAAGGTGGTGGAGGCCGAGCTCGGCCCCTACCGCGGCGGTTCCTGCCGCATCGTCTTCGAAGGTCTCGACGTGGCATTGTCGCCGCGCCACGTGCTCTCGCTCGGCATGACTCTGCACGAGCTCGCCACCAACGCCGCCAAGTACGGCGCGCTGAGCGTACCGGGCGGCGGGATCCGTGTCCGCTGGCGCGTCGAGCGGACCGACGACGGCGCGCGGCGCCTTCACCTCGACTGGGCGGAGAGTGGCGGTCCGCCGACTTCCGTCCCGTCGCGGCGGGGCTTCGGCACGCGCCTGATTGCGGTCAGCGTCGAGCGCGAGCTCGACGGGACGGTGGCGCTCGACTTCGCCGTGGAAGGCCTCCGTTGCGCCATCGTCGTGCCGCTGGCGCAGGCCAGCGCGGACTATATGAGCCCGCTCGCCGTCCCGACCGCCCATTGAGCGGGCCGCCTCCATGAACCATGACACGTCGCGGCGCTTGCAAGCCTCGCCCTCGATGGTGTCAATCGATCACCCCCGTCCATTTGCGAGGTCCGGCGGGGACAAGCCGCTACCTCGAACAGCCTGCCATGTCGGACGTAACTGACCCGGACCGCCTCGCCGAGCTCGATGCCTACGGCATCCTCGACACCCCGCCCGAGCAGGGCTTCGACGACATCGTCCAGCTCGCGCGCGATGCCTGCGACGCACCGGTGGCGCTCGTCAGCCTCGTCGCCGGCGACCGGCAGTGGTTCAAGGCGCGCGCCGGCTTCCCCGATTGTCAGACCGACCTCGACGCCTCCGTCTGCGCTCACGCACTGCGCGAGCCCGACCTGCTGGTCATTACCGACCTGACCGAGGATCCGCGGACCCGGGCCAACCCCCTCGTCGCGGAGGACCCCTACCTGCGCTTCTACGCCGGGGCGCCCCTGAGGACGCCCGAAGGCCGGGTGCTCGGCAGCCTCTGCGTCATCGACTACGTACCGCGCCCCGCCGGGCTGGACGAGCGCCAGGCACGTTCGCTGCGCGCCCTCGCCGGCCAGGTCATGGCGCAACTGGAGCTGCGCCGCTCGCATCTCGCCCAGCGGCGCGTGCTCGACCAGCGCGAGGCCGTGATCCGGACGCAGTCCGCCGTCGCCGCGGCGCGGGGGGACATCGACGGCATCCTGCACGCGCTCGTCGAAGGCGCGCTCGCCGTCCTCCCCCAGGCCGAGGGCGCGGTCATCGAGACGCGGGAGGGCGAGGAACTCGTCTACCGCGCCACCGCTGGCGTCCTATCCGACAAGAGCGGCCTCCGAGTTCCGCTGCGAGGGAGCCTCGGCGGGGCCTGCCTGCTCTCCGGGGAGGCACTGCTGGTGCCGGACGTCCTCGAAGACGGCCGGGTCAAGCGCGACCTGGTCAAGACGTTGCGCCTGCGCTCGTGCATCCTGGCGCCGGTCCTGCGGGCCGGCGAGCCCATCGGGGTCCTCAAGCTGCAATCGAGCCGGCCCGCGGCCTTCGCGCAGGCCGACCTCATGCTCGCCCAGGTCTTCGTCGGCACGGTCTCGGCGGGCTTCGCGGAAGCCGGCGAGGCCGAGGCCCGGGAACAGGTGCGGAAGGTGGAGCGCCGGCGCCGGGCGATCTTCGACAGCGCGCACGACTACGCCATCGTCGTGCTCGACCTCGAAGGCCGCGTCACCGACTGGAACGAGGGCGCGACCAACATCCTCGGCTGGACGGCGCAGGAGATGTGCGGCAAGCCCGCCGACGTCTTCTTCACGCCCGAGGACCGGGAGGCCGGCATCGCGGAGCAGGAGATGCGGGCCGCACTTGAGCAGGGCCGCGGCATCGACGAGCGCTGGCACCTGCGCAAGGACGGCAGCCGCTTCTGGGCCAACGGCGAGATGATGGCGCTGCGCGAGGAGGACGGTCCGGCCATCGGCTTCGTCAAGATCCTGCGTGACCGGACCGAGCAGCGCGAGGGCGTGGTGCGCCTGCAGGAGAGCCGGGAGCGCTACCGGCTCGCGGCCCGGGCCACCAACGACGCGATCTGGGACTGGGACTTCGTCTCGAACCACGTGCTGTGGAACGAGGCGCTGACGACCGCCTACGGCCACGCGCTCGTGCCGGAACAGGAGACCGGCGACTGGTGGATCGCCCAGATCCATCCCGAGGACCGGGCGCGCGTCGACGCCTCGATCCACGCCGTCATCGACGGCGCCGGCACGGCCTGGACCGACGAGTACCGCTTCCGCCGCGCCGACGGCTCCTACGCCGCCGTCCTCGACCGCGGCTACGTCATCCGCGACGCGGAGGGCCGGGCCTGCCGCATGATCGGCGCCATGCTCGACCTGACCGAACGCAAGCGGGCGGAGGACGCCCTGCGCGAGAGCGAGCGCCGCCTCGGGCTGGAGCGCGGCCTGTTGGAGGCGATCTTCCGCCAGGCCCCGGTCGGCATCTCCATCGCCGGGGCAGAGGCCGGGGTGCCGTCGTCGCTCAACGCCAAGGCCGAGGAGCTCCTCGGCCACGGACTGGGGACCGAGGGCGACGCGCGCTACGTATCCTACGGCGCCCTGCACCCGGACGGCCGCCGTTACGACCCGGTGGACTATCCGACCCTGCGCGCCCTGCGGAAGGGCGAGACCGTTCGCGGCGAGGAGATGCGCTACCGCAACCCCGTGACCGGCGAGGTCCGGCGGCTGGAGGTGTCGAGCGGTCCGGTCCGCGACCCCGAGGGCGCGATCCAAGCCGCGGTGACCGTGCTGGTCGATGTCGAGGACCAGCGCCGGGCGGATGCCGAGACGCGCCGGCTCGCCGCCCTGGTCGAGCAAAGCCAGGACTTCATCGGCCTGGCGGCCCCCGACGGGGGCGTCGACTTCGTCAACGAGGCCGGCCGTCGCCTCATCGGCCTGCCCGACCTCGCCACCGCCCGGGCCATGCCCATCGTCGACTACTTCGTTCCGGAAGAGCATGCCCGCGTCCTCGACGAGGTGCTGCCCGCGGTCGAGCGGGACGGCTTCTGGGAGGGCGAGTTGCACTTCCGGCACGTCGCCACCGGGGCGGCGGTCCCGGTGCACTACAACCTTTTCCCGGTTCGGGGCGCCGACGGGCGCATGCTCGGCTACGGCACCGTCACGCGCGACCTCACGGAACAGAGGCGGTCCCAGCAGGCCCTCCAGGCCAGCGAGGCGACGCTGCGGGCGGTGCTCGACACCGTGCCGGTCGGCATCCTGTTCGCCGAGGCACCCTCCGGCCGCATCGTCGGCGGCAACCGGCGGCTTGAGGAGATCTTCCGCCACCCGATCCTGCCCTCCGCCGACGCGGAGAGCTACGGCGAGTGGGTTGCCTTCCACGCGGACGGTCGGCGGGTCGCCCCCGGGGAATACCCGCTCAGCCGGATCATCCGGGACGGGGCCGGGCACGCATCGCTCGAATGCGAGTACGGGCGTGGCGACGGCAGCCGGGTATGGATCGAGATCGTCGGCGTGCCGATGCGGGACGCCGCGGGAAACCTCGCCGGCGCCGTGGTCGCGGTCGCCGACATCGAGGAGCGCCGGCGAGCGGCGGAGCGGCAGGACCTGCTGAATTCCGAGCTCTCGCACCGGATGAAGAACATCCTGGCGATGGTGCAGGCCATCGCGGTGCAGACTATGCGCGGCGCCACCGACCTCGACGTGGTGCGCGAGGCGCTCGGCAACCGCCTCGTCGCGCTCGGCAAGGCTCACGACGTGCTCCTCGGCGGCGCCGCCGAGCGCGCCTCGTTGGCCACCGTGGTGCGCGGGGGCATCGGGGTGCAGGAGGACGCCACGGGTCGGGTTCTGGCCTCCGGGCCGGAGGTCGAGATCGGCGGCAAGGCCGCGCTCTCGGTGGCGCTGATGCTGCACGAGATGACCACGAACGCGGTCAAGTACGGCGCGCTGTCGGTGTCCGAGGGAAGGGTGGACCTGACCTGGGCGCTCGTCGCGGCCGTCGAGGAAGGTCCGCTGCTGCGCATCGCCTGGCGCGAGACCGGCGGCCCGACGGTGAGCCCGCCGGCCCACAAGGGCTTCGGGTCCCGCCTGATCGAGCGCGGCCTGACCGGGCAGGTCGGCGGGCGCCTGGCGCTGGACTACCCGCCGGAGGGGGTGACCTGTGTCGTCGAGGCACCGCTCCGGAACTTCCAGGCCGAATGACCGGCGGACGGGAAACCCCGGCGCGGACTGCCCGTTGCCGGACGTCATGAGCACCGATTCCGACCGGCCCCTCGCCCTCGTCGTCGATGACGAGGTCCTCTTTCGCCTGGGCGTCGAGAGCCTCCTCGACGAGGCCGGCTACGAGGTCGTCGAGGCGACGAACGCGGCTGCGGCCCTGTCGCACCTCGACGGCGGACGCCCTGTCGTGCTGCTGCTCACCGACGTGCGCATGCCGGGCGAGCACGACGGTCTCGCCCTGGCCCGGCTGGCGGCGGATCGCGACCCAGGATTGGCCGTCGTGGTGGTCTCGGCGGCGGTGACGCCCCGGCCGGGCGACCTGCCCGAGGGAGCGGCCTTCCTAGAGAAGCCGTTCACGCCGGGCCGTCTCGCGGAGGCCGTGGGCCGTGCCCGGGCAGCGCGTCCCGGGTCCCCAGCCGCGTGCGAGGTCCCGACCCGGTGAGGGCACGTGCCTGGGGCAGCATGTGCCCCGCCGGCGAACGGCATGTGGGCGGGCGCGTTCCCTCAGGGCCATGCCGGCGGGTGGGATACGATGGGACGACAGGTCGATGAGGCGGTTTGAGTACATGGAACGGACGGACGGACCAGGTCCCGGCTGCCGTGCGGGACCGGTCGCGCATGGCTGACCCCGAGCGACCCGCAAGCCCGGCCGCGGGTGCGGTCGCCAAGGCGCGGGCGGCGTCGCGTGCGGCCGCCTGCCTCGGCCTTGCGGCCTCGGCGACCGTGACGGCGGGCTGGCTGCTAGACATCCCCGATCTGCGGACCATCCTGCCGGGCGAGGCGCCGATGGTGGCGCTGACCGCCATGGCCCTCGTCCTCCTGTCCGGGGCGCTGCTGCTTTCCACTTGGCCGGGGCGACGGTCCCTCGCCGTGCGGGCCGGCCGCGGCCTCGCCGCCGGGGCCAGCGCGCTGGCGCTGGGCGGCGGCATCCAATACCTCGCGCCGCACGGGTTCCGGCTCGACGACCGCGTGCAGCGCCTCTTCTCAGGGCCGCTCGGACCTGGGGACGGGATGTCCCTCGCGACGACCTGCTGCATCCTCGGCGCCGCGGCGGGCCTGCTGCTGCAGGACGCGCGGAGCCGCCGGCTCCGCCAGGTCGCCGCGGCGGCAGCCCTGTCGGCGTTCGTCGGCGCCGCGGTCGGGGCGCTCGGCTACGCCTACGGGCTCGGCGGCTTCCACCAGGGCGGTCCCTACTCGCGGATGGCGCTGGTCACCGCCGTCACGCTGGGCGTCCTCTCCGCCGGCGTGCTGCTCAGCCGGCCGCATGGGCCGTGGACCGCCATCGTCCTCGGCGGCGGCGAGGTTGCGCGCGCGCTGCTGCCCGTGGTCGTGGTCGCGCCGCTGCTGCTCGGCTCGCTGCAGATCCACGCCGCCCGTTCGGGCCTGCTGGAGGCCGAGACCGGGACCGCGCTCATCGTCATCGTCTTGGCGATCTGCCTCGCGGCCCTGAGTGTCCGGCTCGCGCGTGACGTCGAGCGGCGCATCGTCAGCGAGCGACGGCTGCGCGAGATTCTACAGGGCATGAACGAGGACCTTGAACGGCGGGTGGCCGAGCGGACCCGCGACCTTGCCGAGACGCAGGACGCCCTGGTGCAGTCGCAGAAGATGGAGGCCATCGGCCAGCTCACCGGCGGCGTGGCGCATGACTTCAACAACCTGCTGACCGTCATCCGCTCGTCGATGGACTTCCTCCGGCGTCCCGACCTGCCCGAGGAGCGCCGCCGCCGCTACATGGACGCGGTCTCAGACACGGTGGACCGGGCCGCGAGGTTGACGGCGCAACTCCTCGCCTTCGCGCGGCGCCAGACGCTTAAGCCGGAGGTGTTCGATGTCGGCGCGCGCCTCGCAGGCATGGCCTCCATGCTCGACACCCTGACCGGCGCGCGCATCCGCATCGTGACCCAGAAACCCGATGGCGCCTGCCTCGTGCGGGCCGACGCCAGCCAGTTCGACACCGCCCTGGTGAACCTCACGGTGAACGCGCGGGACGCCATGGACGGCGAGGGAACTCTGACCTTCGCCCTTGCCTGCGGCCGGGCGAAGCCGGCCATCCGCGGCCACGCCGGCTCCGCGGACCCGTTCGTGACGGTCTCGGTGACCGACAGCGGTTCCGGCATCGACCCCGACCATGTCGGGCGCATCTTCGAGCCGTTCTTCACCACCAAGGCCGTCGGCAAGGGGACGGGGCTCGGCCTTTCCCAGGTCATTGGCTTCGCCAAGCAGTCGGGCGGGGACATCGACGTGGCCAGCGTCGTCGGGCGCGGGACGACGTTCACGCTCTACCTCCCGCAGGCCGAGCGGCCGGTCGCGGAAGCGGAGGAGGACGTGGTCCGGGACGACGAGGGTGCCGATCCCGCCGGCTTGTGCGTCCTCGTCGTCGAGGACAACGTCGAGGTCGGTCGCTTCTGCACCCAGGTCCTGCGCGACCTCGGGCACGGCTCGCTCCTCGTCCCCTCGGCGGAGGCCGCCCTGGCCGAGATCGAGGCCGTCCCCTTCCGCTTCGACGCCGTGTTCTCGGACGTGGTGATGCCGGGCATGGGCGGGCTCGAACTCGCCAGGCGCCTACGGACCCTGCATCCCGAGTTGCCGGTCATCCTCACGTCCGGCTACAGCCACGTGTCGGCACCGGACGACGCCGAGGGCTTCGACCTAGTGCGCAAGCCCTACTCGGCCCATCAGTTGGACGCCGCCCTGCGGTCGGCGGCACGTCGCCGACCGCAGCCGCATCGCGCCGAGGCCGCTCCGCCCTGAGCGATGGCGACAGGCCCCGGGGCCTAAGCAGGCCCTAAGGATTCCGGGGCTGTCGTCCGGTGTCGAGCCGACGCCATGCGGGGCGGGACGTTGCCGGGCTTCCGCGCGACCGGCACCGCCTTTCAAGGGGAGGCGTGCCTATGCCGGGCGACGACAGCGCGCAGGGCGCGGGCGACCTGCTCCGCAGAGTAGGGCTTGCGCACGAGCTCGAAGCCGTGCGCGTCGTCCCGCGCCAGGGCATCGCTGTAACCCGTCGTCAGGATGACCGGCAACTCGGGATGGCTGGTCCGCAGACGCCGCGCGAGAGCTACCCCGCCGATGCCCGGCATCACCACGTCGGAGAAGACCGCGTCGAACCGGAACGGCGTCCGTTCCACCTCGGCGAGCGCCGCCTCGGCGTTGTGCGCCCAGACCGTCCCGTGCCCGAGATCCTCCAGGAGCTGGGTGCAGAAGCGCCCGACTTCGAGGTTGTCCTCCACCACCAGCACGCACAGGCCGCGCTCGTCGTCCTCGGCATCCGCCCCGGGCGAACCGGCGTCGTCGTTCCAAACGGGCGGGTCGACCTGCGGCAGGTACAGCGTGAACGTCGTGCCGCGCCCGACCTCGCTCGCCACCTCGATGTCGCCGCCGGACTGCTTGGCGAAGCCGATGACCTGGGAGAGGCCGAGCCCGGTGCCCTTTCCGGTCTCCTTGGTCGTGAAGAAGGGCTCGAAGATCCTGTCGAGTAGCCCGAGGGCGATACCCACGCCCTCGTCCACGACGGACACCGCCGCGAACGGTCCCAGGGCGCCGGCGTGGCCGCGGATGCCCGGCAGCGGTCGGCCGCAGGCGAGGCGCAGGGTCAGCCGGCCCTCGCCGTCCATCGCGTCGCGGGCGTTGACCGCGAGGTTGATCAGCGCCGTCTCGAACTGCGCCTGGTCGACCCGGACATGGCAAGCGCCGTCCGGCACCTCGACGGCGAGGCGGATGCGCGCGCCGGTGACCGCGTTCAGCATGTCGGCCACGTCGCTCAGGCGCTCGCGGAGGTCGAACACCTCGGGCTTGAGCGGCTGGCGCCGGGCGAAGGCGAGGAGCTGGCTGGTCAGCCGGGCGGCGCGATCCACCGTGTCCGAGACCGCTTCCAGGTAACGGACGCGCCGCTCTTCCGCGAGGTTGGGCCGGCGGAGGAACTCGACCGACGAGCGGATGATGGTCAGCAGGTTGTTGAAGTCATGGGCCACGCCGCCGGTGAGCTGGCCGACCGCCTCCATCTTCTGGGCGTGCCGCAGCGCCTCCTCGGCACGACCGAGCCGTTCCTGGTCCCGGAGCCTGCTAGTGACGTCCTGCGCGTACTGGAAGGCGCCGATCCGTTCGCCCGAGGCGTCCCGCAGCGTCGTGAACTTGAGCTCGTAGCAGGACCGCCTGCGCCTCGGGTCGCCGAACTCCCCGACGGTCGTGAACTCCTCGCCCGCCAGCGCCCGGGACCACACGGCCCGAGCAGCGTCCCTGTGTTCCGAATGGCCGACCAGGATGTCGAGGAGGCAGTCACCCACCTCCGGGCGGACGCCGTAGATGTCGGCGAACTCGTCCGCGTAGGCCCGGTTGACGGCGAGGAGCCGGTAGTCGGGGTCGAGGGCGGCGACGAGCGCGTCGGTCGTCTCGAAGACATCGGCCCAGAGCTTGCGTTGGGCCAGCGCCGCCTCGACCCTCCGCTCGAGCGTCTCGTTCACCTCGCGCAGCCGCGCCTCGGCGAGCCTGCGGTCGTGGACGTCCTCGACGACGCCGTACCAGCGGACGATGGCTCCGGTTCCGTCCCGCCGCGGCCGCGCCCGGGCGCGCATCCAGCGGTATTCGCCGGTGGCGGCTACGCGGATGCGGTAATCGACGTCGACGGGCTCGCCGGAGGAGAGCGAGGCCGCGAACACCGTCATCGTCCACGGTACGTCGTCGGGATGCAGCGCCTTGGCCCAGCCGGCCCCATCCGGTTCGCCGGGCGCCTGGCCAGTGAGTTCGAGCCATCGGTTCGAGTAGGAGGTGATGTTGCCGGCCGGGTCGCAGGTCCAGGGCACCTGCGGGTTGAGCTCGACCGTGTGGCGGTAATGGTCCTCGCTCTCGCGCAAGGCGGCCTCGCCGAACACGCGGTTGGTTGTCTCGGCGGTGACGCAGAGCAGGCCGGCGACCGCGCCCGAGTCGTCCCGGACCGGCGAGTAGGTGAAGGACCACCAACTCCGCTCGGGCCGTCCCTCGCGCGAGAGGTCGAGCATCACGTCGGTGAGGGTCTGCCGCTCGCCGGCCAGGGTGGCCTCGACCAGGGGACCGATGTCGTCCCAGATGCTGCCCCAGACCTCGCGGAACGGCCGTCCGAGGGCGGTGTCCAGGCGGTAGCCGAGGATCGGCCGGTAGGCGTCGTTGTAGAAGCAGAGCAGGTCCGGCCCCCAGGCGAGGAACATCGCCGTCGGGCAGTCGAGCATCAGCGAGAGCGCGTTGCGCAGGGTCGGAGGCCACGTCCCAGGGGGGCCGAGGGCGGTGCCAGACCAGTCGCGGGCGCTGATCTCCGCCGCCGTCTCGCTTCCGGGCGGCAGGAACGTCAGGAGGTCAGGCACGGATTTCCCGGTCGGGATCGACCGATTCGTCCTGCCGGCTCGGGCCGGGATGTGTCGTGTGGGGCATGGCGTTCGACGCTACCTGCTATGGTGGCCCGGCCGGCGAACGATCGGCGCCGACCCAATCCATCGTCGTTCATAACCAGGACGAGGAACGACGGTTGCCTCGTGGCCGGCGATGCGGCGGTCCCGACGGGTGGGATCTTCCCCGGAGCCCGGTCGTGACGATGCGGCACATCCCTGGTCGGCCGGGGCCGATGGAAGGAGGACCGACCCCGCGGCCGGACTGCGGCGACGAGGTTTGCCGCACGCCACTTCCGAGCGTTTGGCGCGTTGGCCTCGGCTTCCGTTCCGGGAGCCGACAGGGGTCGCTCGATGCATTCCGACACGCCGCGCCCGGGTGACGACCCGCTGCCGCCCATCGGCGACCCGCCGCCGGACCCGGCGCCGCCCGAGGGCAACCCGCCCACCGAGCCGCCGGCGCCGCAGCCCCCGGGGCCGATCAACGCGACCTGACGGCGGCTCGGTCGTGTCCGTTCGGCCGGCCGTGCGCCTCACCCCCGGGGGAGGCGTCTTCGGGCCTCAGCCGGCCCTGCGGGCGTAGCGGTCCTCGTCCCTCGCCGCGAAGTACCGGCCGTGGAAGACGCGGTCGTCCATCTTCTTCTTGAGGGTCCCGGGGGTAAGCGGCTCCTTGTGCAAGGTGGCGCCGCGGAGCGTCACGGCTCTGAGTTCCGGCAGGATCTCGGTCGGCGTCAGGGGGGCGCGCTCGACGAGGAGCTCGGCTATCTCCTGCACGACGCGGTTCCAGAACTCCTCAGCCGATAAACGGTCGAGTGAGCGCACCATAGGGAGGCTGCTTGCGAGCGAAGAGCGGCCATTCCGGCGTTTGTAATGGGAGGTCCGGAACTGGCGCACAGCCGAACAAAGGGAGCACTAATTCCTGACCCGCAGCAAAGGTTGAGAAATCCATTTGTCCGAAAATCCGGCGCGGCCGCGATCAGGCGCCTCGGCCAGCCGAGGCGCGCGGGCCGCGGGCCTGCGTGAGGAGCACTTGGGTCTGACTCTCGAAGCCACTGACGCTGGCGCGCTGGATCGCCCCCAGCGCGCGGTCGCCATCCTGACTCAATGCGCGCGTGTACCGCCACGCGCGCCAGATCCACGGCATCGGGCGGTCGATGACCTCGGCGGTCGCCTCCTTCATTCGCGTGGCGACGTTCTTGCCCGCCTCGGACGCCGCCCAGGCTAACGCTCGCTTGTATTTCTCGAATCCCGCCGCCGAGACGTAGGAATCCTCCCAAACGGCGGGTTGCGAGCCCAAGTCGGACAGAACGGCCATGTCGATGGATCAAGTCATGCCCGGAGCATGCGGCCCGAGGCGTGGTGGCTACCAGGCTACACGGCGACGGGAGCAGGTGGCGCAGTAATTCGGGCAGGTTGTCGTCCCCGACGACAACGCCCTTCGGGCCTGACGGCACGCAGCGGGCGTCGGTTGCAGTCTGAGGTGTACCTTTAGCGCAAGTAAGGGTGCCCCCGCTTGGGCGGCCTCCACCGAGGGCGGCATGTACATGTAAATGTTTGCGCTCCGGTCCCGGAAGGCGATGGAGCCGAGCAGCGTGGCATACCGCTTCCCTCAGCGGGCCAGTTCCCATCATTGGGGCGACCCGCTTCTTAATAGCCCCCCAACTTCAAGGGCATAAATTTTTTATCTCAATGGCTTGTGTTTCTGTCGGCTATTGGGCATATCAAATATGCCCAATAGCGCCGAACAGGCGGTTGCCGGAATGCCCCAGCATTACGAGAGGTGTCCAGTGAGGCTCGTTCGCTTCGACAACGATGGCGTGAACTACGAACGGTCTGCCCCTCATGGCTGAGGGCGCTCTAACGCTGAACGGCGTCGGCTGCTTCCGCGTTGCCGGAGCGCGCCGGTGAGCCGCCTCACAGTCGATGAGCTCGCGGGCGCTGCGGCGACCGCGTTCGGCTTCCGTTGGGCCGCTCCCCTCGCCGATGCCCTGTCGCGCGAGGCCGGTCGCACCGTCGCGGCCACCCAGATCCATCAGTGGACGTCAGGTGCCAGGCCCGTGCCCGCCTGGGTCGCCGACACAATCGTGCTGGTGCTCAAACGGCGGGCGCATGAACTCCAGCGCCAGGCCCGAGCGACCTACGCCGAGGCCCAGCACCTGGAGCGAGTGCTAGTTCCGCCACTTCCCGATTTTGAGCCCGATCCGGACGCCGAGCCGGAGGCGGACAACGATCTCACGCCGAGGATGGGCTGATGACAAAAAAAGTCCCGCCAGTGTTCGGTCCTCGCATCGAGCACCCCAAACAAACTGACATGATCCCCCTGCTCGACAATATCATCCTTGCTCAGCAGGTAGAGGCGGCACGACATTCCATCGGCGCGAACGGCCCCCCGACCGACGAGCCTATTCCCGCCGATCCCGTCATCGCTCCCCTGCCCGAGTTGGACCAAACCTACGCCAATCTCGACCGCATGTACTCGTCAGTGTTCGGCCCGCTCTGGCACGGGAAGGCCAGTGGCGAGCTCGGTGTCAGCGATGAGCGGATCATCCGACGGTGGCGAGACGGGGAAGGTAAGCCTGGCGAGGCGGAGATAGGCAAGGCGAGGGACCATCTCCTTGGCATTGCGATCAAAGCACTGGTGGCCATTGGAGAAACGGATCTCGCGACCCCTTTGGTCGCTCTCAAGGCGGGCCGAAGGAGCGCCGCCCAAGAGCGCGCAGTAAAAATTCATGAAAGGAATCTCGCCGTCGCCGCCGCGAAAAAAGCTGCGGCGGCAGCCAAGGAGGACGCAAGGCTGGCGCGCTTCGAGGCTTGGTGGAAAACCGACTGCGCGAGACGGACCAAGATCGCTGCCGAGACCATTGCCAGCCCGCGGTTCATCGTATCCCTAGCCCGGCCGTCGCGAGCTACCTAACGCGAGATTTCGGCGCCATGTCCGGATCGGCGGTGTGGGGGTATCTGAACGAAGCCGCGGACCTAAGTTGTAGTTCCACCGGTGCGTTGCCGGTTTTCCGGCGCGCTTGTCGATCTCGTCGAGGATTTTCTCGCTGGCACGCACACGGCATCCGTGAGGCCGAGGCGTGCCCGGATTTCCGGACAGGCTACGGCTGTCGTGCGCCGGCCGCTGCCATCTTGGCGGCATGGAACAGATTGTCTGCGAGCTGCTCGGCCACGATCTGGGGGATGCGAGCGGCGGCCGCCTCGCAGGCCTCCTGCCAGGGCTGCTCTAGGATCGGCTTGTAGGTCGCCCGGTCGACGGCGAGGAACAGCACGCGGGGATGGTCGATGTCGCGCATGCGCCGGCCGACGAGGCGCATACCCCCATCACGCCCGGGGATGTACATGCTCTCGCTCGTGGCGACGCGCGGCGGCCGGGCGACGTAAGCCAAGCGCTTCTGCCCGTGCAGGGTGATCTCGCCGAAGTAGACGCCCCACCTCGACGAGGTGCCGCTGCGCTTCGGCGCCTTGGTGCCCTGGGCCTCACGGGCGAGGCGCGCGAGGAATCCCGTGGGCACCCCGCCGAAGCGCGTGGGCTGGACGCCCTGCGTCAGCTTGATGTTGTCCCACCAGGGGATCAGCAGGTGGCGCTGGGCGAGACCGACGTCGCCGGGGAGGCGCGTGTTGTCCTGCAGGCCGAACAGGTACTTCAGGTAGGTCGACTGCTTCGGCATGACGTAGACGGCCGAGAACAGCCCGTCGGCCTTGCCCTGCTCGATGGCGTTCAGCCCCCCGGCGGTCGAGCGCTGGTACTTGATCGCGCTCTGCGTCCACGGCGTGTTCGACTTCAGGTGCTTGTGGAACTGCTCCCTGATGCCGAGCACGGCGTGCTTGGCGACCTCGTCGACGGCCCAGCCGGCGGCGCGCCGGTACTTGGCGATGCCGACGGTGGACACGAAGCGGTCGCGCCACGCCTCGATGGAGGGGGCGACGTCGGCGGCGATCTCGACACGGAACTTGAAGGTCATGCCCGGCAGGGTGCCCGAGCATGCGTGCCCCGTTCCAGGCTACGCGACCGCCGGACCCGCCGAAGCCGGTCGCGACGCGCTGGTCGGCAGGATTGCAAGGCCTTTCCTAGGGGGCGCATCGCCCCGAGCAATTTTTCTGCGCGAAACAGCCATCCGATGCGCCCAGGGAGGCTCGCCTGATGGGGGGATTTTTATTTTCCGACTGGCGACCCATCCGTTCCTTGAGGCCGGCGTAGACCCCGTTTCCCCGCCTTCTGCGAGGGGTGGTCTGCGGACCTGCCTTCCGAGCCCGATTGCCCGGGCTTTTCAAATGCTTGCGACGCGCGGACGATGCTTGGGTTCGCGCGTCGGGTGTGGTGCCCCGTCGAGCCGCGAGACCGGGTCAACGGATCATCTCCATGCATTTCGTCCAGGGCGACGACGCGCCCTTGAGTTTCGCCCATCTCGTGCCGGAGAGCGCTCTCGCGCGCCTCGGCATCCCTCGCGGTCGCACGCGCGACGACCGCGCCGTCCAGCGCGCCATCATCGGCCAGGCCCTCGTCCGGCACGATGGTGGCGGCGGCCGCATCTCGTATTCGCGCTCGGGCGAGTGGTGGAAGCTGGACAGGTACGAGGGCACCCCTTTCGGCCGGTCCAGGGTGCTCGGCACGGTCGATGCGCTCACCGACAGGGGGCTACTCGGCAGCTTCAGGGCCAAGCCCGGCGCCCACCTTGCCGAGGAGGAACGGGACCGGCTTCAGTCGGCCTTCTGGGCGACCGAATCCCTCGTCGAGGCGCTGCGAGGCGAGGCCGTCGAGCACCGGCGCCCGCGCGTGCCCGTGCTGCTCCGGGACGAGAACGGCGATCCAATGCCGCTTCCGCGCGCCCAGGAGGTCGACCGCATCGTGCGGAAAATGGAGCGCCGCAACGAGGCCATCTCCGGCATCGGTCTGTCGGTCGACCCGGCGGCGGTCGCGAAGGGGCTCTGGCGTTTCTCGGACCACCACTGGTGGGCGCTCTCGGACAAGGGCGAATGGACCTGTGTCCTGCACCAGGAGTTCCCGCACATGGTCCAGATGTTCGCCCGGCGCAGCTTCGACCTGCACGGTCGCATGTACGGGCCGTGGAGCAACCTGCCGGCGGCGCGCCGGGCCGAGCTCCTCCTGAACGGTGAGGCTGTCTGCGCGAAGGAGCCGGATTGGCGGTGCTTGCACCTCGACCTCGCCTACGCCATGTGCGGCGCCCGGCTCGACGGCGACGCCTATGAGGTGCGGGGCGCCACGGGTGTCCGACGCGGTCAGCTCAAGATGGCCGTCAACGCCTACATGAACGCAGCCGACCGCACCGCCACCATCCGGTCGCTGATGCTGAAGCGGCGAGAGACGGGCAAGGACGGCCGGCCGGCATGGCCTCGCCGGATGACATGGGACCAGACCGCGGAGGTCCTTTCCCGCATCGAGGAGCGGCACGAGCCCATCAGGGCGATGTTCGGCAGCGACGCCGGCGTGAGGCTCATGCGCATCGACGCCGAGATGGCCGGACAGGTCATGGATGCCTGCGCGAAGGCGAGCATCCCGTGCTTGCCGGTGCACGATAGCTTCTCCGTCCCGGGCCGCCACGAGGGGTTCGTCAAGGGGGTCATGGGCGAGGTCCTGGAGCGGACCCGCAACAAGCTTTCTGGAACGAGCACAACGACTTATCCCGTCGTTCGCCTACACTATGCCCCCCCGGGGGCGGGCGGCCCGGGGGCGGAGCCCCTCGGGAACGCTTCCGTGGAACCTCGGGACCGTGGCGCGGTGGAGGTCCCCGGCCCTTCCGGGGAGGCCCCGTCCGAGCCCCCGGTCTCTACCCGGACCCTCGCACCCGCGCCCTCTCAGGATGGACCGCAGGCGTCCGTCGCGGTCTCCTACCCGGAGCCGCGCACCTCTACCCGGATCCTCGCACATGCCGTCCTCGCCGTCCCCTGGCCCTTGCAGGACGTATCTAGCG
Source organism: Methylobacterium hispanicum (assembly GCF_022179285.1). Classification (GTDB taxonomy): domain Bacteria; phylum Pseudomonadota; class Alphaproteobacteria; order Rhizobiales; family Beijerinckiaceae; genus Methylobacterium; species Methylobacterium hispanicum. The sequence goes on along the minus strand of NZ_BPQO01000002.1, from coordinate 339,937 downwards.
ACCCTCGCACCAGCACCTCGGAACCTACTCCCGAGCCGACGTCCAGGGCGGGCCGTACAGCCCCCTCAACCGTCTCGACCTCATCAGACCCTCGCGACCCTTCACCTGCCATCCCTGACCGTCTCTGTCCGACCTTGAGGCTCGACATGACCACCTGCCATCCCGCCGTCGTCGCCATTCCCGCACCGCACCCTCACGTCATCTACGACGTCGATGGCACCCCGGTCCGTGGCATGCCGGTCATGCTCCGCCCCATGGCGCAGGACCTCATCGCCGCCGGGCACGACCCGTACACGCCTCCCGTCGCGCCCTCTCCAAAAGTGGCCCCCGGGCTGCCCTCTGGCATTGTCCCTCGCGCCCCGTGGCCCTACACTGCGGGCATCCGGTGACCCGGTAGCTGCACCACAGCTTGAGCCCCGCTGCTGCGCACCTCGCGCCGGCGGGGCTCTCTCGTTTTGGTTCCCTCGCGGGTAGCCTTCCCGGGGACCGCCGCACCTACGACATCGCTCCGCGCATCTGGCCGAATACGGCCCCCGGGGGGACGCTTCCTGCACAAGGAGCGTCTCGTGCAGCCATCCCCTGCGACCGCCACCACCGCCCAGCGCGGTAATCCCGACGGCGTCCGCGCCCGTGCCACCGACCATGCCGTCCGCCGGTACGCCGAGCGGGCGTTGGGCGTCGTGGTCGACGGCGACGACGCCGAGGCCGTGAAGGCGCTGCAGGCCCGCCGGGTCAACGTCGCGGCCATTCGCCGGCGCCTCAGCATCGTCGGCGGCCTCGGGGTCGCCAACGGGGCCTGCGCCGTCATCGAGGGCCAGACGGGCCTGAAGCTCGTCATCGCCGACGGGGCCGTGGTGACCGTTCTGGCCCGGAAGCTTCGCGCCGACCTCCTGCCCACCGGCCCGTCGACGCCTGTGCCGCCCCGGCGCCAGCGCACGTGCCTCGACGCGGAGTACCAGGCGTGACCGACCGTCCCGACCGTCCCGACCGTCCCTTCCCCTTCGACGCCTGCCCCGACCCGACAACCTGCAAGACTGGCATGCTGGCGGTGATCCGCCCCGGCATGGACTGGTCCGAGGTCCACTGCGGTCGCTGCGGCGGCCAAGGCATCGTCAAGCACGGTGAGCTCCTGCCGCCGTCGCCGTTCCCGGACACGTTCGAGGCCATCCCGTCCGATCCCGTGTCCGAGCCGGTCCCGGAGGCGGACCCCGCCCCGGCGGCCGCGCCTGGCCCGTCCGGCAAGGGCAAGGGGTCCGCATCGTGAACCGAGGTCTCCCCTTCCAGGGCTATCATCAGCGCCGCGAGGCCGAATGGGTCGCGGCCCTGGTGCTGGCGGGCGTCGCGCTCGCGCTGCTCCTCCCCGGGGCGACGTTCTCCCGTCCGACTTTCGACGCCTTCTCCGCCATCGCCCCCGAGGGCACCTGGGGAGCCTCGCTCCTGGGCGTGGCCGTTGTCCGCATGCTCGGCCTTTGGGCGAACGGGGACAAGCGACACAGCCCCTCGATCCGCTTCGTCACCGCCGCCGTCGGCGCATGCGTCTGGACCGGTCTGGCGTGGCTCCTCGCCCGGGACGGCTACCCCGGCTGGAACACCGGCGTCGGCGCCTACGGCGTCCTCGCGCTCGTCGACGCCTACTGCGCCGTTCGCGCCATCTGGGACCAGGGCACGAACGACGCCCGGGCCGCCATCGTCCGGAGGGCCGCCCGTTGATGGACCTCGTCGCCACCTTCATCGGCCTGCCCGCCGACGCCCTCAAGGCCATCGGCACCGTCGCCGTCGGCGGCGTGCTCGCCGGGGGCACGTACGTGCTCGCGCGGATCAAGGAAGCCCGCCGGCCGCCGGAGCAGGCCCTCGCGCTTCCCCGCATCGCCCTCGACCCCGCCGACCGGGACCTCGGGTTCACGCTGGTCCGGACCGGCACCGACCTGACCCGCGCCCTCCACGACCACGGCGAGATCCTTCGTCGGTTCGGTCGTGACGACGACGACGGCGACGGGTCACCGCCCCGGCCGCCGCGGCCGCCCCGCTCGAACCGCCGGAGGTCCTGACCGTGCGCAAGCCCAAGCTCGTCCCGAACCCGAAGACGGTCGCCAAGCACAGCCGCGTGGTCTGGCTGTCCGGCGCCGGGTTCGTCTTCTCCGCGGTCCAGGCCGGCATGTCCTGCCTGGCGGCCGACCCGCCCTTCAGCCCGCCTGTGTTCGCGGTGGCGACCGCCGTCGTCTCGCTCGGCGCGCTCGTCCTCCCCTTCCTCGCCAACCGGCACCTCTCCGGGGACCAGGCCTGATGCTCGCCTTCCTTCGCAGCCTCGGCGTCGCGGTCGCCGTCGGCACCGCCAACGCAGCGCCCCGGGCAGTTGCCGGAAATCCGGCAACGGTTGCCGTCACCCGTTCGAGGACCTCCGGCCGGAAGCCGTCGCGCATCCTCCTGGTGCCGGCGGCCGCCGCGGCGTGCACCGGTCTGGTCGGGGGCTTCGAGGCGCTCCGGACCACGGCCTACCGCGACATCGTCGGCATTCCCACGATCTGCTGGGGCGAGACCCAGGGCGTCCGCATGGGGATGACCAAGACGGTCGCCGAGTGCAACGCGCTCTTCACCCAGCGCCTCGACGAGTTCGCCTCCCACGTCGAGGCCTGCGTCCCGTCGGCGGTGACGATGCCGGTCGAGCGGTACGCCGCCCACGTGAGCCTCGCCTACAACATCGGCTGGGCCGGCTACTGCGGCTCGTCGGTCGCCCGGCAGGCGAACGCCGGCAACACCCGCGCGTCCTGCGACGCCTTCCTCCTCTGGAACAAGGCCAAGGGCCAGGTCTCGAAGGGCCTGACCCGCCGGCGCGCCGAGGAACGCGCTCTCTGCCTGAAGGGAATCTGATGTCGACCGCCGCGATCCTGGCCGTCTCGGCCTGCACCCTCATCGGCTGGTGCGTCCTCGTCCAGGCCGTCCGCGAGGTCCTCGTCGCCCGGGCGCAGCCCCCGGCCTGCCCCTGCCGGGACCTCACCAGCCTGACCCTGACCCCGGGGACCGTCTTCGAGCTCTCGCCCGGGACGGTGATCCCCCCGGCGACCGAGGCCGACCCACGGTTCGTTTCCTTCACCCAGAAGCCCAAGGAGGCGGTGTCCCTGCACCCGGACCTCGCCCGCATGGCGCGTCGCGCCGGAGAGGTTCAATGACATGGACGCCCAAGCCCTCGAAGCTGCCGCCTGGACCAAGGCCGAGCTTGACGTGACCGAGGAGCTCACGCGGGCACTGCGTGCGACCCGGTACAAGCCCATGGACGGCCCCGACCCCGAGCCCGAAGCGGTCTTCGACGTGGCCCGCAGGATCGGGGACCACCTCCATGCGGCAGGCGCGCCTGAGATGGCGGACCGCCTGGAGGCCGAGATCTTCGCTGCCGCCGACACCGCCCTGGCGGTCCACTCCTACCGGCTCCGCATCAAGCTGTTGCGCGCCGGGGTGCACGTCTGATGCTCGACCTGGCGCTCGCCCTTGCCCTGACGCCTGCCGGAATTGCGGCGCTGGCCGCCGCGGCGGGCGCCGTCCTGGCAGCGGTCTACGTGCCCCGGCTGGCCGTGCCGGTCGCGCTGGTGGCGGTGATCCTCGTCGGTGTCGCCTACGTCACCCGGCTGCGGGATGAGGTCGCCTCGACCCGCCGGGACCTCGCCGAGGCCCGCGAGCTCGCCGAGGTCCGCGGTCGCGTCGTCGAGTCCCTCCAGCGCGAGCATCAGGCCGCGGCCAAGCGGACCCGCGCGACGGCGGCCGCCCATGACCGCATCCGGCGCGCCCCGGCGTCCGACGACGGTCCCGTCGCCCCGGTTCTCCGCGATGCCCTGGAGGCCGGACAGTGAAGCCGATCATCGCCACCGCTCTGTTAGCACTCGCCCTCGGCGGCTGCCAAAGCCGTGGCGGCTCCCTCGCCGAGATCCCGGACGAGCTCCTGACCTGCCAGGGCGCGCTGGCCTGGCGCCGAGGCGGCACCCAGCGCGACGTCGCCGTCCACGTCACCGACCTGCGCGCGGCCCACGGGGACTGCCAGGGCAAGCTCGGCGCGGTCAGGTCCATCGCGAGGCCCGGCCAATGACCCCGGTCGCCCTCGTCGCCCTGTACTGCCTCGCGGCCGCGCCGGCGCCCCTCGTCACGTCCGACGTCAACCGGGTGCTCCGGGGCGAGCCCGTCGCCGCGGCCCCCGCCCGGGGCGACGTCGCCGCGGCCGCCCGGGAGGCCGCCCGCCATCGCCGGAGGCACCCGTGAGCGTCACCGTAGCCTTCATGGTCGGGTTCCTGATCGGGGCCTGCCTCTACGACCCGCCCCGCTGGCCCCCGAGGGCGGCGTGAGGGCCTACGTCCCCGACGTCGTCACCCCGGCCGCGCGGGCCGTCGTCGACGCCGCCCGGGAGCTCGTCCGGTCGAGGCGCTGGTTCCTCGACCTCCCGGCCGACCGCGACCTCCCCGACGCCATGCAGGCCGCCCTCGAACGGGCGGTGCGAGCCCTCGACGAAGAGGATGCCGACCGTGGCCGAGGCTGATCCCTGCCGCCGGGCGCTGACGCCTGTCGAGGAGGCCAAGCTGTTCGCCCGGGACGCGCTTCGGGCCGCCCGGGGCGTCCTTGCCGGAAATCCGGCAGATGCGGCCGGCGAGGCCTACCTGGCGGTGTTCGCCATGCTCGCCGTCGGCGCCCTGTTCCCCGAGCTGGCGGAGGATGCCGGGCGGGCCTGCGGAGCGTCCCGGGAGGCCTGACGGGGGGTGCTCAATCTTGAGCAGACGTCGACGCAGAACTGCGTTCACATCGGCGCCGGCGGGGCTCGGAAGCGACGGGCCAGGTGGGTTGCGTGCGAATCGGTATCATGGGGGGCACCTCGCGCCGCGAGGCGGCCCCTGCCGGTGCGCTAACACCAAGACAGGGGCCTGACCCGAACACGGATGGAACCCGTGAATCAGGCTGCTCTCATTTCTACCACGACCTCCCTTCCCGCCGTCGCCCTGGCCGGCGACAAGGCTGTGGCCGACACCCGCGACATCGCCGCCTACTTCAAGCGGACCCATAAGGCCGTCCTGGTGGCCGTGCGGACCGCGCTGGTCCGCAGCCCCGAGATTCTTGGGCACAAAATTGTGCCGATGCTCGACGAGGTCGGAACCGGCAACGGTGCCTCTCGCGAGGTCCTGGCCTACCGCCTCGACCGGGACGCCTTCAGCCTCATCGTCATGGGGTTCACGGGCGAGAGGGCCTTCCAGTGGAAGCTGGCCTACATCGACGCCTTCAACCGCATGGAGGAGGAGCTCCGGCGCCGGACGCAGGTCCCGGCCGTCGACCTCAACGACCCCGCTTCCCTCCGGACGCTCCTGCTCGGCTACTCGGAGCAGCTGATCGCGGCCAAGGCCGAGGTCGCCGAGACCCGCCAGGCCCTCGTCGTCACCGAGAAGCGGGCCGCGTTCGCCGAGGCGGTCATCGAGGAGGTCCGCCCCAAGATCGAGGCCTACGAGGCATTCCTCGACGCGGATGGGCTCTGCACGCTGTCGACCGCGGCCCGGGCCATCGACGCCCCCCAGAAGCTGTTCTTCTCCTGGCTCCGCAAGAAGGGCTACCTGTTCGACGCCGACGGGTTCGCCCAGCCCCGCGCCGACCTGCGCAAGTCGGGCTACATGAAGATCCGCTGGCACGACGTCACGCCGACGAGGCGGGAGTGGCGGACGTACGTCACGAAGCCGGGCCTCGAATGGCTACGCCAGCGCTGGTACGTCGGCCCCGGGCAGGCCCTCCGGCTCCAGGCCGCCGTCGCCAACCGCCAGGCCGAACTGCCCGGTTTGGAGCAGCGCACGTAAAGGGTAGCGAAACCGACTTCGCTACCGAACCGGCCCGGTTCCCGAGAGGGGGCCGGGCCTTTCCTTTGCCGCCAGGACCGTGGCGGCGGATGGCGCCGGGGGTGTCGCGGCGACGCCGGCGACGACCAGACCCAGCGCGCAGAGCAAGAGCGCCACCGCGAGCGTCTGGTCCACGGTCAGTCCCCCGGCGCCGGCAGCGCCTCGTCGTCGAGCTCGGCCGGGGCCGGCGTCGCCGCGGCGGCGCGGCGCAGGGCCGTCATCAGGTCGAGCCCGAGCGCCTCCGCGATCAGCACCGCATGCCCGACGTCAACCGGTCGCCCGGCCTCCAGGTCGCGGATGGTGCTCTCGGAGACGCCGGTCTCGATGGCGAGGCGCCGCACGGGCATGCGCCGGGCCGCCCGGCAGCGAGCGACGACATCCCCGATTTCGCGGCGGCGGCGAGCGGCTTCGCGGGCCGTCCATTCCTCAGCCGAGAGCTCGGGGTCGTCCACGGTCGGGTCGTCGATGGCGAGACGCATGGGGGGCTCCGGTGTTGCGACAGCCTAGGTGGGCAGCTGGCTAGTCACCAGAGCTCACGTCGCCCTCGCCGAGGGGCGGGCACGGCCCGCTCATCGCGACCGTCACGTTTAGCCCGTCCTGCTGGGTGACGCTCCATGCCCGCATTTGGCTCTCGCCATACCCGCCGCCGCCGCCGACCGGCGACCAGTTGCCCCCGAGCTTGCCCCGGTTGAGCCAGGCGTTCCCGGCGCCCTGCATCTCGATGCGTTCCTTTCCGCTCCGGACGTCCCTGGTCCCGCAGACCACCGTCGTAGTCCAATAGTCCGTGCCACGGACAGGGGACGCGTAGAGGCGCGCGAATCGCTCGCGGCCGCCGTCGAGCGGCCCCCGCACGCTGAGGAGGAATCTGTCACCCACCGAGGGGAAGGACGGCTCCCCGACCGGCGCCGCGGCGGCCGGGGCGGCGGCGAGCGCCAGGGCGAGGGTCAGAGCACCGCGTAGCATGAGCCGTCCGCCTCGAAATGAACCAGGGAAGCGCGGACGACCGGCAGGCCGTCCTCGGTCAGGAAAGAGGCCGCCTCGAACGGGTCGAAGCGGACGCGGATGGTGCTCGGCCAGCGCGGGGCGACGATGGGCGTGCCGACGGCGAACGCGCAGACCTCGCGGACCTGCAGGCGCTGCACCCTGGCGACGGCGGCGTGGTGGACCACGAAGCGGACGTCCCGCAGCGCCGTCTCGGCGACGTGCCGGACGACGCGGTTTCCGGCCCTGATGCTCCAGGCCCGGCGGCGCGTGTGCCAATAGACGGCCACCTCGACGGCGGCGGTGGATGGGGAGACCATGACGTCCCCCATCACATGCGCGTCGCGAGGGCGTCACGGGCAGCGACCAGGCCCTCGACGAGATGCCGGAGGGAGCGCACGCTGCCATCCCGCCAATGGGCGGCCAGGACGGCTTCCTCCTCGGGATCGAGGCCGGGCAGCCACGCGTCATCGAGGCCGCGTTCGGACCTGATGTCGGCCATGATCCCCCGCGTCAGGGCCGGGAGCGAGGCCAGCGTGCGAGGCCCCATCTCCAGTACCCGGAACCGCGATAGCAGCGCCGCGTCGAGGCCGTCGCGGGTGTTCGCCGTCGCGATGTAGGAGACGCCGCTGAGGTCGACCGCGCATTCCAGATAGGGATCCTGGTACGCCCGCGCGGTCTCGCGTTCGGTCAGGGCCAGGACGCCGTCGGTCAATAGCCCGTTGTCGCGGCGCGTCCCGGCGCGGGAGAGCTCGTCGAGGACAACGAGGACCGAGGCCGCATCGGCGCGCCGGATGGCCTGCAGGGGCACGCAAGCGCGACCCGTGCTCCATTGGCGGGACGTGCCGATGAAGCTGGAATCGCTCACCCCGGCGCACGCGTAGACGGTGACGGCCAAGCCGAGCACCTCGCCGAGCCGGCGGGCGAACCTGCTCTTGCCGGTGCCGGGCGGCCCCAGCAGCAGCGTGGGAGGGAGCGACACGTATGCCCGACCTGAGAGGGGACGGAGGATGGCGTCGATAGTGGCGGTGTCGTCCGGAAACTCGGCGGCGAGCGTCGCCCGGGCCTCGGCGAGGTCCGGGACGCGGACGAGGCGGAGCCGCCGTCCGGCGACGGGCGCCCACTCCGAGCGGGGCGTCGAGCCGGTATGACCGCCCGGCTTGCTCTCACCGGACTTCGCCAAGCCGGGCAGGTGCGAGACGCTGGCGAGGACGAGCAGGCTCGGGCCGTTCGCCACGGCCGCCGCGGCGGCCGCCTCCTCGGCGGCCATCTCGCGGGCGGCCGTGGCCCAGGCCGGCTCCGGTTGAGGCGCGCCCCGGGATGCCTCAGCGAGAAGATGGCCGCCGCGAACCAGCGCAAGGGCGAGCCGTCCGAGTGCGCCTTGGCCGGGGCGCCAATGAAGCGGATCGACGTCCTCCATCAGGCCGATGGCGACCCTGACGTAACGGTGCCCGTCCGCTAGCCCGAGGATCTCGGGCAGGAGGGCGCGGATGTAAACCCGAGCGGGTTCGTGGCCGACTTCCCATGCGCATAGCGCCAGCACCCCGGCCAGGAGCCGCAGGTGTCCTGCGACGTACGCGTCCTCGTCGGTGAAGACGTCGCTGAAGTCGGCGACGATGTTGCTCTCGCGTAGCCATCCGACGACGGCGTCGAAAGCCGTCGAGACCTGGACGGCCAGGGTCTGCTCCGCCTCGCGCCGGTCGCGCTTCACCTCATGCGAATAGGCGTCGAATGCGAGCGCCAGGCCGCGGTAGATCCCCGCCAGGCGCACGTCCTCACCGAGCGCGTCGGCGGTCCGGAGCACGGGGACCGACCTGCCATAGCGAGCGGTGAGCAAAAGGGCGGCGGGAGCGTGCGGGAAGCCCGCGCGGCGGGGGGCTTCGGCGTCGCCGGAAAGGTAACGTTCGAGCGCGCAGGCGAGCGCGCCCGCATCGGGGGGGCAGGTCATGGAGTGCTCCATCGTGCAGCGCCGAGGGGCATCCCTTCGAGCGCTTAGTCAGCCGGTGGTTTTAGCCGCTAATCCTTAACAGCCCCTGTCACCGCATCCCTCCAGGCGGACTTTTCCCGTCTCGCGACCATGAGGATTTCGACGGCGTTCCTTGAGACCTCCATGGCCTCCTCGAACTGGGCGCGCGGATGCGAGCCTTCCGCCGCCTTGGTCGCGTACCGCGCCAGCGCGAGCAGGAGGCCGCCCAGGGCCTCGGGCGCGTGCGAGTCCGTCGTCTGGGCTAGGGCGAGCAGGACGGACGGAGGCAGTCCCTGGCGGGCGAGACGCGTCATCGAGAGGCCGCGGCGGTCGACGGCGAACGCCTCGGCGAACGCCGTGGTCCACCCGCCCGGCCAGAGCCGATCCGCCGCGGCGTCGACGGCGTCAACCAGCGCGGCGTTGACCGCGGCCGGGTCGAGCGGCTTCGGCTCGCCCTCGCCTATGAGGTAGGGGCGGCGCTCGGGGTCGTAGGCGAGGGCCAGGCGCCCGACGAGCCCGACGGCGGTCCAGGTCTTCGGGCGGCGCCAGCGGTCCGGCGACACGTATTGCAGCGAGATCTCCATGCCGTCCCCGATAGCACGGCCCCGGCGGCGCGCCAGCGGCCCGGCGCGTCCCTGTTCGAATCGACGCGCGGGCGTACCCATCGGAGGATGGCCTCCGACCCACTTGCCGGAAATCCGGCAAACACGAAGCCCGGCCGGAACGCCGACCGGCCGGCTTTGGCTCGTTCACATGAGAGACTGGACGAGGGCCATGCGCCAGATTTCCGGCGCAGTCGCGTAGGCGCTACTCAGCCGCGATTGGGTTCTTCCGCGGACGACCACGCGGCCGGCCGGTCGGAACGCGCCCGTTCTTCGACTTCTTCGGCGCGACCAGCGGCGCCGGGATCTCCCCGCCCAAGTCATAGGCGGGCGGTTCGTCCGAAGGGGGCCGCCCCGGGGCACCCTGGGCGCGGCGCTCTGCCATCGCGACGTACTCGGGGTTCATGTCGGACAGAACAGCCTCCAGCTTCAGGCGCCGGGCCACCGCGGCCGTGGTGCCGGAGCCGCACATGGGGTCGAACACCAGGTCGCCCTCGACGCAGGTCATCATCAGGAGCGGCTCGTAGACCGCCTCCGGCTTCTGCGACGGGTGCCCGGTCTGCTCGGCGCGCCCGACGAACCCTGTCAGAAGCGCGCTTTCGATGACGCTCGTCGGGCCGGGCATGTACCGCAGCTTGCCCTGCTCCTTGAGCGCCATTTGAGCGGCGTTCATGAAGTGCTCGGGGTAGAGCTTCGCGTCCGGCTTGCTGAAGTGCAAGCAGGCGTTCTGGCTCGACCGCCAGCCGCGGATCACCGAGGGGTTGTTTTTGTAGTACCAAGTCAGCCAAGCGACGAGCTTGTGCCCAGGCGGGCCGCGCTTCACGAAAGGCGCGATGATCTCAGGGAAGCCCCACAGGTAGACGTGCTCGCTGAATTCGGCGACGCCCTGCAGCAACCTGAATATGTAGTCTTCGTAGTCGTCGCGGACCCCTCCGAACCCCTTGTTGTACCAGGGGTCGAGCATCGTCACCTTCACGGTCCGCCCCGACGCCTTCATCTCGGCGATGGCGTCCTCGACGTCCTGCGGCTTCCAAACCTCGATCAAACGCGTCACTCCTTGGGCTTGGTCTCAAGCCCGAAATACGTGAGCAGGAACCCTAGCGCCTCCCCCTTCTGCTGTCGGTTGGCGTTTTGGAGGATCCCCAGAATGTTCATCTTGCCGGTGGTGCTGTCCCAATAGTTCTTCTTCGTGACCTGGTGGCGGGCGCACAAGGCCTGCCATGCCTCGGGGTCGTTCGGGTCCGCGGCCGGGTTGATGGAGTGCGGGGTCGTGTGGTCCGCCGTCAACCGGACGGTGCCCCCGCCAATGGGGTCGATGTCCCCGGCGCGCAGGCCGCACGGCTGGCCGTCCTCCCGCCATTGGCAGCAGTTTCCAGCGCGGCGAAGCACTTCGGCCCATGTCTTGGCCGTCGGCATGACCCGCTTGGCCGCCGTGGGCCGCTGGTCGGTCGTCGGCATGACATACTCGGAGGCGGCGAGTTCGGGCCAGTCGCGCTTGGCCAGGATGGTGTATCCGGAATCGGTGCGGAGCTCGGAAAGCCGCTGGTGCCAATTCTCCGGGATCAGCCCAGTCTCCGGGTTCGTGGCCGCCTTCTGGATCTGCTCGCGGGTGACGACCTTGCCGACGTTCGCCAGGAACAGCGCCAGGATGCGCTTACTGACCGAAGCCTGCCGGTAGCCCGTGGCCGGGTCGTCAGAATGAATTTTCGCCTTCGGTATCATGCGGCCAAGCTGGCCGAGTCATGGTTAACGGACCGTTGCGACTGAGGCCAAGGCGAACCGTCCAGGGATTACGTAACCACGACCCCAAGCGCCGCTTGCCGCCCCCGGCGCGAGCTGCGATCCCTCTCTCACCGAAGCCCATGAGGCCCGCCGTGAAACGCATACGCCACCCCCGCCTGAGACCGACCCCCGGGGCGTGACGCCATGCGCGCAGCCCCCCGCTACGGAGGCTGCCTTCATGTCCAAGACCAAGCACAACCACTTCGCCGGTTCGACCACCTGGTTCACCGCCGACACCCATTTCGGGCACCGCGGGATTCTCCGGATGGAGAACCGCCCCTGGGACGACATCGCCCGCCACGACGACGACCTGGTGCACGCCTGGAACTCGCGCGTCCGGCCGGGGCACGACGTGTTCTTCCTCGGCGACTTCGCCATGAACTCGTCGGCCGAGCGGTGCCGGGAGATCTTCTCCCGGTTGAACGGGAAGCTGCATCTCATCATCGGCAACCACGATGGCGACCGCCACCTGGAGCTCGGCTGGGCGTCCCCGCCGGCGGACCTGCGGACCATCCATGTTGACCAGGTTCGCCTCGTCCTTTGCCACTATGCCCTACGGACCTGGAACGGCTCGTGGCGCGGCGCGCTCCATCTCTACGGGCACTCGCACGGCAAGCTGCCGGGCACGAACCGCTCGCTCGACGTCGGCGTCGACGCCTGGGGGTATCGCCCGGTGTCCCTGGCGGAGATCCAGGAGCGCATGGCGGCGACGCCCGAGACCGACGAGGAGCGCCGCATCGCCGAGGAGCGCGAGGCCAAGGCGAAGCGGGAGGCCGAGGAGGCCTGAAACGACGAGGGCCCCGGGGAGCGTCCCGGGGCCCTTCGGCTATTCGGCTTCCTCGATGGCGGCGGCCGCCCGGCGCAGGGCAAGGGCCTGCGCCTCCAGCGCTGACGCCTCCCGCCCGAGCAGGGCGAGCAGCGCCGGCGCCACCGTGTCAGGGATATCCCGCTGCCCGGCGGCCCACCGCTGAACCAGGCGTGCATCGACGCCGAGAGCGGCCGCAACGGGGCGGCGCCACTCGGGACCGAACAGCGCCTCCCCGGCGGCCGCGAGCAGATCGGGCCTCACGCCTCGGCCCTCCAGACGCACGAACCCGACCATTCCGTGATCCACGCGATCAACTCCAACGGCTCGTCGGGCGTGCCGCAGGCCCATGCCAGGACCTCACCCGACGAAAGGGTCCCGAGGTACACGTCCCCGGGCCGGTCCTCGCGGTACCAGGCCGGGCGGGGGCGCGTGCAGGCCGCCGCGATGGAGGCCGCGGCGCGCCTGGCATCGGCCTCGGTTCGGGCGGACCGCAGGACCTGGATGGCGGGCAGCGCGCCCAGGGACGCGCGGCGCGCTGCAAGGTCGTGGATGACGATGGGGTTGTTGTCGTTCACCGTCGCCTCCTTCAGATGCAGAGCCCGAGGGCGCGGTCGTCGGCATCGAGCTCGGCGAGATCGCGCTCCAGCAGGACCTGCGCAAGGTCGACCTCGAAGCCGCCGAGGCCCTCCCGCTCGCGGCGCTTGCGCCCCTCGGGCAGCGCATGCGTGTAGAGGAGGCGGACCTCGATCTTCCCGTCGATGTCGAGGTCCTGCTCCAGGGCCCAGTCGATCCACGCCGCCTTGATCGGGCGGGTGCTGCGCCAATCGACCTGGATGACCAGGTCGAGCTCCGGATGCGGGTACTCGTCGTACGGTGCCGCGATGCGGGCATGCACGACCGGCGTGGCGCCGGCGGCGTGGAGCGCGTCGGCGATGCGCTCGCGGTCGGCCTGTTCGAGGCGGTGGGCGGGACGTGAGAGGATGGGGGCGGTGGGACGCATGTGCCGAGGTCTCCCTTGCGGCGATGGGCGGTCGGCAGGGCCGACCGCATAGGGTGAATAGTACGATTCGCGATGCATGCCGCAAGGCCCCTCGGGCCGTGTGGCTTTCGTCGTCCGGGCGCACCTTGCCGGGGTCACTTCCGAAGGAGGATCTCGTGCGTTCGTTTGCCCGCTTCATCGCTGCCGTGATGAAGGCCGCCATGGCCGCGATGGCGGCCGCCCCCCGCATGGTCTGGGATGGGGCCCGCTGGGTCGCCCGGGCCGTCACCGCTCCGCCGTCGGGCGTCGCGGCCGCCCAGGCCGAGGCCATGGCCGAGATCGAGGCCGCCGCGCAGGAGGACGTGGCGGCTCAGGCCAAGCCCGTCGCCGCGCCGGCCGACGTCCAGACAGCATGGGGGCGCGCCGCCGTCGCCCATCTGGCCCCTCTGCCCGGGCAAACGCCCGCGGCGACGGCGTGCCTCGACGATGCGGCGCGGCGCTACCTAGACCGGCTCTCCCCGGAACAGGCGCTAAAGCTGGCGTCGCTGGAGCCCCGCCATGTCGGCGCGCATCTGCTCGGCGACCGGCCGCTCGCCGCGCTGCCCCGGCCGCTTACGATGGCGGAGTGGCGGAAGGAGGAGGCAGAGCGCCTCGCCGCGGCGGCGAAGCCCCGGCCGCGTCCGGACGCCGAGCCCCAGCGCGGACGTCGGGACGCGTCCCACCGGCCGAGCCCGGCCTTCGCCGCCGCCTGATCGGACGTCCCTCGAAACCAGCGAGCCCGCCTCGGGGGACCGAGGCGGGCTCATATATTTTTGGAATCCGTAGTCTAAAGCGCGTCTGACTTGCCTGCGGCCATTGACTCTTGCTGCGCGCCCCTGGGCGATGCCGTGATGGCATCAGTTCATGCCGCGCCGGCACGTGCCCGGAGCATGAGGATGCGCATGCGCTGCTCGTCGTCGGCCTGCCGGGCGGCCTCGGCGCGGGACGCGTCCGCCTGCCGGGTCCGGGCCACTGCGACACGTCCGGCGCGGACGCGGGCGGCGACGGCGTGCCACTCGTCCGCGGCAGCGGCAGCCTGCTCCGCGCGGGCGATCTTGCCGGCGATGAGGGCGAAGCCGATGGCGCCGGCGAAGGCGTAGGCGGTGGTCTCGAAGGCCTGCCCGACTTGGTGAGCGCTGGTGTGGTAGTGCGTCATCAGGGCCGCCTCCGTCGTTCGTGCTCGATAGAGATCGCAGCTCGCGAATCGGACGCCAAGAGTCCCCGACGGCCTTCCTGTGCGCAGGGTAAAGGAAGCCCTGGCCGGGGCCGCCTGGTGGCTTGCCGGCCGACGCAGCATGCTCCCCTCCTGACCGGGAGGGCCTCCATGTACGATGACGACGCCGGCGACGAGTTCCTGGAAGGGGTGCTGGCCGAGGCGCGAGCCGATCAGGACCTCGACACGCCCGGGCCCGGGCCGCTGCCGGTTCCCAAGCCTGCGGGTGTCCGACGGGCAGGCTCGTCCGCGGCCGCCGAGCGCAGGCGCGACGACGCCGAGCGCAAGCGCGTCGAACGCCTCAAGCGCCGCGAGGCGGGCTTGCTGGAGACGCCCTCCATCGACGCCGTCATCGTGGCGGCGCTGGCCGCCCACCTCGCCCGCATGGGGGTGAAGGACACCGTCGCTTTGGCGGGCGCCATCGGCGGGCTGCGCGTCCCGCTGCTGCCCGTCTTCGGGGAGGCCAAGGTGGTCCTGATGGAGAAGGGGGCGAGCGCGGAAAGCGCCGCCCTGATGCTCGCCGGGCGGCTGCTGGGCACCCCGCAGACCCCGAAGACGGACGCGGCGGCCTGAGATCCTGGACGCATCCGAAGGCCGGGTGCTGATGTAACGGGGCGCCACCATAGTAGAGGCCCCCTTTTCCATGGCCGCGTCCCGATGTCAGGCCGCCCCCCATAGACGGAGCGGTAACTCGGGCTGGTCCACGGTCCCCCAAGCATGATCGAGGGGGCAGCATGGTAGAGATGACGAACCTGGCGACGGCCGAGCGGGCCTTCCTGTTAGAGAAGGCTCAGCGGCGGGTCGCCGATGCCAGGAACCGGTTCGAACTCCGTGAGGCCGCCTGCAACGTCCGCCTGCCAGACGGCTCCGGCCGCTTCATCGCGACGCCAGAATACAACGAGGCCTTTACCCGGATGGAGGCCGCCCAGGCCAGGCTGATGAAGCTGTACCGCGAGACGCTGGTCGCCGAGGACCTGCCGGACGAGCTCGTCCGCGAGGTTCTGCGCGCCCGGGTGGCGCATGCCGGGGCCGAGGCTTGGTGCCGGCGCATCTCGGATATCCCAGGCGGCCCCGACCTGGACCCCGATTACGTCAAGGCCGTAGTCCTTGAGCTCCGCATGGGCCGGCGCGACCGCGTCCCGCCGGGCCTCCGGCTGGCCCTGGTTGAGGAGGACGAGGAAGGCGCCCACCGGCGTGGCCTGGAACGGGACACGGGGGGCAGCTCATAACGTGAACCGACCAAACATCGACCAAACATGTTGCCGTTAGGGGAGGTGATTTGGGGTCACGAGAGATGACGAGAGAAACCCCCTTGCGCTGCCGACGGCGGCATCGTAGAGACACCGCCGTCGGCACACGCCCCCGTTCGGGACGTGGGGGTCGCAGGTTCAAATCCTGCCACTCCGACCAAATATCCCGAGATCTCATAGCAACGTCCGTTACAGGTCCCCCCAGGGGCGCCGTCGAGCCTCGATCGCTCGGCATGTCGGCGGCTTTCGCGGGACCGAGTCTGCCGCTCCGGGCGCGAGCGGCCAGAAATCCCATGGCTCTCGCGGACCCGCCCGACGGATCGACGTTGCCTGCGGGTCGCGGCAGGCTTTGCCGGCTCGCCTCCGCGGTTGAGATCGCGGCGCGGACGGACCAGGATGGCCCCCGATCCTGGGGAGGGCCGCCGATGGTATCCGATTGGCTCCACAAGCTTCAGCTCCGCCTCTGGCAGCGCCGCGAGCGCGCGATGGCGCGAGACCTCCGGCCGAGCGGCACAAGCGAAGGCGACTGGATCGGAGCCAACGTCGCAGCCTCGGCATCCTGCTCCGGGACGGGCGGCCAGGCTTGGGTCCCCCCGGCCTCCTTCAACCCGTCGACCTGTGACGTCGGATCCTCCGGCGGTGGCGGAGACTGCTGAGGCACCCGCCCGCTCCACCCTCACCGGTTGCCGATCGTTGGACCTCCGGCGGTCCCCCCTGTGCCCGGCGGTCCGCTCGTCTGCGTTCCGCCGATATCGACGCCCGGCGTCGTCCCGGGAACGGGCGAATTGCTCGGGTTCGCCGTGTTTCCTGCACGGGGCGGTCTCGGCCCGAGATCACGATCGTCGGGGCGCACGCCACCCGTCCCGGCGGGGGCTCGGACACCGGTATTGCCCGCGCCGCCGGTGACGACCTGCGCCGCGGCCGGGTCGGCCAGCACGAGCGTGGCGACGACGGCGAAGGCCTTGAGGTTCCGCATCGATGCTGCTCCGCCCTCCGCAATCGGAGCCCAACCCCTGAGATCCCCGAGGGTTCAGCCGCGCCCGGCGCGGGGACCGTGAGGCCGGCGGGCGCGCCGCCGTCCTCGCGCAAGTCCTCGATGGCCCCAGGCGCCGACGTGTCGATGGCGGGGGGATCCGCGGGCCGATCGCCCACGGTTTGACTGATATCGATATTGTGTTTTTAATGTTTGAAGTAAGTCGCTGTGCAGTGAGTACTCAACAATACAATCAACTGGAGGAGAGTGCGATGCTCAAGTCATTGAGTGCGACGGCCGCCCTTTGTGCCCTGATCATCCCTGTCGGAATCGCCGAGGCGATGCCGATGGGCGGCTCGTACACGGGCCGCGTGGAGAGCCAGACGCCGCAGCCGATCGGACCCGATCAGATCCGAATTCAACAGAAGGCGACCGGCGTGAACACCGGTCCCGGCACGCCGCTGGATGGGGCGACGGTTCAATGGACCGAGACCGCGACGCTGACGAACGGTCAGGGACCCGTCGAGGGCTTGATCACCTTCACGACACCGGCCGGATCGACCTCGAGCACCTACCGCGGCACGGTGACGACGGATGCTCAGGGTCGCGTGACCGCGACCGGAACCTACCGGGACAAGTCGAGTACCGGCGAGTTCAAGGGCGTGAAGGGCAGCGGGACCTTCTCGCTCGCCTACGTCTCGAGGACCGATTTCACGGGTGAGTGGAAGGGCGACGTCAAGCTCCCGGCGCAGAAGGCCTCGAAGCGCTGACGCCCGCGCGTCCGGGCCGCCGGGGCTTCCGCCCGCGGGTCACGGGGAGTGACGCCGTGTCCCGCCTCCCTGCCCGCACCCCGCGATCCTGCAGGCTTCGCGGATTGCCCCGGCCCTCGACCTGTACGGGCAGCGACGACTCCGATACCGTCCGCGCTCGGCATCGTGGCGTGGTTCGGCGATCCGGGAAGAACCCCGCATCCGCCGAAGCGTTCTGTCTCAGCCGCAGGCCGTTCGAGGAGCACGTCGTGTACAAGGTGAGAGGGACGGATCCGTCCGGCCGGGTCATGACCTTCGCTTGCGGAACCGACGAACAGGCGATGGAGAAGACCTGGGAACTCCAGCGCCGTGGGTTCCGCGACGTGGTGGTCCTGGACCCGAAGGGTCGTGAGATGGGCGCCGTCGCTTTCGAGCGCTCCCTGGACATCGACTGGGACTGAACGGCCGTTCCGTCACCGGATCCGCGCGCGCGGGATCCGTCGTTCTCCCGCGGCCACCGGGACCGTTTCGCCGCTCTCCGCCGCCCGTCCTGCCGGACGCCGCGGCGTTTCGCGGAAACGTTTCGTTAACCATGACAACCTAGCTCGGACAGCGAGCTGCCGGTCACCGTCTCAACACCGGGGCAGCGCGTGCAAGGCGATCCGAGCCACCCTCTCGGATCGCCTCCTCGCCCCTTGCGGGGAGCGTCGCTTGCGGGGAGCGTCGCACGGGATCCGGCCGATGCCCGCGAGGCGTGCCGGCTCCCCCTGTCCACGATTCCCGCCCGATCGGGCCGGCCGTCCCTCTTCCGGGCGCGCGAGACCGCGGTCGATTGATCCATCGCAAGGCGGCTTCGAACGCGGGGGGACAGGATCCTGCCAGCGGATCGACCGCGGCTGGACAGCTGGAACCGACCCCATGACGAGCAGATCGCGCCCGGCCGTCGACGTTGGCGACGGGTCGCCGACCCTTCGCCGCCCGGCACGGCGCCCGCGACAGCCGCAGACCGCGCAGGGCATCGCGGACACGCCGTCCTGAGGGCATCCGGATGCCGTTGCACGCCATACTCGCAGGCCTCACGCGCCGGCTGGACCGGGCCGGGCTGCTCGGTGCGCCGGAGCGGCAGGTCCTCCTCGGCCTGAAGCCGCAACGGCGGCAGGTTCCGGCCCGTGCGGACATCCGCGGGACCCGCGACCATGACGGCGCGCACCTGATCGTGAGCGGCGTCGCCTGCCGTTACGAGATGCTGCCGGACGGCACGCGCTGCATCATCGCCCTCTACTTCCCGGGAGAGTTCTGCGGGGTCCCTTTGCTGGTGCCGCGCACGGTCACGAGCACCGTGGGGGCGCTGTCGGCCTGCGTGGTCGCCGACGTCCCGCTCGGCACGCTGGCGACGCTGGTCAGGGCTTATCCGCGCATCGGGCTCGCCCTGTGGTGGCTGTCGGTGGTGGAGCTGAGTATCGCGCAGGAATGGCTCGTCAACGCCGGCCGGGATGCCGAGCGGCGGATCGCGCACGCCATCTGCGAGATCCTCGCGCGACAGCGCGCTTCGGGCTGCGACGAGCACGAGGTGTTCTCGAACGGGATACGGCAGGTGACGCTGGCCGACATCACCGCGGTCTCCACCGTACACGTGAACCGGGTGCTCCACGCCCTCCAGGAGGGCCACCTCATCAAGCTGGCCAAAGGCGTCGTGACGGTGCCCGACTTCGCCCGCCTCGCCGCCTTCGCGGGTTTCCATCCGGGCTACCTGCACCTCTCCGACGGCGCGACGGCGGCCCCGTCGGAGGCGGGCGCGCCGGGCGTGTCCGTCTTCGGCGAGCGCCCCGATGCGCGGGGCTTCGCGGCCGTCCGGCGGGGCCCGATGCGCGGCTGAGCGGGGGCGGCGGGATCCGGGGGGCGCGGCCCGGCTTCCCGCACCGGGCGCAGCGGTGGGTTCGTCAGTGGGACATCAGGCAGCAGACCGGCGTCCTCTCCAGCAGGTCGCGCGTCACGCCGCCGAAGAACCATTCGCGCAGGCGGCCGTAGCCGTACCCGCCCGCCACGATCAGGTCCGCGCGGAAATGGCGCGCCGCCCGCTGCAGGTCGTCGGCGACGCTCCAGCCGGACGGCGCGGCGACGTGCGCGCTCGCGCTGACGTCGTGCAGGGCGAGGTAGCCGACCACGTCCTCCACGTCCGAGCGGTCGGCGGGGTCGGCGACGCTGAACACCTGGACGGCCTCGGCGCGGCGGAGAAACGGCATGGCGTCGGAGATCGCCCGGCGCGTCTGGAGCGTGTTCTTCCAGCCGATGACGACGCGCGCGGCGTCGAGATGTCCCGTGCCGGCCGGGACCACCAGGACGGGCCGTCCCAGCCCCATCAGCGCGTCCCCGACGCCGACCGTCATGCCGGGTGAAACGCCCTCGTCGTCCGCGTAGCGACCGAGGACGACGAGATCCGCCGCCCGTGACTGACGCGCGAGGAACGGGACCGGGCCGGCGAGGTCGGAGCGCCACACCGTGCGGTCAGCCAGGGACGAGGCCGCGCGGAAGGCCCGCTCGGCGCCCGCGAGCTTGTCCAGGGCCGCCTGCCGGATCTCCTCGATGACGAGGCCCATGGGTGCGGCCGTCTCGCCGTAGCTCTGCGGATAGTCCGGCAGGCAGGCGGCGGCCCCGAGGAGGCGGGCGCCGAAGCGCTGCGCGACATCGGCGGCCAGGCGCACCCGTGCCGAGGCGTGGAGCCCGTCATCGACGCCCACCATGATGCTCGCGTACGTCATCGTGCCCTCCCCGGACCCGCGATGGATCGCCGTCATGCTGCGGGCCGGAACCCGGCACGGCTTTGATCTGACGCAAGCCGACGCGGATCCGCGAATAAGGCGAGCGCGGTCGCGTCCGCCTTGATCCAGCACAAGGCGCCGCGACGGTCCGGTGGGAGCCTTGCGAGGGCGCGGCAGCCGGAGCGGACGCGGGCATGACGACGGCATCGGCGACGGGCGCGACCGGGATCGCAGGGCCGACCCTCGCCGAATGGGGCCCGCGCCTGCGCCGCTGGCTGGCGGTCGTGCCGCTGGCGGGCCTCTGCGTCGGCCTGTCGGCGCAGGCGCTCGGCCAACCCGGCGCCGCGAACTGGGCCTGGACGCTGGCGACGCTGGCGATCCTGGCCGCGCTCGCCGCGCAGGTGGTTGCCGGCCTCGCGCGGGGCGATGTCGGACTCGACCTCGTCGCCCTGCTGTCGATGGGCGGGGCGCTCGCCCTGTCGCAGCCGCTGGCCGGCGTCGTCATCGCCCTCATGTACGCGGGCGGCCAGTCGCTGGAGGCCTACGCGGCCGGGCGCGCCGAGCGATCCATGACGGCTCTGATCGCGCGCCAGCCCTGCTCCGCCCTGCGGGAGGCGGACGGCAGGCTCACCGAGGTGCCGCTCGGGGCGCTGGCACCGGGAGACCGCGTCCTCGTGCGCGTCGGCGACGTCCTGCCGGTGGACGGCCGCGTCGCCGCGGGCCGCGCCGTGCTCGACCAGTCGAGCCTGACCGGCGAGGCGCTGCCCGTCGCCATCGAGCGGGGCGCGCCCGTGCTGAGCGGGTCGGTGAACGTCGGCGCGCCCTTCACGCTTCTCGCCGAGCGCGCCGCGGCCGACAGCACCTATGCGGGGATCGTCCGCCTCGTCGAGGCGGCCCGGTCCCGGAAGGCCCCGATGGCGCGCATGGCGGATCGCTACGGCCTCGCCTTTCTGGGCGTGACGCTCCTCATGGCCGGGGCCGCCTGGGTCGCGGCGGGCGACCCGTTGCGGGCCCTCGCGGTCCTGGTCGTCGCCACTCCGTGCCCGCTGATCCTGGCCGTGCCCGTCGCCCTGGTCTCCGGCCTCTCGCGCGCCGCGCGCATCGGCGTCCTCATCAAGGGCGGGGGCGCCCTGGAGACGCTGGCCGGAATCCGCGTACTGGTGGTGGACAAGACCGGCACCCTCACGCACGGCGCCGCCCGACTGGTCTCGGTGCGCACCCTACCCCCCTTCGAGGAGGTGGAGGCGCTGGGGCTTGCTGCCAGCCTCGAGCAGGCCTCCGGCCATCCGATGGCCCGCGCCCTGGTCTCCGAGGCGCGCGGGCGCGGCCTCGCGCTTTCCCGGCCGGAGGCGGTCGCCGAGATCCCCGGCGCGGGGGTCGCCGGCATCGTGGCGGGCCGGCGCGTCGTGGTCGGCGGACCGCGCCTCCTGCGCGAGCATGCCGGTGCCTTCCCGCGGATCGAGGAGGAGCGGGACGAACCCGCCGCCTCGGCGACGGTGCTGGTCGCCATCGACGGCAGCCCCGCCGCGATCCTCACGTTCGCCGACCCGCTGCGGCGGGACGGCGGCCGGTCGCTCGACGCTCTGCGCGCCTGCGGCGTCTCGCGTGTGGTGCTCGCGACGGGGGACCGGCGTGCCGTGGCGGAGGCACTGGCGGCCGGGCTTCGCATCGACGCCGTCGCGGCGGATCTCGATCCCGCGGACAAGACCGACATCGTGGCCGCCGAGCGGCGGAACGGCCCCGTGATGATGGTGGGCGACGGGGTCAACGACGCGCCCGCCCTGGCGGCCGCCGACCTCGGCGTCGCGCTCGGCGCCCGGGGCGCGGCGGCGGCGGCCGAGGCGGCGGACGTCGTCCTCCTGGTCGACAGCCTCGCGCCGCTGCCCGAGGCCATCCGGATCGCCCGGCGGGCCCGCGTCATCGCGGTCCAGAGCGTGGCGGCGGGGCTCGGGCTCTCGCTCGCCGGCATGACGGCGGCGGCGCTCGGCTACCTCTCGCCCATACAGGGCGCGCTGCTTCAGGAGGTGATCGACGTCGCGGTCGTCCTCAACGCCATGCGGGTCCTCGGCGGCACCGGGGCCGGCCCCGAGCCGTCGCCGCGGCCGGTCGGGGCCTGAGCCGGGCGGGCGGAGCGGCTTGCGATGGATCAAGGTGGACGGCCCCGGCCGAGCCTTAGGCTCCACCCGTCGGCCGCGACGCGCGACGGAGGTGGCCATGGATTACGCGAACGTCCTCGTGTCCGCCGATCTCGGCGAGGCGGCCCCGGACCGGATCAGGCTCGCCGCCGGCGTGGCGCGGCGGTTCGGGGCCATCCTCACGGGCGCGGCCGGCCACGCGGTGCCGACGCCCCTGCTGGTGCGCGACATCCAGGACGCCCTCGAGCAGGAGGAGCGCAACAGGGCGGAGGTGCGCGAGATCCTCGCGCGCGTGCGCCCGCTCTTCGAGAGCGGCGCGGGCGACGGGATCCGCACGGAGTGGTGCCCCGCCCTCGCCGGCCCGCTCACGCACCTCGTCGAGCAGGCGCGCGTCGCGGACCTCGTCGTCGTCGGGCGGCGCGGCGCGGAGGACGCGGATCCCGGTCCCCTCGGCGTCCCCCCGGGGCCGGTGCTGATGGAGGCCGGCCGGCCCGTCCTCGTCGTTCCGCCCCGCCTCGCCGGCCTGAAGGGGACGCGCGTCGTCGTCGCCTGGAAGGACGGTCCGGCGGCGCGGCGGGCGGTGTCGGCCGCCCTGCCCTTCCTGCGCGAGGCGGACCACGTCCTCGTAGTGAGCGTCGGCCCCGATGCCCACCGGGAGGGGGCGGAGGACGTCGCCGGGCATCTCGCCCGGCACGGCGCCCAGGTGACCACGCATCTCCTGCGGACCGCCATGCGCGAGAGCGACGAGATCCTCGACTTCGCCCTGCGGCAGGAGGCCGACCTCGTCGTGATGGGCGCCTACGGTCGTTCCCGCCTGCGCGAGTGGATCTTCGGCGGCGTCACGCGCGATTTCCTCGACCGCACGACCCTGTGCTGCCTGATGAGCCACTGAGCTGGCGCGTCCTCGGCGGGATGCTCGTGCGGGTGCCCCGGCGCGGGGGCTGGCGTCTCGTTCGCCGCGCGCCCGCCCTTCCGCCCATCGTGCCGCGCCCGCCCACCGCCGCGAACCTCACCGCCGACCGTCGGACGCTGCGTCGCCGAGGTCGGTCGGAGCGGCCGAGCCCGCCGCGGACGGCGGCGGATCCTGCATCGCGGGGCGCACCCTGCGAGGGCGCCCGCCGATCACTCGACGAAGCTCCAGCCCGCTTCCAGCGCGCGACGCTCCTCCGCGCTCAGCGGATCCGCCCAATCCATGCTGTTTGCCGGGCCGGTCTGCGCGCGGTCCGGCAGATCGGGGCGATCGAGGCCGGGTTTCGGGCGGGGCGACCGGCGCGGAAGGTTGCGCTTGCGCGCCGTCCGGGTGGCGGCGCCGGTTCTGGAGCGGGTTCGCTTGAGCATCGCCGACCTGCCAGGGCTCAATGGCTGAGGAAGAGGGGTGCGGGGCTGTCGTGCAGGAGGGCTCGTGTGACGCCTCCAAAGAGGAATTCGCGGACCCGGGCGTGATGGTAGGCGCCCATGACGATCATGTCGGCGCGCAGGCGGCCTGCCTGGGCGCGCAGGGTGTCGGCGACGTCGCCGGCGCGGGGCAGGTCGGTGACGGCGACGCGCACGCCGTGGCGGGCGAGGTGGGGGGCGAACTCGGCGCCGGGGAGGCTTGCGTGGATCTCGGCCTCGGTCGCGACGGCCACGATCTCGACGGCCTCGGCGGCGCGCAGGAAGGGCAGGGCGTCGTTGGCGGCGCGCGCGGCCTGGGCGCTGCCGTCCCAGGCCAGCAGGATGCGCCGGGCCGCGAAGGCCGTGTGGGCCGGCGGCACCACGATCACCGGGCGCCCGCTCTCGAGGATGGCGCCCTCGATCAGCATCCGGTGCGTGTCGAACGCGGACGGGTCGGCATCCAGGACCGTGAGGTCGTAGAGAGGCGCACGGGCGATGAGCCGGGCAAGGATTTCCGGGAAGCTGACGCTTGGCGCCTCGGTCGTGCAGACCACGCCCGCCTGGGCCGCGTCGCCCGCGGCGCGCACGGCGGTGGCGCGGGCCAGCGCGTCGAGGCGCCTGTTCCCGGCCTCAACGGCGCCGTCGTCGAAGCCGCCGCCCCATGGGTTGTCGAAGGTCAGGCGACGCGCGGCGGACTGGATCGTCAGGTGGGCCCCCGCCGCTTTCGCGAGCGTCAGCCCGAAGCCGATCGCGGCCGGGGATGTACCGCCCCGCTCTTCCTCGACGACGACGACCTGCACGTCGTGGATGTCGGCGAGCGCGGGTGATCGGTCCCGGGTCATGGCGCCTCTCCGCAGGAGCCGTTCCGCGCCGGCTCTCGACATCGAGGCTGCGCCCGCCGGGACGTACCGACATTGACCCAGCTCAAGGCGGCGGGCCGGGTCCGGGGCGAGTCCTGCGCCCGTGCCAGAAGTGCGGGCCCGGAGCATGCCGCGATCGATCCGAGACAGGCCCGCGGCGGGCCGGACGCCGGCCGGCCGCGCGGGGGGGCTGGCGCTCTTCGCGGCCGCCATGGTCGCCGGTGCTGCCGGCGCCCACCTGGCGGTCGCGGTCGCGCAGGGCGTCGGCGCCCGGCCGCCGCGCGCCGACACGCCCTATCGGGAGGCCGCGATCTTCGGAGACGCGCTGCACGCCGTGCTGTCGCGGGCCGCGGACCGGCGCGGCCCGGATCGCCTCGTCGAGGCGGCGCTCTCCGGAATGGTCGCCGCCCTGGACCCCTACGCGCGCTACCTGACCGCGGACGAGCTCTCCCGCCTGGGCGAGCAGAATGTCGGAGGCTATTCCGGGATCGGGGTCGAGATCGGGGCGGAGGGCAGAATCGAGCGCACGGTCCCCGGCACGCCCGCGGCGACCGCCGGCCTCACGGCCGGCACCGTCATCGAGCGGATCGACGGCAGCCCCGTCCGGCGACTCGGCGCCGCTGAGGTCGTCGGGCGCCTCCGCGGCGAGCCCGGGTCGCGCGTTCGCCTGCGGGTCGCCCGCCCGGGCGAGGCCACCGCCGCCGAGGTCACCCTGACGCGGGCGTGGCTGCCGCTCCACCCCGTCCGCATCCTTGCCCTCGATACGGTCGCCTACATCGCGCTCGATCATTTCGACGACCGCACGGGCGGGCGCCTGCTCACGGCGATCGCGCGTCTCAAGGCCGAGATCGGGCGCGACCGCCTCACCGGCTTCGTCCTGGACCTGCGCGGAAACCCGGGCGGCCTCGTCGTCCAGGCCGCGGCCGTCGCCGGAGCCTTCCTCGGGCGGGGCGAGATCGTGCGCCTCGTCGGACGCGGTCCCGGATCGGTCGAGCGGTTCGCCCTGGACGGGCCGGCGGGCGACCTGATCGGCGGCCTCCCGATGGTGGTGCTCGTCGATCGCGAGACCGCCTCCGCCGCCGAGATCGTCGCGGGCGCGCTTCAGGACCATCAGCGCGCCACCGTCGTCGGGACGCGCACCTACGGGAAGGGCGCCGTGCAATCGACCTTCGCGCATCCCGGCGGACGCGGATTACACATCACGACGGCCTGGGCCGTGAGGCCGTCCGGCCGGCGGATCGAGGGGCATGGCATCGAGCCCGACCACGTGGTCGCCGCCGAGGCGGCGGCCGGCCCGCGCGGGCGGGAGCCCGGCCCGGCCCGGCCCGGCTCATCGCGCCCGACCCGCGAGGACGGGCTGCGCGGCGGCGTCGTGCCGGATCTCGATCTGGATCCGGCGCGGGACCGGCAGCTTCGCGCCGCGCTCGAACGGATCCGGATCGCCGCCGTGGAGCGCCCATGACGCGCGCGGCCGCGCCCATGACGCGCGCGGCCGCGCCCATGACGCGCGCGGCCGCGCCCATGACGCGCCCGGTCGGCCCCGTGGTCCGGGGCGGGTTTGCGCTGGATCAAGGAGGGCGCCGGTGCGGCGTGTACCCCTTCGACGCCGCGTCGGAGACCTCCATGCCCGTACCAGCCGACGATCCCGACCTGCTCGACCCCTTCGGCGTCCTCCCCGCCATGGACGCGTGGTGCTGTCTGCTGAAGGCGGCACGGGAACTCGGGGACGCCGACGAGGAGATGCGGGAGACGTTGCTGGAGGCCGGCGCGGGGGGATCCCTGTCGGCCGCGAGGATCCAGGGCATCGAGGCGTTGATGCGCAGCCTCCATCTCGACCCCGACGCCGTCCGGCGGCGCGATCCGGCGACCATGCGGGATCTCGAAGCCGCCTGCTCAGCTTGCGCCGAGCGCCGGCGCTGCGAGGACGCGATCCGGGCCGGAACGGCTGCGGCCACCTATCCGGCCTTCTGCCCGAACGCCGCGCGCATCGATCGGCTGCGAGGGGCCTGAAGCGTGCCGCCCGGCTCCGTGCGGCGTCCCGGGGCGGCACCGTCACCGCGGGAGGACCCATGTATCCGAACGTGACGAGTCTCGTCCTGGCGGGCGCCTTCACGGCCGGCTGCGTGATCATCCACGCCCAGCGCGAGCGGGCGGACGAGATCGCCGTCGTCCTGGTCCTGGCGCTGATCGGTCTGGCGAACCTGCTCGGGGCGTCCCTGGCGTTCCGCATGGATCGACCCGCCGCCCTCGTCCCCGCTGCGGAGATCGCGATCCAGCATTCGCGCATCGACTGACCTGCCGCCGGGTCGCGCTGCGAAGACGGTTCGGCGCCCGCGGCGCCTCAGGTCGGCCCGGCCGAAGCCCTGCCGGCAGCGCCGGCCACGAGCAGGCTCAGCAGCGCCTCCAGGGCGAAGGGCTTCTCCACGAGGGGGACGCCGGCCGAGTGGGCGCGGGTCCGGATGCCGGGGTCCGGATGCCCGGTGATCAGGACAACCGGGACACCGGCATCGAGGCCCCGCAGGCGGGTGACGACCTCCAGGCCGTCCATGCCCTCCAACACGTGGTCGAGGAGCACGCAGGCGGGGCTGGGGCCGGGGAAGGCCGCCAGCAGCTCGGGGCCGCCGGAGAAGGTCTCGACGCGATGCCCCTCGCCCTCCAGCAGGAAGCGGGTGGAGTGCAGGACCGCCGGGTCGTCGTCCACGACATAGATGAGGTTCGAACGGTCTGGCAGCATGGCGTCGTCCGGCGGGCGCCGGGTCCGGGTGGCGTCGAGGGCCTCACCCTGCGG
The DNA here is from genome assembly GCF_022179285.1 of Methylobacterium hispanicum. Classification (GTDB taxonomy): domain Bacteria; phylum Pseudomonadota; class Alphaproteobacteria; order Rhizobiales; family Beijerinckiaceae; genus Methylobacterium; species Methylobacterium hispanicum. Next base: position 312,827 of record NZ_BPQO01000002.1, on the reverse strand, counting down.
GACGCAGCGGGTCGGCCGCCTTGACCTGCCTCAAGTCCGCCTCAGGCGAGGCCGGCCAGGACGGCCCAGCGCACCAGTTCCTGCAGGCTTCCCGCCCGCGTCTTGGCCATCAGCTTGGCCCGGTAGATCTCGACGGTGCGCGGGCTGATGTCGAGCGTCCGCGCGATCTCCTTGCTGGTGGCGCCGCCGACCAGCTGGTCCAGGACCTGCCGCTCGCGCTCGCTCAGCGTCCCGACCCGCCTCACGAACTCGCGCAGGCCGGGGTCGGCGGTCTCGGTCGGGCCGCCGCGCTCGAGCGCGGAGCGGATCGCGTGCAGGAGGGCCTCGTCCTCGAACGGCTTCTCGATGAAGTCGCAGGCGCCGAGCTTCATCGCCTCCACGGCGAGCGGCACGTCACCGTGCCCGGTCATCATCACGACCGGCAGCCGGTGACCCGCCGACCGCAGGCGCCGGAGCAGTTCGAGCCCGTCGATCCCGGGCATGCGGATGTCGGTGAGCACGCATCCCGTCGCCGGCTTGGCGAGCCGGTCGAGCAGCTGCGCGCCGGCCTCGTAGAGCCGCACCTCGAAGCCCGTCGTGTCGAGCAGGAAGGCGACCGAGTCCCGCATGGCGGAATCGTCGTCCACCACGTGCACGAGGTTAGACGCCATGGCCCAGCTCTCCGTTCGGCACCGCCGGCAGCGTCAGCCGGAAGGTCGCCCCGCCGGCCTCGTTGCGCTCGACCCAGAGGCGCCCGCCATGCGCCTCCACGATGGTGCGGCAGATCGAGAGTCCGACGCCCATCCCGCTGACCTTCGTGGTCACGAAGGGCTGGAACAGCCGGTGCGCGACCTCGCCCGCGATGCCGGGCCCCGTATCCGAGACGGCGATCTCGACGGTCTCCGGCCCGGCGGGGCGGGCCGCCACGGTCAGCTCGCGCCGTCCGCCCTCCTGCATCGCCTCGCGGGCGTTGCGCATCAGGTTGATCAGAACCTGTTGAACCTGCACGCGGTCGGCGAGGACCGCGCCCGTGTTCGGAGCCAGCGCAACATGTGCGGTGATCCCCTGCTCGCGGGCGCCGACGAGGGCGAGCGCGCTCGCCTCCTCGATCAGCCGCGCGACCGGTTCGATCCGCTTCTCCGTCTCGCCGCGAGCGACGAACTCGCGGAGCCGCCGGATGATCTGGCCGGCCCGCAGCGCCTGCTCGGCGGCCTTGTCGAGGACCTCCATCACTTTGGCGATGGCTGCGGGGCTCGGATCGGCCAGGAGGCGGCGGCAGCCCTTGGTGTAGTTGGCGATCGCGCCGAGCGGCTGGTTCAGCTCGTGGGCGAGCGTCGAGGCCATCTCGCCCATCGCGCTGAGGCGGGAAACGTGGACGAGCTCGGCCTGGAGCTCCTGAAGCCGCGCCTGCGTGCGCTGGTGCTCGGTCAGGTCGTTGATGAAACCGGTGAAGAAGACCCGGTCCCCCGAGCGCATCTCGCCGATGGCGAGTTCCATCGGGAAGGTCGTGCCGTCCCGGCGCTGGCCCGTGACGACCCGGATGGTGCCGATGATGCGGCGCTCGCGCGTGCGGCGGTACCGGTCGAGATAGCCGTCGTGCTCGCCCCGCATCGGCTGCGGCATCAGCATGCTGACGTTGCACCCGGTCACCTCGGCGGCCGCGTAGCCGAAGAGGCGTTCGGCCGCAGCGCTGAACGAGTGGATGCGCCCCGCCTCATCGATCACCACCATGGCTTCGGGCACGGTGTCGAGGATCGATTGCAGGTGCGCCTCGCGGGCGCGCAGGTCCACCTCGGCCCGCTTCTGCTCGTCGATGCTGAGGACGACGCCGCGGTGCCGGAAAGGCCGACCCTGCGCATCGCGCTGCACCCGCCCGCGCGAGCGCAGCCAGGAATGCGACCCGTCGGGCCGGACGACCCGGTAATCGACCTCGTAGCTGCCGCCCTCCCGCAACGCCCGGTCGATAGCGTCCGCCCGCGCCTGGCGGTCGTCGGGATGCACCAGGGCCTGGGAGGCGGCGAACGTGGTGAGTTTCCGGGGCGATACGCCGAAGAGGCGGGCGCAGGTCGGCGAGACCGTGGCGCGGCCGGTCGGGATATCCAGCGACCACACGCAGACGCCCATCTCGTCGAGGGTCTGCCGGAGTTCGTCGAGGGTCGGCGTATCGGTGCGATCTGGTCCTATGTCGGACACATCAGCACTGTTCGTCATCGTACATCCCGAGACTACACCCCGGACCAGAGCTCCCCGGGTGACAACTTGTACATGTCGCAGCCCGGACACAAGACGGCGAAGGCTTCGGTCCACCCGCCGATACAGAGCCCCGCAGACGCGACACGACCTCGCGCAAGCCGCCTGGCAGGCCGCCTGGAAACGACGATCCGCCCTGAGCCACGGGCCCGCGAGAGCTGAGCCTCCGGACGTCCTCGATCGTTCGGCACGCCGAGACTTGAGCTGGATCAAGGCCGCCCGCCCCGGAGCGCCGAACCATGCGGCATCCGGATCGGAGACACCCCATGCCCACGACCACCGCAACCGCGCTCGCCGGCATCCGCGACGTCCTCGTCGGCACCACGGTCGAGGGGGAGCGGGAGCCGGCCTCGTCGGCCATCGGCTACGGTCTGACGCTGGCCAGGGCGGCCGGCGCCCACCTGACCGTCCAGTCCACCTCGTGGCGCCTCTCGGGGGACGACGCTTGGCTCGGGGACTTCGACGATGCGGGCATCGCCGTCATCGACCGGCGGCTCGACACGCTGGCCCGGTCGATCGCGGAGCGCGCGGCCGGCGACGCCGCGCAGGCGGGATTGATCTGCACGACCGAGACGCCGAGCCTGTCCTACCCGGACGTGGTGAGCCGGCTGGCCGAGCGGGCGCGGCTGCACGATCTGACGGTCCTCGACGCGGGGCCGCGGACCTACGACCTCGACCGGGAGACCATCGAGAAGGCTCTCCTCTTCAGCGGGCGTCCGGTGATCGCGGTGCCGCCGGCCCACACGGCCTTCGCAGCCCGGCGCATCCTGCTGGCCTGGGACGGCAGCGCCCACGCCGCGCGCGCCGCCAACGACGCCCTGCCCTTCCTGCGCGCCGCCGAGGCCGTCGAGATCGTGGCCGTCGCGACCGAGGCCGAGATCCACGCAAGCCTCCCCGGCGCCGAGTTCGCCCCCCACCTCGCCCGCCACGGCGTGCGCGTCGCCGTCACCGACCTGCCCCGCGCCGGCGACGTCGCCGACACCCTGCGCGCCCAGGCAGGCCGCCTGCGCGCCGACATGATCGTCATGGGCGCCTACCATCACGCCCGGGTCCGCGAATTCTTCTTCGGAGGCGTCACACGAGCCCTCCTGCGCAACAGCCCCGCACCTCTCTTCCTCAGCCACTGAGCGCTCCCGCGCGGCGGGGGCGCCGACCCCGGCGGGCCGGTTGAACATTCCCGGAGGCTTGAATGGGCACGCGCATCTTTCGCGACCGCGCGGAGGCGGGGCGCGAACTCGCAAGCCATCTCGCGGGCTACGCCGGACGCCGGGACGTCGTCGTCCTGGCGCTTCCCCGCGGCGGGGTCCCGGTGGCGGCCGAGGTGGCGCGGGCCCTCGCCGCGCCCCTCGACGTCTTCGTCGTGCGCAAGCTCGGCGTCCCGGGGCACGAGGAGCTCGCGATGGGTGCGATCGCGACCGGCGGCGTGCGCGTCCTCAACGACGAGGTCGTCGCTTCCCTCAAGATCCCGCCCTACCTGATCGAGCGTGTCGCCGCGCAGGAGCGCGAGGAGCTGGATCGCCGCGAGCGGCTCTACCGGGGCGGCCGTCCGCCCGCGGAGGTCCGGGGCCGCGCGATCATCCTCGTTGACGACGGGCTGGCCACCGGCGCCACGATGCAGGCCGCGATCCGGGCAATCCGGAAGCGCGGGCCGGGGCGGATCGTCGTGGCCGTGCCGACCGCCGCGCGCAGCACCGCCGCGCGCCTGGAGAGCGAGGCCGACGAGGTGGTCTGCGCCGTTCGGCCGGAGCCCTTCTGGGCGGTGGGAGCCTCCTACGAGGATTTCGAGCAGACGAGCGACGACGAGGTGCGGCGCCTGCTCGGGCGTGCCCAGGCGCCCGCCCCCGACCTTGAGGCTGGGGCGGCGACCGACGCGGCCCTCGTCGCACGCCTGAAGGCGTGCGCGACCCGCCTGGACGGGTCGGCGGGCGACTACGATCCGCTCCTCGGCCTGATCGGCGAGGCCCGGTTCGTTCTGCTGGGGGAGGCGTCGCACGGCACGCACGAGTTCTATAGCGAGCGGGCCGCGATCACCGCGCGCCTGATCCGGGAGAAACGCTTCACGGCGGTGGCGATCGAGGCCGACTGGCCCGATGCGTGGCGGGTGAACCGCTATGTCCGCGGCGACAGCGACGATCTCGATGCGACCGAGGCGCTGGCCGGCTTCCGCCGCTTCCCGACCTGGATGTGGCGCAACACGGAGATGGTCGCGTTCGTCGAGTGGCTGCGCACGTACAATCGGGATTTGCCGGCCTCCGAGCCCAAGGTCGGCCTCTACGGCATCGACCTGTACAGCCTGCGCGCTTCGATGAAGGCGGTGATCCGCTGTCTCGCGGCCGTGGATCCGGCGGCGGCCGAGGCGGCGCGCACCCGCTACGCCTGCTTCGACCGGTTCGGCGAGAGCGGCCAGGTCTACGGCTTCATGACCGGCCTGAAGGGCGTCGGCTCCTGTCAGGAACCGGCGATGGCCCAGCTGCTCGCCCTGCAGCGGCGCATGGCGGACACCCTGTCGTGGAGCGGAAGCACCGACCGGGAGGAGCTGTTCAACGCCGAGCAGAACGCGCGCGTCGTCCGGAGCGCCGAGGCCTACTACCGCACGATGTTCCTCGCCGAGGTCTCCTCCTGGAACCTACGCGACCGCCACATGGCCGACAGCCTGGAGGCGCTGATCGCGCATCCGGAGCGGCGGGGGGAGCCTGCGAAGGTCGCCGTCTGGGCGCACAACTCGCATCTCGGCGACGCCCGCGCGACGCAGATGGGCGCGCGCGGCGAACTCAACCTCGGGCAGCTCATGCGCGAGCGCCACGGCGCCGCGGTCTTCAACGTCGGCTTCACCACCTTCTCCGGCACCGTGACGGCGGCCTCGGACTGGGACGCGCCGGCCGAGCGCAAGCGCGTCCGGCCCGCCCTGCCGGACAGCTACGAGGCGCTCTTTCACGCGCTCGGCCCCGGCCGCTTCTTCCTGTCGCTGGCCCCGGGCAGCGAGGCGGCGCGGCTGCTCGGGGCGGCGCGCGGCGAGCGGGCGATCGGGGTCATCTACCGTCCGGACACCGAACGGCGGAGCCACTACTTCGAGGCGCGCCTGCCCGAGCAATTCGACGCGATCCTGCACTTCGACGAGACGCGCGCGGTGACGCCCCTTGAGCGCACGGCCGGTTGGGAGGCGGGCGAGGTTCCGGAGACCTTCCCGGTCGGCCTGTAGGGCCGAAGCGCACCGCCGGCACCACGCTGACGAGGAGGCTGAGGTGAGTTCCCTGGACGTCCCCGGCGAGCAAGAGGTGACGATACCGGCCGGCAGCGCGACCCTGGCCGCTACGCTCCGCGCCCCCCTCGGAGCACGCGCCGTCGTGCTGTTCGCGCACGGCTCCGGCAGCGGTCGCTTCAGCCCGCGCAACCGGAGCGTCGCGCAGATGCTGAACGCGGCAGGATTCGTCACCGTCCTGGCCGACCTGCTGACTGCAGCGGAGGAGACGATCGACCGCCGGACCTGCCATCTGCGCTTCGACATCGCGCTCCTGGCCGTGCGGCTCGGTGCCGTCGCCGAATGGGTCCAGCGCCGGCCGGAGCTGGGCGCCTTGCCGCGGGGCTATTTCGGGGCCAGCACTGGCGCGGCGGCCGCCCTCTTCGCGGCGGCCGCGCACCCGGACGCGGTCGGCGCCGTCGTGTCGCGCGGCGGCCGTCCCGATCTGGCAGCCTCCGCCCTGCCCCTGGTCCGCGCCCCGACGCTCCTGCTCGTCGGCAGCCGCGATACCGAGGTGCTGGACCTGAACGAGCGGGCCATGGCCCGGCTGACCTGCCTGAAGCGGCTGGTCGTGGTGGGCGGGGCCTCGCACCTGTTCGGAGAGCCGGGCGCGCTCGAGGCGGTCGCGCGGGCTGCGGCCGACTGGTTCGGCCAGCACCTGCACGCCCCGGACCGCTGACGGGCGCGTCCCCCTGCGGCGTGGCCCGGGCATCGCCGTTGAGCCAGATCAACGCGCGCCGTCGCCCCGCGCCCGCAGGCTGAGGCCCGACCGGCATGGGCCGGGACCGCGCCGCGAGGAGCAGCCGTGAGCACCGACGTCACGCTCGGGAGCGAGGTAGGGGACGGTGGGCCGGATGCGCCGCCGCGGACGGCCGCGGTCCTTCTCGGCGAGATCCGGGCGCTGCTCGCGGAACTGCATCCGCAGGCGCGCGCGGTGCCCCCTGTCGATCTGCGCAGCGATCTCGCGCGCGATCTCGCCCTCGACAGCCTCGGCCGCGCGGAGCTCCTGCTCCGGTTGGCGCGCACCTTCGGGGTCGCGCTGCCGGACCGGCTGATCGGCGAGGCCGCGACTCCGGGCGACCTCCTCGCGGCGATCGTGGCCGCCGGGCCGGCGAGGGAGCCCGAACCGCGTCCCGGGCCGGGGGCGCCCCTTCCGCCGGCCGAGGAACCCCTGCAGGCCGCGACGCTGCTCGACGTCCTCGCCTTCCACGTCGCTCTGCACCCCGACCGGCCGCACCTGCGCCTCTGCTTCCAGCCCGGCCCCGAGAGCGATCAGGAGACGGTTCTGACCTACGCGGATCTCGACGGGCAGGCGCGCGCCCTCGCAGCCGGCTTCCGGGCGCACGGGTTGCGCGCCGGTGACCGCGTCGCGCTCATGCTGCCGACCGGCAGCGCCTTCTTCGCGGCCTTCCTGGGAACCCTGATGGCCGGCGGGGTGCCGGTGCCGCTCTACCCGCCCGTCCGGCGCAGCCAGATCGCGGACCATCTGGAGCGGCAGGTGCACATCCTGGCCAACGCCGAGCCCCGGATCCTCGTGGCGGACGGCGAGATACAGACCTTCGCCGACAGGCTGCGCGAGCGCGTGCCGGCCCTGAGCGCGGTCGCGACGCCGGAGGAACTCGCGGGCGGCGCGCCGCTCGCCCGGGCGGCGGCCACGACGGCCGCGAGCCCGGCCCTGATCCAGTATACCTCCGGCAGCACGGGCGACCCGAAGGGCGTGGTCCTCTCCCATGCCAACCTGCTCGCCAACATCCGTGCCATGGGCGGCGCGCTCGGCGCCTCGTCGGCCGACGTCGTAGTGAGCTGGCTGCCGCTCTACCACGACATGGGGCTGATCGGCTGCTGGCTCGGGAGCTTCTACTACGGCGCGCCCGCGGTGATCCTGCCGCCCCTGGCCTTCCTGGCGGATCCGGGACGCTGGTTCCGCGCGATCCACCGCTACCGCGGCACGATCTCGGCCGCACCGAACTTCGCCTACGAACTCAGCCTCAAGGCCCTGCGCGAGGACGATCTCGCCGGCCTCGACCTCGGATCGCTGCGCGTGCTCACCAACGGGGCCGAGCCCGTCCGTGCCGACACGCTGGAGCGCTTCGCGCGGCGCTTCGCCGCCGCGGGCCTGCGGCCGACGGCGCTCGCCCCGGTCTACGGGCTCGCCGAATGCGCCGTCGGCCTCGCCTTCCCGCCGCTCGGCCGCGGCCCGCTCATCGACCGGATCGACCGGGACGCGCTCGCGCGCGACGGCGCCGCCCGCCGCGCCGGCCCGGCCACCGCTCACCCGATGGACGTCGTCGCCTGCGGGCGGCCGCTGCCCGGCCACCAGATCCGCATCGTCGACGAGGCCGGGCGGGAGGTGCCCGAGCGAGTCGAGGGGCGCCTGCAGTTCAAGGGCCCCTCCGCGACGGCCGGGTACTTCCGCAGCCCGGAGAAGACCCGCGCCCTGTTCGACGGGGACTGGCTCGACAGCGGCGACCTCGCCTACGTCGCGGCCGGCGACGTCTACGTCACCGGCCGCACCAAGGACGTCATCATCCGGGCCGGCCGCAAGATCCATCCGCAGGGGATCGAGGCGATCGCCGAAGCGGTCCCGGGGGCTCGCCGGGGCTGCGTCGCCGCCTTCGCGAGCCCGGATCCCGAGACGGGCACCGAGCGCCTCGTCCTCGCGGTCGAGACCCGGCTGACCGATCCGGCCGCGCGGGCCGCGCTGCGGCGCGCGATCGAGGCCGCACTCGCCGCGGCGCTCGAACAGCCGCCGGACGCGATCCTGCTGTGTCCGCCCCACACCGTGCCCAAGACCTCCAGCGGTAAGATCCGGCGCGCGGCGGCCCGTGCCCGTTACGAGGCGGGCGAGCTCACGGGGCCGGCGCCCGAGGGCGGCACGTTCCGGTTGCAGCTCCTGCGCGCCGCCGCCGCGGGCCGGCTCCACCGCACCGTCCGCCGCGCCGCCACGTGGGCCTACGCCGCTTGGTGGTGGCTGCTCCTCCTCGTCCTCGGCGCGCCGGTCTGGGCACTCGTCCTGGCGCTGCCCCGGCGGAGCTGGCGCCACGCCGTTCTAAGGGCCGCCGCCCGGACCTTCCTGCGGCTGAGCGGCACGCGCCTGAGCGTGACCGGCGCGCCGCTCGAACCGCAGGGCGCCGCGGTCGTCGTGGCGAACCACCAGAGCTATCTCGACGGCCTGGTCCTCGCCGCCTCTCTCCCAGGATCTCCCGTCTTTCTGGCCAAGCAGGAACTCGCCGGGCAGCGCGTGGCCGGCCCCTTCCTGCGCCGGCTCGGGACCGTGTTCGTCCACCGCGACGAGGCGACCGGCGTCTCGGACGCCGCGGCGCTGTGCGACAGGATCCGCGCGGGCGAGCGGCTCATCGCGTTCCCGGAGGGCACCTTCACCCGGAGCCCTGGCCTCCTCCCGTTCCACCTCGGCGCCTTCCAGGCCGCCTGCCGGGCCCGCGTTCCGGTCCTGCCGCTCACGCTCTCGGGCACGCGCTCGATCCTGCGGGCCGACCAGTGGTTCCCGCGCCGCGGCGCCGTCGGCCTCCATGTCGGGGCGCCGCTCGTCCCTGCGGGCGAGGACTTCCACGCCGCGCTGCGCCTGCGCGACGCCGCCCGCGCGGCGATCCTGGCGCGGAGCGGCGAGCCCGATCTGGCGGACGAGGTGCCGACCCGGCTGCCCGCCTCCGCGGCCTGATTCCAGACGGTGGCCGACCTCATGCGCGCACTTTCCCTCGAGACCACGGCCGAGCCGGTCCGGTTCGCCCGCGACACGATCCCGGGGCTCCTGCGGGAGCAAGCGAGCCGGCGCCCGGCGATGCCGGCCTACGTCGCCTACGATGGCGAGGCGGGTGATTTCGTGTCGTGGAGCTGGGACGAGGTGGCGGAGCGCGTGGAGGAACGGCGCGCGGCCCTCGCGTCTGAGGGCTTGAGCCCCGGCGACCGGATCGCGCTGTGGTTGCCCAACGGCCTCGAATGGGTGTGCTTCGATCAGGCCGCCCTGGCGCTCGGCCTCGTCGTCGTCCCGCTCTTTACCCGGGACTCGCCCGCGAGCCTGCGCGCGATCCTGGCCGATTCGGGTGCAATCCTCGTCCTCGTGCAGGGTGCCGACGACTGGCGGAGCCTCGGACCCGCGGCGGCGCCCCTGGTCCGGCGCGTGATCGCCGTCGATGCGCCCGCCGCGCCCGAGCCCGGTATCGTGCGGGGCCTCGGCGAGTGGCTCGCCGCGCGCGGGCCCGCCACACGCCCGCCCGCACCGTCCGATCCCGACGCGCTCGCGACGATCGTCTACACCTCGGGGACGACCGGACGGCCGAAGGGCGTGATGCTGACCCAGCGCGCTCTCCTCGGCGTGGCCCGGGCCGTGCTGGAGCGCAACCCCGGCACCGAGGAGGACGTGTTCCTCTCCTACCTGCCGCTCGCCCACATCTTCGAGCGCGTCGTCGGCTGCTACCTGCCGCTCGTCCTGGGCGCCCGGGTCGTGTTCGCGCGATCGGTCGAGCAGGTCCGAGAGGATCTGCTGGCCGCCCGGCCGACCGTCCTCCTGGTGGTGCCGAGCCTGCTCGACCGCCTCCACGAGACCGTGCTGGCCGCGGCCCGGCGCAGCCCGATCAGGCGGCGGCTTCTGAACCTGACGCTCGCGCGCGGCTGGCAGGTCTTCCGGGCGGCGCGGAGCGGACACCCGGTCGGCCTCTTCGACGCCCTGCTCTGGCCGCTGCTGCGCCGGGTCGTCGCGCGGCCGATCCTCGCCTCCTTTGGCGGGCGGATCCGGCTCGCGGTCTCGGGCGGAGCGCCGCTCCCCGCGCGGACGGCGCGCTTCTGCCTCGGCCTCGGCTTCCCGCTGGTCGAAGGCTACGGGCTGACCGAGGCCGCCTCGGCGGTGACGGGGTTCAGCCTCGGCACGACGATGCCCGGCTCCGTCGGCCCGCCGCTGCCGGGCGTGGCGCTGCGTATCGGGGAGGCGGGCGAGATCCTGGTGCGCTCGCCGGGCGTGATGCTCGGCTACTGGAGACGTCCGGAGGCGAGCGCCGAGGCCCTTCGCGACGGCTGGCTCCACACCGGGGACCGCGGCGCGTTGCGCGGCGGCCGCCTCGTCGTCCGCGGCCGCCTGAAGGACGGCATCGTCCTCTCGACGGGCGAGAAGATCTGGCCCGACGCGATCGAGGCGGCCATCCGGGCGGATCCCCTCTTCGGGCAGGTCCTGCTCGTGGGCGACGGCCAGCCGCGCGCAACGGCGCTGGCGGTGGTCGCGCCGGAGGTCTGGCGGCCGCTGGCACGAGCGCTCGGGCTGGATCCGTGGGATGCCGCCGCGCTCGACAGCGTGCGGGCGCGCCGCGCCGCGCTCGCCCGCATCGATACCGCCCTGCGCCCGTTTCCGCCGGCCGCCCAGGTCGGCGCCGTCCGCCTGCTCGCGGAACCGTGGACGATCGGGAACGGTCTCGTCACGCCGACCCGGAAGCTTCGCCGCGCGGCCGTGCTCGGGCGCTGCGCCGCCGAGGTCGCGGCGATGCGCGCGGAGCTGCGGGACGGCCTCCGCTGAGCGGGCGGGCAGGGCGATCTCTTGATTCAGCGCAAGGTCCCGGCACCGCGCCGGGTGCTCTTCTGATCCGGGGCGCGGGTCCCTCCCGCCACCCTGGATGGAGACGAGTCATGAACCTTCGCAGCCTGCTCGCCCTCGGAGACCGCGCTCCGGAGGCACCCGCGACGCCGACGCTGTTCCCCCTCCAGCGGGAGATCGAGCGCATGGTCGGTGACATCCGCTTCGGCATGCCGGGGCTGTTCCAGGGGCCGCCGATCCCCCGCATGGACGTCGTCGAGAAGGACGGCCACATCGAGGTCACCGCCGAGCTGCCCGGCCTGGAGCGCGACGACGTCAGGATCGAGCTGGCCGACGACATGCTCCTGATCAGCGGCGAGAAGCGCCAGGAGACGGAGGAGACCAAGGGCGCGCGCAAGGTGGTGGAGCGCTCCTACGGCGCCTTCTCCCGTGCCCTGGAACTGCCGGCCGGCACGAAGTCCGAGGACATCGAGGCCAGCATGGACAAGGGTGTTCTCAAGCTGAAGCTTCCGCGGCCGAGCCTGAAGCAGCCCGAGCCCCAACGCATCGCGATCAAGGCTGGCTGACGGCAAGCCCGCTGCCAGGGACCCCGCAACTTCGGGAGCCGGGCCGGCGACCGCGCATCGCGTGCGGGGCGGCGTCGTCGCGCTGACGCCCGGAGACCCTTCGGCAGGTGGGTACCGCACGCTTCTCCGAAGCCTGCCCGCGACCGGTCTGGCCGGCGCGACCATCGTGCGAGAGCGCGAGCACGGCACCCGCGACCACCGGCCGGCGATGCGGCCGCGCGACGGTGGGACGGGACTACGCTCCGGGCGGTCGCTTCCGCACGCCGCGGCACCACGGGCGCGGCACGGGTGCGGACCGGACCCGCACGTGGTCGCGACAGGACTTGTTCCCTCGTGCGAGGTGCGTCCTGGCACGTCGCGCTGCGAGATAGGAGCCTATATTGAAATCAATCGAGCGATACGGACCGTAGAGAGCCGATCGCCAAGGTTTCAGGAGAAAAATACCGTCATGAAGACTCGTATCGCTGCCGCTTTTGCCGCTCTGATGCTCGGCATTGCTGCCCCGGCCTCGTCCGCGCTGGCCTTCCCCTACGACGCACCGCGCGGCCACTACACCGGCTTCGCCTCCGAGGGGGTGGAGACGACGGGCGCGATCGGCTTCTTCGGCAGCCGCAACCCGGCCACCTGCCCGATGAGCTCGGCGGCCGAGGGCAACGCCAACCAGCAGAACTTCCCGGTCAAGCAGTACGGCCAGACCGCGGGCGGGAACCGCTGCTGAGGGGAACACGGCATGCAGACGATGATGAAGGCCTTCTCGTACGGCATGATCGGCGCATTCGTCGCCGGTCTCGGCCTGACCCTCTGGGGCTCGGCCGGCGTCCTCGCCGGCCTCTGAGCCGCCCCGGGCTCTCGGCGCATCCGGACAGGGGCCGCCCCCGGGCGGCCCCTTCGCGTGCGCGGCTCCAGGATCGCCCCAGTCCGGGCCGGCCCGGCGCCGCATCAACGTTCCGTTTCCGCTTCCCGCATATGCATATGGTCTACCACCGTCTCCGGGGTGTCGTGGGGGAGTGTTGGGTCGGATGCGCGTCCTGGGTCGCGTCGAGCCGCAACGGGACTGGCTGATCCGGCGCGATCAGCTCGACGCCGTTCGCCGGAGCGTCCTGCGCGCGATCCCGGTGAACGCGCTGCTTGGCCTGGCCGGAGCGCTCGTGGCGGCGCATGCGGGCGAGGCGCTGGCCGGCCTGATCTGGTTCGCCGCCTCGACCGCCGCCAACCTCCTGCGCGTCGGCCTCTGCCGGGCCCCGTGCCTCGGCCTCGTGCCGACGCCCGCGATGCCACCGGAGCGGGCCGCCGCCGCCGCCCGGTCGATCGACCGGCGCCTGCGCCTGTGCTGGCTCGCCGCGCTCCTGTCCGGCACGGTCTGGGCCTTCCTGCCGCTTCTCTGCGCGGGCTACACGTCGGACCAGACGCTCTTCTACCTCACCGTCACCTGCGGCATTACCGCGGGGGCGGTCACTCACGGCACGGCCTTCGCCCGCATTCCGGTCTGCTTCATCACGCCGCCGCTTCTCTCCGCGGCGGGCTGCCTAGCCTACGCGGGCGGGTTCGACCGCACCTGCCTTGCCGCGACGGTCGTGCTCTACCTCCTGGCCCTCGCCCGGAGCTGCGCCGCCTCCGAGGCCGGCTTCCGCGACACCAGCCGCCTGAAGCACGAGGCGACGGCACTCGCCGCGGCGCATGAGGCGGCGCACGCCAGCGCGCGCGCCCTGGCCGAGGAGATGCGGCTGCGCGCGACCCACGACGCCCTGACTGGTCTCCTCAACCGCGCCGGCTTCGCGCAGGCGGCGCACGGGCGGCTCGCCGGACAGACCTGCCTGATGCTGCTCGACCTCGACGGCTTCAAGTCGGTCAACGACATCTATGGCCACACTGTCGGGGACCGCCTGCTCACGGAGGTGGCCCGGCGCCTTGCCGAGAGCATCCCCCCGGGCTGCCGGGCCGCCCGCCTCGGCGGCGACGAGTTCGCTCTCCTGTACGATCCGGCGGCCGCGGACTGCCCGCCCGAACGGCTCGCCGAGCGCCTGATCGGGCGTGTCGCCGAGCCGTTCGACGGCTTCGACGCTGGCCGCCTCGGCATGAGCGTCGGTATCTGCCGGCTCCCGGCCGACAGCCTGACCGACCTGCTCACCCGCGCCGACCAGGCGCTCTACGCCGCCAAGGCCGTGGGCCGGAACCGCTTCCGCGTCTTCGACGAGGGCCTGCTGCGCAGCCTGGAGATGCGGCGCGACTGCGAGCGCGACCTATCCCGGGCCCTGGCCGAGGGGACCCTCGCGGTGTGGTTCCAGCCGATCTTCGGGCAGGCGGGGCGCGAGGTGGCCGGCCTCGAGGCGCTGGTGCGCTGGCACCATCCGGTGCACGGCTGGATCCCGCCGGGCGACCTGATCGCGGCCGCCTCCGCGGCCGGCCTCACGGAATCGCTCCTGCGCTTCATCCTCGAGCAGGTCTGCACGATGATGCTGACCCTGCGCGCGCGCGGGCTCGGCGACGTGCGCGTGGCGATGAACGTCTCGCCCCGGGAGATGGCGCAGATCGCCGTGGACGAGATCGTCCTCGGGCGGCTGCGGGCCCTCGGTCTGCCCCTGCCGATGCTGGAAATCGAGATCACCGAGGAGACAGCGCTCGATATCGAGGCCACGCAGGGCAAGATCGCCGCCCTGTCGCAGGCCGGGATCCGCCTCGCGCTCGACGATTTCGGGGTGGGCTACTCCGCCCTCGCCTCACTGCGCGCCCTGCGGGCCGACCGGATCAAGATCGACCGCAGCCTCGTCACCGGCCTCACCGCCGTGGACGACAAGCGCGGGCTGGTCCAGGCAGTGCTCGGCCTCGGCCGCGCGCTCGGCCTCGACGTGGTCGCCGAGGGCGTGGAGACCGCCGAGGACCGCGCCACGCTCGAAGCGATGGGCTGCCGCTTCATGCAGGGCTACCACCTCGGTCGCCCCGCCCCGGCGGAGGCGACACTGCGAATGATGGCGGACCTGCAGGCGAGCGCGGCCTGATCGCCGTTCCGCGGACGCAAGGAAACGGAAGGACCGGCCCTACGCCCGGCCGGGAGCGCCGGCGGACTGTCATCATGTCGCCCCCGACCGGGTCCGCGGGGGCTTCCCGGCCGGGCGACGGAGCGCTACGCGCTGGGCGGCGCCGAACCAGGCGCCGCCTGCAACCGTCCCGAAGACCGTCCCAGGAGACCTCGCGATGACCCGCATCCCGCCGGACGCCCGCTTCCCGCTCCTGCGCGCGCTCGCCCTCGCCGGGCTGGTGCTCGCCGGCTCGTCCGGGCTCGCCGCCGCGCACGACTACACGGCCGGCAGCCTGAAGATCGGCCACCCCTGGTCGCGCGCGACGCCCGGGGGCGCCAAGGTCGCGGGCGGCTACGTCACCGTGACCAACACGGGCGCCGAGCCGGACCGGCTCGTCGGCGGCTCGCTCGACGAGGCCGGGCGGACCGAGCTGCACAGCATGTCGATGCAGGGAGACGTGATGAAGATGGCCCCGATCGAGGGCGGGGTCGCGATCGCCCCCGGGGAGACGATCAAGCTCGCCCCCGGCGGCAACCACATGATGTTCCTGGACTTGAAGACCCAGCTGAAGCAGGGCGCGCGAATCAAGGGCACCCTGGTCTTCGAGAAGGCCGGCACCGTGCCGGTCGAGTTCGCGGTGGAGAGCATCGCCGCCAAGGCGCCGGCGGAGGGCGGGGCCGAGGCCGGGCACGATCATTCCGGCCACAAGCATGCCCACTGAGCGGGCCTCGCGCCGCAGCGTCCTGCTCACCTTCGGCCTGCTCGGCCTCGGCCTCGCGGCGATCGTCGGGACCACCGTGGCGCTGCTGCCGGGCGGTCCGGCACGGCCGGCCATGTCGGTGGTCGGCGGACCGTTCCGGCTGCAATCGAGCAAGGGCGGGGTGCTCGATTCCGCGACGCTGGTGGGCAAGCCCTACCTCGTCGGCTTCGGTTTCACGCAATGTCCGAACGTCTGCCCGACGGTGCTGGCCGACCTCACCAACCTGATCGAGGCCCTGCACCAGGAGGGTCGCGACATCGGCGTCTACTACGTCACGGTGGACCCCGAGCGGGATACGGTCGCGGTGATGCGCGACTACATGGCCTCGTTCAGCGACCGCATCACGGGCCTGACCGGCACGCCCGAGGAGGTCGGTCAAGTCGAGCGGGCCTTCCGTGCCGAGGTGCGCAAGGTGCCCCTGAAGGACGGCGACTACACCTTCGAGCACACCGCAATGCTCTACCTGATGGATGCCGCGGGCCGCTTCGTCGGCCCGCTCGATCTCGCGGCCGGGCAGGATCTCGCCCTGAAGCAGATCCGCGCCGTGCTCTGACCCGGTCTGGCCGGGCGGCGTGCGGACGAGAATCGGCCTCGACAGCAGGGACCGCTCGCCTAGAGTGCGGGCGGCCCGTCCCCGGAGATCCGAAGCCGTGCTCCGCATCGCTGTTGCCGCCCTCCCGGCGGTCTTGCTCTGCGCCTCCGGGGCCGCGGCGCAACCGGCCCTGCCCTCCCCTGCCGAGGCGGTGCGTCTGGTGCGCGAGCACCAGACCAACGGCTTCGTCACCGTGGCGCAGACCCTGGCCTACGCGGCGCGCATGCGGCCCGAGAGCTTCCGGGTCGCCGACATCCGGGCCGAGCGTCGCGTGGGCGAAGACTTCACCCGGGTCCGGATCTGCTACTGGCTGCGCCCGCCCGGGATCCAGGCCCTGCCGAGCTGCGGGATCGGCTTCGTCGTGACGACGAACCCGGCCCATGTCGAGCCGGAGGAGCGCTTCTCTGGGCTCGGCCGCGACCTTCAGGACGGCCGCGAGGCCTTCCTGCGCGGTCTCGACCGGCAACTCGCCCTGATCGCCGACCCGCAGGCACGGAATCTGCGCACCGCGCTCGACCCCTACGACCTCTACGACGACCGCTAGGCGGATCCGGCCCGGTCGGACGATCTGCCGCCTTCCCGTCGGCACCGCTCGTCCCGATCTTCCTGGAACGGGCGGGCGGCGCGAATCACGGGTACCGCCGGGTGGCGCTAGGGTGCTCCGGCCCGACCCAGGCGGCCCGAGCGAGCGTGCGGCGTATGGAGCAGCGGGTGAGACCGCAGAGCGTGGAGCGCGGTACGCCCGTCGAGGCGCTGGCCGGCACGATCGAGCGCGTCACCTTCCACAGCCCGGAGACCGGCTTCTGCGTGTTGAAGGTGCAGGCCAGGGGGCGGCGCGAGCTCGTTCCGGTGGTCGGCCACGCGCCCGCGGTCGCGGCCGGCGAGTGGATCACCGCCACGGGCACGTGGTTCTCCGACCGCCAGCACGGCCTGCAGTTCCGGGCCGACACCCTCAAGGTCACGCCGCCGACCGGACCGGAGGGGATCGAGCGCTATCTCGCCTCGGGTCAGATGCGCGGCATCGGGCCCGCCATGGCCCGGCGCATCGTCGCGGCCTTCGGCGAGCGCACCTTCGAGATCATTGAGGCCGAGCCGAACCGGCTCACCGAGATCGGCGGCATCGGCCGCACGCGCGCCGCCCGCATCGTCGCAAGCTGGGCCGAGCAGCGGGCGGTGCGCGAGATCATGCTGTTCCTGCACGCCCACGGCGTCGGCACGGCCCGGGCGGTGCGCATCTTCAAGACCTACGGCCACGAGTCGGTCGCGGTGATGAGCGAGGACCCGTACCGCCTCGCGCGGGAGGTGCGCGGTATCGGCTTCCGCACGGCCGACGCTATTGCAAAAAAGCTCGGGCTCGCGGCCGACGCCCCGCAGCGCCTGCGCGCGGGTGTCGCCTTCGCGCTCCAGACCGCGATGGACGAGGGGCATTGCGCGCTGCCGCTCGACCATCTCACGGACCGCGCCGGGACGCTCTTGGAGGTGGGGGCCCCGCTCGTGCGCGCGGCGATCTTCGAGGCGCTGGCCCGCGCCGAGGACGTGGTCGCCGACACGGTCGCGGGCGCGCCCTGCATCTTCCTGAAGGGCCTCCACGCCGCCGAACGGGGCGTCGCCGAGCGCCTCGTCCGCCGGGCGGCCGGCGCGCCGCCCTGGCCGGCGATCGACCTCGCGCGGGCCCTGCCCTGGGCCGAGGCGCGCACGGGCAAGACGCTCTCGCCCTCGCAGGGCGAGGCCGTGCGCCTGCTGCTCGCTGCCAAGATCGCCGTGATGACCGGCGGCCCGGGGGTCGGCAAGACGAGCACGCTCGATACCGTGCTGCGCATCCTCGCGGCCAAGGGCGTGCGCGTCCTGCTGGCGGCCCCGACCGGCCGGGCGGCCAAGCGGATGAGCGAGCAGACGGGCCTCGAGGCGCGCACCATCCACCGCCTGCTGGAGTTCGACCCCCGCCACGGCGGCTTCGCCCGCACCGAGACGAATCCCCTCTCCTGCGATCTCCTCGTCCTCGACGAGTGCTCGATGATCGACGTCCCCCTGATGCACGCGCTGCTGAAGGCGGTTCCGGAGCAGGCCGGCCTGCTCCTCGTCGGCGACGTCGACCAACTTCCCTCGGTCGGCCCCGGCCAGGTCCTCGCCGACGTGATCGCCTCGGGCGCCGTGCCGGTGGCGCGGTTGACGGAGGTGTTCCGGCAGGCGGCCGAGAGCCGGATCGTGGTCAACGCCCACCGGATCAATGCCGGCCGGATGCCGGAGCGGCCGCGTGCCGGCGAGCGGGCCGACTTCCACGTCGTCGAGATCGAGGATCCGGAGGCGGGGGTCGAGCGCCTGATCGAGGTGGTGACCCGGCGCATCCCGCGCGCCTTCGGCCTCGACCCGTCCCGCGACGTGCAAGTGCTGACGCCGATGCAGCGCGGCGCGATGGGCGCACGCAACCTCAACATCGTGCTGCAGCGGGTGCTGAACCCGGATCCGCCGGCCGAGGTGCAGCGCTTCGGCTGGCGCTTCGCGCCCGGCGACCGGGTGATGGAGACGCAGAACGACTACGACCGCGAGGTCTTCAACGGCGATCTCGGCCGGATCCTGCGCATCGACGACGAGGAGGGCGCCGTTGTGGTGGGTTTCGAGGGCCGGGAAGTGAGCTATCCGTTCGGCGAACTCGACACGTTGGTGCCGGCCTTCGCCACCACGATCCACAAGAGCCAGGGCTCCGAGTACCCGGCGGTGGTGATCCCGCTCGTGACGCAGCACTACGCGATGCTGGCGCGCAACCTGCTCTATACGGGCGTGACGCGGGGGCGGCAGCTCGTCGTACTGGTAGGCCAGCGCCGGGCGATCGCCATGGCGGTGCGCGGCGGCCACCGGCGCCGCTACACGAAGCTCGCCGAGTGGCTCGGCGCCGCGGCGCCTCAGGACCTGCGGCGCACGGCGTAGCGGAAGGCGCGGCCCTCCGCGTCGGTCAGTTCGCCGTCGGGCCCGTCGCTCCAGATCACCTGATCCTCCGGATCCGGCCGGTCGGTGAGGATCGCGCCGCGGCTGATCTCCAGCTCGATCCCGTGCCCGTAGGCGGTGCAGGTGGTGTCCCGGATGGCACCCGCGATGTCCGCCTCGTCGGGCAGGCACACGAAGAGGACGTCGTCGGCGATGGCGAGCGTGTAGGTCCGCATCTGCGAAGCTCCGTCTGCTGAGGCTGTGCCGGAGGGACCGCGGCGGCGATGGCCGACCTCCGACGCGCGGCGCGGGGGAGCCGCGGGATCGGATACGAAGACCGTCGTCCCACGGCGCCCGTCAGGTAAGCCGCCCGCGGCCGCCCGGAAGCGCCCCGCGGAGAAGGCTGCCCTGCGCCCGCCGCGTGCCGACCATGCGCGGAAGCGCACATGCCGGACGCGGCCCCTCTGGCCGGGCCCGTCCCGGCCTTGCGGGCGCCGGCCCGCTCCGCCTAGGATCCGCGCAAGGGGGTCTGGCAGCGGGAACGCGTGTGCTGGACGAAGGCTTCACCTACGGCGGCCTGCTCATGGGGCTGGCCGCGCTCGTGCTCTGGATCCGGTTGGCCCTCCGGGCATTCCCGTCCGTCGAGACCATGATCGCCCGCTATCAGGACGAGTTCGTCGTCCCCGAGGCTCGCTCCCACGGCGAGCTGGGTCGGATCGCGGCCTGCGCCACGGCGATGGCGCTGACCTTTTCGGCCATCGGCTACGCCATACCCGACTGAGGCGGACGGCCGGCATCGGATCCGGGCCGCCTTCCGCGGGCCGCGCTCACCGCATCCGTTTCATAGGGAACGCCGACCTCCAGGCGATCTCGATCACCTGAGCCCTGACGATCGACGAAAAATCGCCTGGGCCGGAGCGCCCGGATCACTTCCGATATG
This sequence comes from Methylobacterium hispanicum, assembly GCF_022179285.1. GTDB lineage: Bacteria > Pseudomonadota > Alphaproteobacteria > Rhizobiales > Beijerinckiaceae > Methylobacterium > Methylobacterium hispanicum. The sequence goes on along the minus strand of NZ_BPQO01000002.1, from coordinate 293,024 downwards.
CGGACGCTGAAACGAGAAAGGCCCCGTTGCCGGGGCCTCGAAACACCGATCCTAGCCAAGGCTGAGGATGGTGGGCGCGACAGGGATCGAACCTGTGACCCCTACCATGTCAACGTAACCCCTGAGCTTCTCGGCTCCGAGGCAGAAAGACGGTTTATCCAAATGGATCAATGGTTTGACGTGAAGTCCAGTGCAGTCTCGTCAACCGCCGTAAAGCCCCATTTGGTCCCGAAACCCCGGTTCTGGTCCCGCCCTGGTCCCGGATGCGGTTCTCCTCTATAGGCCCGCCGACGCTTGTTCATGCAGGTCCGAGGAGGCACACCATGAGAACATTCACGGCCCATGTTGACCACGAGACGGGAGAGAGCTCAGGGGCAGGCGGCTTCCAAGTCATCGACCTGACCGACGAGAACGACGTGGATGTAATGGACCAGATGGGCGTCGATGCCGGCCAGCACTGGAACTCCGTGGACGAGCTCCGGAAGCACCTGTCCGCGCAGCTTAAGGGTGAGGAGGTAGAGGTCGAACTGGACTGACGGTCAGGCTGCCGCTGCGCGGGCCTGATACTCGACGTGGTGGTGGCCGTAGACCCGCTCGACCATCTTCGTCGACATGCCGAGGAACTCGCCGACCTCGCGGGGCGACACGCCCGCCTGGAGAAGGAGGGTCGCTCGCGTGTGCCGGAGGATGTGCGGCGTCGGCATGCCAAGGTCGTCGCGCGGGTCCGGGTTTCCGACCCTCATGGCGCCGTCGATGTCGCGGCGGTCCAGGCCGGCGAGCGCGGCAAGCCGCCCGAACGCCTTGTCGACCCGCGCTATGGGCACGCCCCGTTCATGGACGACGTGACTGCTGTCCGGGAGCCGCGTCCTGTCGGTCTCGCGCCATTCCTTCAGCCGGGGCAGGAGCCGGTCGGGGATGCGGCAGGGCGGCTGCCCCTTCCGCGACGGCGGCGCGTCCGGACCGCAGCGGTGGTACGTCCGTGCCGCCAGGTCCATGTGGCCATCGACACGGTGCCGTGCCCAGCGCGTGTCGAGTATGGCTCCGGAGCGGGTGCCGGTCGCGAAGCCGATCTCAAGGAACCGCTCCATGTGGTCGTCTTCGACGTAGGCGTCGCCGGCGGACGCACGCCACTGCGCGACGAACGGGGTGTCGTTTGCCCGCTCCCACACAGGCGAACGGGTCGAGACGTCTGACGCCACCCAGCGCCAGCCTTGGGCGACGCGGAGGAGCCGGGCGTACTCGCGCTCGGTTAGCCAATCCGGATGCGCTTGGCCGGCCTCAGGCATCGATACGACCGGCCTGGACGTGAGCGTGAATTCCTTGTGCCAAGCGCCGATGGCCGCGCTCAGCGTCTGGAGTTCGCGACGGGCGGTCTGTTCGGAGATCGGCTTGCCCGGCCCCTTGGAACCGCGCGGCTTGTGCGTCTCACCGGTTCGTGCCGTGACGTACGCCCGGCAGGTCTGCCCCCGGACCTGGGCCAGCGTCCTGCCGTCCCAATGCCTGAGGAGGTGCACGACGTGGATGGCCGCCAGTCCGGCGTTCCCGCCCGCCGACCGGCCCCCGCCGCCGCCCGCGCCGATGCGGTCCTCGATGGCCTGCTCCTTCCGGTCGAGGATGCCGAGGTAAAACGCGAGCGTGGCCGCGATGCTGACGAGGCGCGGGTCCTGGTTTGCCGGATCGTCCGTGTCGGGGGCGACGATGGCACGTTCGCGCGCCAGGGCGTCGGCCTTCCGGTCGCGCTCTACGATGTGGAGCGCGAACGCCTTTTCAGCCTCGCCGCGAGTTCTAACGCGGTCTCGGTCGAGGCGGATTTTGACGCGCTTGCCGGTGGCGGGGTCGTAGTCTCGGATCGTCCACTGCTTCCTGTCTTCTTCGTAGAGGAGGCTTGCTCCCTCGCGCTTCCTTGCCACGGCCTGTCCTTCCATTCACGGATTGACCGCCGAGTCACGAGCCACCCTCTCACTGGCCGGAACGCCTTGAGCGCACCCGTCTCGCAGGCGCGGCGCAGCTGGTACGTCGAGAACGCCGGCTCGCCGTTCGCATCCCGGATCTCCGGAGCGTGGCGGGCCAGGTCGAGCGTCATCAATGCGTCGATGTCCTCGCCGTAGAGGCCTTCGAGGACAGAGATCTTTTCGACGATTAGCTCGTAAGTCGGCATGGGGACCAGAATCGCGTAATGGGGGTCGTTGCGCCAGCTGAAACAGGCCGCAAGGTTAACGAGCGTTCCCCGCCCGGTCCCGGCTCAGGCCGACCGGAGTTGGTCGGCGTAGCCACGCCACCGGGCGAAGGTCTCGATGTCGCCGGCGGCCCGGGAGCCCTCGGCGCCCTCCTCGCACCATGCGACGAGAGCGTTCCGGTCGAAGCGGACGTCCCGGCCCTGACCGGTGTGGGGCGCTCCTAGGAGGAGCCAGCCCCGAGGCCGCCGGGTGCTGCCCCCGAGCGCGGCGGCGACGTCCTTAAGCGTGAGCATGAGGTGTTTCTCTCAGTTGTGGCGGGCGGCCCATTCCGCGAGCGCGGTCCGGAGGGCGGGCGTTACGTTGACGTAGGAGCCGTCCGAGTAGCAGCCGGGCCGGGCCACCCTAACTGGCGCGCCGGCCCGGGCCGCGAGGCGCTTCCCCGTCGAGCGCGAGCAGCCGACCGCGCTCTCCAGCATGATCAACTCGTGCTTTTCGCCGGCCGCCGGCATCCGCGCCTCGACCTCGGTCATGTCGGCAGTGATGGCCCGGCGGAACACCGCGACGGCCTGGGCCATGCGGGCTTCCCGAACGGCGTGGATACGAAGCTCGAACTGCCGACCGTGATCCTGCCCGACGCGTCGCCGACGCTCCTCGTCGCAACGCTCGGCATACCAGTGCGCGTCCACCCCGTTCGCAATCTCACGGTCGCGCCGGCGCTCGTAGATGTGCCGGACGGCCTCGCCGACGAAAAGCGCGCGGGCGGACCATGCCGACCCGTCGCCACCGTTCGCCACGTAGGCCCGGAGCACCTGCCCTTCGTCGAGCCTCCATGCGAGTTGGGCCGCGAGGTCGCGAGGGACGCGCCCGAGGCGGATGCTGTTCTTCCACCACACCTCGATTGCGTTTTCGTCGTACGGGTTTTCCGGTGCCCGGATAAGATGCAGCCGGTCGCCTTCTCGCGGGCGTACCGGCTGCTCGTCGAGCCCTTCGGTGCCGTAGTCGTAGACCTGCAGCCCGGCGACGGAGGACATGTGCCACGGCTCTCCGTTTCGGAGACGGTCGGCCTCCTCGGCGGCGTCGCTATTCTCGATCAGGGCGACGGCGGGGATCTCGGCCATTTCGCTTACTCCTGGTCGAGCGACGGCAGGGAACGGTCGTCCGCGAGCGCGGAGAACCAACTGCGGATCGCGCTCTTGCGCATGCCGTTGAAAGTGGTCTTGGTCGCAGCCGCTTGGGAAGATGCTACCTCGGCCCGGACGACGGCGATGGCGGCGTCGGGCGTCATCGATCGTGCCCGCATCAGGTCGACTGCGAGCGCGAGATCCTCGACGGACAGGCGCTCCCCAGGGCGGCCGGGGACAACCGTGACGTCGGCGTAGTCCGTCCCGGGCGTCCAAGCCGGCGCCTCCGTTTCCGAGGGCGACGCGGCGCTTTCCGTCTCCGCCAGCGGGGCGGTTGCCGGCGTCCGGGACGGGATGCCGCCGCAGCGGCCCCGCGTGTCCAGGCCGAGCCGCGCCCACCGCGAATGAACAGCCGTCGCGGTGACACCGTAGCGGCCGGCGACGTCGGCGCAGGACAGGCCTTTGGCGTGCAGGTCGCGCAGCATCTCGACGTCGGGCAGGCGGCCGCGGGATGCGGGCGACGCGGCTTCGGTGGCGGCGAGGGTGGTTTCGGCGGCAGGTGTCGGGGTCACGTCGGGCTCCGGTTCGGAAGGGATAAGGGGCAGGTCGGGGAAGACGGCGCTGATCGCGTCCGGGTCGAGGCCCTGAAGCGCCTCGGCGAGGCGGTCGTCCTGCGGCGGGAGGCGGTAGCGGCCGGTAGAGGGCTGCGCCGGGACCAGGGCCAGCGCGGCACGGATGACGGCGCCGACCGCCCGTTCATGGGCGAGGCGAGCGTCCCAGGCCTCGGCCGCCTCGACGTCGCCGCGCCGGGCGCGGATCGCGAGCGCCGAGGCGACGCCGCGCTCGGACGGGGAGATCTTTGGCGGCGTCAGGCCGCGACGCCCGTAGACGACCTGCGCGGCGACGGTGGCGCCGGGCGCGCGGATGCCGCGCACGGCGTTTACGAGGACGTGTCCCGCCTCGACGGCGACGGCGGCGTCGATCTCCGAACAGGACATGCGGCGGCCGCCGGTGCGCCGGGGAGCGACGTCACCGGCCTGGGCGCGTCCACGCTGCGCGAGCGAGTTGATCGTGCGCTGACCCAGCCAGTGCCAACGCGCGGACGCCGCCTCGAACCCGTGCGAATCGATGCGGCGCGCGACCGCGCCAGGCGCCGGCATCGCGTAGACCGCAGCGTCGATGGAGTAGACGTCGCTCACAGCATCCTCCTCTGAGCGGGCTGGCGGGGATCGGCGTCAGGCATGCGCACCGGGCGCCGCGGAGCGGGACAGGGCGCCGGCGGCGGGACGGTGCGGACCTGCGCGATGGGGCGCGCGTCGACCGGCGCGACCGGGGGCGCTTCCGGCGGGAGTGGCTCGACCGGTGGGCGGGCGGCGCGGCGGTTGAAAGACGGGCTTGCAGCGAGGCGGATGTCCGCCTCCAGGTAGCGAAGGAAATCCGGAAGGTCCCGGATGCCCTCGTCGTCCAAGAACGGGTTACGCGACATGGGCCGCGCCCTCCGCCGGCTCGACGGGGACGACGACGCGCTCCAGACCGAGCCCGGACAAGAGGCGGTCGCCCGCGGCGCGGCGCCCGTGGCGCACGTCAATAAGGTACGCGGCGGAAACGCCGAGCGCGCGGGAGGCGGCTCTGGTGGAGCCGGCCTCCTCAATGCGCCGTCGCAGCAGATCGCGCACTTCACCTGGGGTCACCTTCGGTCCCATCGAAGTTATCATCCTTATGGCCTAAGCAGTCCGACTGCCCTCGGCGACGCGACGCGTCGCCTGTAGGCAACACGGCACGATTCGATGTGCGTTTGTCCATAGGGGCAGCACGCTTTTATTTTTGTTACTTTCTACCAAAAATCGCCAAGGCCGATCCTTCGGATTTCAAAGCTTTATTCTTGGCCTGAAGGCGCCCATCAATACTTGACGTATTTCGGGGCTAGGGGGATGCTGTCCGGAGTTGCCAACGACGAACAGGATTTGTCGCCGTGCTCTCCCTCCTCATCCTCGTCATCGCCGCCGCCGGGGTCGTCGCCCCCGTGCTGCTCGCCGCCGTCGCCGCTTCCCGGGGTGCTCCCGAGCCCGCTGCCTCGGTTCCCGCGCCCATCGGGGCGGCCCTGCCGGTGGCCGCCCTCGGCCTGACGTGGCGCCGACACCGCGCTGTTCTGACCGGACGCGGCCCGCGCGTCCTTTGGCTCGGCGAGGGCGACGACGTTCGGTACGGGCGCGCGTACAAGCTTGCCCGCGAGACCCTCCGAGACGTCGGCTTCAGTTGGGGCACGGCCGAATCCGACAACGGCGTCATGCAGCCGGTGTGCTGGGAGGACCCCGCCGCTCCGGAAGCGGCGATGGACTACGCTCTCGCCGCCGCCGACGAGGCACTGGCGGAAGACGATGAGCGTCTGGCCGCCGAGGCCGCGCAGGCACTCCGGAACGCCGATCTCGACGCGGCTCTCAATGGAGAGGCCCGCCGAGCCGACCTCGCCGCCCTCCGCGAATCGCTCGACACGCAACTGTGGGCGTGGGGCACGCGGAAGCGACAGGTCGCGGAAGCCCTGCTGGCGGAGGCGCCCGGTGCCGGCGGCGTGCCCCGGAGCGGAGCGGCACGCCTCGCCCGCGACCTGGTCGCGGAGGTCGAGGCCGGCATCGCTGCGACGCGCGCCCGGGCGGCGGAGCATCCCGATCAGGACTGGCTCACCCGCGCCGACGACCCCGCCGTGCGCGAGGCCGTCCACGCCGCCGTAAGGGTGCTTACTGCCCTCGACGAGGATCAAGCCAGCGTCCGCAACCGCTCCGGATGGGGGCAGTCGCACTCCAGGCTCGGCCACGTCCTCGCGGGCCTGGAGACCCTAAGCGTCGTCGAGGCGAGCCATGCCCTCGCGGCGGTCCACCGACACCGGCGGCAGCTACCGCCGGATTTCCGGCGGGCTGTCTTCGGGACGGAGGCGTGACGATGGCCCGCCGCCGTCCCGATCCCCGCCAGCTATCCCTACTGGACCTGCTCGACCCCGCCAGGTGGGAGGGCCGTCCCGGCGAGACGCCCGAGGGGCACGCGGCCCTCAGCGCCTACCGGGCGGCTCGGCGACAGGCCGCCTGACTGCCCTGGTGCAATGCGGAGCCGCGCAGCACCATCCCCTCGTCACACTGGAGACCATCCCATGCGCCGCCTCGCCATCATGCTCGCCGTTATCCTGGCCGCCATGGCCGAAGCCGTCCGGACGACCGTCCGCCTGGTCTGGCGGGCCGGTCGATGGATCGCCGAGTCGGTCGCCGCGCCGCGCTCCCGTGCTCCCGCGGCGGCCGTCGCGGCGGACGAGGCCCTCGACGCCCTGGCGGAGGCGAGCCTGCCCGCGCCAGCGCCGGCGGTCACCGCGCCGGAGCCGGCCCCGGTCTGTCCCGCATCGGAGTGGGGGGCCGTCGCCCTGGCGTACGCCGTCGCCCGCAAGGCCGGCGAGCCCGAGCCGGACCTGCGCACCTTGGACGAGGCGGCGCTCGCCTGGCTGCGGGGCCTGGACGACGCGGACCTCGGACGCCTCCGGATGCTGACGCCGCGCCAGGCCGGCGAGCACATGCTGGGCACATGGCCGATCCCGGGGCTGTCCCTCTGCCCGACGATCCGGCAGCACCAGGCCAGCCTGCTACCGACGCCCCCGGCCCCTCGCGTCGCCGAGCCGGAGCCCGCCGCCCTCGCCTACGCCGGCCCGCGTCTCGCCTACGGCTGACGCCGGTCCCGGATGGCCACGGCCTCGGCGCGGACTGCGCGCGCCCGCATCGCAGCGAGCTCGTCCCGGAGGCGGTCGTTCTCCTCCCGCAGGGCGTGGATCTCCTGCCTGTCGCGCGCCATCCCCCGCGCGACGGTTGCCACGCGGTCCAGCGTCCGGGCAGCCTGCCGGTCCGCCGCGTCGGCCTCAGCCCGCGCGGCGCGTCCCTGCGCGAGGGCGCTCCCCAGTCCACCGGCGAAGCCCTGGAACATGCCGTCGAAGTGGGAGAGAACTGAACCAGCAGACATAGCGCGCACCATGGACAATGCAGTCTAACGCATTGATCGCATGGATGTTTCGAGCTTTCAATTAGTTGTCGCCGATATACTGAACGGTCTCTTTGGTCCGGTAGGACGGCAGCCTCTTACGCCGCCTCGGGCGGCGCCCCGATAGCCACTAACCTGATCTCGGCCCGCAGACCGAGGCTCGCCGCGACGGCGAGCAGTCTATCAAGGCCCCAGCCCTCGATGTCCCCGGCGCGAAGCTGCGTCCGGACCCTCTGGGAGTTCATGCCCGTCATCCTGCATGGCTTGGCGGAGGGGACCGGTCCCTTCACCCTCCGCCACAGGTCGATGGGGGTGCCGTGAACGCCGCCGCGATCTGCGCGGCGGTAGCCCGCTCCATCTCCGCCGCGGCGCGCCGGCCGGCATCGGCGTCGTGGCGCGCGAACTCCTGACCCTTTGAAGATCTAGCGGCTGGCCGGATGAGGCGTCTGCTCCGAGCGAAGAAGCGGACCTCCCCGGAGCGGTCAGGATATCAAGATGTCTTGATCGCCACGACTAACCATTCCAAGTCGATTGCAGCCCTCGGGGGTGTAGGCGCATTTCAAGGCTCAGTCCGACAGATGGCCGCTGACCAGCTTGTTGGTGCCGGCCACGCCGGCGTTCCGCTGATCCGCGCCCACACGTTGCCCGCGGGGACTCGCTCCTTACCCTCGGCCCGGAGCTGGTCCGCCGCGCGGAACACCTCCCACCGCCGCGGGGCCTGGGCCCGCGCCGGGTCCCCGTTGCTCTGCGCCATCGCCCGCACCTTCCGGAAGCCGTCAGGCTGCGGCGAACACGGTTAAGGAAAGGTGTCCCGACGTAGCGCGTCACGGATGCCGCTTCCTTCGATGTTGAGAATCCACCGTCGATACATCGACCCAAACGCCGCGACCACGACGGGGACGGCTGCCTCATCGAAGGCCGTACGATAGCTTGGGACCGACCGGGGCCTCTACGTCCGCCAGCATGCGTTCGGTCGCCCTCGCCGAAAGGTCGGCCAGATGGCGCACCTTGCCCAGGACCGCGTCGAACGCGGGAACCCCCTCGGACGACACTTGCGCCTCCCCGAACGCCTCCAGCGCGTGACAGGCGGTCGCCAACTCGCGGAAGCCGATCATGCCCGCCGCGGAGGCCAGCGAGTGGGCGCGATGGCGAAGCATGGAGCGAACCTCCCCCACAGCCGCGTCCCCCACGAAGCTCGTGTCGAGCTCCCGAACGAGAATGTCCAGGACCTCGCGGAGTCGGGTCGGCGACAGGAACCGACGCACCTCGCGGTATGCGTCCTCGTCGAACGCGACGGGAGGCGACGCCTGGGCGGGCACCTCGGAGAACGCCGCCTCCCGCGGAAGCCACCGGTCCACGGTCGCATAGAGCACCCCCCGGTCGAACGGCTTGCCGACGTGGTCGTCCATCCCTGCCGCGCGGAAGGCCGCGACCTGCTCCGGCAGCACGTTTGCCGTCATGGCGATCACGGGCAGCCGCGACACCGGTTCGGGGAGCGCCCGGATGCGGCGGGTCGCGGTCATCCCGTCCATGCCGGGCATCTGCACGTCCATCAGCACCAGGTCGAAGGCTCGATCCCGAACCGCGTCGACGGCCGCCTGCCCGTCCCCCACCGTCTCGACCACGTGCCCGGCCGCACCGAGCACCGCCAGGGCGAGCTCCCGATTGATTGCGGAATCGTCGACCAGCAGCAGGCGTCCCGTCCGGCGGGGCGCCGCGGCGAGGACCGGCGCAGCCACCTCGGCCGGCGCGGAGGCCCGTGGCATGCGCACGGTGAACCAGAAGGTCGAGCCGCCGCCGTCGACCGAGGAGACGCCGATCTCGCCGCCCATGAGTTCGACGAGATGCCGGCAGATGGCTAGGCCAAGCCCGGTGCCGCCAAAATCGCGCTGGATCGAGTCGTCCACTTGGCTGAAGCGCTGGAACAGCCGGTTCTGCCGGTCCTTCGGGATGCCGATGCCGGTGTCGATGACCCGGAAGCGAAGGCGGTCGGCGCCCGAGCTACCTTCCTCCGGCGCCACGTCGAGCGTGACCGACCCCGCCGCCGTGAACTTCACCGCGTTGTTGAGCAGGTTGAACAGAACCTGCCGCAGGCGGTTCTCGTCGCCCTTGAGCCAGCGCGGCAAGGCCGGGTCCATCCGAAGCCGGAGCTCCAGGCCCTTGGCGTCGGCCGGGCCTCGGACGATAGAGACGCAGTTGTCGATGAGGGCGAGCAGCGGGAACGACGCCTCGACCAACTCGATGGCCCCGGCCTCGACCTTGGAGAAATCGAGGATGTCGTTGACGACCGTCAGGAGCGCATTGCCCGAGGATCGGACGAGCTCAGCCTGACGGCGGTTGCCCGGATCGAGCCGGCCCGAGGCCAGCATCAGGTCGGTGAAGCCGATGACCGCGTTGAGCGGCGTGCGGATCTCGTGGCTCATCGAGGCCAGGAAGTCGGTCTTGGCCCGGTTAGCCCGCTCGGCCTCCGCCCGCGCCGCCTCGGCCACCGCCTTGGCCTCGGACAGCGCGATCTCGGCCACCTTGCGGGCGGTGGTATCCAGCGTCAGGCCGATCACCCGGGCCGTCCGCCCCTCGGCGTCCGCCTCGACCCGGCCGATGGCGGTGATCCAGCGCATGCCGCCGTCGGCCAGCGGCACCCGGAACTCGGTGGTGTAGCCGCCGCCGGTCTCGACGGCGCCCGCGAGGTCGGCCAGCACGCGGGGCACGTCGTCGCGGTGGGCGAGCGGCTTCCACTCGGCCTCGACGTCGAGCTCAGTCTCGCGTTCCGGCAGGCCGTGCTGGCGGGCGCACTCGGACGAGAACAGGACCCGGCCCGTCGCGACCTCGTAGTTCCAGGTGCCGGCCTGGGCCGCCTTCATCTCGGCCTCGTGGCGGTAGCGCTCGCTCAGGTCCAGGGCGATGCCAAGGAAGCCGAGTTCCTGCCCGTCGTCGGCGCGCAGGAGACTGACGTTGAGCAGCACCGGCAGCCGCTCGCCGCCCTTGGTGACGTAGGTCCATTCCCTCGGATCGGACCGGCCCGAGCGCGCCTTGGCGACGAACACCTCGAAGCCGGGCCGCACGACCCGTCCGAGTTCTCGTGAAAGGCTCACGGCACGCCGTTCGACCTCGGCCGGGTCGTGGAAGACGGCGGGCGTCGACCGGCCGACCAGTTCGTCGGCGTCGTAGCCCAGCATCCGCTCGGCGGCGGGGTTGAACAAGGTCACGATGCCCTGCATGTCGGTGGCGATGACGGCGTAACCGGCGTTGGCGAGGATGGCCTTCTGCAGCGCCGAGCCGGCCCGGAGCGCCTCGGTCCGTTCCGCGACCTGCCGTTCGAGCGAGGCGTTGGCCTCGCGGATGCGCTCCTCCGCGGCCGCCTACTCGGAAACGTCGCGCATGACCGCCGCCACGCCGGCCACCGTGCCGTCGGGCGCACGGATCGGGGAGGCGGTCACCTGCACCGGGAAGACCGTGCCGTCCTTGCGCATCCTGAGGGTCGTGAAGGTCGGCACGGCCTCGCCCCGGCGGATGCGCAGGAGGACGTCGCGCTCCTGTTCCCGGAGGTGCCCGGGGACGATGAGGTCCTCCGCCTTCCTGCCGATGGCCTCGGCGGCGGGACGGCCGAACAGCCGCTCCGCACCCGGGTTCCAGTCGGTGACGACGCCGTCGGGGGACTTGCCGACGATGGCGTCGTCCGCGTTCTCGACGATGGCCGCCAGCCGTCCCTTCTCGACCGCCGCCAGCACCTCGCGGCGCCGACCGGCCAGGCGCAGGTAGACGAGGCCCGCGAGCAGCAGCGTGCCCGTGCCGACGATGGCGGCCACGGTCGCCGGGCGGACGAGGTTCAGCCCTGCGACGAAGGCGGGACGGGCCGCCACGTCGACGAGCCAAGTCCGTCCGTGGATCGAGAGCCGCCGGGTGGCGGTGAGCCCGTCCGTCGGGGTCCCGGCCCCCTCGCGGTCCCCGTAGAAGCGCGTGGCTGTCGCCTCCATGTCGCGGATGCCGACGTCGAGGGCGGGGGAATCGAGGTCCACGCCCGCGAGCACCTCGTCGATGACGAGCGGCGCGTAGGTCCATCCCCACGTCGCCGACCGGCGCTCCTCCGCGGTGCCGGCGGGTGCACCGGGACGCGTGACCGGCAGGAACAGCAGGAAGCCGCGTTCCTTCATCCCTGAGGCCTGGACGAGGGTGATGGGCGCCGTCAGCGTCGCGCGGCCGCTCTCCATGGCCTGCAGCGCGCCCGCGCGCCGGTCCTCCTCCGAGGCGACGTCGAGGCCGACGGCCTCGCGGTTGCGCGACATGGGCTCGATGTACTGGATGACGTAGCGCTCGCCGTCATGCGGCCGGAGCTGCCGGATGCGGAAGTCCGGCGCGCCGTCCCGTCTCGCCGCCTCCGAAAACGCCTCCTGGCTCGCGGCTGGTACGCGCCGGATCAGCCCGAAGCCTCTCGCCCCCGGAAATTCCGTGTCGACGTCGCGTGTCCGGGAGTAGCGGCCGAAGCTCTCGCGTGTGATGGCGTCCTCGCCCGCGACGATCACGGCGCCACGGGCTCCGCGGGTACCGTACTCGTAAAGAGCCATGCGCCTCTCGATGAGCGAGGCCACCCGGCTCGCCGCCGCCTCGAATCGCTCGCCCTTGGTGCGCGCGTTCCATACCTCCGCCCACTGGGCCGCCCCGAGCGCGGCGAGCAGCCCGAAGACCAGCACCGACAACGCGGCGACGCAGGGGGCGGGACATTTCACGGCTCGGTCGAAGGCCGGCCATTGCCCGCGGGCGGGCGTTCCCTCCGGCTCGCCCGCGCCCGTCCCGTTCCGATGCATCCCCGCTCCCCCCGACCCGCACACACCGACGCTCGGCAACTCGCGTCCGCCGATCCCCCTGATCACCCTCCGGTCGCCCTGAGGCCCCAGATACCCGGATGCCGCTCCCGCGGCGTGGCCCTGGCGCGGGTCGGGTCCGGGAAGATCGGGCCAGGCTTCGCGGCCTGCTCGGCGATCGCCTCGAACCCGCACCACATGCACGTGGCCGGGCGCGCCGGCTTGCGTGCGTTGAACTGGGAACAGTGGGGGCAGAGGATCAGCACAGTCCCCTTCGCCGTCAGCGCTGCGTGACCGCGACCGCCGAACGTCTCGCACTCCCCGGTCACCTGCCGGATGTCCTTGCGGGTCCACATCCCCGTCCGCTCCATCGCGAGGTTCGACATCCCGGTCGGTTGCCGGGCCGGGCTTTCAGTGGCCGAAGGCGCGCCGCAGCGCCTGGGCGTCGTAGGGTTTCCGCACCACGGGGACGTGGCGCAGCCCGTCCGGGAGGCGAAGCTGCTCGCCGTAGCCGGTGGCGAACGCGAACGGCGTCCCGCGTTCCCGGAGCCGTTCCGCGACGGGCAGGCTCGTCTCCGTTCCGAGGTTCATGTCGAGCAGCGCGAAATCGGGATCGCGTGTCTCGACGATGCGCAGGGCGTCCCGCACCGAGGCCGCCGTCTCCACCGCCCGCGCGCCGAGACCGAGCAGCATCTCCTCGCCTTCGAGGGCGATGATCATGTTGTCCTCGACCAACAGGACGGTTCCGCGCAGGACGAGGCCCGCCGCCTCGATGTCCTCGTTGGCGTTGGCCGCCTCCGGCACGGCCAGCGCGGCCGGCGCCTCATGGACGAACGCCGCGGGCACGACGAAGCGCGCCTCGACGCCGCCGGGCTCGTAGCGGATTCCCGCCTCGCCCTTGAGCTCGTAGGGAACCGAACGCTCGACGATGACGCTGCCGAAGCCGCGCCGCGTCGGGGGCCGGACCGGCGGGCCCCCGGCCTCGGCCCAGTCCATGACGAGGGCCCCGTCACCCGTCCGCGCCAGGGACACGTCGACCCGCCCCCGGCTGTCGGCCAGCGCGCCGTACTTGGCCGAGTTCGTCGTCATCTCGTGGATGACCAGCGCCATCGTCGACATCGCCTGGGGTTCGAGGAGGACGTCCTCCCCGGCGACATGTACGCGGCAGGCCTTGTCGGAGAGGTAGGCCTCCGCTTCGAGCCTGATCAGGTCCCTGAGCGAGCCCGGCGTCCAGTTCATCGCGGTGATCTGGTCGTGCGCCCGGGCAAGCGCCTGGATGCGTCCCCCGACCACCGCGGCGAACTCCTCCGCCGTCGTCGCCTGCCCCCTGCTCTGGCCGACCACGCCGCGGATGAGGTTGAGGATGTTGCGGACGCGGTGGTTCAGTTCCGCGATCAGCACCTCCTGCCGCTCCTGCGCCGACCTCCGCTCCTTCTCCGAGCTGTCGGTCAGGCGCAGCACGACTTCGAGCAGCGTCACCCGGAGCGCCTCGGCGACGCGCAGGTCGGACGCGCCCCAGGGCGTGGCGGTCCCGCGCACCCTTTCCTCCCAGGCGGCGAAGCTCTTGCGCGGCGACAGGCGCCAACCGTCGTCGGACAGGGTCAGCACCTTCTCCGGCTTGCCCGCCCAGGTCACGGTCCGCGCGACCTCGCGCCGGAAGAACAGCAGGTAGTCCCGCGGCTCGCGGGAGACCGGGATGGCGAGGATGCCGGAGGCCCGGTCGGCGAAGGCCGCCGCCGGCTCGTAGGCTCCGCCCAAGGCGTGCGTGGCGTAGACCCGGCTCGTCGCCGTGCGGTTGAGGAAGCGCGTCAGGCCGGGCAGGTCCCGCACGTCGGGCGTGACGCCCTCGCAGGCCACGCGCCCCTCGACGCACAGGGCGATGCCGTCGCACGCCACGACCCCCCTCATCTCGCCGAGATAATCCTCGAAGTCGGCGACGGACGCGTCGCGCGAGGCGATGGCGCCCATGAGCCGGTTGTGCAGGTCGCGCGCACGCGCGTCGGCGGCGCGCTCGGCCTCCCGCTCCCGTCCCTCCAGGGCCCACGAGTACATCTGGCCGAACAGCTCGGACGCGGAACGCCGCGCCATCGACAGGTGGCGCGGCTCGCCATGGTGGCAGGCGAGCAGCCCCCACAGCCTGCCGTCGCGCAGGATCGACACCGACATCGACGCCGCCACGCCCATGTTCCTGAGGTACTCGATGTGGACGGGCGAGACGGCCCGCAGGGCGGCGAGCGAGAGATCCAGGGGGCGCCCGTGCGGGTCGAGCGTCGGATGCACGGGCGAGACCTCGGCGTCCACGTCGGCGATGAGGCGGATGGGATTGCGCTCGTAGAGCCGGCGCGCCTGCTGCGGGATGTCCGAGGCCGGGTAGCGCAGCCCGAGGTAGCTCTCCAGGCCCGCCCGCGCCGACTCGGCGACGACCTCCCCCGAGCCGTCCTCCGCGAAGCGGTACACCATGGCGCGGTCGAAGCCGGTCAACACGCGCATCTGCCGGACCGCCTCGCGATGGTAGGCGTCGATGCCGTCGGTCCGCTGGAGGCGGGCGAACAGGGTGCGCACGAGCTCGCCCGTATCGAGTTCCTCAGCGATGTGCGGCTCCGCCTCGACCAGGAAGCCCTCGCCACCGCGGTGCAGGGCGATGTCGAACCGCACCCCGCCGCCGAGGAGGTCGAGACCGAAGACGCGCTCGACCTGGTCGGGTCCGCGAAGGGTCTGGAGCCTGCCGCGCAGGACGTGGAGCGCCTCGACGCCCAGGATCTCGTTGGCCGGCATGCCGAGCACATCGACGGGGGACCGCCCGACATGGTCCTCCAGGCTCCCGGACGCGTGGGAGACGATCCAGTCGCTCGACAGGGCGAGCAGGAAGCCGAAGGGCTGGACCGAGCCCAGGGCATGGATCGGCTCGCGGTCGCAGGCCGACACGTCGATACGGGGAGGGCAGTGTTCAACCGCGACGTTCCGTTCGGCCATGGGGTCCGTCCTCGCTGAGAGTTCACGGACGGCACGGCCCGTCCGGCGCTCATGTTTGACGTAATTTGCGTTACGATGCTCACTTGGCGGCGGAGTAGCTACCCTCATGACAGCGATATGACTATATCGACACCATAATGCCCGCAAGTGGGTAAATTTTACCAACCCAAGGCCCTGTCCCAGGCTTGCAATCCGCTGCGTTCGTGAGTAAAAATCCGTCACGGCGTATTCGAGGAGAAGCCGCGATGGCTCCCGTGAAGGGAGACGGGACGATGACCGCCAGGAACGGGGCGTCCAGGGAGAACCGCCAGCGCCCGGGCTGGCCACCCTGCGAGGTGGCGTCGCTCGTCGAGGACGCCGGTTGGGTCGGCGTCTGGGTGCTGGGTCCGGACGGGCACCGGGTGCGGGGGTCGTCCGCCTTCAACGCGCTCTTCGGCCTCGCCGACGGGCGCGACCATGCTTGGGAGGATCTCGCCTCCGCGGTCCATCCCGGGGACCGGACGTCGTTCCGCGAGATGGAGGCGTCCCTCCGCAACGGTCTTTCGGCGGAGTGCGAGGTGCGCTCCCCCCGCGGCGACGGGTCCTGCGCCTGGATCGAGTTGCGGGCGGCCAACCCGCGCTTCGACGGGACCGCGGCCTTCGGCGCCGTCGGCATCGCGCGCGACGTCACGCTGCGCCACATGAACCAGCGCTCGGACCTTACCGGCCAGGCCCGCCTCGCCGCCCTGATCGAGGCCACCGCGGCGGTGGTCTGGACGGTCAGCCCGGACGGCCAGGCCCTCGACATGCCCCAGTGGCTCACGCTGACGGGGCAGTCGCACGAGGACGTGCAGGGGCGGGGCTGGATCGACGCCATCCATCCGGACGACCGCGGCCGGGTCGAGGCCGCCTGGGCCACGGCCGTCGCGCACCAGGCGTCCTATAACACGGATTACCGCGTCCTGTGCGCGGACGGCGTCTACCGCTGGTACAACGCCCGCGGCATCCCCATCCTCGACCCCGACGGCGAGATCCGCGAATGGGTCGGGGTCTGCCTGACCGTGCCCGGCCGCAACCGCTACCTTCCGGCCACGCCGCCCGCGCCGTCCCCCGTGGCGCCTGCGACCGACAATTCCGACCGGGAGATCACCGCCGCCCAGGTGCGCGGCGCCCGCAGTATGCTCAACTGGTCCGCCGGCGAGCTGGCGCGACGCTCGGGCGTCTCAGCCTCGACGATCCAGCGGCTAGAAACCGACACACGGCCGAACGTCCCGCGCCCGGACAACCTCGCGGCCATACGGGCGGCGCTGGAGACAGGTGGCATCGAGTTCACCTTCGAGCCCGACGCGATGCCCGGCATCCGCCCGGCGCGGAACGCTCGCCGCTGACGAAGGACAGGCGTCCCGCGCCGATGTCGCCCCTTCGCAAGATGTCCGGGACGACGCGGCGGGAGGACGTTCCCCGCCAACCGTGGGTCCCCGCGCGCGGGCCTTGCGCGGGCATCCGGACGGGGACAGGTTCACCATCCCCCAGGAGACGCAGCCATGAAACACGCGGGCGAGCACCCTACCGACTGATCGGCGGAGTGCCGCCGCGTGACGAGCCTCCGCAAACCGCGAGGCTCAGATGCCATCAAGAATCATTTGGTCGAGCGACCACCACTTCGGCCACAGGGCCATCCTCGACGAACGGATGGCGACCCGCCGCCCGTTCGCCTCCATCGAGGAGCACGACGAGACGCTGATTGCGCGCCGGGCGTAGCGGCCCTCGTCTCGTGGTTCGAAGTAGCGACCGTGGAAGATGCGGACGTCATCTTCTTCTTGAGCGTGCCCAGCGCGAGCGGCTCCTTGTGCAGGGTGGCGTTGCGGACCGTCACAGCCCCGAGTCGCGGCAGGATCTCCGACGGCGTCAGGGGACCCCTGTCAGCGAGGAGGTCGGCTATCTCCTCCCGCGCAGGCGCCAGCCGCGGCGGCGGAGCCGGTCGTGAACGGCCATGGCGCCGTCGTCCTGGTCGTCGAGGACAACGAGGAGGTCGGGGCGTTCTCCACCGAGGCGCTGGCCGAGCTCGGCTACCGCACCGTCTGGGCGCGGAACGGCGATGACGCGCTCGCCCGGCTCGCCGAGGCGGACGCCGCGTTCGACGTCGTCTTCTCGGACGTCGTGATGCCGGGCATGGACGGCATCGACCTCGCCCGGGAGATCGGGCGCCGGTACCCGGACCTGCCGGTGGTGCTCGCCTCCGGCTACAGCCACGTCCTCGCGCGGAAGGGGACGTCCGGCTTCGAGTTCATGCACAAGCCCTACTCCATCGAGGAACTGTCCCGCGTGCTTCGCAAGGCGGCGGGACGGCGGCGGCACAGGCTGGCCCCGGGCCGGGCCTGACCGCGGCGCCGGGCACGGCGCCGATTCCCTCGACCGGCCGCGTCCAGACTGCCCTACGGCACCTGATCGGCCTCCCGATGTTGGACCCCGTGCTGTTGCGCGTACGGCCCGCTCAGGCGTGCGCGACCAACATCCAGACCGCCATGCCGACCATCATCAGGTTCTCGGTCAGCGACACGAAGCCGAGCGGAACGCTTCCCGAGCCGCCGACGCAGGCGCACTTGATCTCGCGCTTGTCGACGTAGACCGCCTTGACCACCGAGACGGCGCCGACCGTGCCGATGAACAGGGCCACCGGGATCGACAGCCAGTTCAAGGCGCCCGCCACCATCAGCACGCCGGCCAGCGCCTCGCAGAACGGGTAGGCGTAGGCGTAGCGGACCCAGCGCCGGGCGAGCAGGTCGTAGCCTAGGAACATCGAGGAGAAGGTCTCGACGTCCTGCAGCTTGAGGATGGCCAGCACGCACATGCTGAAGGCGATGAACCATTCGCCCGCCCTCATTGTCAGCGGCGTCCCGTAGGCCGCGTAGCTCGCGGCCAGCGCCATCAAGGCGGTCATCGCGAACACGGCGACGACGGGCGTGTAGCTCGTCGCGTCGGGGTCCTTGACCTCCTTGCCGAGGTGGCGCCGCAGGTCGTCGTAGCCTCCGATGCGCTGTCCGCCGATGAAGGTTTGCGGCGTGGTCTTCACGCCGTGCTCGGCCTTGAAGGTGTCGGTCTCCTCGCGCGTCGTCAGCCAGTGGTCGTCGACGGTGAACCCTTCGCGTTCGAGGAGGTCCTTCGTTTTCAGGCCGTAGGGGCAGACGTGCTTCTCCATAACCATGCGGTAGACGATGGCCCTGCGGGTGGTGTCGAGCATAGATCGGCTCCTTTTCGCCAGCGGTCCCATTCGCGGGACAACCCGCGAACCTTCGGATCGGGCACGGGCGGCGGTGCCGCGTCCGCCGGCTCCGCCCGGGAGGGCCGCTGAAACCCGTGACGGTCAGCCTGCCAAGTCGCCGGCGACATTGGCCACCGCCAGCAGGCAGAGACCCGCGAGCAAGGACGTCGCGACGACGGCCAAGACCACATCGGACGCGCGCGGCGCCGCTGGGCGTGGCCCGAAGGCGAGGTGCCGCCAGCGGCCCTTGCGGAACATGGAACGGGACATGTTGGGTCTCCTTCGCCCGGTTCGCTCCGGGGCATGCGAATCCGGGTGGACCGCCAGCGCTCGCGAGCGACCGGCTTCAGGACGCGAGGATACCGGCCAGGCCGACGAGCAGGACCAGACCCACCGCGATCCCGAGCGCGGCCCACAGCGGCCACGGGGTGGCGCCGTCCCTGTTGTCGTTGGCCGGACCCGGCAACTCGCTCGGCCAGCGCCGCCACCGTCGGCAGGACGACGGGGCTTGCAGGACCGACGGGCCCGATCCGGCGTCATGGCGATGGCGACACGACATGACCGAGATATCGGGTGCCGCGGTCGCCCGTGGCAGTGCCGCCAAGGACGCACCGGAGATCGGCATCGGCCGATGCCAACCCGCCGCCGAGGCGTGCCCAATCCTCAATGGACCCGTCCGCCGGGACCACCGGCACCTGGGCATCACCCGTGCCGACCGTGCTTCCTGAGGCCGCCCGCCTCGCCCAAACGAGCCGAGCCTTCCGAACGATGGCCGTCCTCATGTCTCTCCCTCGTCCCTGTGAGCGGGGCGGGCCGGACACCGCCGCCCGCACGATGGCGGCAGGGTCAGCGGCTACGGTCTAAGCTTTCGTGAACCAAACCGGCCGCGCAAGCCGACCCCGAGGCGGTGCCCAGGGGCGTGTCAGGTTTGTCCCGACAGGAATGCGGTCTTCTCCGACTGCGCGCCCATCCCTAGTGCCACAGATCACCCGGTGAGCGGGAAGAGAGGGGCGCTGAGCCCGAGCGTCCCCGGCGGTCCGGCGCAGGAACGTCCGGCCCGCGGCCGGCAAACCGGCCACCCCGTCGAACCCGTCACGGTCGTGGCCCGCAAGGGTCAGCCACCACCATCACGGAGTTGAAACCCGATGAGACGTCTCGCACTGGCCCTCGCGGCCGTATCGAGCCTGATGCTGTTCTCGCCGTCGAGCGAGGCGCGGCCCTTCGGCAGGGGCCATGGCTTTCACCATGGCGGCTTCGCCGGGCACCACGGCGGCTTCCGGGGCGTCCGCCACGGCTTCCGGGGATACCGGTCGGTCGGCTTCCGGGGCTATCGCCGCGGCTTCGGCGGGTACCGTCGCGTCGGCTTCGGAGGTCCGCGGTACGGCTACGGGCGACGCTACGGCTACCGCCGCGGCTATCCCGGCCTCGGCTTGGCTGCCGGCCTCGGGCTCGGCCTCGCCGCAACGGCGGTCCGGCCGGCCTACTACGGGGGATACGGCGGCTACGGCTATGCCCCGGTCGGATACGGGTACGGCTACGGCGTTCGCCGCCCCTACTACGGCTGCGGCTACTGAGTTCCTCCGTTTCGCGGACATGACCACCTGCACCCTGGCGGCTCCTTCCGCCAGGGACACCATCCCGACACGACCGAGGTGAACCCATGAAGACGCTTCTCACGACCACCCTCGTCGCCGGTGCCCTGCTCGCCGGCCCCGCGCTCGCCCAGGACAAGGCTGCGCAGCCGCCCGCCGACGCCCAAACCAACCAGATGAAGACGCCGCCGGCCGGCACCGCGATGCCGACGACGGCCGGGGGCATGGGCGGCATGACCATGGCCGACACCGCGACCGCCAAGATCAAGTTCGTCACCGCCAAGCCGGCCGAGGTGACCTCGTCGAGGCTCGTCGGCAAGAACCTCTACAACAACAAGAACGAGACCATCGGCGAGGTCGAGGATCTCGTCATCGACAACGGCAAGACGGTCACCGGCGTCGTCGTCAGCGTCGGCGGCTTCCTGGGCATGGGCGAGCGCTACGTGCTGGTCGACCCCTCGTCGATCTTCCTGCACAAGGCGGACGGCAAGCTCAAGGCGATGGTCGACACCGACAAGGACGCGCTGAAGAACGCGCCCGAGTTCAAGTACAACAAGAACTCCTGACCCCCGGCGCGTGGTCCCGTGTCCGCGGGGCCACGCCCAAGCATTCCAGCACCCGGGCGGTGTCGGGATGAACCTGACAGGTGTCGGTGAGAACGGTGACGCCAGGCGAAACCGCTTGTCGCCCGCCGAGGTCCGGGCCCTACTCGAAGCCGCTTCGTAAACGTCGATGCGGTGGAGAGAGTGGCGATGCTCATGGACGTCATCATGCAGGGTTCCCGCGCCCGGGCCCTCGGGCGCCCGCGGGATGCTTGCCCCCATCCGGCCGACTCCCGCGAGCGTCGGGCCTGGTACGAGGGTTACGACGGATCGACCTGGGACTTCGCCGAGCGGGTTCCGCATCCGGCCGTGACGGCCCGCAGCCCCGCGACCCGCAACGGGGCGGTTGAGCCGACCTTGGTCTAGGTCGCGGACCTTCCCCTCCACCCTAGGCTCCCCTGGCCCTAGAGCAAAGCTTGAGGACCGTCGGGAAGGCGACGGAGGGACGATGGGACGGAAACGACCCCACTCGTTCGAGGGCCGGACCTTCGGGCGCCTGGAACGGGTGGTCACCGCCCTGGTCGAGGCCGGCCTGCAGGACAGTGCGACCGCGCCGCCGAACCTGATCGGGCGGCTGCGGGACCTGGAGCGGAACGCCGCCGCCGGGGGCGACCGTCAAGTCCTGCAGGTGATCGCGTCGGGACGTCGCCTCCTCGGCGACGAGCAGGCGGTGACCGACCCGCGCGTGCTGACCGATGACGGCATGGTCGGCGTGCCTTTCGAGGACGGCGTGGTCTCGGCCGACCATGTGGTAGGGAGTATGGCTCGGCCGGTTTTCCCGGCGGGTTCGTCCGCAACGCCCCTCCCTGATCGGTTACCCCCGCATGACCGCCGGACGTGAAAACGGCGATGCCGGCCGGCCCGAGATCCATCGCGGCAACGGACGGACCTTCGTCGCGCTCGCGGTGGCGGCCGCCATTCCCGTGCTGCTGCTCAGCGGCTGGGTGGCGACGCTCATGGCGCAGCAGCAGCGTGGACTGACCCGGAGCGCCGCCGTGGCAAGTGCCGCCCGGGTGGCCGAGCGCGTCGCCTCCGACATCGCGACGCAGGTCGCGGTCCTCAGAGCCGAGGCCGCCTCGGCGAGCCTCGACCGGCCGGACCTCGCCGCCTTCTACGCCGAGGCCGAGCGACTGAGGTTGGAGCACCCGCTCTGGGAGACCGTCGAGCTCGCCGGTCCCGACGGCGTCCAGGTCGTCAACCTGCTCCGCTCCCTCGACGACGAACTCGGACCCACCGCCGACCGCGCGAGCTTCGATGCGGTGGTGCGGACGGGGCGGCCGGTGGTCGGCGGGATCGGGCCGCTCGGGCCGATCTCGGGCAAGCGCCTCGTCGCGCTGCGGGTGCCGGTCGTCCGGGACGGAACGCTCCGCTACGTCCTCTCGGTCGGCCTCGCCACGAACGCGGTCAGCTCGATCCTTCGGGACGCGGGCGCGCCGGAGGGCTGGGTCGGGACCATCGTCGATGCGGCGGGCAACACCATCGCCCGCACCCGGGCCGAGGCGGAGGAACTCGGCCACCCGGCCGGCGCCGCCCTGCTGGCTGCCATCCGGCGGGCGCCTCAGGGGTTCTACACGGGATCGACGCTGGAGGGGCCGGACGTCGAGGTCGTCTACCGCACCCTGAAGGACACCGGCGGCTGGTCGGTGCATTTCGGCATGCCGGTCGCCACGCTGAACGCACCGGTCTCGCGCTCCTACCTCGTGCTGGCCGGCGGAAGCGTACTCAGCATCGGCCTCGGCCTCGCGCTGGTCGGCTTGGTCGGCCGCGACATGGCCCAACGCCGGGCGGGCGAGCGGGCGCGCTTCGCCCTGGCGCTGCGGTCGAGCGAGGAGCAGGGCGCCGTCGCCGCCGAGGCCGCGGAGCTCGGCACCCTGCGATGGGATACAGCCGAGGAGACCGTGACCGCCTCCCGACGCGCTGCCGAGCTCCTGGGTTGGGAAGCGGAGGTGCCGGAGGGGCGTGAGATGACCGCGGATGCCGACATCGCCTTCCGGGCGGTCGATGCCGGCGACCGGGAGCGGATGGCGGCGGAGGTGCGGCGAAGCCTCGGCGAGGGTGTGCCTCTCGACGTGGAGTTCCGGGTTTTCCGGGCGAATTCGGCGTCGCGCTGGGTGCGCCTGACCGGGCGAGCGCCCCGGCTTCAGAACGAGGACCCAGCCGTGCTCGTCTACGGCGTGGTCTCGGACATCGAGCCGCGCAAGCGCGCGGAGGCGGAGCGGCTCGACCTGCTGCGCCGCCTCGGCGAGGCGCAGGAGAACGAGCAGCGCCGGATCGCCCGCGAGCTGCACGATCAGGTCGGGCAGACGGTGACCGGCCTGTCGCTCGGCCTCAAGGGGCTGGAACGGCTGCTCGACGCGCAGGGGGGCTCGGCCGAGGCCGGACGGCAGATCCAATGGCTGCAGCGCCTCGCCGGCGAGGTCGGGCGCGACATCCACCGCGCCGCCGTCGATCTGCGCCCGACCGCCCTGGACGACCTGGGGCTGCGCGAGGCGCTGGCGACGCTGCTGCGCGAGTGGGGCCAGCGCCACGGCGTCCGGTCCGACCTGGAGTTCGTCGGAGAGGCCGCCCGCCTTCCGGCGGCCGTCGAGAGCGCAGTCTACCGGATCGTGCAGGAGGCGCTCACCAACGTCCTCAAGCACGCTCGCGCGGCCACCGTCAGCGTCTGCGTCGACCGTCGCCCGGACGAGGTCCAGGTCATCATCGAGGACGACGGCGTCGGCTTCGAACCTGGCTCAAGCTCTGCCCCGTCCTTGGGGCGCACGCCGACCGAACCGCGGTTGGGTCTCTCGGGCATCCGCGAGCGTTTGACCCTCCTGAACGGCACGCTCACGCTGGAGGCAACCCCGGGCGTCGGCACCACGCTGTTCGTCCGCATCCCGGTGGCACCCGCTGCCTGACCCACGAGAGGGACCAGCATGGACCGTATCCGCGTCGTCCTGGCCGACGACCATCCGGTCGTCCTCGCGGGCATCCGGACCTTGCTCAACGCCGACCCCGAGGTTGAGCTCGTCGGCGAGGCCACCGACGGCGGCGAGGCGCTGCCGATGATCCGCGCCGTCGCGCCCGACGTCGCCGTGATCGACGTCTCGATGCCCGGCCTGAACGGCCTCGAACTGACGGAGCGGGTGACGGGCGAATGCCCCGGCACCCGGGTGCTGGTGCTGACCGTCCACGAGGACGCGGCCTACGTGCAGCCGCTGATGAGGGCCGGCGCGCGCGGCTACCTCCTCAAGCGCTCGGCGGCGGACGACCTGCTCCGGGCGGTCCGGGCCGTGGCCTCGGGCGGCGTCTTCCTCGACCCGTCCATCGCCGGCCACGCCCTGGCGGAAACCTCCGGCTCGGACGGGCGCCCGGGCGCAGCGGAAGGGCGCGAGCCGCTGAGCCCGCGCGAGGCCGAGACCCTCCGGCTGATCGCGCAAGGCTTCAGCAACAAGGAGATCGCCCGGCGCATCGACGTCAGCGTGAAGTCGGTCGAGACCTATAAGGCGCGGGCCGCCGAAAAGCTTGGGTTGCGGACGCGCGCCGAGATCATCCGCTACGGCGCGGCGCACGGCTGGTTCGACGCCTTGGCCTTGCGGTAGCGCCGTCCCTCTCACCCCGCCGCGCGCGCCACGGGCCGAACGGACCTGCCGCAGACCGCTCCCCGGCGATCAACGGCTCCTGGCGTCGCGCGCCTTCGACGGGGCGGGCGTACCCGGGACCGAGGAGCCCCTCCTCGTGATGATCGGAGGCGTCCCGACCGCGCCGGGCTTTGCCTTGGGGAGGCTGCGGTCCTTCGTGAGTGCCCGCGCGCGATCCACCGGTCCCCCGTCCCGCGCAGCAGCCGGTTGCGGCACCAAGCCGCCTGCGAAGCCCATCAACGGAATGATTACGAGCGAGCGTGCCAGGGTCGAACCATATTTCGGCTTGTCGATCATCGAATCCTCGTCAGGCGCGGTCCTTCGCTCAACTTGTACGGCCGCCGCTTGATCCCAACGGGTCGACCCCGCAAGCACTCCGGTTTCATCGACCTAGCGTGCGGCGGCGGTTCACCCGACGGATCGGCCCGCTCCGGTCCGCACTTGGACGAAGCGAGCGTGCCGTTCCTCCAGGTCGGCGAGGTCGTTCGGGTCGGCGACGTCGCGCCGCGCGGCGGCCAGGACGAGGTCGGCATGGCGCCCGAGCTCGGACAGCCGCGAGGTCAGCCGCTCGACCTCCGCGGCGCGGGCCAACACGTCCAGCATCCGGGCGAGCACGTGGACCGAGCCGGCGGCGTTCTGGCGGATCATGTGGAACATCGCGTCGCACAGGCCATCGTAGTCCGTCACCGGGTGGACGAGCACGACACGGCCTTCGCGGGCTACGGCCCCCGTCGGCAGATGGCGGGGCGCGATCCGGCACAGGGCGTCGCCCAGGTGGTCCAGCACACTGCCCGCCGTCATCGGGTCGTTGATGCCGGGCGAAAGCGCCCGCACCGCGATCTCGACGAGCTGCCGCACCGAGTATTCCAGGTCCTGAAGCGCAGCAGGGCGCCGCCCGAAGGTGAGCGACCGGGCGACCGCCTCGGCAGCGTCCTCGAAGCCCGCGGAGAGGAAGGCGACCGGGAATCCCCTCGGCACGAAGTCGCCCGGCCGGACCCTCAGGGCAAGGACGACGCGCCGTTCGTGCGCCCAGTTGGCGAGGCTCTCCGTGTCGACCGCCTGCAGGTAGCCCCCCGCCGCCGGCGCAACCGGGGCGCCGTTCGGTGCCGTCGCCGGCGGCTGGACGTCGGCCTCGTCGCGGGTCCGTGCCTCGACCGCCGCGCAGAGGTCGCGGTGGACGGCGTCGACCACCGTCTCGACGTTGATGCTGATGGCGACGTGGTGGACGAACCAAACCAGCGTCCCGAGAGAGACCAGCGCGAGCAGCACGGCACCCGAGACGGCGAGGTGCGGGACGAAGGTGTCCTCCTCGACGGTGCGCACCGTGCGCAGAACCATCAGCGCGTAGGCGAAGGTGCCGAGGAAGATGCCGAGCACGAGCTGGTTGCGGGCGTCGCGCACGAAGTTGCGCAGCAGCCGCGGCCCCATCTGGTTCGAGGCCAGCGTCAGCGCGGCGATGGTGATGGAGAAGGTGGTGCCCGCCACCCCGATGGTGGAGGAGGCCACCGCGCTGAGCAGCGCCCGCGCGCCCTCGGCACCCCCGGCCCAGCCCCAGTTCGCGTCCGGGGAGGATGGGTCGTAGCCGGCGATGTGCGCCGTCTCCAGCCACACGGCCGCCTGCGCCAAGCCGATGCAGGCCAGCACGACCAGGGCCGGCCGTAGCCAGAACTGGTCGCCCAGGAACTCGATCCAGGCCCGTATCCTCGCCCTCACCGGCGACCCTTTCCCCTGCTGTCCAGACGCCGGGGACCGATGGTCACCCGGCCAGCTTCGCGAACCCGTTCCGGCTCAGGCAAGGTCCCGCCGCCCGCGTTGTTCCCTCGGGGCGGCAACCAGAAGGACGAGCGCCCCGGCCACCATGCAGGCGACCGAGCCGGCGAGCACGCCGATCTTGACCTCGGCCTCCAGGGCCGGGGCGTCCGCGAAGGCGAGCAGGCCGATGAACAGGCTCATGGTGAAGCCGACTCCGCAGAGAAGCGAGACGCCGTAGACCTGCGCCCAGGTCGCGTGGGCCGGGCGCTGCGCCAGCCCGAGCCTCACCGCGGCCAGCACGAGCCCGAACACGCCGGCCTGCTTGCCGACGAACAGGCCGAGCGCCACGCCGAGCGTCACCGGATCGAGCAGCATGTGCGGGGTGAACCCGGCCAGCGACACGCCCGCGTTGGCGAAGCCGAACACCGGCAGGATCAGGTAGGCCGACGACGGCTGGACCGCGTGTTCGAGGATGTGGAGCGGCGAGGTCGGGTCGTCTGGCTTGCCGACGCTCAGCCGCAACGGCACCGTCATCGCCAACAGCACGCCGGCGACGGTGGCGTGAACCCCCGATTTGAGTACGAGGACCCAAAGCATGACGCCGAGCAGGAGGTAGGGCCAGAGCCGTGCCACCCCGGCCTTGTTCAACCCGTAGAGCACGGCGAGGACCAGGGCGGCCCCGCCCAGCATCGGAAGCGACAGGTCGGCGGTGTAGAACACCGCGATGATGAGCACCGCGCCGAGGTCGTCGAGGATGGCGAGGGCCGTCAGGAACACCTTCAGCGACACCGGCACCCGCGACCCCAGCAGCGCCAGCACGCCGAGCGCGAAGGCGATGTCGGTGGCGGCCGGGATCGCCCAGCCCCGCAGCGTCTCGGGCGAGGACCAGTTCACGGCGGCGTAGACGAGGGCCGGGGCGGCCATGCCCCCCGCCGCGGCCAGCCCCGGCAGCACCCGGTCGGGCCAGGTCCGCAGGCGGCCGTCCAGCATCTCGCGCTTGATCTCCAGCCCGACGAGCAGGAAGAACACCGCCATCAGGGCATCATTGATCCAGTGCAGGACCGAGAGCGGGCCGAGATAGGCCTTGAGCGCGGCGAAGTAGGTGTCGGCGAGCGGCGAGTTAGCCACCACGAGCGCGAGCGCCGCGGAGGCCATCAGGACGAGGCCGCCGCCGGCCTCGCTGACGAGCGTGTCGCGCAGGGCCGACATGGGACGGCGACGAGGCCGCGGAACTGCATGGGGGGAGGACGACACGGGCACAGGTCTCCGGCGCTGGCGGCCCGACCAGCGCTCGTCCTGCCGGTCCGACCGACGGACCGCGCACCCTCGCGCGGCCTATCGCATCGAAGCGCAGTTGGCACAACCTGCGCCGCTGAGGTCGGAAACCAAACAGCTTGACCATGTGAATGGCCGTCGAGGATGGAAAAGTGCTGTTGAGCATCTGCCCGCTGAACGACGGCTTCGCGCCACAAGCAGACCTTCTGCAACAACCGCTGGAATGGCAGCTCTTCGCTCGCAAGCGGCCTCTGAACGGAATGGTCGGGCCAGAAGGCTACAAATCTTCAGGCTGGGAACGGCGCGCTCGCCACCCCGGCCAAGGCTGCTGAGGACGAGGCCGGGCGCGTCCAGGTGCGCCTCGCTGAGGTCGAGTACCAGCTCGACCGCTTCCACGCCGAGGAACTCTGGGACCGCGTCATGCAGGAGATAGCCGAGCTCCTATTCGAGCGGGGGCCCCTGACGCCTGTCGAGATCCTGCCCGAGCTCAGGGCTGTGACCCACCGCGGCGCCGCGCTGCACAAGGAGCCCCTGACGCCGGGCACGCTCAAGAAGAAGATGGACGTGCGGGTGTCGTTCGGGCGCTACTTCGAGCCTCGCGACGAGGGACGCTACGCCCGCCGGGCCGGATGACGCGCGCGGATGCCCAGCCAGGGTGCCAAGCGCTTCCTGTCGGTCGTCGCCAGGGCCGATTGGTACCAAGACGTACTGGCGGTGAGCGGCGAGCCTTGTAGTATCCCGGAGCCGTCCCGCAGGAAGGCAGCAACACCGCCGCGGTTCGCCTATGTCGTGTCGCCACCAGTCCGATAGCCCGCCCACGCCGAGCTTCCGGGAAGCACCCTGCTCGACCCGCAAGTGGCGGCGTCGACCCTGCACGCCACCGACGGCTTGTAACGACAACGAGGGTGGTGCCTGGGTCCGGGCACGCGCGATCTTCGCAGCCGTGCCTGGTGGCCTTCTCGCCATCGGAGCGGCTCTCGGTGCCATCGACCTCTGACGGGAACCCAGAGTCCTCCGAAGCCCAGGTCGCCAATCGAACGTACCTGCCGTATTGCGCCGCAGCGAACTCTCGGGTTATGTTCGTCCCACAAGACCGGACCCGGTGAAAGCCCGGGTGGCTCTTCCGGCCGCCGATCCGCCGGACAACGCAAATTGTGGTGCTGAGTTGCGGACCTCCGAGGAGGCCGACCGGCCCTGTTGCGCGCCCCATGCGACGTACCGAACGCGCCTGGGACAAGGAAAGCCTTTCACAACAATGGATCTCGTCCACCTACGGAGCGAGTGGGCTCCGAACGTCACGCGCGAGTTGCTGGCGGGCGCCGTCGTGGCCCTCGCCCTCATCCCGGAGGCCATCGCCTTCTCCATCATCGCCGGCGTCGATCCGAAGGTCGGCCTCTACGCCTCCTTCTGCATCGCCGTCGTCACCGCCTTCGCGGGCGGCAGGCCCGCCATGATCTCCGCCGCGACCGGCGCCATGGCGCTCCTGATGGTCGGCCTCGTGAAGGACCATGGCGTCGGCTACCTGTTCGCCGCCACCATCCTCACCGGCCTTCTCCAGATCGCCGCCGGCGCGCTCCAGCTCGGCAACCTCATGCGGTTCGTCTCGCGCTCGGTCGTGACCGGGTTCGTCAACGCCCTGGCCATCCTGATCTTCCTGGCGCAGATGCCGGAACTCATCGGCCAGGGCACCACCGTCTACCTGATGACGGCGGTCGGCCTCTGCATCATCTACGGCCTGCCGTACCTCACCAAGGCGGTGCCCTCGCCGTTGGTCACCATCGTCCTGCTGACCGGGGTCTCGATGTACCTCGGCCTCGGCATCCACAAGGTCGGCGACATGGGCGCGCTGCCGAGCGAGCTGCCCTGGGTGGCCCTGCCGCAGGTGCCGTTCACCTGGGAGACCCTGCGCATCATCCTGCCGGTGTCGCTGACGCTGACCATGGTCGGGCTCCTGGAAAGCCTGATGACCGCGGCTATCGTCGACGAGATGACCGACACGACCTCGAACAAGAACCGCGAGTGCACCGGCCAGGGCGTCGCCAACATCGCCTCCGGGCTCCTCGGCGGCATGGCCGGCTGCGCCATGATCGGCCAGTCGGTGATCAACGTCTCCTCCGGCGGCCGGCAACGGCTCTCGACCCTGTTCTCCGGCGTGTTCCTGTTGTTCCTTATCGTCGTGCTCGGCCCCTACGTCGCGCAGATTCCCATGGCGGCGCTGGTCGCGGTCATGATCATGGTCTCGATCAACACCTTCCAGTGGAAGTCCTTCCGCACGCTGGTGACCCATCCGAAGTCGTCGAGCTTCGTCATGCTCGGCACCGTCGTGGTCGTCGTGGCCACCCACGACCTCGCCAAGGGCGTGCTGTTCGGGGTGATCCTCAGCGGCCTGTTCTTCGCCCACAAGGTCACCAAGTTCTTCGGCGTCGCGTCCTCGCGTGACGAGGCCCGTGCGGTGCGCACCTACAAGGTGACCGGCCAGATCTTCTTCGCGACCGCAGAGGCGTTCCACTCCGCCTTCGACTTTCGCAAGGAGGACCTCCGGGGCGTCGTGCTCGACCTGACGGCTGCGCACTTCTGGGACATCACCAGCATCAACGCGCTCGACCGGGTCGTGCTCAAGTTTCGGCACCACGGCATCCCAGTCGACGTCATCGGCATGAACGAGGCCACGGCCACGATGGTCGAACGGCTCGGCACCCATGACAAGCCGGGGGCTGCGCTGGCCGCCCCCGGTCACTGAACCTAGGAAGAGGCATGGGCGCAGGCGATGACCCGTGCCCATACCGCCCGACCCGAGGCCGCTCGGGCGTGACCTGCCGCCCTTCTCACGACACCATGGCGGGTTCCGGCGTCCCTCTCCTGGGGATCCGAAGCGGGACGGGTTGTCCCTATCCCGCTTCGATGCGATAGCCCGCGCAGGGTGCGCGGTCCGTCGGTCGGGCCGGCAGGACGAGCGCTGGTCGGGCCGCCAGCGCCGGAGACCCGTGCCCGTGGCGTCGCCTTCGCACATCGTTCTGCGGCCTCGCCGCCGTCCCCTGTCGGCCCTGCGCAACGTCCTGACCGGCGATGCCGGCGGCGGCCTCGTCCTGATGGCGAGCGCCGCGCTCGCCCTGGTGATCGCCAACTCGTCGCTGGCGGACACCTACTTCGCCGCGCTGAAGGCCTACGTCGGCCCGCTCTCGGTGCTGCACTGGATCAACGACGCGCTGATGGCGGTGTTCTTCTTGCTCGTCGGACTGGAGATCAAGCGCGAGGTGCTCGACGGGCGCCTGCGCACTTGGCCCGACCGCGTCCTGCCCGGGCTGGCCGCGCTCGGCGGCATGGCGGCCCCGGCCCTGGTCTACGCCGCCGTGAACTGGAATTCGCCCGAGACCCTGCGGGGCTGGGCCATCCCCGCCGCCACCGACATCGCCTTCGCCCTGGGCGTGCTGGCGCTGCTCGGCTCCCGGGTGCCGGTTTCCCTCAAGGTCTTCCTGACGGCGCTCGCCATCATCGACGACCTGGGCGCCGTCCTCATCATCGCGGCGTTCTACACCGCCGACCTGTCGCTTCCGATGCTCGGTGGCGCGGCCCTCACGCTCGCGGTCCTCTACGGGATGAACAAGGCCGGCGTGGCCCGCCTCTGGCCGTACCTGTTGCTCGGCGTGGTGCTGTGGGTATTCGTGCTCAGGTCGGGCGTCCACGCGACCATCGCGGGCGTGCTGCTGGCACTGACGGTCCCGTTGCGGCTAAGCGTCGGCAAGCCGGACGACCCAACTTCGCCGCTGCACATCCTAGAGCACGCGGTCCATCCCTGGTCAGCCTACCTCATCCTGCCCGTCTTCGGCTTCGCCAACGCGGGCGTGTCGCTCGCCGGGATCACACCACGCATGCTGCTCGACCCGGTGACGCTCGGCGTGGCCCTCGGCCTGTTCGTCGGCAAGCAGGTCGGCGTGTTCGGCCTCGTCCTCGCCGCGGTGAGGCTCGGGTTGGCGCAGCGGCCGGCGCACGCGACCTGGCCGCAGGTCTACGGCGTCTCGCTCCTCTGCGGCGTCGGCTTCACCATGAGCCTGTTCATCGGCCTGCTCGCCTTCGCGAACGCCCCGGCCCTGGAGGCCGAGACCAAGGTCGGCGTGCTGATCGGCTCGCTGGCGTGCATGGCCGCCGGGGCGCTGGTGCTGTGGTTCGCCCCGGCCCATCCGTCCCGGCACTGAACCGGCCTACGCAGGACTCCCACCTTCAAAGTTCGCGCCTCGACCCCGATGACATCACCCAAAGCGACGCTGCGCGAACTGTACGAAGGCGACACGCCGGGAGCGCACCGCTTCCGCTACGCCCTGCTCGTATTCGACGTGGCGACCATCGCCTTCGTCGTCGTCACCTCGTTCCTGCCGCTGTCGCCGTGGATCGTCGCCTGCGACCTGGCGGTGGGCGCCTGCGTCCTGGCCGATTTCGCCGCCCGCCTCCTCATCAGCCGCGCGCCGCTGCGCGAGTTCCGGCACCTGAGCACCTGGACGGACCTCGTGGCGGTGGCCTCGTTCGTCGCGCCGGTGGTCGTCGAGGGCGTCGGCTTCCTTCGCATCCTGCGGACGCTGCGCCTGCTGCGCACCTACCACCTGCTGGAGCGGCTGCGGCAGGACAGCGACCTGTTCCGCCGCAACGAGGACGCGATCCTGGCGGCCACGAACCTGGTGGTGTTCGTGTTCGTCATGACGGGCATAGTCTACGCCACCCAACACGGCGGCAACCCAGCGATCCGCACGCCCGTCGATGCCCTTTATTTCACGGTGACGTCGCTCACGACGACCGGCTACGGCGACATCACATTGCCCGGGACGACGGGTCGGCTGCTGTCGGTCTTCGTGATGATCTGCGGCGTGACGCTGTTCTTCCGCCTCGCGCAGGTGGTGTTCCGCCCCTATAAGGTGCGCTATCCCTGCACCGCCTGCGGGTTGCAGCGGCACGAGCCGGATGCCGTCCACTGCAAGGCGTGCGGTCACCTCCTCAGCATCCCCGACGAGGGGGCGAACTGAGCCGACGCCCGGCGTCAGCGCCTCGCGCCCCCGATATCGGCGGCCATCGCCTGCAGCCGTTCCGACTCCCGCTCCTTCCGCTCGTAGTGGCAATCGACGAGGTAAGCCGCTCCTAGGCCGGTTCGACCGTCGCCCCCGCTTTCTCCAGTGCCGGGAAGCCCCCGGCTACATGGGCGACCGGCCCGAGGCCCATGTCGTTGAGCGCCTTGGCGGCAAGGGCCGAGCGGTTGCCGGAGCCGCAGTAGAGAACCAGGCGCCTGCCGCCGAGCTCGGCCTTATGGGTCGGGCTCTCCGGATCGGCCTGGAACTCTAGGAAGCCCCGCGGCACATGGACCGCGCCGGCGATCCTGCCGGTCTTGGCCAATTCCTCGCCTTCGCGCACATCGACGAGCATCGTGTCGGGCTGGCCGAGGCGTGCGAGCGCCTCCTCGGCCGACAGGGTCTCAACCTCGCGGTTGGCTTCCGCCACCAAATCCTTTGCGCTTCTCATGGTCATAGCTTCCTCCGTCACTCGCCCCAGGCCGCGCCGTCGAGGGCGTCCAGCGGAATCTTCAGGTAACGCCTGCCGTTCGTCTCGGGCTCGGGCAGGCGGCCGCCTCGGATGTTCACCTGCAGGGAATGCAGGATGAGCTTGGGCATCGGCAGTTCGCGGTCGCGTGCCTCGCGCATGCGGACGAACGCCTCCTCGGTCGGGGTCTCGACGAGGTGCGGGTTTTCGGCCCGCTGCCGGGCCACCGTGCTCTCCCAGGCCGCCTCGCGCCCGTCCGGGCGGTAATCGTGCCCGGTGAACAGCCGCGTCTTGTCCGGCAGCGCCATGATGCGCTGAATGCTGTGCCAGAGCGCGTGCGCGCTGCCGCCCGGAAAGTCGGCCCGCGCCGAGCCGCTGTCGGGCATGAACAGCGTGTCGTGGATGAAGGCGGCGTCGCCGACCCGATAGGCGATGGAGGCCAGGGTGTGGCCCGGCGTGAACAGCACCTCGACGTCGAGGTCGCCGATCCGGAAGCGCTCGCCGTCAGCGAACAGCCGGTCCCACTGCGAACCGTCCGTCCGGAACGTGTCGGGCAGGTTGTAGAGCCCTTTCCAGAGCCGCTGCACGTCGACGACCTTCTCGCCTACGGCGGTCGGGACGCCGGTCTTGTCGTGCAGGTAGCCGGCCGCCGAAAAGTGGTCGGCGTGCGGGTGGGTGTCGAGGATCCACTCCAGTTCGTAGCCTTCGCGCTCGATGTGGGCGAGCAGGGCGTCGGCGGACCGGGTGGCGGTCGCGCCGGATTTCGGGTCAAAGTCGAGCACCGGGTCGATGATGGCGCAGCGCTTCGTCCCGGGATCGGCGACGACGTACTGGATGCTGCCGGTCGGCTCGTCATGGAAGCCGGTCACGATGGGATGCCCGCGCAGGGCTTCAATGGTCTGGTCCGACATGAAACGCCTCCTTTTCCAGGTTCAGGTGTTGGAGCCGAGGAGCGGCAGGGCCCCGCGGGCGACGACGTAGAGACCGACCAGGATGACGAGGCCGGCGAAGGTGACGGTCAGGGCGCGCTTGCGCCCGGCGAGCCGCTGGCCGAGGCGCGTGCCGGCGAGGCCGCCGAGCACGCCCCCCGAGATGAACAGCCCGGCCAACGGCCAGTCGATCAGGCCGGAGGCGGCGTAGCTCGCCGCGGTCGCCGCCCCGAAGGCGCTGACCGCCACAAGCGAGGTGCCGATGG
The DNA here is from genome assembly GCF_022179285.1 of Methylobacterium hispanicum. Classification (GTDB taxonomy): domain Bacteria; phylum Pseudomonadota; class Alphaproteobacteria; order Rhizobiales; family Beijerinckiaceae; genus Methylobacterium; species Methylobacterium hispanicum. Next base: position 259,146 of record NZ_BPQO01000002.1, on the reverse strand, counting down.
CCATCGTCAGCGGCATAGACGTCGCCAGCATCAGGCCCGGCACGATGAGGAATCCCCCGCCGATGCCGAAGAAGCCGGAGAACAGGCCGACCGCGAACCCGATGCCGAGCAGCCAGGGCAGGAGTACCGGGGCGTTGGCCTTGGTCAGGCGCACCTCCGGGTCGCCGTCGCCGCGCCGCTTGCGCAGCATCAGGCTCCCGACCACCAGCATCACGATCCCGAACAGGGCCAGGAGGCTCTGCCCGTCGACCGCCTTCGCAGCGACCGAGCCGGCCAGCGCGCCGAGGACGCCGGCGACCGAGAACGCCGCCGCGCATCGCCACTTCACGTTCCCAGCCCGCCATTGCGGGACGAGGTTGCCGGCCGCGCTGACCGAGACCGCCAAGGCGCTGGTGCCGATCGCCACATGTGGCGAGGACACGCCGACGACGTAGGTCAGGAGCGGGACGGCCAGGATCGAGCCACCCCCGCCGACGAGACCGAGGATCACGCCGACGACCCCGCCCGAGCCGGCGGCTAGGCCGGATGTCAGCAGGCCGGGCGTCATGCGTCGGCTCCCTGGACCTCCGGCTTCGGGGCTGCCGCCGGGAGAAGGCGAAACGCCAGCATCCCGACGACCATGGCGACGACGAAGGTCACCGCCTGCGCCGGTGCTACCGTCAGCAGGGTGAGCGCGGGCCCCGGGCACAGGCCGACGAGGCCCCAGCCGATACCGAACACCGCGGCGCCGGCGATCAGGCGCGGGTCGAGGTCGCGCCGGTTCGGGATCTCAAGCCGGGAGGCGAGCAACGGCCGCCCACGGCGCCGCGCCACGAGATAGCCCGTCGCCGAGACCGCGACGGCGCCAGCCATTACGAAGGCGAGGCTCGGGTCCCAGCGCCCGGTCACGTCGAGGAAGGCAAGGACCTTGGCCGGATCGGCCATACCGGAGACGAGGAGGCCGAGGCCGAACAGGAGGCCGACGGCGAAGGCGGAGGCGGTCTTAGCCATGGCTCAGGCTCCGACGAGATGGCGCACGACGAGGACGGTTAGGATGGCGACGGCCATGAAGGTGCCGGTGGCGACCACGGAGCGGGGCGAGCCACGGCCGATGCCGCAGACCCCGTGGCCGCTCGTGCAGCCGGCACCGAGGCGCGATCCGAACCCGACCAGCAGGCCGGCGACGGCGAGCAGCGGGAACGAGGCATCCACCGTCACCGGCGGCAGGCTGCCACCCAGGCCGGCGTAGGCGAACGGCGCCAGGACGAGTCCTGCCACGAAGGCGGCGCGCCAGCCGGTCTCGCGAGGCGGCGGGGTTAGGAGGCCGCCGAGAATGCCGCTGATGCCGGCGATCCGTCCGTTGAGGAGCAGGAACAAGGCCGCGGAGGTGCCGATCAAGGCACCGCCGGCGAGGGCGCTGACAGGCGTGAAGCCATCCATGGTGGTCGCTCCCAGGCGGTGGTCCGGGGGATGCCCGGCTGGCTGCAAGAGACGTCCTCCCCTGCCAAACCATTACATTAGATGACTCTTATTTAGCATCATCTAATGTAATGGCAAGCGTGAAACCGACGGCCTGGATTGGGATGCGCTGCGGGGGTGCGATGGCGCACAGAAGCCTTGGCCTTTGGGCGGACGCCATCGATGGCGTGGCGTCGATGCCGACGGGAGGATCATCTTCCCCCGTTCGACCAGCTCAGGGATGGATGTAGGCGAACCCCATGCCCTGCAGCCGCGCCAGTTCGGCGGCGCCGCTCGGCACGACGTCGTCCTCGGTAACGCCGTAGAGCGTTCCACGGTCAATCTTCCGCTCGCGCAGGGTATAGGCGCAGACGAGGAACCGAACGCCCATTCCCTTGAGCGCATCGATGCGGGCGGCGACCTCCCTGTCGCTTGCGGCCGACTGGAAGAGCGCGACCCCGTCGCCGTGGCTTACCACGCGGATCTCGACGTGAGACTTGCCCACGGCCTCGATGTGGTTGCGCAGGTTGCCGAGCAGGCGCTTGAAGTAGGTGGCTCCGTCGGGGCCGCCGTCGTTATGGTAGACCACCTTCTGGTCGGCATAGTACCCGGCCGGCGCCTCCGAGCCGGCATGGGCCTCCCCTAAGCCCAGGGTCGCAAGAACGACCGCGATCATCAGGCTGCTAAAGACCGTCATCGTCCGCCTTCCTGTCGTAGGCCGGAGGCTCGGGTGCTTCCGACGCGCTGCGCGATAGGTTGTCTAGCCCCGCATGATCGAGGCCGTCGTCCGGCTTCGGTTCGGAGGATGCGCCGTTCCCGAGGCTGCCCGTCGTCTCCGGCGCTTTTGGCCGTGGGGCGTGGACGGTGCCTCGGGCCCCGAGCACCACCACCTTCGTGCCGGTGGGGACGCGCCGGTGCAGGTCGATCACGTCCTGGTTCAGCATGCGGATGCATCCCGAGGACACCGCCTCGCCGATGCTCCACGGCTCCGTCGTGCCGTGGATGCGGTACAGCGTGTCCTTGCCGTCCTTGAACAGGTAGAGCGCCCGGGCCCCGAGCGGGTTCCTGTCGCCGCCCGGCATGCCGCCGGCCCAGCGCCCGTTCCGCTCCGGATCACGCCGGAGCATGTCAGGCGTCGGCGTCCAGCGTGGCCAGGACGCCTTGCGGGCGACGGTCGCCTCGCCGGTGAACTCGAAGCCGGCCTTGCCCACCCCGACCGCGTAGCGCATCGCCTTGCCGCCCTCCATGACGAGGAAGAGAAAGCGTTTGTATGGATCGACGACGAGGGTGCCGGGCGGCTCCTTCGACGGGTAGTCGACCAACTGGCGGACGTTGCGAGCCTTGAGGTCGCGCGGGTCGACCGCCTCGACCGGGAAGGGTTCGTCCGTGACGGCGGCGTACCGGCGCAAGACCTCCGGGGTGATCTGCGGCCGGGCTTCCGCGACGGGGGCCGGAGCCCCCTGCGAGGTCGAGCAGGCGCCGAGCGCCGAGGCGAGCGCGATCAACGTCGTAAGGCGGAGGGGCCGCGGCATCACGAGCGACCCCGCGCCCGGGCCTGGGCGACCGCCTGCCTGAAGCCGTCGTAATCGAGCGCCGCCGCGACCTTGAGCTGGCCAATCAGGAAGACCGGCGTTCCCTGGAGGCCCAGGGCGTCGGCCTGGTCGAGGTTGCGCTGGAGCAGGGCCGCGATCTCGGCTTGGTGCGCCTTCCGGTCCTCTTCCAGGCGAGCGACGTCGACGCCCGACGCGGCCACCGCCTCCAGCATCCGCTCCCTGGGAAGCTTGCGACCTGGGATCGCCATGAGCGCGCGGTGCACTTCGTCGTAGCGGCCCTGGTACTTCGCCGCGAGGGCGAGCTGGGCGCCGTAGACGGAGGCGTCCCCGAGGATCGGCCAGTCCTTGTGGACGAGGCGGATGCGCCCGTCCGCCTTCACCAAGCGGGTGAGGTCGGGCTCGGCCTTCTTGCAGAAGGGGCAATTGTAATCGAGGAAGGCGACGATGGTCAGGTCACCCTTTGGATTGCCCGAGACCGGCACCTCCGGGTCGTTGAGGATGGCGTTCGGGTCGACGCCCTGGGCGAAAGCCTCCTCGATGGGGGGCGCCAGCGAAAGCAGGGCGGGCGCGAGCGCGACGGCGGGCAGAAGGGCGAGCAGGGTCCTGCGATCCATGGTGTTCTCCTTGGAAGTCGGTTTTCCGAAAGGGAGCGGCTCAGGCGCCGACGAGGGCGAGGCGGCGCTTCAGGTCATCGACCGTGAGCTCGCCTTCGGTGCGGGCCTCGCGGACCTCGTCGCCGTCGGGGCGCATCAGGATGAGGGTCGGCGGTCCGACGACCTCGAAGCGCCGCATCAGGGCACGGGTGGCATCGTCGTCGCGGGTGACGTCGGCGCGGATGACCGAGACGGCCTTCAGTCTCGCCTGGATGCCGGCATCGGCCAGCACCGTCCGCTCGTTCGTCTTGCAGACGGTGCACCAATCGGCGGCGAACTCGACGAGCACCGGCTTGCCCTCGGTACGGGCCGCCGCGAGGGCTGCCTCGAACGCCGGGACGGAGGAGACCGTCCGGCTCTCCTCGACGTGGACCGCCTGCGTCCGGCCGAGGCCGGCGAGCGGCCGGAGCGGGTCGGTCCCGCCGCTCGCGGCGCCGACGACGAGGGCGCAGCCGTAGGTCACGGCAACGATACCGGCGCCCTTGCCAAGCCGGCTCGGGGCGCCCTCTGCCACGACGTCGAACGCCCCGACGAATGCGCCGATGCCGATCGCCAGCATCCCCCAGAGCACAAGGGAGACCTCGGCGGCCACAAGGCGGGAGACCATCGTGATGGCCAAACCGAGGAAGACCACGCCGAAGGCCTGCTTGGCCGCGACCAGCCAAGGGCCTGACTTCGGCAGTATCCCCGCCCCGAACGTCCCGAACGCGATCAGCGGCAGGCCCATGCCGAGGCCGAGCGCGAACAGGGCGGCGGCGCCGCGCGCCACGTCGCCGGTCTTGGCGACGTAGAGGAGGGCCGCAGCGAGTGGCGGCGTCACGCAGGGCCCGACGATCAGGGCGGAGGTGAAGCCCATGACGGCGGCGGCGCCGAGCGCGCCGAACCTACGCCCGCTCAGGCGTGACAGCCGGCCGGAGACGCCGGACGGCAGCGCCAGGTCGAACGCCCCGAACATCGACAGCGCCAGGGCGACGAAGGCCGCGGCGAGGAGCCCGAGCGCGGCAGGGGTCTGGAGCGCGACCTGGAGGTTGCGCCCGGACCATGCCGCCGCCACACCAAGGGTCCCGTAGGCCAGCGCCATCGCGAGCACGTAGGTGCCGGAGAGTACAAAACCTCGTCCGGCCGAGAGCCGCTCCCCGGACCGGGCCAGCATGCCCGCCAGCACCGGGACCATCGGGAGCACGCAAGGGGTGAAGGCCAGGAGCAGGCCGAGCCCGAGGAAGGTCGCCAGGACGCCCGCGAGATGGCCCGAGAGCAGGCCCCTCTCGGGCTCGGGCTGCGCGTCCGTTGCCGGCGTCGCGGCGGTCGCCTGCGGACCTGGCGCGGGCACCTCGAAGACCTTGTTCATCGGCGGGTAGCAGATGCCCTTCTCGGCACAGCCTTGATAGGTGACGCGCACCTCGCGCACCCCCGCGAGAGCCGCGCCCGGCACGATGGCCTCCGTTGCGCCGTGATAGACTTCCGTCGGCCCGAAGTTCGGGTCGTCCTTGGTCTCGCCGGGCTGGGTGCTGACGGGAAGCTCCCGGCCGCTCGCGTCGGTGGCGGCGATCTTGTCCCGGTAGAGGTAGGTGCCGGGGGCGATAGTCCATCGCAGGCGCAGCGAGAGGTCAGGGTCGCGGGCCGCATCGACGGTGAACGGCGTCGGCAGCGTACCGGGCTCGCGGCACTGCCCCGGCGACCACAGCGAGGAGCCGGTCCAGACCAGGGCGGCGAGGATGAGGTGAGTGAACACGTTCGGCATGGGCGGGGTCTGGGCTCGGATCGGCCCGCCGCGGGTCGGAAACGCAGCTTAAGCCAGGCTTAAGCGGTGCCCGGAGGATGGGGGCGGTGAAGGGAGACACGCATGCGCATCCTCGTCGTCGAGGACGACACCATCCTGTCGGACGGGCTCCGGGCTGGCTTGGGTCTGGGCGGGGCGACGGTCGATTGCGTCGCGACCTGCGCCGACGCCGAGGCTGCGCTGGCCACGAGCGCGTTCTCGGCCATCGTGCTCGACCTGATGCTGCCCGACGGCTCTGGCCTCGACGTGTTGCGGGGGCTTCGGCGACGGAACGACCGGACGCCGGTCGTCCTGCTGACGGCCCGGGACGCCGTGTCGGACCGGATCGCCGGGCTCGACGGTGGCGCCGACGACTACCTCGGCAAGCCCTTCGACCTCGACGAGCTCTCCGCCCGCATCCGCGCCGTCGTCCGGAGGGCCTCGGGTCGGGCCGCGGCGATCCTGGAGCACGGCGCCATCCGGCTCGACCCCGGTAGCCTCGCCGTCACCGTCGACGGTTTGCCGGTCGCCGTCTCCCGGCGCGAGGTCATGGTTCTGGCGGCCCTCATGGAACGACCTGACGTGCTTCGGTCCAAGGCCGAGCTGGAGGAGCGGCTCTACGGCTGGCAGGAGGAGGTCGAGAGCAACGCGGTCGAGGTCCACGTGCACAACCTGCGCGCCAAGATCGGCAAGCACGCCATCGAGACGGTCCGAGGCCTTGGATACCGGATGAGGGCACCCGCATGAGGTCGCTGCGCGTCAGGCTTTTCGCCATCCTCGTCCTGGCCACCGGCCTGATCTGGCTCAGCGCGGTCGCCTGGATCTACCTCGGTTCGAAGCGCGAGGTGGAGCAGGTCCTCGACAACCGCCTGCAGGAAGCCGCCCGCATGGTCAGCTCCCTGGTGGGCGCGGTTGGCGGCATGGACCCGAACGGGGGGGCCCGAACCTTCCCGGCCCCGACGGCCTACGAGCGGCAGCTTTCCTGCCAGATCTGGTCGCTCGACGGACGCATGGTCGCGCGGTCGACCGGGGCCCCGGAACGGCGCCTGACCGACGCGCCGGCGGGCTTCTCGCAGCGCGAGGTCGACGGCGAGACCTGGCGTGTCTTCACGGTGGAGGACGCCGACAAGGGCGTTCGCGTGATAGTCGGCGACCGCCTCGGCCTGCGCGAGCGCCTCGTCACCGACCTCATCATGGGCCTGGTCACGCCCGCCATCCTGATGGTGCCGCTGCTCGGCATGCTGATCTGGGCGAGCCTCGGGCGGGGCTTGCGTCCCTTGCGGCTGATGGCGCGGGACCTGGCAGGTCGCGGCGCCGACGAAATGAGTGCGATCGACACAAATCTGGCGCCGGCGGAGGTGCGTCCCCTGGCCGACGCCCTGAACGGGCTATTCCTCAAGGTCGAATCGGCACGCCGGCACGAACGGGAGGTGACGGCCTTCGCCGCGCACGAGCTGCGAACACCGCTCGCCGGCCTCAAGGTCCAGGCCCAGGTCGCCATGGCTGCCACCGACCCGGACGTGGCTAAGGCGGCGCTGCGCCAGATCCTGGCGGCCGTCGACCGGACCACGCGCCTCGTCCGCCAGTTGCTCGACGCCGCCCGGCTCGATGCCGCCGGGGAAGCGCCTTCCCTCGCGGAGGTCGACGTCGGTGCGCTGGTGACGGAGACCGTGGAGGGGATGCGGACGCCACCCGGGGTTCGAACTCAGATCGACCCGGGGCTACAGGGCTACATGCTGCGGGCCGACCCGGAGGGCTTGCGCCTCGCCGTCCGGAACCTACACGAGAATGCCGTGCAGCACATGGAGACGGGCACGGTGGCGTGGGTCGCCCGGCCGGGTGGCGGGGGCATCGTCGTTCGCGACGAGGGACCGGGCATTCCGGAGGACGAGCTGCCCCACGTCACGACACGGTTCTTCCGGGGGCGCCACAAGAGCGCGACGGGTAGCGGCCTCGGCCTCGCCATCGCCGAGATGGCGTCCCGCCGGAGTGGCCTGAGCCTGCGGCTGCGCAATCGGACGGATCGCCCGGGCCTTGAGGCTGAGATTGTACCGGCCTGAGATCGGTCAGCCGAGCTCCGGGCAGAAGATGTCCTTGAGGGTCGCCAACACCCGCGCAGCCCTTGGGTCCTCAAGCCGGTAGTAAATCGTCTGGCTTTCGCGCCGGAACGCGACCAACCCGTCCTCGCGCAGCTTGGCGAGGTGCTGCGACAGGGCCGACTGGCTGAGCTCGACCTCCCCGGCGAGGCTGGTCACGTCCATATCGCCGCGGGCGACCAGCAGGCACAGGATCAGCAACCGCTTCTCGTTGGCGAGGAGACGCAGCAGGCGGGCCGCGTCGGCGGCCTTGTCCTGCAGGCGCATCAGGTCGGTCGGCGTGACGGCGTCCATCGGTCGATGTTCCGGTATGTCAGAATTACCTTATTTAGGTATTTCTAATATGAAGTCACCAGCTGCGCCCACTTCCTTGTCGCCCTTTTTCGGCTTCGCCCGGAAGGCCATCGCGGCTCACCGGTGCCGCCTTGCTAGCGTCGTCCCCGAAGTGGGCGGGCGGAGCGACCACGGGCTGATTTGAGCCGGTAGCAACGAATAAGGGCCGCCTTAGCGATGGCGGCCCTTATTTACTCTAAGTTGCCGCAGTGCGGAACTTTGGTGTTCGAAGTCAGAACAATGGCTCGGCTATCAAACAGCTACGCGTCGGCACGGTCAGCAGCGGCAAGGCGGTGATGTTGGTGATCTTGATCGCAGGGTTTACGGCACGTGGTGCATCCGCCCTACCAACAAGGCATCAAGGACTTCTACGACGTCCGCTTGCCGCGTCGAAGCGGACGGCGAAGGCCGCGGTGTGAAGGGGCCGCTATGGGTCAGGAGTTCGCCAGTCGCTTGTTCAGCTGTGCGCCATGAGCGGACATCAACTCGATACCCGTAACCGGACATTCAGCTTCGCGCCCACCCCTGCCTTAAAACCGCATCCTCACATGCCTGAAAGCAGACATGCGAGCCTGCTATCGATTGTTCAGCAATAACAACGCTCCGAGTAGCGCTGCAGAGGTGTAAGGCCTCCCGACATCCACAACCATCGTCGACCGTTGCGGCTCTGTGTGGACATGCATTGATGTGCTATGGAGTGCGGGGAGGACGACACATCAGGATGCGGTCCATCGGTCAGCACCTCGTCGATGCGTGGCCGCGCCTGTTCCGCTACGCGCTAGCCCTGACGCGTGAGCCCGACGCCGCACGTGACCTGATGCAGCAGAGTGCTCTCAAGGCGCTTTCCACGCATACGACTCCCAGTGAGCCTCACGCGGCCCGCGCCTACCTGTTCCAGATCGTGCGCCACGCCTGGATCGACCGGATCCGCCGGACCCGCCTCCACCACGAGGATGAGCTCCTCGATTGGCCCGACGAGGGGTTCGACGACCGCCTGATCGAGGCGATCGCCGTGCGCCAAGCCTTCGCCGCTCTCGATATGCCCTGCCGGGCTGTCGTGACTTGCGTGGACGTCGAAGGCTTGAGCTACCGGGAGACCGCCGAACGGCTCGGCATTCCCGTCGGCACGGTCATGAGCCGTCTGCACAGGGCGAGGCGGATCATGCTGCACCGGATCGCCGGGCCGTCCGATGGGAGCGAGGGGCCGTGATGCGCTGGGAGACCCTCAATGCCTACGTCGATGGGGAACTCGATCCGCAGGACCGGCGCGCAGTCGCGGAGACGCTGGCCCGCGATCCGGTCCTGGCCGCGCGGGTCGCGACCCTGACCCGGCTGAAGCAGGGAGTGAAACAGGAGGTGAAGGCTGCGGCCGTGCCGCCCCGGCGCGCGCCGATCGCCCGCGCCTCCCTCGGATGGGCGTGCGCCGCGGCCCTGGTCGTCCTCGTCGGCGCCGGCTGGCTCGCCCTGTCGTCTCGCGCGCCGGCGGACCCCGCGCGCGCGGCCTTCACGGCATGGGGTGCGGCGGGCTCACCCGCGAACGACGTGCGGCCCGCGGGCGGCCCGAATGGCTTCCCCCTCGATCTGGGGGCGGCAGGCTTCCGCTTGGTCTACCTGTCCCCGGACGACGGTTCGGCCGGTCGGCTCGCAGGTTACGAGGGGCGTCACGGCTGCCGGCTCGCCATCTGGAGCGGACCGTCGCGCGGGCAGGCCGGTCGGGAGATCGCGCAAGGGAGCGGCGGCCTGCGTGTGGCGCGCTGGGACAGCGAGGGGCGCCACTACGTCCTCCTGTCCAAGACGGTGCCGGCCGAGCGGTTCGCCCTGCTGGCCGAGGCGGCCGTGCTGCTCACCGAACCGAACAAGACGGACCGCCTGCGGCTCGCGCTGGACCGGGCGACCAGCCTCGCGGAGCGCCCCTGCACCGGCTGACCGGCGCGAGCCGCGGAATTTATTTCGACCCGCCGCGAATAGACCGGGGGCGACATGCGTCTCCTCCTCCGCACGTCGTGGGCCCGGTCGCCGGAGTCACGCGCGGACAGGGGAGGACTTCGGATGCTCGACAGACGCGATCTCATCAGGCGGGCGGGCCTCACCGCCCTGGCGGGCCTCGGCGGTGGCACTTTCGCGTCCTTGCGCACGCTCGCGGGCGACAACGCCACGCTGCCCTTCGGCAACGGCGAACGGCCCCTGGTGGCCTATCCGGGCAAGCGCCCGCTGCTCCAGATGACCGCGCGTCCGCCGCAGCTGGAGACTCCGTTCTCGGTGTTCGACGAGGGCGCGATCACGCCCAACGACGCGTTCTTCGTGCGCTACCATCTCGCCGACATCCCGACCGAGATCGATCGCGAGACCTATCGCGTCGCGATCAAGGGCCATGTCGAGCGGGAGGTCTCGCTCTCGCTCGCCGACCTGAAGGCGATGCCGACGACCGAGATCGTCGCGGTCAACCAGTGCTCGGGCAATTCCCGCGGCTTCTTCACGCCGCGGATGGCCGGCGGGCAGCTCGCCAACGGCGCCATGGGCTGCGCCCGCTGGACCGGCGTGCCGCTGAAGGCCGTGCTCGACAAGGCTGGGGTGAAGGCGGGCGCCGTGGAGGTCGCCTTCACCGGGCTCGACGGCCCGGTGATCCCCGAGACGCCGGACTTCGCCAAGTCGCTCAAGCTCGACCATGCCAGCGACGGGCAGGTGATGCTGGCCTGGGGCATGAACGGGCAGGACCTACCCTGGCTCAACGGCTATCCCCTGCGCCTCGTCGTACCGGGCTTCTACGGCACCTACTGGGTCAAGCATTTGGAGAGCATCAGCGTGCTCGACAAACCCTTCGACGGCTTCTGGATGCAGAAGGCCTATCGCATCCCCGACAACGATTGCGCCTGCACCGAACCCGGCAAGGCCGCGGACAAGACCGTGCCGATCAACCGCTTCACGGTGCGCTCCTTCCTCACCAACCTGACCGACGGGGGGCAGGTGAAGGCCGGCCACACGCCCTTGCGCGGCATCGCCTTCGACGGCGGCTCTGGGATCAAGGCGGTGGCAGTCTCGACCGACGACGGCAAGACCTGGACGGAGGCGCGGCTCGGGCAGGATCTCGGCCCCTACGCCTTCCGGCCCTGGACCCTCGACGTGGACTTGTCGCCGGGATCGCACGCGATCCGGGTGCGGGCGACCGCCAACGACGGGGCGAGCCAGCCGATGGAGCCGCGCTGGAACCCGGCCGGGTACCTGCGCAACGTGGTCGAGACCACCCGCGTGCGCGCGGTCTGAGGGAGTGACGACGATGACCCGCATCACCCTCGCCCTCGCGGCGGCCCTCGCCCTCGCGACCGGCGCGGCGCTCGCCGCGCCGAAATCCTACGCGGTGCCGGAGCCGACCGCGGAGCTGCGGGCGCCGAAGGCCGGCATGCACGCGGAGGGCTTCGAGGCGGCCCAGGCGAACTGCCTCGTCTGCCATTCGGTGGACTACATCGCGATGCAGCCACCGGGCAAAGGCGCGGCCTTCTGGGAGTCCGAGGTGACCAAGATGGTCAAGGTCTACCACGCGCCGATCGACGCGGCGCAGGCCAAGGCCATCGCCGCCTACCTCGCCGACACCTACTGAGGCGAGGCGGGCAACAGGGGGGCGGTCCGGCGACCGCCCCCTCGTCCCGTCAGCGCGGTGCCTGGGTCTGGACCGTCGCGCCGGTCTCGCCGGGCTTGCCCTCGACGATGACGAGGCTGCGCCGCGTGGCTTCGTTGGCGTTCTGCGTCACCTGCCGGATCGGACCGACGGCGTTGACGATGGCCGCGCCCGCCGGGTTCGTCATGAAGGCGGCGAGCGGCTCGAGAAGCCCCGTGCCCTTTGGATCGGCCGCGAGGGCCAGGACGTAGGGCTTCTTCGGCGTGAGGCCCGTCACCGCCGCCTGCAGGGTCTGCAACACGCCCTGGTCGAACAGCGTGACCTGCGTGGCCGCCTTGCCGTCCGGGCCGGCCAGCGTCAGCGTGCTTGATTGGCCCGCCGCGCCCAGCGGCTGGAGGTTCGGCGCACCCGCTCCCTCCGGTACCGCCTCCGGGACGTAGGCCACCCCCTGCGGCCCCTGGCCGATCGGGATCGTGGCGATCACCGCGTCGCTGCCGGTGTCGATCACCGCGACCGCGTCGGCATTCTCCAGGCCGACATAGATCCGCGAACCGTCGCCCGAGGGCCAGAGGCCGTGCGGGAGCGCGCCGGTGGGAATCGTCGCGACCTGCGAGAAGTCGTCGGTGCGGAACACCTCCACTCGGTTCAGGCCGCCGACCGTCACGTAGGCGAACTGCCCGGCCTTCGTGCGCGCGATGTTGACGTGGTTCGTGATCGGTCCCGTCTCGATGGTCTTGAGCGCCTTGAACGGCGGCGTGGCCTCGAACACTTGGACGCGGCCGACGTCCTTGAGGGTGAACCACACCTGCTTTCCGTCGGGCGTCGCCGCGATGTCGGGGCAGAACGGGCTCTCCTGCTTGATCCGCCCGACGATCTCGCGGCTCTTCACGTCGATGGCGACCGTCTCGGGGCTGAAGCTGGAGCAGACGTAGCCGTAACGCCCGTCGGGCGAGAAGATCGTCATGCCGGGCCCGTTCGGCACCGTGATCCGGCCCGTCTCCCGGCCCGTACCGGCGTCGAGGATCGCGACGTAGTCCTCGCCGCGCACGCTGACCCAGACCTCGCGCCCGTCCGGCGTGAAGAACGCCTCGTGCGGCGAGCGCCCGACATAGGTCGTGCGGCGCACCGTGTTGGTGGCGGTATCGATGAAGCTGACCGAGTTCGAGCCGATCGAGACGGCGAGCAGAGTCTTGCGGTCGGGCGAGAAGCCCATGCCATGCACGAGGAGCTGGCCGCGATAGAGCGGGCTCAGGTTCGCGGGCGTCGTGTCGCCGAGGCGGATCACGCCCAGAAGCGTGTTGGCGGCGGGATCGATCACCGAGACCGTGTTGGAGAACTGGTCCGAGGTATAGAACCGGTCGCGCGGGCCGACGGGCACGTCCGGCGCCGAGGCGGGCCCCGGCGCTTGGCCCGCCAGGGCGGTCCCGCCAAGGAAGGCGATCAGCAAGGTCGCCGGAATGAGTTGTCGCATCGTGGGGGTCTCTTCGCTCTGATTGCTGGGTCGGTAAGCGGCGATCGGCTCAGTGATGGTGGCGGGGCGGGGCCTGCGGCGGCGTGGCTGACACGGCCGGTCGCTCGGCGAGGGCGCGGCGCATGACCTCGATCTCCTGCGCCTGCTCGACAATGATGCCCTGCGCGAGCCGACGCAGGACCGGGTCGCGGCCGTAGGCGAGTTCGGCCTTAGCCATCTCGATCGCGCCCTGATGATGCGGGATCATCATGGCGGCGAAGTCCCGGTCGGGATCGCCGGACGGCACCACCGCCATGTCCGCGTGCATCCGCGCCATCGATTGGGCCATCATCGCATCGAAGCCGCCGGGGGCGGTCTCCGCATGCCCGGCGCGCATCATCATCCCGCCAGCCAGGACGCCTCCGGCCATGAGCAGTGTGATGAGGATCGCCGTCGGTGCTCCGCGCATGGTCTCTCCCGCAGTGTCGAGGTCACGCGGGGAGAGATGCCGGCCGGGCCGGGATATTCCCCGCCGCTCCCGGCCAATCGATCACGGATGCGTGATCAGCTTACCGGGGCGAGGCTTGGAATAGTTCGGGCGTTTCCGGCATCTCTCATCCGAGCGGCGGCGCGGGCCTTGCCGTCGGCGCGAACCGGAGACCGCCCTTGGACGACCTCGCCGTCCTGATCGAACCGCAGATCCCGGCCCTGCGGCGCTACGCGACCGCGCTGTTACGGCAGCGCGAGGCGGCCGACGACCTCGTCCAGGACACGCTGGAACGGGCGATCCGCGCTTGGCCGCAACGCCGCGAGGGCGATCTGCGGGCGTGGCTATTCGCGATCCTGCGCAACCGCTACCTCGAAGGCGTGCGCCGCCGCCGGGGCATTGAGGTCGGCCCGGAGGCGCTGATGGAGATTGCGGAGGTCGGGGTCGATCCCGAGGCGGCCGTGGGCGCGCGGGACGTGCTCGACGGGATCGCCGCGCTTCCCGAGGAGCAGCGGTCCGTCTTGCTCCTCGTCGCGGTCGAGGACATGTCCTATGCCGAGGTCGCCACCGTGCTCGCGGTCCCCATCGGCACCGTGATGTCGCGCCTCAGCCGGGCACGCGGCCGGATGCGCGCTTTCCTCGATCAGGCCCCGACTATCGTCACCGGGCATCTGCGGAGGGTGAAATGACCGGGTCCGACCCGCGTCCCGTCGGCGAGGACGATCTGCACGCCTTCGTGGACGGACGGCTCGATCCAGGCCGCCGCGACCGCGTCGAGGCGTGGCTCGCTGCGCATCCGGAGGCGGCCGCCCGGGTCGCCGCCGACCGGGCGGTGCGGGAACGCCTGCGGGCGCGCCTCGCGCCCGTGGCGGACGAGCCGATCCCCGCCCGCCTGCGCATCGCGAATCTCGCGGGCCCACGCCGGAGGCGCATCCCGCGCTGGTGGCCTAACGCGGCGGCGGCGGCGCTCCTGCTCACCGTCGGCGGCGCGGCCGGGTGGGTCGGGCGCGGCGCCGTGCCGAGCGCTGGCGCCCCGGCCGAACCAATGACGCAGGCGGCCGTCTCTGCCTTCCGCACCTACGTGGTCGAGGCCGCCCATCCGGTCGAGGTCCGCGCCGACGGCTCGACCGACCTCGTGCGATGGCTCAGCGCGCGCCTAGGCCGACCCGTCACCGTGCCGGACCTGCGGGCGCAGGGCTTCCGGTTGATGGGCGGGCGCCTGCTCCCCGCCGGAGACGAGCCGGCGGCGATGCTGATGTACGACGACGACCGGGGCACCCGCCTGACGCTCTACAGCCGGGCCGGGCCGACCGGCGGGCGCGGCGTGTTCCGTTATGCCCGCGCCGACGACGTCGCCGCCTTCTCGTGGATCGACGCCGGGATGTCTTACGTGGTGACGGCCCGCACGGACGAGGCGCGGCTGCTCCGGGTCGCCGAGGCGGTCGATGCGCAGGTCTCGGGCAAGCGCGAAGGCGCGCGGTGACGCTCGTATCCGAACCCTGCCGGACCACGCCGGCCAAGGCCTCCGCCGAGCCCGAGACGCCATGACCCTCGACCAGTTGCGCATCTTCGTGGCGGTCGCCGAGCGCCAGCACGTCACGCGGGCGGCCGAGGCGCTGAACCTCGTCCAGTCGGCGGTCAGCGCCGCCATCAACGCCCTGGAGAGCCGGCACGCCGTCAAGCTGTTCCACCGGGTCGGCCGGGGCATCGAGTTGACCGAGGCGGGCGGCGTCTTTCTCGGCGAGGCTCGCGCGGTGCTCGCCCGCGCCCAAGCGGCCGAACTCGTGCTCGCGGACCTCAGCGGCATGCGGCGCGGCACGCTGGCCATTCAGGCGAGTCAGACCATCGCCAGCCACTGGCTTCCCCGGCACCTCGTCGCCTTCCGGGCGGCCTATCCCGACATCGTCCTGCGGCTCGGCATCGGCAACACCGCAGAGGCCGCCGAGGCGGTCCGGGCGGGGACGGCGGAACTCGCCTTCGTGGAGGGCGCGATCGACGACAGCAGTCTCGCGAGCGCCCCGATCGCCGAGGATCGGCTGATCCTCGTCATCGCGCCCGGCCACCCGTTGGCCGCATGCGCGCGGCCGGGACGATCCGATCTCGCGTCAGTCTCTTGGGTTCTGCGCGAACCCGGATCGGGCACGCGCTCCGCCTTCGAGGCGGCGATCACCGCACTGGGCATCGCACCGGACGCACTCACGGTTGCCCTCGAACTGCCGTCGAACGAGGCGGTCCTCGCCGCCGTCGTGGCAGGGGCCGGGGCAAGCGTTCTGTCCGAAGCGGTGGTCGGACCCTCGCTGCGAACCAGAGCGCTCGTCGCCGTGCCCTTCGCCCTGCCGACGCGGACCTTCCGGGTCCTGCGCCACAAGGAGCGCTACCGCAGCCGCGCCGCCGACGCGCTGCTCGACCTGATCCGTGCCGCTCCTTGATCCGTCGCGGAACTCAGGCGACCTCGACCCTCACACAGTGCCAGGAAGCGCTGAGATAGCCCTTGAAGTTCCACGTCTCGTCCGGCCGCGCCGGTTGGGTCTGCCCAGCGGCGTCCCAGGCGCGCACCACGAGGTCGCGCTCGCCGGACGGAAGGTCCAGCACGATCTCCCAGAACGTCCAGGCGAAGGGGGCGCCGGCCTCGTGTTCCAGCACGGCTTGATGCCAGGACCGACCGCCATCGCTTGAGACATCGACGCGCACGACCGCCCGGTCTCCCGCGATGGCGTACCCGCGGACGGTGGTCTCGCCCATCTTGAGCCGGGCTCCGCGTGCGGGCTCGCAGATCGCGGCGTTGAGCGGCATCGTCTCGATGGTGTGGCCTTTCGCCGGATCGGCGGTCTCGGCCGTCACGTCCGGCGGGAACAGCTTGTAGTCGTCGGCTTGCATCGGGTTGGTCGAGGGGTGGTCCTGCACCGTGATGCGCTTCAGCCATTTCGGGCTGCGCACGCCTGCGAAGCCCGGCACGACGGCTCGCACGGGGAAGCCGTGTTCGGGCAACAGCGGGGCCCCGTTCATCGCGAAGGCCAGCAGCGTCTCGTCGGCGACCGCCTTGGCGAGCGGGATCGAGACGCCGTAGAACTGGCCCTCGACCACATCGTGGCTCTCGAAGGCCACGTGGAGGTCCGAGTGGAGGTTCGCTCCCGGCGCTACGCCCGCCGCACGCAGGACGTCGCCGAGGCGGATTCCGGTCCAGTCCGCCGTCCCGATGGCGCCGCCGTCCCAGGGATCGCCCGAGACCGGGGCCACCGCCCGCATATCGGCGCGGCGGTTGCCGGCGCACTGCATCGTGGCCGTGACGGTCGCCTCGGGAAAACGCGCGCGCAGATCCGCCAGCGACAGATCGAGGGGGCCGACACCCGCGCCGTCGATGGACAGACGCCATGTGGCGGGGTCGATCTCCGGCAGGTCGCCGTGGGAGCGGACGTAGAAGTCTTCCGCAGGGGTCCGGTAACGGGCCCGCAGGCGAGTCAGCGGCGGCTCGGCGTTGTAGGGGCGCTCCCCATGAACGATCAGGCGCGCCATACGCTCGGTCAAGCTCGACATCGGGTGTCTCTATCGCAGAAGGTCGGAGCTCAACGCGCGCGGACGCGCCAGGTGGCAGGCCTCTGTCAGGCGATGCCGAGCAGGCGGATCAGCCCGAGGCTCACGGCCGTGAGGGCGGCGAGCGAAGCGACCACCGCCAGGGTGACGCGCGGTCCCGCCTTGGCGACGCTGCGCACGTCGACGCCGAGGCCGAGGGCCGCCATCGACACGATGGTCAGCGCGTTCGCCGTCGCGGCCATGGGGTGCAGAGCCCCTTCGGGAACGAGCCCCGCCGAGCGAAGACCCGCCAGGGCCAGGAAGGCTAGGATGAACCACGGCACCAGCCGGTGCAGCGGCATCCGGCCCGGGGCGGGGCGCTCATCGACCGCCTGGGACGGTACGGTCGCGTCCGTTTCCGCCCGCAGCCGGCCGATCCCGAGCGAGAGAGCCAGGACCACCGGCCCGAGCATCAGCACGCGGACCAGCTTGACCAGGGTGCCGACCTGGACGCTGAGGGCGGCCACCGGCGCGGTTGCGGCGAGAACCTGCGGCACGGCGTAGACCGTCAGCCCCGCGAGCACGCCGTACTGCATCGGCGAGAGGCCGAGCAGGGGCACGAGCAGGGGCAAGCCGAGAACGACGAGAACGCCGAGCACGGCGGTGAAGGCGATGGACGAGGCGACGTCCTCGCCGTCCGCGTCGATCACCGGGGCCGCCGCCGCGATCGCCGAGTTTCCGCAGATCGAGTTGCCGCAGGCCACGAGGATGGCGAGACGCGGGGCCAGCCCGAGAGCCCGGCCAATGCCGTAGCTCGCCGCGATGGCGAGAGCCACCACCACCGCGATGCCGACGAGAAGCCCCGGCCCGGCCGCGAGCAGCGTCCCGAGGCTGAGCGAGGCGCCGAGCAGGACGACGGCGATTTCCAGGACGGTCTTGGCGCCGAACGCGATACCGTGAACGAAGCGCCGACCTGGGCTCCAGGCCGTGCGGACGGCCGTGCCCAGCACGATGGCGAGGACCAGAGCCTCCAGCCACGCACGGCCGAAGATATGTTTCTCGACCCTCTCCAGCCCGAGGGCGACGCCCGTCACCGCGAGGCAAAGGCTCAGGCCGGGCAGGATGGAAGGCAGGGCAAGCGCGCGTGATCGGAGAAATGCTGCTGCGGGCATGGTGCGTGCACCTCGTGGAATGGATCTGCTACGACCATGACCGCATCCATTCGTTCGCTCCAACGGAACGTATCAATCGTTTTGATCACATGATGCGATGATTTGGCTGGCGACGACGAACGTCGTGCTTCGGACTGAAGCGAGCCTTGTCGATCGGGCAACCCGAGTTTGTGGCTTCGCTGATATGCAAGGAACGTTGCAGATCCCCGCTGACTGGGTCTCCGGAGACACAAGCCGTTGAGGTCAGCGGCGGGCCGTCAGGTCGGTGAACGGGCGCGTCAATTGGATGCCTGAGTGACGGCACGGTCGATGTTCACCCTCTCCGCCCAGTCCTTGGCCTCGGACTGACCCTTGAGGTTGATCAGCCGGGCACCGCTGACGTCGACGTTCTTGAAGTCCGCGCCCGTGACCGTAGCACCGGTCAAATTGGCCCCGGACAAGTCCGATCCCATCAGCACCACGCCGGTGAGATCGGCATCCTTGAGATTCGCATACTCCAGGCGTGACCGGCCGAGGTTGCCTCCCCTGAGGTTCGCGCCCGACAGGTTCACCGAGGTGAACACCGCCCGCATCAGACCCATGGACTGATTCTTGATGTCGGCTCCGCCCTTGAGATCGACCAGCGTGGCGCCGCTCATGCTGGCGCCCTTGAAATCGCCGATGGGCATGGACCGGCTGAGGTCGGCCTCGCTGAGGTTGGCGTCCCGCGCCGTGATGCCGAACATCTTCGCGTCTGCGAGCTTGGCGCCGGAAAGGTCTGCCTTCAGGAGCCATGCCTGTTCGAGGTTTGCGCCGCTGAGATCGGCGCCGCGCAGATTGGCCTTGTTCAGGCGCGCAGTGCGTAAGTTGACGCCCCGGAGATTCAGCCCCGAGAGATCGAGCCCCGACAGCGCCTTGTCGTGCAGGTCGATGGGCTTTCCGTTCGCGTCCTGGATCATCGCCTCGACGTCGGCGCGGCTCATCTCGGCCTTCGTCATGGCGGGTGAGGACATATCGGCACCGAGCAGCAGATCTTGTTCGGCCGCGGCAGGGCCGGCAGCGAAGACGGCGAGCATGAAGCTGAGGGCGAAACGGCGCATCGGTTTACTCCCGGCGGGCGCCACGCATGGCGGGCACCCTTATCGTGTTCGTTGTGTCGCGATGCTATGCCGGGCCGCTGCACCCGGTCGGTGACCCCGGTCACACAAATCCGGCGCGGCGGGAGAAAAGCGCAACGCGCGCCGGACGATCAACCCGTCGTCATGGCCGGGCGACCACGCCAGCCATGACGGATGCCCAGAAGGTCGAGCGGTGGATCGATCGGTTTCCGCTCCTACAGGCTCTCAGCCCGGCGCACCTTCAGATCGCTCGGGGAACCGTGCATTTCCCGGTGCTGGATGCAGGCGCCATCGCCTACGAACTGAATGGCGAGTGTGCCAACTACCTGATGTGCCTGGAGGGACGCACGCGGATCTTCCGGATGTCGGAGGGCGGACGCGAGGTGCTGATCTACAAGGTTGGCCCGGGTGGCACCTGCGCCCTGACCACCCAGTGTCTCCTGTCTGGCGGCACCTTTCCAGCGCAGAGCGTGGCCGAGGAGCGGACCGAGCTCGCGGCCCTGCCGGACAGCACGTTCCAGCACCTGATGGGCGACAGCGCGGCGTTCCGCAGCTTCGTCATGGATGATTACACGCGATTGATGTCCGGCCTGTTCACGCTGATCGACGAGGTCGCGTTCGCACCGCTGAAGCAGCGCCTCGCGCAACGGCTCCTGGCCGAGGCTGATCCGCGGGGCGTCGCCGCGGTGACTCATCAGAAACTCGCGGACGATGTCGGCAGCGTGCGCGAGGTGGTGAGCCGCATCCTGGCACAATGGGCCGAGGCGGGCCTAATCGAACTTCGTCGAGGCGCGGTCGAGATTGTTGACCGGACCCGCTTGGAGGCCGCAGGGCGGCGGTGACTGGCGGCGTGCTGGTGTCCATTTTTGAGGCCGACGCCAATCGAGCTTTACGACTGGGTTGGTTCGGCAGGACCTTGTCTGCTCTTTTTGGCAAGCCCTCCCCAGAGCAGACAGGCCACTACTGGCCAGTAGTTGCCGAACCGTGTCCATTGAACTGCCTGGAAGCGGACATTCCGACCGTCTGCAATGGGTCAACAGCGTGAATTGCAGGCGCGCGGGTGAAATGTTTGAGAGGGGTCGAGGGCAAACCGTCGTAAGGCAAAGCCGATGAGCTTTTCGTGCTAATTCGCGAGGCACGCCTGTGGCCGACGTTCCGTTCAGATTGCCGTCGCTGTGTCCACGGTACAGGTTTCGCCTCCGAGACCCGCGAGCGACCGCATCCTGACGCATGACGTACCTGACCCACAGGCTTCGGACCCTCTACGAGGGCGACACCGACCGCGCCCACCGCTTCCGCTACGGCCTGCTCGCCTTCGACCTCGCTACCCTCCTCTTCATCGTGGTCTCCTCGTTCATGCCGCGCGAACCGCTGGTGGAGGGCGTCGACGTGTTGATCGGGGTGGCGGTTACCGCGGACTTCCTGTCGCGGCTCGCCATCTGCCCACGGCCGGGCCGCGAGTTCCTGCGTCCGACCACCTGGGCCGACCTCGCCGCCATCGCCTCGTTCCTCGCGCCCATCGTCGGCGAGGGCGCGGGCTTCCTGCGCATCCTGCGGACCTTGAGGCTGCTGCGCACCTACCAGCTGCTCGACCGCCTGCGCGCCGACTTCCCGTTCTTCCGCCGCAATGAGGAGGTGATCATCGCGGCGGTGAACCTGGCGGTGTTCGTGTTCGTGATGACCGGCATCGTCTTCGCCACGCAGCACGGGCGCAACCCGGCCATCGGCAACTACGTCGACGCGCTCTACTTCACGGTCACCTCGCTGACGACGACCGGCTACGGCGACGTCACCCTACACGGGACCGGCGGTCGCCTCGTCTCGGTCGTGGTGATGATCTGCGGGGTGACGCTGTTCCTGCGCCTCGCCCAGGTGCTGTTCCGTCCCTACAAGGTGCGCTTTCCCTGCCCGACCTGCGGCCTGCAGCGGCACGAGACGGATGCGGTGCACTGCAAGGCCTGCGGCACCGGCCTCAACATCCCCGACGAGGGTGCCTACTGAAGCGGGCGCTCACGCGCGTTCCTCCCCGTCAGCCGCCTTCTCCTCCCGCATGACCTGCCAACGCGCCCGCGGGAGATTCCGGCCGGCGGGCCAGCCCTCGCGCTGCCTTGTCCGGTCGCCGTCGGTCTCCTCGGTCTGGTCGTGGAACAGCACCTGGCTGGTCGGGTACGGCAGGTCGATGCCGGCGGCGGTGAGCGCGTCCTTCACGTTGGCGATGGCGTGGTCGAGGGCGTCGACCGCGTCGCGCCGCCGGGGCGGGTCGATCCACAACCGGGCGGTCATGTCGACGCCGGCGGCGCCCAGGCCCGTGACCAGGGCCTCGGGCGGCGGGTCGGCCAGCACGCCCTCGGTGCCCCTCAGCGCCTCGACGATGACCCGGCGCGCCTCGCGGATGTCGTCACCGTTGCCGATGGTCAACGGGAAGGCGAGGCGGCGCTTCTCGTGCGCGGTAATGACCGTGATCTTGTCGACGAACAGCGTGGCGTTCGGGATCAGCACCCGCTGGTTGTCGTAGGTGCGCAAGACCGTGGCCCGCACCCAGACGTCCTCGACGGTGCCCTCGTGCGAGCCGGCCCGGATCTGGTCGCCGATGACGAAGGGGCGGGTCAGCAGGATCAGGATGCCGGCGAGCAGGTTCTGGAGGACGTCGCGGAAGGCGAAGCCGATGGCGACGCCGCCGATGCCAAGCAGGTTGAACAGGTCGGCAGCCGAGACCGACGGGAAGGCCACGGACGCGGCCACCAGGAAGGACACGAGGACGGTCACGCCGCCCGCGATGCGGCCCAGCACCGCCGCCGAGCCCGGCGAAGCGTCGCGCATCGCGGCCGCCCGGCGCACGGCGGCGCGAACCAAGCGGGCGACGAGCAGGCCGAGACCGAACAGGACGACGGCGACGGCGAGCCCCGGCAAGAGGGCCACGGCCGAGCGACCGAGTTCTTCGAGCCGCCCGAGCGCTTCGGAAAAGATCATGGTGTACCAGGGAGCAAGGGAAAGCCGCCGGAGGCGGTCGGGCCATCCGGCGGCGCATGGTCACCCGCGGCGGCGTTTAACCGCCGCGGAGCGGTCGAGTTCCAGGGTCAGCGCCGCGGGCCGCCGGTGGTCTGGCCGTACTGCTGCCCGCCGAACCTGCTGCGCGAGGGCATGCCGGCGTTGCCGCGACTGGCCGAACCCTGCCGCATGTGGCGATGGCGCATCATGCGATGGCGTCGCATCTCGCGACGTGACATGCGGACATGGACGACGTCGCTGCCGTTCGGGGCCGTGACGCCGGCGGCGTTCATGGGAAGGGCCGACGACGGCAGGGTCGAGGCGGCGAGGCCGAGGCCGGCCAGCAGCGCCGCGGCGAGGACGGTATGCTTCATGGTAAGCTCTCCTTCGATGTGTCGGTTCAGCTCTTCTTCTTCGAGTATTCGAACTTCGGCGCGTTCTTCAGGGTGTCCTTGTCGGTGTCGGCGTGGACCGCCCACTTGCCGTCCTTGTTGCTGATGGCCAACGTGGATGGGTCGAGCACGACGTAGCTCTCGCCAAGCCCGAGGAAGCCGCCGACGCTGACGACGACGCCGGTCAGCGTCTTGCCGTTCTCGATCACGAGGTCCTCGACCTCGCCGACGGTCTCGTTCTTGTTGTTGTAGACGGTGGTGCCGACGAGCTTGGACGACATCACGTCGGCGGGCTTCACCGTCACGTACTTCAGCTTCACCGTCGCGGTGTCGGCCATCTTCATGCCGGTGCCGGCGTCGGTGGCGGCGGGCATCGCCGTGCCGGGGGGCGGCGCCGTCGGCGTCGTCTGGGCCAGGGCAGGCACGGACATGCAGGCGACGGCGAGTGCGGCGAGGACGGTCTTCTTCACGCTGGAAACTCCTTGAGCCACGCCTCCGGCGGTCGGGCCTGTGCCCGTCGGCGGAGGGCTGCGGCGCGTCCCCCTCGGACGCGTGATCGCGGTCGGTAACGTGCGATTCCGGAAACCGTTCAGCGGCGGTTCATCCATGCGGGACCTACCGCCCCCGGCCAGGTGCGACCGGAACGCCGCCTTCGACTGGCTGGGTGCGGGCCGGCGGGGTTTCACGTCTCGCCCCGCCAGGAACCAAGCCGTGGGGGGAATGCTTGCAATCTGGCATGCCCGTCGCACGGGCGTATGAAACGGAGCGAGGCATCTTGGCGACCGCCCATCGACTTCTCCCTTCCGGTCGTACCGCGGCCATCCTGCTTGCCGCCGCCGTACTCTCGGGGGTCGTGGCTTCGGCGCCGCCGGCCGCCGCGCAGTCGGCCAGGAGCGCCATCGACCAGCCGACGGCCGGGACCCTTCCGTCCGGAACGTCGACGGTGAAGGGCAACGGCGCCGCGCCGCGCGACCAGTCGTCCGGCCAGGTCGCCCCGCCGAGCGCCATCCAATCCTCAACAGACGTGATGCAGTCCGAGGCGACGGTCCAGGGCAAGGGCGAGGGAGGCGGGACGAACCCGGTCAAGCACCTGCCCAAGGACATGCGCTGACGGCCGGCTCCCGCGCCCGTGCGGGCCGGCGTCCCAACTTGCCCGACGCGGTAGCGCAGCCCACGGTCGACGATCCGAAAGGTCCCGGTCGATGTTCTTCGACACTTGGCACGGCCTGCTCCGGGTCTTGGTCGTCGGGCCGCTGGCCTACCTGGCGCTCATCCTGTTCCTCAGGATCTCCGGCAAGCGCACCCTGACCAAGCTCAACGCCTTCGACCTCGTCGTGACCGTGGCGCTCGGCTCGACGTTGTCTTCCATCGTGCTGACCAAGTCGGTGGCGCTCTTGGAGGGCGTGCTTGCCCTGGCGACGTTGATCGGGCTCCAGTTCCTGATCACGTGGTCGAGCGTGCGCACGCCCAGGGTCAAGGCGCTGGTCAAGGCGGAGCCGACGCTGCTCGCCCATGACGGGCGTCTGATCGAGGGCGCGATGCGCCGCCAGCGCATGACCCGGGACGACGTCCTCGCGGCGTTGCGCTCCGAGGGGCTCGACGACCTCTCGCAGGCCGCCGCGGTGGTGCTTGAGACCGACGGGTCGATCAGCGTGCTGAAGGCCCTGTCCGGGCGTGGGGACGGGCTGGACGGCGTCGCGCGGCCGGGCACGGACCGGTCCCGCTCATGACGGCGCTCGCACGCGTCACCGTGACCGTGCTCGCCGGGACCCTCGCGACCGCGAGCGTCGTCTCGCCGGTTCCGACCGAATGGTGGGCGGAACGGCTGCTCCCAAGAGGGCGGTTTCGCGGCGGTCTCGGTCGAATGCCTCGGCGCCTTCGGCTCGGACCACCACCCTGAGCTCATACGCCTAAGCCGCCGCGGGAGACCGGGGACGTCGTCGCCGCCGAAGCGTTGCTCTCGGTCGTCGGCGCGACCGAACGGGTGCAGGCGCGTTGAGCCTACTTACCAAGAAGCCCCCGCACCGCCTGCGGCCTGGGCGGGGGACGGCCGTGATCTCCATCTTCGACCTCGCAGCCTTGCTGCTGACCCTGTCGGCCCTGTTCGGCTGGCTGAACCACCGATTCCTGCGGCTGCCGCACACCATCGGGCTGCTGGTGATGGGGCTGCTCGCCTCGCTCGCCCTCGTCGGCCTCGACCTCGCCTTCCCCCGGCAGCACCTCTACGAGGATCTGACGCAAGTCCTCCGCCAAGTCGACTTCACCGACGTGGTGATGAACGGCATGCTGGCCTTCCTGCTGTTCGCCGGCGCCATGAGCCTGGACCTGCGGGCACTGCGCGACCGGGCTTGGGCGGTGGCGACGCTCGCCCTCGTCGGCACGGTGATCTCGACGGCCATCGTCGGAGGCGCCTTCTGGTTCGCGGCCGACGCCCTCGGCCAGCCCGTCCCCCTCGCCTGGGCCCTCGTGTTCGGCGCGCTGATCAGCCCGACCGACCCGGTCGCGGTACTGGCCACCTTGAAGAACGTGCGGGTGCCCGAGGCCCTGGAGGTCGAGATGCAGGGCGAGGCCCTGTTCAACGACGGCATCGGCATCGTGCTGTTCACGGTCCTCGTCGCGTTCGCCGCCGGGTCGGGCGGCGAGGCCACGAGCGCCGGCGGCGTCGCCCGCCTGCTCCTGCAGGAGGCCGGCGGCGGGCTCGTCCTCGGCGTGGCCACCGGCTACGTCGCCTACCGCGCCATGCGGGCCATCGACGACTTCCCCGTGGAGGTGCTGATCACCCTCGCGCTTGTCGCCGGCACCTACGCGCTCGCGCAGAAGCTCCACTTCAGCGGCCCGCTCGCGGTGGTCGCGGCGGGGCTGCTCGTCGGCGACCGGGCGCCGCGCGACGCGATGAGCGAGGAGACGCAAGGGTACGTGTCCTCGCTCTGGACCCTGATCGACGAGGTGCTGAACTCGGTTCTGTTCCTGCTCATCGGCCTGGAGGTCCTCGTGCTGCGCTTCGAGGCCGGCGGGCTCGTCCTCGCCGCGTGCGCCGTCCCCATCGTGCTGGCCGCGCGGCTCGCGGCGGTCTCGACGCCGCTCCTCGCCTTCCGGTGGGGCGGCAACCTCTCGGCGCGCAACGTGCCGTTCCTGACCTGGGCGGGCGTGCGCGGCGGCATCTCCGTGGCGCTGGCCCTGTCCGTCCCCGAGAGCGACGCCAAGCCGGCCATCCTCGCGGCGACCTACGCGGTGGTGCTGTTCACCATCGTCGTCCAGGGCTCGACGCTGGGCATGGTGGCACGCCGGACGCTCAAGGATATGCCGGGGCGGGATGCCGCCTGACGGGAGCGGTTCGGCCGCGCCGCCTCCCGTCAACCCGCCCCTCCGGAGTACCACCCATGAAACGGGACGGCTCGACGACCGTCGTCTACGCCGCGCTCGGCGGCAACCTCGCCATCGCCGTGACCAAGTTCGGCGCGGCGCTCTACACTGGGTCGAGCGCCATGTTCACCGAGGCGCTGCACTCGCTCGTCGACACGGTCGACCAGGGGCTCCTGCTCTACGGCATGCACCGGGCGAAGCGGCCGCCCGACGAGGCCCATCCGTTCGGCTACGGCCTGGAGCTGTATTTCTGGTCCTTCGTCGTCGCCCTGCTGATCTTCAGCCTCGGCGGGGCCTTCGCCATCTACGAGGGCGTCGAGAAGATCCGGCATCCCGAGCCGATCAGGGATGCCTGGGTGAACTTCACCGTGCTCGGCCTCGCGGTCGTGTTCGAGGGCTACTCGTTCCGCGTGGCATGGCGGGAGATGCGCCGGCGGCACGCCGACGTCGGGATGTGGTCGGCGCTGCGCCGCTCCAAGGACCCGAGCACCTTCACCGTCATCCTGGAGGACGGCGCGGCCCTGATCGGCCTGGTGGTGGCCGCCGCCGGTGTGGCGGTATCCGTGGGGTTCGACGAGCCCCGCGCGGACGGCGTGGCCTCGTTCGCCATCGGCGTGCTGCTCGTCGGCGTGGCGGTCGTGCTCGCGCGCGAGACGCGCAGCCTGCTCATCGGCGAGAGCGCCTCCGCGGGGCTCCTGGCCAAGGCACGGGACCTCGTCGCGCAGGACGGTCGGATCGCGCGGATCGAGGACGTGCGCAGCCTGCAGATCGGGACCGACAGCGTGGTGTTGGCCATGGTCCTGTCCTTTCGCGACGGGACCTCGGCCGAGGATCGGGACGCCGTCCTCAACGAGGCGCACGGTCGCCTGAGGGCGCGGCTGCCGAGCCTCGCCTATTTGTACCTGATGCCGGCCCGTGGCGGGCCGTGAGGCGCCGGCACAGGGCAGTATGCGTCTATTGCCGCACGGATGTAACGTCGGCGTGCCCCGGGACGGCCCAGACGGGCGGGCGTTGTCCGCTGGGTTGAATGAGAAATGCAATGTGTCCCCCGAGGGAAAGCGGCCTGATGCTGGAGGCGGCGGACGCGCCGCCATCCGAGAAGGTCTCCGATTTCCGACTTCCGTTAGCTTGACCCGTTCGGTGCAGCGCCCCTCCGTTAAAGCCGGCCGGAGATGGGGCACGGAACAGATCTGATACGGCATGGCGAAGCCTTTCCGGCATACGACATCCAAGGCGGCGATTGACAGGAAATCCAACGCCTTACGCGGCTGACGGGTCGCCGTCGCCAGTGTGCCCGTATCTCAGGACGTTGTGGCCACTGGACCAACCATTCCGTCTCGGCGGTAGCGGTAAGGCTCTAAGCGATCATTCCGTTGGTCTCGCCCAAATGTCCGCTGATGGCGTACAGCTGAGCAAAGGGGTTGCGAATTCCTGACCTGCAGCAGAAGTGGAAAAAGTCTACTTGTCCGAAAATCCGGCGCGGTCACGATCAGGCGCATCAGCCAGCCGTGGCGAGTAGGGCGTGGGGCTATGCCAGGAGGGCTCGGGTCTGGTCCTCGCGGCCGCTGGCGCCAGTGCGCTGGATCGCCTCCAGCGCCCAATAGAGGGCGGCTTGATCGAGGCGGGCGCGCTCGACGGCGTGGCGCAGGTTCTCCTCAAGCTGAGCCGCCACGGTCCCAGAGACGGCGGCGAGCGCCTCCCGTTGGGCCTCGACCCACTTTTGTTGGAGGATCGGCCGGTAGGTCGCCTGTGGGATGGCGGCGAGAAGCAGGCGCGGCCGGCCCTGGTTCACCCAGATCATGCGCCCGTTCTTCCCGACCGGCTTCTTCACCCTGGGGGGTCGGGCGATGTACCCCATGATGTGCGATCCGCCGACCGGGAGCTCGCTCTCGTAGACGCCCCATCGCCCTCGAACGCGGCGCCGCGCCACCGTCCCGGCCGCCTCGCGCTTGAGCCTGGCCGCGACGCCACCCGGCAAGTTGCCGTGCTTGTTCGGCTTGATCCCCTGCGTCGCCTCCAGCGCGCGCCAGTTCGGCACCAGGATGCGTTCACGCGCCAGGCCGACGTCGCCGGGCAAGCGCGTCCTTGGCCCGTCCCCCATCAGGAACTTGAGCACCACGCTCTGGTCGTCGAGGGCGAACGCGTCGGCCGAGACCGCGTCGCCCGAGCCCCGGCTCAGGGCGCGCGTGTACTGCCAGGCGCGCCCGATCCACGGCGTCGGGCGGTCGATGACCTCGGCGGTCGCCGCGCGCATCCGGGTCGCGACCGTCTTGGCGGCCTCGGACGCCGCCCATGCCGAGGCGCGGCGGTATTTCTCGAATCCCACCGCCGAGACGTATGCGTCCTCCCAAGCGGCAAGCTGCGCGCCCAGGTCGGACAGGACCGCCATGTCGAAGCTGTTGGCCATGCCCGGCAAGGTGCCCTGCCACCCGTGTCCCGTTCCAGGCTACAGGGTTTTGAGCCAGGCCAGACTACCAGGCGTCTCCTCAGGACGCAGCCCGAGTAGGCTCGCGAAGCCCTCGACCATCGCGGCGTCGACTACGGCCCAATGGGACACGCGATACTCCCGCCAAAGGCCGTCCACCAGCGACTGCTTGAACTGGCCGAGGAAGAGTTCGTCGGGCTCGTCGTGCCAAACGGAAACGCCTGCCGAGGTCTCGGGGACCTCGGCAGGCGTCGTGTCCGTCATCGTGAGGTGCTCGCTGTGAACGTCGCCATCATAGGCCGGGGCCTCGCACGCGACAACGGCAGGCACGTCCTTGTCGAGACCCGTCATGGACCGTGACGAACCGTGAGGTTTTTTCTCGGGTGCGACGGCGACGAGCTCGACGGGGGGCTTCCGAGGGCGCCCGGGCTTGGCCTTGGGCGTGCCGAGGGCGACCGCACGGGCCTCGCGCATCGCCTTCTCGACCCATGACTTCGAGCCCTTCTTCGGCCCGTACTTGGCCCGCGCCTCGAACGCGAGCTCGTCGACGCTGACCCCGGCCTTGCGCCGCTCCAGGGCGTACTTCCCGTAGGCGAGGCGCTCGGCCTGCTGGTCCCGCCGGCTCTCCGCCCCGCGGCTCCGGCGGTACGCCTCGGCGCGCTGGGCCATGCGGGTCGCCTTGAGCGCCCGGGGGACGAGGACGCGCATGTCGAGGCGCACGGCCTTCTCGACGGTCACGCCGAGTTCCTCGACCATCCTGCGGGGGTTCGTGCGGTACCGGTAATCGCAACCGGCGCGGCCCTTGTGCGTCCGGGTCTGACCCTTGGCGGCCCGGTCGGCGTTGCGCAGGACCGAGCCCATGAGCGTCAGGGCCCTGCGCGGGGAGAGGCCACATAGGGGCGCGAGGCGCTTGACCTCCTCCCGCAGCGCGGCCGGATCCAGGAGCCAGGCCGCAGCGGTCGTGAGGTGATAGAGCCAGATATCGCGCTGGCCTTCGGGCACTGGCCGGCCGTCGAATGTGTCGTCGAACAGCCGCTCCAGGTCGGCCATGACGGCGCGCTGGAAGGTTGCCCTGGTCAGCTTGAAGGACCGGGCCTTGGGTGGTTCCCGGGTGGCGACGGCAGCGGCCCGCTTGGCTTCCCGGACGGCCTTCCGAGCGGCTCGCTCCTCGGCCTTGGCCGCGCGGAACGCCTTCACCTCATCGGCCGTGTAGGTGAAGCACTCCGCCTTCAGCCGGGAGAACGAGTAGCGCTCGATCTGGTCGGCGAACGTCGGCCACACGATGCGAACGGTCTCGCTGACCTTCACGCCATCGACCGTGAACGTGTTCTTGCTGCCGGCGACGCGCAGGTTCGTCGTCGCGCTCATGGCGGCGATGTCGCGGCCCATGTCGATGAAGTTATCGTTGATGGCCTTCTGCAGCGCCTTCCAGACGGACAGGGCACCGTGCTTGCCATATGCCGGAAGCCGGTCGTGGAGCCACAGCAGGTAGAGCCCCCGGCCGGAGCAGACGATGAGGCTCGGCTGGGGCAAGCCCCGTTCCTCGCACCGCTCTAGGACGAAGTGCACCATCAGCTCGGGCGCCAGGTGCCGCCAGCGGGGCTTCTTATAGAAGTCGAGCTCGACCCAGACCGAGTTCAGGGTGGCGAGGTTCCACTCGGCCGAGATGGGCGCGGTCGTGTAGGTCAGGTTCTTCTTGCGGGCCCAGCCGGGGACCGTCTCCCGAAAGGCGTTGAGGGTGACGAACCGGGGCTTGTACCCGCGGACGGTGGCGACGACCTCGGCGCCCTTCGCCCCGGTACGCAGGGTCCGGTCGCCCTCCTGGTAGGCGTAGATGCTGACGCCCTCGGCATCGGCCGGGTGGAGGAGCGAGGCGTAGGCGGACCATACGAGCTCGGACGCGTTCAGCCGGCGGAGCTCGAAGATCGGCGCTGCGGCGTCGGTGTCGGATGGGCCTGGCACGGCCAGGGATGCCCCAAGGGGGGGGCGGTCGATGACAGTCAGGGTCACAGCGGGTCCCGAGCTTGGACCGCCTTGGCGAGGCACCTCTACCCGCCGGACGGCAACGACGCGATGTCGCGACTAGGCCATCGTGCAGCTGCCTCCTGAATTCGACAAGCCTTGACCGCTACGATGGTCCAGCCCCTCTCAAGGATAGGCCCTGAAGGGGCATGCTATTGTCCGTGACGATCCGTGAGGGCGAGGCCCGATGGGGGGCTGACGCGAACCCCCGGGGCGTCGTTCGGATGAACCGGATGCCCGATCCTATAGCCCGGCCACGTCAAACCTTACGAACCGTCACGGACAATAGCATGCCCTTCAGGGCCTAGGAGGGACGGCAGAGAGGGAACCGTAACGGGACCGGCGGGGGCACGAGGTGGCGCAGGCGGGCTCGCCTGGCGGGGTTCCGGGGGGCAGCCTAGTCCGAACCCATCCCGGAGCCGCACCGTGCCTCCCTGCCTCGCCCTGGCCCCCGTGGCCGCCCCGCCGTCCGATCCGTCGCCCCCGCCACCCGGCATCGTCCATGACCGATCGGGCGGGTACCGGGCACACGTCACGCTCCACGCCGTCCGCCGGTTCGCCGACCGGATCTGCGGCCTGGAGCCGGTCCTGGAGGGGCTGACCGACCGCGAGGCCGTCGAGGCGCTGACGGGGCTCGGCTACGACGTGCCGGGCATCCGGGCGTGGCTGGCGTTCTACGGCTACCCCGGCCCCCGGTGGGGCGCGAACGGCGTCACCGTCGGCCGGGTCGGGCTGGTGCTCTCCGGGAGCCGCGTCGTCACGGTGGTGATGCGGGGGGCCTGACCCGGAACCGGGCGTGGCCTGGAACTGGCCACGGGCCGACGCGCACGCTTCGGGCATCCCGGCCGCGTCGGCGGCCCCCGAGGCCAGCCCCGTGTCCCGTTCCCCCGACCTTGCCACCTCCTTCTCGGCCGCCGGCGCCGAGGCCGTCGCCGAAGCCGCGACGCGCTGCGCCGACCCCGCCTCCTGCGGCTCGGAGTTCCAGGCCGACGGCTTCTCCAGCCGGACGGCCACCTGCACGCGCTGCGGCCTGCAAGGCGTCCTCGACCTCGAACTGGAGGCCGCGGTCCCGATGTCGTCCATCGCGGGCACGACCCTCACCCATGACGAGGTCGCCCCCCGTGGCTAAGGCGACCTCGCTCCCCGCCGCCTACGCCTGGCTCGCCGCCGAGGCCGGTCCCCGCGTCCTCGTCGAGACCCTCGCGCTCTACGGCACCCGCGAGACCGCCGGCGCCGCGAACAATCCGACCATCCTCGCTTGGGCGAAGGAGACCGGCCTCGACCGCGATTACCGCTCCGACGACGTCGCCTAGTGCGGCCTGTTCGTGGCGACGGTCGTCAAGCGCGCCAGGTCCGAACCCGTGAAGGCGCCCCTCTGGGCACGCAACTGGGCAGCCTTCGGCACCAAGGCCCCAAAGGCCAGCCTCGGCGACATCCTGGTGTTCGAACGCGCCGGGGGCGGCGGCCACGTCGGCATCTACGTCGGCGAGGACACCTCTGCTTACCACGTCCTTGGCGGCAACCAGGGGGACGCGGTCAGCATCGTGCGCGTCGCCAAGGCTCGCTGTCTCGCCGTTCGCCGGTGCCCCTGGCGCCTCGCCCAGCCCTCCAATGTCCGCCCGATCAAGCTCGCGGCCGGCGGCGCCCTTTCCGTGAACGAGGCCTGACGTGGACGCCATCCTGGCCGAGCTCCTCGGCGACGCGAAGCCGGTCGTCATCGTCGCCGGCATCCTCGGCACGCTGGCCCTGTGCTACCCCTGGGTCCGGAAGCAGCTAC
Organism: Methylobacterium hispanicum; assembly: GCF_022179285.1. Classification (GTDB taxonomy): domain Bacteria; phylum Pseudomonadota; class Alphaproteobacteria; order Rhizobiales; family Beijerinckiaceae; genus Methylobacterium; species Methylobacterium hispanicum. The sequence continues at coordinate 227,019 of NZ_BPQO01000002.1, read as the reverse complement.
GCGAGATCTCGGACGGCGACGCCATCAGCACCGCCGCCGACGCCCTGCGGAAGGAACTCGGCGAGCTCCTCGACAAGAAGCAGGCCCGGGTCGCGACCCTGACGACTGCCCTGGAGGAGGCGTCCTCCCAGGTCCGGGGCCTGCGAGCCGAGAACGGTTCCCTCCAGGCCGACATCGCCGCCCTTCGGCGCGAGGTGCGCGCGATGGTTCGCATGTGCCTCTCGATGCGGGGCGCCATGCAACGCGCCGTCGACACCGGCGACTGCTCCCCGTTGAGGCTCTGGCTCGACCTCAATCCCGTCGAGCCCGAGCCCACCCCCGACCGTCCGAGCGCTTGAGATGCTCGCGACCGTCGCCGAGCGCCTGGGAGTCCCCGTCCTGCCCCTGACCGTCGCGGCCGGGCTAGCGGTCGGCGCGGTCACCGGCGGCTGGGTCTCCTACCGCGTCGGGACCGTGCTCGGCGACCGCGCCGGCTATGCCAGGGGCCAAGCCGATGCCGGGCACCAGGCCGAGCTCAACGGCCTGCGCCAGAGCCTCGCCGCCGAAAAAGCGGACAGGGCCACCGCCGACGCCGCGGCCGCCCGGGCCACCGAGACCGCCGCGGCCGTGCAGGCCGCCCGATCCCTCGCCGAGGATAGCCTCGATGCCTACCGCCAGGACCTCGCGCGGCGCCCTCGTGGCGGTTGCGCTCTCGACGACGCTGACCTCGACCGCCTGCGCCCCGACCACCACTGGCCTGTCCCGGCCGGACGTGACGGCGCGGATGCTACCGCGGGTCGATGACGTGATCCGCGCGCCGGCGCCACGTCCCGTTCCCCGCAAGGGCGACGACGCCCGCCTGTTCGCGCGCCGGGCGCTCGACTACGGCGACGCGAATGGGGCCGCCCTCGTTGACGGCAGGGCTGCGTACGGGCGGGTCCGGGACGAACTCGCCAGCCCCGGGGCGCAGCCATGACGCCCGTCGCCGCCGTCCTGGCGCTGGCCTGCTACGCCGCGGCCCCGGCGCCCCTCGTCGGTGCCGACGTGCACCGCGCGCTCCGGGGCGAATCGGTCGCGGCTGCACCCGCCCGGCAGGCGGTCGCCGACGCCGCCCGGGGCGCGACTGTCCTGCATCGAAAACCCCGTCATGGCCGTTGATATCGCAATCGCCGCAGTCGTCGAGGCCGCGAACCGGTTGGTCGCGAGCAGGCGCTGGTTCCTCGACCTGCCCGACGACCGCCCGTTGCCCGACGACCTGACGGCTGCCCTGGAGCGGGCGCTCGCCGCCCTCGACGCGGCGGAGGCCGAGCTTGCCCGCGGCTGATCCCTGCCGGCGGGTTCTGACGCCGACAGAGGAGGCCGCGCTGTTCGCCCCGGACGCGCTCCGGGCGGCGCGACACGTGATGTCCGGAATTCCGGCGGGTGCGGCGGACGAGGCCTACCTCGCGGTGTTCGCCATCCTGGCGGCGGCCGCGCTCTGGCCTGAAGGCGCTATTCGTGAAGCCCGAAATTCCGATCCTCGTCGTTCCTGCGATTAGGTCCCGCATCGAACGTCGTGACCTCGCGCCCGTCGTCACCATAGTAGACGACGCTTCTTAGACGCTCGCCCTTGCCTGAATTCGTCTTCTGGAATGTCCGCTCGCGCCGCCATGTCGTGCCATCGAACGCGAACCGATGGTGCTCCCTGGACCAAGCGGATGCTTCGTTCGATCCTGACGGATGCGGGCAGGTATCGGCGTGCCGGCGCCACGCCTCGTCGAGATCTACCGGCGGTCGCGCCAGCCGCGCCGCTTTTTCGGCATCGGCATGCGCCTTCCTTGTCTCCGAGCGCTTCTTGCTGGCTGCCTCGCGCCTTTCGGCGTCCGCGACCATCGCCGCCCACTCTTCCTTCGACAGCCCGAGCGGGATTTCGTCGTCGTCGTCCAAGCGGCGGCCTCGGCAGTTGGGGCGCCCAGGCGCCGAAAAAACGAATCGCTAGAATCCAGAGCACCCTCGCACAGCGAGGCGGCCGCCGGGCGGCGCGGGAACGCCAGCACCGGGGCCTGACCCAGACACGGAGTGCACCGTGACCCAGGCTAGCCTCAACTCTACCACGGCCCTCGCGCCTGTCGCCCCATCCGATGGCGCCGTCCACGACCCGATGACCTTCAGCTTCGCCTTGCAAGGCGTCCGCGTCGTCATGGTCGACGGCGAGCCCCAATTCGTCGCGAACGACGTCGCCCGCGCCCTCCAACTCGCCGACGCCGCCCAGTCCCTCGACAAGCTCGACGCCGACGAAAGGGGTAGGTGTTCAGTACCTACCCCCGGCGGGCTACAGGCGGTCCGGACCGTCACGGAGAGCGGCCTCTATACCCTGATCTTGCGGTGCCGGGGCGCGACGACGCCCGGGACGCTGCCGCACCGGTTCCGCAAGTGGGTGACCGGCGAGGTCCTCCCCCAGATCCGCCGAGCCGGCTCCTATGGCGCACCGGCTCCCGCGCAGGGCGCGGCCGCCCTCATGGACCTTCTCAAAAACCCGGCTGCTGCCCTGGAGCTGATCGGTCATTACGCCTCGGCGAACCTTGCCCTGCAGGAACGCGTCGAGGCGGCCGCGCCCGCCGTCGCGTTCCAGGAAGCCCTCGTCGCGAGCGACGACACGTGGGGTCTGCAGCAGGCAGGCAAGGCGCTCGGTCAGGCCCCCAACGGCTTCGTCAACTGGCTGCTTGGGCGGAGCGACATCTACCGCCGCGCCGGCAGCCTCTGCGGTCGGCAGTATCTCATCGACCGCGGCATCCTCACCGTCCGGTGGGAGCCCTACGGCGGCAAGCCCCGTCCGGTCACGAAGATCACCGGCAAGGGCGTCGTCCACTATGCCAAGCTCCTCGGCGTGAAGCCGCCGAGCGCCCCCGCGCAGGGCCTTCTCCCGGGCCTCTGATCCCCAGTGCCACGAACGGGAAGCGAGGAGGGTCTCGCTTTCCTCGACGGGCCGGCTCCCACACGGGGCCGGCCCGCATCGCTTCGGGCCGGCCCAAGATGGGCATAATTATTTTATCTAAACCTATTGCAACGCATCCGATGCGTGGGCATATTTGTTATGCCCACTGCCGCCGAACAGGCGGTCGCCCGAATAACCCGGCATCGTGAGAGGATCGCCCATGAGGCTCGTTCGCTTCGACAACGACGGCGTGGATTTCGATGACGGTCTGCGCCTCATGACCGAGGGCGCCCTGACGCTCAACGGCGCCCCCTGCTTCCGCGTCGGCGTCTATCGCCGCCGGGGCGAGGTCTACGTCCGGTCGGGCACCGTCTATCCCGACCGCCGCCGGGGCGCCCGGTCGATGCGCGCCGAAACGCTCCGGTCGGTCGTGGCGGCCGAAATGAGAGCCGACTGAACCAACACCGCCGGGGCCATTCGCCCCGGCTTCCCGCCCGCCACCAGGAGCTCGCCACCATGGCCGAGATCGCGCTAGCCTATTCTGGCGGCCTGCTGAGCGGCGTCCTCGCCGCCTGGGCCGTCGTCGTCCACGTCCGCCGCGCGCACGAGTCCCTTGTCAACGACCGCCCGCGCGCCACTGACCGCCGCCGCCCGCAGTCCCTCCACGTCGTCGGAGTGAGCCGGTGAGCCGCCTCACCATCGACGAGCTCGCGGGCGCCGCGGCGCTCGCGTTCGGCGTCAAATGGGCCGCGCCCCTCGCCGACGCCCTGTCGCGTGAGGCCGGCCGCACGGTCGCGGCCACGCAGATCCATCAGTGGACGTCGGGCGCACGGCCCGTGCCCGCGTGGGTCGCCGACGTCATCGTCACCGTGCTCAAGCGCCACGCGCACGAGCTGCAGCGGCAGGCCCGCGCCACGTACGCCGAGGCCCAGCGTTTGGAACTCGTGCTGGTGCCGCCGCTCCCGGAGCCCGAGCCGGACGCCGAGCCCGAGGCCGAAGGTCCGACGATGGGGATGTAGGCGTCGCCTCAATGGTCTGAACAGCGCGGCCGGAAATTCGAGAACCCCACTTGCGCCCGCGTCCATGTCCCTATAAATTAGGGACATGGACGCGGGCGCTGCCCCGTCCGGACCGTGAGGGAGACCCCGCCATGTCGTTCCGCGACCCTGACAGCATTATCGTCACCGACACCGAGATCCTCATCCGGAGCGCCGCGCAGCCGGCTCCCATCGTTGAGCGCCGCCTTGACGGTCGCCTCCTCGTGGCCGAGCCCGGCAAGAAGAGCCGCTGGCTGGTCCTTGACCGCGCCATCGTGCCGGTTGCCCTCGCAAAGAGGCTTCCGATCCACACGAAGGTCGTCCTGGAGCGAATCGTCGTCCCGACAGAGCATCTCGCGAGCGTCGTCACGCTCGTTGAGGAATGGGCTGCGGGTGGCGGGGCCGAGAGGGCTGCGGCGCGAACTTCTGCCGGCAGGAAGGCCGCGGCCACCCGCAAGGCCAAGGCGGAAGCGGCGGCGTCCGAGGTCCGGGCCGCCGAGGCCAAGGCGCGCCAGGCCGCCGCCGACGCCGAGGCCTACGCGCGGCTCCAGGCGTGGAACGCAGCGTGGCCCGCGCTGAAGGCAGCATGCGTCGAGACCGCCGCGATGTCGCCGCGCATATCGTTCAGCCGGTGGGGTGGCGTGAAACCGGATGGCCAGTTCACCGTCCGCACGCCCTACGCCGACCGGATCGTCACCGTCCTCAGGGGGCTGCCCGGTTCCCGTTGGGACCCCACGTCTCGCTGCTGGATCGTCCCGGCGTCGGCTCAGCCGAGCGTCCTGGCGTCCGTCTCGCGGATCAACGCCCTCTCCGACGAAGTCGACGCGCACATCGTCGCCACCAAGCGAGCCGAGGCCGAGGCCCAGCGCGCCCGGCAGGCTGAGATCGACCGGAGGCGGTTCCTCGTCCGCCACGACCGGGCGCCTCGACCCGGCACCGTCGTCCGCGACGGTGGAACGCCTGTTTTCGTGACGGATCTCGGTCGCCCGTTCCGTGCCCCGGACGACGGCCTGTGGAATCCCGAGGAGGAAGGCGAGCTCTTCGTCTACGCGTATTTCCGCGCCGCCACGCCCGACGAGGTCGCCGCCCTAGAGGCATCCGAGACGCAGGCGAAGGCAGACCGCCAGGTCGCCCAGGCCGCGGGCGCCATCCTCCGGGAGCCGGGCGAGATCGTCGAGGTCGGCACCGTCCCGGCCGGTGAGATAATCCTCGACGATCATCGCGGGCTGTCCGGCACGCGCGATTGGTGTGTCCTGTCCGAGGACGGCAGGTGGATCTGGCGGTGCGAGTACCGCGGGCTCGACGGGGATACCTGGGGGAATTTCGCCCTGGGCTACAACACCCGTGGCGACCGCATTGAGGCCACGCCCGAGCGCGTCGCGTCCCTGCGGGCGGAGAACGAAAGGCGAAAGCGGACATGATCACTGTCGGGCTACTGACGCGCATAGCCGCGCGAATCTACGGCCCGGACTGGCAGAGGCCCCTTTCGCGGGGGCTCGGCCCGCTCCATCCGGACGGTGCGCGCGAGGCCATCGATGACCGTCTCGTCAGGCGGTGGGCGTCCGGAGAGAGGCCGATCCCCGCATGGGTCGGCCCGGCCTTGATACGCCTCTTGGACATTCGGGCGTCAAAACATACGGCGGCAGCGGCCGCGTGCCGCCGGGACGCCGAGGATCTGCGCGCGGAACTCTACCCGGAACCCGAGCTCGATCCGGACAACGAACTCGCACCGAGGCTTGGCTGATGGCAAAGAACGTCACGACGGTGTTCGGTCCTCGCATCGAGCATCCCGACCAGACCGACATGATCCCCCTGCTCGACGCTGCCATCCTCGCCCAGCAGGCAGAGGCGGCACGACATTCCATCGGCGCGAACGGCCCCCCGCCCGACGAGCCCGCTCCTGCCGACCCCTTCACCGCTCCCCTGCCCGAGCTGGAGCCGACGTACGCCAATCTCGACCGCATGTACTCGTCGGTGTTTGGCCCGCTTTGGCATGGGAAGGCCAGGGAGGATATCGGTGTCAGCGATGAGCGGATTATTCGGCGGTGGCGAGACGGGGAAGGTGCGCCTGGCAAAGAGGAGATGGGAAAGGCGAGGGACCATCTCCTTGAAATTGCGATCAAGGCGCTGGTAGCCATCGGAGAAACGGATCTCGCGACCCCCTTGGTCGCTCTCAAAGCGGGCCGAAGGAGCGCCGCCCAAGAGCGCGCAGTGAAGATCCATGAAAGGAACGTCGCCATCGCCGACGCGAAGAAGGCCGCGGCGTTAGCCAAGGAGGACGCCAGGCTCGCGCGCTTCGAGGCTTGGTGGAAAACCGACTGCGCGAGGCGGACCAAGATCGCCGCCGAGACCATCGCTAGCCCGCGGTTCTTCGTGTCCCTCGCTAGGCCACCACGGGCGAACTAGCGCCGGAAATCCGGCGCCCGGCCCGCCCGCTCGGGGCGAGCCGCGATCCTCAATCGCCCGTCGAGAGATCGCCCCGTCCCGAGGCGCACCTGCTGTCCGAAAAAGTGGACAGCAGGTCGAGACGGTCGCCGTCGGAGGGGGCCTGATTGATCATGCCGCCCGTGCGGGGCGAGCCGTCGCGGAAAATGAAATTTAGGCCGATCATCGGCATGCGGCCACGTCCTACCGTGCCGGTGCCGGTGATGACGTCCGTCTCCTTCCCGTTGCGCGTGGAGACCAGACCGCACGTCACCGTCACGGTCCATGACCCGCTCCCCCGCGCCGGCACTGCATCGACGCGCGTGTAGCGCTGCGCGTGGCGGCCGGCGGGCTGCCGCACCTCGTAATACCAGCGGTCCCCCGTCCTCGGAAAAACCGACCCCGGGCCGTCGTCGGGCAAGTAGGGCGCGGGGTTCGCGTTCTGCGCGGCGGCCGGGGCGATCGCGAGGGCCAGGGCGAGGGAGGCGGAAAAGCTTTTCATTGGGCGATGCTACCGACCCCGCCGATCCACCGAATCCCCTCGCCACGGCTCTCCCCAGGCATTTCCCGGATAGCATTACCAAGCCGTTACGGACCCGGCGGCGCCAGGATGCCTACGCCGTTCTGGTCCGTGACCGCGAGGCCGTTCCCGAGCCGCTCGCGCGCCCGGTCGATCTCCTCCAGGCGGCGGCGCTGGTCGTACCGCAAGCCGCCCAACGGCCACTGACCCAACCGCCGACGCGGCCCGTAAACCGCCACCTGCGGTTCCCGTGCGGCACCGCGCCCACTGTCGTCCCGGGGCTCCGACGCCGGCCGGGTTGTCCCGGACGCCGGGACGTCAGCGACTTGCGTCAGGACAACGCCCGCCAACCGCGCCCGGACGGCAGCCGCAGGGATGCGTTGCCCCTCGGCCCGCGACGCCGCTCCGATGACGCGCTTCAGGAGATGGGCCGTCCCGGACGCGTCGACGACGACGGGACCGGCCCGGCCGGCGTGGAGCCGAAGCCCTCGCGCCGCCAGCGCGTCCCGCAGTCCCTCGCCGTCCTCAGACGCGCGCCAGGCGTCCAGCGCGGCCGCCCTCACGTCGGCGAGGCGCACGCCCGTCCGCTCCTGGATGAGCCTTTCCTGGGGTGAGAGCGGCGCGACCGGCCGCTCGGCGTCTAGGCTCCCGGAGGCGACGAGCCAGTCCGCGACGGCGACGTGGCCCTCGCCCCGGAGCGCTCGCTCGATCCCGCGCGCGTGCTTGCTCGGCACCGGCTCCAGCCCGAACGCGTGCTCGACCCGTCGCGAAACCTTCTCGCGCCGGATGAAGTCGAATCCGACGTCGACGACGGACCCGTCCCGCCGGACCAGGGAGTAGACCCGGTGCTCGTGCGCCCTGCCGTGCTTGACGTGTTCGGCCCCGCAGTACGGCTGCTGGCCAAGGCCGAACTCGGCCTCGAACAGTCGCCACCACATCGCCCTGGCCGCCACGTTGTCTGAGATGCCGATCTCGGGATCGACGTGCACGTGGTAGCAGGGTGCGTCCGTCCGGCCGCCAAGGGACAACGCGACGAGCTCGCCGAGCTGGCCGTGAAGGTCCGGACTTCCGAGGCCGCGCGGACCTATGACGACGACTTGCTCGTTCTCCGCCTTGAGCAGATGGGCGGAAAGGGCGCGGCCACCCTTGCCGCGCATGGCGCCGGAGATCATGCGCGCCTCTCGAACCCGACGACGACAGGCACCAGCACCTGCCTCGCTCTCTCCATGGCGGCGACGGCCTCCCCGGTGCGTCCGATCCTGGCGGCGAGCGTGGCCTCGCCGAGCTCGCGCACGACACCGGCGAGTGCCGCCTGATCCTCCAGGGCGACGCGCGGCCGGCGTCCGGATGCGGTGTCCGGGGCGCTCACTAGCCCGAGCGCGTCGAGCGCCCGCTGGCGGAGCCACGCCGAATCCGAAACGCCGGCCGCGCGGGCCGCCGCCGCGATCCTCCCGCGCAGGTCTGACGTCAGCTTGACGCCGAGGACTGACGGCAGCTTCTTGGAGGGGTCCACGGGGCGGAGCCCCTGGCTAGCCGCCGCCGGGACGGGGGCGCTGGCGGGGCACAGTTGCCCCGCCATGGCTGGCTTAAATCCATCTTCTCCACCGCAGGGCAACGCCTGGGGCAACGGGGTCGGGGCAACAGGTGCGGTCATGCGATCCTCCCTTAGCGCTGCAGGCCGGCGGGCGGGGCCGGCCTGGGACCGTGGGGCGGCGTACCGGAACCACGATCGCCCCTGCGCGCCGTACGCTCCGCCTCGCGGGCGGCCTTCCTCGTGGCGAGCGCCTCGACGACGGCCGCGGGGACGTACAGGGCCGGAGGCTCCTGGCGCCCGTCCTCGGCGGCCTCGGCCCGCTCGCGCTCGCGGCGGGATCGTGCCCGCTCCCAGAGATCCAGGTCGGAAACACAGGCCCGGCGCAGGCGGCCTCGGTACGCGGCATCGTCTGCCCGTTCGGTGGCGATGCTCTGTCCCGGAAGTGGCTGCCCCGCCACGATGCACAGGTCGACGTAGGCGGCGAGGTCGCGACCGAGCGCCTCGCGGGCATCGGCGGGCGTCTTCCCGTTCCCGCCGAGGCCGTCGTGCTGCACCGGTAGGCCGGCGGCAGCCTGTAGGACGCGCACCGCCTTGGCCGCGGGCAACGGGCTCGGGAATGCGAGAGGACTAGCGGCCGGGCGAGCCGGGGCAACCGTGGTCGGGGCAACCGGCGCCGGCACATTGACGGGTGTTGCGCCGGACGGGCGACGGCGCCGGCGGGGCAGCGGTTTGGGGGCGGGCGTCAGCCCGATGAAGGCGAGAATGGCTCCGACGACGGGCAACGGGATCTCCCAGGCGAGCGTGGTGCCGCCATTGGGATTGAAGCACTCGGACCCGCGCGTTGCCTGGTCGCTGTCCTTGAGAAAGCGAAGCTTGGCCGCGACAGGTTGACTCCCCCCGTCTTCGTCTGCTGTTACCTGAACGTCCGTTCAGTTTCGCGTGCTACGGTGTGCGCACGTGATGCCGTGAAACGTGCGGGGTGTCGGACGGACGCCTCGCCGCGGCGGTTCAGACAGGCCCGTCGACCGCCCAGGCAGCGCCTTTCAGGGGGCTGACGAGGCCCTACGACTTGGCGGGCTTCGCTCGCCAGTCGATCCGGTCGGAAGGCTGGCGGACCTCGCCACCGTCCTCCAGGTAGACGCAGGGGACATCTCCCTTCCAGAACAGGCAGTGCCAGGTCAGCCGCTGCACGACGTCCTCGCAGCCGTCCCGGGGCATGCACCTGTTCCGGGATGACGCCGAGACGTCGAGGCAACGCTGCACGACGACGCTTGCCGCTCGCGCCCCGATGGCGCGCCGGCAGGATAGTGGCTTCTCCTCCCCGGGATGCGCCAAGGCGTAGGATCGCGCCCGGGCGTACGCCGCCGTGTATTCAGCGGTCGTGTGCTCCACCCCGCCGGCCACGGCCGGGGTGGCGACGAGGAGCAGGGCGAGAGTCGCGAGGCGCATGTCGTGAAGGTAGTGCGCCAACACTAAGAGCGCCTAACAGAACGGCACGAAGCGGTGGATGGTGCGTTGGTGTGGCATGGCTCGCGCTCTGCTTCCCGACGATCTCTGGACGGAGATTGCCCCGCTCCTGCCGCCGCCTCGGCCGCGCCCGAAGGGCGGACGGCCTCCGATCGACAATCGGGCGGCGCTGACCGGCATCCTGTTCGTGCTGCGCTCCGGCCTACCCTGGGAGATGCTACCGGCCGAGATGGGCTGCGGGAGCGGCATGAGTTGCTGGCGGCGTCTGCGCGACTGGCAGGCAGCCGGCGTGTGGGCGCGGCTGCATCAGGTCCTGTTGGAGCGCCTGCACGCGGCCGGTGAGATCGACTGGCGTCGGGCGAGCCTGGACAGTGCTTCCGTCCCGGCCAAAAAGGGGGGCCTGCCACCGGCCCGAACCCGACGGACCGGGGCAAGCCGGGTACGAAGCGCCACCTCGTCACCGACGCTCGCGGCACGCCGCTTGGCGTAAGACTGACAGGCGCCAACCGGCACGACAGTCCGGAGATGGCGCCGACCCTCGATACCATCCCGCCGCTGAGCACGGGCCGGCGCGGTCGACCGCGCCGACGCCCCGACAAGCTGCACGCCGACAAGGCCTACGAGGCCAAGGCGCGCCGCCAGGAGTGTCGGGCGCGTGGGATCGTCCCACGCATCGCCCGCAAAGGCATCGAGAGCAGCCAAAAGCTCGGCCGCCACCGCTGGGTCGTGGAGCGCACTCACGCTTGGTTCAACCGCTTCCGCCGCCTGCCCGTCCGCTACGAGCGCCGCGCCGACATCTACGACGCCTTCACCACCCTCGCAGCCAGCCTCATCACCCTCAACCAGATCAGACGGTTCTGTTAGGCGCTCTAAGGAGCGGTGAGACGGATCGCCGAATTCCGAGATGTTTCGCCGGATTTCCGGCCCGCCGGGTACCGCGGGTCGAGGAACGACGTGTTGAGCGACCGGCGTCAGTCTGCGTCGGGCGCTGGTTCCTCGCCGAGCGCCAATCGGCTTGCCTCCGTGACCTCGAAGGTCACCAGCCGCTGGTGCTTGTGGGCCTCGCGCAACAGATCCCCAGATGCCTTCTGGACATCGGGTGGGGGCATAGGGGGCACCTGCAGTGCCAGAAGTGTATCCCCGCTCTCGAAGCGCGTCCGCTTCGACGTGCCCGTCACCATGCCCTCGATGATGCGCCGGACGAGCGGCGTCCTCAGCATGGCGACGAGCCAATGCGGATCGACGCCGGGTTTGGTGCGGAGGATGTAGTATTCCTTCGACACGACGGCGCCCTCGCAGTCCGAACCCACCACCCCGACGGCTCCGTTGATCAAGTCGATGCCCGACACCAACACGTCGCCCTCTTCGACCTGCTGCAGTTCTTCGGTCGCATACCGTGTCGCAGTGAGAGGCTTCAGGCCAACCAGGGCGGACCCCCACGAAACGAAGGCGAACGAGTAGAAGTCGGCCTGCCCCGGGGTGCGTCCGGTCGGCACGAGGTCGGCGAGATCCGAGAGCGGTATGGTTGCCGGCAACTCGGAGACGACGGCCTTCATCCGCCAATGCGCGACGTCGAGGCGCTCCTGCGGCCGTTCTGGATCGAGCTCCCACGTGCCGAAGCTCGCCTCGTCCCCGAGGCCGGCCAGTACGGCTTGAGCGGTTTCGGTCGCCTCCGCGATCCGGTCCGGGGTCGGCACCGGCGTGCCGTCGGCTCGGCAAGCGGTCAGGATCGCGTTGCGCCACACGTCGTAAGCGTCACAGAGTACGTCGAGGTCGTTCGGGCGGAGCAGGTCGCCACCGCTCGGACCCGTGCGTAGTGCTTGGCCGAAGAACACCGGCTCGCGTTGCACTACGCCCGGCTCCTTCCGGACAAGCACCAGGATGGATGTCTTGGCGGTGGTGCGTGCCATCTCCTCGAAAGCGTCCCGAGGCAACGACACGACTGCCTTGAGGTAGAAGTTGCGGCGGATGAAGCCGCGCGCGGCAGCATACTCACGGGTGTTCAGAACGGCCTCGTCGATAACGAGAGCGAGTACCCCGCCTTGCCACTCGGCCGGCATTCCGGCGTCGCGGGACATTTTGAGCACACGCACAAGGGCGCTGATGAACAAGGCGCCGCCTTTCGCGGTGCGACCGGCAGGTACCGGCGTCACGCGACCGGCCGCGATTGCCGATGTCGCCGCGTCAGCCTTCGCCTGCCACTCCACCAAGCGCTGTCTGGCACGCGCCGCCTTGCCCTCTTCACCGGCAGCCTTCAGCGTCGCGACCTTGATGGCGTATTCCTCGACCTTGGCCCTCGCGACGTCGCGTTCGCCTTCCTCCCGCAAAGCGTGCGGCACGACGTCGAACGCCTCGCTCGACCATTGTCTCGCCGCCGCGGTTACCGCCTCCGGTGGCGCGTCGGGTCCTGCGATGAGATTGCCGACTTCCTCGGCCACCGCCGCGAAGTCGATGTCGCCGAGTGGTGGGTTCGTGGCGACCACATCGATGGTCTCGACGAGGGGACCCGCGACTTGAGGGGCGAAGATCGGCCTCGCCGCGAGCGTCAGCCCGTTGGCGTGCCGGATGTTCGATTTGCCATCCCCATGGATGTACATGTTCATCTTGCCGATGATGGACACCCACGGGTCGATGTCGGTGCCCAGGAGCTGCCGCTCCCGTATCCTGGCGTTCGTCGTGGCGAGGGTGGCCCCCGTAACCTCCGAGGCGCGGGCCAGCATCATCGCCATGGCCCGGATGAGGAATCGGGCGGTCCCGCAGGCTGGGTCGAGGACGAGGTCGGTCGGCCTGATGCCCGCCAACCTGCAGGTGGCCGCCACCGCTGTCTCCGGCGTGAAGAACTGACCGATCCGGTTGTCCTTCTCCGCGCGACGGGCGAGCGCCTCGAAGACGGCGCCTATGGCGTCGATGGACGCGTCGCTGAACGAGTATTTCTCGAAGACCGGAATGACCTGCCGGAGCACGAATTCGTCGGCGAGCTCGATACGCTCGTACTGGGTGTGGATGCCTGCCGCCCGAACGTCCGCGTGCGCCAGGATCTCCTTCACCATGAGGTGGTGGACGGTGTGGTTGGCGAACTCCGGTTCGAGACTGTCCGCGGCCGGGATGCCCTCCTTATAGGTGACGAACCCGGCGGGAGTTGCGCGGGTACGCATGCCGCGCTTGTCCTCGAACAGCGCCATGAAGAAAAGGTAAATCAGGTATTTGTGCGACCTTGCACCGGTGACGCCCCGCTCGCGCAGCTTGTTCTCCAGCGACTGGATGTCCTTCTTCAGCCGCTCCTGCTCCAGCACCAGGCGCTGGGCCGCCTCCTTCTGGAGGGACTCGGCCTTCTCGGTCCAGGTCGGGAACAGTGCGGCGCGGATAACCTCCGCGGTCGCGCTGTCGTCCCGGAACGCGTCGGAGCGCTTGAAGATCGCGTCGATGGCCGTCGCCGGCACTTCCGCCGCCGGAAGCGCAGCCCAACGCGCCAGGTACGCCTGGAGGTCGTCGAGCTTGATGAAGACGATGCGACCAGCCCGCTTGAGCGAGGCGCGGCGCTCGTTCTCGTTGCGGATGAGGCGCGCCATCCTGGCCGACGTCGAACGGCCGGAGTAGAGCAGGTTGACCCGCGAGCCCCGGGTATCGACCCAAGCGTCGAGGTGCGAAACGATGGACTCGAACTCGCTTGCGTCGGGCCGCTGGGCCACCTCCACCATGAGGTGGCGCCTGGTGCTCGCCGTCCCGTATTCGACGGAGATGTCGCAGGGGGCGCTCGCAGGGGCGTGCGAGGCCGCGGTGCCGTAATGGGTGACGGATGCCCCGCGCGGGGCAAGCGCCCGCCGGAGGTCCTCGGAGACGCGCTGTTCGAGCTCGTTGCGGGCGTTGAGCGAGCTATAGGCCCGCGTTGCGCCGGCCGCGCCGGCCGGCTTTGCTGTTGCGCTCACGCCATTGACCCTAACCAGCCGCCCGCCGCCGACCTTGCGGCGCGGCGGTAAAGAAACCTGGCTGTATCGGGCACCTGGGGCCGTCGTTGGCAATGCCCGTGATGCAACACCCGGATGGGGCGTGGCCTGGAACGGGCCACGGGGGCGGTGGCAGGCTGGTCCCGTGACCCTCCAGCGGCCGGCCGCGTGCCGGCACCCGCGTCGCCGACCACCCCGCCGGATGGCATTCCGGGCGGGGTTTCAGCGCGTTCTGGTCCCAATTCTGGTCCCGAAACGGAAACGGCTCCCGCTAGGGAGCCGATTTTCATAGCCATTCCGGTGGGTTGGAATGGTGGGCGCGACAGGGATCGAACCTGTGACCCCTACCATGTCAAGGTAGTGCTCTCCCGCTGAGCTACGCGCCCGGTCCGGAGCGCCTCGGCTCCGGTGAGACGGGGCTATAACGGGTGCTCCCCGGGTACGCAAGCGGGTTTTTACCGGGGAGCCCCGCAGCGGGTGGTCCGCGCGCACCGCTGCACCCGCACCGAAAATGCGCTATGCGCGCTCCGGCCGGCCCGGTGGCCGGCGGCGGGCGGCGCCCGCCCGGGCCGCAGCGACGGGACATGCGCTTCTTCATCGACTACGACAACGGCGAGCGCATCCGCGGCTGGATCGTGCCGGACAACCCGCTCGCGATCAGCCGGGTCGCGGTGGCGGTCGACGGGCGCCGCGTCGCCGAGGTCGAGGCCGCCCACACCGACATCGTGTTCAAGCAGAACGGCTGGCACTCCACCGGCCAATGCACCTTCGAACTCACCGAGACGGAGGTGCCGGGCATCGCGAGCCTGCCGCGCCTCGAGCTCTACGACGCCGACACCAACGTGCTGGTCTATCGCCGCGCCCCGCCGGAGGGTCTCGTGGCCGAGCGCGTCATGCTGATCAACACCAGCATCCAGCCTGAGAGCGTGCTCCAGTCGGCGCTCTTCCCGCATTTCCAGCAGTGCCATTTCGGCTTGGAGCGCCTCTCCGACGAGGTCCTCACCAGCATCTTCGGCTGCCGCTACGTCGCCTCCGCCCTGCTCGCGGGCGCCGTCACCGTGCCGCGCTACGAGGGCCACTTCACACCCGACGTCGCGGTTGCGGCGATCCTGCTGCACGACCCCTATGTCGAGATGGCGACCCGGATGCTCTGGATGCGCGCGCACGCGCCGGTGGCGAACGATCCCGCCCGCGCCTGGCGCCTTGGGCGTTTCGCGGAGGCCGCGCGGTTCAGCGCGGATTTCGACTATGCCGACCCGCGCAGCCTCAAGCGCTTCTTCCGCCTGCTGCCCGAGCCGGCCTACTACCTGCTCTACAATCCGCTGACGCGCCAGCTCGGCACGCGGCTGCCCGACGACCCGCTCAATCCCGGCAACTCCATCGTGGCGATCGAGATCCTGGCCCGCGTCGCCATCGTGGGCCACCGCGACTATTTTGACGCCTTCGCCTCGACCCTGTTCGACCGGCTCGGCATCGCCGCGCCGATCCCGGCTCCCGCCCCGATCCCGGCCGATGCGCTGGCGCTGGCCGAGCGCCTGCGGGCGGTACGAGCCGTGGAATCCATGCTGGTCTTCGACGTCGCCATGGCGGATGCGGTCACCGCCTCCCTGGCCAAGGGCTGGACGCGCTGAGCGTGGAGCCGGACGCCCTCCTCTCCGGGCGCGGTCGCCCGCGTCCCCTGCGGCTGCACCGCGAGCCCGATGGGGTGAGACTCGACCTCGCCGGCCTGGGCGGCACCTGGGTCACCATCACGCTCACGGACGATCCGGGCGCCGCGCGCAACGCCCGCCTGCTGATGAGCTTCGTGGCGGGCGAGTCCGCGCGGCCGGGCGCGCCGCTGGCCGAGGAGGCGCTCGGGGGCGGCGTCTTCGCCTGGACCGGCCGGCTGCCCGAGGACGTGCGCGCGCTCCGCGTCACCGGGCTCGTGCCGGGCCGTCCGCTCTCGCTCCGGCGGATCGAGCTGCGCCGCCGCACCCGCCCCGCCCTCTTGGCGCGTGGCCTGCTCCGCGACCCCGTCCTCACCGCGCGGGCCGCCTTCTGGCGCAGCCTCGGCAAGCGGGTACGCGGACGCGCCTTCCTCGACCGGGCGCTCCGGCACCGGCGCGAGACCGGCTACGGCGCCTGGATCCGCCGCAGCGCCTCGCTCAGCTCCGCCGACCGCGCCCGCATCCGGACGGAGGTCGCGGGGTGGGATGGCGCCCCGCTCATCTCTGTGCTGATGCCGGTGCACGATCCCGCCCCGCGGGTGCTGGCCGCGGCGATCCGCTCGCTGCAGGCCCAGCTCTACCCGCACTGGGAACTCTGCCTCTGCGACGACGCCTCGCGCAAACCGGCGGTGGTCCGCCTGATCGACCGGCTCGCCGCGCGCGATGCCCGCATCCGCGTGGTCCGGCGCGCCCAGAACGGTCATATCGCGCGCGCCACCAACGACGCGCTGGCGCTGGCCGCAGGGGCCTTCTGCGCCTTCATGGACCACGACGACGCGCTCCCCGAGCAGGCGCTCTACGAGGTCGCCCGCGCCGTCCGGGACGATCCCGAACTGGTGCTCGTCTACAGCGACGAGGACAAGATCGAGGGGCGCAGGCGCCGGTTCGAGCCGCATTTCAAGGCGGATTTCGACCGCGAGCTGCTCTATGGGCAGAACTA
Organism: Methylobacterium hispanicum; assembly: GCF_022179285.1. Lineage (GTDB taxonomy): Bacteria > Pseudomonadota > Alphaproteobacteria > Rhizobiales > Beijerinckiaceae > Methylobacterium > Methylobacterium hispanicum. The sequence goes on along the minus strand of NZ_BPQO01000002.1, from coordinate 210,554 downwards.
CATCAACCACCTGACGGTGATGCGCACCGCGGCCATCCGGGCGCTCGGCGGCCTGCGTCCCGGCTACGAGGGCAGCCAGGACCACGACCTGCTCCTGCGCCTGACCGAACATCTCGATCCCGCACGGATCCGGCACATCCCGATGGTGCTCTACCACTGGCGGGCGGCGGGCGGCTCCGGCACCTTCTCGGACCGGGCGCTCGCCCGCACCGAGGCGGCGCGGCTGCGGGCGGTCGCCGAGGTGGTGGAGCGCCAGGGCGCGCGGGCGGAGCGGGGGCCGCACGGCTTCGTCCGCGTGATCCGGCCGCTGCCGGACCCCGCGCCGCGCGTCTCGGTGATCATCCCGACCCGCGACAGGGCCGAGCTCCTGCGCGTCACCCTCGATGGCCTGTTCGCGGCGACGGACTATCCCGACATCGAGGTCGTCGTCGTCGACAACGACAGCCGCGAGCCGCGGACGAGAGCCCTCTTCGAGAGCTACCGGGGCGACCCGCGCCTGCGCGTCGTGGCGGCACCCGGGCCGTTCAATTTCTCGGACCTGTCGAATCGCGGTGCCGCTGCGGCGAGCGGCGCGGTGCTGCTCTTCCTCAACAACGACGTCGAGGTGATCGAGCCGGGCTGGCTCACCGAGCTCGTGTCGCAGGCGGTGCGGCCGGACATCGGCGCGGTCGGAGCCAAGCTCCTCTACCCGGACGGCACGGTTCAGCACGGAGGCGTGGTGCTCGGCATCGGGGGGGTGGCCGGCCACGGCCATCTCGGCCTGCCCGACGAGGATCCCGGCTACTTCGCCCGGATGGTGCTGGTGCAGGAGGTCTCGGCTGTGACGGGAGCCTGCCTCGCCATGCGGGCGGCGGTGTTCCGGGAGGTCGGCGGCTTCGACGCGCAGGCGCTGAAGGTCGCCTTCAACGACATCGACCTCTGCCTCCGGGTAAGGGCTGCCGGCTACCGCATCGTCTGGACGCCCTTCGCCAAGCTCGTCCACCACGAATCGAAGAGCCGCGGGCCCGAGGACACGCCCGAGAAGCGCGCCCGCTTCCAGGCGGAGACGGCGGTGATGCAGGAGCGCTGGGGACCCGAGCTGCGCGCCGACCCCTACTACAACATCAACCTGTCACGGGTCTCGGCGCATTACCGCCTGTAGGCAAAAGGTCCCGCGGCCGGGCCACGGGACAAGTTCCTCGTCGTCGCGGGCCCGAAGAGGGCCCGGGTGAGCCGGATCCGCGAGCGGACCGGTCCATCGGGCGCGTCCGCGCCGCCCGGTCAGTTCAGCTGGGCCGAGATGCTGTTGAACTTCGCGTTGAGCTGCGTGCCGATGATCTGCAGCGTGCCGATGATCACCACGGCGATGAGCGCCGCGATCATGCCGTACTCGATCGCGGTCGCACCGTCGCGATCCTTAAGGAAGCGGGTGATCAGCTGCATCATGTCCTCTCGCACTCCGTTCGTGGTGCCCGTCCGGCCTCGGACCAGCGCTCCCGACGGCGGAGAGTTAGCAGGATACAACTTAACGGAGTCTCGCCGCGGAAGGAAACCTGTCGTGCGATCGGGGAAAACTCGACCTAAACACCTGCAAATCTTGATCGCGGTGCCGTGATGGCGCGAATGCGCCAGAGAGTTGTGCGCCAACGGGTTGTACGCAGGTCCGTCGTTCAGCGCCGGGCGCTGAGGTGGGAGGCGCCGAGGACCGCGAGCGTGACGGCCAGCACGAGCAGCGTCGAGGCGGCATTGATCTCCGGGTTCACCCCGAGCCGGACCTGGCTGTAGAGGCGCATCGGCAGCGTGGTGGCGCCGGGGCCTGAGACGAAGCTCGCGATGACGAGATCATCGAGCGAAAGGGTGAAGGCGAGCAGGAAGCCCGCCAGCACGGCCGGCCCGAGCAGCGGCAGGGTCACGGTCGCGAAGACCCGCACGGGACCGGCGCCGAGATCGGCGGCGGCCTCCTCGAGGCTGCGGTCGAGGCCGCGCAGGCGCGCGCCGACGACCACGGCGACGAAGCCCGTGCAGAAGGTCGCATGCGCGATCACGAGGGTGCCGACGCCCCGGTCGAGCCCGATGCCGACGAAGAGCAGCAGGAGCGACAGGCCGACGATCACCTCGGGCATCACCATCGGGGCGAAGACGAGGCCGACGAGCAGCGGACGGGAGCGGAAGCGCCCGTGCCGGGCGAGCGCCAGGGCCGCGAGCGTCCCGAGCACGGTGGCGACGGCGCCGGAGGCGAGGGCCACGCGGAGCGAGACCCAGGCGGCGGCGACGAGCGGCCCATCCGCGAGGAGCGCCGCGTACCAGCGGGTCGAGAAGCCGCCCCAGACGGTGACGAGCCGCGAGGCGTTGAACGAGTAGGCCGCCAGGACCAGGATCGGCGCGTACAGGAAGGCGAGCCCGAGCCCAAGCACGGCGCGCAGGAACAGACTCATGGTCGACGCGCCCGCCGGATCACCGGGCCGCCTCCCGGCCGGCGCCGCGAAACAGCAGGACCGGGCCGATCACGATGAGCAGGAGCAGCACGGCGACCGCGGAGGCCAGCGGCCAGTCGCGGTTCGAGAAGAACTCGCTCCACAGGACGCGCCCGAGCATCAGCGTGTCGGAGCCCCCGAGCAGGTCCGGAATGACGAACTCGCCGACCATCGGGATGAAGCAGAGCAGGGCGCCTGCCGCGATGCCGGGGGCGGCGAGCGGCAGGGTCACGCTCCAGAACGCCCGTACCGGCCCGGCCCCGAGGTCGGCGGCGGCCTCGCGCAAGCTGCCGTCGAGGCGGCTCATCACGGCGTAGAGCGGCAGCACCATGAAGGGCAGGTAGGCGTAGACGAGGCCGATCAGTACGGCGGCCGGCGTGTTCAGGATCTCCAGGGGGCGCGCGATCAGGCCGAGGCGGAGCAGGCCCGCGTTCAGCAGCCCCTCGGGCTTCAGGATCGCGATCCAGGCGTAGACCCGCACGAGGAAGCTCGTCCAGAACGGCACCACCACCAGCGCGACGAGGAGCGTCTGAAGCCGCGCGGGCGCCCGGGCAAGCGCGTAGGCGAGCGGCGTGCCGAAGAGCACGAGGACGAGGCTCGCCGTACCCGCGTAGGCGAGCGAGCTGAGCGCGGCGTCGCGGTAGAACGTGTCGAACCAGAGCACCGCGTAGTTCTCGAAGTCGAGCGCTTCGAGGAAGCTCGCCCAGCCCTCCCGGCCCCCCTGCCAGTCAAGCACAGGCAGGTAGGGCGGCATCGCGGTGGCGGCGTCCGAGAGGCTGATCTTAAGGGTGATCAGGAACGGCACCAGGAAGAAGGCCGTGAGCCAGATGAGCGGCGGCAGCCGCACCAGGCGCGCGCGCCAGCGCTCTCCCGCCCGCGCCCTCATGCCGGCAGGATGGTGGCCGCCTCGGCGGCGAAGCGCAGGCGCACGCGGGCGCCGGCCGGGAAGGCGTCCGCGCCCTCGGGCGGGCCGCTCGCGCGGACCGCGCTGCCGTCCCCGAGATGCAGGGTGCGGGCGATGCGGTCCCCAAGAAATACGCGCTCCGCGACCGTCGCCGGGATCCCCACCGTGGCGCCCTCCCCCGCCTGGTCCGGCCCGAGCGCGACCCGCTCCGGACGCACCGCCACCACGACCGCGTCCCCCTCGGACAAGTCGGCGGCGGGAGAGCGGGCGCGCAGGGATCCGGACGCGATCTCGACTGCCCGGAGGCCGCCCGGCTCGCCCGGACCGAGCCGGCCCGGGATCAGGTTCACGTCGCCGAGTAGCCCCGCCACGTAGCGGCTCGCGGGCCGGTCGTAGAGCTCGGCCGTCGCCCCGACCTGCACGATGCGCCCCTGCGCCATCACGCCGACCCGGTCGGCGAGCCGCATCGCCTCCTCCGGATCGTGCGTGACCACGATGAAGCTCGTGCGCAGGCGCCGCTGCAGGGCGCGGAGCTCGCTCTGGGTCTCCTCCCGGAGCGCCCGGTCGAGGGCGGTCAGCGGCTCGTCGAGCAGCAGCAGCCGGGGCTCGCGGGCGAGCGCGCGGGCGAGCGCCACCCGCTGGCGCTGGCCACCCGACAGCGTGTCCGGCCGGCGATCGGCGAAATCCTCCAGGCGCACCATCCGCAGCAGGTCCGCCACGCGTGCGGCCCGCTCCGCGCGGGGCCGATCCGCGAGGCCGTAGGCGACGTTCCGCGACACGCTCATGTGTGGGAACAGCGCGTAGGACTGGAACATCATGTTGATCGGGCGCCGGTGTGCGGGCAGCCCGGTGAGATCCTGCGTGCCCAGCCGGATCGTACCGGCATCCGGCTGCTCGAAGCCGGCGATCAGGCGCAGCAGCGTGCTCTTGCCGCAGCCCGAAGGGCCGAGCAGGCAGAACACCTCGTTCTCGGCGAGCGCGAGATCGACGGCATCGACGGCCGCCGCGCCGCCGAAGCGCTTCGTCACGCCCGCGAGCCGCAGGAGCGGCGCGGAGGCCTCGGTCGTCGCGGCCACGATCCCGCTCAGCCGTCCTCGCGCAGCGCCTCGGCGACGCGGGCCTCCAAGAGGTCCGGCCGGCGGATCACCAGGGCGCCGCGAGTGCGGTCGACCAGCCCCTCGCTCGCCATGGCGGTGAACTCGCGGGTCACCTGCTCGCGGCGGCAGCCGATGCGGGCGGCGAGCACGTGGTGATAGGGCGGCGGGCTCACCACCCGCTCGTCGCCCCCGCCCGCCCGCGGCACCGAGAGGCGCAGGAGCTCGGCGTAGAGCCGGTGGCGCAGGTCGAGCAGCGCGTGCTCCATCAGACGGGTGTTCAACTCGCGCACGCGCTTAGCGAGCAGGCGGAACAGCCGGTCGGCGATGGGCTCGGAGGCGAACACGATCTGCCGGAACACGGCGGCCGGTACCACGCAGACCTCGCCACGGGTGAGCGCCGTGACGTTGGCCGAGCGCCCGACCCCGTCGATCGCGGACAGCTCGCCGAAGAAGGCGCCGCCGCGCATCTCGCCGAGAATCACTTCCTTGCCCGACTGGGTGCGGTTGAGGATGCGCACCTCGCCGCCCGCCAGAAAGTAGACGTCCGTGGAGATGTCGTCGAAATCGACCAGCACTTCGTGCTCGTCGAAGCGGCGCCAGTGGCAGCGGGTCTCGAACGGAGCGAGGTCGATGCCCGGCTCCTTGAAGAACGGTATGGTGGACAGCCGCGCCATCCGGATAAGCCCCTCGCTGCGCGGGCCCGTCGCCGCGGGACCCGGGAGCCGGTTCTTCGCAGGAGGCGCCCCGTGGCCGGTTGGTCCGGGTCGGGGCTTCGACGTGGCCGTGACGTACCGCTCGATCGTGACGGCACCCTCCGGTGCGGTCAAGGCTGGGCCGGCCATTCCCGCCCGCCCGCCGCACGATTCGGGTGGATGGGCCGCGCTGACACCATTGTGAGACGCGGGCCGCTTCCCGGTGCCCTGGCCCCGCGCTACCGAGGTCCCCTGGCCGAGCGCGGCCGGCCCCGGGGGGCCCGGCGGGCCGCGCCGGCCGGTCGAACCGGCACTCCGCCGGCCCTCGCGCCTCTTCCGGCCCCGACCGAATCCGCGCGATGTCCGCCCCCCTCTCGACGATCCTGCCCCAGACCGCGGTGCGGGGCGCCCGGCAGGCGACGCTTGCCGCCGTCTTCGAACGCGCCGGGCCGGGGCTGCATACCGGTCGCCGGGCGCATGTGCGGGTCTCGCCGGCCGCTCCCGGCGCCGGCATCCTATTCCGGCGCCGGCTGAAGGGCGGACAGATCGCCGAGGTGCCGGCGCTCTGGCGTCACCGCGAATCGCAGCCGCTGTGCACGGCGCTCCGCTCGCCCGACGGCGTCCTCGTGCGCACTGTCGAGCACCTGATGGCGGCGCTTTCCGCCCACCGCATCGACAACGCGCTGGTTGAGATCGATGCCGAGGAACTGCCGATCTTCGACGGCAGCGCCCTGCCCTGGTGCGCGGGCATCCGCGGGGCTGGCCGTATCGAGCAGGACGCTCCACGCCGGTCTCTGCGGCTACGGCGTTCAGTCGCGGTGCGGATGGGCGAGCGTTCGTTGAGCGTCGAGCCCTGCGACCATCTCCGCGTCTCGGCGCATCTCGCCCTGGCGCGCTTCCCGGCCATGGACTGGACCGGGCCCGTCGATGCGGCGACCTTCGACCGCGATCTCGCGCCCTCGCGCAGCTTCGGACGGCTGAAATGGGCGGTGCCGTTGAAGCTCTACAGCTTCCTGACCGGGAAGCCAGTGCTGCGCGGCGCGAACCTCCGGACGACGGCGGGGATCGTCGGGAGCCGCGTCGTCGGCGGCATGCACGTGCCGGACGAGCCCGTGCGGCACCGCGCGCTCGACCTCGTCGGCGACCTCGCGCTGATCGGTCACCCCCTGCTCGGGCACGTCAGGGCGGCGCATACGGGCCACGAGCTGAACCACGCGCTGGTGTCCAAGCTGATGGCGGAGCCGGACGCCTGGGAGTTGGTCTGAACGGCAGCCCCGCTCAGGTCAGACCCGCGAGGGCGACGAGGCCGATCATCACCAGCGGCAGCAGGGCCGCTGCCAGCACGGTCTGGGTCGCCGTGATGCCGGCCATCAGGGGCGCATCGCCGCCGAGCTGGCGCGCCATGATGTAGGCCGACGAGGCGGTCGGCAGCGCCTGGAACAGCAGCGCCGTCACCGCGGCCGGGCCGCTGAGCCCGAGCGCGAGGCAGGCGAGCACCGTCGCTGCCGGCATCAGCCCGAACTTGAACAGGGAGGCCGCCGCCACGGGCCGGATCCAGGCCCGCGCCGTGCCGAAATCGAGCGCCGCCCCGACGCAGAGCAGGCCGAGCGGCAGGGAGGCCAGGCCCAGAGCCTTCAGGGCGGGCTCGAGGCCCGGCGGCAGGGGAACGTGCGCCGCCTGCAGGACGATGCCGCCGAGGCTGCCGAGCACCAGCGGGTTGAGGGCGAGCTGCCGCAGGATCATGCCGGGCCGCGCCCGCTCGGCAGTGCCGTAGCGGGCGAAGATCAGCACGCAGAGCACGTTGACGGTCGGCACGATCGCGGCGTTGGCCACCGCTGCCAGCGCGACGCCCTGCGCCCCGTAGAGCCCCGCCGCCGCCGAGACGCCCACGTAGTTGTTGAAGCGGATGCCGCCCTGGAACACCGAGGTGAAGGCCGCCCCGTCGATCCGGAACAGCGGGCGCGCGGCGACGAGCACCCCCGCGACGCACGCCGTCGAGAGCACCAATACGGCGGCGAGTTCGAGGACGGGCACGCCGTCGAGGCGCGCCGTGGCGAGGCCGTGCACGAGCAGGCTCGGCAGGAGCACGTAGTAGGCGAGCCGCTCCGCCTGCGGCCAGAAGGCGGGCGCCAGGAAACCCCAACGTCTCAGGCCGGCGCCGAGGCCGATCAGGAGCGCGATCGGCACGAGCGCCGCGAGAATCGTCAGGGTCATGGCGCGCGGTATACCGGCCCGCGCCGCCGCGGGAAGCGCGGCCGCCATGCGCCGGTGACACCGCCCGCCCGCGCGTCCCCTTGCAACCGCACCCGGCCCCGGCCAGAACGCGGGCCATGCTGCGCGTCAACGACCTCACCTACCGCATCGGCGATCGCGTCATCCTGGACGGGGCGAGCTTCACCATCCCCGAGGGCGCGCGGGTCGGCCTCGTCGGGCGCAACGGCGCCGGCAAGACCACCCTGTTCCGGGCGATCCTCGGCGACCTGCCGACGGACGACAAGGCGATCGGCATGCCGAAGGGCATGCGCATCGGCGCGGTCGCGCAGGAGGCGCCGGCCGGCCCCGAGACCCTGCACGCGGTGGTGCTCGCCGCCGACACCGAGCGCGCCCGCCTGATGCGGGAGGCCGAGACCGCGGACGGGATCCGCCGGGCCGAGATCGAGACCCGGCTGGTCGATATCGGCGCCCACTCCGCCCCGGCCCGCGCGGCCGCGATTCTGCACGGCCTCGGCTTCGACGCGGCGGCGCAGGCCCGACCCTGCGCGGACTTCTCCGGCGGCTGGCGCATGCGCGTGGCGCTCGCCGCCGTGCTGTTCTCCGAGCCCGACCTGCTGCTCCTCGACGAGCCGACCAACTACCTCGACATCGAGGGCACGCTCTGGCTCTACGACTACCTGCAGAGCTATCCGCGCACCGCGATCATCATCAGCCACGACCGCGACCTCTTGGACGAGAGCGTGGACCACATCCTCCACCTCGACCGCGGCAAGCTCACGATCTACCGCGGCGGCTACACCAGCTTCGCGCGCCAGCTCGCCGAGAAGCGCGTGCTCCAGGCCAAGGCCAAGGCCAAGCAGGACGTCGAGCGCGCCCATCTCCAGAGCTTCATCGACCGCTTCAAGGCCAAGGCCACCAAGGCGCGGCAGGCTCAGTCGCGCATGAAGCGGCTCGCCAAGATGGAGCCGATCGCCGCCTTGATCGAGGACGACGTGCCGGTGATCCACCTGCCGAGCCCGGAGAAGCCGCTCTCGCCGCCGATCGTCGCGATGGAGCGGGTGCAGGCGGGCTACGCCGACCGGATCGTGCTCTCGGGGCTGAACCTCAGCCTCGCGCCCGACGACCGGGTGGCGCTCTTGGGCGCCAACGGCAACGGCAAATCGACCTTCTGCAAGCTGATCGGCGGGCGCCTGCCCCCGCTCACGGGCCAGGTGAAGCGCTCCTCCAAGATGGATGTCGCCTACTTCGCCCAGCACCAGCTCGACGAACTCAGGCCCGCCGAGAGCGCGGTCGCGCATGTGCGCACCCTGATGCCCGGCGAGCCGGAGGCCAAGGTGCGCTCGGCCGCCGCCCGCCTCGGCTTCGGCGCCGCCAAGGCCGACACTCCGGTGCAGCAGCTCTCGGGCGGCGAGAAGGCGCGCCTGCTGATGGGGCTCGCGGCATTCCGCGGGCCGCACCTCCTGATCCTCGACGAGCCGACCAACCACCTCGACATCGAGAGCCGGCAGGCGCTCGTCGAGGCGATCAACGACTACGAGGGCGCCGTCATTCTGGTGAGCCACGACCGCTTCCTGGTCGAGGCCTGCGCCGACCGGCTCTGGCTGGTCTCCGACGGCACGGTGAAGACCTTCGACGGCGACATGGACGATTACCGCCGCCTCGTGCTGGCCGGCCCCGAGCGGGAGGAGCGCGACGCGGAGGGCACCGGCGGCAAGCAGGCCGAGGCCCGCCGCGCGGGCGTCGAGCGCCGCGCCGCGCTCGCGCCGCTCCGCAAGCGCCTGGAGGGTGTCGAGGCCCGCATGACCAAGCTCACGGCCGCCATCGCCAAGATCGACGCGGCGCTCGAGGACGGTACCGCCTTCCGCGAGAACGCTGCCAAGGCCGGCGAGATCGCCCGCATGCGCGCCGAGGCCGCCGACGCGCTCGCCCTGGCGGAAGAGGAGTGGCTGAACCTGAGCGCCGAGATCGAGGCGGCGTGATCCGCCGCAACGGGGTCGCGGCCGCAGCGTTGTCGCCCGAGACGAGCGAGACGGCGGAACGGGACGGGCATGGCACGGCGACCCCACAGCATCGGACCGGTCCTGGCGCGGGGCGCCGCGAAAGGGCTCGGCATCGCGGCTCTCGGCGGGGCGGCGGCCTGGCTTGCCTGGAGCCGGCTCGCCGTGCCGCATCGGGTTCCGCTCCACCCGGCCCTACCCGGCCGCCGCGAGGACCTCGATACCGCCCGCGCCGGCCGCGTGTCGTTCTACGGGGACGACGCAGCTGCCGGGGTGCCGCTGCTCCTCGTCCACTCGATCAACGCGGCAGCGAGCGCCTACGAGGTGCGCCCGCTCTACGGGGTCTACCGGCGCGAGCGCCCGGTCTACGCCCTCGACCTGCCGGGCTTCGGCTTCTCGGAGCGGTCCCGGCGCGCCTACACGCCGGGCCTGATGGTCGAGGCGATCCACGCGGCGGCCGGCGAGATTCGGCGTCGGCACGGCGGCGTGCGGATCGACGCGCTGGGGCTATCGCTCTCCTGCGCCTACCTCGCCCGCGCGGCGCTGGAGCGGGCGCAGGACTACCGCAGCCTTGCGCTGATCAGCCCGGCGGGCTTCGACGCGCGGCTCTCGGGCCGCGGAGCTCCCGACGGAGACCGGCGCCGCCCGACGACGCGGGCGCTCCTCGACGCGCCGCCGCACGGCCGGGCGCTCTTCGACGCGCTGACCAGCCGGCCGAGCCTGCGTTTCTTCCTGGAGAAGACCTGGGGCTCGCCGGAGATCGACGAGGGGCTGCTCGACTACGATTACGCCACGACGCACCAGCCGGGCGCGGAGCACGCCCCGTTCAGCTTCGTGTCCGGCTACCTGTTCCCGACCGACACGACCCGGCTCTACGAGGCGCTCTGGCTACCGGTGCTGATGCTGCACGGGGAGCGGGGCGACTTCGTCGATTACAGGGATGCGCCGCGCTTCGCCGCCCGGCCGAACTGGCAGATCGCGGCGCTGCCGACCGGCGCCTTCCCGCATTTCGAGCGGCTCGGTGAGGTCCGCGCCCGCTACGACGCCTTCCTGGCCGAGCTGGCCTGAGGGGTCAGTTCGCGAGGGCGCTGGCCGAGCGGGAGCGCGGCGCGATCTGCCGCGGGCCGCCCATCAGGGCGTCGAGACGGCTCATCCGGGCCGTGAAACCCTCCGAGGCGGCGATCGCCGCCCGGCTCGGCGGCTTTGCCGCCTGCTGCGCCGATGGCTTGGCAGGGTGCAACTCGCGGGCGGTGGCCAGCGTCGGGAGTGCGACGAGGCCGGCGAGCAGGCCGGCGAGTGCGACGGCGCGACGATGCGATGACATGACCGCGATCCTGTCTCCAACGGCGGGGCGGAGCACGCCACGCCCGATTGCGGCCAAGCTAGGTTCGGTCATCGCTGCAATCTGTGCGGTGCGGCACATCGCGCATCCCACCCGCCCGTTGTGCCGGGCGGCGCGGACCGCTTACGCTGGCACAGTCCGGGCCGGTGCATAGGCCGGCGCAGAGGGTAGAACGCGGAGGTGGGCATGTCGCCGGAACTCAGGGAATCGCGCGCGGCCCTGATCCTGCTCGCGGTCGCCGTCGTCTCGGTGCTGGCCTTCGGGGCGTTCACCCTGCTCACGCAGATCGGCTGAGTCGGCACGGAGCCCGCCACGCCCGGCCGCGTTGACGATGTCGCGACGCGGGAGATCACGAGCACATGGACGGCGCCGATCTGTTTCCGGGCTTCGAGGCGCTCTGGCTCGAGGCGCCCTGGGGCAAGGCCTTCGCGCGGGCCGGCGGGCCCGAAGAGGCGCCGCCGCTTCTCCTGCTCCACGGCTTTCCCGAGAGTCACGCGATGTGGCACCGGATCGCGCCCGACCTCGCCCGCGACCACCGGGTGCTCTGTCTCGACCTCAAGGGCTACGGCTGGTCGGCCGCGCCAACGGGCGACCCGGCGCACGAGGCCTACGCCAAGCGCACGCTCGGCCGGGAGATCGTGGCTCTGATGGAGCGGGTCGGCCACGTCCACTTCGCTGTCGCTGGGCACGACCGCGGCGCGCGGGTCGCCTACCGCCTCGCCCTGGACGACCCCGGCCGGGTCTCGCGGCTGATGCTCGTCGATATCGTGCCGACCTCGGTGCAGTGGGAGCGCATCGCGAGCCGGCCCGGCATGAACCCGCACTGGCGCTTCCTGGCCGAGCCGGCCCCCGGCCCCGAGCAGAAGATCGCGGCCGGGCCCGACGCCTACTTCGAGGACTTGCTGAAGGCGTGGGCGGCGGAGCACGACCTCGGAGCCTTCGACTCTCGCGCGCTCGACCTCTACCGGCAGGCCTGGAACGTGCCGGACCGGATCCACGCCATGTGCGAGGATTACCGGGCCGGCGCCGGCCCGGACCGCGCCGCCGACGAGGCCGACATCGCGGCGGGCCGGACGCTCGCCATGCCGGTGCTGGTCCTGTCGAGCCGCGACTATCTCGACAAGGACAAGTCGGAGACCGCGCTGGAAGCGTGGCGGCGCACCCTTGCGCCGAACGCGGTCGGCGCATCAATCGCGGGCGGGCACTTCCTTCCGGAGGAGAATGCGGAAGAGACGCTGCGGGCGATGCGTGATTTTCTGACGGGCTGAAGATCGTCGTCCGTTCTCCCGCGCGGTGGCGATGGAGCGAGCCTTAGGGCGTTCCGAAGCGTCCGAGCACCACGGCCGTCTCGCCGTAGCTGCGCCGCTCGAGTTCTTGGAAACCCTCGGGCAGCGTCACGGCGGCGGAACCTGACTCTTCCACGACGACCAGCGCGTTCGGCGCAAGCCAACCGCCCGCGGCGGCGCTCGCCAGTGCCGTGGGCGCGAGGTTGCGGCCGTAGGGCGGATCGCAGAAGACGAGGCCGTAGGGCGCCCCGGGCCCCATCGGGCCGAGCTTCGTCGCGTCGCGCCGGAACAGGCGGGTCGTGCCCTCCGCCCCGAAGGTCTCGATGTTGGAGCGGATCACACCCCGCGCTTCGGTACCCTCATCGACGAGGAGCGCGTAGGCGGCACCGCGCGACAGGGCTTCGAAGCTCAGGGCTCCGGTGCCGGCGAAGAGGTCGAGCACCCGCGCGCCCGGTACGGGGTCGTCGTGGGCGTGGGCCAGCACGTTGAACAACGCCTCGCGCAGCCGGTCCGATGTCGGGCGGATCGCGTCCGTGCGGGGCGTGGCGAGGCGTCGGCCGCGCCAAGCCCCGCCGACGATCCTCACCGGTCCCCGCGCGGCGGCCGGCCCCCCGGACGCCCTCCGCCGCCGGGCCTGCCGCCCGCACCGGCCGGACGCCCGCCACCGGGCTTGCCGCCACCCTTGAAGCCGCCCGACCGGGCGCCGCCTTCGCTGCGTCCGCCGAAGCCCCCGGGCTTGGCCCCGCCCTTGAAGCCCGCGGGCCTGTCGCCGCCCGGCCTATCGCCGAACTTGCCGCTACCGGGCTTTCCAGCACCGAACTTTCCAGCACCGAACTTGCCGCCGCCCGGGCGGGCGCCGGCACCCTTATCCCCGAAGCCGCGACCCTGAGGCCGCTCAGCTCCCGTGAACCGGCCCTCGGCACGCGGCGCGCGCTCGCCGCGCGGCCGTTCCGCACCCTCCGCCCGGGGGGCGCGCTCGGGGCGCGCCGGCCGGTCGGTCCGCGCCGCTCGGTCGGGACGCGGAGCGCGATCCGGGCGCGGAGCGCGGTCGGGGTGGGCTGCCCGCTCGCCGCGGGCCTCGTCGCGCGGGTAGCGCTGCGGACGTGCCTCCGCGCGGGGCGCGCCCGCCTCGTCCGAACGGGCGTAGCGCCCGCGCCGCTTCGGCGCCTCGGGAGCCGGCTCCTGAGGGCTGGGGCCCAGACGCTCGACCAGCACGCGCCGCTCGCCGCTCTTGATGGCGCCGACGCGCTCGCGTCCGCGCTCGGCAGCGGCCGCGCGCTCGATCTTCGGGTCGGCGCCGCGGCGGGGAGGACGGCCGGGCCGCTGGGCCTCGCCCTCGTCGGCCCGCCAGACCGAGCGGCGCGGGCCCGGGCCCATGCCGCCGGTCGGCACGCGCTCGGGCGTCGCCTGGCGCGCGGGCCGGTCCGGGCGCTCGCCGCGATCCTCGCGGCACGGACGCTCGCCCCGCGCATCGTCGCGGCTCCGGCGCTCGGGACGGCCCTCCTGGCGACCGCCCTCCTGCTGCTGCGGGGTCTCCTTCTGCTTCGGCGAGCCGAAGGGCGCGATCGGCTCGCGCACCGGGCTCTCGAAATCGACGCCGGCCTGCTCGGCCAGCGTCTTGCCGAGCTGCTCCTTCAGCACCTTCGTGCGGATCTCCTCGGTCAGCCCCATCTCGAGGTCGCCGAGTTGGAAGGGGCCGAAGGAGAGCCGGATCAGCCGGTTCACCTGGAGACCCAGATGTTCGAGGATGCGCTTGACCTCGCGGTTCTTGCCCTCGCGCAGGCCCATCGTGATCCAGAGGTTGTCGCCCTGGACCCGGTCGAGCGTCGCCTCGACGGGGCCGTACTCCATCCCGTCGATGGTCACGCCCTTGCGCAGCCGGTCGAGCTGCGCCTGGTCCGTGTCGCCGTGGGCGCGCACGCGGTAGCGGCGCAGCCAGCCCGTGTCCGGGTGGGCGATGACCTTGGCCAGCCCGCCGTCGTTCGTGAGCAGCAGCAGGCCCTCGGTGTTGATGTCGAGCCGGCCGATCGCCACGACCCGGGGCATGTCCTCCGGCAATGCCTCGAACACGGTCTGGCGCCCCTCGGGGTCGCGCGCCGTGGTGACGAGGCCGCGGGGCTTGTGGAAGATCCAGAGTCGTGTCCGCTCGCGCTCCGGCAAAGGCTCGCCGTCGATGAGGATGCGGTCGGATTCCGTGACGTTCACGGCCGGCGAATCGAGCACCTGCCCGTTGAGGCTGACGCGGCCCGCCGCGATCATCGCCTCGACGTCCCGCCGCGAGGCGATGCCGGCGCGCGCGATCGCCTTGGCGATCCGCTCGCCCTCGAAGGCGCTCTCCTCGGGAGCCGCGGACGGAGGCGCCTTCGTGGCCGGCTCCGGCGCGCGGCGGCGCAGGGGGGCGTCGCCGCCCACGCGCTCCGCCCGCGCGTCGCGGGCCTTGGGCCGCCGATCGGGGTCCGGCTTCTGGGTGTTGGCGTCGGTCGCGGGCGTCCAGGCCTGTGCGGACGGCTCGTCGGCCCGCCCGTCGCGGCCGCTCTCGGATGAATTGTCGCTCATGGGCCAAGCCCATAACAGAGGCCGACCCGGCGCGCGAGACGTCAGATACGGCCCCGCGCACGACCTCGCAGCCTGGCCAGCCAGGATCCGAGGCCGGTCGCGGGCCGGATGCCGGGCTCCGGGTCCGGCGGCGGCAGCGGTCCCTCGTCGAGGCGCCAGCCCGTCGACCAGAACCGCTGGCCGCGGGGCGCGCGGGCGACGAGCCCGATGCGGATCCGCTCGCGCTCGTCCGGGATTCGCGCCGAGACCCAGATCCGCTGCCACGCGCCGCGGCGCGCGAGGTCGGCCCCGGTGCAGGCGAGCCGCTCGTAGTCGATCGCCGCGAAGAGCGCCTCGCCCGCGAAGCTCTTCGGCAACCAGATCCAGGCCGAGAACGTGTGGACCGGTCCGTGCGGTAGGGCCCGGGCATCGCAATCCTGCCGGAACGAGGAGATCTCCGCCCCGCGCGCGGTGTGCGCGCGCAGGCCGGGGAACGTCCGCACGGGCAGCGCCGAGGGGCGCACCGGCTCGGGACTTTGCCCGCGGCAGAGCCGTTCGGCGCTGTCGCAGAGGAGGAGCCAGGGCTCGAGATCGACGTCCCAGGCCTCCTCCTGGGGGGCGAACCGGCGGACATGTCCCTCCAGGATGCCGTCCCCGACCCAGCGGGCCGGTTCGGGCTTCCAGTCCGGGCCGGCCGCCGCGACGCGCAGCAGCCTGGACGGGCCGTGCCGCCGGATCGCCCGGACCAAGCGCTCGAGATCGGCCGGGTCGTCCGCGCTCCCGACCTTGCGCACGAGGATCTTCGAGCCCTGGCCGAGTTCCTCCAGCATCCGCCGCTTCAGGTGGGCGACGCGGCCGTATTCGCGCTCCAAGAGCGCCGCAGGATCGACGGCGCCGACCGTCTGCGCCGTGTTCGACCAGATCCCGTAGCGGCGGCTCGCGCAGTAGTAGGTCCCGCTCTCGGCCTCGGCGAGGTGAAGGTCGCCCGGCGCGCCGAACTCCGAGAGGTCGGTGTCGAGCGCGTGGATCAGGTCCGGGAGCGGCGTGTAGGAGAAGCGCAGCAGCCCCGAGGGCTCCGCGCCGCCGTAGCGCTGCACGAAGCCGAACTCGCAATTGCCGCCGAGGCTGCGGAAGGCGTGCAGGCGCGCGGCGATGTCGCCGCCCCGTGCAGGGCCGTCCTCCTCCTGCGGGCCTTCGAGGTCGCGGATCCGGGCGGAGTCGAGGGTTCGGCTCACGGGCGCCCGCCCAGCAACGCGGCGCCGAAGCCGAGGAAGATCGCTCCCGTCGCCCGATCGAACAGGCGCCGCGCGCCGGGCCGGACCAGCAACCGGGCGATCCGCCGGCCGCCGATCCCGTAGACGCCGTACCAGAGCGCCTCCGCCGCCGCGAAGGTGAGGATCAGCACGACGAATTGCGGCGCCTGCGCGCGAGCCGGATCGATGAATTGCGGCAGGAAGGCCGCCACGAACATCAGGAGCTTCGGGTTGCTCACCCCGATCAGGAAGCCGCCGCGGAACAGGCCTGCGGCGGCGGGTGCGGGCGCGAGGCCCGTGGCGGGATCGGCGGCCGCGCCCCCGCCGCGCCAGGACCGGATCCCCGCCCAGGTGAGATAGGCCACCCCCGCGTAGCGTAGACCCTCGAACAGCAGCGGCGAGGCCGCCAGAACCGCACCGAGGCCGGCGGCGGCCGCGAGCAGCACAAGAACGAGGCCCGACAGGCAGCCGGCCATCGCGAAGACGCTCGGCCCCAGCCCGTAGCGCGCGCTGCGGGTCATCACGTGCAGCATGTTCGGGCCGGGCGTTCCCGAGAGCAGGAAGACCGCGCCGAGGAAGAGCCACCACGTCTGGAGCGTCATGCCCGCCTGATAGCGCGGGCGCGCGCCGGCCTCAAATCACGGTTCCCCGCATGCAAAGAGGCGGCCCGGTCGGGCCGCCTCTCGGATTGTCTCAATTTCGGTCCCGTGATGCCGGGGTCAGAGCCTCGGCGCACGACCCCGCATCACGCCGAACACGGCGGAGATGAGGAAGAGGGCGATCGCGACGAAGAATACGATCTTGGCCGCCTCCATGGCGGTGCCCGCGATCCCGCCAAAGCCGAGCAGGGCTGCGACGAGTGCGACGACGAGGAAGGTAACGGCCCAACCGATCATGGTAATCTCCGGTGCTTGTTCTGCGTTCTGTCTCGACTGTTCGCGCGGAGCGCGGACGTCTCAGAGCTTGCCGCCGACGGCGTCCTTCACCGTGTCCTTGGCTTCGCCGACACCGCGCTGGGCGGTGCCCTTCAGCTCCTGCGCCTTGCCCTCGGCCTTAAGGCGATCGTTGTCGGTGAGGTTGCCGATGCCCTGCTTGGCATTGCCGACCGCCTCGTTGACGGCACCCTTGATCTTGTCGGTGGTGCTGCTCATGGCTCTGTCCTCGCGATGGTCATCTCTGCGGCTTGGCCGCTTCGGGGACAGAACGGTGAGCTCGGGGAAAGTGTTCCAGGGATCCGGTCCCGGTCCGGTTGGCGCGGCCGCGCCCGATCGTGCCTGAGGGCGCCGCGATGGCCGCGCCAACTTCCGGGCCGATCCGCTCCGATCCGCTCGATCTCGCCTTCGCGGCGGCACGCCGGGCGGCCGAGGCCGGCGAGGTGCCGGTGGGCGCGGTCGTGGTGCGCGACGGGACGGTGCTGGCCGTCGCCCACAACAGGCCGCGCGCGCTCCGCGACCCGACGGCCCACGCGGAGATCCTGGCGATTCGCGCCGCCTGCCGGGCGATCGGGGACGAGCGGCTCGTCGGCTGCGACCTCTACGTCACCCTGGAGCCGTGTCCGATGTGCGCCGGGGCGATCAGCTTCGCGCGCATCAGGCGCCTGTATTTCGGCGCGCCCGATCCGAAGGGTGGCGGCGTCGAGCACGGGCCGCGCGTGTTCGACCAGCCCACCTGCCACCACGCGCCGGAGGTCTACGGCGGCTTCCGCGAGCGCGAGGCGGCCCGCTTGCTGCGGGCGTTCTTCTCGGCGCGGCGGACCTGAGCCGCCGGCCGGACGGGCGCCTCTTCAGCGCGTGCCGTCGGCGCCGCGGGCGCGCTGGCAGATACACGCCGCCGCCTTCACCAAGGTCAGGATCTCGCGGCGCATCTCCTCGTCCGCGATCGACTCGTAGGCCTGGAGAAGCGTCAGCGCGCCGTCCTCCTGCAGGATGGCGATGCCGCTGCAGCCCCCGTCCGGGCCCTGATCCTCGCCGAAGAACACCGAGACCGGCACCCCGAGCCTGTCCGCGATCGCATGCAGCCGGCCGGCGCCGATCCGGTTCTTGCCGGTCTCATATTTCTGCACCTGCTGGAAGCTGATCCCGAGGGCATCGGCCAGCATGGTCTGGCTCATGCCGCTCGCCGAGCGCAGCAGGGCGATGCGGTTGCCGATGCTGTGATCGGTTTCCGTAGTCTGCTTCGGCTTCGCAGGCGGCGCGGAGGCTTTGGGCATGGTGACAGCACGACCCTGAGTTGAGCAAAGCACGGGAGATTGCTGATCCGGGATGTGGGCTGCCCACCAAGGCCTGCCGGTCCGTCCCAAGGCGCGAGGCTAATCTATATCAAGAACTCTGTCGGTGGTGAACAAAAAACGTTCAGTGCGGAGCCTCGGCGCGCCGCCGCCCGACGCTTCGAACCGGGATCCAGTCGTGACGATACGATAGCGTGCGGGGGCGCACACCGCGGGCTCAGCGGCGTCCGAACAGCCGCTCGATGTCGTGGAGCGCGAGCGCGACGGAGGTCGGCCTGCCGTGGTTGCACTGGCCCGCGTTCTCAGTCACCTCCATCTCGCGCAGGAGGGCGTTCATCTCCTGGGGATGCAGGCGCCGGCCGGCCCTGATCGAGCCGTGGCAGCTCATGCGCGAGAGGATCGCGTCGAGACGGCGCCCGAGCGGGCCGGTCTCGGCCGCAGGGGCGCCCCCCTCCTCGTCGCCGCTCGCCTCCAGGGCGTCGAGGATGTCGGCGACGAGCGCCCGCGGGGAGGCGCCGCGCAGGATCGCGGGCACCTCCCGCACCAGGACCGCGCCCGGGCCGAACGCCTCGATCGTGAGGCCGAGCCGCTCCAGGTCGGGGGCCGCCGCCACGAGGCGCTCCGCCGCATCGGGACCGAGCTCGACCACGTCCGGGATCAGCAGGCCCTGGCGCGCGATGCCGCCGGCCGCGCGCTCGCGCTTGAGCCGTTCGTAGACGAGGCGCTCGTGCGCCGCGTGCTGATCGACGATGACGATGCCGGTGCGGGTCTGGGCGACGATGTAGGTCTCGTGGAGCTGGGCCCTGGCGGCGCCGAGCGGGAAGTCGAGGGCGTCCTCGCCCTCCGGATCCGGCGCGAAAGCCGCGGCCTGGGGGGCGAAGCCCGCATCGGGCGGCGTACCGGTCGGGGTCGTGCCGGGTGGGATCGGATCCGGCGGGGACGGGTCCAGCAGGGCCTGCGGAGCCTCTCCGAATCCGCCGAAGCGGCCGGTCCGGTCCCGGCCTGCGTAGCCCGGCGGCGCCGCGACGGAGGGGGCGTGCATCGGCGGCGACGTGCGCGCCGGCTGGAACAGGCCCGGCGCGCTCCCGCCGCCGTAGCTGCGCAACGCCGGCGCCGCCGCGGCCGGCCGCAGCGCTTCGAGGGCGCGGGCAGCGCCCGTCGTCGCCGAGCGCGCGCCGCCCCGGCGCAGCGCGTCGTGGATCGCGCTGACGACGAGGGCCCGCACGAGGCCGGGGTCGCGGAAGCGCACCTCCGTCTTGGCCGGGTGCACGTTGACATCGACGAGGGCGGGGTCGCAGGCGATGAACAGGCCGAGGACCGGGTGCCGGTCGGCGCTCATGGTGTCGGCGTAGGCGCCCCGCACGGCGCCGAGGAGCAGCCGGTCGCGCACCGGGCGCCCGTTGACCACGAGGTGGATGTGGTTGGCCGCGCCCCGGTGGAAGGTCGGCAGCCCGACATGCCCGCCGATCGCGAAGCCCTCGCGGACGAGATCGACCGGCAGCGCGTTCGGGGCGAACTCCTGTCCCAGCACGCCCGCGAGCCGGCGCAGGCCGGCCGCCCCGCCCTCCCCCTCCTCCGCCGGCAGGACCAGAGGCGTCCCGCCCTCGCTGCGCAGGGTGAAGCGGATCCCCGGCTGGGCCACCGCGAGACGCCGCACGATCTCGGCGACGGCCGCCGTCTCGGCCCGGTCGGACTTGAGGAACTTGAGCCGCGCCGGGGTCGCGGCGAAGAGTTCGGTGACCTCGATCCGCGTGCCGCGCTGGGCGGGGGCCGGGCGGACCTCGCCCTTGCGGCCGGAATCGACCGTCAGCGTCGCGCCCTGCGCGGCCCCGTCCGTGCGCGAGGTCAGCGTGAGCCGCGAGACCGCGCCGATCGAGGGCAACGCCTCCCCGCGGAAGCCCAGGCTGTCGATGCGGAAGAGGTCGCCGTCCGGCAGCTTCGAGGTGGCGTGGCGCTCGACCGCCAGCGCCAGATCCTCCGGCCCCATGCCGACCCCGTCGTCGATCACGCGGATCAGCCGGCGCCCGCCGCCCTCGATCGCCACCTCGATCGTCCGCGCGCCCGCATCGATCGCGTTCTCGACCAGTTCCTTCACGGCGGAGGCCGGGCGCTCCACCACCTCGCCTGCCGCGATGCGGTCGACGAGGATCGGATCGAGGCGGCGGACCGGGCGGGACGAGGCGGGCATCGAACCGAGTATAGCGCTGCCCCGCCTGCGGAGCCACGGTGCCCGGCCCTCAGGCCACCGGCAGAAGCACCCGGCTCAGGCCGAGGCCGGCGACCAAGCCGGCGAGACCGAGCCCGACCGAGGCCGCCACGTAGAGGAGGGCCGCGCCGCCCTCGCCCCGCTGCCAGAGCGCGACCGCATCGAGGGAGAAGGTCGAGAAGGTGGTGAAGCCGCCCAGGATCCCGGTGGTCAGGAACAGCCGCAGGGGCTGCGAGGCTTCGCCGCGCAGCGCGAAGGCACCGGCCAGCACGCCCATCAGGAACGATCCCGCGACGTTGATCAGCAGCGTGGCGAGCGGGAAGCCGATCGTCGGCAGGAGGCGCGCGACGGCGAGGTTCACCCCGTGGCGGACGCCCCCGCCCAGCCCGGCGCCGAGGATGACGAGGAACGCGTTCATGGCGATGTCCGGTGGCGGTCGGGCGATGGTCCGGCCGCCTTAGCGAAGGGCCCGCGCGGCTGTCAAAGCGCGCGGGCGATGCGGCAGGCTGGGTGCGGCGGCGCGTCGAGGCCCCGCATTCTCAGGCCCGGCGCGCCGCCGGGCCGCCGAGGCTGATCCGGGCCGATCCGCGCAGGCCGTGGCTCGGCGGGGCGTAGGGCCGGCGCGAGAGGTCGTGGAGCATGTTGCCGACGAGGCCGGCCGCGCGTCGCAGCGTCGCGCCCTCGCAGGTCGCCGCGATCCGGATGCCAAGCTCGTGCGTGTGGCTGCGGCCATAGAGGTAGACCGCGAGCCGCGCCCGCACGGCCTCGGGGATGCCCTCGACCAGTTCGTCCAGGGCATCCGCCTCGGCGCGGGCGATGCGGCCGAGGGTCTCCGGGGGGACGGGGCAGTCGCGGACGGGATCGTCGACGCTGAGCACGGCGGCTCGATTCATGGCGGCACCTTGGGATGAGAGGTTGCCTCGAGGGTGCCGTCGATTGGTTAACGAAGGGTAACGGATCGAGATGTCGCAAGGACAGTGGCGCGGGCGCTACAGTCTAAGCTTGGCCGTGCCGCCGCGAGCACTGAACGCGCCTCGTACCCACGCGTGTCCGGGGTCGATCAAGCCAGTCTAGAAGTTATGGGGGCGCAGGCGTGACCTGCAGGCTGCGGGCCGTGCGGGCGCGCGTCGCAGGATCCGGAGCGGGTCCCGGCATGCCGATGTGAAACGCGGCACTGCGAAGCTTGTTCCATCCGTTCCACCGAAGACGCGCGGGAACCGGTACGGCGGCGCGAGCTGCTCAGACCAGCCGCTCCAGCGCTACCGCGGTGGCCTCGCCGCCGCCGATGCAGAGGCTCGCCACGCCGTGCGTGCGCCCGTGCGTCTCCAGCGCGGCGAGCAGCGTGACGAGGATGCGCGCGCCCGAAGCGCCGATCGGGTGGCCGAGCGCGCAGGCGCCGCCATGGACGTTGACCCGCGCGTGGTCGAGGTCGAGATCGCGCATCGCCGCCATCGCCACCACCGCGAAGGCCTCGTTGATCTCCCAGAGATCGACGGCGCCCGCCTGCCAGCCGGTCCGCTCCAGAAGCTTGCGGATCGCGCCGACCGGAGCCGTGGTGAACAGGTTCGGGGCCTGGGCGTGGGTCGCGTGGCCGCGGATCGCCGCGAGCGGTCGCAGGCCGCGCCGCTCGGCCTCGGAGCGCCGCATCAGCACCAGCGCCGCGGCCCCGTCCGAGATCGACGAACTGTTGGCCGCCGTCACCGTGCCGTCGGGGCGGAAGGCGGGCCGCAGATCCGGGATCTTGTCCGGACGGGCCTTGCCGGGCTGCTCGTCCGTCGCGACCGAGCGCTCGGCCTTCCCGGTCCGCACCGTGACCGGAACGATCTCCGTCGCGAAGCGCCCCTGCGCGATCGCGGCGCGCGCCCGGCTGAGCGATTCGAGCGCGTAGGCGTCCTGCGCCGCGCGGGTGAACCCGTAGGTCCCCGCGCAATCCTCCGCGAACGTGCCCATCAGGCGGCCGCGCTCGTAGGCGTCCTCGAGCCCGTCCAGGAACATGTGGTCGCGCACCTGCCCGTGGCCCATGCGATAGCCGGCCCGCGCCCGGTCGAGCAGGTAGGGGGCGTTCGTCATGCTCTCCATGCCGCCCGCCACCGAGACCGCGACGTGTCCGAGCGCCAGCGCGTCGTGGGCGAGCATCGTGGCCTTCATGCCGGAGCCGCACATCTTGTTGACGGTGGTGGCCCCGGCCGCGAGCGGCAGGCCGGCCTTCAGCGCCGCCTGCCGGGCCGGGGCCTGCCCCTGGCCGGCCGGCAGAACGCAGCCGAAGATCACCTCCTCGACCGCCTCCGGCGCGACGCCGGACCGCTCGACCGCGGCCCGGATGGCAGCGGCGCCGAGATCGGGCGCGGCGAGGTCGGCGAAATCCCCCTGGAGTGCGCCGATCGGCGTGCGGGCCGCGCCGACGATGACGACGGGGTCGCGGGCGGGATCCTGCATGGCGTCTTCCTGTGGAGGGGGCGCGGGGGCTCAGCGCGGCGCCATTCGAAGCGCCCCATCGAGGCGGATGACCTCGCCGTTCAGCATCGGGTTCCCGATGATGTGGGCGACGAGGGCGGCGAACTCGGAGGGACGCCCGAGGCGCGGCGGGAACGGGACCGAGCGGCCGAGCGCTTCCTGCACCTCGGCCGGCAGGCCTGCCATCATCGGGGTCTCGAAGATGCCGGGCGCCACCGAGACCACCCGGATGCCGTGGGCCGCGAGGTCGCGCGCGAGCGGCAGGGTGAGGCTCGCGACGCCGCCCTTGGAGGCGGCGTAGGCCGCCTGGCCGACCTGCCCGTCGAAGGCGGCGATCGAGCTCGTCGTCACCACGACGCCGCGGGAGCCGTCCGGGTCGGGATCGCGCGCGGCCATCGCCTCGGCGGCGAGCCGGACCATGTTGAAGGTGCCGACGAGGTTCACCCGGACGGTGCGCGCGAAGGCGTCCAGGTCATGCGGACCGTTGCGCCCGAGCACCCGCGCGCCCGCGACGATGCCGGCGCAGGTGACGAGGCCGTCGAGCCCTCCGTAGACCTCCAGGGCGGTCGCGACCGCCGCGCGGCCCGCGGCCTCGTCGGCGACGTCGGTGCGCACGAAGCGGCACCCGAGAGCGGACGCGGTCTCGGCGCCCGTCTCGGCGATGTCGGCGATCACCACGCTCCCGCCCGCGGCGACGAGGTGTTCGGCCACCGCCCGACCGAGGCCGGAGGCGCCGCCGGTGACGAGGAAGACGCGCTCGGCGATCTGCATGAGGCGGGATTCCGGAGCCGTCAGCGCATCTTGGGCGCGTGGCCCCCGTAGCCGAGCCGGCGCGGCTCGCGCAGGGGCACGGCGCCGTAGCCGATGGCGACCGCGAGGGCCGGCGGGGTCACGAAGGCGGGGCTGGCGTACTCGTTCATGGGACGAGGCTCCGGAAGGCACGTCGCGCCGGGGACTGTAGGCAGATCGCGGCCGCCAGCCAACCGAGCAGTCCGAAGGACAGCCCGGCTACGCTAAGCCCCGCTGCCGAGGGTGTGGACGTTGCCCGCGAGCGGCGTCGCGATGCCGCCCGTGAGGCGCGCGGTTGCCGCTGTATCGGGCGCCGTGGCGAGGCGCTTCGTCGGCTCGTCACCGACGAGGCTCACAGCGGCCGGCCGAGCCTCCGGGCCAGGACGCCCACGATGCCCTCGCGGAACAGCAGCACGCAGAGCACGAAGACGAGGCCCTGGATCACCGTGACCCAGGCGCCGAAGGGTGCCAGGTAGGTCTCCATCGTGACGATCACCAGCGCGCCGATGATCGGGCCGAACACCGTGCCCATGCCGCCGACCAGCGTCATCAGCACCACCTCCCCCGACATCGTCCAATGCACGTCGGTGAGCGAGGCAAGCTGGAAGACGATGGCCTTGGTGGCACCGGCGAGCCCGGCCAGCGAGGCCGAGAGCACGAAGACCGCGAGCTTGTAGCGGTTGACCCGGTAGCCCAGCGAGACCGCGCGGGGCTCGTTGTCGCGGATCGCCTTCAAGACCTGCCCGAAGGGCGAGTGGATGATGCGGTAGATCGCCAGCATGCCGAGGAAGAAGATCGCGGCGACCACGGCGTAGAGCACCCGGTCGTCCGCGAGGCTGACCACACCGAACAGGTGGCCGCGCGGAACCGCCTGGATGCCGTCCTCGCCGCCCGTGAAGGGCGCCTGCAGCGAGAAGAAGAACGCCATCTGGGCGAGCGCCAGGGTGATCATCGAGAAGTAGATGCCCTGTCGCCGGATCGCGAGCGCGCCGAAGGCGAGGCCGAGTAGGCCCGCCACCAGGGTGCCGGCGAGGATCGCGAGTTCCGGTGTCAGGCCCCAGTGCTTGGCGGCGTTGGCCGCGACGTAGCTCGCCATGCCGAAATAGGCGGCATGGCCGAAAGAGAGCAGGCCGCCGTAGCCGAGCAGCAGGTTGAAGGCGAGCGCGAACAGCCCGAAGCACAGCACCTTCATCAGGAAGACCGGGTAGAGCACCAGCGGCGCCAGCGCGAGCGCCACGGCGATGCCAACGAAGACGCGGCGGTGGAGTGCCCGGTCGTCGCGGCTCTCCGGCCGCGCGGCCGCGATCGGGGCGTCGGTCACGGGTGCGGTGACGGCGGCGGTATCGGCCATGGGATCGTCTCCTTCGACCGCGATCAGGCCGTGCGGCCGAACAGGCCGGCGGGCTTCACGAGCAGCACCAGCACCATGATGACGAAGATCACGGTGGCCGATCCTTGCGGATAGAACACCTTGGTCAGACCCTCGACCAGCCCCAGGGCGAACCCGGTGATCACCGAGCCGAGGATCGAGCCCATGCCGCCGATCACCACCACGGCGAAGACCACGATGATGATGTCGGCGCCCATGTTCGGGTTGACCGAGTAGATCGGTGCCGCAAGCACGCCCGCGAAGCCGGCGAGCGCCACGCCGAAGCCGTAGGTCAGGGTCAGGAAGAGCGGCACGTTCACGCCGAAGGCCTGGACCAGCGTCGGGTTCTCGGTGGCCGCGCGGAGATAGGCACCGAGCTTCGTCTTCTCGATGACGAGCCAGGTGGCCAAGCAGACGGTCAGCGATGCCACCACCACCCAGGCCCGGTAGTTCGGCAGAAACATGAAGGGCAGGCGCTGGCCGCCGGAGAGTTCAGGCGGAATCGCGTAGGGCAGGCCCGAGACTCCGTACTGGTTGCGGAACAGGCCCTGAATGATCAGCGCAAGCCCGAAGGTGAGCAGCAGGCCGTAGAGGTGGTCGAGCTTGTACAGCCGCGCGATCAGCAGCCGCTCGAGCAGGATGCCGAACAGGCCCACCACCAGCGGGGCCAAGCCGAGCGCCCACCAGTAGCCCAGCCCCAGATAGGTGAGCAGCATCCAGGCCACGAAGGCGCCCATCATGTAGAGGGCACCGTGGGCGAAGTTGATGATGTTGAGGAGTCCGAAGATGATCGCGAGCCCAAGCGAGAGGATCGCGTAGAACGAGCCGTTGATCAGCCCCAGAAGGAGCTGGCCGAACAGGGCCTGGGTCGGCACGCCGAAGATCGTCGTCATGATGGCTCACGCGTCAGTGCGGCGCCCCGCCCGGTGCCGGGCGGGGCGAGAAGAGGATCAGCCCTTCACCAGCGGGCAGCCGCCTTCGCCGAGCGGCCGGAAGACCTCGTTGCCGGGGATGGTGGCCAGCGTCTTGTAGAGGTCCCACTCGCCCTTCGACTCGGCGGGCTTCTTCACCTCGAACAGGTACATATCGTGGATCTTGCGCCCGTCCGCGCGGATCGTGCCCTTGCCGAAGAGCGGGTCGTCGGTGGGCAGCTCCTTCATCTTGGCGACCGCCTTGGCGCCGTCCTTGGCCTCGCCTTTGAGCGCCGACACCGCCTTCAGGTAGTGGATCGTGCCCGCGTAGACGCCCGCGTGGTTGGCGGTGGGCTTGCGCCCGTTCATCTGCTTGGAGAAGCGCTCCGAGAAGGCGCGGGTGCCGTCGTTGAGGTCCCAGTAGAACGGCTCGGTCAGCACCAGCCCCTGCGCCACCTTGGTGCCGAGCGCGTGCACTTCGGAGGAGAAGACGAGGAGGCCAGCGAGCGCTTGGCCCCCCTCGGTGATGCCGAACTCGCCCGCCTGCTTGATCGCGTTGATGGTGTCGCCACCGGCGTTCGCCAGCCCGATCACCTTGGCGCCGGATCCCTGCGCCTGCAGAAGGAACGAGGAGAAGTCGGCGGTCGGGAACGGCGTCTTGACCGAGCCCACCACCTTGCCGCCGTTCTTGGTGACGACCGCGGCGGTGTCGCGCTGCAGCGTCTGGCCGAAGACGTAGTCCGCGGTGAGGAAGAACCACGTGTCGCCGCCGCGCTTCACCATGGCGCCGCCGGTGCCGTTGGCGAGCGCCACCGTGTCGTAGACCCAGTGCACCGTGTTGGGCGTGCATTGCGGCCCGGTAAGGTCGGCGGTGCCCGCGCCCGAATCGATCAGGACCTTGTTCTTCTCGCGGGTCACTTGGTTGACGGCGAGCGCCACCGAGGAGGTGACGCCGTCCACGATCACGTCCACGCCGTCGCGGTCGTACCATTGCCGGGCGATGGCCGCGCCGACGTCCGGCTTGTTCTGGTGGTCGGCGGAGACCACCTCGACCTTCACGCTCGGGTCGATCTTGGCGTAGTCCTCGACCGCGAGGCGGGCGGCGACCACCGAGCCCTCGCCGCTGATGTCGGTGTAGACGCCCGAGCGGTCGCCGAGCACGCCGACCTTGACGGCGGTCTGGGCGAGCGCCCCGCCCATGGCCAGGGCACTGATCGCGCTCGCGAATAGAACGGATCTCACCATCTGTCGTCGTCCTCCGTGTGGGCGTCCACCGTCCCGCGCCCGCGCGGTCGGCCGTTCCGGGCCCGTCGGCCCCGTGTTCCCGCTCAGACGCCCAGATAGGCGTGGAGCTTGTCGATGTTGGCGTCGAGATCGGCGTTCGGGATCATGTCCACGACGCGGCCCTGCTCGACCACGTAGTGGCGGTCGGCCAGCGTCTGGGCGAAGCGGAAGTTCTGCTCCACCAGCACGATGGTGTAGCCCTCCGCCTTCAGCTTCAGGATCGTGCGGCCGATCTGCTGGACGATGACGGGGGCGAGGCCCTCCGTCGGCTCGTCGAGCAGGATCAGCTTGGCGCCGGTCCTGAGGATGCGGCCGATGGCCAGCATCTGCTGCTCGCCGCCCGAGAGCTTCGTGCCCTGGCTCGACGCCCGCTCCTTCAGGTTCGGAAAGAGCTGGTGGATCTCGGCCACCGACATGCCGCCGGGCTTCACCCGCGGCGGCAGCATCAGGTTCTCCTGCACGGTGAGGCTCGCGAAGATGCCGCGCTCCTCCGGCACGTAGCCGATCCCCAGCCGGGCGATCGACCGCGAGGGCATCCCGATCGTCTCGACCCCCTCGTAGGTGATCGAGCCGGCGCGCTTGCCCAGGATGCCGATGATGGCGCGCAGCGTCGTGGTCTTGCCCGCGCCGTTGCGGCCGAGCAGCGTCACCACCTCGCCGGCCCGTACGTCGAGATCGACGCCGTGCAGCACGTGGCTCTCGCCGTACCAACCCTGGAGGCCGCGCAGGGCCAGCAGGGGCGCGGCCGAGGCCGCCGGATCCATCGCGCGCGCCGCCTCAGGCATGACCGGACCCGATATACGCCTCGACCACGCGAGGATCCTTCGACACGCTGGCGTAGTCGCCCTCGGCCAGCACCTGACCGCGCGCCAGCACGGTGATGCGATCGGAGAGCGAGGCCACCACGGACAGGTTGTGCTCGACCATCAGGATCGTGCGGTCGTTCGCGATCCGCCGGATCAGGGCGGCGGTGCGGTCCACGTCCTCGTGGCCCATCCCGGCCATCGGCTCGTCGAGGAGCAGCATCTCGGGATCGAGGGCGAGCGTCGTGGCGATCTCCAGCGCCCGCTTGCGGCCGTAGGAGAGCTCGGCCGCCTGATGCTCCGCGAAGGCGGAGAGCCCGACCGCCTCGACGAGGTCGAGCGCCTCGCCGTCGAGCGCCCGCAGCACCCGCTCGGGGCGCCAGAAATCGAAGGAATCGCCGCGCCGCCTTCGCTGGAGCGCGATGCGCACGTTCTCCAGCACGCTCATGTGCGGGAACACCGCCGAGATCTGGAAGGAGCGCACCAGCCCGAGGCGGGCGACGTCGGCAGGCTTCATGCCGGTGATGTCCCGGTCCTTGTAGCGGATCGAGCCGGCGCTGGGATGTAGGAACTTGGTGAGAAGGTTGAAGCAGGTCGTCTTGCCGGCCCCGTTCGGGCCGATCAGGGCGTGGATCGTGCCACGTACGACCTCAAGATTCACGCCGCTGACGGCGCGAAACCCCTTGAACTCCTTCGTCAGGCCGCTCGTCGCCAGGATCACGTCCTGTGCCAAACGCATCCCTCCCATGTGATTTCCGGGGAGGTTTAACCGTCGGTCGCGGCCCGCGTCCACCGCATTTCGAATTCAGCCGGGGACAAAGCTCGGGCGCTGATACCGCCAGCGGTTGCGCGGATGGCGCCGTTGCGTGTCGTCGTTGCCGAAGCGGGAAAAAGGCGGGGCTCGCGCCCCGCCTCCGCTTGCCTCCGACCGGATCCCTAGGCCGGACCGCCCGCGGTCTGGCCGTATTGCTGCACCGGGAAGTTCTGCTGGTTCGCGTTGCCGGCCTTGGCAGAGCTGACAGACTCCCAGCCGCCGCGAGCCTGCGGGCGGGCGATTCCGATCGAGCCCGTGGTGATGTCGTCGTAGGCGCCGACCGGCGCGCGCTCCGCGTGCGGCCAGTTGCCGGCCTGAGCGAACGCGGCCGGGGCGGTCAGGCTCAGAGCAATCGCGACAGCGGCGGTGGCGAAACGGCTGGTCATCGAGAGTATCCGGTCTCTTCTCTGCGGAGGTCGGATTCTGGAAAAGCTTCCAGTCCATGCATCCGAATGTTTTTTTTCTTGCGCGAGACCGATATGGGTGGGGCGCCGCCGGCTCGACGTGTGGGCGAGCACATGGCCGATACGAACGGACCGTCGGGCTGGCGTCCTCGCGGGCGAGCGCGTAAGCCGGAGGCGGGCTCGGACGGAGGCGATCATGGCGGCAACGCAGGGGACCGAAGTCGAGGCGCTCGACACACCCTGCCTGCTCCTCGACGAAGCCCGCGTCCGGGCGAATGTCGCGCGGATGCGCGCGCGTCTCGCCAGCCTCGGCGTAGCGTTCCGTCCCCACCTGAAGACCGCGAAGTCGCGCGAGGTCGCCCGGCTCGCCATGGGGGCGCCGGCGGGGCCCGCCATCGTCTCGACCCTGCGCGAGGCGGAGTACTTTTGCGAGGCCGGGCTGCGCGACGTGATCTACGGGGTCGGCATCGCGCCGGACAAGCTCGCGCGCGTCGCGCGGATTCGGGCGTCCGGCGCGGACCTCGCGGTGATCCTCGATTCCTCCGAACAGGCCGAGGCGGTCGCCGCGCACGCGGCCCGCAGCGGCGATCGGCTACCCGTGCTGATCGAGGTCGACGCGGACGGGCACCGCTCCGGCGTCGCGCCGGAAGACGCGGACGCGCTCGTGGCGATCGGGCGCAGGCTTGTCGCGGGTGGGGCGGACTTGCGCGGCGTGTTGCTCCACGCGGGCGACAGCTACGCACTGAGCGATCCGGAGGCGCTGGCGGCCGCGGCGGAGGCCGAGCGCGTCGCCGCCGTCACGGCGGCCGGCATCCTGCGGGCGGACGGCCTGCCCTGCCCGGTCGTCAGCGTCGGCTCGACCCCGACCGCGCGCTTCGCCCGCAATCTCACGGGCGTCACGGAGGTCCGGGCCGGCGTCTTCATGTTCGGCGACCTGTTCCAGGCGGGCGTCGGGGCCGTCGAGCCGGAGGACATCGCGCTGAGCGTGCTGGCGACCGTCATCGGGCACCAGCGCGCCAAGGGCTGGATCATCGTCGACGCCGGCTGGATGGCGCTCTCGCGCGACCGCGGCACGGCGCGCCAAGGGCTCGACCAGGGCTACGGCGTCGTCTGCGACCGTGATGGAACGCCCTACCCGGACCTGATCGTGGCCGACGCCAACCAGGAGCACGGCATCGTGGCGCTACGCCGTGGGTCCACGGCGGCGCTCCCGGACCTGCCGATCGGCACGCGCCTGCGCATCCTGCCCAACCACGCCTGCGCCACGGGCGCGCAGCACGGGAGCTACCACGTCCTCGACGGCGCCGGCCGCGTCGCGGCGGTCTGGCCCCGCATCAACGGCTGGTGAGGCGCCGGGACCACGACAGGCCCCCTCTCCCATAGGGAGAGGGTTGGGGCGAGGGGTATGACCTCACAGGACTGCGCACGCCATCGACGCGCGATCAGAACAGCGTCTGATCAGGCAGCCTCATACCTCTCACCCGGCGTTCCGCGAGAGCAGACTTCTCCCTATGGGAGAGGGGACCCGCGCCCTTTCAGCCATCGCAGAGGAGTCCATCGATCTCATGACCGATCCGATCGAGCGCATCGCCACCGCCGCCGTGCCGACGCCGGCCGGGCACTACGTCCAGGGCACGGCGTGGCGCGACCTCGTGTTCGTCTCCGGCCAACTCGGGCCGCGCCCGGACGGCACGCACACGTCCGGCGAGCCCTTCGAGACGCAGGTGCGGCAGGCGCTGGCGAACCTCCTCGCCATCCTGGCCGAGGCGGGCTGCGGGCCGGATCGGGTGCTGCGCGTCACCGCCTACCTCGTCGGGGTCGAGAACTGGCCGCACTTCAACCGGATCTACGCAGAGGTCTTCGGCGACGCGAAGCCCGCCCGAACCGTCGTACCGGTGCCCGCGCTCAACCACGGCTACCTCGTGGAGATCGAGGCGATCGCGGCCCGACCGGCGTAGCGATCCGGCGCATTGACGCTCGCGGGGCGGGATGGGAAAGCCTGGAGCCATGACGCGGCCCGACATCCCCAATTCCTCGCCCCATCCCCTGCCCTCCGAGGCCGACCTCGCCGCCCTGAAGGCCGAGGCCGGCGCGTGGTTCACCGCCCTGCGCGACCGCATCACCGCCGCGCTCGAGGCGATCGAGGCGGAGGCCGCGGGCCCCTTCCACCCGGACGCGCCGGCTGAGCCGCAGGCCTTCGTGAAGACGCCCTGGGAGCGCACCGATCACAGCGGCGCGCATGGCGGCGGCGGCACCATGGCGATCCTCAAGGGCCGTGTGTTCGAGAAGGCGGGCGTCCACGTCTCGACCGTGCACGGCGAGTTCGCCCCCGAATTCCGCGCGCAGATGCCGGGCGCGGCGGAGGATCCGCGCTTCTTCGCCACCGGCCTCTCGCTGATCGTCCACCCCTGGAATCCGAACGTGCCGACCGTGCACATGAACACGCGCTTCGTGGTGACCACGAAGGCGTGGTTCGGGGGCGGTGCCGACCTCACCCCCGTGCTCGAGCGGCGGCGCACGCAGGACGACCCGGACAGCCGGCTCTTCCACGACCGGTTGCGGGAGGCCTGCGAGGCGCACGCGCCGGCCGTCGACTACGCCCGATACAAGGCGTGGTGCAACGAGTACTTCTGGCTCAAGCACCGCAACGAACCGCGCGGCGTCGGCGGCATCTTCTACGATTATCACTGGACCGGCGACCCCCAGGCCGACCTCGCCTACACGCGCGACGTGGGTCTGGCCTTCCTCGACGCCTATCCGGCGATCGTGCGGCGCAACCTCGCCACGCCCTGGACCGAGGAGGACCGCCACGAGCAGCAGGTGCGGCGCGGGCGCTACGTCGAGTTCAACCTGCTCTACGACCGCGGCACCATCTTCGGCCTGAAGACCGGCGGCAACGTCGCCTCGATTCTCTCGTCCCTGCCGCCCACCGTCCGCTGGCCGTGACGGATTCGGTCCCGACCCGGTTCGCGCCGCAGCAGGAGGCGGCGCTCAAGGCCATCTCGGACTGGCGCAAGGGCGGGGGCGATCAGGTCTTCCGCCTGTTCGGATACGCCGGCACCGGCAAGACCACGCTGGCGCGCCGCATCGCCGAGGACGTCGATGGCTCGGTCGTCTTCGGCGCTTTCACCGGCAAGGCGGCCTCCGTGATGCGCGCCAAGGGCTGCCACGATGCCGGCACGATCCACAGCCTGATCTACCGCACGAAGGAGGCGGAGGAAGGCGGCCCGACCTTCACGCTGAACCGCTCGGGCCCCGCCGCGAAAGCCGACCTCATCGTCATCGACGAGTGCTCGATGGTCGATTCGGACCTCGGCAACGACCTCCTCTCGCTGGACAAGCCGGTTCTGGTGCTGGGCGATCCGGCCCAGCTGCCCCCCGTGCGCGGCGGCGGCTTCTTCACCGAGGCCGAGCCCGACGTGATGCTCACCGACGTGCACCGGCAGGCGGAGGACGACCCGATCATCCGCATGGCGATGACGGTGCGGGAGGGCGGACGCCTGGCGCTCGGGAGCTACGGGGCGAGCCAGGTGGTCTCCCGGCGCGACATCGATTCCGAGCAGGTGCTCGACTGCGATCAGGTCTTGGTCGGCATGAACAAGACACGGCGGCTCTACAACAACCGCCTGCGGGAGCTCGCCGGCCACACCGACCCGATGCCGGCGGTGGGCGAGAAGCTGGTCTGCCTGCGCAACGACCGCACCAAGGGCCTGCTCAACGGCTCGACCTGGACCGTCAAGGCACTGCGCGCGCCCCCGCGTCCCGACCTCGTGCGCCTCGACGTGGTGCCGGAGGACGACCCGGCGCTCCGGCGCCGCGCCACCGAGATCAAGGTGCTGCGCCAGATCATCGCCGGCAGCGAGGAGGAAATCCCGCTCTACCTCCGCCGCGAGACCGACGAGTTCACCTACGGCTACGCGCTGACCGTGCACAAGGCGCAGGGCTCGCAGTGGGACAAGGTGGTGCTGTTCGACGAATCCTTCGCCTTCCGCGAGCACCGGGCGCGCTGGCTCTACACGGGGCTTACGCGAGCCGCGGAGGCGGTGACGGTGGTGGTGTAATGCCACCGTTCCCTCCCCCGCGGAGGGGGAGGGATTGTGTCGCCTCAGCCCAGCCGCGCCTCGACGGCCGCCAGCAGCGTGCAGAGCGCCACGGCCTCGGCCGCCTTGCGCACCTCGGCGAGGCTCGGGAAGGTCGGGGCGATGCGCAGCGTCCGGTCGTTCGGGTCCTTTCCGTAGGGATGCGTCGCACCCGCGGGCGTCAGCGCGAGGCCGGCGTCCTTGGCGAGCGCCACCACGCGGCTCGCGGTGCCGTCCTGCACGTCCAGCGTGATGAAGTAGCCGCCCTTCGGGGCGCTCCACTGCGCCACGCCCTGCCCGGCGAGCCGGGCCGCGAAGGCCTCCTCGACCGCCGCGAATTTCGGCGCGATCAGCTCCCTGTGCTTCTCCATGTGCGCCGCGATGCCCGCGTCGTCGCGCAGGAAGCGGACGTGGCGAAGCTGGTTGAGCTTGTCCGGGCCGATCGAGCGGCGCCCGGCCTGGGCGAGGTACCAGCGCAGGTTCTCAGGGGAGGAGGCCCAGAGCGCGAGGCCGGCGCCGGCCAGCGTCACCTTCGAGGTCGAGGCGAACACGAAGGCCCGGTTCGGGTTGCCGGCCGCCGCGCAGGCCTCGAGGATGTTGGCGAGCTCCGGCCGCTCGGCGGTGAGGTGGTGCACCGCGTAGGCGTTGTCCCAGAAGATCCGGAAATCGGGTGCGCCGGTCTTCATGGAGGCCAGGCGCCGCACCGTCTCGGCACTGTAGGTCTCGCCGCTCGGGTTGGCGTATTTCGGCACGCACCAGATGCCCTTGACGCTCGGATCGGAGACGGCCTTCTCCACCGCGTCCATGTCCGGGCCCTCGCCGGTCATCGGCACCGGGATCATGCGGATGCCGTAACCCTCGCAGAGCGCGAAGTGGCGGTCGTAGCCCGGCACCGGGCACAGGAAGGTGATCGGCTCCTCCTTCGACCACGGGCCCCGGCCACCCGGCACACCCTTGAGCAGCGCGTACACGATGGTGTCGTGCATCAGCGCGAGGCTGGAATTGTTGGCGACCACGATCTGGTCGGCGGGCGCGCCCATCAGGGTCGAGAACAGGGCGCGGGTCTCGGCCAAGCCCTGCAGGTTGCCGTAGTTGCGCGCGTCCGTGCCGTCCTCGGCGGTGGTGTCGCGGTTGCCCGGCAGGGCGAGCATCTCCGCCGAGAGGTCGAGCTGGGCCGAGGCCGGCTTGCCGCGGGTCATGTCGAGCTTGAGGCCCTGGCCTTTCAGGGCATCGTATTCCTTGCGCAGCCCCGCGCGCAGGTCCGCGAGGGCGTCGGGCGACAGTTCGGATAGCGGCGGCATCGGCCGGCTCCTGATGGGATGTTGGTGGTTGCGCGCCCTTCCGGCCCAAATCTCCGCCGCCGTCAAGCACCGCGTTGGCATTCGGGCGCGTCAGCGCTTACCTGCGGCGCGGGACGCAACTCCCGGACCGGACGGAGACAGCCTTGGCCGAGCACGACGCCCTACCCACGATGCACGCGACGACGATCCTGATGGTGCGCAAGGGCGGGCGCGTCGTCATCGGCGGCGACGGCCAGGTCAGCCTCGGCCAGACCATCGTCAAGGGCAACGCCCGCAAGGTGCGGCGGCTCGCCAAGGGCCAGGTGATCGGCGGCTTCGCGGGCGCCACCGCGGACGCCTTCACGCTGTTCGAGCGGCTGGAGGCCAAGCTGGAGCAGTATCCCGGCCAGCTGACCCGCGCCTGCGTCGAGCTGACCAAGGACTGGCGCACCGACCGCTACCTGCGCCGCCTCGAGGCGATGATGCTGGTGGCGGACCGGGAGGTGAGCCTGCTCCTCTCCGGCGCGGGCGACGTGCTGGAGCCGGAGACCGGCGTTATGGCGATCGGCTCGGGCGGGAACTACGCGCTCGCGGCCGCCCGCGCCCTGGAGGACGGCGCGTACGATGCGGAGACTATAGTCCGCAAGGCGATGAAGATCGCCGCCGACATCTGCGTCTATACCAACGGCTCCCTCGTCATCGAGAGCCTGGACAGCGCTTCTGCAACATAGATCCGATCATTAATCAGAGCTTGAGATATTGTGCGCATGGTGCAGCCCCGGGAACGGAACGCTGGGCACCATGAAGATCGGAACCAAACTCCTCGGGCTCGTCGGCGGCTGCAGCGCCGTCACCCTCGTGGTGGCGGCTTTGGGCATCGGATCGCTGCGCACCCTCAACGCGGCCATCGGCGAGACGCGGTTCGCGGCCACGCGCGCGCTCAACGGGGCGAACCTCAACCGCCTCGCCTCCGAGGTGACGATGGATTCCCGCGGCGTCTATGCCTCCGCCGACCGCACCGAGGCGAGGAAATACGCCGAGGGCATCGCCCGGGGCCTCGCCGCGATGGACGCGCTGCTGAAGGCCTGGGCGCCGATCGTCGAGGAGAGGGACCGGGCCCTCTTCGAGGCCGTCTCCCGCGACGCGGCCGCCTTCGCGCGGATGCGCACGGAGATCGCCCGCGCCGGCACCGAGGATTCGCCCAAGGCCGCCGCCGCGCTCGGCTTCAACGAGGCCAACCAGGGCAACCGCCGCGCCTTCCAGGCCGGCATCACCGAGCTGGTCAAGCGCGGGCGCGACGAGGTCGAGGCGATCGATGCGGCCACCGACACGCTCTACAGCCAGCGCATGGCCCTCCTGCTGGCTCTGGCGCTCGGGGGCACGCTCGGCTGCCTCGTGATCGGCGGCCTGATCGGCCGGCGCCAGATCGCCCGGCCGCTCGCGGCGGTCTCGGAGGCGATCCGGGCGCTCGCCGGCGGGCGGCACGATCTGCCCCCGGTGCGGCCCACCCGCGACGAGATCGGCGCGATCTGGGCCAGCATGCAGGTCTTCGCCGAGGCGATGCGGACCGCCGAGACCCTGCGCGCCGAGCAGGCGCGGTCCGGCGCGGCGGTCCGCTCCGCGCGGCAGGCCGAGATGGCGGCGCTCGCCGACCGCTTCGAGGGCAGCGTCGGCGAGCTGGTCCAGCATTTGGCCGCCGCCGCGACCGAGATGGAGGCCACCGCCCGCAGCCTGACCACGACCGCCGAGGCGACCAGCCGCCGCTCGGAGGCGGCCGCCTACCGCTCCGGCGAGACGGCCGGGAGCGTCGAGGCCGTGGCGGCGGCGGCGCAGCAACTCGCCGCCAGCGCGAACGAGATCGGCACGCAGGTGGCCCGCACCGCCGACGCGGCCGC
The DNA here is from genome assembly GCF_022179285.1 of Methylobacterium hispanicum. Lineage (GTDB taxonomy): Bacteria > Pseudomonadota > Alphaproteobacteria > Rhizobiales > Beijerinckiaceae > Methylobacterium > Methylobacterium hispanicum. Next base: position 174,266 of record NZ_BPQO01000002.1, on the reverse strand, counting down.
GAGCGCGGTCGCCGGCACGCGGCGCAGCCGCGAGCAGGTCGAGATCCTGGCCCGCAGCGCCGGCGGCATCGGGGAGGTCGTGGGCCTCATCGCCAGCATCGCGGGCCAGACGAACCTCCTGGCGCTCAACGCCACGATCGAGGCGGCGCGCGCGGGCGAGGCTGGGCGCGGCTTCGCGGTGGTGGCGTCCGAGGTGAAGGAACTGGCCGCCCAGACCGCTCGGGCGACCGACCAGATCACCGCCCAGATCGCCACCATCCAGGACGCCACCCGCGAGACCGTCTCGGCGATGGGCCAGATCGACGCGACGATCGGCGGCGTGCACCAGATCGCGCTCGGCGTCGCCGCCGCGGTCGAGGAGCAGCAGGCCGCGACCCGGGAGATCGCTCGCAGCGTCGCGGGCGCCGCCGAGGGGACGCGGGCGGTCACCGGCAGCATGGCGGAGATGCGGGGCGACGCCCAGGCTGCGGGTGCGGGCGCCGCGCAGGTCCTGTCCGCGGCCGGCGAACTCGCCCGCCGGGCGGGCGACCTCGGCGTGCAGGTCGACGGCTTCGTTGCGGAGGTCCGGGCGGCCTGAGCGCGGGGGGCATGGTTTCGAAAGGTCCGAGACCTTTCGCGGGTGCAGGGCAGAGCCCTGCATGTGGCTCTTCCGTCCCGGCTTTGCCGGTCGGAAGAGCCAAGCCCGGGGCTACGCGCCCCGGGACCCCGCCGAAGGGCCTCGGGCCCTTTGGGATCCCCTGGCTGCCCTTGCGCCGCAGGCGCCGAGACCCCATTCCGGGCTCAGCCGCACACGAGGACGAGCGCCGAGGCAGCCCAGGGCGATGACCACGTTTTCCCCCCGCGAGATCGTTTCCGAACTCGACCGCTTCATCGTCGGCCAGCACGACGCCAAGCGCGCCGTCGCGATCGCGCTGCGCAACCGCTGGCGCCGCCAGCAGCTCACCGGGCCGCTGCGCGAGGAGGTGGCGCCCAAGAACATCCTGATGATCGGCCCGACCGGCTGCGGCAAGACCGAGATCGCCCGCCGCCTCGCCCGGCTCGCCAACGCGCCCTTCCTGAAGATCGAGGCCACCAAGTTCACCGAGGTCGGCTATGTCGGCCGCGACGTCGAGCAGATCGTGCGCGACCTCGTCGAGGTGGCGATCGGGCTGACCCGCGAGGAGAAGCGCAAGTCGGTCCGCGCCAAGGCCGAGGCGGCGGCCGAATCCCGCATCCTCGATGCGCTGGTCGGCCCGACCGCATCCCAGGCCACCCGCGACAGCTTCCGCAAGAAGCTCCGCGACGGCCAGCTCGACGACAAGGAGGTCGAGCTGGAACTCGCCGCCGGCGGGTCCGCCGGCCTGCCGATGTTCGAGATCCCCGGCATGCCCGGCGCCTCGATGGGTGCGATCAACATCGGCGACATGCTGGGCAAGGCGCTCGGCGGCCAGCGGGGGAAGCCGCGCCGCATCACCGTGCGCGACGCCCACGCGCCGCTGCTGGCGGAAGAGAGCGACAAGCTCGTGGACGACGAGGCCCTGATCCGCGAGGCGATCCGCGAGGTCGAGGACAACGGCATCGTCTTCCTCGACGAGATCGACAAGATCTGCGCCCGCGAGGGCCGCGCCTCCGGCGACGTCTCGCGCGAGGGCGTGCAGCGCGATCTCCTGCCGCTGATCGAGGGCACCACGGTCGCGACCAAGCACGGCCCGGTGAAGACCGACCACGTCCTGTTCATCGCGTCGGGCGCCTTCCACGTCTCGAAGCCCGCGGACCTGCTGCCCGAACTTCAGGGCCGCCTGCCGATCCGCGTCGAGCTGCAGCCGCTCACGGTCGAGGACTTCAAGCAGATCCTCACCGCCACCGAGGCGAGCCTCCTCAAACAGACGGTCGCCCTGATGGAGACCGAGGGCGTGACGCTGACCTTCTCGGAGGACGCCGTCGACGCGCTCGCCCGTGTCGCCGTCGAGGTGAACGGCTCGGTCGAGAACATCGGCGCGCGCCGGCTGCAGACGGTGCTGGAGCGGGTGATCGACGACATCTCCTTCACGGCCACCGACCGCTCCGGCGAGACGGTGGCGATCGACGCCGCCTATGTGCGGGCACGGGTGGAGAGCCTCGCGGCGAACGCCGATCTGAGCCGGTTCATCCTGTAACCTCAGCGCTCTCTTCCTCCCCGGCGGGAGGGAGGGAGCCGCTCGCGCGGACGGCGCGACCGTCGAGACGTCTGCCCAGTGAACGACACTCATCCCGGCGGCAGCCCGCTCCTGCCCGTCGCCGCGCTCGTAGCCGGCATGGTCTCGCTGCAGAGCGGGGCGGCCTTCGCCAAGAGCCTGTTCCCGGCGGTCGGCGCCTCCGGCGTCTCGGCGCTCCGCGTCGGCTTCTCGGCCCTCATCCTGCTCGCGCTCTGGCGCCCCTGGCGGCGCAGCCTGGCCGCCCGCGATGCGGGCTGGATCGTGCTCTACGGGGCCGCGCTCGGCCTGATGAACCTGCTGTTCTACCGGGCGCTCCTGACCATCCCGCTGGGGCCCGCGGTCGCGATCGAGTTCGCGGGGCCGCTCGCGGTGGCGCTCTCCGCCTCGCGGCGTCTCGCCGACCTCGCCTGGATCGGGCTCGCGGTGCTGGGGCTCGGCCTGCTGCTGCCGCTGGGCGGAGCGGGCGCGCTCGACCCGGTGGGCGTCGCCTACGCGCTCGGGGCGGCTCTGGCCTGGGCGCTCTACATCCTGTTCGGCCAGCGCGCGGGCCGCCTCCATGGCGGTCAGGCGGTCGCGCTCGGCATGACGACCGCGGCCCTCGTGATCGCGCCCTTCGGGCTCGCGGAGGCTGGCACCGACCTGTTCGCCCCCGCGACGCTCGCGAGCGGGCTCGTCGTCGCGGTGATGTCGAGCGCCCTGCCCTACTCGCTCGAGATGGTGGCGCTCCGCCGCCTCGACCGGCAGGCCTTCGGCGTGATGATGAGCCTGGAGCCGGCGATCGCGTCGCTCGCCGCGCTGGCGCTGCTCGGCGAGCGCCTGAGCCCGGTCCAATGGTTCGCGATCGGCTGCGTCATCGCCGCCTCGGTCGGCATCACGGCGCGGAGCCGGCCCCGGCCCGTGCCGGCCGCGCCCTGAGCGGCGCCTCAGCCCGGCATCCAGACCTGTCCCGGGCGCAGCGCCAGGAAGCGCTCGCGCGGCAGCCCGGCGGCGTCGAGGGCGGCGTCCAGGGCCTCGGCGGGCCGCTCGACCCCCTCGTCGGTGAGCCGGAATGTGCCCCAGTGGTGGCCGAGCGCCTGGGCGGCCCCGAGGAGCCCGAGGGCCGTCACCGCGTCCTCGGGGTTCATGTGTTGGGGTTGCATGAACCAGCGCGGCTCGTAGGCGCCGATCGGCAGCGTCGCGAGCCGGGGTGGGCCGAAGCGCTCGGCGATCGCCCGGAAGATCGCGCCATCGCCGAGGCCCGTATCCCCCACATGGTAGTGCACGCCCTGCTCCGAGGTCAGCACGAAGGCGCACCACAGGGCCATGCGCCGGTCGTTGACGCCGCGCGCCGACCAGTGGTTGGCCGGCGTGAGGTGTACGGCGAGGCCGCCGCCGAGATCCACGGCCTCGCCCCAGTTCCGGGTCTCCACGACCATCGAATCGTCGTAGCCGCGCAGGATCGCGTCGTTGCCGAGCGGCGCCACGATGGTCGGCTGGTGGTCCTGCCAGAGCCGCGCGACGGTCGGCCCCTCGAGATGGTCGTAGTGGTTGTGGGTGATCAGAACCGCGTCGATCGGCGGCAAGTTGGCGTAGGCGATGCCGGGCGGGTTCACGCGCTTGGGTCCCGCGAAGCGCAGCGGGCTCGCGCGCTTGGCGAAGACCGGATCGATCAGGATGTTCCGGCCCGCCACCTGCACGAGGTAGCTCGCGTGGCCGATCAGCACGACCCGCAGGGTGTCCACGCGCTCCGGCGGCTTGTCCGCCGGGAAGGGGCTCGGGAAATGCGTCGGCCAGCGCTCGCCCTCGCGGGTGAGCTGCCAGCGGATCACCTCCGAGAGGTTCTTGTCGGCGCCCTGCTCGGGGCTGTGGAAGCGCAGGCCATCGAAGTTCTCGCTCCTCGGCCCCTCGTAGTAGGGGTTCTTGGAGCGCCGGTGCGCGGCGTAGCCGACGCCTCCGAGGGTCATCACCGTGGCCGCGCTGGCGACCGTGAGCAGGCTGCGCCGTTTCATGCACCCCGAGATGGCCGGGCGCGCGCGCCCGTCAAGCGGTGCACGCGACCGTGCCGCAGGGGCGCGCGCTACTCGGCCGCCTCGACCGCCAGCGACAGCCGCGCGCGGTAGACCACCGCGCCGCCGACGTCGCGCACGCAGGCGACGTAGTCCTGGCGCTCGACGTCCGGCAGCATGTCGCGCACGATCGCCGACATGATCCGGGTGACCTTGCCGCGGGCCGCGTCGAGATCCGGCAGGTCGAAGCCGACCTCGTCGCGCACCGGCTGGGCCCCGTCGTGCAGGTCGATGAAGAAGCGGGGCATCGGGGCTCGCGGGGCAAGTGGTCGTTGCGCGACAGGTGACCGGAATATGGTTAATGAAGCCTTGCCGTCGCGCTCAGGAGCGCCAGCGCAGCTCCCGCCGCTCCAGCGGGTTGACGAAGCCGCGGCCCGAGCGGGCAGCCTCCAGGGCCTCGCGCTTGAGACGGAAATACCATTGCGAGGGCAGGTCGCCGTCGCCGAGCAGCACCATCGTCGGCTTGCGGTCGAGGCCGGCCTGCGCGTGCTGCAGCACCTGCTGGTCCTGGGTCAGGAACTGCCGCATCAGCGGGCGGGCGATCGGCTTGAGCAGGTTCAGAGCCGGCATGCTCCAGTAGAGCGCGTTGGTCAGCAGGGTCCGGTTCTCGGACAGCGGCGTGGCGAAGGTGTAGTTGGCCACGCGCTTGTGGCCCGCCCTGATCCGCTCCAGCCGGACGCCGGGAAGCCGGAACTCGATCTCCACCTCCGGCACGCCGCCGAGCAGGCGGTAGACGGGCGAGCTCTTCGTGGTGGCATGGCTCGTCATGACGAAGCCGTGCTCGACCGGCTGGAAGGTCTTCACCTTCTCACGCAACTCCTTCGAGGGCCGGAACCACCACGAATCGTGCACGAAGGCGACGTGGCCGGGATCGACCAGGCTCAGGGTCGTGAGGTCGAACGAGGCCTCCACTTCCAGCGCGACCACGAGCGAGCCCGCCGGCTCGAAATCGAGCGCGGGCACCGCGGGGGCCGCCCCGCCCGGCTGGGGGTTCGGGTTGACCCACACGAAGCCTGCGCTCTCCCGCACGGGGAAGCGCTGCACGGCGATGCGCGAGAAATCGGCCGCGTCGTGCGTCGAAAGCGTCGGCACCTCGCGGCAGCGCCCGTCCGTGCCGAAGCGCCAGCCGTGGAACGGGCACATCAGGGTCTCGCCGTCGAAGCGGCCCTTCGAGAGCGCCATGCCCCGGTGGGGGCAGCGGTCGCGCAGCGCGAAGGGGGCGCCGTCCGGCCCGCGGCCGAGCACGATCTGCTCGCCGTCGAGCGAGACCGCCCGCACGGCCTTCTGACCTGTGCCGCGGAGCGCGGCGGACTGCCCGACGCAGTACCACGCGTCGGCCAGGGGCCGGCGCATGGCCGCCGGGTCGAGGGCGTCGTCGGAGCGCGCGTGGGGCAGCGGGGAGACGGACAAGGCGGATACGGGGGCTCGATGCGAGAGCGCCCTGATACGCCCCCGCGCCGGGCCGCGGAAGCCCACCGGATCGGCCGGCCGCCCTGTGCCGCGTTGCGGCGAGAGGGCGCAGCCGACGGCCTTCACAAGCCGCCCGGGCACCCCTACCTTGGGCTCATCCGCAACCAACGAAAGGAGGTGATCCAGTGTCTCATTGTCATCAGCCGCGCATCTCGGCTTCCCGGACCTGGACCGACGCCTCCGGTGCCTGCCTCTAAGGGCGCCTGAGCTCCGACATCGGACCAGTTTCGGCCGGACCGCGGTTCGGCAATGGAAGGGCCGCCCATCGGGCGGCCCTTCGGCGTTTCGGATGCCGTTTCCGGCTCAGCGACGGGCCTGGAACAGGGGCTGGGCCAACGCCTCGGCCCGCGCCCGCCACAGGTCGCATTCCTCCCGCAGCGCGTCGCGCTCGGCCTCGAACCGGGCGCCGTCCATCCGCGCGGCATCGCGTTCGGCCGCGATCCGGTCGCGCTCGCGCCGCAGGACGTCGCTCTCGGCTTCGTGGCGCGCTTGCCCGGCCCGCAGGTTCTCGCACTCGGCCGTCATCCGATCGCGCTCGGCCCGGAAGCTCTCCAGCAGCGCGACCTCCTCCTGCACGTGGCCGCGCAGGGCTCGGATCTCCTCGGCGAGCTTGGCCTCCAGCGCGTCCTGCCGCCCAGCCTCGAGGTCGAGCTTGGCCTTCAGCATCAGGTTCTCGGCCATCAGCTCGGACAGGTCCGGATCTTCCGTGCGGGGCGCGCGCGCCTCGACGATCCGGGGATTCCAGCCCGGCTCCGGGCGCGGAGGCTCGCTCCGCGCGGGCTGACGGGCCGGCTCGGGCGGGCTTTCGGCGGCGGTAGCCGGGGCGTGGGCCTTCATCGCGGCGAGCCAGTCGCGCAGGGGGCCGGATGAGGGCCGCGGGCCGGCGTCGGACGGCGGGTGTTGGCGGGCGGGTTCCGACATCGGCTGAGTCGTCCTGTTCGGGGTGGAGCCATCAAGCCTGAACATGCTTAAGAAGACGTAAATCTTAACGACCTCCCGGCGTCCCGGCGCGAGCCCGTGCCGGTTTGCGCCGTCCGGCTTGACTTCCCCGGTCCGCCCGGTTACCGCCCCGGACCCGTCCGACGAACGTCGTCGACACCGAAGCCGACCGGTCCCAGAGGCCGGAGGCCAACGCCCGACAGCGCGTGCGCGCCCTCGGGCGCCCTTGGTGCTGGCGACGGATGCCGGGCCATCCGAGAGCCGTCCGTGCCATGCCGACCGAGCGCCTGAACATCGAGGATGCGATCAACGAGATCTGCCCGTGGTCGGGCAAGCCGATCTCGGCGGACGCGCTGACCCTCTACAACGGCGCGGTCGTGGGCTTCTGCAACACGGAGTGCCGGGACAAGTTCGCCCGCGCGATCCAGGCCTTCGAGGCCGACCTCCAGGCCCGCCGCGTCGAGCGGGCCGGGCTGCACCAGTAAGCGGGACGGACGCGCCGCATGTTCGAAGGTCTCTCCGACCGCCTCTCCGGCATCCTCTCGGGCCTCACCCGCCGGGGCGCGCTCACCGAGGCCGACGTCACCGCCGCCATGCGGGAGGTGCGCCGCGCCCTCCTGGAGGCCGACGTCGCCCTCGAGGTGGTGCGCGGCTTCACCGACCGGGTGCGCGAGAAGGCCGTCGGCGCCGTCGTGCTGAAGTCAGTGACGCCCGGCCAGATGGTCGTGAAGATCGTCAACGACGAGCTGGTGGCGATGCTCGGCACCGACGCCGAGACGGTCGATCTCAACGCCCCCGCCCCCGTGCCGATCCTGATGGTCGGCCTGCAGGGCTCGGGCAAGACGACGACCACCGCCAAGATCGCCCGGCGCCTCACCGAGCGCGAGAAGCGGAAAGTGCTGCTCGCCTCCCTCGACACCCGCCGCCCGGCCGCCATGGAGCAGCTCGCGGTGCTGGCCAAACAGGTCGGCGTCGAGTCGCTGCCGATCGTGGCCGGCCAGTCGGCGGTGCAGATCGCGCGGCGCGCCATGGACGCGGCGCGTCTCGGCGGCTTCGACGTGGTGATGCTCGACACCGCCGGCCGCACCACGGTGGACGAGGGCCTGATGGCCGAGGCCGCCGAGGTGAAGGCCGCGACGCGCCCCCACGAGGTGCTGCTGGTGGCCGACGCGCTCACCGGCCAGGACGCGGTCAACACCGCCCGCGCCTTCGACCAGCGGCTGGGCGTCACCGGCATCGTGCTCACCCGCATGGACGGCGATTCGCGCGGCGGCGCGGCGCTCTCGATGCGCGCGGTCACCGGCAAGCCGATCAAGCTCGTCGGCGTCGGCGAGAAGGTCGATGCGCTGGAGGAGTTCCACCCGGCGCGCGTGGCCAACCGCATCCTCGGCATGGGCGACATCGTCTCCCTCGTCGAGAAGGCGGCGGAGACGATCGACGCCGAGCAGGCGATGCGCACCGCCGAGAAGATGCGCAAGGGCAAGTTCGACCTGGAGGACCTGTCCCAGCAGCTCGCCCAGATGGAGAAGATGGGCGGCATCGGCGGTCTGATGGGCATGCTGCCCGGCATGGGCCAGATCAAGAAGCAGGTCGAGGGCGCCAACCTCGACGAGAAGATGTTCAAGCGCCAGCGCGCGATCATCTCCTCGATGACCCCCCACGAGCGCAAGAACCCCGATCTCCTCAAGAATTCCCGCAAGAAGCGCATCGCGGCGGGCTCGGGCGTGAAGGTCGAGGAGATCAACAAGCTCCTCAAGATGCACCGGACCATGGCCGACATGATGAAGGCGATGGGCTCGGGCAAGCGCGGCATCGGCCAGGCGCTCGGCAGCATGTTCGGGCTCGGCGGGGGCGGGATGGGCGGAATGCCCGGCGGGATGCCGGGCCTGCCCCCGGGCATGCCCGAGCCGACGCCGGAGCAGATCGCGGCGCTGGAGAAGCAGTTCGGCGGCAAGCTGCCGCCCATGCCGCCGGGACTCGGTGGTGGAAAGATGCCGGGCCTTCCGGGGCTCGGCGGGCCGAAGATGCCGGGCTTGCCCGGTCTCGGTGGATTCCCGTTCGGGAAGAAGAAGTAGGGCGGCCGGCATCGCGTAGCCGCGCGCCATCCGCCCGCAAGTCCTTACGTTCTAGGAGAAGACCATGTCCCTGAAGATCCGTCTCACCCGTGGCGGCGCCAAGAAGCGCCCGTACTACCGCATCGTCGTCGCCGACGCCCGCGCCCCGCGCGACGGCCGCTTCATCGAGAAGGTCGGCGCCTACGACCCGATGAAGGCCAAGGACGATCCGGCCCGCGTCGTGCTCGACACCGAGAAGGTCCAGGCCTGGCTCGCCAAGGGCGCCCAGCCGACCGACCGCGTGCTGCGCTTCCTCGACGCCGCCGGCCTCGCCAAGCGCGCCGTGCGCAACAACCCGCAGAAGGCCGAGCCCGGCGACAAGGCCAAGGAGCGCGCCGCCAAGCGCGCCGAGAAGGCCGCCGCCCCGGCCGAGGACGCCGCGGCCTAAGGGCCTTGCGCCCCAGCCCCTCCCCGTTATGGGGAGGGGACGGAGCGAGGGCGGGACCGACGGTTGTGCCGCGGCGCCCGATTCCCGCCCTCTCGCGCCGCGCGGCGGCGCCCGTATGGAAGGACAGAGCCCGCATGGCCCGTCGTCCCGGATCCCACGCACACGGCGACGGCGCGCGGCGCACGGGCCGTCTCGATCCGGCCGCGGTGACATCCGCCCGCAGGGCTCCGCCCCCGAAGCCTCTTTCGCCCGATCCCGATCTCGTGCTGCTGGGCGAATTCGGCCGCCCGCACGGTCTCAACGGCGAAATCCGCCTGAAATCCTACACCGGCGACCCGCTCGCCATCGCGGGCTACGGCCCCTTGCGCACGTCGGACGGCCGCAGCCTCGAACTCCTCGATGCCCGCCCTGCCCCGGGCGCCGCCGCCGACATCCTGCTCTGCCGCGTGAAAGGTGTGGCCGACCGCACCGGGGCCGAGGCGCTCAACCGGGTCAGCCTGTCGATCGCGCGCGACAAGCTCGGAGAGCCGGAGGAGGACGAGTTCTTCCTCGCCGACTTGATCGGGCTCGCGGTCGTGGACGAGGCCGGGGCGCAGCTCGGCAGCGTCGTGGCGGTGCCGAACTACGGTGGCGGCGACCTCCTGGAGATCCGCTCCGTGCAGGGCGGCCCGACTGCTCTCCTGCCCTTCACCAAGGCCTTCGTGCCGAGCCTCGACGTCGCGAACGGCCGCGTCACCGCGCTGCTGCCCGAGGACTTCTTCGCGCCGCCCGGCCAGAAGCCCGCCGACGAGCCGGCCTGAACCTGCCTCAGCGCCCACCACGCGTCGCCGCATCGGCGCAGGGCCGGATGCTGGTGGGATCCGGCCGCCGCTCGGGCGCGGGCGCCTCGAAGACGGCCAGATAGGCCCCGTCCTTCAGCCAGGAGAAGCCGGTCTCGCGGTAGCCGGCGGCCGCGAGTTCACAGCGCAGGAGCGCCGGCGGCGTGCCGTGGCGCGCCGGCACCGCGTCGGCGTCGAGGATGCCGACCCGGCCGCCGGGCCTCATCGCCGCCGCGAGGTTGTGCAGCAGCCCGTAGGGCTGGACGATCTCGTGATACATGTGGACGAGGACCGCCGCATCGACCGAGCTTGCTGGCAGGCGCGGGTCGTGCGGCTCGCCCCGCACCACCGTGACGTTCGCGAGATCGCGCACCCGCTTCTCGAGGGCGGCGAGGTAGCGCGGTGTCACGTCCTCCGCCAGCACGCGGCCCTCCGGCCCAACGAGCGGGCTCAGCCGTACCACGTAGTAGCCGCTACCGGCCCCGATATCGGCCACCGTCTCGCCGGGCGCGACGCGAAGCAGGCGGGCAACCTCGACGAACTCGCCGTTGCGGTCGCGCTGATCCTCAGGGATCCACTGCGGCGCCACGATCTCGGCGACCGGCCGGTCCGGCTTCGGGAAGGCCTCGGCCGGCGCGCCCGGGGGAGCGAGCGGCTCCGCCGCACGGGCTGCGGCGGTGAGGGCGAGGAGCAGGAGGGCGGCGCGGACCATCGGGCGGGCAACGCGGATGCCCGCGAAGCCGTTGCCGCGCGCGATTGACCCAGGCCGGGACCCCCGCCATCACCGCCGCATGACCGCGCCGCACCGGCCCTGGCGGGCCACGATCCTCACCCTCTACCCGGAGATGTTCCCGGGCCCCCTCGGAATCTCGCTCTCGGGCGACGCGCTCGCGCGGGGTGACTGGACCTGCGAGGCCCGCAACATCCGCGAGCACGGCATCGGCCGCCACCGCACCGTGGACGACACGCCGGCCGGCGGCGGCGCCGGCATGGTGCTGCGCTGCGACGTGCTGGCGGCGGCGATCGACGCCGCGGCGGAGCCCGGCGACGCGCGCCCGCGCCTGCTGATGTCGCCCCGCGGCCGCCCGCTGACGCAGGCGCGCGTGCGGGCGCTCGCCGAGGGGCCCGGCGCGCTCGTGGTCTGCGGCCGCTTCGAGGGCGTGGACGAGCGCGTCATCGCGGGCCGCGGTCTGGAGGAGGTCTCGATCGGCGACTACGTGCTCTCGGGCGGCGAGATCGCGGCGCTGACGCTCCTCGACGCCTGCGTGCGCCTGCTGCCCGGCGTGATGGGCAAGGCGGCCTCCGGCGAGGAGGAGAGCTTCGAGGGCGGCCTGCTCGAATACCCGCATTACACGCGGCCGCGGGACTGGGAGGGCCGCGCGATTCCCGATGTGCTCAACAGCGGCCATCACGGCGCCGTCGCCCGCTGGCGCCGGGCCGAGGCCGAGCGGATCACCGCCGAGCGGCGGCCGGATCTGTTGTCGGCGCGCGCGCCCGGGCCGGCGCGCTGACGACGGGCATATCCCTGTTGCGGGCAAGCCCCTTGCGCGCGACCGCGACTCGGCGCACGAGCACCGGCTCGATTCGCCCCAGCGTCATGGCGAATCCGACTGCCAGGATGATGCCGATGTCCGACCGTCCCGCCGCCCGACCGCGCGTGCCGAATTTCTCGTCCGGGCCCTGCGCCAAGCACCCCGGCTGGAACCTTCAGGCGCTCTCGGACGCCGCGCTCGGTCGCTCGCACCGCTCGACCCTCGGCAAGGCCAAGCTGAAGCAGGCGATCGACCTGACCCGCACGGTGCTTCAGGTGCCGGCCGATTTTCGTATCGGCATCGTGCCGGCCTCCGACACCGGCGCCGTCGAGATGGCGATGTGGACCATGCTGGGCGAGCGCACCGTCGAGGTCGCGGCCTGGGAGGCGTTCGGCCTCGAATGGGTCACGGACGCGCTCTCCGAGCTGAAGATCGAGCCGCGGGTCCACAAGGCACCCTACGGCACGCTGCCCGACCTCTCGGCGATCGACACGAAGCACAACGACGTCGTCTTCACGTGGAACGGCACCGCCGCGGGCGTGAAGGTGCCGAACGGCGACTGGATCGCGGCCGACCGCGAGGGGATCACGATCTGCGACGCGACCTCGGCGGCCTTCGCGCAGCCGCTCGCCTGGGACAAGATCGACGTGCTCACCTTCTCCTGGCAGAAGGTGATGGGCGGCGAGGCCGCGCACGGCATGCTCGTCCTCTCGCCCCGCGCCGTCGCGCGGCTCGAGAGCCACACGCCCGCCTGGCCGGTGCCGAAGGTGTTCCGCCTCACCAAGGGCGGCAAGCTCATCGAGGGCATCTTCCGGGGCGACACCATCAACACGCCCTCGATGCTCGCGGTCGAGGACTACATCGATACGCTCCGCTGGGCCGAGTCGGTCGGCGGCCTCGACGCGCTCCACGCCCGGGCCGACGCCAACGCCGCCGCGGTCCATGCCTGGGTGGCGCGCACCCCCTGGATCGGGCATCTCGCGGTCGATCCCGCGACCTACTCCAACACCGGCGTCTGCCTCGTGATCGCCGATCCGGACGTGCTGGCCAAGGGCGACGCGACGGTGGCTGCGATGGCGTCGGGCATCGTCGAGACCCTCGAGCGCGAGGGCGTCGCCCTCGACATCGGCGCCTACCGCGATGCGCCCGCGGGCCTGCGCCTCTGGTGCGGCGCCACCGTCGAGACCGGCGACCTCGAGGCGCTCTTCCCCTGGCTGGACTGGGCCTTCGCGCAGGAGAAGGCGAAGCTCGCCCGGGCGGCGTAGGCGCCGAGGCGGGGCCCCGCCGCAGGGCTCCGCCCCGCACCCGCCAAAGGTCGCGGACCTCAAGGATCCATGACCATCCGGACATGCGAAAGGGGCGGCGAGATCTCTCGCCGCCCCTTTCGCATGTCCGGTTCGGGGCGCCCGCGGGCGCCCCGACACGATCAGAAGGTGAAGCCGGTCTCGACCATGTAGCGGTCCTGGCTGCCCTTGTTGCCGAGCTTGCCGAAGCCGAGACCCGCGATGCCGTTGAGGGCGTCGCCGCGCTGATAATCGACCAGCGCGACGTGCGAGTACTCGCCGCGGATGAAGTACCGGCCCCAGGTGAAGGTCGGCGTGACCGTGAACGAGTAGGCCGAGCTGCCCGAACCGTACAGCACCGCCGTGCGGTCCTGCAGGAAGCGGTCGCCGCTCTGGGCGATGTACTCGAAGCGGCCCGCGAGCGCGAAGTTGTCGGTGAAGGCGAAGCTCGCCAGGATCGCGCCGCCATAGGTCTCGGCGCCCTGCAATCCGAAGACCGGCTCGACCTTGGTGTACTGGAAGTACGGGGTCACGATCCAGGGACCGTCCGCGTAGGTGTAGTTCACGCTGATGATGCTGCTGTTCTGCAGCGTCGCAGGGGTGGCGTACTGGAATCGACCGGTCTGGTTGAAGGAATTGTAGTTGCTGAAGTGCGTGCCGCCGTTGATGCCGATCGTGTTGGCGTCGTTCAGCTTGTAGGTGATCGCGCCGGTGACCCAGTTCAACTCGCCCGAGTAGAAGCCGTCGGTGACGGCGAACGAGGCCGCGAGCGGACCGTTCGCGTAGTTCACCTGCACGCCCTGGTTGATGATGTTCTCTTGGTTGAACAGGAGGCCGCGCGAGATGTTCAGGTTCTGGAAGGTGAAGGCCAGTTCCGTGCCGATATTGGTCGGCATGCGGCCGCCCTGGATCGACCACTCGTCGTTGAGCACCCACTTGCCGAACACCACCGGGACGGGGCTGAACAGCAGGCCGGTCTGATCGATCGCGCTGAAGGTCGGGAAGCCGAGCGCCGGGATCGAGTACAGGCCGGTCTGGACGTAGAACTGGAACGGGCCGTCCGCCTTCTGGATGAAGGCCTGGACGTTGCTGAAGTCGACCCGGCCGACCCGGTCGTCGCGCTGGCCCGGCACGATGGGCGTGTAAAAGGACGGCAGACGGTCGCTGTAGTTGTACGCGTAGCCGGTGATCGCGCCGCCGACATAGATGTCGCCGATTCCGGTGGTGAAGCAGGACGGATCCGGGTTCTGCTTGATGACGCCCGCATAGGCCGGGAAGGTGATCGCCGTCTTGCAGGGGCCCGTCACTGGGACGGCGGCCGGCGCCGGCATGTCGGCGGCCTGAGCCTGCGCGAGGCCGAGCACCAGGGCAGCCGATGCGGTCGCGCTTCGCAGGATCAGTTTGATCGTCATGAGTTTTCGAGCCCCAAGTTTATTCTATGGACCGAAAATGCCTCGACCGCGGCGAACACCGCAAAATGAAACTGCGGGCATTTGCCTAGTTTTCGGGCATTCGAGGCCCGATCGGGTTCTTGGCGCCCGCATGTTGCCGCAAGGACACAACAGCGTGATCCCAAATCGCTGCTTTGGTTAAGAAACCGTTGATCCGCCAGCGTGGGGAAGCAGATCCCGCCGCCCGTCCAGATCTCCCCTGATCTTTCTGGTATCGCCCGCTCCAGTTTCGGCGGGCGCCCGATTCGATACTGGTTCGGGTCGGGCGGTCCGAAACGCGGACGGCCCCGGCTCTCGCGAGCCGGGGCCGTCCATCGCTTGGTCCGCGCTTGTGCCGGATCAGTAGTTGTAGGCGCGCTCGCCGTGGTCGGCGATGTCGAGACCCTCGCGCTCCTCCTCCTGCGTCACGCGCAGGCCGATGGTCAGATCGACCAGCTTGTAGAGGATCGCCGATCCGATGCCCGACCACAGGATGGTGAAGCCCACGGCCTTCAGCTGGGCCATGACCTGCGTGGCGAGCTCGTAGGTGCCCACCGTCAGCTCGCCGGGCTTGGTGGTGTAGTCGGGGATGCCGACGCCGCCGAGCGCGGGGTTGACCAGGATGCCGGTCGCGATGGCGCCGATGATGCCTCCGACGCAGTGCACGCCGAACACGTCGAGCGAGTCGTCGTAGCCGAGCGCGTTCTTGACGCTGGAGCACATGATGAAGCAGGCGGCGCCGGCGACGAGGCCCAGCACGATCGAGCCCATCGGGCCGGCGAAGCCCGCCGCCGGGGTGACGGCGACGAGGCCCGCGATGGCGCCCGACAGCATGCCGAGGAGCGACGGCTTGCCCTTCAGCGCCCACTCCACGAACAGCCAGGAGATGGCGGCCGCGGCGGTGGCCACGAAGGTGTTGAGCATCGCGAGCGCGGCCGAGCCGTTCGACTCGAGGTTCGAGCCGGCGTTGAACCCGAACCAGCCGACCCAGAGCAGCGCGGCGCCGATCGTGGTCATGGTGAGCGAGTGCGGCGCCAGCAGGTCGCGGCCGTAGCCGATGCGCTTGCCGAGCATCAGGCAGCCGACGAGGCCCGCGATGCCGGCGTTGATGTGCACCACGGTGCCGCCAGCGAAGTCGAGGGCGCCCCACTTGAAGAGCATGCCGGCGTCATTCAGCACCGCGTCGTACTCGGCCTTGGCGGCCGCGTTCGCCTCGCCACCCGCGGCGGCCAGCTTCTTGGCCGCGTCCGCGAAGACGTCCGGACCGCCCCAGTACCAGACCATGTGGGCCATCGGGAAGTAGATCAGCGTGACCCAGAGGATCGAGAACACGACCAGCGCCGAGAACTTCATCCGCTCGGCGAAGGCGCCGACGATGAGGGCCGGCGTGATCATCGCGAACGTCATCTGGAAGCAGATGTAGACGTATTCGGGGATCACGACACCGTTGGAGAAGGTCGCCGCCACCGAGTTCGCGTCGACGCCCTTCAGGAAGGCCTTCGAGAAGCCGCCCACGAAGTCGTTGAGGCCGCCGCCGTTGGTGAAGGAGAGGCTGTAGCCGAAGGTGACCCAGAGCAGGCAGGCGATGCAGCCGATGGCGAAGACCTGGGTCAGCACCGAGAGCATGTTCTTGGTGCGCACGAGGCCGCCGTAGAACAGGGCGAGACCCGGCACGACCATCATCAGGACGAAGGCCGACGAGACCAGCATCCAGGCGGTGTCGCCCTTGTTCGGCACCGGCGAGGGCGGCGGCGAGATGGCTTCCGGCGCCGGCGACTGGGCCAGCGAGGGCTCGATCAGGAGAGCGGCGAGCGCCGCGCCTCCCAGCCCGAGCGCGAGGACGTTGCGAAGTTTCATGGACACGAGACTCCCGGTCGCGTTTGTCTGTCGCTTGAGGTGAAGGATGGGGCGAGCGGATCGGCGGCTCGCTGCGGGCCGTCCGGCCCGGGAAGACTCAGAGCGCGTCGGCGTCGGTCTCGCCGGTCCGGATGCGGACGGCCTTCTCGAGCGGCATCACGAAGATCTTGCCGTCGCCGATCTGGCCCGTGCGGGCGGCGCCCGCGATCGCGTCGATCACGCTGGACACGAGATCGGAGGCCACCGCGACCTCGATCTTCAGCTTGGGCAGGAAGCTCACCGCGTACTCGGCGCCGCGATAGATCTCGGTGTGGCCCTTCTGGCGGCCGTAGCCCTTGACCTCGGTCACCGTCAGGCCGTGCACGCCGATGCCGGTGAGGGCGTCGCGCACCTCTTCCAGCTTGAACGGCTTGATGATGGCCATCACGATCTTCATGGGCGGCGCCCCCTGCTTCCGGTTGGAACCTCGGCCGGCGCGCCCGCGGGCGCCGGTTGCGGTCCTGTTGTCCGCGGCGGGCCGGAATGGCCCCGCGATCGGAAGCGCCTATTCAAGGACTATGCCAGGGCTGGCCGGACGGAACTTTCCGGAAAGACGCAGTTCTGCCCACGCTTTGATCGATTAGGACTCACGGTTGCCGCCCCAATGGTCGAGCTTGTGCCTATCGGGTCGGCAGATTGGCGATCGATTGGGCAGATTTGCGTGTTCGGGATGCGTCAGGCCCGACGCGGCCGGATCAGGCCTTCCTGGGCTACCGAGGCAACCAGGTCTCCGTCCTGGGTGAAGATCTGGCCCCGGGCGAAGCCGCGGGCGCCGCCGGTGCTGGGGCTGTCCTGCGTGTAGAGCAGCCAGGAATCGGCCCGGAATGGCCTGTGGAACCAGAGCGCGTGGTCGAGGCTCGCGCCCTGGATGTCGGGGTCGAACACCGAGCGGCCATGGGCGATCAGCGTCGCGTCGAGGAGCGTCATATCGGAGGCGTAGGCCAGCACCGCCCGGTGGATCGCCGGGTCGTCCGGCAGGCGCGAGGCCGCCCGCAGCCAGACGTTGCAGACCGGGTCGGCAGGGCCGGGTTCGAGGTAGCGGCGCAGGTCCACCGGCTTCAGCTCGATCGGACGGGGGCGGGCGAAGTACCCGGTCAGCGCGGGCGGCAGGTTGGCACCGCCCCGCTCGATCAGCGTCCTGACGGACGGGAGCGCATCCGGGTCGGGCGCGCCCGGCATCGGTACCTGGTGCGCGTATCCCTCCTCCTCGGTCTGGAAGGAGACAGAGGTGGCGAAGATCGGCCGCCCGTGCTGGATCGCCCGCACGCGTCGGGTGGTGAAGCTGCCGCCGTCGCGGATGCGCTCGACCTCGTAGATGATCGGCGCCTTCGGGTCGCCGCCGAGCAGGAAGTAGGCGTGCAGCGAGTGAGGCGGCCGGCTCGCCGGCACGGTGCGGCTCGCCGCCACCAGCGCCTGCGCCACCACCTGCCCGCCGAAGACCCGGGGCCAGCTCACCCGCGGGCTCACGCCCCGGAACAGGTCCTCCTCCAGGCGCTCCAGGTCGAGGATGTCGAGAAGCTCTGTGACGATGTCGGTCATGCGGCGGGCGGTGCCTTCGGCGGGGCGGTGAGTTATCGGTGGGTCGCGGAATCGACATAGCACCGCCCGCGCGGCAAGCCACGCAGGACCGGGGGCGCAAGGGTCGGAAGACGCAGAGGAGCGTGATGAGCGGATCGAGCGGGCGTTCGGGCGGACGGAAGCTGATCGTGGCCGGGGGCGGCATCCCGGGGCTCACCCTGGCGCTCGCGCTCGCCCGGGCGCACGGGCCGGCGCTCGCGGTTGCGGTTCACGATCCCGCGCTGCCGGCGGGCGCCGGCCGCCACCGGGGCCGCGCCTACGCGGTCGCGGCGGGCGGGCGGCGGATGCTCGGGGCGCTCGGCATCTGGGATCGTCTCGGTGCGGCGGCCGAACCGATCACCGAGATGGTGATCAGCGACAGCCGCCTCGCCGATCCGGTTCGCCCGGTCTTCCTCAGTTTCGGGCTGGGAGAACCGACGGAGGTGCAGGACGGCGCGCCCTTCGCCCACATGGTCGAGGCGGAGCCCCTCGCCGCCGCCCTGCTCGACGCCTGCCGCGAGGCCGGCGTCGCGTTCGTGGCGCGCGGGCTGGCCCGCACGCGGGTCGTGGGCGATCGGGTCCAGGCGATCGCGCCGGACGGCGCGGCCGAGACCGCGAACCTCGTGGTGGCGGCCGACGGGGCGCGCTCGCGCCTGCGCGAGGCGGCCGGCATCGGCTGGGTTGGCTGGTCCTACCCGCAATCGGGCATCGTCGCGACGATCGGGCATGACCGGCCGCACGGGGGACGCGCCTACGAGCACTTCCTGCCGAGCGGGCCCTTCGCGGTGCTGCCGCTGGCCGACGGCGGTGCGCTGGGCCACCGCTCCTCGATCGTCTGGACCGAGCGCAGCCGCGACGTGCCGGCGTTGCTGGGCGGCGAGGCGGACGAGGTGCTGGGCGAGATCGAGCGGCGCTTCACGCCGGAACTCGGCCGGCTCCGGCTGGAGGCCGGGCCGCACGCCTACCCGCTCGCCTTCGGCATCGCGCGCAGCTTCCGCGGGCCACGCCTGGCTCTGCTGGGCGACGCCGCCCACGTCATCCATCCGATCGCCGGGCAGGGTCTGAATCTCGGCCTCGCCGACGCCGCCGCGCTGGCCGAGGCGGTCACGGGCGCCCTGCGCCTGGGGCTCGATCCCGGTTCCGAGACGGTGCTGCGCGACTACGAGCGGGCCCGCCGCTTCGACACCCTCGCGATGGGTGCGGCGACGGACGGGCTCAACCGCCTGTTCTCGAACGATGCCCTGCCGCTGCGGCTGGCCCGCGACCTCGGCCTCGGGCTGGTGGACCGGATGCCGGGGCTCAAGCGCTTCTTCATCGGCGAGGCCGCGGCCTCGCGGGGGGCGCAGCCGCGGCTCTTGCGGGGGGAACGGCTCTGAGGGGAAGCGTGCCGCCGATTTCCCTCTCCCCGCATGCGGGGAGAGGGGATGCGTCCGACGCCCCCGCGGCCCTCACGCCTTCGACTTGTTGTAACGCTCGATGCCTTCCAGGATCAGGCGCTCGGCCTCGGCGCGATCGCCCCAGCGCACGATCTTGACCCACTTGCCGGGCTCCAGATCCTTGTAGTGCTCGAAGAAGTGCTGGATCTGGCTGACCGTGATCTCGGGGAGGTCGGTGTAGTTCTCCACCCGGTTGTAGCGCTGGGTCAGCTTGCGGGAGGGAACCGCGATGATCTTCTCGTCCTCGCCGCCGTCGTCCTGCATCACCAGCACGCCCACGGGACGCACGCTGATGACGGCGCCCGGGATGATGGCGCGGGTATTGGCCACCAGCACGTCGCACGGGTCGCCGTCGCCCGAGAGGGTGTGCGGGATGAAGCCGTAGTTCCCGGGATAGAACATCGGCGTGTAGAGGAACCGGTCGACGACGAGCGTGCCGGCCTCCTTGTCCATCTCGTACTTGATCGGCTCGCCGCCGAGCGGCACCTCGATGATGACGTTGACGTCGTGCGGCGGGTTCTTGCCGAGCGAGATGGCGTCGATGTTCATGGGCGTCTCTCCCGGCCCGGGCGTGCGGGCCTTGTCCTGCGGTCTCATATAACCGCCCGCGGGAGAATCAAATCGGGTGTCCGGGCGCACGCACAGGCTGCGCGCGAGCCTCAGCCGAAGATGTAGCCGATCTTCGACAATGGCACCCCGGCCACCCGGTCGAGCACGTGGGGGCCGGCCCGGCCGCCCAGCGCCGCGTAGAAGGCGCCCGCGCGACCGTTCTCCTCCAGGGCCCAGGCGCCAAGGCGCGCGAGGCCGTGGTCCGCGAGATCGTTGCGCACGGCGCGGAACAGGCGCCGGCCGAGGCCGAGGCCCTGGTATTCCGGCAGGAGATAGAGTTCGTCGATCTCGCCCTCGGTGCCCAGGCCGCGGCTGCGCGCCCGGCCGTAGGCGGCGTAGCCGACGACCGCGTCCCCCGCGTCCAGCACCGCGAGCGGGCGGCCGCGCCGCAGGGCCCCGCGCCACCACGTCCCGTCGCGCTGGGCGATCATCCGCTCGAGGGCCACGCCCGGGATGATGCCCCGGTAGGCCTCGCGCCAAGCCGCGTCGAACACCCGCGACAACCCGCCGACATCCCCCTCGCGGGCCCGGCGGATGCTCGTGGTGCGCGTGCTCATGGCCGGACCTTCCTGGTGGGGGCTGCCTCGTGGGGGCTGCGGGCTGACAACACCGGTGCCGGCCCGCAGGTTCAGTCGCGATCCTGGCGAACTGAAGGCAAGAGCGGTGCCGATGCGCCGCCCCGTGTGAGCCGCCTCGTTGGCCGCGTCCGGAAATTGCCGCCGCCCGGCACGGCTGTTAGAGGCGGCGATCCATTCCGTGCGACCCGATCCCGCCCCCCGTGTTCAAGCGATTCCTGAAGCCCGAGACGCGCTACGCCCGGCGCATGGCGCGCATCGCCCGCTTCGAGCGGCCGATCACCGGCGCGGGCGGGCGGCTGATGGCCTGGGCCAACATGCTGTTCGTCGATCACGGCGTGTTCCGGATGGCCTACCTGAACCGGCACCGGGTCGGCCGGGGGGAGCTCTGGCGCTCGGCCCAGCCCGGCCCCCACCAGCTGGCGCGCTTCCGCCGGGAGGGCGTACGCACCATCGTCACCCTGCGGGGCGGGCGCGAGCACGGCTCCTGGCCGTTGCAGCGGGAGGCCTGCGAGCGGCACGGGCTGAAGCTCGTCGAATTCGTGCTGCGCTCGCGCGAGGCGCCGGACCGCGCCACGGTCCTGGCCGCCCGCGACGTCTTCGCGTCGATCGAGTACCCGGCCGTGATGCACTGCAAGTCGGGCGCGGACCGGGCGGGACTCGCGGCAGCCCTCTACTTGATCATCCACGAGGGCCGCCCGGTGCGGGAGGCGATGGGCCAGCTCTCGGCGCGCTACGGCCATTTCCGCTTCGCCAAGACCGGCATCCTCGACGCCTTCTTCGCCCGCTACCTCGTCGAGGGCGAGTCCAGGGGGCTCGATTTCCTCACCTGGGTCGAGACGGTCTACGACCCCGAGGCACTCAAGCGCGATTTCCGTCCCGGCTTCTGGTCCGATCTCGTGGTCGATCGGGTGATTCAGCGGGAGTAGCCGGCACCGGGCTTCCCGCGCCAGGTTGCCGCCTCCAGCTCGTCATCCCGGGTTCGCCTTCGGCGCCCCGGAATGACGGTGCCTGCGCGCGACGCGATGCTCAAACCCCGTGCTGGTCGGTCTCGATCAGGATCTCGCGTTTGCCCGCGTGGTTGGCCGGCCCGACGATGCCCTCGATCTCCATCCGCTCCATCAGCGAGGCGGCGCGGTTGTAGCCGATCTGCAGGCGACGCTGGATGTAGCTGGTCGAGGCCTTCTGGTCCCGCAGCACCACCTGAACGGCTTGCTCGTAGAGGTCGCCGCCTGCCTCGCCGAAGGCGCCCTGGTCGAACACCGCCCCGTCCACCTCGAGCTCGGTGGCGCCCTTGCCCTTACCGCCCTTGCCCGAGGCGTCTTCCTCGTCGTCGGCCGTGACGGCGTCGAGGTAGGCGGGGCGGCCCTGGCGCTTGAGGTGGGCGACCACGCTCTCGACCTCGGCGTCCGAGCAGAACGGCCCGTGCACGCGCGTCGTGCGCCCGCCGCCGGCCATGAACAGCATGTCGCCCTGGCCCAGAAGCTGCTCGGCGCCCATCTCGCCGAGAATGGTGCGCGAGTCGATCTTGCTCGTGACCTGGAAGGAGATCCGGGTCGGGAAGTTCGCCTTGATGGTGCCGGTGATCACGTCCACCGACGGGCGCTGCGTCGCCATGATCAGGTGGATGCCCGCCGCCCGCGCCATCTGCGCCAGCCGCTGGATCGCCCCCTCGATGTCCTTGCCGGCCACCATCATCAGGTCGGCCATCTCGTCCACCACGATCACGATGTAGGGCAGAGGGCTGAGGTCCATCGCCTCGTCCTCGTAGATCGCCTCGCCGGTCTGCCGGTCGAAGCCGGTCTGGACGGTCCGCGTCAGGACCTCACCGCGGCTCTGGGCCTCCTGAACGCGGGCGTTGTAGCCGTCGATGTTGCGCACCGCGATCTTGGACATCTTCTTGTAGCGCTCCTCCATCTCGCGCACGGCCCATTTGAGGGCGATGACCGCCTTCTTCGGGTCGGTGACGACGGGGGAGAGCAGGTGCGGGATGCCATCGTAGACGGAGAGTTCCAGCATCTTGGGATCGACCATGATCAGGCGGCACTCCTCCGGCTTCATCCGGTAGAGCAGGCTCAGGATCATGGTGTTGATCGCCACCGACTTGCCCGAGCCGGTGGTGCCGGCCACCAGCAGGTGCGGCATGCGGGCCAGGTCCGCGATGATCGGCTCGCCGCCGATGTTTTTCCCTAAGCACAGCGCCAGCTTGTGCTTCGTCTCCACGAAGTCGGCCGAGGCCAGGAGTTCGCGCAGGAACACGGTCTCGCGGCGCGTGTTCGGCAATTCGATGCCGATGGCGTTGCGGCCGGGGACCACCGCGACGCGGGCCGAGACCGCCGACATCGAGCGCGCGATGTCGTCGGCGAGCGAGATCACCCGGCTCGACTTGGTGCCGGGCGCCGGCTCCAGCTCGTAGAGCGTGACGACCGGGCCCGGCCGCACGGCCAGGATGTCGCCGCGCACCCCGAAATCGCCGAGCGTGGCCTCCAGGAGCGTCGCGTTCTGCTCCAGCGCGTCGGCCGAGACAAGGCTCGCGGGCGAGGGTCCGCGCGGCTCGGCCAGGAGACCCAGCGCCGGCAGCTCGTAATCGTCCGGATGGACCGGCGGCGGCAGGGGCTGGCGCCGGGCCGGGACCGGGGCTGCGGCCGGAGGCGCGACGCGCGAGCGCACCGGCTCGGCGGCGACGTCGTCCTCGTCCGTGTCGGGCAGATCCGCGGCGGGGAGCGGCGTGCGGCCGCGCTGCTGCGGACGGGGCGCCTCCACCTCGTCGAAGACCGGCTCGCGCCGAGCGGCCGGCTGGGCCTGGGGCGGAGGCGCGTGGTCGGCCCAGGGGGCCTCCTCGTCCGCGAAGGCGCGCTGCGCCGCCAGCGTCGGCGAGGCACCCGCATAGGCGAGGTTGCCGGAGCGCTGGGCACGCCAGTTCTCCACCGTCTCGCCGAGCGCCGCGCGGCCGCGCATCACGGCCTGCGCCAGTGCGCCGAGCCCGACCAGGCCGAGTCCCGGCTCACCCGCGACGTCGCGAACCTCCGAGCGGTGGGCGGATGCCCGACGCATCGGGGGCGCCGCCTCGTAGGCGTCGTAGGATTCGTCCGCGTCGTTGAGCCCGGCGCGACAGGCACCCGTGAGGCAGAGGATCGCCAAGACCGCGTAGGCGAAGCCGACGAGCGCGGCGGCCGGACCCGCGATGGCACCCACGATCGTCCGGCCGAGACCGAGCAGCGAATCGCCGGCCACGCCGCCGAGGCCCGTCGGCAGCGGCCAGCGCGCGGTGGGCGGCAGGGCGCTCGCGACCGCGCTCGCCGCGCAGAAGCCGATGATCCAGAGCGCGATGCGCAGGCCCCCGCGCGGCAGGTCGCGCTCGCGCATCAGCCGCATGCCCCACAGCGCGGGCGGCAGCACCAGGGCGAGCGAGCCGAGGCCGAGAATCTGCATGGCGAGGTCGGAGACCACGGCGCCCGGGCGCCCGAGCACGTTGTGGGCGGCGTGGTCGGTGGCGTGGTTAAGGCTCGGGTCGTCGATCGACCACGTCGCCAGCGCCACGGTGAGGGCCACGGCGGCGGTGAACAGCACGAGGCCGCCCAGCTCCGTCAGACGGCGCGCCAGGAAGGGGCGCAGCGTATCGACGAAGGTGTCGTAGGGCGACGCGGAGCGGCGAAGCGAGCGCATGCGGGACCGGACGCGTGATGGGATACGTGACCGGAACGCTACGGGTGACCCGTTAACGCGCGGCTAAGGTTGAGGAAGGCTCAACCGGAGGGTGCGGGCGGGCACCGCCGTGGTGCAATCCGCGCCCCGTTGTGGCAGATCGCTCGCATGAAGATCGACGGCCGCCCCTACCGCACCATCGTCCCGCACGCGGACGGCGTCAGCGTCGAGGTCATCGACCAGACCCGCCTGCCCTTCGCGCTGGAGATGAAGCGGCTCTCCACGCTCGACGATGCGGCGGTCGCGATCCGCACCATGATCGTGCGTGGCGCCCCGCTGATCGGCGTCACAGCCGCCTACGGGCTGGCGCTCGGCCTGAGGGAGGATTCCTCGGATGCGGGCCTTGCCCGCGCGGTCGAGATCCTGGCCGCCACCCGCCCCACCGCGATCAACCTGCGCTGGGCCCTCGACCACGTCGCCGCCAAGCTCCGCCCCCTCCCCGTTCCCGAGCGCTTCGCAGCGGCCTTCGCGGAGGCCGGCCGCATCGCCGAGGAGGATGTGGAGAGCTGCCGCTCGATCGGCGAGCACGGCGGGCGCCTGCTGTCGGACCTCGCCAAGGCCAAGGGCCGGCGCATCAACGTGCTGACCCATTGCAACGCGGGCTGGCTCGCGACCGTCGATTGGGGCACCGCGCTCGCTCCGATCTACTGGGCGCACGAGGCCGGCGTCGATCTCCACGTCTACGTGGACGAGACCCGGCCGCGGAACCAGGGCGCGGCGCTCACCGCCTTCGAGCTGAACGGCCACGGCGTGCCCCACACGGTGATCGCCGACAACGCGGGCGGCCACCTGATGCAGCACGGCGGCATCGACGTCTGCATCGTCGGCTCGGACCGCACCACGGCGTCGGGCGACGTCTGCAACAAGATCGGCACCTACCTGAAGGCGCTGGCGGCCTTCGACAACCGCGTCCCGTTCTACGCCGCCCTGCCCTTCTCGACGATCGACTGGACGCTCCGCGACGGTGTCGCCGAGATCCCGATCGAGGAGCGCGACGGGCGCGAGGTCACGCATTTGACGGGGCGTCTCGCGGACGGCGGCTTCGCCACGATCGAGGTGGTCTCGCCCGGCAGCCCCGTGGCCAACCCCGCCTTCGACGTGACGCCCGCCCGCCTCGTCACCGGCATCGTCACGGAGCGGGGCGTGTGCGAGGCCTCGCCCGAGGGCCTGCTCGGGCTCTACCCGGAGCGGCGCCGGGCAGCCTGAGGACGCTGGAAGGTAGCCCCCTCGGCTGCCTCCTCACTCCAGCGACGACAAGCTCGCCGAAGCGCTCTCTCCGCAGGTGGGGAGAGAGGGTCTGCTGCATCCGAGGCGAGGAGCCGGAACCCGCCCTACGGCTCCCACTGCGCGAAGACGCTCGAGTCGAAGCGAAACACCTCCTCGCCGTGCTGGTTGGTGCCGGTGTTGCGCGCGAAGGCCAGCCCCCAGCCCGGCCGGGAGGCCGAGGCGCGGCGGTCGGTGAGCGTGGTGCGGTAGTGGATCGTGTCGCCCGCGTAGACGGGCTTCAGCCAGCGCAGCTTCCGGAAGCCCGGCGAGGGCCCCAGCATCGGGGCCGGTCCGCGCGCGGCCGTGTAGGCGTGGTCGCGCGCCCGGGTCGTGGTCAGGCGCCGCATGTAGGCGGCTGCCGTGTGCCAGCCCGAGGCGCAGAGCCCGCCGAAATGCGTGCGGGCCGCGGCCTCCGGATCCAGGTGGAAGGCCTGGGGGTCGTAGGCCCGCGCGAAGGCCACGATATCCTCCGCGGTGAAGGTGTAGGGCCCGAGGTCCCGCGTGCGGCCGATCTCGGCCTGGCCGATGAAATCGAGGATCTCCGCGTCATTCGGCTCCGGCGGCGGCTCCGGTGCTGCAAGCGTCACTGGCCGGGGCGGCGGCGGCTCCGCCCCGCGGCGCTGGAACATCACCGAGAAGCCCTGGGTCATCACGATGCGGCCCGCCCCATTCTCGAGCCGCGCGGCGAACCGCACGAAGCCGACGCCCGGTTTCGAGGTGGAGGCGCGGCAATCCTCGACCGTGGTCTTCAGGACGAGGCTGTCGCCCGGCACGACGGGGAGCATCCAGCGCAGTTCGTCGATGCCCGGCGAGCCGAGCGTGGTGGCCCCGCGGAACACGCTGGCGTGCAGGAGACGCATGCCGAGCGCGGCGGTCTGCCAGCCGGAGGCGATCAGCTTGCCGACGAAGGTCGCCTCCGCCGCCGCCTCGTCGAGGTGGAAGGGCTGCGGGTCGAATTCCCGTGCGAAGGCCACGATCTCGTCGCGGCCGACCGTGAGCGGCGTGCTGACGATGCGGTCGCCGGGCTCGAAGTCCTCGTAGAAGGGAGCGGACATCGCGGCCTCAGTTCGCGAAGCGGAAGTGCAGCACGTCGCCGTCCTGCACCCGGTACTCCTTGCCCTCCAGGCGCAGCTTGCCGGCATCGCGCGCGCCGCTCTCGCCCTTCAGCGACACGTAGTCGGCGTAGGCGATCGTCTCGGCCCGGATGAAGCCCTTCTCGAAATCGGAGTGGATCACCCCGGCCGCCGCGGGCGCGCGGGTGCCGTCGGTGATCGTCCAGGCGCGGGCCTCCTTCGGGCCGACCGTGAAGTAGGTGATCAGGCCGAGGAGATCGTAGCCGGCCCGGATCACCCGGTTGAGACCGGGCTCGTTGAGCCCGACCGCCTCCAGGAACTCGGCCTGGTCGGCCATCGGCATCACGGCGATCTCGCTCTCGATCTTGGCCGAGACCACCACGGCGACCGCACCCTCCGCCTTGGCGCGGGCGATGACGGCGTCCGAGTGCGCGTTGCCCTTGTCGGCGTCGCCCTCGTCCACGTTGCAGACGTAGAGCACCGGCTTGGCCGTCATCAGGCCGAGCTGCCGGAACAGGAACTCCTCCTCCGCCTTGCGCTCGACGAGGCGGGCGGGCTTTCCGTCGCGCAGCAGCGGCAGCGCCCGGTTGACGAGGTCGAGGAATTCACGCGCCTCCTTGTCGGCGCCCCGGGCCTTCTTCTCCAGGGCGACGACGCGGTTCTCCAGGCTCTCGAGGTCGGCCAGCATCAGCTCGGTCTCGATCGTCTCGATGTCGGCGATCGGATCGACCTTGCCCTCGACATGGGTGACGTCGCCGTCCTCGAAGCAGCGCACCACGTGGGCGATCGCGTCCACCTCGCGGATGTTGGCCAGGAACTGGTTGCCGAGCCCCTCCCCCTTCGAGGCGCCGCGGACCAGCCCGGCGATGTCCACGAAGGTCAGCCGGGTCGGGATGATCTCCTTCGAGGCCGCGATCTTCGCCAGCGCGTCGAGGCGCGGGTCCGGCACCGCCACGTCGCCGACATTCGGCTCGATGGTGCAGAACGGGTAGTTCGCCGCCTGGGCCGCCGCGGTCTGCGTCAGCGCGTTGAAGAGGGTCGACTTGCCGACGTTCGGCAGGCCGACGATGCCGCATTTGAAGCCCATGGCTCAGTCCTAATGCTCGGTCATGACGGCCTCGGGGCCGACGGTGAAGGGGTTGAGGATGGTGGTGCCGCGGACCGTCGTGCCGTGCTGGTAATCCTCCGACAGGAGGTAGCGGCATCCGGCCCGGATCGCGGCGGCGAGGATCACGCAGTCCCACCACCGGAAGGCGGTCTCCTTCCGGATCTTCCACGACTGCGCGATGAGTTCGAGGTCGGTGGCGCCGTGGGAGAAGGGTTGCAGCGCCGCGGTCATGCGCTGCATCTCCCCGTCGTCCACGTCGACTTTGCCCCGCAGGATGGCGGTGTGAAGTTCGCCGAGGATCTGGGGGCTGACGATCAGGGCATCGCGTTGCGCGAGCGTCGCGAGCCAGTGCGCGGCAGCCCTGCGCTTATCGGGGTAACGATCGTCGCGAGCGTAGAGAAGAACGTTCGTATCGACGAAGACCAGCTCAGTCGTCATCGTAGAGCTGCGCCGTCGTCGGGACCTTCCCGTTCTCGTCCAGCACGTGGAGGGGCGGTCCCGCCAGGAAGATGTCGAGCGCCTCGCGCTGCGTCATCGGCCGGCCGACCCGCTGCTCCACCGCCTCGGCGACGAACTTCGACAGGCTCTTCCCGTCGCGCGCGGCCGCGACCCGCGCCCGCTGCAGCAGCGCCTCGCTCATGGTCACGGTCACGTTCTTCATCGCCACCTCCGGGCCGCCTTCGATATCGTGTCCTCGTGTTTTCGTGTCAATTCTTCGGCGGACCGCCCCGGGCCACCGGCTTCACGTCGTCCCAGCCGCGGCCCGCCATGGCGAGGTGGACCTTGTTCTGGAAGCTCGCATCCTCGCCCGCCGCGAGCAGCGGGGCGTGGTCGGCCACCGCCCGGCAGAGGTCCTCGACCCAGGGCTCCTCGGCCTTGCCGAAATCGTTCAGCACGTAGGCATGCACCTGCGCCTTGTCGCCCGGATGCCCGATGCCGAGCCGCACGCGACGATAGTCGTTGCCGCATTGCGCGGTGATCGAGCGCAGGCCGTTATGTCCGGCATTGCCGCCGCCCTGCTTCACCCGGAGCTTGGCGGGGGCGAGGTCGAGCTCGTCGTGCAGCACGATCACGTCGGCGAGCGCGATCTTGTAGAAGCGCTGCGCCTCCGAGACCGCGCGGCCGGACTCGTTCATGAAGGTCTGGGGCTTCAGCAGGATGGCGCGCTCGGTGCCCAGCACCACCTCGGCGGCCTCCCCCTGGAAGCGGCGGCGGAACGGGCTCGCCCGATGCACGCGGGCGATCTCGTCGATGGCGAGAAAGCCGATGTTGTGGCGGTTGCGCGCGTAGCGCGGGCCCGGATTTCCGAGGCCGACGATGAGCCGCATGGGTCCCTCGCGACATGAAAATGCCCCGGCCGCGGGGCCGGGGCATCGGGAAGCGGAGACGGGACGCGCGGTGCGCGCCCCCTCCCGATCACTCCTCGGTCTTGGTCTCGTCGGAGGCCTCGGCCTCGGACTCGGCCTTCTCCTCGGCGGCCTCGGCGGACTGCGCCTCGGCGATCGCGGCCTCCTCGGCCTCGACCTCGGCGCCGAGCACGGTCGGCGGCACGATGTTGGCGACCGGATCCGTGCCCTCGCCCGTGTAGGTGCCGGCCGGGATCTTCAGGTCGGCGGCGTGGATCACGTCACCGATCTCGCGGCCGGTGAGATCGACCTCGATCGCGTCCGGAATCTGGTCGGGCGCCACGTCGAGCGAGACGGTGTGGAGCGAGATGTTGAGGGTGCCGCCGCGCTGCTTGATGCCGGGGGCCGCCTCCTCGTTGACGAAGTGCACCGGCACGTCGACCACGACGGTTTGGCCCTGGACGACGCGCAGGAAGTCGACGTGCAGCGGGACGCTGGTCACCGGGTCGAGCTGGAAGTCGCGCGGGATCGCGCGGACCTTCTTGCCGCCGATGCTGATCTCGAACACCGTGGTCTTGAAGCCGCCGGCGTAGATCAGGGTGCGGGTGCGGATGAGGTCGACGGCGATCGACTGCGGCGGCTGGCCGGCGCCGTAGATGACGGCGGGAATCTGGCCCTGGCGACGAACGGCCCGGGCGGCCCCCTTGCCGGCCCGGTCGCGTGCCACGGCCTCAAGCGACTTCACTGCGCTCATGGCGTGATCCTTTACGATTGATGGCCCGGAAAACGACAAAGGCCGCCCGAAGCGGACGGCCCGACCGTTCCCCAGCGCGCCCGTGCCTCCAAGGGTGTCTGTTGGGCGCGGAGCGCGCTTACACCGGACGGCGGCGGAACGCAACGGCGGCCATGGCGCGAGGAACCTTGCCAAGCGGCGCGCCGGCTCGATAGAGCCCGCCTGACCCTATCTCAACCCGGACGAGATCACGCCATGGCCAGCTACAACCTCCTGCTCCTCCCCGGCGACGGGATCGGCCCCGAGGTGATGGCCGGCGTCGAGACCGTGCTCGCGGCGCTCCGCGAGACCGGCATCGCCAGCTTCGAGACCGAGACCGATCTCGTGGGCGGCGCGGCAATCGACCGGCATGGCAAGCCGCTCGCCGACGAGACCCTGGCGCGGGCAAGGAGCGCCGACGCGATCCTGCTCGGCGCCGTCGGCGGGCCGAAATGGAACGGCGTCGCCTACGAGATCCGCCCCGAGGCCGGGCTGCTGCGGCTGCGCAAGGATCTGGGCCTGTTCGCGAACCTGCGCCCGGCGATCTGCTACCCGGCGCTGGCCGACGCCTCGGCGCTCAAGCGGGAGCTCGTCGAGGGCCTCGACATCATGATCGTGCGCGAGCTCACCGGCGGCGTCTATTTCGGCGAGCCGAAGGAGATCACGGTCCTCGACGACGGCACGAAGCGGGCGGTGGACACTCAGGTCTACACCACGGGCGAGATCGAGCGGATCGCCCACGTCGCCTTCGACCTCGCCCGCAAGCGCTCGGGCCGGGTCGCCTCGGCGGAGAAGCACAACGTGATGAAGTCGGGCGTTCTCTGGAAGGAGGTCGTCACCGCGGTCCACGCGCAGCACTACTCGGATGTCGCGCTGGAGCACGTGCTCGCCGACAATTGCGCCATGCAACTCGTGCGGCGCCCCAAGCAGTTCGACGTGCTGGTGACCGACAACCTCTTCGGCGACGTGCTCTCGGACGTCGCCGCGATGCTCACCGGCTCGCTCGGCATGCTGCCCTCGGCCTCCCTCGGCGCCGCCGAGGAAGGCGGGCTCCGCCGCGCCCTCTACGAGCCCGTGCACGGCTCGGCCCCCGACATCGCGGGCGCCGACAAGGCGAACCCGATCGCCATGATCGGCTCTCTCGCCATGTGCCTGCGCTACTCGTTCGGTCTCGGAGAGGCCGCCGACCTCCTCGACGGTGCCATCACCGACACGCTGGCCGCCGGCACCCGCACCGCCGACATCGCTACCGGGGGCGCTCAGGCGATCGGGACGAAGGCCATGGCGGAGGCGATCGCCGCGGCTGTCCGGGCGCGGGCGGCCTGACCTCTCGGGGCTCCGCGCCCCGAGCCCCGCCGGAAGGCCCAAGGGCCTTCCGCACATCCCGGAACGAGAGGGGCGCGCGGCTCTCGCCGCGCGCCCCTTCGCATGAAACGAACTGGAGCGACTCAGTACGGGTTGCCGTAGCGCGACACGTACGAGGTCGGGTCGATGGCGTCGAAGGCCGAGAGATCGACGTTGCGGATCGAGCTGTTCCGGGCGCCGATGAACGGACCGTTGGTGATCGGGTCGGGCAGGATGCCGAAGCCGAAGCGGTCGTTGCGGCCGTAGACCGGGTTCAGGGAGTTCGACTGGGCGATCAGAACCGGGTTTGTGGCCGGGTTCGAGACAGAGCCGTTGCCGGGCTCGACCACGTTGCCGGCGTCGAGCCAGCTGCGCGGGCGGATACGGATCGGCAGCGGGCGGCTGACCCGGTAGTAGCCGACGCCGGGGGCGTAGCCGTCCTGGGCCTGAGCCGGAGCCGTGGTGCCGAGCCCGGGGCCGGCGACGGCGAGGGCGCCCAGCAGGGCGATCTTGATCGAGCGCATGTCGCACCTTGTTGAAAACGGGGGTGATCGTGGCAGGACAGTGTTAAAAATCCGCCGCGTCTTCTTGGTGAGTAGACGTCCGAGCGTTGCCGTTGTTCCACCCCAATGGCCGAGCTAGCACGGTTCTGCCGCAGATTCGCCTCATTTTTTTTGCGCCGCGCCTCAGCCTCGTCCGGCAGCGGCACGGCGGCTACGGATCGAGCCGGTCCGACCCGCGGGCGGGTCCGCGGCAGCGCTGGGCTGGGCCGGCCGGCAACCCGGGTCGCGGCGCGCCTCGGCGGCGCGGAAGCGCGCCGCGGACGGACCTTCCGCACCCTCCAGGGTCAGGGCGTCGAGGATGCAGGCGATTGCGCGCGGCTCCGGAGGCTGTGCCAGCGGCGCGCAGAGCCAGCCGTCGATGCGCGGCGGCGCGACCTCGAGCGTCGCGAAGCCGGTGCAGACCCGCCGCGCCCCGCCAGCCAGCGTCGCCTCCAGGGTCTCGACTGGCCCGAACTTGGTGTCGATCCTGCCCCGAGCGCCGGTGCGGACCACCGCGATGCCGGGTCCGTCCGCCCCGCGCCTGACCAGGGTCACGAAGAGGCCCGGCCTCTCCGAGCCGGCCTCCCGGGCGAGCGTCAGGCGCAGCGCGCTCGATTCGATCGCGTCGAAATCGCCCCGGGCCAGCGTCTCCTCCCGCAGACCCGTGACTGGGTTGACCCGCGCCGGCTCCAGCCGGACCGGATCGATCGCTTCCGGCTCGTCGATCCCGAGCCGGCCCGGCAGGGCAGGCGCCGCGGGCTTGGCCGGCGCCGCGAGGGCCGACGGCACGAAGAATGCGTCGGCCAGCGCAGGTTCGGATGGCGCGGACGGCGTCTCGACTCGGCCGCGCGCGAGCAGCGCGAGCAGCGCCACCGTGGCAAGGGCGACGGCGAGCTTCGCGGTCAGGCCGAGCAGCGGCAGTCGCGCCGGGGGCTCGTCAGCGTCTTCGGTCCGGTCGAACGGCATCGTGCGCAAGGGGGGCCGGGGGCTCGCCTCGGCGGATCAGCGTCCGCCGCGCCCCGATCCTCGGTCTCCACCCGGCACCAAGACCTTTCCGGCAGCGCGCCCGTCACCGTGTTCCCGCGCGCAGGGTGAATCGATGGTTGCGCCTGTGAGCCGCCGCCCTGCTCTGCCGCTTGACAGGCGCGCGGGGTCGGCGTCTTGCTCACCCCGGCTGCCGCACCCACCTGCCTGTCGGGCCGGGCGCGCGCGGCCATGCCCGTATTGGGGCAAGCGAACCGGCCGGTCGGCCCGCGCAGGACGCGGGCGCGAGGAGACCGGGGCCCGCGATGGATGCGGCGGCCGGGTCGTTCGGGACAAGCGGAGTGGACAATGGGCTACAAGGTCGCCGTCGTGGGCGCCACGGGCAACGTGGGCCGCGAGATCCTGGATATCTTGGCCGAGCGGGCTTTCCCCGCCGACGAGGTCGTGGCGCTGGCCTCGCGGCGCAGCCAGGGCCAGGAGGTTTCCTTCGGCGACAAGATCCTGAAGGTCAAAGCGCTGGACACCCACGACTTCTCCGATACCGACATCTGTCTGATGTCGGCCGGCGGCGAGACCTCGAAGGAGTGGAGCCCGCGCATCGGGCAGGCCGGCTGCGTGGTCATCGATAACTCGTCGGCCTTCCGCTACGACGCCGACGTGCCGCTGATCGTGCCCGAGGTGAACGCCGACGCCGTCGCGGGTTTCACCAAGCGCAACATCATCGCCAACCCGAACTGCTCGACGGCCCAGCTCGTCGTGGCGCTGAAGCCCCTGCACGAGGCGGCCGGCATCAGGCGCGTGGTGGTCTCGACCTACCAGTCGGTCTCCGGCGCCGGCAAGGAGGCGATGGACGAGCTGTTCAACCAGACCCGCGCCGTCTTCACGGCCGGCGAGGTGACGAACACCAAGTTCACCAAGCGCATCGCCTTCAACGTCATCCCCCACATCGACGTGTTCATGGAGGATGGCTACACGAAGGAAGAGTGGAAGATGGTCGCCGAGACCAAGAAGATGCTCGACCCGAAGATCAAGCTCACGGCTACCGCCGTGCGCGTGCCGGTCTTCATCGGGCACGCGGAATCGGTGAACGTTGAGTTCGAGCGCCCGATCACACCCGAGCAGGCCACCGAGATCCTGCGCGCGGCCCCGGGCGTGCTCGTGGTCGATAAGCGCGAGAACGGCGGCTACGTCACGCCCCACGAGGCGGCCGGCGAGGACGCGACCTACATCTCCCGCATCCGCGAGGACGCCACGATCGAGAACGGCCTGAACTTCTGGTGCGTCTCGGACAACCTCCGCAAGGGCGCGGCGCTGAACGCCGTGCAGATCGCCGAGGTGCTGATCAACCGCAAGCTCCTGAACAAGGCCCGGCAGGCCGCTTGAGACACCGGGATCCGGCACCGCGCCGGATCCCGATCGATCCGTCCGACGTCGTCCCGCTCGCGGGGCAGCGTTTTTCGTTTCGCCGGCGATAGGAGTAATAACTGTATATTCCCGATTTGTTCTGGTATTTGATCCTAATCGAGGGCGATTCGGGTCGGTGCCGTGACGAGACGGGAACCGGTCGGTGACGAGATCCGGCAGCTGAGGGGTATCCTGGCCGAGCTCTCCCTCGACACGAAGCTGCTCCGCCTGGAGCACGCCCTGTGGCGGAAGGGCTGGTCCGACCAGCCGCGCGCCCCGGCCGGGCAATCGGACGGTGGGCAGTGGGTCGTCGGCGGCGGCGGTGGCGCCGTCGATCCCGAGGTGCTGCGGCTGGTCACGCCGCAATGGGCGCAGATGCCCGAGGCCGAGCACGCGCAGAGCCGAGAGGAGACCCGGCTCGAGGACGGGACCCGCATCCTCTCGATCCGCATCCGCGCGGGCCGGCGCGACTTCGACGAGCAGCACGCGGTCACCGCGCCGGACGGCGAGAGCCGGATCTTCGAGACGCTGGGCGCGACGCAGACCATCCGCGACGGCGTCTCCGGCGAGATCCTGGGGCGCAGCACCTTCACGGCGAACGGCCTAAAGCCGGACGCGACGATCCAGCCGGCCCTCCTTCCGGCTGTTCCGGCCGCGGTGGTGGCCGCGCAGGTCCTGCGCACGCTGGAACTCGCCGGCACGCTCTTCGCGTTCCTCTCAGCGAGGCGCGGCGGCTATGGGACTGTCCTGGGCGCGACGGCGCACGAATTCCGCGGAGCGGAGGACTTCCGGAATAAGCCGGCGATCTGGGTCGGTCCGCTCGACCAGCCGGCGCTCGACGCCGCCTGCCCAAAGACCGGCGCGATTCAAACACAGCTTGATGCGGTCAACACGGCCGTTCGGCAAGAGAATCCGTTCCGGACTCCCAGCCAGATCGGTAACTAGGTTCATTCTCGGATGCACTTTTGGGTGCGAGACCAAAAAAATTCTCGCCTCAAGTCTGAATTTCTGATCGACAAAGAAGGGTTCCCAACTCATGTCAACAAAGCCGGCACAAGTCGGCTCGACATCTACCACCAAGCTAGGCCAACGGTCACCTCCATCTATGATCATAAGACGGGAGCGCGTGGCCTCGCATGGTCGAACGCGTTGCGCTACGCGGCGGCTGCCAAGAAGCACTTCCCAGGAACGCAACGGATTGTCGTCATTCAAATGAGGCCGCGTACGTGACAAACGCGAAGCAGATAAAGTGGCTGTTTCGAAGCCTGCTGGCGCGTAATCCAGATCTCATCCAAGTCGAGCCGGGCGTAATATGGATCAGGCCGATTCGGCACTTCGCTGCCAAAATATGGGTGAAACGGTGTTTGGATCCGAATATATTCGACTCAAATATGAGTCTGACAACCCTCTACTGGGACGGATCGGCAATAGAAGATCCTTTCGGAAGCTTTGTTGAATCGTTTTCGCGCAAGCCTCTTCCGGCTCCGTTCACCCGGGAATATTTTCTTCAGCCGCAATACGAGCTTCGGCCGGAATTCCCGCAATTGGCTGCTTGGGGGAGTACGGTCGGTAGATGGGATTGGAGGGTTCCCGACATCGACCGCATCTTCACATGCGCGGTCGAGGAGCAGGTTCTACCCCTGCTTCGCCCACTCGCAGAGGACCACCGCGCCTATCTGCCCTTTTTCCGTAAGTTCATTATTCCTGGCGGTCGCGTACATGCCGAGCAACAGGTCGCGATCGCTCTCGCGTCCGGCGCGCGCGACGAGGCGCGCACGTTCCTCGCCCAGATCTGGAGGTGGTACGAGACGGACAGCCACGGCGACTACGAGCCGCCGGACCAGATCGTCTATCCGAAGCCTGGCCAGAGGAAGCGGGCAGCCATTGAGGCTTGGGAGAAGGCAAGTCTGTGCGTTTCCTACCGGAAAACACGCCGCCGCATCCTTGAGATCGTCGAACCGCTGCGGACCGGCGACCGCGCAGCGCTTGCGGCCATCCTCCACCGCTGGGAGGCCGAGGCGGCGCGGATTCACGGGGTCGAGCGCTGGTGGGAGCCCACACCGTTTCCCATCGAGGAAGGGCTGGGCTGAGCGGCCAGTGAGCAGGGGATGCAAACCTCATCTCGGATGCGAATGGTGTGGGTAATTTTCCCACACAGTGCGGAAGCGTCGCTGCGGCACAGGGGGGCTCCTCACAGGATGCCCGCCATGCTCGTTCCGGAACCGCCGCGCCTTCGCCGTCGCGAGGTTTGCCTCCTCTGCCTGCTGGCCCTTTGGGTCGTGGCTCTACTCCGCGTCGAGCACGCGCCGCCCCTGAAGCCGCCGGCCGTGCCCTACGCCGCCTCACGCTGAGGCGGCGGCCTCCAACGCATCGACGTCGCCGTCGCCGATCGCGCCGAGATGGGCCGAGATGGGCCGTGATCCGGTCGGCGTCCCAGTCCCACCACGCGATACGCAGGAGGCGGGCGATGTCGGCCTCCGAGAAGCACATCCGCACGAGGCGGGCCGGGTTGCCGGCCACGATCGCGTAGGGCGGCACGTCGGCGCTCACCACGGACTTCGCCGCGACGACCGCGCCGTCGCCGATCGTCACGCCCGGCAGGACAGTGGATTCGTAGCCGAGCCAGACGTCGTTGCCGACGACCGTGTCGCCGCGGTTCGGGAACGCTTCCGGGCCGTACGCCGCCCAGGCGTTGCCGAAGATCGGAAACGGGTAGGTCGAGGGCGCGTCCAGCCTGTGATTGCCGCCGTTCATCAGGAAGCGTGTGCCGGCCGCGATCGCGCAGAAGCGCCCGATCACGAGGCGATCGCCCAGAAAGGCGAAGTGATACAGGATGTTGTCGAGGAAGGCGCGAGGCCCAGCAGGATCGTCGTAGTAGGTGTAGTCGCCGACCTCGACGTTCGGTGGCAGGTCGAGGTCGCGGATGAAGGTGACCCGCGGATGGTCCGCCAGCGGGTGCCGCTGGCCGGGATCCGGTACGGTACGCGCATCGTAGGACATGCAGGCTCCTGATTCGCTGCGGGAGCGCGCGAGGTAGCCCGATCGGCTGGGCGAGAGCGGGGAGATCGTCGTCTCGGGAACTTGAACTTGCCCCGGTCCGGAGTTATCTACGCCCTAACAGTTCTGATGGCAGCTGAGAGGCTGCGGTTCGGAGTGGGTCCCCCGGGGCCCGCTCTTTTTTATTGCCGCATCCCGCCTGCCGATCGCGCGCCCCGTGGGTGCCCGGAATCGCGAGACCAGCATGGCGCAAGCCCCCGAGACCCAGACCCCCGAGACCCCGGTTTCCGAGAAGCGGCTCGTCACGGAAAGCGGCGCCGCCGCGCGCGTCGTCCAGGTGATCGAAGGCGCGGTCGAGGGGCTGGGCTATCGGATCGTGCGGGTGAAGGTCACCACGGGCGGCAACGCCACGGTGCAGATCATGGTCGAGCGGCCGGACGGGCTCTGCGCGATCGAGGATTGCGAGGCGGTGAGCCGCACGATCTCGCCGCTCCTCGACCTCGATGATCCGGTCGGCGGCGCCTACAACCTCGAGATCTCCTCGCCCGGCATCGACCGGCCGCTGGTGCGGGTCTCGGATTTCGCGCGCTGGGCGGGCCACGAGGCCAAGGTGGAGCTCGCCCGCCCGCTCGAGGGCCGCAAGCGCTTCCGCGGCATCTTGGGCGAGCCGGATGTGGCCGCGCTCACCGTGCCGATCGACCTGCCCGACGTGAAGGAGGGCCTGCCGAGCCGTATCGTGCTGCCTCTCGCCGACCTCGGCGAGGCGCATCTCGTCCTCACCGACGAGCTGATCCGCGAATCGCTCCGCCGCGGCGGCCCGCCGCCCGAGGACGCCGACGAGCCGGAGGAGGACGAGGAGCCCGAGGAGGAGGCCGCCCCGCAGGTGCGCTTCATCCCCGCGCCGAAGCGCCCGAAGCCCAAGGCGGACAAGCCGGTCAAGGCCAAGTCCGGGACCAAGCCCGCCAAGGGGCCCGGCCCGAAGAAGCCCGTGATCACGAAGGCGAACCGCCTCAAGGACCGCGACTCGTTCCACTGAACGAATCGCGCACGATCTCCGCCGCCCGCGCGGCCCGTGAACACCGAATCCGAACGGAAAGGACCTGAACCATGGCCGTTGTCAGCGCCAACAGGCTCGAACTGCTCCAGATCGCCGACGCGGTCGCCCGCGAGAAGGTGATCGACCGCCAGATCGTCATCGAGGCGATGGAGGAGGCGATCGCCAAGGCTGCCCGCTCCCGCTACGGCGCCGAGACCGACGTCCACGCCGAGATCGACGCCAAGACTGGCGCGTTGCGCCTCTCCCGCCACCTGCTCGTGGTCGAGGAGGTCGAGAACGACGCCCGCGAGATCACCCTCGATCAGGCCCGCCGCTACAATCCCGGCGCGCTCGTCGGCGACGTGATCTCCGACACGCTGCCGCCCTTCGATTTCGGCCGCGTCGCCGCCCAGTCCGCCAAGCAGGTCATCGTCCAGAAGGTGCGCGACGCCGAGCGCGACCGCCAGTACGACGAGTATCGCGACCGGATCGGCGAGGTCGTCAACGGCCTCGTCAAGCGCGTCGAGTACGGCAACGTCATCGTCGATCTCGGCCGCGGCGAGGGCATCGTGCGGCGCGACGAGATGATCCCGCGCGAGACCTTCCGCCCCGGCGACCGCATCCGCTCCTACCTGTTCGACGTGCGCCGCGAGGTGCGCGGGCCGCAGATCTTCCTGTCCCGCTCGCACCCGCAATTCATGGCCAAGCTCTTCGGCCAGGAGGTGCCCGAGATCTACGACGGCATCGTCGAGGTGAAGGCGGTGGCCCGCGATCCCGGCTCGCGCGCCAAGATCGCGGTGATCTCGCGCGACGGCAGCATCGATCCCGTGGGCGCCTGCGTCGGCATGCGGGGCTCGCGCGTCCAGGCCGTGGTCGGCGAGCTGCAGGGCGAGAAGATCGACATCATCCCGTGGTCGGAAGATCAGGCGACCTTCATCGTCAACGCGCTCCAGCCCGCCGAGGTGGTGAAGGTGGTGCTCGACGAGGAGGCCGACCGCATCGAGGTGGTGGTGCCCGACGACCAGCTCTCGCTCGCCATCGGCCGCCGCGGCCAGAACGTGCGGCTCGCCTCGCAGCTCACCGGCTGGGACATCGACATCCTGACCGAGGCCGAGGAATCGGAGCGCCGCCAGAAGGAGTTCGCCGAGCGGACACAGGTCTTCATGGAGGCGCTCGACGTCGACGAGACCGTCGGCCAGCTGCTCGCGGCGGAAGGCTTCCGCAACGTCGAGGAGATCGCCTACGTCGATACGCAGGAACTCTCGAACATCCAGGGTCTCGACGAGGAGACCGGCGCCGAGATCCAGGCCCGCGCGCAGGATCACCTCGCCCGCATCGAGCAGGAGCACGACGACCGCCGCCGCGAGCTCGGCGTCGAGGACGAGCTGCGCGAGATCGACGGCGTGACCACGCCGATGCTGGTCGCCTTCGGCGAGAACGACGTGAAGACGATCGAGGATCTGGCCGGCTGCGCCACCGACGACCTCGTCGGCTATACGGAAGGGCGCGGCCCCGAGGCCGTGCGGCACGCGGGTTACCTCGACGGGTTCGAGCTGTCGCGCGCCGAGGCCGAGGCCATGATCATGGCGGCCCGCGTGCGGGCGGGCTGGGTCGAGGCCGCGCCCGAGGAGCCGGAGGCCGCAGAGGGCGAGGGTGAGGCCGCGGCCGAATCCGCCGAGGCGCAGGCCTGAGGCGAGCGGGGAGCCGCAGCGTGGAGGCCGTCGACATCGATACGGGCGAGGAGCCGGCGCTCGACGCCGGCCCCGTCACGGGCCGCCGGGTGCCGCAGCGCACCTGCATCGTCACGCGCGCCGTGCAGGCGCCCGAGGCGATGATCCGGTTCGTGCTCGGCCCGGACGGCGCGGTGGTGCCGGACCTGCGCGCGCGGCTGCCCGGCCGCGGCGCCTGGGTCACGGCGCGCCGCGACGCGGTGGCGGAGGCTGTGAAGCGGCGACAGTTCCAGCGCGCCTTCCGCGGCAAGGCCGGCCCTGTGCCGGCCGACCTGCCCGACCAGATCGCTGCGCTCCTGCGCGATGACCTGCGGCAGGCCATCGCGCTCGCCAACAAGGCGGGCTGCGTGGTGGCCGGCTTCTCGAAGGTCGAGTCGGCGATCGGCTCCGAGCCCGGGGTCGCCGCCCTGATCCACGCCGCGGAGGCGAGCCCGGACGGGCGCCGCAAGCTTGTTGCGGCATTGCACAGGCGGCATGGCGGCTCCATATCGGGGATCCCGATCGTGGATGACTTGTCCGAGGACGAATTGGACATGGCTTTGGGTCGGGATCATGTGATACACGCTGCGCTCGTCGCAGGAGTCGGAGCCACCGGCTGCCTGGCGCGTTGGCGTCGGCTACGCTCCTTCGAGGGCGCCGGTACGGCGGTCGAGGAGCCGGGCTCTGCACGCGATGACGGGGGTGTCCTGCCTCCGCCGGGAGGTGCGTGAGCCTCCGGGCGGTCGCGGGTTCGGAGCCCGCGTCCGAGCGGGATGCGACATCTAAGGAATTCTTGGCCGGATCCGTGGGCTCAGCTCACCGCTTCCTGCTCAGGACGAGTCAGGTCGGCGCTCAAGGGGGCGTCGGTTCACGGACGATGGAAACCCTCAAGGGTTCGAACTGAATGAGCGATACGAACAACCCGGGCGACAAGACTCTGAGCAAGGCTCCCGCGCGGCCGCTGTCCTCCAAGCGGCCGATCGAGGCGGGCACCGTGCGCCAGAGCTTCTCCCACGGCCGATCGAAGCAGGTCGTCGTGGAGACCGTGAAGCGCCGCGTGATCGGCGCCACGCCCGGCACCCAGGCACCGGCCCGCGATGCGAGTCCGGCTCCCGCGGCCCGGCCGGCTCCGGCCGCGCCGGCGGCCGCCCGCCCGACGCCGCGCCCGACCTCGGGCGTCGTGCTGCGGACGCTGAGCGAGCAGGAGCGCGACGCCCGCGCTGCCGCCCTCGCCGACGCCCAGCGTCGGGAGCGTGAGCAGCAGGAGGCTCGCCGTCGCGCGGAGGCGGAGGCCGAGGCGGCCCGCCGCGCCGCCGAGGCTGAAGCCCAGCGCGAGCGCGAGGCTGCGGAGGCCCGCAAGCGCGAGGCCGAGGCCGCCGCCCGCCGCGAGGCCGAGGAGCGCCAGCGGGCCGCGGAGGCGGCGAAGGCCGCCGCCGAGGCTCCTGCTGCCCCGGCCGCGGCCCAGGCCGCACCCGCCCAGGTTGCCCCCGATCAGGCGTCCGCCGCGCCGGCTCCCCGTCCGCCGGCCGCGCCTCCGGCCCGTCCGGCAGCGCCGGCTGCCGCGCGTCCCACGGCAGCTCCGGTCGCCGCCCGCCCGGCGCCCGGCGCGCGGCCAGCGGCTCCCGCCGGGGCCCGTCCGGCCGCCGCGCCCGGTGCTCGTCCGCCTCTGGCGCCGCGACCGGCTCCCACCGAGCCGCGCCGCACGATCACGGCTGATTCGCGCAAGCCGCGCGACCTGAACTTCATGGCCCGCCCGGCACCCGCGCCGGAGCCGGAGAAGCCCGCTACCCCGACGACCGCGCAGCGGCCGACCGGAACGGCCGCGCGTCCCGCGACCGGCCGCCCCGCCGCGGCCGAGGACGAGAGCGACAACACGAAGCGGGTGATCCGGCGTCCCGGCCAGCCGCTCAAGATCATCGCCGCGCCCAAGACGCCGAAATCTCCGGGCGGCGACCGCAACCGCGGCCGCCTCACCATCGCCACCGCCACCTCGGGCGAGGACGAGCGCACGCGCTCGGTCGCCTCCTTCCGCCGCCGCCAGCAGCGGATGAGCGGGCACCGGCACGTGGAGCAGAAGGAGAAGCTGTCGCGCGAGGTGACGATCCCCGAGACCATCACCATCCAGGAACTCGCCAACCGCATGTCGGAGCGGGCCGTGGACGTGATCCGTCTGCTGATGAAGCAGGGCCAGATCCACAAGATCACCGACGTGATCGATTCGGACACCGCCCAGCTCATCGCCGAGGAACTCGGCCACACCGTGCGTCGCGTCGCCGAGTCGGACGTCGAGGAGGGTCTGACCTCGGACGAGCCGGATCTGGAAGAGGATCTCGATCCCCGCCCGCCGGTCGTCACGATCATGGGCCACGTCGATCACGGCAAGACCTCGTTGCTCGACGCGATCCGCAAGGAGAACGTGGTCGAGGGCGAGGCCGGCGGCATCACCCAGCACATCGGCGCCTACCAGGTGGCCTCGCCGTCGGGCGACCTCATCACCTTCATCGACACGCCCGGCCACGCGGCCTTCACCTCCATGCGCGCTCGCGGCGCCAAGGTGACGGACATCGTGGTGATCGTGGTGGCGGCCGACGACGGCGTGATGCCCCAGACCATCGAGGCGATCCAGCACGCCAAGGCGGCGGGCGTCCCGATGATCATCGCGGTCAACAAGATCGACAAGCCGGACGCGAAGCCGGAGCGGGTCCGGACGGAGCTGCTGCAGCACGACATCCAGGTCGAGTCGATGGGCGGTGAGACCCTCGAGTTCGAGGTCTCGGCCAAGACCGGCCAGGGCCTGCCGGAGCTCCTCGAGGGCATCCAGATCCAGGCCGAGATCATGAACCTGCGCGCCAACGAGAAGCGCGACGGTGAGGG
The DNA here is from genome assembly GCF_022179285.1 of Methylobacterium hispanicum. GTDB lineage: Bacteria > Pseudomonadota > Alphaproteobacteria > Rhizobiales > Beijerinckiaceae > Methylobacterium > Methylobacterium hispanicum. The sequence continues at coordinate 131,840 of NZ_BPQO01000002.1, read as the reverse complement.
CACGGTCATCGAGGCCCAGCTCGACCGCGGCCGCGGCCCGGTGGCGACGGTCCTCGTCCAGCGCGGCACGCTCTTCACCGGCGACATCGTCGTGGCGGGCGCCGAGTGGGGCCGCGTTCGTGCCCTCATCGACGACCAGGGCGAGCACGTGCAGTACGCCGGTCCCTCGGTTCCGGTCGAGGTGCTGGGCTTCAACGGCACGCCGGACGCCGGCGACCGCGTGATCGTTGTGCCGAGCGAGGCCCGTGCCCGCGAGGTCACCGAGTACCGCGCCCGCCTGAAGCGGGAGCGTGCCGCGGCCCGCAGCGGCGGCGCCAACCGCTCGCTCGTCGACATGATGCGCGACCTGAAGGAAGGCGCCGGCCGCAAGGAGCTGCCGGTCGTCATCAAGGGCGACGTGCAAGGCTCGGTCGAGGCGATCTCGGGCGCGCTGGAGAAGCTCGGCAACGACGAGGTCGGGGCGCGCATCCTGCTCGCCGGCGTCGGCGGCATCACCGAGTCGGACATCACCCTGGCGCAGGCCTCGAAGGCCTTCGTGATCGGCTTCAACGTGCGGGCCCACAAGGAGGCGCGCGAGGCGGCCGAGCGCAACGGCATCGAGATCCGCTACTACAACATCATCTACGACCTCGTGGACGACATCAAAGCCACGCTGTCGGGGATGCTGCCGCCGACGCTGCGCGAGGAGCGTCTGGGCGAGGCGGTGATCCAGGAGGTGTTCGAGGTCTCGAAGGTCGGCAAGGTCGCGGGTTGCCGCGTCCAGGACGGCATCGTCGAGCGCGGTGCCCATGTCCGCCTGATCCGCGACAGCGTGGTGATCCACGAGGGCAAGCTGAAGACGCTGAAGCGCTTCAAGGACGACGCCAAGGAGGTCACCTCCGGTCAGGATTGCGGCATGGCCTTCGAGAACTTCGAGAACATGCGCGCCGGCGACACCATCGAGTGCTACCGGGTCGAGGAGATCCGCCGCAGCCTCTGACGCGGTCCCGTCAGGGCCGGTCGCGGCGGCTGCAGCCCAGGCTGCAGCCGCCGTTTTCTATTGTCCCGCTCCGTGCCGGCCGACTCCGCCGCGGAGCCAGATCGCTTTTGGATAATGGCTCAGAAACCTTCCCCCACCGGCCCCTCTCAGCGTCAGCAGCGCGTGGCCGAGCTCGTGCGCCACGCGCTCGCCGAGGTGCTCCAGCGCGGCGACGTGCAGGACCCGACCCTGTCCTCGCACGTCATCACCGTGCCGGAGGTGCGGATGTCGCCCGACCTCAAGCTCGCGACCGCCTACATCATGCCGCTCGGCGGGCAGGACGAGGCGCCGGTGCTGGCCGCGCTCGACCGCAACCGGAAGGTGCTGCGCCAGGAGGTCGCCCGGCGGGTGAACCTGAAATACGCGCCGGAACTGCGCTTCCGCCGCGACGAGACCTTCGACGAGGCTGCCCGCATCGATCGCCTCCTGCGCGACGAGCGGGTTCAGCGCGATCTGGAGCGGCCCGATCGCGACGACGCCGAACCCGATGCCGATTCGGGGCATTGACCCCGGTCTGCCGCAGATTTCCGCCCGCCACTCCGGGCGAGCACGAACCCCGACGCACCCGGCCGCGGGCCTCGACGCCATCCCGCCGCCGTTCGAGAGGACAGACACGGCTTTGATCAACGAGTTTCCGCCCCCGGAGCGCCCGGCCGCCGCCGAGATGCCCCTGCCCCGCGAGCGCCGCTTCCAGGGCGAGCGCCCGAGCGACCGGAACGGCGAGCGCCGTCCGCAGCGCGGTCCCCGCCCCGACCGCCCGAAGCGTCGCGACGTGTCCGGCTGGGTCATCCTCGACAAGGGCGTCGGCATGACCTCGACCCACGCGGTCGCGGTGGTCAAGCGCCTGTTCAACGCCAAGAAGGCGGGCCACGCCGGCACGCTCGACCCGCTGGCCTCCGGCATCCTGCCGATCGCGCTCGGCGAGGCGACGAAGACCGTTCCGTTCGTGATGGACGGTCGCAAGGCCTACCGCTTCACCGTGGCCTGGGGCGTCGAGACCGACACGGATGACGGCGAGGGCCGCGAGGTCGCCACGAGCGAGGCGCGCCCGACCCGCGAGGCCGTCGAGGCCGCGCTGCCGAACTTCCTCGGCTCGATCGAGCAGGTGCCGCCGCGCTTCTCCGCCATCAAGATCCAGGGCGAGCGCGCCTACGATCTCGCCCGCGAGGGCGAGGTGGTGGAACTGGCGCCCCGCCGGGTGCAGATCGACCACCTGGCGATCGTCGAGCACACGGCCGATCGGACGGTGATCGAGGCCGAGTGCGGCAAGGGCACGTACGTGCGCGCCATCGCCCGCGATCTCGGGCGCATGCTCGGCTGCTACGGCCACATCGCGGCGCTGCGGCGCACGCGCGTCGGCCCCTTCACGGAGGCGGTCGCCTGCACGGTCCCGGGCCTCGACAACGAGAACCCCGAGGCCAACCTCGCCCATCTCCAGCCGGTCGAGACGGCGCTCGACGGCGTTCCCTCGACCGCGGTGTCGCGCGACATGGCGTTGCGCCTGATGCGCGGCCAGTCGGTGATCCTGCGCGGGCGCGACGCGCCGGCCGCCGGCAAGGCCTTCGCCACCTGCGGCGGCATCCTCGTCGCGGTCGGCGACGTGGAGCGCGGCGAGTTGGTCCCGCACCGGGTCTTCCATCTCGGCGGCACTGCGGCGAACCGCCCGGCCTGAGGGCCGGAGCCGTCCGGAACGAAGGCTTCGGCAGCCTGTTGGCCCGCGGGCGCGCGATCGCCCGCGGGGGAATGGAATGTCCGAGCACAGCTGCGACGTCGCGATCATCGGGGCCGGCACCGCCGGCATCGCGGCCTACCAGGCCGCGGCCGCGGCGGGTGCGGATGCGGTCCTGATCGAGCGCGGCCCCGGCGGCACCACCTGCGCGCGGGTCGGCTGCATGCCCTCCAAGCTGCTGATCGCGGCGGCCGAGGCGGCCCATGCCGCCCGGCAGGCCGATCTCTTCGGCGTGCGGGTCGGCGGCGTGCGGGTCGACGGACCGGCCGTGATGCGGCGCGTCCGGGCGGAGCGCGACCGCTTCGTCGGCGCGGTGCTGGAATCCGTCGATGCGATTCCGGCTGCGCGCCGGCTCTCGGGCGAGGCCCGCTTGCGCGATGCCCGCACCCTCGCGATCGGTGCCGAGACGCTCGCGTTCCGCTCCGCCGTCATCGCGACCGGGTCGAGCCCGACCGTCCCGGAGCCGCTGCGCGGCCTCGGCGACCGGCTGCTCACCACCGATACGATCTTCGAGCTGGACGACCTGCCGGACTCGCTCGCGGTGCTGGGCGGCGGCCCCGTCGGGATCGAGCTGGCCCAGGCCATGGCGCGCCTCGGCGTCGCCGTGACCTTGATCGATTCCGGCACGACCCTCGCCGGCCTCACGCACCCGCACCTCGTCGAGGCGGCCGCCGAGATCTTCGCCGACGCGATGACGCTCCTGCGCGAGACCGAGATCGAGCGCGCCGAAACCGCCGCTGACGGCGTTCTTCTGACCTGGCGTACCGCCGACGGCAGGCGCGGCGAGGGCCGCTTCGCGCGGGTCCTCGCGGCGGCCGGGCGCGCGCCGAACCTCGCCGCACTCGACCTGGCGACCGCCGGCCTCCCGCTCGATGCCGACGGGATGCCGCATTTCGATCCCCGCAGTCTCGTCTGCGATGGAGGCCCGCTCCTCATAGCGGGCGACGCCAACGCCGAGCGGCCGATCCTGCACGAGGCGAGCCGGCAAGGCACGATCGCCGGCCGCAACGCCGCCGCGCTCGCGCGGGGCGAGGCCCCGGAGGCGCCCGAGCCCTGGACCTCGCTGGCCATGGTTTTTACCCATCCGCAGACCGCGCGGGTCGGAGCACCGTACGCGCGCGACGCGACCAATCGCCTCGTCGGAGAAGCCGATTTCTGCGACCAGGGCCGTGCCCGGATCGAGGGCGCGAACCGGGGCGGCGTCCGCGTCTGGTCCGACCGTGCCGGCCGCCTGCTCGGCGGTGAGATGATCGGTCCGGCTGCCGAGCACCTCGCGCACATTCTGACTGATGCGATCTCGGCCGGGCGATCGGCCCGCGAGCTGCTCGACCGCCCCGTCTACCATCCGACGGTCGAGGAGGGCCTGCAGACCGCGTTCGCGGCTCTCCTGCGAGCAGAGAGCGAGGCGTGAGACCGCTCACGGTCGAAGCGTCCGGTTCTCGGGACCGCTTCGGGACGACGAACGGATTCCGGCGTTTGCAGGGTGCGGGGGCCGGTTCGCTACCCCACGGCCGGGTCCTTCGACCGTCTCAATTCGGTCCCGCCCCGCCTTCCCCGGGGCCGCGGAAGCGGAGCCCGGGATACCGGAACGCTGCCCTGTCTCGCCCGGCCCTTTGCAGCGGTCATGGATCCTGGGCGCGCCAGCGGCCCTCCGGACCGACGGCGGCAAATTCTCAGATCGGATGCCGCGATCGCGGACCGGGACGCAACGGTTTCCTGTCGATCGCTGCGGCGCGCGCGTGCGCGGCGCGATGCCGCAACCCGATGCCGCACGGGACGCGCGCGACCCACCGCACGGGCGGCCCATGTGCTATCACCCTGAGCATTGCGCTCGATCTTTGCGCCCGGCATATCGGGGGTCCGATGAGCCAATCCCACACCTGATGCCGCAGCCTGCAGCGCAAGGCGAACACGTCGCTCTCGACGCGCTCGCCCCCGACGAACTCGATCGTCTCGACGCGGCAATCGTCGGTCTCGACGCCTCGGGTGACATCCTCGTGTTCAACGAGGGCGCGAGCGCCCTCTGGGGACTCTCGCGCGAGGCCGTACTCGGGCGCAACTACTTCCGCGAGGTCGTGCCGAGCACCAATGTGCCGGGCTTCCGCGGACGCTTCCTGGCGGGACGCCGTCGCGGTGCCCTCGATGAGAGCTTCGAGTTCGTGTTCGGGCGCGGGCCGGGCCCGCTGCGCACACGCGTGCAGATGCGGGCGGGCCGGTCGCACGATTGGCTGACGATCGAGCCGCTCGAAAGCCTCGGCGCCGGTCCCTCGCGCGAGGCCGTGATGGCGGCGATCGGCAGCCGGGCCAGAGCCGAGCCGGTCGATCCCTCGATCTGCGAGCGCGAGCCGATCCACGTCCCGGGCTCGATCCAGCCGAACGCCGTGATGCTCGCGGCCGACGACGAGACCCTGACGATCCTCGCCCACAGCACCAATGCCTTCGAGATCCTGCCCGATGCCGCCCAGGCGCTCGATGGGCGGCCGCTCGCAGCCGTGCTGCCGCTGGGTTTCATCGATGCCGTGCGCGCCCGCCTCGCCGCCGGCACGCTGACGGACGGCCGCTCGTTGCGGCGCACCCTTCGGCTCGACGGGCGGGACGCCGCCTACTACGCGGTGGCGCACGCCCATGCCGGCCGTGTCATCGTCGAGCTGGAGCGTGCGCCCGATAGCCCGGACGATTTCGGGGACGCCCACCAGACCGACACCGAGCTGGCGGTCGGACGCCTGCGCGCGGCCGCGACCCTGACGGATGCCGCCCGCATCGCCGCCCTGGAGGTCCGCGCCCTCACCGGCTTCGAGTGCGTGCTGGTCTACCGCTTCGACCCCGACTGGAACGGCGAGGCGATTGCCGAGGACAAGATCCCGGATTGGTCCCGCAGCCTCTTCGGCCTGCGCTTTCCGGCCTCCGACATCCCGGCCCAGGCCCGCGCGCTCTACACCAAGGCCAAAAGCCGGTTCGTGATCGACCGGGACTGCGTCCCCGTCCCGCTGGTGGCCGCGCCCGCCGCCGGCAACGCGCCCGTGGACCTCACCTTCGCGCAGAACCGGACGCTGTCGCCGATCCACCTCGAGTACCAGCGCAACCTCGGCGTGAACGGCTCGATGTCGATCTCGATCATGGTCCAGAACCGGCTCTGGGGGCTGATGATCGGTCACCACCGGCAGCCGCACTACGTGTCGCCGGAGACCCGTGCCGCCGCGGGCGTGCTCACCGACGCCTTCGCGATGCGCGTTCAAGAGATCGAGGCGCGCACGCTCTGGGCGGAGCGCCAGGCGCATCTCGCCACGGAGGCGCGGCTAGTGCGCGAGCTGACGCGCTCGGACGATTTCGTGGCCGCGCTGACCGGCGGGGAGACCACCATCCTGGACCTCTTCGGCGCCACCGGCGCCGGCATCGTCTCGGGCGAGCGAGTCACGTTGATCGGCTGTACGCCGCCGGCCGAGGCCGTGCATCAGCTCTCGGCTTGGCTGAAGGCGGGGCTTGCGGCGGAGGAGACCAGCTTCTCCTCCATGAGCCTGACCGCGGACTACCCCGGCCTCGCGCCCCACCGTGAGGTTGCCAGCGGTTTGCTGGCCGTCTTCGTGGACGGGCAGCGCGAGAACCTCATCGTCTGGTTCCGGCCGGAAGTCCCCAGCACGGTGACCTGGGGCGGGGACCCGCGCAAGCCGGTACTCGCCGGCGACGGGCCGGTCGCGGTGCTACCGCGCCGCTCGTTCGAGCGCTGGGTGGAGGAGCGCACGGGCTTCGCGACGCCGTTCGCCGAGTGGCAGGTCTCGCTCGCAATCTCGCTCGCCCGCGCTGTCGAGGGCGTGGTCCTGCGCCAGCGCCGCAAGATCGACGAGCTGACGGGGCTGCTCGCCGAGAAGGAGCGGCTGCTCGCCCAGAAGGACCTGCTGACCCGCGAGATCGACCATCGGGTGAAGAACTCGCTCCAGATCGTCTCGTCCTTCCTGCAGATGCAGCGTCGCCAGATCGCGGACGCGGACGCGCGGCAGGCCTTCGCCGACACGTCCGCCCGGGTGATGAGCGTCGCGCGCGTCCACGACAGTCTCTATCAGGCCGAGACCATCGAGGAGGTCGATCTCGGCCAGACGATCGAGAACCTGTGCCGCGACCTCGCGGCGCTCGCCGGCGAGGGCCACGCCGTCGACATGACCGCCGAGACGGGCCTGATGGTGCCCTACCGCAAGGCGGTGGCGCTCTCGCTCATCGCGACGGAGCTGGTGACCAACGCCTTCAAGTACGGTTCGCGGGAGAGCGGCGTGGGCCGCGTGGCGGTGCGGGTCTCGGCGGCCGGGACGGGCGTACAGCTGCGCGTCTGCGACGACGGCGCCGGGCTGCCCGATGGCTGGGACGCCAACCCACGCGGTACGGGCCTTGGCATGAAGCTGATCCGGGCCATGCTCGACCAGATCAACGCCCGGCTCGAGGTCGCCAACGATCCGGGCGCCTGCTTCACCATCACCGCATGAGCGGGGACCTGCACGCGCGCCTGCGGGCCGCGACCGCCGCGGCGCACGAGGGGTTGGAGCGGGATCTCGACTGGGAGACCCGGGTCGCGACCCTGCCCGGCTACCGCGACCTGCTCGCGCGGTTCCGCGGCTTCCACGCCGCCTACGAGCCGGCGATCGGCACCGGGCTCGGGGACGGGGCTTTCTTCGATCCCCGCCGACGCCTCGCGAAGATCGACGCGGACCTCGCCCATCTGGGCTTGGACGCCTCGGCCGTCGCCGCCCTCCCGGCGCCCGCGCGTCCACGCTTCGACGGTCCCGCTCCGGCGCTCGGCGCGCTCTACGTTCTGGAGGGCTCGACGCTCGGCGGTCGGGTGATCGGCCGGCGCATCGCGGCGCTGCACGGGCTCGACGTGGACGGGCTCGCCTATTACCGCGCCCACGGGCCCGCGACCGGCCCGATGTGGGCCGCGTTCCGCGACCGCCTCGAAACGGTCGCGGACGCGGCGGCGCTGACGGAGGCCGCGGTCGCGACCTTCGAGGCCATGCGCGATTGGCTCTGCGGGAGGAGCGCGGAGCGCGTCCGCGCCGCCTGAGCGGCCGCTAACTCCCCTGTCCCTCCGAGAGGATCCCCTCCACGAAGCCGGCCAGGCCCGTGCGGCGGGTCCGGCGCAGGCGCTCGGCGGTGAGGATGCTCTGCAGGGCCGTGAAGGCGTTCTGCAGGTCGTCGTTGACGATGACGTAGTCGTACTCGCTCCAGCGCTGGATCTCGTGGCGGGCGTTCTCGAGCCGCTTCTCGATCGTGGCCTGCGAATCCTCGGCCCTCCGCTCCAGGCGCTGGCGCAGCTCGGCCATGCTCGGCGGCAGGATGAACACCGTCACGACGTCGTCGGTGAGCTTCGCGCGGACCTGCCGGGTGCCCTGGTAGTCGATGTCGAAGATCATGTCGCGGCCGGCCGACAGCACCCGCTCCACCGGTCGGCGCGGTGTGCCGTAGAAGTTGCCGTGCACCTCCGCCCATTCGAGCAGGTCGTCGCGGGCCCGCAGATCCTCGAAGGCCTCGCGCTCGATGAAGTGGTAGTGCTTGCCGTCGATCTCGGAGGGGCGGCGCGCCCGCGTCGTGACCGAGATCGAGAGGTCGAGTCCCCAGCCGCCGTCCTGGGCGATCGCCCGCGTCAGCGTGGTCTTGCCCGCCCCCGAGGGCGAGGACAGGATCAGGATGAGGCCGCGCCGCGCGATCGCGTCGGGCCTGTGCCGCACCGGCTCCGTCATCCGCGTCCCCCGCTCGTCCGATCCGTCACGCGTCCACTCACTCGACGTTCTGCACCTGCTCGCGGAATTGCTCCACCACGGCCTTCAAGTCGAGTCCGATCCGCGAGAGCGCGGCGTCGTTGGCCTTAGCGCAGAGCGTGTTGGCCTCGCGCCCGAGTTCCTGGGCCAGGAAATCGAGCCGCCGCCCGATTGCGCCGCCCTTGGCGAGAAGCTCCTGCACCGCGCCGACATGGGTGCGCAGGCGGTCGAGTTCCTCGCGAACATCCGCCTTGGCGGCGAGCAGCACCGCCTCCTGGTGCAGGCGGTCGGGGTCGAGGGTACCGCCCTCCGTCAGGCTCGCGACGGTCGCCGCGACGCGGGCGCGCACCGCCTCCGGCTTGCGCGCGGGACAGGCCTCGGCGGCCTCCGTCAGCTCGGCGATGCGGGTGACTTGCCCGCCGACGATCTCGGCGAGCTGGCGGCCCTCCGCGCGGCGCGCCTCGACGAGGTCGGCCACAAGTCGCACCACGCCCTCGGCGAGGTCGCGGGCGAGCGAGTCCGTCTCGGGCGCGGCCTCCTCCTCGGTCTCGATCACGCCGCGGATGCCGAGCAGCCCGTCCATGGTGGCGGGGGCGACGCCCTCGGGCACGGGCACCCGGGCGACCGCCGCCGCGAGGCTCGCCAGCAGCGCCTCGTTGACCCGGACGCGCACGGCCGTCTCCGGCTTGGTGAGCGCGAGGCTGAGCTGGCACTGCCCGCGCGACAGCGTCTTCTGCAGGGCGGTGCGGGCGACCTCGCCGGCCGCCTCGTAGCCGTTCGGCACGCGCAGGCGCACGTCGAGCCCGCGCCCGTTGACGCTGCGGACCTCCCAGGCCCATTGCACCGGCCCGCTGGTGCCGGCGGCCCGGGCGAACCCGGTCATGCTCGCGATCATGGTAAGGTCTTGTCCGGCGTTTCCGTCTCCCGCCCACAAAGGGGGCGGCGCGTGCCGGATTGCAAGCCTCAGGGCTGCTTCAGCACCGGCACGGTCTTCGGCGAGCCGAGATCGTAGGTCTTGTTCCTCAGCGGATCGAGGCGGGTGCCCTCGGAGGCGTCGAAGGCCTTCGGACGCGTCCCGCCCTGTCCCTCGATGAAGGCGGCATTGGTGCCGGGCGGCGCGTAGGCCGAGGCACGGCCGGGCGTGGCGGGGTCGGCTGCGGGCTCGACCTTGTCGACGCCGCCGGCATCGGGGGCCGGGCTCTGCCGTGAGCGCTCGACGGCGCGCCAGCGGGCGACGTTGCGCTGGTGGCCCTCCAGGCTGTCGGCGAAGGCGTGCCCGCCGGTGCCGTCGGCCACGAAGTAGAGGTCCTTGGTCCGCGACGGGTTGGCCACCGCCTCGAGCGCGGCGCGGCCGGGATTCGCGATCGGTCCCGGCGGCAGGCCCTCGATCACGTAGGTGTTGTAGGGAGTCGGTCGGTCGATCTCGGACCGCAGGATGCCGCGGCCGAGCGTGCCGCGCCCGCCGACGAGGCCGTACACGATCGTCGGGTCCGATTGCAGCTTCATGCGCCGATTGAGGCGGTTGACGAAGACGCCGGCGACGCGGGGCCGCTCGTCGGCCCGGCCGGTCTCCTTCTCGACGATCGAGGCGAGCGTGACCATCTCGGCCGGCGTCTTCACCGGCACCTCGGCGCTGCGGCGCAGCCAGATCTGGTTCAGCACCTCGCGCTGCTTCTGCTTCATCAGGTTGACGATCATCTGGCGCGTCGCGCCGCGCTCGAACTTGTAGGTGTCGGGCAGGAGCGAGCCCTCGGCCGGGATCTCGCCGATCTCGCCGGTCAGCACGTCGTTCTCGTTCAGGCGGGTGACGATCTGCTCGCTCGTCAGGCCCTCGGGGAAGGTGACGGCGTGCTGGACCTGGCGGCCGGTGGTCACCGTGTCGATGGCGTCGCTGATGCTGGCCCGGGCCTTGAAGTTGTACTCGCCGGCCTTCAGCGGCGGCTTGCCGCCGAAGCGGGCGGCGAACTCGAACAGACCGGTATGGTCGATCACGCCCTCGCGACGCAGGATCTCGGCGATCTCGCCCGTTCCGCTGCGGGTCGGGATCACCACGACCTTGTCGGCCGCGAGCGGACCGGGCTCGTGGATCTGGCGCTGGAACAGGGTGAAGCCGATCATAGCCCCGATGGCGACCACCACCGCGAAGGTCAGGAGCCCGCTGATCGTCGCGATGAGCCCGCCGCGCTCGCGCACGGGCCGCTCGGGCGGCGGCGGCGCGGCGGTCGGCTTGATGGCCTCGTGGGGCGAGCGGGGCGAGAGCCGGTTCGGCAGCGCGGCCTCGTCGCGGGTGATCGGCGTCGACTCGAACGTCTTGCGTCTGCGGAAGAACATGAGGATCCTGCTCGGGCTCGCCCGGCGCGCAGATGCGCGCACGGGGCGTCGTCCCGCGTCGGGTTGGGGCCGCGGCGACAGGAGCCTAGCGGGTTTTGTGGCGAAATTGCCATTCGGCGCGGCAGAATGCCCGTGCGTACCGCGCCCCTGACCCTCTTTCGATCTCTCAGCGCGAGGAGCGCAGCACCTGCAGGTCGAGGTCGCGCACCTTCTTGCGCAGGGTGTTGCGGTTGACGCCGAGGAGTTCCGCCGCGCGGATCTGGTTGCCGCGGGTGGCGGCGAGGGCCGCGCCGATCAGCGGTCCCTCGATCTCCCGCAGGATGCGGTGATAGAGGCCGGGCGGCGGCAGGGTGTCCCGGTAGCCCGAGAAGTAGTCGGTGAGGTGCCGTTCGACGGCGCTCGACAGGCTCTCCGACTCGTTGCCCTTGCGCGCGCCGTTCTGGCCCTGCGCTGAGACGGGCGGGGCGAGCGGCAGGGTATCGAGCTCCGCCTCGATCACCGGGCCGGTGATGGTCTCCTGCGGGTAGAGCGCGGCCAGCCGCCGCACGAGGTTCTCCAGCTCGCGCACGTTGCCGGGCCAGCGGTAGCGCTTCAGCCGCTCCATCGCGTCACCGTCGAGCGTCTTGCGGGTCAGGCCCTCGCGCTCGACCAGAACGAAGAAGTGGCGCACGAGGTCCGGCACGTCCTCCGAGCGCTCGCGGAGCGCGGGGAGGCGCAGCGGCACCACGTTCAGGCGGAAGAACAGGTCCTCGCGGAAGATTCCCTGCTGGATCGAGATGCGCAGGTCCTTGTTGGTGGCCGCGATGATCCGAACATTCGTCTTGATCGGCACGCGGCCGCCGACGGTGGTGTACTCGCCCTGCTGCAGCACGCGCAGCAGCCGGGTCTGGGCCTCCATCGGCATGTCGCCGATTTCGTCGAGGAAGAGCGTGCCGCCCTCCGCCTGCTCGAAGCGGCCGGCCGAGCGCTGCAGCGCGCCCGTGAAGGCGCCCTTCTCGTGGCCGAACAGCTCCGATTCGATCAGGTCGCGCGGGATCGCCGCCATGTTGACCGGCACGAAGGGCCCGGTGCGGCGGCGGCCGTAATCGTGGAGCGCGCGGGCCACCAGCTCCTTGCCGGTGCCCGACTCGCCGGTGATCATCACGGTGAGGTCGGTCGGCATCAGGCGGGCGAGCGCCCGGTAGATCTCCTGCATGGCGGGCGAGCGGCCCACCAGCGGGATGTCCTCGTTCTCCGGACCGGCCCCAGGCGCGGGGGCCCCGCGCGGACGGGAGAGCGCACGGCCGACGATGGCGATGAGCTCCTTCAGGTCGAAGGGCTTGGGAAGGTACTCGTAGGCGCCCCGCTCCGAGGCGCGGATCGCCGTCATGAAGGTGTTCTGCGCGCTCATCACGATGATCGGCAGTTCCGGCCGCACGCGCTTGATCCGCGGCAGCAGGTCGAACACGTTCTCGTCCGGCATCATCACGTCGGTGATGACGAGGTCGCCCTCCCCCTGCGCCACCCAGCGCCAGAGGGTCGCGCAATTGCCCGTCGAGCGGACCTCGTAGCCCGCGCGCGAGAGCGCCTGATTGAGGACGGTGCGGATCGCGGCGTCGTCGTCCGCGACGATGATGTGGCCGTTGGGCATGACTCTACTCGGCCTCCGCGACCGATTCGCGCCCGTCGCGGGCGCTCGACATGGGGAGGAGAAGGCGGAAGGCGGTGCGGCGGGGAGCGGGATCGCACTCGACGATTCCCCCGTGGTCGCCGACGATCTTGGCCACCAATGCAAGACCGAGGCCGGAGCCCGACGCCTTTGTGGTGACGAAGGGGTCGAACAGGTCGGGCAGGAGCTCGGCGGTGATGCCCGGCCCGTTGTCGCGCACCGCCACCTCGATCGGCAGGCTGACGCGCTCGCGCGAGCCGGGCACCTGCAGGCGCAGGCCGGTGCGGAAGGCGGTGGACAGGGTGATCTCGCCGTCCACCGTGTCGGCGCCGATCGCTTCCGCGGCGTTCTTCACGAGGTTCAGGATCACTTGGATCAGCTGGTCGCGGTTGCCGAGCACCGGCGGCAGCGACGGATCGTAGGTCTCGACGAAGCGGATGTGACGGGCGAAGCCCGATTGCGCCGAGCGCTTCACCTGATCGAGCACGCCGTGGACGTTGACGGGCACGCGCTCGACCGGCCGCTCGTCGCCGAACAGCTCCATCCGCTCGACGATGCGCACGATGCGGTCGGATTCGTCGCAGATCAGCCGGGTCAGCACCCGGTCCTCCTCGGCGCCGGACTGCTCGAGGAGCTGGGCGGCGCCCCGGATGCCGGCGAGCGGGTTCTTGATCTCGTGCGCCAGCATGGCGCCGAGCGCCACCATGGAGCGCGCCGCGCCGCGGTGGGTGAGCTGGCGGTTCATCTTGTCGGCGATGGTGCGCTCTTGCAGCATCAGCACCACGGTGTTCCCGTCGTCGCCCAGCGCCGTCGCGAAGACGTCGACGCTCCGCTCCTGGCCGGTGCGCGGCGAGACCAGCTCGACCCGGTACTCGCTCACGCTGGAGCGGCGGCGGCGCACCTCGGCCACCAGCGCGATGATCGGCGAAGCGAACGGGATGATGTCGCGCAACTGCCGCCGCTGCATCAGCCGGGCGGACGCGTCGAAGAAGCTCTCCGCCGCGTGATTGCAGTGGACGATGTGGTCGTCCGGGCCGATGGTCAGCACCGGCAGCGGCAGCGCGTTCAGCACCGCCGCGCCGCTGAGACCCGGCCCGCCGGCCTCGCCGTCCGGCACGTCGCCCGCTTCGTGTTCCGTCACGCCCGTCCCCCCTCGATCATGGCGCCGCTCATGCCGCTTCCGCGACCGCCGGAGCGGGCGCGCCGAACGCGGCGCGCAGCAGCGTGCGGGCCGTGGCCGGATCCGTCGTGGTGAGGAGCTGCGTGCGGGCCTCGGCAGGCAGGGCGCCCCCGGCTTCCGCGTAGGCCGCGAGGTGCTTTCGGGCGTGGCGCACGCCCATATGCGCGCCGTAGAGGGCGATCAGACCGTCGTAGTGAGTGACCGCGATGTCGGCCTGCACGTCGCGCGCCGGCGCCGGCACCGGCGCGCCGGCCAGCGTCCGGGCGATCTGGCCGACCAGCCAGGGCCGCCCGACCGCCGCGCGCCCGACCATGACGCCCGCGGCGCCCGAGGCGGCGAGGCAGGCCCGCGCGTCGTCCGCATCCGCGATGTCGCCGTTGGCGATGACCGGAATCGCAACCGCCTCCACCACCGCGCGGATCGCTGCCCAGTCCGCCCGGCCCTTGTAGAATTGCTGCCGGGTCCGACCGTGCACCGTGACGGCATTGAGCCCGATCGCCTCGGCGCGCCGGGCGAGTTCCGCGGCGTTGAGGCTCCGATGGTCCCAGCCGAGGCGCATCTTCACGGTGACGGGCACCGACACCGCGCCGCGCACCGCCTCGAGCAGGCGGCAGGCATGGTCGAGGTCGCGCATCAGGGCCGAGCCCGAGGCGCCCCCCGTCACGACCTTGGCGGGACAACCCATGTTGATGTCCAAGACGTCGGCGCCGCAGCCGACCGCGAGCCGCGCGGCCTCGGCCATCGGCTCCGGCTGGCAGCCCGCGAGTTGCACGACGTGCAGATCGACGCCCGAGCCTTCCGCCCGCAGCCGCGCCTCGCTGGCGCCGCGGGCGAACTCGGCCGCCGCCACCATCTCGGAGACCACGGCGCTCGCGCCGAGCCGCCGCGCCGCCCGACGCATGTGCAGGTCGGTGACGCCCGAGAGGGGTGCGAGAAGCGCGAGCGGCGCGGCGGACCCGCCGCGCAGGACGCTCAAATAATGATCATCAGCCATTCTGCACAAGGAATAGACAAAAGCCGCAGCGACGCAAGCGGCAAGCGCGTTGATTTCAGAGGATGCCCCGCTTAAAGCCGGGGCATCCTGCCCGGTACCCTCCCCGGCGCGGGTCCGCATGCGCGCGCGGCGCGCGCGGAAGCCTGTTGTGAACCTTTGCAGAGGGGAAGGTCCGCCATGTCCAGGACCGGTTCGAACGTCGCCGCGGTGGTCGTGGCGGCGGGCCGCGGCATCCGAATCGGCGGCGGCACGCCGAAGCAGTACCGCCAGGTCGGCGGGCAGGCCGTGCTCACCCGGACGCTCGCCGCGCTCGGCGCCCTGCCGGTCGTTGCCCGCGTGCAGGTTGTGATCGCACCCGACGCCGCGGCCTTCTACGAGACCTGCCTCTCGGAACTCGACCCGGCGGTCCGCGCCAAGCTGCTCGCGCCCGTCGAGGGCGGGGCGACGCGGCAGCAATCGGTGCGGGCTGGCCTGGAAGCCCTGCACGGCGCGGGCGCGCCCGAGATCGTGCTGGTCCACGATGCGGCTCGCCCCTACGTCGATGCCGCGCTGATCGACCGCGCCGTCGCGGCCGGCCGCGACCATCGTGCCGCGGTGCCGGGCGTGGCGGTGAGCGACACGATCAAGCTGGTGGAGGACGCGGGCGACGGCATCGGGCGCGTCCGCGAGACTCCCGCCCGCGAGGCCTTGCGCGCGGTGCAGACCCCGCAGAGCTTCCACTTCGCCGCGCTCCTCGACGCCCACCGCTCGGCCGCGGCGGCCGACCTGCACGGTTTCACCGACGACGGCGCGCTCGCCGAGTGGGCCGGCCTGCCGGTCGTCGTCTTCGCGGGCGACCTGCGCAACCGCAAGATCACCCAGCCGGCCGACCTGATCGAGGCGGACCGCGCCTTCGGGACGCCGGATAGGAGCCCGCCCATGACCCAGTACGTGACCCGCCTCGGCACCGGCTTCGACGTCCACGCCTTCACCGAGGGCGACCACGTCTGGCTCGGCGGCGTGAGGATCCCCGCCGACCGCGGCGTGCTCGCCCATTCGGACGGCGACGTGGCGCTCCACGCGCTGACCGACGCCCTCCTCGGCGCGATCGCCGACGGCGACATCGGCACCCACTTCCCGCCCTCCGACGAGCGCTGGCGCGGGGCCGCCTCCGACCAGTTCCTCGCCCACGCGGTCTCGCTGGTGCGGGCGCGGGGCGGGCGCATCGACCATCTCGACATCACGGTGCTGGCCGAGGCGCCGCGCATCGGCCAGCACCGGGAGGCGATCCGGGCGCGCATCGCCGAGATCGCGGGCGTGCCGCTCACCAGCGTCTCGATCAAGGCGACGACCACGGAGAAGCTCGGCTTCGTCGGTCGCGCCGAGGGCCTCGCTGCCCAGGCCGCCGCAACCGTGCGCCTGCCCGAGGAGGAGACGGTTCCGGTGGACGCGCAGGCCGAGACCGCGATGCGGCAGGGCTAGGATGCTCGACGCCGCCCTCCACGCGCGCGCCGAGGCGCTGGTCGCGGCCTACACGAAGGCCGGGCTGCGGATCGCCACGGCGGAATCCTGCACGGGCGGCCTCGTGGCGGGGTTGCTCACGGCGGTGCCCGGATCCTCGGCGGTGCTGGAGCGCGGTTTCGTCACCTACTCGAATGAAGCGAAGACCGAGGCGATCGGCGTGGCCGCCGACCTCGTCGCCGCCCACGGTGCCGTGAGTGAGCCGGTGGCCCGCGCCATGGCGGTGGGGGCGCTCGCCGCCTCGCGGGCCGACGTGGCGGTCGCGATCACCGGCATCGCCGGCCCGGGCGGCGGCAGCGCCGGGAAGCCCGTGGGCCTCGTGCATTTCGGTCTTGCCGCGAAGGGGCGCCCGGTCGTGCACCGGGAGCGCCGCTTCGGCGATGCCGGCCGGGCCGAGATCAGGCGGCTCGCGGTTGCCGAGGCGCTGGACCTCCTGGACGAGGCGCTCCCCGCCAATCCTGGCGGCTGAAGGCGGCAGCGATCCGCTGCCTTCCGGCGCTCGCCCCGCGCCGCCGGTGCGCGCGGCGGTGGACGCCCTGCCCCTGGGCTGACCCGCGGGCGGACGCACCTCCGCGATCGCCGTTGCGCTCCCACCCAATCGACGTAGGATCGCCGGGCGAGAGGAACGCCCGATGGAGCCAAGCCCCGCGGTCTGCATCGTGGGCGGCGGCCCGGCCGGAATGATGGCGGGGCTGCTGCTCGCCCGCGCCGGCCTCGCCGTCACGGTGCTGGAGAAGCACGCCGACTTCCTGCGCGATTTCCGCGGCGACACGATCCACCCCTCCACGCTCGACCTGATGGACGAGCTCGGCCTCGGCGACGCCTTCCGGGCCCTGCCCCATCGCCGGGTCGAGACGCTGGCCGGCGTTCTCGGCGGGCGCTCCTACCGCATCGCCGACTTCCGGCACCTGCCCGCGCGCAACCGCTTCATCGCGCTGATGCCGCAATGGGATTTCCTCGATTTCCTGGCACGCGCCGGCCGCCGTCATCCCGGTTTCCACCTGCAGATGCGGACGGAGGCGACCGCCTTCGTCGAGGAGGCGGGGCGCGTCGCGGGCGTGCACGTGAGGGGACCGGAGGGCCTGCGGACCATCGCGGCCGATCTCGTCCTGTGCGCGGACGGGCGCCACTCGGTCCTGCGGGCGCAGGCCGGCCTGTACCCCCTGGCGTTCGGGGCGCCGATGGACGTGCTCTGGTTCCGCCTCTCGCGCCGGCCCGAGGAGGACGAGGCGACGGCAGGCCATCTCGGCCGCGGCCGTATTCTCGTGACCCTCGACCGGGGCACGCACTGGCAATGCGCCTACGTGGTGCCGAAGGGCGGCGCGCCCCCGATCCGGGAGCGCGGCCTGGCGGCCTTCCGGACCGAGATCGGCGCGCTCGTGCCCTTCCTGGCCGGACGGACCGATGAGATCGCATCGTGGGAGGAGGTGAAGGTGCTCACCGTCGCGGTTGACCGGCTCGAGCGCTGGCACCGGCCGGGCCTGCTCTGCATCGGGGACGCCGCGCACGCCATGTCGCCGGTCGGCGGCGTCGGCATCAACCTGGCGATCCAGGACGCCGTCGCGGCCGCAAACCTGCTGGCCGCGCCGCTGCGGGCGGGTACGCTGACGGAGTTCGACCTCGCCCGCGTCCAGGCCCGCCGGATGCGGCCGGTGCGGCTGACGCAGGGCCTGCAGCGGCTCATCCAGGATCGGGTGATCGCCCGGGTGCTCGGCGGCGACGGACCCTTGAGGCCGCCGCTCGCCCTGCGCCTCCTCGACGCCCTACCCCCGCTGCAGCGCCTGCCGGCCCGGCTGATCGGGCTCGGCGTCCGGCCGGAGCACGTCGCCGGGCCAGGGCGCCCTCAGGCCGTCGCGCCGTAGATCCGGTCGGCCCGGCCCTCGAAGGCGTCGGTGAACTTGCGGAAGGCCCGGTCGAACATCGTGCCCATCAGGAGGCCGAGCGTCCGGCTCTTGAACTCGTAGGTGATGAAGAAGTCGACGTCGCAGCCGCCCGTCGCGTTCTCGCGAAAGCTCCAGCGGTTCTCGAGATGCCGGAACGGGCCGTCGATATACTCCGCCACGATCTTGAGCGCCGGCCGGTCGAGGCTCACCCGCGTGGTGAAGCGCTCGCGGATCGCCTTGTAGCCGACCCCCATCTCGGCGACCAGAACCTCCTGGCCCTCCGCGCTGCCGGGCACGCGGCGCAGCACCCGCAGCGACTCGCAGAGCGGTAGGAAGGCCGGATACTGCTCCACGTCGGCCACGAGGTCGTACATCTGCTGCGGCGTGTGGCGGACCGCGCGGGTAACCCGGAAGGAGGGCATGCGAAACCGAGGAACTCAGGCGGATCTGGCGGGAGCGAGGCGGGCGTTGCGGGCCGCCTGGAGCCGGGCGAAATCCTCGCCGGCATGGTGCGAGGAGCGCGTCAGCGGCGTCGCCGAGACCAGCAGGAAGCCCTTGGAATAGGCCGTGGTCTCGTAGGTCTTGAACTCGTCCGGCGGCACGAAGCGCACCACCTCGTGGTGCTTCTTGGTCGGCTGCAGGTACTGGCCGATGGTCAGGAAATCGACGTCGGCCGAGCGCAGGTCGTCCATCAGCTGCACCACCTCGTTCCGGTCCTCGCCGAGGCCGACCATGATGCCGGACTTCGTGAAGATCGTCGGATCGAGCTCCTTCACCCGCTGCAGCAGCCGCACCGAGTGGAAGTAGCGCGCGCCGGGACGCACGGTCAGGTACTTGCCCGGGACCGTCTCGAGGTTGTGGTTGAACACGTCGGGCTTGGCGGACACGACCACCTCCAGCGCACCCTCCTTGCGCAGGAAGTCCGGCGTCAGGATCTCGACCGTGGTGCCGGGGCTCGCCCGCCGGATCTCCGCGATCGTGCGGGCGAAGTGCTCCGCGCCGCCGTCCTTCAGGTCGTCGCGATCGACCGAGGTGATCACGACATGGTGCAGCCCGAGCTTGGCGACCGAGTCCGCGATCTTCAGGGGCTCGTCGGTGTCGAGCGCCGCGGGCAGGCCGGTGCGCACGTTGCAGAAGGCGCAGGCCCGCGTGCAGGTGTCGCCCATGATCATGAAGGTGGCGTGCCGCTTCTCCCAGCACTCGCCGATATTCGGGCAGCCCGCCTCCTCGCAGACGGTGACGAGGCCGTGCTCGCGCACGATGGCACGGGTCTCCGACCAAGCCTTCGAGCCCGGCGCCTTCACGCGGATCCAGTCGGGCTTGCGGGCCTGGACGGGCTGGTCCGGCCGGTGCGCCTTCTCGGGATGGCGCGGACGCGCGGTCGCCGGGCGAGGATCGTTCGTCAGGAGATCGAGGACGACGGCCATACAGGAATCTTCGCCTCACCGCGCAGGCGCTCCCGCGCCGGCGGGGCTTTCTCACGGAAGTCCCTGACTTAAGCCCTTACCCCCGTGACCGCAAACCCGCGCGACCGCCCGCCGCGCTCCGGGCGGGACAGCCTCGCCGCCCCGTCACCGGAAAGCCCGCGGACGCTGCGTCCCGGACCCGGCGGCCGCCCTTCGCCGACGAGGCAGGCGAGGACGCCCGGCCGGGCGAGACCGAGCTCGCGCACGCAGCCGGCAGCGCGCGTTGAATCGGCGTGCTCCGGCACGGGTTGTCAGCGCACGCCGGAACGGCTTAGTCAGCCCACGTCCCGGCGGGACGCTCCCGAACCATCCGCCGACACGAGGCTGCCCGAGTTCCGGATGCGTTTCGAGATCGAGCGGAAGTTCCTGGTCGCCCACGAGGGGTGGCGCGCGTCCGCCACGGGACGGCGCGGCCTTCGCGACGGGCTGGTCGGCCAGTTCGGGCGCGGCAAGGTTCGGGTACGCCTCGACGAGGACCGGGCCTGGCTCACCGTGAAGGGCGCGCGGCTCGGCATCGGTCGCCCGGAATTCGAGTACGAGATACCTTGCGCCGACGCGGAGGCGATGCTCCGGGAGGTCTGCGTCGGCGGCGTGATCGAGAAGACGCGCCACTGCGTGCCCCATGACGGCCTGACCTGGGTGGTGGACGAGTTCGGCGGCAGCCTCGCCGGGATCGTGCTGGCGGAGGTCGAGCTGGACGCGGAGGATCAGCCCTTCTCCCGGCCGGACTGGGCCGGAGACGAGGTGACCGGGGACCTGCGCTTCCGGCAGACCACGCTCCTGCATCTCTGCGGCCAGATGGGCAGACCCGTCACGATGGCCGACATCCTCGCGCTGCCGCGCGCGCTCTGAGCCCGTCGCGCGGATCTCGCAGCGCGAAAAAATCTCGTCCGATCCGGTCCGGGTAGGGCATGGCCGGAGCGCTTCAAGAATGTTCGAGCGGCACCGATTTCGTTAACCAACCCGGCGTGATCCGGGCTGGAGCGAAGATGGTTGCGGCGTTGAAACGGGCGGTCAGGTTGCGGCGGACGATGCGCGAGCGCGACACACGGATCGAGGCCAGCGGGAGCGCCAAGGCGCGTCCGCTTCCAGGGGGCGAGGTCATCCTGCACACCGAGCGCGGTCTCACCGCCCGCGAACTCATCCGCATGGCGCAGGCGGCGCGGCGCGCCCGGCAGGATTAGGGCCTCCGGCTCGGCGCGGACCCGCGGCGCCGTGGCCGCCGAAGCCGAGGTGCGTCCTCGCCGCGCCGTGGCGAAAACGACAGGAGCCGGTTCGGGCCCTCGCGCCCGAACCGGCTCCTTCTCGTTCCGAGGGGCGTCGGCCGCCGTCGCGAACGGCTTGTCGGCGGCGCCTCGCCTCCCGTCGCTCCCCTCTTCGCGTATGGCGCACGAGGGGATGCGTCGTCTGCGGCCCGCTCGGTCGAGGAGGATCTCAGCCGGCCCGCCCGGCCTGCGCGAGGGCGGCGACCGTGCAGATGTCGCGGGCCGGCCCCTGCGGGAGATGCTCGGCCTGCCGCAGCGGGACCGGGGCCGCGACGGGCGGCGGCGAGGCGGCATAGGCCAGCGCGACGGGCGAGCCCGGCTTGCGCTTCTCGTAGAAGGCGTTGCCGCCCGCCACCGCCACGTAGTGCATGTTGCTGTAGGGGAAGCGGTGCCCGGCGGTGTGGAAGTACATCGCCTGGCCCACCTTCGGGTGGCGCTCGCCCGCGAGGACCGCGTCGGCGACGTCCGCCACCTTCTCCAGGCTCTTCGGCTCGTTCATCGGCTTCGTCAGGACGCCCGCCGCGAACTGGCGCGGCTGGCCCACCACCTCGCAGATGCCGCCCGGGAACGCGGCCGATTCCAGCCGGTTCATCACCACGGTTCCGACGGCGAGGAGCCCTTCGGGGTCGCTGCGGTTCGACTCGAAGTACATGGCGCGCCCGAGGCAGTCGCGCTCCGTTTCGTTGACGGCCATCGCGGGCTTGCGGCCGGGAATCGATCCGGTGACCAGGGGCGTTGCGGTATTGCAGCCGCCGAGGCAGCCGCATGCCAGGATGAACGCCAGTCCGGATACAGTCTTCGCCGTCCTCACACCCTGCATGCGCTCGCGCTCCCTTCCCGATGTTCCCTCGCGCCCGCACGCGCCGCATCCTGGATGCGGCCGCGAACCGGCCTGCCTCAGCCACGCTCAAGCTTGCGTGCAGATTCGGGGCAGAGATGTGGCGGGGGGCTTACCGTTTCGTTAACGGCCGGGGGAAAGGGCGGCGCGCATCCGTTCCGCCTCGGCGCGGAAGCTGCGGACCGGGACGGCGAGCGAGCGCCCGCCCGCCCCTTCCGGCCGGCGCGCCACCAGCACGCCGATCACCGCGGGACCGTCCTCGCCCAGCCGCAGCAGGGCGGAGCCGGACTCGCCGGGCAGCGCGCGGCAATCGTGCAGCAGGAGCGGCGGGTCCGGCTGCTCCTCCACCGCGCACTCGCCCTGCGCGCTCATGCGCTCGGCGCGGGCGTGGCTGTAGCCGGCCCTTCGGATCTCGCGCCGACCCCCCGCAGCGTCGCCCTCGCCCGCGAGCGGGACCGGGCGGAGATCCACGGGCTCGGCCAGCGCGATCAGGGCCCAGTCCCTGGCGAAATCCGCCGCCGTGGTGCCGAAGGCGTAGCCGGGACCGGTGACGTAGCGGTCGGCGACGGCGTGGGCGTTGTAGGTTCCCTGGCGCCAGCCGGCCACGAAATGCACGCTCCGCGGCCCGACCCAGCGGGTGCGCGGCCCGTCCCAGAGGCAATGGGCGGCGCTCAGCACGAGGCGCGGGGCGATCAGCGTGGCGCTGCAGAAAGCGCGGCGGTTGGCGCCGAGCACGACGTTGAGCTTCCCCACCGACGCATAGGGCCAGACGCCCGCATCGACCGCGACCTCCGCGCCCGCGGCCGGCGCGGGCGCCAGCAGCGCCCCCAGGACGAGCCCCGCGGCGCGCCTCATCCGGCGACGAGCCGGGCGAAGCTGGCGAGATCGACGTTGCCGCCGCTGATCACGATGCCGACCCGCAGGTCGCGCACGTCCAGCAGGCCGCCGAGGACGGACGCCGCGGCGAGGCAGCCCGTGGGCTCGACGACGAGCTTCATGCGCTCGGCGAAGAAGCGCATGGTTTCGACGAGCTGCGCGTCCGAGACGGTGAGCACGTCGGTGACGTGGCGCGCGATGATCGGAAAGGTGTGGTCGCCCAGATGCGTGGTCTGGGCCCCGTCCGCGATTGTCTGCGGCACCGGTATCCGCACGATCCGGCCTTCCCGGAAGGAGCGCTGGCCGTCGTTGCCGGCCTCCGGCTCGACGCCGTAGACCCTGGCCCGCGGCATCAGTTCGGCGGCGGCCAGCGCGCAGCCCGCAAGCTGGCCGCCGCCGCCGAGGCAGGTGACCAGTATGTCGAGCGGTCCTGTCTCCTCGATGAGTTCCAGCGCCAGGGTTCCCTGGCCGGCGATGACGTCCGGGTGGTCGTAGGGTGGAATCAGGCTCAGGGACCGCTCGGCGGCGATGGCACGGCCGAGCGCCTCGCGGTCCTGCGTGTAGCGGTCGTAGGTGACGATCTCGGCCCCGTAGTCGCGGGTCGCCGCGACCTTCATGGCCGGCGCGTCGAGCGGCATCACGATGGTGGCCGGCACGCCGAGCAGCCGCGCCGCCAGCGCGATCGCCTGGGCGTGGTTGCCGGACGAGTAGGCGATCACGCCGCGCCGACGGGCATCCTCGGGGAGCGCCGCGATGGCGTTGTAGGCGCCGCGGAACTTGAAGGCGCCGGCCCGCTGAAGGTTCTCGGCCTTGAAGAACAGTTGGCCGCCGGTGCGCGCGTCGGCCGTGCGGGACGTCAGCACCGGCGTCCGATGCGCCGCCCCGCGGATCCGCTCCGCGGCCCGCGCGACGTCGCCGTAGCTCGGCCCACGGGCGGTGGTCGCGACATCGCTCATGATCACTCCTCGCAGATCCGTACGGGTGAAAATTTTAGACGCGCCCGCTCTCCGCCGCCAAGCCGGCGGACCGCAGGTCTCGGAGCGGGACTGGCACAACCTGTGCTGTGCATGAGGCGGACACGCTGGTTCTCTCGAGGGAGCGATCGCCTGGATAAGCTCTCCTGCGAGCGAGGATCCCGTGTCGCCAGGAACCTCCTGCGCCGCCGGCTCGTGAGCCGCGGCGAGCTGCTCGGATCGGCGACGCTGACCGTCTGGCCGCACAGCATCGATGCCAAGGCGGTCGAACCCCGCGAGATGCCGAGCCTTCTCCTCGCGCTGGAGGAGGCCGCAACCGCCCTGCGCAGCGGCGAGGGCACGCCGTGGATCATCACCAGCGCCGGGACGATGCTGCCGCCCAACCTTCTGCGGAACCTGATCGCGCTGCCGTGAGCGCGTCGAGCCGCGATCGTCGCGTTCCCCAAGCGGCGATCGGACGCCGTCCTACGAAAAGACGGCTTGCGAACCGACACGAAACCGATCTAGCCTCTGGATCTCGGCGCCAGATCGGGCGTCGGTCTTGAGAGAGGAGGCCTGCGATGAGCCGTCACGGTTCCTGCGTCCCGACATCTCGTACCGCCGATCCGGATCAGGACACGCCGCCGAACAGGAACCTGCAGGGATAGTGGCGCCTCGAGCGCGGCGGTCGAGTTCCCCGTCCGGCAGGGCCGGTCGGGCCGGATGCTCCCGCTACGCACAAGAGAACGCGTGGCCCCTGCGAAGGCCCGTCAGCCCATCGGCTGACGGGCCTTTTTCGTCGGGCAGGGCAACCGCTTGCCGCCGGCACGCGCGCCGGGCGAAGCCGAGCGCGCGAAATCTGACGACACGACCGCCGGTTGCGTCGGAGGGCCAGACCGGACCGCGTGACCGATCGGGCCTGGCCGGGCCACCGCGGCTCAGGTGTGGATCACCTTCCCGTAGGCGTCGAGCACGCTCTCGTGCATCATCTCGGAGAGCGTCGGATGCGGGAAGACCGTGTGCATCAGCTCTTCCTCGGTGCTCTCCAGCGTCATCGCGACGACATAGCCCTGGATCAGCTCGGTTACCTCGGCGCCGATCATGTGGGCGCCGAGCAGCTGGCCGGTCTTGGCGTCGAAGATCGTCTTGATCAGGCCGTCCGGCTCGCCGAGCGCGATGGCTTTTCCGTTGCCCGCGAAGGGGAAGCGGCCGACCTTGACTTGGAAGCCCTGCTCCTTGGCCTTGGCCTCGGTAAGGCCGACGCTGGCGATCTGCGGGTGGCAATAGGTGCAGCCCGGGATCTTGCCCTTGTCCATCGGGTGCGTGTGCAGACCCTTGATGGTCTCGACGCAGATGACGCCCTCGTGCTCGGCCTTGTGGGCGAGCATCGGCGGGCCTGCGACGTCGCCGATCGCGTAGAGGCCCGGCACGTTGGTGCGTCCGAGCCCGTCCGTGACGATGGTGCCACGGTCGGTCTTCACGCCGAGCTTCTCGAGGCCAAGATTCTCGATGTTGCCGACGACGCCCACCGCCGAGATCAGCTTCTCGGCCGAGATCTGCTGGCTCTTGCCGTCTGAGCCCTCGATCGTCGCCGTGACGGCGTTCGCGCCCTTCTCGACCTTCGTCACCTTGGCACCGGTGAGGATCTTGATGCCCTGCTTCTCGAAGCGCTTGCGGGCCATGCCGGCGATCTCGGCGTCCTCGACGGGCAGGATCTGCGGCAGCAGCTCCACAACCGTCACCTCGGCGCCCATGGTGCGGTAGAACGAGGCGAACTCGATACCGATCGCGCCCGAGCCCATCACGAGCAGGGACTTCGGCATCGCCTCCGGCACCATGGCCTCGTAGTAGGTCCAGATCTGCTTCTTGTCGGGCTCGATGCCGGGGATCGCGCGCGGGCGCGCACCGGTCGCCAGGATGATGTGCTTGGCGCTGTAGCTGCCGGCCCCCTTGGCGCCCTTCGGGGCCTCCGCGCGCTTGGTCTCCTTCACGGTGACCTTGCCGGGCTCGTTGCCCTTGGCGACGGACTCGACCGTGGCCTCGCCCCAGATCACGTCGACCTTGTTTTTCTTGAGCAGCATGCCGACGCCGCCGTTGAGCCGGCCGGAGACGCCGCGCGAGCGCTTCACGATCGCGGCGGCATCGAACGAGACCTCCTTGGCCGAGAGCCCGTAATCGGAGGCGTGCTGCATGTAGTGGTAGATCTCGGCCGAGCGCAGCAGCGCCTTGGTGGGGATGCAGCCCCAGTTCAGGCAGATGCCGCCGAGATGCTCGCGGTCGACCACGGCCGTCTTGAAGCCGAGCTGCGCCGCGCGGATCGCCGTGACGTAGCCGCCGGGGCCCGCGCCGATGACGAGGATGTCGTAGGTGTCGGACATGTCGCTCTTCCCCCGCGCGCCTTAGACCAGCATGCCCATCGGGTTCTCGATGAGCCCCTTGAAGGCCGAGACCAGTTCGGCGCCCAGCGCCCCGTCGAGCACGCGGTGGTCGCAGGACAGCGTGCAGGTCATCACCTGGGCGACGGTCGGCTGGCCGTCCTTCACCACGACGCGCTTCTCGCCCGCACCCACCGCCAGGATGCTGGATTGCGGCGGGTTGATCACCGCGGTGAAGTGCTTGATCCCGAACATGCCGAGGTTGGACACGGAGGTGACGCCGCCCTGGTACTCCTCGGGCTTCAGCTTCTTGGCGCGGGCGCGGGCCGCGAAGTCCTTCATCTCGTTCGATATGGCCGAGAGCGTCTTCTCGTCGGCCCGGCGGATGACCGGGGTGAACAGGCCGCCGTCGATGGCCACCGCCACGCCGACCTCGGCGTGCTTGAAGCGCAGGATCCGGTCCTCGGCCCAGACCGCGTTGGCGGCCGGCACGCGGGTCAGTGCGAGGCCCATCGCCTTGATGACGAAGTCGTTGACCGAGAGCTTGAACAGCGGCTTGCCGTCCCGGTCCTTGCCGGCCGAGCCGTTCAGCGTCTCGCGCAGCTTCATCAGCGCGTCGAGCTCGCAATCGACAGTGAGGTAGAAGTGCGGGGCCACCTGCATCGCCTCGGTGAGGCGCTTGGCGATGGTTTTGCGCATGCCGTCGAGGGGAACCTCCTCGTAGGCGTCCTTCTGGTAGAAGCCCCGCACCTGATCGAGGCTGAGCCCGGCGGGCGCGCCGCCGGCCGGAGCGGCCTTCGGCGCGGGGGCTGCGGCCTTCGGGGTCTCGGCGGCCTGGTGAGCAGGGGCCGGGGCCGCCTTGGTGGCGCCGGAGGCCTTCGCCTCCTGCACGTCGCGGGCGATGATGCGGCCGTGCGGGCCCGAGCCCTGGACGGCGGCGAGATCGACGCCCTCCTGCTTGGCGATGCGGCGCGCCAGCGGCGAGGCGAAGACGCGACCTCCCGAGGAGGCCGGGGCGGCGGCCTGTCCGCCACCCGCGGCGGGCTTCGCGGCGTCCGGCGCCTCGTTCACGCGGGCGTAGGACATGTGGCCGTCGCCCGGCGTGGTGTTCTGCCCGGCATCGGATTTCGGCGCCTCGGCGGCGGGTTTGGCCTCGGCCTTCGGCGCGGCGCCGCCGCCCGCGGCCGCTGCGGAGACGTCCTCGCCCTCGCCCGCGATGATCGCGATCAGGTCGTTGACCGGCACGTCCGCCGTGCCCTCCGGCACCACGATCTTGGCGAGGACGCCCTCGTCGATGGCCTCGACCTCCATCGTGGCCTTGTCGGTCTCGATCTCGGCCAGCACGTCGCCGGACTTGATCGCGTCGCCCTCCTTCTTGAGCCACTTGGCGAGGTTGCCCTTCTCCATCGTGGGGGAGAGGGCGGGCATCAGGACGTTGATCGGCATGGTCTCAGGTCTCGGACGGTGACGGGGCGGCCGGATCGTCGAAGGCGAACAGGTCGTCGAGCGGGAACGGGACGGCATCGAAGGGCGGCAGTGCCACGGTCTCACCGCGCTGGACGGTGCCGTCGAGGCGCCACGTGCCCTCGGTCAGGGTGAAGGATTCGAGCAGGCCGGCCGTCGGATCGAGCAGCCAGAGATGGCCGACGCCGAATTCAGCGTAGATGCGGCGCTTCGGCCCCCGGTCGATCCGGGTGGTCGACGGCGACAGGATCTCGCAGACCCAGTCCGGCGGCGTCTCGATGAAGGCCGTTTCGGGTTCTGTCGGCAGGCGGGAGCGACGCCACCCAGCGATGTTCGGCACCACGACCTGCGTCCCGAGATGCAGTTCGGGCTCGACCATGAAAATCCATCCGCCGGGGCCACCGCGCCCGCGACCGAAAGGCGGAACCAGCTCGGCGGTCAATTCAGCGGCGACGACGGCATGTCTCGGGCGCGGACGGGGATGCGTCTCCAGCGCGCCGTCGATGATCTCCGCGACCAGATGCTCCGGCACGGCCTGGAGGTCGGCGTAGGTCGCGGGTCGGTGGGCGGGCGCTCCCATGGGGCAGTCGCCGCTAGTTGAGGTCGCCGGAATCGAGGCTGTCCGCCTCGATTCCCGCGCGGATGCGCTCGAACGCCTCCTCCTCCGACATCTCGGTCTCCAGCGCGTAGGCGCGAGCGGCCTGCCGGGCGAGGTCCATGAGGAGGCGGCCCCAGGTCGCCGGATCGTCGAAGGAGCGCCGCAGGGCGACGCTGACCGCGCCGTCCACCACGATGGCGCGCAGAACCTCGACGCCGCCGTTCTCGGCGACGTCGGGGGGCACGGAGAGTTCCTCGAACGCTTGGCTCATGGCTGGCAGCCCTCTCGGTGTCGCCCCGCGCGGAGGCGCGGGGGATGAGCGGCGCGCGGGCCTACTTGTAGCAGACGCTCTTGGCGGCCTCGACGACCTCGGCCACGGAGGGCAGCGCGAGCTTCTCGAGATTGGCCGCGTAGGGCATCGGGACGTCCTTGCCGGTGATGCGGATCACCGGCGCGTCGAGGTAGTCGAAGGCGTCGACCATCAGGCGGGCCACGATCTCGGCGCCGATG
Organism: Methylobacterium hispanicum; assembly: GCF_022179285.1. Lineage (GTDB taxonomy): Bacteria > Pseudomonadota > Alphaproteobacteria > Rhizobiales > Beijerinckiaceae > Methylobacterium > Methylobacterium hispanicum. The sequence continues at coordinate 103,471 of NZ_BPQO01000002.1, read as the reverse complement.
CCGGATTGCGGGAAACCCTCCTCGACCGTGATGCAGCGGCCGGTCTTCTTGACCGACTCGACCACCGTGTCGGTGTCCATCGGGCGGATCGTGCGCAGGTCGATCACCTCGGCCTCGATGCCCTGCTCGGCCAGCGCCTGCGCGGCCTTGAGCGCGTAGGTCATGCCGATGGCGAAGGACACGATGGTGACGTCCGAGCCCTGGCGGTGCACCCGGGCCTTGCCGATCGGCAGCACGAAGTCATCGAGCTTCGGCACCGGGAAGGACTGGCCGTACAGGATCTCGTTCTCGAGGAAGATCACCGGGTTCGGATCGCGGATCGCGGCCTTGAGCAGGCCCTTCGCGTCGGAGGCCGTGTAGGGCGCGATCACCTTGAGGCCGGGCACGTTCGAGTACCAGGCGGCGTAGTCGTGGCTGTGCTGGGCACCCACGCGGGCGGCGGCGCCGTTCGGGCCCCGGAACACGATCGGGCAGCCGAGCTGGCCGCCCGACATGTAGAGCGTCTTGGCGGCCGAGTTGATGATGTGGTCGATCGCCTGCATGGCGAAGTTGAAGGTCATGAACTCGACGATCGGCTTCAAGCCCGACAGGGCCGCGCCGACGCCGATGCCGGCAAAACCGTGCTCGGTGATGGGGGTGTCGACCACGCGCCGCGCGCCGAACTCCTGCAGCAGGTTCTGGGTGACCTTGTAGGCGCCCTGGTACTCGGCGACCTCCTCGCCCATGATGAAGACGTCGCCGTCGCGGCGCATCTCCTCGGCCATGGCGTCGCGCAACGCCTCGCGCACGGTCATCGTCACCATCTCGGTGCCGGCCGGGAACTCCTCCATCACCGGCTCCTTGGCCTTGTTGGTGATGGTGGCGGGCGCGGCCGGAGCGCGCTGGGCGTCGTCGCCCGTCTTGGCGGCGGGCGCCGGCTTCTCGGCCAGTCCCTCGGCCTGCATATCGGGCGTCGGGGCCGGCTGGCCGCCCTGGGCGGCGCCGTTGGGCTTGCCCTTGCCCCCGGAAGCCGCGGCGGCAGCCACATCCTCGCCCTCGCCGGCGATGATCGCGATCGGCGTGTTGACGGCGACCCCCTCGGTGCCCTCCGCGATCAGAATCTTGGCGAGCACGCCCTCGTCGATGGCCTCGACCTCCATCGTGGCCTTGTCGGTCTCGATCTCGGCGAGCACGTCGCCGGATTTGACCGTGTCGCCCTCCTTCTTCAGCCACTTCGCCAGCTTGCCCTCCTCCATGGTCGGAGAGAGGGCGGGCATCAGGATGTCGGTCGCCATGTTCTGCTCTGTCGTGGGGCGGCGGGGCGGCCAGTGAGGCGGGCGGCTATTGCGTGCGTGCTGGAGAGCGCCGGTCAGGCGCTCGCCTCCAGCAGGATGTCGGTCCACAGCTCGGAGGGATCCGGCTCGGGATCGTTGGTGGCGAACTCGGCCGCGTCGTTGACGATCTCGCGCACCTTGGCGTCGGTCGCCTTCAACTCGGATTCGTCGACGCCGTGCAACTCGATCAAGCGCTTGCGCACCATCTCGATCGGATCGTGCTCGTCGCGCATCTTCGAGACCTCGTCCTTCGACCGGTACTTGGCCGGGTCGGACATCGAGTGGCCGCGGTAGCGGTAGGTCTGCATCTCGAGGATGTAGGGGCCCTGGCCGGAGCGGGCGTGCTCGATGGCGCGGGTCGCCGCCTCGCGCACGGTGCGCACGTCCATGCCGTCGACCTGCTCGCCCGGGATGCCGAAGGAGAGGCCGCGCTTCGAGAAGTCCGTCTGCGCCGAGGCGCGGGCGACCGAGGTGCCCATGGCGTAGCGGTTGTTCTCGATCACGTAGACGACCGGCAGCTTCCAGAGGGCCGCCATGTTGAAGCTCTCGTAGACCTGGCCCTGGTTGGCCGCCCCGTCACCCATGTAGGTGAGGCTGACCTTGCCGTTCTCCCGGTAGGCGTCCGCGAAGGCGAGGCCAGTGCCGAGTGCGACCTGAGCGCCGACGATGCCGTGGCCGCCGAAGAACTGCTTCTCGCGGCTGAACATGTGCATCGAGCCGCCCTTGCCGCGGCTGTAGCCGCCACGGCGGCCGGTGAGTTCGGCCATCACGCCGCGGCTCTCCATGCCGGTGGCGAGCATGTGGCCGTGGTCGCGGTACCCGGTGATGACCTGATCACCCTCGACCGAGGCCATCTGCATGCCGATGACGACGGCTTCCTGGCCGATGTAGAGGTGGCAGAAGCCGCCGATCAGGCCCATGCCGTAGAGTTGGCCCGCCTTCTCCTCGAAGCGGCGGATCAGCAACATCTCGCGGTAGGCGTGAAGGTCCTCGTCACGGGTGAACTGCGGAGCGTTCGGGGCGGGCCGGTGCGCCGCCTCCGCGCCATCCTTGGTCGCCTCAGGCTTCGCCTGCGCCGCGTCCTTCGCGGCGTCCTTGCCGGCGTCCATGCTTCGCTCCCCGGAATATGACCGTTTCGGGGCTCGGTTTAGGCCAGGACGACCGCGATTGCGAGTGGCGCCCCTCTGACAGCCATGCATGGTTGTCAGGGCGATACCACCTCTAGTTTCGGGCTTACGGCGTGATCACAACCACATCGTTTGCATGAACCCGTCCGAGTACGACGCGGGCGCGTTCCTCGAGCAGATCGCGGTCGATCTGCTCGCTCCGCAACAGGGCGACCCGGTGTTCCCAGGTTGCGCGCTCGGCCTTGGCGGCGGCGAGTTCCTGCGCGAGCCCGTAGGCCTGGATCTTGAGCGTGCGCTTGGCTTCCAGCCCGCGGTTGCCGTTCTCGGCCTGCGTGACGAAGTAACCCACGACGAGTGCCGACACGCTCCAGAGAGCGAGCGGGAGCACGACCATTCTGACGCGGCGACGGACGACCATGCCCCGACCATCCCGCGGCAAGGTTACGAATGCCCTAACGCAGCCGGGATGTCCGTCAGGATGTCTTGGAGAACGCGAAAGCCCCCGGCCTCGCTGACGCCGGGGGCTCGAAGGACCGCAGGCCGACGGCTCAGCGGCCGAGCTGCTTGATCGCCTGGCGGCCGGCGTAGCGCCCCTGCGGCCCGAGGCCCTCCTCGATGCGGATGAGCTGGTTGTACTTGGCCAGTCTATCGGAACGGGCGAGCGAGCCGGTCTTGATCTGTCCGCAATTCGTGGCGACCGCCAGATCCGCGATGGTCGAGTCCTCGGTCTCGCCGGAGCGGTGCGACATCACCGCGGTGTAGCCGGCGCGCTGGGCCATATCGACGGCGGCGAGCGTCTCGGTGAGCGAGCCGATCTGGTTGACCTTGATCAGGATCGAGTTGCCGGTGCCGCTCTCGATGCCGCGCGACAGGCGCTCGACATTGGTCACGAAGAGATCGTCGCCGACGAGCTGGCAGCGGCTGCCGATCTTGTCGGTGAGCAGCTTCCAACCCTGCCAGTCATCCTCGGACATGCCGTCCTCGATCGACAGGATCGGGTACTTGGAGACCAGCTCCGCGAGGTAATCGACCTGTTCCTCGATCGCTCGCGTGCGGCCCTCGCCCTCGTAGTGGTAGGCGCCGTCCTTGAAGAACTCGGTGGCGGCGCAGTCGAGGGCCAGCACCACGTCCTGGCCGGGCTTCAGGCCGGCGGCCTGGATCGACTCCATCACGAAGTCGAGCGCGGCCTCGGCCGAGGGGAGGTTCGGGGCGAACCCGCCCTCGTCGCCGACATTGGTGTTGTGTCCGGCCTTCTTCAGGGCGCTCTTGAGGGTGTGGAACACCTCGGCGCCCATGCGCACCGCCTCGGCCAGCGAGTCGGCGCCGACGGGCATGATCATGAATTCTTGGAAGTCGATCGGGTTGTCGGCGTGCGCGCCGCCGTTGATGATGTTCATCATCGGCACCGGCAGCACCCGGCCCTGAACGCCGCCGACGTAGCGGTAGAGCGGCAGGCCCGAGGTCTCGGCGGCGGCCTTGGCCACGGCGAGCGAGACGCCCAGGATCGCGTTGGCGCCGAGCCGCGCCTTGTTCGGGGTGCCGTCGAGATGGATCATCGCCTCGTCGACGGCGACCTGATCCTCCGCATCCATGCCGCCGATCGCGTCGAGGATCTCGGTCTGCACCGCCTGGACGGCGTTGAGCACCCCCTTGCCGCCGTAGCGTCCCTTGTCGCCGTCGCGCAGCTCGACCGCCTCGTGCGCGCCGGTCGAGGCGCCCGACGGCACCGCGGCGCGCCCGAAGGAGCCGTCCTCCAGAAGCACGTCGACCTCGACGGTCGGATTGCCCCGGCTGTCCAGGATCTCGCGGGCGGCGATGTTGGTGATCGCGGTCATGGAAATCCCCTCCCCTGTCTGCGTCGGCGCGCCGCGGCGCCACGAATCGGCGACGGGCCCGCGGCGCGTGGTCGCCGGGCTTATTGTCCAACCTCGGCGGTCCGGCAAGCCGTGCGTTGGATACCTGCCCCTGGCGCGCGTCGTCGGGTGGCGCGCGGCTGCCCCGCCCCGGCCGTTGATGCAACGGCGCGGCCCGCGGGGTATAGCGGTCGGATGACGAACGATACGCTCCAGCTCGGGCAGGCCACGCCCCTGCCCACCTCGCCTGAGGAAGCCCGCCTCGACCGTGTCCCGAACCCGCATCCCGACACGGATTACTGCGCCCGCTTCACCGCGCCGGAATTCACCTCGCTCTGTCCCGTCACCGGCCAGCCGGACTTCGCGATCCTGGTGATCGACTACGTGCCCGACCGATGGCTTGTCGAATCGAAGGCGCTGAAGCTCTATCTCGGTGCCTTCCGCAACCACGGCGCCTTCCACGAGGATTGCACCGTTGCCATCGGCAAGCGGCTCTCCGAACTCCTGGAGCCGCGCTACCTGCGGATCGGCGGATTCTGGTACCCGCGCGGCGGCATTCCGATCGACGTGTTCTGGCAGACCGGCGAACCGCCGAAGACGGTCTGGCTGCCCGACCCCGGAGTGCCACCCTACCGCGGACGCTAGAGCGCACGAAAAAGGCGACCGGCTCGCGCCGGTCGCCCTTCATTCAACCCTGTGGGTGTCGGCTCAGTAGCCGTAGCCGTACCCATAGGCCGGGCCGCCGTAACCGTAGGCCGGGCGGCCGTAATAGCCGTCCCGGGCGTAGGCGTCCCGCGCCGCGCCAGCCGCGATCGCACCCGCCGCAAGGCCCGCGATGCCGAGGCCGACAGCTGCGCCGGTACCGATGCCGCGGCGACCGCGATGTCCGTAACCGTAGCCCGCGTGCGGGGCGTAGCCATGGCCATAATAGCCGCGCGGCCGGGCGTCTGCCGCCGTCGTCGCGAGAGTTCCGAGGGTCAGAGCGGCGGCGGAGATGATGGCGAACTTGCGCATGATATCCTTTCTCGATCAGTGATCGATTTCGGGGATTCAACGCCGATCCGGCGCGAGGGTTCCGCCGGTCTTCGTTCTCGCAATACTGGCACGGTGCCGCCTATCGACCGGGTAGGACAGGGTTCCGCCGAGATGAACGGAGCCTGAACCCCTTTCGCACCTTGTTCCGACGACGCAGAACCCTCCTCGGCGCGCCGAACTCCGAACCTCCTTCCACACGCATGGACGTCGCCGACGGACGCTCTAGGATCGGGCGCCCCCACGGAGACTTCCGCATGGATACCCTGTCGCTCGTCCTCGAGACCTTCGCGCCGATCGAGGGGCGGCGGATCCTCGACATCGGTTGCGGGTCGGGCGTCCTGGCGAGAGCTCTCGCGGAGCGGGGCGCTGCGGTGACAGGGATCGATCCGGGCCAGGCCGCGATCCGGGCCGCCGCGGCCCGGGTGCCGGACGCCCGGTTCGAGCGGGCCTCGGCCGAGGCCATGCCGTTCGCCGACGGCACCTTCGACGGCGCCGTGATCCTCAACGCCCTCCACCACGTGCCCGGACCGGAGTCCGCGCTCGCGGAGGCTGCGCGCGTCGTCGGTCCGGGCCGCCCGATCGTCGTGGTCGAGCCGCTGGCCGCCGGAAGCTTCTTCGCGGCGCTCAGACCCATCGAGGACGAGACCGCGATCCGGGCGGCGGCGCAGGCGGCCATCGCGGCGGCGATCGCCTCGGGCGCCTTCTCCTGCCCCCGCGACGTCACCTTCGAGCGGCACGAGACCTTTCCCGACCTCGCGGCCTTCCTGGACCGGGTGACGGCCGTCGATCCCGCCCGCAAGGCGGCGATCGCGGCAGACCCGGCGGGGATCCGCGCCGCCTTCGAGGGCGCGGCGGCGCCCGGAGAGGACGGCTACCGCCTGACGCAGCCCCTGCGCGCCCACGTGCTAGTCCCGGCGCGCTGACCCTCGGTCCGCGCCTCAGGCGTCGGGCCGTGCCTTCGCCAGCCGGTCGAAGGCCAGGAGTTCGTCGAGGAGCGCCGGCATGTCCGCCAGCGCCACCATGTTGGGCCCGTCCGAGGGAGCCCGATCGGGATCGGGATGGGTCTCGATGAAGACGCCCGCAACCCCGACCGCGACCGCGGCCCGGGCCAGCACGGCGACGAACTCGCGCTGGCCGCCCGAGCTCGCCCCCTGTCCGCCGGGCTGCTGCACCGAATGGGTCGCGTCGAACACCACGGGCGCGCCGCCGGTGACCTTGGCCATGATGGGCAGGCTGCGCATGTCGGAGACGAGGGTGTTGTAGCCGAAGGACGCGCCGCGCTCCGTGACGATGACGTTCGGGTTGCCCGCCTCCGTGACCTTGGCCGCCACATGCCGCATGTCCCAGGGGGCGAGGAACTGACCCTTCTTCACGTTGACCGCCCGGCCGGTTCGCGCGGCGGCGAGTAGCAGGTCGGTCTGGCGGCAGAGGAAGGCCGGGATCTGGAGCACGTCCACAACCTCGGCGACCGGCGCGCATTGCTCGGCCGCGTGCACGTCGGTGAGCACCGGGAGGCCCAGCCTCTCGCGGATCTCGGCGAAGATCGGCAGCGCGCCCTCCAGGCCGAGACCGCGCGCGGCCGAGCCGGACGTGCGGTTGGCCTTGTCGAAGGAGGCCTTGAAGACGAGCCCGATCCCGCGCGCCTCCGCCATCGCCTTGAGCGCCGCGGCGATCTCGAGGGCGTGGTCGCGGCTCTCCAACTGGCACGGGCCGGCGATGAGCGCGAGGGGCAGGTGGTTGCCGAAGGCGGCGCTGCCGACCTTCACGACGGTGGGGGTGTTCGAGGCTGTATCCGACATGCGGCCGGTCTAGCCGGGCGCGAGCGCCCGCGGAAGGGCGGCCTTGCGCACGAGGGAGCCCTTGCGCGGGCGGCCGTCGCGCCGCTCGACCACGCAGAGGCTGACGAAACCCGCGAGGCCCACGGCGCGCGGGCCTGTATCGCAGCGCAGGATCACGCCGCCGACGCGCGCCTGCATCGGCACCTCGGCGAGCAGCGAGTCCTGGTGGAGGTTGAGCGCTGCCGCCTGCGCGTCCCGGAGCCGGGCCTTGCCCAGCGCCTCGGCCGCGAGCCCGACCAGCGTGAACCAGCCGACGGGCGGCCGGCGTTCGCCCGAGCCGATCACGATGCGGGCGGGGGCCCGGCAATCCAGGCTCATCCGGTCGGCATGCGCCGCCCGGAACACCGCGCCCGGCTCCGCCCGGCCGGCGAGCGAGGCGCCAGTGACGCGGATCACCCGGGCCGCGAGCGCGTCGCAGGAATCGGCCCGCGCCGGCCGAGCGGCGAGGCAGGCGAAAGCGAGGAGGAGCGGTGCGGCGCGCATGGCACCGATGTAGACCGTGCCCGGCGCCGCTGAATAGGGGCCGAACGCGCGGAAGGCGCCGCCCGCTGCCGGTCGGCGCCTTCCCGTGGATCCTGAGGCGGGAGCGGCCTCAACCCGCCTTGTTGAGCTGCACCGCGACGAAGCGGGTGACGCCCTTGCCGCTCTTCACCCGCATCAGCACCGCCTTGCGGCCGGCGCTCTCGGCCGAACGGATCTGCGCCGCGACCTCCGAGGGCTTGCTGACGCTCTGGCCGCCGACATCCAGGATCAGGTCGCCCTGCTCGATGCCCTTGGCGGCGGCCGGCCCGTCCGGATCGACCTCGACCACCGCGACGCCCTGGTCGGCGAGGCCCACCTCGGAGGCCGGCGCGAGGCTGAGGCCCAGCCGCGGTTGCCCGTTCGTTTCCGAATCGCCCCGGCTCGCCACCTTGCCGTCGCTCGGCAGCGAGCCGAGCGTCACCGTCGCGGTGTCGGCCTTGCCGCCGCGGAGGTAGGCGAGATCGACCTTCGCGCCGGGCTTGAGGCCGGCGATCTTGCGCGACAGCTCCTTCGCATCGTTGATCGGGTCGCCGTTGACCTTCTCGATCACGTCGCCGGACTTCAGGCCCGCCTTAGCGGCGGGCGTGCCGTCCTCGGCGTGATCGACGAGCGCGCCCTTGGGCTTCGCCAGACCGAGGCCCTCGGCGATGTCCTGCGTCACGGGCTGGACCTGCACGCCGAGATAGCCGCGGGCGACCTTGCCGTCCGTGCGCAGCTGCTCGACCACGGCCTGCACCGTCTCGGCCGGGATCGCGAAGGCGAGGCCGACGCTGCCCCCCGAGGGCGAGGCGATCGCGGTGTTCACGCCCACCACCTCGCCGTTGACGTTGAAGGTGGGGCCGCCCGAGTTGCCCTTGTTGATGGGCGCATCGATCTGCAGGAAGTCGTCGTAGGGCCCGGCGCCGATGTCGCGGCCGCGGGCCGAGACGATGCCCGCCGTCACCGTGCCGCCGAGGCCGAACGGGTTGCCGATCGCCACCACCCAGTCGCCGACGCGCGGCGCGCCCTTGCCGAACTGGACGTAGGGGTAGCTGCCGGCTTCCTTGATCTTCAGAAGGGCGATGTCGGTCTTGGAATCCTTGCCGATGACCTTGGCGTCGAGGGTGCGGCCGTCGTCGAGGGTGACCTGCACGGTCTTGCCGTGGTCCACGACGTGGTTGTTCGTCACCACGTAGCCGTCGGCCGAGATGATGAAGCCCGAGCCTACGGCGCCGCGGCTGCCGCCCCGCTGCTGCTGGCCGCCCGGCCCGCCGTTCTGGCCGAAGCGGCGGAAGAACTCGCGCAGCTGCGGCGGCACGTTCTGCATGTTGCGGCCGCCCTGGCTGGGGCCGTCGTCGTCGTCCATGCTGGCGGTGTCGTCGAGCTTGACCTTCACCGAGACGACGCCGGGCTTCACCTTGTCGACGATGTTGGCGAACGAGCCCGGCGGGTGCTCGGGGGCCTCGATCGGGGTCTTGGGCAGGGCCTGCGCGTAGGCCGGGGTGGCGGCCGGCAGGTAGGCGCCGCCGATCGCGCCGCCCGCCAGAAGCGCGGCTGCGGCCACGGAGGCGAGGGCGCGGCGGTGGGTACGGGTCTCGGGCATCGGGGTCTCCGGTCGGAAAGCTGTGCGCCGCGCGGGCGGCGATGACGCTGTCCTAGACCCCTGCCCCTGACCCACCGGTGGCGGGCGCATTACGGTTTGGTCAGGTTCGGGCTTGGTTCGGGCGCTCCCGTCGCGCAAACAGCGCGCGCAACCCTGGGAGACGCCGACACGTGGCCTGGATCCTCCTCCTCGTCGCCGGTCTGCTCGAGACCGGCTGGGCTATCGGCCTCAAATACACGGAGGGCTTCACGAAGATCGTGCCCTCGGTGCTGACCCTCGCCGCGATGGCGGCGAGCGTGGTTCTGCTCGCGATCGCGCTGCGCACCCTGCCGGTCGGGACCGGCTACGCGGTCTGGACCGGCATCGGCGCGGTCGGCACCGCGATCCTCGGCATCGTCCTGTTCGGCGAGCCCGCGACCGCCGCCCGGATCGCCTGCATCGGGCTGATCGTGGCGGGGATCGCGGGGCTCAAGTTCGCGGGCTGAGGCCTCAGCCCTCCAGCCGCGTCAGCGCCTCTCGGATCTTGGCCAGCCGCTCGCTTTCCGCCTCGCGGCGCTCGCGGTTCTCCTCCACGATCTCCTCGGGTGCGCGTGCGATGAAGTCCGCGTTGCCGAGCTTGCCGTCGATCTTGCGGATCTCGCCCTCGGCCTTGGCGGCCTCCTTCCGGAGGCGCGCGACCTCGGCGGCCAGATCGACGATCCCCTCCAGCGGCAGCGCGGCGACGCTGCCGCGCACGAGCAGTTGCACGGCGTTCTTCGGGGCGGCGTCCGCGAAGGCGATCTCCGAGAGGCGGGCGAGGCGCACCAGCGTGTCGCGCCATGCCTCGATCCGGGCCCGCACCTCGGGGCTCGCACCGACGATCACCAGCGGCACCTGGGCGGCGGCCGGCACGCTCGTCTCGGAGCGGGCCGAGCGCACCTCCGTGACGAGATCGACCACGAATCCGACCTCCGCCTCGGCCCCCGCGTCGGCGAGACCGGCGAGCGCCGGCCAGGGGGCCAGCGCCAGCAGGCCGCGCCCGGGCAGGTCCGCGCCCTTGATCGCCCAGAGCTCCTCCGTGAGGAAGGGCATGAACGGGTGCAGGAGCTTGGCGATCTGGTCGATCAGGAAGGCGACGCTCGCCTGCGTCTCGGCCTTCAGGCCGGCCTCGACGCCCTCACCCTGGAGCACGGGCTTGGCCAGCTCTAGGTACCAATCACAGAAGATGTTCCAGACGAAGCGGTAGGCGGCGGTGGCCGCGTCGTTGAAGCGGTAGGCGTCGAGCGCGCCCTCGACCTCCGCGACCGCGCGGGCGGCCTCTCCGAGCGCCCAGCGGTTGACCGGCTGGCGCACGGCCTCCGGCCGAAAGGCGGGATCGAGCCGGCAGCCGTTGAGTTCGGCGAAGCGGGCGGCGTTCCAGAGCTTGGTCGCGAAGTTGCGGTAGCCCTCGACGCGGTTGACCGCGAGCTTGATGTCGCGCCCCTGCGCGGCCATCGCGGCGAGCGTGAAGCGCAGCGCGTCGGCGCCGTACTGATCGATCAGCCCGAGCGGATCGACCACGTTGCCCTTCGACTTCGACATCTTGGCGCCGGACGCGTCGCGCACCAGCGTGTGCAGGTAGACGGTCGCGAAGGGCACCCGGTCGGTGACGTGCAGGCCCAGCATCATCATGCGGGCGACCCAGAAGAACAGGATGTCCTTGCCGGTGACGAGGGTGCTGGTCGGGTAGAAGCGGGCGAGTTCCGGCGTGCTCTCGGGCCAGCCGAGCGTCGAGAACGGCCAGAGGCCCGAGGAGAACCACGTGTCGAGGACGTCCGGGTCGCGGGTGAGCGCGACCGGGCGCCCGCGCGCGGCCTCGGCTTTCTCCAGCGCCCCGGCCTCGTCCAGCGCGACGTAGACGCCGCCCTCGTCGTCGTACCAGACCGGGATCTGGTGGCCCCACCAGAGCTGGCGCGAGATGCACCAGGGCTCGATGTTCTCCAGCCACTGGAAGAAGATCTTCTCGTAGTTGTCCGGCACGAAGCGGGTCTGCCCGTCGCGGACCGCCTGGAGCGCGCGCTCGGCCAGCGGCTTGACGTTCACGTACCACTGGTCGGTCAGATAGGGCTCGATGACGACGCCCGAGCGGTCGCCGTGCGGCACCGCGTGGGTGTTCGGCTCGATCTGGCGCAGGCGGCCACGCTCCTCCATCAGGGCGACGACGCGCTTCCTCGCCTCGGCCCGGTCGAGGCCGTGGAGCGCCAGCGTCTCGGCCTCGGGCGCGGCATCGGCCAGGAAAGCCGCGTTGCCGTCGATGAGGATGCGCGCTTCGGGGTCGAGCACGTTGATCAGCGCGCAGCCGTGGCGCTTGCCGACCTCGAAGTCGTTGAAGTCGTGCGCCGGGGTGATCTTCACCGCGCCGGTGCCCTTCTCGGGATCGGAATATGTATCCGCCACGATCGGGATCAGGCGGCCGACCAGGGGCAGGCGCACCCTTTTGCCGACGAGGGCCGTGTAGCGCTCGTCCTCCGGGTGGACCGCGACCGCCGTGTCGCCCAGCATGGTCTCGGGCCGCGTGGTCGCGACCGTGATGACCGCGCCGGTCTCGGCGCCGCCCTCGTCCACGACCGGGTAGTCGAAGTGCCAGAGGTTGCCCTTGGTCTCGATCTGCTGAACTTCGAGGTCCGAGATCGCGGTCTGGAACTTCGGATCCCAGTTCACGAGCCGCTTGTCGCGGTAGATCAGCCCCTGCGCGTGGAGGTCCACGAACACCTTGAGGACGGCGGCCGAGAGGCCCTCGTCCATGGTGAAGCGCTCGCGCGACCAGTCGCAGGAGGCGCCCAGCCGCTTGAGCTGGTTGACGATGGCGCCGCCCGATTCCGCCTTCCAGGCCCAGACCCGCTCCAGGAAGGCCTCGCGGCCGAGCGAGCGGCGGTCCGGCTCGCCGTCGGCGGCGAGCTTGCGCTCCACGACCATCTGCGTGGCGATGCCGGCATGGTCCGTGCCCGGTTGCCAGAGCACGTCCTTGCCGCGCATCCGCTCGAAGCGGCAGAGTACGTCCTGCAGCGTGTTGTTGAGGGCGTGCCCCATATGGAGCGTGCCCGTCACGTTCGGCGGCGGGATGACGATGCAGTAGGGCTCGGCGCCCGCGCGCTCGGGGCGGCCGGCGCGGAAGGCGCCCTCGGCCTCCCAGGCGCCGGATACGCGCGCCTCGACGGCGGCGGGATCGAAGGTCTTGTCCATCATGGGGTGTACGGGCCGATCGCGGGCGTGTCTGGAAGCTGCCCGCTTTCAACCCGTCGCGGGCGTCCCGTCAACACGGCACGCCCATCTCGCGCGGGATCAGCGCCCGCGGGAGACCCGCTCGATCTCGGCGCGGACCAGCCGCTCGACCATCACCGGCAGGTTGTCGTCGAGCCACGCCTTCAGCATCGGCCGCAGCATCTCGGCGACGAGGTCGTCCAGCGTCCGGGCGTTGCGCGACAGCACCGTGTGGGCGAGCGCGTTGAAGGCGCTGTTCACGCTGGCATCGGTCGCGGCCGAGATCAGGGGCTCGGCCGGCGCCGGCTCGGCGAAGACCGGCTCGGGGGCGCGGGCCTGGGGCGGCGCAGGCGGCGGGGGAGCCGCGGGCGGCTCAGGCTCGGGATCCGGCTCGACGCTGATCGCGTCGAAATCGAGTTCTTCGACGCCGAAATCGAGCGGGTCGGGATCGAGCGGCGCGGGCTTGGAGGCCGGTGCGGGCTTTGACGCCGGTTCGGGCTTGGGCGCGGGCTCGGCGAACTCGGCGAGGTCGAGCACGTCGTCGGGCTCGGGCACCACGGTGGGTTTCGGGGCCGGCTCGGCGGGCTTGGCCGCCTGATCGTCGGCGATGATCCGCCGGATCGAGGCGAGGATCTCCTCCATCGAAGGCTCGTGCGCCTTCTCCGCCGTCTTGTCCTGAATCTTGGGGCTCGCTGCACTCATCCGGACGGCGCTCGGGAGGTGATCTGACGCCGATCGGTATCGGCCGGCGCCAGTATTTCACGCTTCGCTAACCGAACAAGCGCGTCCGGAGCACAGTCCAGCGGAAAACGCGCTTGTCCCCGCGGGTCTATCGGCCGTCCGGCGTGCCGACCCCGTACCAGAGATCCTTCACCTGATCGAAGTGCGTCTTGGGGCTGTAGAGCGCCACCGGCACCGCGGTGTAGCGCGCGGTCAGCCGGCCGATCGCCTGGACCACGCCGTAGGAGAAGATCACGCGGTCTCGCTGCGCCACGATGAGGTTCACGCGGGCGTTGAGCAGTTCCTGCTGGGCGTTCAGCACGTCGAGGGTGGTGCGCTGGCCGACGCGAGCCTCCTCGCGCACGCCGTTCAGCGCCACCTCGTTGGCCTGGACCTGAGCCTGCGAGGCGATGACGCGGGCCTTGGCCGCCTCGAGGTTGCCCCAGAAGCTGACGATCTGCGCGCGGATCTGGTCGCGCACGAACTCGGCCTGGATGCGGGTCTGGCCGACCGTCTCCTTGGCCTGCCGGATCTGGGCGTATTCCTGGCCGCCCTGATAGATCGGGATGGTCAGGCGGCCGAGGATCGAGGCGGCCACGCCCTGGGTGTTCGGAATCTGCTGGTCGTAGAATTGCTGCACCGAGCCCTGAACGCTGAGCTGGGGCGCGAGCGCGCCCTCCAGCACCTTCACCTGCGCCTCGGAGGCGTCGACGGCGTGGAGTGCCGAGAGGATCTGCGGATGCTCCTTGAGCCCGACCGCGATGGCCGCGTCGAGGCTCGCCGGCACGTAGCGGTCGAGCGGGCGGCCCGGCGCGAGCTGGCGCGGCTCGACGCCGATCACCTGCCGGTAGATGCCGATGCTGGTGCGCAGCTGCGACTCGGCCGCGCTCACCTCGGCGCGGGCGCCCGCGAGGCGGGCCTCCGCCTGGGCGACGTCGGTGCGGGTGACCTCGCCGACGTTGAAGCGGTCGCGGGTCTGGCGGAGCTGTTCCTCGAGAACCTCGACGTTGTTGCGGCGCAGCTCCAGTGTGGCGGTGTCCGAGAGCACGTTCATGTAGGCCTGGACGGCGCTGTACAGGGTGCTCAACTCGGTGAAGCGCAGGGTCTCGCGCTGGCTGTAGACGCCGGACTCGGCGCGCCGGGTGTTGTTGTCGGTCTGGAACCCGTTGAACAGGTTCTGGTTGATGGTGATGCCGGCGGAGGCGGGCTTGGTCAGGATCGCGATGTTCTGGCCGCCGCGCCCACCCGTGACGGCCTGCGTCGAGAGCGTGTTGCCCTCCGTCTGCGTGACGCCGGCCTGGACGTTGACGCCGACCGTCGGCCGGTAGCCCGACTGGGCGATGGCGACGTCCTCGTCGCGCACCCGTGTGAGCGCCCGGCTGGCGTTCAACTGCGGGTTGCCCGCGTAGGCCCTGGCGAGCGCGCTCTCCAGCGTTTCCGCCGAAGCGGCCCCGATGCCGACCACTCCCACCGACAAGCCGGCGGTGACGGCGAGGCCGGCCAGCCGGAACGCGGCACGCGTCTCAGGTGTACGTCTTCTCACGTCGAACAGCCCTTGCGGTTTCTCGATTGTCTCGGATGTCCGCCAACACGCGACGGCTGCGCGGTACTCTGCGCACACCCGATCAAGCCCGCCCTGGCTTGACCTTAATCGATGCTTGGCCACGAGGCCCAGACTGTCCGACGCCACACACCTGAATCTTGTCCGGGTGGCGTATAAAGGCGACAGTCCGCCTGCCTAGTCAGAAGGCGAAGCCAGCCTCTTCGGCGAAGGCCACGAGTGCCGGGAGGCTCGCATCGAAGATCGGCCGCGAGCCGAACGCGTCCCCCGCCCGGACGAACAGCGTCGCCTTGGCGGCGCGTTCGGGCCCGAACACGCAGACGAGACGGCCGCCGTCGGCGAGCTGGTCCAGCAGGGTCTGCGGCCGTACCTCGACGCGGCCGTTGACCAGTACGGCGTCGTACGGGGCACGCGCGGGAACGCCCGCCTCCAGCGGCCCCTCCACCACCTCGGCCTCGCCCGCGAGCCGCTCGCGCGCCCCGGCGGCGAGATCGGACGCCGGCTCCAGCACCGTCGCCGAGACCCCGAGGCGGGCCATGATCGCGGCCGCGTAGCCGTAGGCGCCGGCGACGTCGAGCGCCCGTGCTCCGGGCTTGAGGGCGAGCGCCTGGATCATCCTGGCGAGCACCATCGGGGCCGGCAGGCAGCGCGCGTCGGGCCCCGTCCCGCCGAAGCGAAGCGTCTGGTCGATATAGGCGAAGCCCTCGCGACCCTGCGGCACGAAGCGCTCCCGCGGGACCGAATCGAAGGCGTCCAGCACCGCGTTGTCGTTCACGTCGAACGTCCGCAGCTGGCAGTCGACCATCAGGCGTCGCGCCTGCGCGTAATCGAGCATGGGATCGTCTTTCCTCGACCCGGGGCGATGGCATCACGCGCCGACGCCGCACGGCGCAGCTTCCGGAGCACCGGGCTTTTCATGGATCGGAGGGCGAAACGCAAGATTAACCGCCGTGGTTAAGCGACGCCTCCACCCGATTCGCGGCGCCGTCCCGAAATCCGTCGGCGCAGCCTTCAACCGGCCGTTGTTGTCGCTGGCCCCGCTGGCGCAGTGCCCCGATGGCGGCCTAGGCTGTTGCGACGGTCCGATTCGCGACGTTTCGCGCGGCGAGGCCGTCCCAGAGAAGACGACCCATCGGAGGAACGCATGACAATCCCACGGCCGGGTTACGGCCGGGCGCTGGCCGCCGCACTCATCGCCGCACCGCTCGTCGCGGGGCCGGCCGCCGCGCAGGCGATCTCGGACGGGGCCGTGCGCATCGGCATCCTCAACGACCAGTCCGGCGTCTACGCCGAGTTCGGCGGCCGCTCCTCGATCGAGGCGGCCCGCATGGCGGTCGAGGATTTCGGCGGCTCCGTGAACGGCGCGCCGATCGAGTTGGTCTCGGCCGACCATCAGAACAAGCCGGACATCGCCTCCGGCATCGCGCGGCAATGGTACGACCGGGACAAGGTCGATGCCATCATGGAGCTGACCACCTCCTCGGTGGCGCTCGCCGTCCAGGGCCTCTCGAAGGAGAAGAAGCGGATCACCATCACGACGGGGGCCGCAACCAGCGACCTCACCGGCAAGCAGTGCTCGCCCTACGGCTACCACTGGGCCTACGACACCCGCGCGCTCGCGGTCGGCACCGGCGGCGCCCTGGTGCAGCAGGGCGGCAACACCTGGTTCATGCTCACCGCCGACTACGCCTTCGGCCACTCGCTGGAGGCCGAGATCACCCGCTACGTCACCTCGAAGGGGGGCAAGGTCGTCGGCTCCGTGCGCCATCCGCTGGCGGCGCAGGACTACTCCTCGTTCCTGCTCCAGGCTCAGGGGTCGGGCGCCAAGGTGATCGGTCTGGCCAATGCCGGGCTCGACACCTCCAACGCCATCAAGCAGGCGGCGGAGTACGGCATCACGCAAGGGGGGCAGCGCCTCGCGGCGCTGCTCTTCACCCTCGCCGAGGTGCACGGCCTCGGCCTGCAGGTCGCGCAGGGCCTGACGCTGACCGAGGGCTGGTACTGGGACCTCAACGACGAGACCCGCGCCTTCGGCCAGCGCTTCATGAAGCGCACCGGCAAGATGCCCAACATGATCCACACCGGGACCTACTCGGCGGTCCTGCAATATCTCAAGGCCGTGAAGGCGGCGGGCACCGACGAGACAGAGGCGGTCAACGCGAAGCTGCACGCCATGCCGGTCGACGACGTGTTCGCCAAGGGCGGCACGGTGCTGCCGAACGGCCGCATGGTGCACGACATGTACCTGTTCGAGGTGAAGAAGCCGGCCGAGTCGAAGAGCGAGTGGGACCTCTACCGGCTGCTCGCGACGATCCCGGGAGCCGAGGCCTACGCGAAGCCCGAGGAGAGCGGCTGCCCGCTGACCGCCGCGCGCACGCCCTGATCGCCATCTCGAAGTTGTGCAGAACTCGGTTTTTTCAACCGAGCCTTGCCGTATGTGAATGCGGCCGGTTGCGATGCACCTAAACTGGGGGCCAGTCGGGCGAGTTATCCCCCCTCTCGTCCGGCCGGCGCCGCCGACCGAATCTTTCCTCCCGATCGCTTTCGTGTCGGCGGCGCCCCCTTTCCGGTATCCGGCGCCGCCCCGGCGTCCTCATGCCTCGGCGGAATCGCCCTCGATTCCCTGCCGCTCCGGGTTGATCTGGGCGAGCGCACGTTTGGCCGCCTCGAGGGGGTGCTCCGATTCGATCCGCACCGCCTTCAGGTCCGGGCTCTTGTAGACGGTCACGATGGTGTCCATCACCTCGGTGAGCGTCGTGCGCTTGTCCTCGGGGGCGGCGATCAGGAGCTGCAGGCCCCAGGCGCCGTAGAGATCGACCAGCGCCTGGCTGTTGCGCACGTCGAGCTTCGAGAAGGCCTCGTCGAGGAGGCAGAGGCCGAGCCCCGGATTCTCGTCGCCCGGCCGGTCCCCCGGGTAGTAGGCGCTGGCGAGCGAGGCCGCGATCGCCACGTAGAAGGGCGCCTGCGCCTCGCCGCCGGAGCCGCGCAGCGCCCGGCTCGACATGGTGGTGCGCGAGCCGTCCCGCCCCTTCATCCCGATCTCGTACACGAAGTAGTTGCGGTAGTCGGCGAGCCGCGCCGCGTCCTCGGCGCCGCCGATCAGCGCCTGGATCTCTTCCAGCGCCGCCGCCATCGCGCCGCCCTCCTCCGAGACGAGGAGCGCCTGGGCGGCGTCGGCCGAGCGCGCGACCTCGGTGGCCAGCGCGTGCACCGCCGCGTAGCGCCGATCGACCGCCGCCTCGAAGGCGTAGGTCTGGCCGGTAAAGCTGCGCGAGGCGAGGCGTTCGTTCAGCGCGTCGAGCCGGGCCTGGACGCGCTCGAACTTGTCGGCCAGCCGCGTCAACAGGTCCTCGGTCATCAGGCGGCGCATCTCGCCCTCGGCCCGCTCGGCCTGGGCGCGGTAGCGGCGCAGCTCGTGCCCGGCCACCGCGTCGTGCTCCCGCTTGGCGAAGTCGTAGCCGAGGCTCGCTGGGGCCTCGCCGGACCCGAGCGGGTTCGCGATGCGCCACTGCGCGCAGTACTCGGTGAGGTCGCGCTCGGCCGCGCGTCCCTGCGCGCGGGCGGTCTCGGCCGACTCGCGGGCGAGCGTGCGCTCGGTCGCTGCCCGCGCGCTCATCGCCTTGCCGTCGAGACCGGCGAGATCCCGGCGTACGGCCGTGACGCCCGAGAAATCCGGCGGGGTCTCGCGCAGCAGGCGCACCCGCATCGCGTCGCCCGTGCCGAGTCGGCTGATCGCGCCGCGGCGGGCGCTGAGCGCCGCGCGCGCTGCCTCCCGAGCCGAGCCCTGGCGCGCCTTCAGCGCCGCCTCGTCGGCGAGCAGGCGGTCGAGCTTCGGCTCGAGCTCCTCGGAGAGTTCGCGGAGGTAGGCGACGCGCTCGGCGTTGAGCGCCTTGATCTCGGCCTCGATCCCGCCCGCATCCTGCTTCGAGAGGGTCTCGCGCTCGGTCGCGAGCGTCCTGCGCCGCCCCTCCAGGCCATCGACCTCGGCGCGGAGCGTATAGACGTCTTCCAGCCCGCGCTCGATGCGGGCGCGGATCGTGGCCGCCGTGCGGGCGGCCTCGCGCAGGACCACCGCCTCGTTGCGCAGGCGCCGCGCCTCCGCCACCGCCGCCTCGTGCTGTCGTCGGCTGTCGGCGGTCGGGCCCCGCTGGCCGCGGGTCATCAGGAGGTCGACCGAGCGCGTCACCGTGTAGGCCATGCCCGCGGTGGTGCGGCCGGAGGGCGCCACGGCGCGGCTCAAGTGCTTGAGTTCGGCATCGTTCTTGGCGAGGTCGTAGCCGCCGAGCCGGACGCCCAGAAAGGCCTCGGCATGCGGGTCCTGCGTCTCGATCACCGCCATGGGCCCGTCGTCGTAGCGGCGCGGCCGCTGGCGGGCGGTGTCGGTGGTCTTGACGAGGATGCAGCGACTGAAACGGTCGCGGTTCTGCTGCAGCACCGCGAAGGCGTCGTCGACGAGATGCGGCTCGACCACCAGAGCCTCGCGGGCGCGGCCGAGCAGGCCTTCGAGCGCCTGTCCCCAGACCGGATCGACGATCTCGGCGAGCTCGCAGATCGGCGTGGCGTCGATGCCGCGGCGGGCGAGCTCGTTGCGGAACGCCACCGTGTCGGAGGAGAGGCGCGCGGCCGATCCCGAGACCGGCGCGGGGGCGGTGCGCTCGGCCTCCGCCTCCTTGGCGCGGGCACGCAGGCCCGTATCCTCGGCGGCGCGCTCCAAGACCTCCTCGAAGGGCCCGAGGCGACCGAGGCGCTCGACCAGGCTCGCCAGCGGCCCGTCGGCGCGCAGGAGATCGGGCAGCGGTGCCTCCTTGCGCAGGCCGGAGCGGGCGCAGGCCTCGGCGAGCGCGGCGGCGTCCGGCGCGCCCGCGCGCAGCAGCGGGGCGACGGGCTGGAGCTTGCCCATCTGCAGGACGAGCCCGACCAGGTCGGTGGCCCGCAGCGTGAGGTCGCGCCGGTCGCGATCCAGCATCGAGAGGCCGAGCGTCGATGCGGCGAGCCGGCCCTCCGCGGCCTGGGCCGCCACGAGCGCCTTCTTCTCGGCGATCTCCGCGTCGATGTCGCGCACGAAGCCGCGGCTCGACGCGACGCTCTCGCGGGCGATGCGCAGCGCGTCGGCGCCCTCCGAGAGCCGCGTGCGGATGGCCAGAACATCGACGCAGCGGCGGCGCAGCTCGATGCTGGCCGCGCGCGCCTCGTGGATCACCGCGGCCAGCACCGCGTCGCCCCAGGCCTCGTAGCGCCCGAGCAGGCGGCGCAGGCGGCCGAGCTTCAGCTCGAGCTCGGCGATCGTGTCGAGGAGGGCCCGCCAGTTCTCGACGGACTGGCGCACGCGCGCCACGTCGAGGGGCTCGGCGTCGAGCACGAAGGCGCGCACGAAGGCGCTGGTGTCGAAGATCGGCTTGAACGCCACCGCGTTGGCGAAACTGCGCAGGAAGTGGCGCGGGTCGGGCACCGGCGCGCCCTCGCGCAGGGTCGCCAGCAGCTCCGCGGTGAAGCGCTCGCCCGAGGAGCGGAACTCCTCGAAGCTCTCCGAGCGGCGGCGCAGGTCCGCGGCGATCTCGCTCCAGGGTGCGGTGTAGCTGCCCTCCCCGTTCTGGCGAGCGTAGTCGGCGATCTCGAAGCGGTGCCCGGTCGCGATGAAGCGCGACAGCACGGTCTCGCGGCTCTCGCCCGCGCGCGCGGCGAGGGCCAGCCCGACCGAGACCACGCGGCCCGTGTGCTCGTTCTCGAAGACGAGGACCAGCACGGTCTCGCAGGCCTCGCGGGTCGGGCGCCCACCCTCGGCGGGGTCGCTGATCCAGCCGAGGCAGTAGTCGCGCACCGTCCGCGCGCTTCGGCCCGAGGCCGAGGCGTTAAGCGCGAGACGGCTCGCGTTGTTGCCGGCCAGCACCGTGCCGACCGCGTCGAAGATCGTGGACTTGCCGGCCCCCGTGGGGCCGACGAGCGCCGTCGCGCCGCGCACGCGGATCTGCTCGCGGCGGATGAGGTACCAGTTCGAGATCGCGATGTCGGTGAGGCGGTACACCCGGTCTTGCCATAGCGGGGGTTGGGGAAGCGTGGCGCCCTGTGCGGGCAGATCGCGGCGGATGCAAGCCGCCGGGGCCTCACTCTCCACCGTCGCCCGCGCCGTCCGCTGCGTTGGCCCAGGCCTCGATCCGCTCGAGCCAGCCGTCGGAGGCCAGCACCAGGATGCCCGGCAGGACCATGACAGGCGTCACCCGCTCGGCCCGGTCGCGCTCGCCGAGCCGCACGCCGCCGCGGCGGGCGAACAGGCGCAGGGTCTCGATCAGCCGGGCCTCGTCAGGCGGCTCGGAGCGGGCGGCGGTGCGGATCGACTCGACGAGGTCGTCGGTGGTGATCTCGACGATGCCGTCCGTCGAGATGCGGTGGTCGCGCACGCCCTCCTCGTAGGCGAGCCGAAGCGCCAGCAGCACCAGGGTCTCGTCCTTGCGCAGGCGCTCGGAGACGATGTCGTGGCGCGCGGCGTCCACCGGCAGGGTCAGCGAGACCATCTGGTCCCGGTGCGAGACCGCCATCTGGTAGCCGAGGCAGGCGAAGTAGTCGGTGAAGAAGGGCTGGTAGTGCCGCGCCAGCTCGTAGGATCGGCCGATGCCGGGCGTGCCGGAATAGATCACCTGCGCCTTCAAGAGCACTTGGAGTGCGCGCGACAGCTCCTCCGCGTCCGGGGCGCGGCTTCCCGGCGGAGGCGGCTCGTCGCCGTCGATGATGGCGCGGAAGGGCTCTAACATGGTCGGGTCGGCGGTGGGCTCGCGGGGCGTGGCGGTCGGCGCGCTCCCTCTCCCACAGGCCGGCGCGCAGGGATACCCGGCGGGACGATGCGGCGCGGCACGCTCGAACCTGCTAGGCCCCTCGCCCATGACCGTCCCGGCCGACACCCTCCACGCGCTCCGCCGCGGCGACCTCGCGGGCGCGCGGGTCCTGCGGCTGCCCCCGGGCCTCGCGGCCGTCCCGCCGGAGGTCTTCGGCCTCGCGGACACCCTCGAACTGCTCGACATCGGCGGCAGCACGCTCGGCGACCTGCCGCACGACCTCCCGCGCCTCCGGAACCTGCGGGTGCTGTTCTGCTCGGGTGGGCGGTTCGTACGCCTGCCGCCGGTGCTCGGCGACTGCCCGGCGCTCGAACAGGTCGGCTGCCGCGGCGCGGGTGTGCGGGAGGTCCCGGCCGAGGCGCTTCCGCCGCGTCTGCGCTGGCTCACGCTGACGGACAACGCGATCGAGACCCTGCCCGCCGCTCTCGGCGAGCGGCCGATGCTGCAGAAGCTGATGCTCTCCGGCAACCGGCTCGACGCCCTGCCCGACAGCCTCGCGGGCGCGCCGAGCCTCGAACTGCTGCGCGTCGCCGCCAACCGCTTCGCCGCACCCCCGCCCTGGCTCGGCGCCCTGCCGCGGCTCGCCTGGCTCGCCTGCGCCGGCAACCCGTTCGAGCCGCACCTGCCGCCCGCGCGGATGCCCGACGTGCCGTGGGAAGACCTCGAACCCGGCGCGCTGCTGGGCGAAGGCGCCTCGGGCCGGATCCACGCCGCCCGCTGGCGCCGCCCGGACGCGGTGCGCGAGGTCGCCGTGAAGCTGTTCCGGGGCACGATGACGAGCGACGGCCTGCCCGAGCGCGAGATGGCGGCCTGCCTCGCGGCCGGCGCCCACCCGAACCTCACCGGCGGCCTCGGCCGGCTCGTCGGCCACCCGGAGGGTGCGGACGGGCTGCTGATGCCGCTCCTGCCCGCCGGGTGGCGGGCGCTCGCCGGCCCGCCGAGCCTCGCGAGCTGCAGCCGGGACGTCTACGACCCCGCGCTGCGTCTCACGCCGGAGGTCGCACTCCGCCTCGCGCGCGCCGCCGCCGCGGGGGCGGCGCATCTCCACGCGCGCGGCCTGATGCACGGCGACCTCTACGCCCACAACCTGCTCTGGGACGGGGCGTCGGGCGCGGCCGTGCTCAGCGATTTCGGCGCGGCCTGTGCCCTGGCGGCGGGGGAGACCGGCGACGCCTTCCGGCGGGTCGAGGTGCGGGCCTGGGGGCTGCTGCTCGGCGAGATTCTCGACCGCTGCGATCCGGTGCCCGCGGAGATGGCGGCCCTGCGCGCGCTGGAGCGGGCCTGCGTTCAGCCGGATGTCGGCGCGCGGCCGCTGATGGCGGAGGTGGTGGAGGCGCTCGACCGGGTCGGGACACCGGAGGCTGGCTGATCGGTCCGGGGCGGCGGACCGCGTCTCCCCGCAGGCAGGGAGAGGGCATTCCGGGATTCCTACGGCCGAAACGTCTTCAACGCCGCGCGCAGAGCGCCAGCGCCGGGCCGTTCACGTGGTCCGGCTCGTCGAAGTCGATCGTCACGGCGAAGCCGCGGTCGCGGAAGTAGGCGAGCAGGCTGTCGCGCTCCAGCCAGACCGCGTGGCTCTCCCCGCCCCCGCTGAAGCCCTGCCAGGACTTGGCGACGACCGGGTAGAGCCGACGCGCCCCGCGATAGGGCGTGCCGCCGATCGGCAGCGGCGGCCAGAACAGGGCGCGGTCGGCGCGCGTCGCCACGATGTCGGCCTGATGGACGTGCGTCCAGAGGAAGACCCGGTCGGTGCGCGCCGTGATCAGGTCGAGGAGCCGCAGCGGCTCGGCCATGTGGTAGAGCACGCCGCAGGCGATCACCGCGTCGAACCGCCCGCAGGTCTCCAGATAGGGCAGGAAGCTGCCGAGCTTGAACCGGGTCCGGGTGAGGCCGAAGAGCTCCTTCACGCACAGGCATTTGAGGAAGGCGCGCGGGTTCGCCTCGATCGAGGTGACCGAGCGGGCGCCGAGGCCCTCCAGCAGCGTGGCGTGCGCGCCCTCCAGGGGCCCGAGTTCCAGCACGTCGAGATCCGCGAAGGGGCCGATCAGCCCGTTCGCCCAGTGGAGGCGGTGATCGGCGAAGAGTTCCGCGTGGCCGGGCTCGGCCACGAGATCGCCCGGCATCCGCGAGGACCACTCGCCCTGGAACAGATCGACGATGTTCTGGTCGGACGGGCCGACGTCCAGAAGCTTCGATTCGATGGCCATGATGGATCCCGCGCAGAGCCGGCGCGCCGGCTGCCCGTCGTCTAGAGACGAACGCGCCCGAGGACCAGCCGAGGGCCAGATGGCGGATCAGGAGGCCGAGAGGTGCCGGGCGCCGAGGTCGCAGCGCTGCGGGCCGCTGCCGTCGAGATAGGTCGGCCGCACCTGCCCACCCCGCGCCTCGCAGTGGCGACGGAACTCGCCTTCGGGTCGGTGGAAGCTCCAGATCATCACCATCGGCAGCACCATCACGAGGCAGACGCTGCCGATCACCAGGGCGGCCGCCAGCGCGCTGCCGCGCATCGGTTCGGGCGGCACGGGCCGCTCTGGGGGCAGCGGCGCCAGGAAGGCCAGGGTGAGCCCGAACCAGTCGAGAGCGCTCATCCGCCGCTCCGCTCGCGTGAGGCGCCCGCCAGTCCGGGCGCCCCCGCATCCTACAACCGGGCGAGCCCGCTTGCGAGGCTCGCCCGGCGCGCGGGATGGTCGCGCCGGGCCCTCCTTAGGCCCGGCCGCCGATCTGCGCGCGGTGCTCCTCGCCCGCCTCCGCGTCCCGGACGGCGCCGGCCCGGGTCCGCCAGAGGCTGTAGGCGACGCCGCCCACGAGCAGCACCAGCGTGACCACGAGCGAGACCCAGGCCGGCACGTGGACCAGCTCGAACGTGTCGGCGACCACGATCTTGGCGCCGATGAAGATGAGGATCAGGGCGAGCGCGGTCTTCAGGTAGGCGAAGCGGTCCACCATCGCGGCGAGCGCGAAGTAGAGGGCGCGCAGGCCCAGGATGGCGAAGATGTTCGAGGTGTAGACGATGTAGGTGTCGGTGGTGATCGCGAAGATCGCCGGCACGCTGTCCACGGCGAAGAGCACGTCGGCGGCGTTGACCAGCACCAGCGCGAAGGCCATCGGCGTCAGGAAGGTGGCGAGCCGGCCCGTCTTCGGGTCGGTCTTGCGCACGAGAAAGCGCTGGCCGTGCAGCTCCGGCGTCACCCGCAGCCAGCGCTGGAGGAAGCGCACCATGGCGCTGTCGCGGATGTCGCCCTCCTCCTGCTCGCGGGAGAGCAGCATCTTGAGGCCGGCATAGATCAGGAAGGCTGCGAAGATCGAGAGGACCCAGTGGGCCTCGTTCACCAGGGCGGCGCCGAGCCCGATCATCAGGCCGCGCAGCAGCACAGCGGCGAGGATGCCCCAGACCAGGACGCGGTGCTGGGCCGCCCGGGGGATGCCCAGCGCGGTCAGGATCACCGCGATCACGAAGACGTTGTCCATCGACAGCGACTTCTCGATCACGAGGCCGGTGACGTATTCCTGCGCCGCCTGGGGACCGATGTACCACCAGATCCAGCCGCCGAAGGCAAGGCCGAGACCGAAATAGAAGGCCGTGAGGAGAAGGCTCTCCTTCACGCCGATCTCGTGATTCCTGTCGCGGTGCAGCAGGCCGAGATCGAAGGCGAGCAGGCCGGCGACGAGGGCGTGGAAGCCGATCCACATCCAGATCGGCTTGCCGAGCCACGCGTAGGTGAGGACGTCCATCATGGGGGCGCGATGCTCCTGGCGAGAGGGCATCGGCTCCGACATCACGGGAGCATGAGGACGCATCCCGCCAGAGGGGCCCGCAGCCGATCGTCGCGAGGTGGGGGGCCCACCCGGACGATTCAAGGACGCGCCCGCGCTTGACAGGCGGCCTCTCCGCCGCCTCTTCCCGGGCGCATGTCCAGGGAGACGAAGAGACACGACCTCGCCGTGGTGGGCGGCGGCCCGGCGGGCCTCGCCGCGGCCGAGCGGCTGGCCGAGGCCGGCCACACGGTCACGGTCCACGAGCGCATGCCCTCGGTGGCGCGCCGTCTGCTGATCGCGGGCCGCGGCGGGCTGAACCTGACCCACGGCGAGGCGCTGCCCGATTTCCTGGCCCGCTACCACCCGGCCGGCAGCCTGGAGGCCGCCATCCGGGCCTTCCCGCCGGAGGCCCTGCGGGCGTGGTGCGAGGGGCTCGGCCAGCCGACCTTCGTCGGGTCGAGCGGGCGCGTCTTCCCAAAGGTCTTCAAG
Source organism: Methylobacterium hispanicum (assembly GCF_022179285.1). Lineage (GTDB taxonomy): Bacteria > Pseudomonadota > Alphaproteobacteria > Rhizobiales > Beijerinckiaceae > Methylobacterium > Methylobacterium hispanicum. The sequence goes on along the minus strand of NZ_BPQO01000002.1, from coordinate 77,629 downwards.
GCCTCGCCGCTGCTGCGGGCCTGGCTCGCGCGGCTCGATCGCCTCGGCGTCCGCGTCCGCACCCGCCACCGGCTGGCCGGCATCGAGGGTCGGACGCTCGTCATCGACACGCCGGAGGGGCAGGTGCGCCACGCGCCCGCCGCCGCGCTCCTCGCGCTCGGCGGCGCGAGCTGGCCGCGGCTCGGCTCGGACGGGTCCTGGGTCGGGCTGCTCGAAGGGCTCGGCGTGCCGGTGGCCCCCTTGCGCCCGGCCAATGTCGGGTTCCGGGTGGCGTGGTCCGAGATCTTTCGTGCCCGCTTCGCGGGCGAGCCGGTCAAGCGCGTCGCCCTCTCGGCGAGCGGCCGGCGGGTCCTCGGCGAGATGGTTGTGACTGAAACGGGGATCGAGGGCGGCGCGGTCTACGCGCTCGGGCGCGTCCTGCGGGAGGGGGCGGAGGCCGACGGGTCGGCCACGCTCGCGCTCGACCTGCGGCCGGACCTCGCGGAGGCGGATCTCACCGCGCGCCTCGCGCGGTCACGACCCGGCGAATCCGCTGCGAGTCGCCTGCGCAAGGCTGCCGGCCTCGCGCCGGTCGCTGCCGGGCTGCTGCGAGAATCCGAGGGTGGGCCGCTGCCCGCCGAGCCGGCGGCACTCGCCGCCCGGATCAAGGCGGCGCGCCTCACCCTCGCGGGACCCGAGCCGATCGCGCGGGCGATCTCGACGGCGGGCGGCCTTCAGGGCATCGATGCGCGCTTCATGCTGCCGGGGCGACCCGGCCTGTTCGCGGCCGGCGAGATGCTCGACTGGGAGGCTCCGACCGGCGGCTACCTGCTGCAGGGCGCCTTCGCCTCCGGCCGCGCGGCCGCGGAGGGCATGCTCGGCTGGCTGGCGGAGGTTGGCGACAGGGACGGAGGCGCGGCATGATCCCCTGGGTCCACATCGACACGGGAACGATCCCGAACGGCGGCGGCACGCTGCGGCTGATGCGGCGGGGGCACGAATTCTCGATCCAGCTCGGCCAGAACGAGCTGATGAACAGCCGTCTCAGCGGCTCCGAGGAGGCGTTGGCGCAGCTTGCCTGCGAGCAGCTCGGCGGCGCCCCGGCCCCGCGCATCCTCATCGGCGGGCTCGGCATGGGCTTCACCCTGCGGGCCGCGCTCAAGGCCCTGCCCGAGACCGCCCGGGTGGACGTGGCCGAACTCGTGCCCGCCGTCGCCGACTGGGCGCGCGGCCCGCTGGCCGAGGTATTCGGCGGCATCCTGGACGATCCGCGAGTGCGCCTCCTCCAGACGGATGTCGCCGCCCCGATCGCCGCCGCGCGGGCGGCCTACGACGCGATCCTGCTCGATGTGGACAACGGGCCGGACGGCCTGACCCATCCGGGCAACGACCGCCTCTACGACCACGCCGGCCTCGGCCGCGCCCGCGCGGCGCTGCGGCCGGGCGGCGTGCTCGCCGTCTGGTCCGCGCACCCGGACGCGGCCTTCACGCGGCGGTTGCGGGATGCGGGCTTCGTGGTCGAGGAGGTGCCGGCGCGGGCCAACGGCCGGCGCGGCGGGGCGCGCCACCGGATCTGGCTGGCGACGCGGCCGGGCGGGGCGCGCTGACGCCCCGATTCCCCGGGATGAGATCCAAGCAAGCCGGGAGCAGCGCATGTCGACCGCCGAGCTGAGACGCCACGGCATCGCCATCAAGGGCAACGTCACCATCAACGGCGAACTTGCTCTATGAGCGGCCGGTCGTGCTCTGGCACGGCGTCCGCATCAGCCGCTGCCGGATCGGGGCGTATTCCTATATCGGCATGGGTACCGACGCCCTCGTCGCCGAGATCGGGCGCTACTGCAGCGTCGGCGACACGGTCCGGCTCGGCCTGACCCAGCACCCGACCGACCACCTGCTGACGAGCCCCGTCTCCTACAAGAACGTCTTCGACTTCCACGCGGTCTACACGCCGCACGATGCGTGGGACGAGATCCGCCCGGTCCATCTCGGGCACGATGTCTGGATCGGCGCCGGCGCCACCGTGCTCGGCGGCGCGCGTCGGGACTGGGGCCGTGGTGGCCGCCCGCGCGGTCGTCACGCGCGACGTGCCCCCGTACACGATCGTGGGCGGGATCCCGGCGCGGCCGATCCGCAAACGCTTCGACGACCGCACGATCGCACGCCTGCTCGCCCTCGCCCCCTGGCGCTACGACCTCCCGACGTGGTGGGCGCAGAACCCGGCGGCGCCGAAGGGCAAGCTCACGGACGAGGCGCTGTCGGCCCTGGAGGCGGCGGTCGCGGCCGGCACCGTCCCGGAACTGCCCGACCAGCCCTCGACCCTGACGCAGCGGGAGGGGGCCTGGGTGGTGCTGTGAGGGCGGCCCGTGGGGATCCGGCTCAGAGTCGGCCGCAGATCCCCACCATGCCGACGGCCTCGCTCGGGCAGGTCGCGCCGGGCGCGCCCTCCCCGCCCGTGAAGGCCGGTGCGCCAGCCTTCAGGCAGTAGGCTGAGACGAGGATCTCGCCGCGCTCGCACGAGACGCTGCACCCGCCCGAGCCGCAGGACTCGGCGCGGACCGCCCGCAGGGGCGCGCTCGCCGCCGGACCGGCCGGGCCGGGCGCGCCGGCGATGCCCGCCGGCCCCCGCGGCCCGGGCTCGCCCTTCGGACCCGTGTCTCCCTTCGGACCCGTGTCTCCCTTGGGACCCGCATCACCCTTGGGACCGGTATCACCCTTGGGGCCCGGGGCTCCGGCCTGACCCTGAGGACCGATGGGCCCGGCGATTCCCGCCGGACCTGCGGGGCCGGCTTCGCCCCGCTCGCCCTTCGGACCCGTCTCCCCCTGGGGACCCTGCGCCCCGGCCTGACCCATCGGACCCGCATCGCCCTTCGGACCCGCCTGGCCCTCGGGCGCGCAGTTGGCGATCACCGCCTCGCGCTCGTCCTCGTCGCTCTTCAGGCTGACCACGCAGGAGCCCGGCCGGTAGGGTAGCCGGAAGACGAAGCGGCCGCGCCGGTCGGCCTGGATCGAGATGTCCTCGTCCATCACCACGATCGCGTTCGGCTTGCGCACCGAGCCCGAGATGCGTAGGTCCCCGGCCTCGATGCGGGCATCGTAGACCATGATCGGCTGGCTCGCCGGCCGCGGCGCCGGGCGGGTTGCCGCACCTCTGCGCTGCTGGGTGGCATCCTGGGCCGATACGGCTCCCGCGGCCAGGAAGCCTGGCGCCAGGACCAGGGTCGCCATGAGGGCGATCGCGCGCGTCGGACCCAGGCCAGAACCCATCTGTCGTTTCCCCCCGCCGGTCGATCCGGCGGCGGGACATTGGCGGAGCGGTCACGCTGCGGTCAACCCGGAATGGCGCGACTCGCCATCCCCGCAATCCACAGCTGTCCACAGGCTAAGTGCCTGATGAATCGCACGCGTCCGGCATAGTGCACGATCGGTGCCTTTATGTTCTTCGTTCGTTCAGTGGCCGAAGCAATCGCGTGGCTGCTTCCGGCCGGCGGGTTTGAAGAGCTGGCGCGACGCATCGGACCGGGGGGCGGCCCGCTCCAGCACGTCTCCCTCAGGGCTCGGCTCTCTCGTCACATCCTGCCGCGCGCATCGCGGCGCCGCCAGCCCGGCACGCGCCGCCCGAGGATGTCCCCGGCCCTGCCCTTCCGCAGTCCGGTCATCGACGCGTGTCTGCCCGGCGGGCTCGGGCTCGCCCGGCTCCACGAGGTTGCGCCGGAAGCGCCCGGCGCGAAGGACCGACACCGCGTTCCACCAGGGCCGCCGGCGCAACCATCGATACCCGGTCGCCCGACCGAGGGCCCGGAGCGGATCGGCCTCGAATGGTGGCGCCCCGGCGCCGCCGGGATATGGGAGAAGGGTGCGGTGCGGTTCTCGCCCGAACCGGAAATTGCGGCTGGCTTCTCGGCCAGACCGGAGGAAGGCGGATCCTGCGACCACAGCCGCGAAAAGGCGCTTGCGCCGGCTTCCAAACGAACATAAAGATATCTTTATGTCTCTCGAACGCGCGCAGGCGCCCGCCGCAGTCTCGTTCCCTCACGCGCTCGGCGTGCTCCGCGCCGCGGCCGAGGAGACGCGCCTGCGCATCCTGGCGCTGCTGGCCGAGGGCGAGCTCTCGGTCTCCGACCTCACCGACATCCTGGGCCAGTCGCAGCCGCGCATCTCGCGCCACCTCAAGCTCTTGGTCGAGGCGGGCCTGGTCGAGCGCCACCGCGAGGGCGCCTGGGCCTTCTTTCGCCTCTGCGAGACTCGCGCCGGCCTCGTCGATCCGCTGATCGCCGGGCTGGAGCGCGCCGGCCCGCCGCTCTCCGAGGACCGGGCCCGGCTCGACGGTGTGCGCGCGCAGCGCGCGGACGCCGCACAGACCTTCTTCGCCCGGCTCGCGCCCAAATGGGACGAGCTGCGCTCGCTGCACGTGCCGGAGGCCACCGTCGAGGCGGCGGTGCTCGACACGCTGGGCCAGCGCCCGATCCGCAACCTGATCGACCTCGGCACCGGAACCGGCCGGATGCTCGGTCTGCTCGCGCCCAGGGCCGAGCGGGCGACCGGGCTCGATTCGAGCCACGCCATGCTGTCGGTCGCCCGCGCCAACCTGGAGCGCGCAGGCCTCGCCCGGGTCGATCTGCGCCAGGGCGACATCCACGCCCCGCCCTTCGCCCGGGCGAGCTTCGACCTCGTGGTGGTTCATCAGGTGCTGCACTACCTCGATGACCCGGCGCGCGCGCTGCGCGAGGCCGCCCGCCTCGTGGCCCCGGGCGGGCGTCTGCTCGTGGTGGATTTCGCGCCGCACGACCTCGAGTTCCTGCGCGAGTCGCAGGCCCACCGGCGCCTCGGCTTCGCGGCCGATCAGGTCTCCGGCTGGCTCAGCGAGGCGGGTCTCGGCGGGATCGCGACCCGCGACCTCGCCCCGGCCGAGCAGGGCCAGCTCACCGTCACGCTCTGGCTCGCCCAGGACGACGCGCGCCCCCCATTGGAGACGACGCCCGCCCTCGCCCGCGCCGTCGCCTGAACCGCTTTCCGACACACGTCCGAACCGACGACATAGAGGACGCCTCCATGCCCACCGCCTCCCACCATCGCGCCAGCCGCGACGGCTACCGCCCGATCCGCGTCTCGATCGAGTTCTTCCCCCCGAAGACCGAGGAGATGGAGACGATCCTCTGGTCCTCGATCGAGCGGCTCGCGCCGCTCCAGCCGAAATTCGTCTCCGTGACCTACGGCGCCGGCGGCTCGACCCGCGAGCGCACGCACAACACCGTCGCCCGCATGGTGCGCGAGACCGGCCTGAAGCCCGCCGCCCACCTCACCTGCGTCGACGCGACGAAGGAGGAGGTCGACGCGGTGGTGCAGTCCTACTGGGACGCGGGCGTGCGCCACATCGTGGCGCTGCGCGGCGACCCGGCCGAGGGCGTCGGCCATGCCTACCGGCCCCATCCCGGCGGCTACGCCACGACCGCGGAGCTCGTGGCCGGCATCAAGCGCATCGGAGACTTCCAGGTCTCGGTCTCGGCCTATCCGGAGAAGCATCCGGAGGCCGCGAGCCTGGAGGCCGACATCGACGCCCTGAAGGCCAAGGTCGATGCCGGGGCCGACCAGGCGATCACCCAGTTCTTCTTCGAGAACGAGACCTACCTGCGCTACCGCGACAAGGTGCGAGCGGCGGGCATCGAGATCCCGATCCTTCCGGGCATCCTGCCGGTGCAGAACTTCAAGGCGGCGGCCAACTTCGCCCGCCGGGCCGGCGCCTCGGTGCCCTACTGGCTGGCCGCGCGCTTCGAGGGTTTGGAGAACGACGTCGAGACCCGCCGCCTCGTCGCGGCCGCGGTGGCGGCCGAGCAGGTCATCGACCTCGTGGACGAGGGCGTGCAGGACTTCCACTTCTACTCGATGAACCGCTCCGACCTCGTCTACGCGATCTGCCACCTGCTCGGCCTGCGCGGGCAGGCGCCGAAGGCGGCTACCGCCAAGGCCGCCTGATCGCCCGCGACCGCCGCCCCTGGCGACTGCCGCCCCTGACTTCATCCTCGGTTCGGTGCATATCCGCGCCGGACGATCGAGAAAGCTGACATGACCGACTTCGCTCCCGTCGACGGCACCGAGATCGAGCGCGCGCTGCGCCAGCGCGCGTCCGAGAAGATCCTCGTCCTCGACGGGGCGATGGGCACGGTGATCCAGCGCCTGAAGTTCACGGAAGAGGACTTTCGCGGGACGCGCTTCACGGACCACGCGCACGACCAGCGGGGCAACAACGACCTGCTGATCCTGACGCAGCCCGACGCGATCCGGCAGATCCACCTCGACTATTTCCTGGCCGGCGCCGACGTCTGCGAGACCAACACCTTCTCCGGCACCACGATCGCCCAGGCCGATTACGGCATGGAATCGATCATCCACGAGCTGAACGCCGAGGGTGCGCGGCTCGCCCGCGAGGCGGCCAAGCTCGCGGAAGAGAAGGACGGCCGCCGCCGGTTCGTCGCGGGCGCCATCGGCCCGACGAACCGCACGCTCTCGATCTCGCCGGACGTGAACAATCCCGGCTACCGGGCCGTGACCTTCGATCAGGTCCGCCAAGCCTATGTCGAGCAGGTGCGCGGCCTGATCGCGGGCGGCGCCGAGCTGATCCTGATCGAGACGATCTTCGACACGCTGAACGCCAAGGCGGCCGTGGCGGCGGCGTGGCACGTCTTCGACGAGACCGGCATCCGCCTGCCGATCCAGATCTCGGGCACCATCACCGACCTGTCCGGCCGCACGCTCTCGGGCCAGACGCCGGCCGCGTTCTGGAACTCGCTTCGCCACGCCGATCCGCTGACCTTCGGCTTGAACTGCGCGCTCGGCGCGCGCGAGATGCGCGGCCACATCGCCGAGCTGTCGCGCATCTGCGACACGCTGGTCTGCGCCTACCCGAATGCCGGTCTGCCCAACGAGTTCGGCCTCTACGACGAGAGCCCGGAGGCGATGGGCAAGCTCGTTGGCGAGTTCGCGGAATCAGGCCTCGTCAACATGGTCGGCGGCTGCTGCGGCACCACGCCGGACCATATCCGCGCCATCGCGGAGGCGGTCGCCGACAAGACGCCGCGGGCGATCCCCGAGATCCCGCGCCTGATGCGGCTGTCGGGGCTCGAGCCCTTCGTGCTCACGAAGGAGATCCCCTTCGTGAACGTGGGCGAGCGCACGAACGTCACCGGCTCGGCCAAGTTCCGCAAGCTGATCACCAACGGCGACTACGCGGCGGCGCTGGATGTCGCCCGCGATCAGGTCGCGGCCGGCGCCCAGGTCATCGACGTCAACATGGACGAGGGCCTGCTCGACAGCCAGAAGGCGATGGTCGAGTTCCTCAACCTCGTCGCGGCCGAGCCCGACATCGCCCGCGTGCCGGTGATGGTCGATTCCTCGAAGTTCGAGGTGATCGAGGCCGGCCTGAAGTGCATCCAGGGCAAGCCGATCGTGAACTCGATCTCCATGAAGGAGGGCGAGGAGAAGTTCATCGAGGCCGCCAGGATCTGCCGATCCTACGGCGCTGCCGTGGTGGTGATGGCCTTCGACGAGCAGGGCCAGGCCGATTCCTACGAGCGCAAGGTCGAGATCTGCAGCAAGGCCTACCGGATCCTGACCGAAGAGGTCGGCTTCCCGCCGGAAGACATCATCTTCGACCCGAACATCTTCGCGGTCGCCACCGGCATCGAGGAGCACAACCCCTACGGCGTCGCCTTCATCGAGGCGACCCGCACCATCCGCGAGACCCTGCCGCACGCCCACATCTCGGGTGGCGTCTCGAACCTCTCCTTCGCCTTCCGCGGCAACGAGCCGGTGCGCGAGGCGATGCACGCGGTCTTCCTCTACCACTGCATCGCGGCCGGGATGGACATGGGCATCGTCAATGCCGGCCAGCTCGCCGTCTACGACGAGATCCCGGCGGAGCTGCGCGAGCTCTGCGAGGACGTGGTCCTCAACCGGCGCGAGGATTCGACCGAGCGCCTGCTGGAGGCCGCCGAGCGCTTCAAGACCGGCGCCTCGGCCCAGGCCAAGACCGCCGACCTCACCTGGCGCGAGGCCCCGGTCGCCAAGCGCATCGAGCACGCGCTGGTCAACGGCATCACCGAGTACATCGTCGCCGACACCGAGGAGGCGCGCCAAGCGGCCGAGCGCCCGCTCCACGTCATCGAGGGCCCGCTGATGGCCGGGATGAACGTGGTCGGCGACCTCTTCGGCTCGGGCAAGATGTTCCTGCCCCAGGTGGTGAAGTCGGCCCGCGTGATGAAGCAGGCGGTGGCCTATCTCGAACCCTTCATGGAGGAGGAGAAGCGGGCCAACGGCGGCACCGGCCAGCGCCAGGCCGCCGGCAAGGTGCTGATGGCGACCGTGAAGGGCGATGTCCACGACATCGGCAAGAACATCGTCGGCGTCGTGCTGGCGTGCAACAACTACGAGATCATCGATCTCGGCGTGATGGTGCCGGCCGCCAAGATCCTGGAGACGGCCAAGCGCGAGAAGGTCGACATCGTCGGCCTCTCGGGGCTTATCACGCCCTCCCTCGACGAGATGGTGCACGTGGCCTCCGAGATGGAGCGCGAGGGCATGGAGGTGCCGCTCCTCATCGGCGGGGCCACGACGAGCCGCGTGCACACGGCGGTGAAGATCCACCCGGCCTACGGGCGTGGCCAAGCGGTCTACGTGACGGATGCGAGCCGCGCGGTCGGCGTCGTCTCCAGCCTGATCTCGCGGGAGACGCGCGGGGCGACGATCGACAAGGTGCGGGCCGAGTACGCCAAGGTGGCCGACGCTCACCGCCGCTCCGAGGCCGACAAGCAGCGCCTGCCGCTGGCCAAGGCACGGGCCAACGCCTTCAAGGTGGACTGGTCGGGCTACAAGCCGACGAAGCCCGGCTTCACCGGCACCCGCGTGTACGGCTCCTACGAGGTCGCCGACCTCGTCCCCTACATCGACTGGACGCCGTTCCTGCAGACCTACGAGTTCAAGGGCCGCTTCCCCGCGATCCTCGACGATCCCGAGCAGGGCCCGGCCGCCCGCGCCCTGTTCGAGGATGCGCAAGCCATGCTGAAGCAGATCGTGGAGGAGCGCTGGTTCAACCCGAAGGCGGTGATCGGCTTCTGGCCGGCCAACAGCGTCGGCGACGACATCCGGCTCTACACGGGCGAGAGCCGGCAGGAGACGCTCGCGACCTTCCACGGCCTGCGCCAGCAGCTGTCGAAGCGCGATGGGCGCCCCAACACCTGCCTGTCGGACTTCGTGGCGCCGGAGGGGACCGGGATCGCCGACTACGTCGGCGGATTCGTGGTCACGGCGGGGCTGGAGGAAGTGCGCATCGCCGAGCGCTTCGAGCGGGCGAACGACGATTACCGCGCGATCCTCGTCAAGGCGCTGGCCGACCGCATCGCGGAGGCCTTCGCCGAGCGCATGCACGAGCGCGTCCGCAAAGAATTCTGGGGCTACGCGCCGGACGAACGCTTCACCCCGGATGATCTGGTCCACGAGAAGTACGACGGCATCCGCCCCGCCCCCGGCTACCCGGCCCAGCCCGACCACACCGAGAAGACGACGCTGTTCGACCTCCTCAAGGCCGAGAGCCGCATCGGCGTGAAGCTCACCGAATCCTACGCGATGTGGCCGGGCTCCTCGGTCTCCGGCATCTACATCGGCCATCCGGACGCGCACTACTTCGGCGTCGCCAAGGTGGAGCGCGACCAGGTCGAGGATTACGCCGCCCGCAAGGACATGGACGTGCGCGAGGTCGAGCGCTGGCTCGGCCCGATCCTGAACTACGATCCGGCCCGCTACCTCGCGGCCGCCGCGGAATAGGATTTAGATCTTATCCTCCGATACCTCGCCGCGCGGTACCGGAGGCTATCCGTGGCCGTGATCCACCCGCTGTGTCCCGCCGGCGCTTGACCGGGCAAGCGGAGCCGTTTCAATGCGCCTGTCTCAGGGCGCGTGAAGGAGTGGCGACCACGATGCGACGGCTCGCAGGCGCGCTCGCCCTGACGCTCTCCCTCGGGGGCTGCACCGGCTTCGCCTACATCTCGAAGACCTACGTCGCCCTGACCCCGCAGGTGGTGACGATCGGCTGCAAAGACCCCTACGAGGTCTACGACCAGCGGCAGAGCCGCAGCATGCTCGTGGTCTCCAACACCCTGCGGGAGGTCACGGGCTGCAGCGTCGGCGCGGCCTTCGCCCAGCGCGACCCGGCCGACACGCGGGTCGAGCGCTTCCGGCTGGCCGCCCGCACCTACCTCGACGAGACCGTGCGCGAGGATTGCAAGATCGTCGGCGAGCGGGTCTTCAGCGACTTGCAGACCGAGTTCCGCTACACCTGCGCCGGGCCGATCGAGCCGCGCGGCACCACCGTTCCGCGCCTGCCGGGCCGGTTCAATCCGGGCCTCGGGCCGCGCTGAGGCCTCAGCCCTCCGGCGGCGTGGTGAAGGTCCGCTCCGTCGCGTCGCCCGCGGCGGCGAGCAGAGCCCGGGCGAAGGCGCGGGCCTCGGCCCGGTCGAGGGTGATGATGGCGGTCGCCGGCGCGCCGTTCAGATCGGCGAGCCCGAGTTCGAGCCGCACGCCGTCCGCGGCCGGCGTGGCGGCGAGGCTCCAGCCGCCTGTCTCGCTATCCTGACCCGGCTGCCGCATCCGCATCGTCCCAGATGGAGTCCGCCCCGAAGGACCTCCGCCTCAATGGCCGATCGAATCGGGCCTGACCAGGGGCCGGGCGATTGACCTGCGGCGACGGCGGTGCTTCTCCCGCACGCGGCGCGCGGCCTCGCGCGATGCACCTACAAGAACAACGCCAAGGAAAAGACCATGTCCGAGATCTGGTTCCGCACCGGCGAGGCCACCGTGCTCGCCGCCGAGGGGCAGTACACCGACGCGATGCCCGAGGTGCTGATCGGCTCGGTCCGCGGGCCCGTGGGTCAGGCTTTCGCCTCGATGATGGGGCAGGTCCAGGGCCATACCCGCATGTTCGTGGTGCGCGACCTCAACCAGCTCGTGCGCCCGGCCACCATGATGACCACGAAGGTCACGATCCACACGGCCGAGTATGCCGAGCTGCTCGGAGGCGTCGTGCAGGCGGCCACCGGCGACGCGATCATCGATTGCGTGATCGAGGGTATCCTGCCCAAGGACGGGCTCGACGAGCTTTGCATGATCATCATGATCTGGCTCGACGAGCGCTGCGGTGCAGACCCCAACGTCGATCGCAAGGACCTCTACCGCACCAACTACGAGGCGACCAAGCTCGCCATCGCCCGCGCGATGAAGGGCGAGCCCACGATCGACGAGCTCATCGCCAACCGCAAGACGGTAAAGCACTACGCGCTCGAGGACGTGATCGACTATTGATCGCCCGAGACGCGCCCGCGCGGCGCGTCTCACCCCGGCGGGATGCGCCCGACCGAGCAGAGGGTGCGCAGGCTGCTGCTGCCCGGGTCGGTGTAGCAGCTCGCCGACCAGCCGTTCTGCTGGATGAAGGATTTGCGCCGCTCGGCGAGCGAGGCGGCGTGCGCGCGGGCGATGATCGGGGCCACGGTCGCGGCCGGCTCGCCGACGAGGATCTGCGAGGCGACCGCGAGGTCGTCGAAGAAGGCTCCCGAGGGCTGCGCCTCGGCGGAGCTCGCCTGCACGATCGGCTCGGCCCGGCAGGTCAGGTCGAACTTGATCGCCCCCGGCACGCGGATGTCGATGCTGGGCCCGGAGCGCCGCCCCACCGTGCCGCCGATCGATTGGGCGATCTGCCGGGCGAGGCCGTCGCAGCTGTCGGCATGCGCCGGACCGGCGGTGAAGAGGAGGCAGACGAGGGCGCGGCGCAGCATGCGGCAGGGATGCCGCAGCCCGGTTCTCCTGTCGAGCCCGTCTCGGGACGGTTGGGATCATCCGCCCGCGTCGCGGAGGTCGCCGCTGTCACACGGACGGCCCGGGGCCGCTTGCCGCCCCCGCCCTTTTGGCGTTCCAAGGTCCTCGACCTTCTGGCGCGACCCGGCCGGCGATGGAACTGAAGTGGATCGAGGATTTCCTCAGCCTCGCCGAGACGCGCAGCTTCTCGCGCTCGGCGGAGGCGCGGCACGTGACGCAATCGGCCTTCAGCCGCCGTATCCGCTCCCTCGAGGTCTGGCTCGGTACGGCGCTCCTCGACCGCAGCACCTACCCGATCACGCTCACGGCGGACGGGCGCCACTTCCTCGAGACCGCCGAGGAGGTGGTTCGTCTCCTCACCCTCAGCCGGGCCGACTTCCGCAACCGCAGCGAGCGCTCGAGCCTGCCCGTGGTCACGATCACGGCGCTGCACTCGCTCTGCCTCTCCTTTCTGCCGCGCTGGCTCGGCACGATCCGGGGCGGCCTCGGGCCGATGGGCAGCCGGGTGCTGCCGGAGAACTTCAATATCTGCATCCAGGCGCTGGTCGAGGGCGGCTACGACCTGCTGCTGACCTACCACCATCCGGGCATCCCGATCCCGCTCGACCCCGAGCGCCATCCCTGCCTCGTGGTGGGGCGCGACAGCCTCGCGGCGGTGGCGGCGCCGGCCGGGCTCGTCCCGGACCGGGAGGGCCGCCTGCCGCTGCTGCAATATTCCCGCGGCTCCTTCCTGGGCCGGCTCGCCGCCATCGCCCAGGCCCGTGAGGGCGCGCCCGCGACCTACCCGGTCCACACCAACGAGAACTCGATGGCCGAGGCCCTGCGCTCCATGGCGCTCGCCGGCCACGGGGTCGCATGGCTGCCCCGCAGCCTCGTGGCGCCCGAGATCGCGGCGGGCGCGCTCGCCATCGTCAGCCCCGAGATGCCGATGGAGATCCGGCTTTACCGCAGCGCCGAGCGCGCCCGGCCCTTCCTCGACGCCGTCTGGGCGGCCGCCGCGGATGCGGTGCAAGATTATTCCGATGCGGAATAGTTTCGGTCGCAACTAGCATTGGCCGCCCGCGCGGCCCGGGATTATCCAGGCGCCGTCCGGTCGAGCGCAGCCGCCGGCCCCCGGGGGTCGGGCGGGCCGCGCCGACGGTTCACCCCGCACCATCCGGAGCGGCCGCGCCCCCGCGGCCCGGTCGCTCGCCCCTGCCCGTCCTGCCACACGGCGCGCTGGAACGCTTCCGCGCGCGAGGAGAGAGCTGTGCCTGAGATCGCCCAAGGTCCCCAAGATGCCTCCCGAAGCGCTCCGACCCGCACCGAGCACGACCTGCTGGGCGACCGCGAGGTTCCGCAGGCGGCCTACTGGGGCATTCACACCCTGCGGGCGGTCGAGAACTTCCCGATCACCGGCACCACCCTCGCCACCTGCCCGGACCTGATCCGGGCGCTCGCCGCGATCAAGCAGGCGGCCGCGCTCGCCAACCGCGAGCTCGGCCTCCTCGACGGGACGCGCTGCGCGGCGATCGTCGCGGCCTGCGAGGAGGTCCGCGCCGGCGCCCTGCACGACCAGTTCGTGGTCGACCTGATCCAGGGCGGGGCCGGCACCTCGACCAACATGAACGCCAACGAGGTCATAGCCAATCGGGCGCTGGAGATCCTCGGCCACGAGCGCGGCGCCTACGGGCACCTGCACCCGAACGAGCACGTCAACATGGGCCAGAGCACCAACGACGTGTACCCGACCGCGCTGAAGATCGCCGGCATCGGCGCGATCCGCCGGCTGGTCGCCGCGATGTCGGACCTGCGCGGCAGCTTCGCGGGGAAGGCCGCCGAATTCGCCGACGTGCTCAAGATGGGCCGCACCCAGCTGCAGGACGCGGTGCCGATGACGCTCGGCCAGGAATTCGGCACCTACGCGCGCATGCTTGCCGAGGACGAGGCGCGGCTCGGCGAGGCCGAGTTGCTGATCCGCGAGATCAACATGGGCGCGACCGCCATCGGCACCGGCATCACCGCGCACCCGCTCTACGCGGCGCTGGTGCGCGAACGGCTCGCGGAGATCACCGGCATCCCGCTCGTTACGGCTGAGGATCTGGTCGAGGCGACCCAGGATTGCGGCGCCTTCGTGCAGGTCTCAGGCGTGCTGAAGCGGGTGGCCGTGAAGCTCTCCAAGACCTGCAACGACCTGCGCCTGCTCTCCAGCGGCCCGCGCGCGGGCTTCGGCGAGATCAACCTGCCGGCCCGGCAGGCCGGCTCCTCGATCATGCCCGGCAAGGTCAACCCGGTGATCCCCGAGGTGGTGAACCAAGTGGCCTTCGAGGTGATCGGCAACGACGTCACGATCAGCTTCGCGGCCGAGGCCGGCCAGCTCCAGCTCAACGCCTTCGAGCCGGTGATCGCCTACAGCCTGTTCCGCAGCTTCGCACATCTCGAGGCGGCCTGCCGCACCCTCGACCGGCACTGCGTGCGGGGCATCACGGCCAACCGCGAGCGGCTGCGCGCCGGCGTCGAGCAGTCGATCGGGATCGTGACCGCGCTCAATCCCTATATCGGCTACCGCAACGCCACCGCCGTCGCCCTGGAGGCGCACGCGACCGGTCGCGGCGTCTACGAACTGGTGCTCGAGAAGGGCCTGATGGCACGCGAGCAGCTCGACGCGGTGCTCCAGCCCGACCGGCTGACGCGTCCGCAGGCCCTGGATCCGGCCATCGCCCAGGCCATCGCGGCGGCCTGACCGACCATCCCGGGATCCGTGTCCGCGACGCCAGCGGCCGGATCCCGCCCTTCAATCCAGCACCACGCAACGGGAGGACGAACGATGACGCACGCCGATACAGCACAGGATTCCGAGCGGTCGAGATCCGGCCGGCTCACCCTCTATACGGGGATCGGGCTGCTGCTCGGCATCCTGGTCGGCGCCGTCCTGCACGGGCAGGCGGCCGGACCCGAGGAGGCGAAGGCCCTCGCCGCCCATTTCACCCTGGTCACCGACATCTTCCTGCGCCTGATCAAGATGATCATCGCGCCGCTGGTCTTCGCCACGATCGTCGCCGGCATCGCGAGCTTCGGGGACGCCCGCTCGGTCGGCCGCGTGGCGGCCCTCGCCATGGGCTGGTTCCTCACCGCCTCGGTCGTCTCGCTGACCCTCGGTCTGATCACCGCGAACCTGTTCCAGCCGGGCGCCGGCCTCGCCCTGCCGCTGCCGGATGCCGGCGCGCAGACCGGCCTGAAGGCCGCCTCGCTGAACCTGCGGGACTTCCTCACCCACGTCTTTCCGACCAGCATCGTCTCGGCCATGGCCGGCAACGAGGTGCTGCAGATCCTCGTCTTCTCGATCTTCTTCGGCTTCGGCCTCAGCACGATCGACCGGCGCTACGGCGAGCCGATGGTGGCGCTGCTGGAGGGTCTCGCCCGTGTGATGTTCAAGGTCACGGACGCGGTGATGCGGCTGGCGCCGGTCGCCGTCTTCGCGGCGATCGCCGCGGTGGTCACCGTCCAGGGCCTCGGCGTCCTCGTCGATTACGGCAAGTTCATCGCGAGCTTCTACGCGGGCCTCGCCGTGCTCTGGCTGGTGCTGATCGGCGCCGGCTGGGCGGTGCTGGGACGCGGCGTGGTGCGCCTGCTGCGCCTCCTGCGCGCGCCGATGATCCTGGCCTTCTCGACGGCCAGCAGCGAGGCCGCCTTCCCGCGGACCGTGGAGGTGCTCGAGCGCTTCGGCGTGCGCCCGCGGGTGACGGGCTTCGTGCTGCCGCTCGGCTACTCGTTCAACCTCGACGGCTCGATGATGTACCAGGCCATGGCCGCCCTGTTCATCGCCCAGGCCTTCGGCATCCCGATGGGCTTCGCCGAGCAGGTGACCATGCTCCTCGTGATGATGGTGACGAGCAAGGGCATCGCGGGCGTGCCGCGCGCCTCCCTGGTCGTGGTGGCCGCAACCGTGCCGATGTTCGGCCTGCCGGCCGCGGGCATCCTGCTGATCATGGGTATCGACCAGATCCTCGACATGGGCCGCACCGTCACGAACGTGCTCGGCAACGGCCTCGCCACCGCGGCGGTCGCCACGTGGCAGGGCGAGGTGGACCCCGAGGCGCGCGGGACGGAACCCGCGGCCGACACGCTCTCGCTCGGCCTGCCCGATGCCGGCGCGGCCGAGCCGACGCGGGGCTGAGCGCAGCGGGACGCGCGTCCGGGGCGATCCCGCCGCCCCGGACGCGCCGAGATCCGGGCGGACTGGACCTGCCGCCCGGACGACCGCCCGCCGTCAGCGATGAGCGCAGTTGCGGAAGGTGCTCGGGTCGGCGTCCGCGCCGAGATCGTTCGTCCCGGGATCGAGGCGCACGCCGCCCTCGCGAAGTCGGCGCAGCTCGCCGGCGAGATCGCGGACCCGCCCGGCTATCCGGTGGGCCGCCGCGCCCGCCCGCTTCACACGGCCCGGCACGGCCGGCAACCGGGCGGTCATCGCGACGCGGCGATGGACCTTCAAAGACCGACCTCCGGACGACGACCCCGGCGATGCCGGTCTCGTCCTCCAGCATCAGGAAGACCGCGCCCCCGACGGTACCCGGCCGATGGCACGTCGGCGCGAGGCCCCTCCCGCCGGGGCGGGTGTTCCGTCCAGGGTCACCGCGGCGAGCCGCGCGAGGCGGCCGAGAATGGTCGCTGGCGGCTCGATCCCGCCCTCGGGCGGCGGCACGATCAGGATCTACCCGATGAGAACAGGCGGCAGTGCCGGCCGTAGGCCGCCCGGTCCGTCGGCCAGGCGACCGCCTCGAAGCCGTCGCGCCGCCCCGGATCAGCCCGGCCATGGTGTTGCGGTCGGCGATGCCGATGGCGGCGCGGCCCCAGGCCGGCGCCCGCTCGACGTATTGCTGCGGGTGCGAGGCGCCGCGCAGGAAGGGGACGTGCATCCGGTCGGCGCGTTCCGCGCGCGCCTTCGCGCCCGCGGCCCGTCCGCCCGATCAGTCGTCGCGGTAGACCCGCTCGCGGCGCTCGTGGCGCTCCTGCGCCTCCAGCGACAGGGTGGCGATGGGCCGCGCGTCGAGGCGCTTCAACGAGATCGGCTCGCCGGTCTCCTCGCAGTAGCCGTAGGAGCCGTCCTCGATCCGGGCGAGCGCGGCATCGATCTTGCCGGTGAGCTTGCGCTGGCGGTCGCGGGCGCGCAGCTCGATCGACCGGTCGGTCTCGGAGGAGGCGCGGTCGGCGATGTCGGGGTGGTTCTCGTTCTCGCTCTGGAGGGCGGCCAGCGTATCCTGCGCCTCGCGCAGGATGTCGCTCTTCCAGCTCAGCAGCTTGCGCCGGAAATACTCGCGCTGCCGGTCGTTCATGAAGGGCTCGTCGTCGGACGGAACATAGCCGTCCTCCAGCGTCACCTTCGCCATGTCTCGCCCTCACATTCTGCGTGCGGCCTGCCGGCGGCGATGTCCCGAGCCGTATAGTCGAGGCGCTTTGCTGCTACAACGGACCGCAACGCAAGGTTCGGGCCCGGATGTCACGGGTTCGCGCGCCTGCGGCTTCGAGGTCACGGTCCACTACTCCTTCGGGGGGCGCAGACGGACGATCGCGGCGGCGATGTCCTCCGCGACGCGTCGGGCGAGCGGGTGGCGGTAGTGCGACCGGTCGAAGAACAGGTCCCCGTCCCGGGCCGCCGCGCCGTCCCGGCGCCAGTCGAGGACGGCGCTCAGCGGATGGGTGGCCAACGCCCCGTCGATCGCCGCCGCGCAGGCGGCTTCGGCCGCCGCGCGCGGGCTGCCGGAACGCGGCAGGGCCGCGTGGTATACGGGCGGCCGCACCGCGACCACGGCTGTCCGCGCGGGCACCCGCGCGAGCGCCGCGCGCAGGCCCTCGGCCGCCGGGAAGGGGCCGGCCCGGCCCGGATCCGGCGTGTCGGGGACCGGCCGCTCGCGATCGGATGCGCGCTTCGGGTCTCGACCTGGACCGGGCTCCGGGGCGCGGCCGTAGCCGAGACCGAGGTAGTCCGGCTCGTAGTCCCACCACCCGTCGGCGCGCGCGAGCGGCCGCCGCGTCTTCAGGAGCCAGCCGATGCGGCCCACGACCTCCTGGGCGACGGCGTAGCGCATCAGGCCGCGCAGGTAGTCCGGCAGGTCGCGGGCGAAGAGCCAGAACGGGAAGGGCTTGTCGTTGGCAAGGCGTGGATCGTCGGTGCACCAGAAATCGTCGGGCGCCAGCACGATCGCCTCGGGCGCGGGGTGATGGCTCAGGAACCAGTCGAGGACCCTGAGTTGCTCGCCGGGGCCGGTCGCGGGAATCGCGAGCTGCACGAAGGGGATACGGGTGAGCCGCGTCAGCCGCTCCGGCTCGATCAGCTGGATGTGCGAATTGCCGATGACGGCGCCGCTGAAGGCCGGGTCGCGCCCGCGGACGGCCGCGGCGGTGCGCGGTCCCTGCGGGCGCACCGCGCCCACCGAGAACAGGCCCGAGCGCCCGCTGTCGTAGGGATCGACCGCGTAGGCGAGCGCGAGATAGCCGAGCGCCACCACCGCGATCGTGCCGACGAGAAGCCGCGCGAAGCCGCCCCAGGCCGCCCCGCCTCCGCCTCCGCCTCTGCCTGACGTCGCGCGCGCGGACATGGCTCAGAACTGGAAGTAGATGAACTCGTAGTTCGCGTCGTCCCCGATCTTCAGGAGCACGACCACGAACACGAGCCCGAACAGGAATGCGAGTCCGCGCCGGGGCGGCAGCCGGTGCACGGCGGCCCAGGCGGTCGGCCCGAGCGTCGCGACGAGCGCCGCCGGCAGGAGGGCGCGCCACTTGAAGCCGGAGCCCGGCTCGGTGAGGCCGAGGAGGCCCCGGTAGATGCCGAGCGCCGCCTCGAAGCTGGTGGCTCGGAACAACACCCAGGTCAGCACCACGAACAGGCTGGTGACCACCCAGCCAACGAGAGCGGGCATCGGCAGGCCCGCGCGGCGCCAGAGCACGCCCGCGCCGAGGCCCGCCCCGTGCAGCGCGCCCCAGACCACGAAGGTGAGCCCGGCGCCGTGCCAGAGGCCGCCGAGCGTCATCGTTGCGAGAAGCGCCGCGAGCTGCACGGCGAGACCGCGGCGATTGCCGCCGAAGCCGACATAGAGGTAGTCGCGCAGGAAGCGCGACAGGGTCATGTGCCAGCGCCGCCAGAAATCCTGCAGGCTGGTCGCCCGGTAGGGTACGTCGAAGTTCTGCGGCAGCACCACGCCGAACAGCAGCGCGATCCCGAGCGCCATGTCGGTATAGCCGGAGAAGTCGAAGTAGATCTGGAAGGTGAAGCCGAGCGTGGCCTGCCAAGCTTCCGCGAGGCTCACCGCCTTGCCGGCGGCGGCGGCCTGGAAGACCGGGTTGACGTAGGCCGCCAACGGATCGCCCAGGAACACCTTCTTGGCCAGCCCGACGGTGAGCAGCATCAGCCCGCGCCCGACCCGCTCGGCCGCGTCCGGACGGTCGTAGGGCCGCTCGTCGAACTGGTGCATGATCTCGCTCCAGCGCACGAGCGGGCCGGCGAGAACCTGCGGGAAGAAGGCGATGTAGAGCGCGTACTTGGTCAGCCCGAAGCCGGGCGCGCGGCCGGCCCTCAGGTCGGTCAGGTACATGATGTGGTGGAAGGTGAAGAACGAGATGCCGAGCGGCAGCACCCAGCCGGGCCGGGCAAGGTCGACGCCCGGGATCAGGTCTGCCAGATCCGTGAGGAAATCGAGATATTTGAAGAGCGCCAGCACGGCGAGGTTGAGGGCGATGGCCGCCGGGATCAGCCAGGGCCCTGGCGCGCGCAGATACAGGCGCGACACCCACCAGTTCAGCAGCACCGAGGCCCCGAGGAGCGGCACGAAGCGCGGGTCCCACCAGCCGTAGAAGACGAAGGACAGCCCCACCAGCACGCCCAGGCGCCAGCCCGGCCGCACGCGCTCGGCCAGCGCGTGGAGCGCCAGGGCAGCCGGCAGGAAGGCCAGGAGGAAGACGAAGGAATTGAACAGCATCGGCCGTGGAACCGGCCGCTTCGCCGGAGGGAATCGGGCCCGGGGACGGGCCGGTCGCGGCGGCCTTGTCGGGGATCGGGGCCGGGGCGTCAATCGGGCCTCGGAGCGGTCCCCGATCGCGTTACAATCGGGAATGGCTCCACGGTCTTGCTTGAACGCCCTCTCTTTCGCCGAACCGACCTCCACTCCGGCGGAGAGCACTTGAGCGGGCGCTTGATCCCGCGCCTGCCCCTCGGCTAAGTTCGCCGTATCGACCGAGTGGCAACTAGGGTTCCGGGCGCGCCGCGCCGCTGGACCGAGCGTTGCAGAGACCGCGGGTGTTCCGCGGCTGCACCCAAGGGACAAAAACCCAGGGGCGGAGACGTCGAGATCACCAGCGCTTGCGGGAGATCTCCATGACGCTCGCCTCCCTGTCCCTCGTCGTCCTCGCCTCGTTCCTGCATGCCGGCTGGAACCTCCTGGCGAAGCGCGCGGCCCATCTCGGCGCGCTCTTCGTGTTCGCCTACAACTTCGTGGCCTTCGTGGCCTACGCGCCCTGGGTGATCTGGCAGCTCATGCGGGGCGGCACGGCCTGGAACATGGCGGGGATCGGCGTCATCGCCCTGAGCGGGCTCATCCATCTTGCCTACAGCCTCTGTCTCCAGCGCGGCTACCGGGAAGCGGATCTCTCGGTCGTCTATCCGGTGGCGCGGGGCACGGGTCCGATGCTGTCGAGCCTCGGCGCGATTCTGCTGCTCGGCGAGCTACCGTCGGGCCGGGCGCTGGCCGGGCTGGCGCTCGTGGTCGTCGGCATCGGCCTCATCGCGACGCAGGGGCGACTCGCCGCCTTCCGCAGGCCCGGCGGCGCGGCGGGCGTCCAGTGGGGGGCGGCGACCGGGGGCCTGATCGCATCCTACACGGTCGTGGACGCCTACGCCGTCAAGGCCCTCGGCATCGCCCCCGTCGTCCTCGACTGGTGCAACAACCTGCTGCGCTTCGTGCTGCTGGCGCCGATCGCCGCCGCGGACCCGCGCCGCGCCTGGGCGGCGATGCGGGGCTACCGGCTGATCGCGCTGGGCGTCGGCCTGATGTCGCCGCTCGCCTACATCCTCGTCCTGGCTGCGCTCGATGGTGGGGCGCCGCTGAGCCTCGTCGCGCCCATGCGCGAGATGTCGATGATGGTCGGCACCCTGTTCGGCATGCTGATCCTGGGCGAGGCCGCGGGTCCCTGGCGCCTCGCCGGCTGCGCCGTGCTGATCGGCGGCGTGATCCTGCTCTCATCGGCCTGACGCGGCCGTCCGGAGTTCAGGCCCCGGGCCGCCTCTCCAGCTTCGCGAGTTCCACCGCCGCGCGCAGCTCGATCTCGGCCATCAGCCCGTCGAGGCGCGGGTCGCCCGATTCCCCAACGCGCTCCGACAGGCGACCGGCGATGGCGCGCAGATCCTGCGCGGCGACGCGGCCGCCCAGCAGCGCGGCCTTCAGCCGGTCGAGCCCGTCGAGGAGATCGTGCCCGCGGCGCACGCTGCGGCGGCGGCGCTCCTGCGGCGTGTCGGCCTCGGTCTGCAGCATCAGCACCGCGTCGAGCCCCGCGAGCGTCGCCGCGCCCGCGGTGCCGGCGCTCGCACCCGCCCGCGCGGTGCCCGCTTCCGCCCCGAGGCTGAAGCGCGCGGACCCTTCCGACCGGCGCGTCGCCGCGGGGGCGGACAGGGCGGGAAGGCCGGTGCGGGGATCGACGCGCATCGTCAGGGCTACTCCGGACGCGGAGGCGCGTCCTGGTACGAGACAAGACGGTCGGCAGGGTTAAGCGGCGGTAAACGACCCGGCAGAAGCTGCCGACCCGGCACGATCGGGAGCCCGTCGGCACCCGCCCCCCCGAGAGGACGTGCTCGATAAAACAATTTCTCCTCAATACCTTGCGGAACCTGCGATCCTGGCACGCGGCTGGCAAGGGAGGAACCGGACCCGACCGCCCCGACAGCCGGCATGCAGACCTTGCCCCTCCCGTTCCGCCAACTCGCCCGCCTGCTGTCCCTCGTGGTGCTCGCAGCGCTCGATCTCGCCCAGCCCGCGCTCGCACTCTCGCGGGTGAAGGACCTCGCGGCCATCGAGGGCGTGCGGCAGAACCAGCTCGTCGGCTACGGCATCGTGGTCGGCCTCAACGGCACCGGCGACACCCTCAACAACATCCCGTTCACCAAGCAGTCGCTTCAGGCGATGCTGGAGCGCCTCGGCGTCAACACCCGCGGCGCCACCATGCGGACCCAGAACCTCGCCGCCGTGATGGTGACGGCCAACCTCCCCCCCTTCGCCGCGCAGGGGACGCGGATCGACGTCACCGTCTCCTCGCTGGGCGATGCCAAGTCGCTGCAGGGCGGCACGCTCCTAGTGACGCCGCTGCTCGGCGCCGACGGCGAGGTCTACGCGCTGGCGCAAGGGTCGGTGGCCATCGCCGGCTTCTCGGCCGAGGGCGATGCCGCCAAGATCACGCGCGGCGTACCGACGAACGGACGCATCGCGAACGGCGCCAACATCGAGCGCGAGATCGCCTTCAGGCTGAACGACGCCCGCTCGCTGCGCCTGTCGCTGCGCAACCCCGACTTCACGACCTCGAAGCGGATCGCCGCGGCGATCAACGATTTCATGGGCGCCGACACGGCCGAGCCGACTGACCCCGCCACCGTCACGATCCAGATCCCGCCCCGCTACAACGGCAACATGATCCGCCTGATCACCGAGGTGGAGCAGCTGAAGGTCGAGCCCGACCAGACCGCGCGGGTCGTGGTGGACGAGCGCTCCGGCATCATCGTGATGGGCCGCGACGTGCGCGTCTCGACGGTCGCGATCGCGCAGGGCAACCTCACCGTCACCATCACCGAGCAGCCGCAGGTGAGCCAGCCCGCCCCGCTCTCGAACGGCCAGACCGTGGTGGTGCCGCGCACCGGCGTGAAGGTCGACACCGGCGACGGCAACAAGCTCGCGCTGGTCAAGGAGGGCGTCAGCCTGCGCGAACTGGTCGACGGCCTCAACGCGCTCGGCGTCGGCCCGCGCGACCTGATCTCGATCCTCCAGGCCATCAAGGCAGCGGGCGCGCTGCAGGCCGAGATCGAGCTGATGTGATTTCTCAGGGACACAGGAGATTCAACCCATGCTCCCGCTCGCGACCTTCGCGGCCTCGGCCGCCATCGGCGTCGGCAAGTCCATCGCTTCCTCCATCGCCCAATCCGCCAGCCAGGCGAGCGCCCAGCCCTCCGCGCAGGCGACCGCGAAGCTGCGCAAGACCGCGACCGAGTTCGAGTCGATGTTCCTCGAATCCTCCCTCGACCGGCTCACCCAGTCCGAGGGAACGGACGGGCCGCTCGGCGAGAACGGCACGGGCGGCGGCGTCTACCGCTCGATGCTGACCAAGGAATATGCCGGCCAGATCGTGAAGAGCGGCGGCGTCGGCATCGCCGATCAGGTCTTCCGCGAGATGATGAAGCTGCAGGGCGCGACCGATGGGGCGGCCCGTGGCTGAGGGCGCGGCGACGGGCGCCGTGCCCCCCCTCCCCCGCGTCGCCGACAGGGGGGGCGCAGAGGCGCTCGTGGCCTCCGTGAGCGAGGCCATGCGGGCCCTCGAGGCGCTGCTCTCCGACGAGAGCGGCGCGGTGGGGGCCGGCCGCCTGCGCCAGGGCCTCGCCGACCCTGCGCGGAAGAGCGCGCTCGCCGCCGCCTACGTGCTGCGTCTCGAGGCCGTGAAGGCGAACGCCGTGGCGCTCGCCCGCTTCGCCCCCGAGGGCCTGGAGCGCCTGCGTGCCGAGCATCGCGGCTTCACCGCGGCGGTCGAGCGGAACCAAGCCGTGTTGGGCACGGCGCGCTCCGTGTCGGAGACGCTGATCAAGTCGCTCGCCGACGACCTCGGCCGGGCCGCCACGCCGACGACCTACGGCAAGCCCTCGATCGCCCCCTCCCCTTACGGACGGGGCGTGCGCAGCGGACCGCTGGTCCTGTCGCGGAGCCTGTGAGCGCGGTGCCGGCGAGGCCACGGACCGATCGCACGGTCCGGTCGCTCTCCGCCACGGTCAAGCCGGCGCGATTCACGAGCGAACCGGACCGGATCCTCTGCGGGCTGCCGCATCCGGTGATCGAACCACCGCCCTTTCCCCGGACGAGACAGCGCCGCGAAGCGGCTCGATCCAGAGCTCCGGTGCGGAAGGGGCACCCCGCGCGCCCGCTCGTGCCGAGTTCCGGAGAACCGGCACGCGAACGGGCGGCGGAACTCGCGCTCCGCCGCCCGCCGGTCGTCGGGGCCGTTCGGCTCAGTAGGCGGTGTAGGCGCCGGGGACGCGGCGCGGCGCGACCGAGCCGGTGACGACGTCACCCGCCGCGCCGACCGTGCCGCCGACGATGCCTCCGACGGCTCCGGTCACGCCGCCGACCACGGTGCCGACACCGCCCAGGAGGCCGCCGCGCGCGCCGACCGGATCGATATGCGCACCCCACACATTGAGCGTGCCGTCGCGGTTGTAGCTGGCGCTGCTCGGGTCGAAGGTCTGCGCGAAGCTCGGCGAGGCCGCGAGGCCCAGGGCGAGCGCGAGGGCGGCGGTGATCGTGCTGCGGTTGGTCATGATCTGTCCTTTGCGTCGGAGGATCGTCCGGATCTGCGGTTCGGCCGGCTCGTGTCCGAGCCTCGTCGCGGATCTTGCAGTCCTCGATTGCGATGGACTTGATCTGGTAGCGCGCGAGCGCGCTGCAATGCCCGTTTTTTGCGGTGCACTGTAGTATAATTCGAAACTGTTCGTCCGATCATGCAGTTTCGTGCAAGAAGGTCTTGCACTGGAGAAGATTTCCACAACGGAAACAGCAGGTTCCCTGGAAATCCGCCGCCCTCGCGCGTGCGGTGCACTCGCGCACATGCCGTCCGGTCGGGCGAAGTCCCGCAGCCCGCCCTAGCGGTGGCCGGACCCGACCCGTACGAAGGTGCGCACGGATCCGAGATCGGTCTCGGTGCGCGCATCCACGGCGAAGCGCCCGCCCGCGTCCGGACGGGCGGCAGCGCCTCCGCGGCCCGCCTGCACGTCGAGCCCTGCCGCTGCGCGACCCGAGAGACGCAGGCAGGTCCGGCTGCCGGGAAGGCGCACGAACCCGCCCCCGAGAGCCGGGCAGGTTTCCAGGCCGTGCGCGCGGGACTCGGCGCGGGCGCGCGGGGCGGGCGCGGCGTATCCGGGCAGGGCGAGCGTCGCCGCATCGAGCCTCGGCAGCTCGAGCCGGGGCGGCTCCTGGGCGACCGCGGGTGCGGCGAGCAGGACGAGGCCGGCGGCGCGCACGAGCCAGCGGAACGGCGGCACCAGCTCCATGCGCGGATCTCCCCGGCGCGGCGGTCGCGCCCCCTCCCCTGAGCCCGGCAAAAGCGGCGGGATCGTGGTCGCTCAGTTCATGTAGTTGACGAGCGAGAGCTTCGAGAGCGTGGCGGTGACCTGATAGCTCGCCTGCAGGCGGTTCTGCAGGTCGAGCAGCTTGGTGGTGACCTCGGTCGTGTCGGCCGCCTCCACCCCCGCCATGGCGTTCTCCATGATGTTGCGCGTGGCCTCGTTCTGGGCCTTCGCGTTGCCCATCGCGGTGTTGGCGAGGCTGAGGTCGGTCACGATCTCCTGCACGCTCGGGCTCGTGTTCACCGCCCGCACGAGCGTCCCGGCACGGTCGGCCATGGCCTGCCACTTGGCGTTGGCGTCCGAGTCCGTGCTCGCGGGCGTGCCGAGCACGACGGTCGCCATCCCGGCGAGCACCGCGCGCAGCGGCGCCTCGTTCGCCCGCACGCCGACCTGGGCCGTGCTGTTGGCGCCGGTCTGGACCGTGGCGGCGGCGCGCGGGTCCGTCGGCGCGTCCTCGCCCCGGTACCATTGCACGGTCGTATCCTGCGGCGCCTGTTCGTAGCCGGTGCCCGCGGCGTTGATGCGCCGCGCCGCGAGGCCCGCGATCGACGTGCCGTCGAAGAAGTCCTGCGAGGCCCGCGCCGTCGCCCGCGCAGAGAGGCTGGTGCCGGCGGCGAGCTTCACCGCGGCGTCGAGCGCGGTCTTGAGGTTGGCCGCCGTGGCCGCAAGATCTCCGGGCACGATGCTGAAGGTTCCGGGCGCGGCGCCCCCGCCGGCCGTGGCCGCGCGCGCCGTCAGGGTGACGGAGGTGGTGGTGCCGTCGTGCAGGGCGAGCTTGAGCGTGATGCTGTCGCCGGCATTGGGCTGCTGGGTGAGCGGCCCGATCTGGACCGCCGCCGGGCTGCCGGCCGAGAAGCCCAGGCTGATGGTGGGGAGTGGCTGACCGCCCGCGTCCAGCACCGGGTTGCCGCCCGCATCCGTTGCCAGCGCGCTCTGGACGCTCGCCAGCGTGCCGGGAGCCACGAGGGCCTGGAGCTGCGTCGCGGCGGCCGCCAGCCTTCCGGCCACGGTCGGATACTCGGAGGCGGAGGGGATCTTGAACGCGGTCGGGTCGTCGAGACCCGGCCGGGCGGTCGCGTGGTAGTCGATCGTCTTCTGGCTGCCGTCCGGCTGATTCACCACCACCCGGAAGCTCTGTCCCTCGGTCGGCTCGGCGTTGAAGGCGACCTGGGGCGTCACCGCCTGCACGCCGCCGAGGCTGGCGCCCGCGGGCAGGAGCGCGGCCAGCTTCGCGGTGTCGGTCGCGAGATCGCCGCTCAGCGGGAAAGCCGTCGTGCCGGACGGCGCAGTGCCGTTCGTCCCGTAGAACTCGATCGATTGGCTGCTGCCGTCGGCGAGCTGGACGAGCGCGCGGAAACGCTGGCCTCCGCCCACGGGCGTGGTGAGGTTCGCCGTCGTGTCGGCCGGCGTGAAGCTGGCGGTCAGCGCCGTGCCGGTGGTCACGGGCTTGCCCGCGAGCGTGAAGCCGAAATTCGCGCGCGCCTCCGCGCTCGCATCCTCGGTGAGGCCGACGGTCGTGCCGCCCGGCGTCAGCGAGGTCGTGAGCCGGCCCTTCCCGTCCGTGCCGAGGTCGGCGGTCCGCTGCTGCTCGACGAGCTTCGCCAGCCCTGCCCTGGTGCCGTCGCCGTTGAGCATGACGTCCGTGTCGACCACCGGCTCCGTCTCGCTGTCGCGCCCCCCGAAGATGTAGATGCCGGCGCCCGTCTGGTTCAGCGCATCGACGGCGGCGTCGAGGGCGTTGCGGGCGAGCGTCGCGCTGTTGATCGTGCCGCTGGAGCTGCGCACGAGGCCGTTGGCGAGGTTCGACTTGAGGTCGATGCCGAAGTTGATCACCGCCGTGAGGCTGCTTGTGGCGAGCTGCGCGCGCGTCTGGCCGTAGCCGATCGCGGCGTCGTAGCCCTCGAGCGCGCTGATCGTGGCGTGCGCCGCGAGGCTGGTGGTGCGCCCGACGCCGAGCCCCGCATAGGTCTCGGCGGTGCGCCCCGTGCCGAGCTGGGTCGTCAGGACGGACAGCTGGTCCTTGAGGTCGAGGATCTGCTGGGTGTTGCGCTGGGTCACGTAGGCGCCCGCGGCGTAGGGTCTGATCGTGCTCATGCGCTACATCCGGAGCAGGGTATCGAGCATGTCGCGCGCCGCCGTGAGCACGCGGGCGTTGGCGGTGTAGGCCTGTTGCAGGGCGATCAGGTTCGACATCTCCTCGTCGATGCTGACCGCCGCGCCCTCCGCGAAGCGGCTCTGGGCCGCCGAGAGGGCGACGCCCTGCCCGCTGTCGATAGTCTGCGCCTGCGCGGCGGCCGAGCCTTGCGCGGCGATGATGTCCTGGGCGAACTTGACGACGGTGGTGTCGTACGGGGCCGAGAGGCCGCCGATCCCGCTCGACGACGAGAACGTCCGCGCGGTGCCGGTCAGCGCGTCGTAGATGAAGTTCGCCCGCGTCGCGTCCGCACCCGCCGCGCCGCCGCCGAGCGTGGTCAGCGCCGCGGTGTCGGCCTTGATGGAGGGGTTCAGCGCGAGGCGCTGGGCGAAGCCGGTGCGTTGAGAACCGTTGTCGAAGGAATCGGTGAAGAGCCTGTTGCCGTCGCTGTCCACGAAGACGGCAAGCTGCGGGTAGGCCGTCGTATCCGTCGGGGATTGCGGCACCGTCACGGTCGCGCCGCCGCCGGTCGCCCCCCAGGTCGTGCCCGAGATCACGACCTTGCCGGTCGCGTCGGCGGCCGCGAGATCCGGGATGGTGCCCGCCGGGTAACCGGCTGTGGTCGCGGCAACCTTCAGTGCACCCAGCGCGGTATTGATGGCCGTCGCGTCGGGCGGCGCACCGGGGATGATCTTGAACGTCTGGACGAAGGCGGTCGCGTCGTTGCTCAACGCCGAGTTGGTGATCGGTTTGTCATCGCTCGCCGAGGCGATCAGGATGACGGTACGGGTGGCGCCGCCCGGCCCGGAGACCTGCAGGGTGATCTTGTCACCCGGTTGCTTCAAGGCGGAGAGGTCGAGCGTCGCCGTCCCACCGGCGACGGTGGCGGTGACGGAGGTCTGCGTCGTCGCGCCGGCAAGCCCCGCCGCGAGGTCGTCGAGCTGGCGCTGGGCCTGCGGCAGGATGGTGTCGCGCAGCTCGAGGTTGGCCGCCAGCGTGCCGGAGAGCAGCGTGCCCGGATCGCTGAGCGCGATCCTGCTCCCGCCCGGCAGGGTCGCGGTGATCGTGCCGACCCCGCGCTTGTCCGCCGGATTGTAGGCGGAGGTCGCCGAGAGCGTCGCCCGCCCGTCGAAGCTCAGGCCCGCCGCCACGCCGCGGTCGACCAGGGTGAGGCCGTTGCTCGTCATCACGGTCGCGGACCCGTCGCGCTGGTCCATGACGCGGATGTCCATGTATCCGGCGAGCTTGTTGATCTGCTGGTCGCGCTGGTCCTCCAGGGCGGCGCGGGTCGTGCCGTCGCCCGCCGTCTGGACCTGAACATTGAGCTTGGCGATGCTGTCGAGGAGTGCGTTCGCGTCCTCGACCTGACCCTTGAGGGTACTCTCGATGCCGCTGCGCAGGTTCTGCACGTCGTCGGCGATGCTGCCGATCTTGCCCGCGAGCGCCTGGGCCGCGTCGACCACGCTGCTGCGCGCGGCCGACGAGGTCGGGTTGATGGCGAGCGTCTGCAGGGACTGCGTGTAGGTGTTGAGGACGCCGTCCAGCGCCGTCGCGCTGCCCGGCGTGCCGTAGAGCCGGTCGAGCTGGGCGAGGATGTCGGCCTTGGTCCCGGTATAGCCCGAACCCGCCGTCTCCAACCGCAGCTGCTTCAGCGCCGCGGCGTCGAAGCTGCGCGTGATGGCGCCCGTGGCGACACCGGCATTGCCGAGTCCCTGCGCGACCGGGCTCGTCGTGCGCCGAACGTAGCCGGCCGTGCCGGCATTGGCGACGTTCTGCGAGACGAGCGCGATCGAGGCCTGGGTCGCCCGCAGGCCGGCGGTCGCCGTGTTGATCGGATCGAGTCCCATCGCGCGCGTCTCCGTCGCCTGAGCTCACGCCTCCCGGCGGATCAGCGGACGATGTTGATCAGGTCGGACATCATCTGCTGCGCGGTCGACATGACGCGCGTGTTCGCAGAGTAGGCCTGCTGGGTTACGATCATCTTCGAAAATTCGTCGGCAATGTCGGTATTGGATTGCTCGATGCTGCCCCCCTGGATGCTCGACCCGACCAGGCCCGCGAGCGGCGGCCCGGAATCGTCGGTGGCCTTGTAGTTTCCCTTGGAGTCGGGGCTCAGGCCGTCGGGATTCGTGAAGCGTGCGATCGCGACGTTGGCGAGCGTGACGACGGAGCCGTTCGAGAACGTGCCGGTGATCTTGCCCTCACCGGTGATCGTGATGTCGTTGAGTGTGCTTACCCCGTAGCCGTCCTGGGACTGGCCGGTCGCCCGCATCTCGCCGGAATCGGCGCTGAATTGCGTCAGCGTGGCGGCGTTGAACTTCATCGTCACGGCTCCGACCTTGGCATTGTTGATGGTCAGCGGCGTGAAGGTAAGCCCGGTCGCCGGGTCCTTCAGTTTGCCGGAGCTGTCGAAGGTCACGTCCTGATCGGCTTTGACCCAGTTCGACTTTGTCGTATCGACTGTCGTATCGGCCTGATAGTAGAACTGCCACGTCGCAGGCGTTTCCGGCGTCTTGGTCGCATCGGCATTGGCCGTCTTCACCCAGCGGGTGTTGAGGGCCAGCGGTGCGCCGCTCTCGGTGTAGACCGTCATGCCCGGCCCGGCGATGCTGTTGTTGATGAAATTGGAGACGTCGGTTGTCGCGCCGCTGTAGACGATCTGCGTCTTTCCGCCGGTGGTCTGGGTGACGGGCGTGAAGGTCGAGACACCCGAGGTTGCCGACGCACTCGTCTTCGGCGTCAGCGGGAGGTTCGCTTCGAGGGTGAGCGTCTTCGTTCCCTTGGCGTTCAGTGTGGTCTGCGCCAGCTTGATCGGTTGCGTCACGCTGGCCACGCCGGTCGCCGGATCGATGTTCTGGCCGAGCAGGTAGGCTCCGCCACCGTTGACGAGGTAGCCCTCCTTGTCGATCGAGAAGTCGCCGCGCCGGGTATAGGCGTTGACACCGGTGAAGGCGGTCTGCCCGTTGGCGTCGCCGGTGCGATTCTGCACCACGAAGAAGCCGCTGCCCTGGATCGCCATGTTGGTGGGCGTCTGGGTCGCGATGACGTTGCCCTGCATCGCGTTGGTGAGGCGCGCCTGAGCGAAGACCGAACCGGCGGATTCCCGGCCCGGGGTCTGGTCGGCGATCAGGTCGACGAAGCTCGTGTCGATGCGCTTGTAGCCCGTGGTCTGCGAGTTCGCGATGTTCCCCGAGATGTTGCCGATGGCGTAGGACTGCGACTTCAGTCCCGAGACCGAGGTCTGCAACGCGGCGAAGATGTCCATGGCGGGCGGTTCCGTCAGCGGCCGGGCATTGGGCCTTGCCGTGCCGGCCGCAACCCGCGTGCCACGGCCAAGCCGTTGATTTCATTGACCCGGACCTTGCCGGACCCGGCAGGATCGGCATCCATGCGGCCCTCGCCCCGGCAAAACCTGCCGGGTCCCTCCGCGCCGCGCCCGGCCGTTTACGGGCCGTTATCCGCCCCGTCCTAGGATGGCGGGTGGATCGTCGGAGGGAGGCGCATGCGCGGCAAGCGGACGAGTCTCGTACACCTCATCTACTTCTCGCGCCTCGCCCTCTCCTCGGAGCCGCAACTGCGCACCAGCCAGATCGGCGACATCACCCGGCAGGCGCAGAAGAAGAACGAGTTCTCGGTGATCACGAGCTTCCTGATGATCGACCAGAACTTCGCCGCCCAGGTCATCGAGGGCGAGCGCAACCTCGTGCACGAGACCTTCAACCGCATCACCGAGGACCAGCGCCACCGCGACGTGCTGATCTGCGAGTGGCGCGAGATCCCCAAGCGCGAGTTCGTCAACTCCTTCAAGGTGGTGGTCCGGGGCCCCGCCAGCGAGCCGCACTTCGCCAAGGCGAACCTGATGCCGGCGTTCCAGCGCGGTACGCCGAAGGCGAGCGCGATCCTCGGCCTGGCGAGCGCCCTCCAGGTCGACGCGATGTCCAAGCAGGGCATCGACCACCTGTTCATCTAGTTCGGGCATGGA
This sequence comes from Methylobacterium hispanicum, assembly GCF_022179285.1. Lineage (GTDB taxonomy): Bacteria > Pseudomonadota > Alphaproteobacteria > Rhizobiales > Beijerinckiaceae > Methylobacterium > Methylobacterium hispanicum. Next base: position 46,336 of record NZ_BPQO01000002.1, on the reverse strand, counting down.
GGCTTCCCTGCCCAACCCGCGTTCGGAATTCGAGTAGACGCCGATGAGCGAGACGCCCCCGATCCTCGTGGTCGACGACCAGGAGAAGCTCCTGCGCCTCGTGGTGATGCTGATGAACCGCATCGGCTTCCCCGACGTGGAGGGCGTGACGGACGGCCTTCAGGCGCTGGAACGGATGCGCGAGCGCCGCTACGCCCTGGTGATCGCCGACCTGGAGATGGAGCCGATGGACGGCATCGCGCTCCTGCGCGAGATCCGCGCCGACGACGCGCTGATGAACACGCCCTTCATCCTCACGGAGGCGTCCTTCGACTTCGAGGACATCAACGTCGCCCACCAGGCGGGCGCGGACGCCTTCATCCTCAAGCCCTTCGACATGGCGGTGCTCAAGTCGAAGCTGAAGCAGGTGCTCAACGGCAAGCCGCGCCGACGCGAGGCGCCGGTCGCGGCCGAGACGAGCCTAAGCATGGATTTCCCGATGCTCGGCAAGTTCTGAGGGCGGACGGGGTCGGCCGGTCCGCCCTCAGCCGGCCCGCTTCTGGTAGTCCTTGATGTCGGTGAAGCGCACCGCCGGGTAGCGCTCCTCCTCGTAGCGCAGCGAGAAGGCGGTGGTCGCCATGAAGACCGGCGCCCCGTCGAGGTCGCGCGCCATGCTGGAACCGTGGCTGTCAACGAACTTGTCGAGTTCGGCCTCCGAATCCGACGAGACCCAGCGGCAGACGGTGAAGCGCGAGGTCTCGTAGTCGATCGGCAGCCCGTACTCGGCCGCCAACCGCTCCTTGAGCACGTCGAGCTGCAGCGCGCCGACGACGCCCACGATGGCCTGGGAGCCGTCCTGCGGCACGAAGACCTGCACCACGCCCTCCTCGCCCATCTGCTGGAGGGCTTCGCGAAGCTTCTTGGCCTTCATCGCGTCGGTGAGCTTGATCCGACGCAGGATCTCGGGCGCGAAGCTCGGCACACCCCGGAAGACGATCTCCTCGCCCTCGGTGAGCGTGTCGCCGATGCGCAGCGTGCCGTGGTTCGGGATGCCGACGACGTCGCCCGCGTAGGCCTCGTCCGCGATGGCGCGGTCCTGGGCGAAGAAGAACTGGGGTGCCGAGAGAGAGATGGGCTTGGCCGTGCGCACGAGCCGCGCCTTCATGCCCCGCTGCAGCCGCCCCGAGCAGACCCGCATGAAGGCGATGCGGTCCCGGTGGTTCGGATCCATGTTCGCCTGGATCTTGAAGACGAAGCCCGTCATCTTCGGCTCCGAGGGCTCGACGGTGCGCTTGTCGGCATCCTGGCCGCGCGGCGGCGGCGCGAAGCGAGCGAGCCCGTCGATCAGGTCGCGCACGCCGAAGTTCCGCAGCGCCGAGCCGAAGAAGACCGGCGTGAGGTGCCCCTCCCGGAAGGCGGCGAGGTCGAAGGCCTTCAGGCCGCCCTCGGCGAGTTCGACCTCGTCGCGCCACGCCTGCGCGGCGCCGTCCTCGGTCAGAAGCTCGTCGAAGAGTGCGTCGCCGGGGCCGGAGACGGGAATCGTGCCGGCATCGTCCGCCGCGTCGAGCCGGCGCACGCGGTTGCCGCCGAGCTCGTAGGTGCCCGCGAAGGTGCGCCCCAGCCCGATCGGCCAGGTGACGGGCGCGACGTCGAGCGCCAGCGTCTTCTCGATCTCGTCGAGGAGGTCGAACGGGTCGCGCGCCTCGCGGTCGAGCTTGTTCACGAAGGTGACGATCGGGATGTCGCGGAGCCGACAGACCTCGAACAGCTTGCGGGTGCGCGCCTCGATGCCCTTGGCGGCGTCGATCACCATCACGGCGGAATCGACCGCGGTGAGCGTGCGGTAGGTGTCCTCCGAGAAGTCCTCGTGTCCTGGCGTGTCGAGCAGGTTGAAGACGCAGTCGCCGTACTCGAACGTCATCACCGAGGTGACGACCGAGATGCCGCGCTCCTTCTCGATGCCCATCCAGTCCGAGCGCGTCGAGACGCGGTTGCGCTTGGCCTTGACCTCGCCCGCGAGCTGGATGGCGCCGCCGAAGAGCAGGAGCTTCTCGGTCAGCGTGGTCTTGCCGGCATCCGGGTGGGAGATGATCGCGAAGGTCCGTCGCCGCGCCACGGGGTCCGGGTTGGCGGGGTCGGTCTTCGTCTGGGTCTGCATCAGCATGGGGCGAGCTCGGGAAACCGCGGGTCCGGTCGGGCGATCGCGGCGGGTGCGATGGATCTGGCGCGGGTCGCCCGCATGTAAGCCGATCGTCGCGCCAGCGCAAAAGCGGCGCGCTCAGCCCCGCCCGATCCAGGGCATCTTCGTCGCGGCCAGCGTCATGAACTGGACGTTGGCCGAGAGCGGCAGCCCGGCCATGTAGAGCACCGCCTCGGCGACGTGGCGGACATCCATCACGGCCTCGGCGCGGAACGACCCGTCGGCCTGCCGGACGCTCTGGGCGAAGCCGCGCGTCATCTCGGTCTCGGCGTTGCCGATATCGATCTGCCCGCAGGCGATGTCGTAGGGGCGTCCGTCGAGTGCGGTCGCCTTGGTGAGCCCGGTGATCGCGTGCTTCGTCGCCGCGTAGGGCGCCGAGTGCGGACGCGGCACCTGCGCCGAGATCGAGCCGTTGTTGATGATGCGCCCGCCGCGCGGATCCTGTGCCTTCATCATCCGGAACGCGGCGCGCGTACAGAGGAAGGCGCCGGTGAGGTTCGTGTCGAGGCTCGCCCGCCAATCCTCGAGATCGATCTCGTCGATCGGTGCGGCCTTGGTGAAGATGCCGGCATTGTTGAACAGGACATCGATTCGGCCGAACGCCTCTCGCGTCCTCGCGAACAGACGATCGACTTGGTCAGGAGCGGTGACGTCGGACTCGACGACGATCGTGTTACCGCCGATCTCGGCCGCGACCTGTTCGAGCGGGGCCAGCCGCCGACCGGACAGAACGACGCCGTAATGCGCGGCCGCGAACGCACCGGCCACCGCGCGCCCGATCCCGGATCCCGCCCCGGTCACCATGGCGATCCGCTCGATCATCTGCGCCCCCTGCTCGACACCGCTTGTGCCGTCGCCATACCTGTTGCCACCGGCCCGATCCAGGGTTAGAGACCGCCCACCCTCGGTGGGGCGTCGCCAAGTGGTAAGGCAGCGGTTTTTGGTACCGCCATTCCCAGGTTCGAATCCTGGCGCCCCAGCCAAGCCTCCGCTAAGTCATTGATCTGACTGCAATCTGCTCGAGGCCGCCGACGCGGCCCAGCCGATTGTACGCAGAGCTGTTGCACGCGCTTGTCCACAGGGGCAGGCCGTTGACGATTTGTTCTAACGTGTACCGGCGCGGGGCGGTATACTGGTGGCGTAGGCGATTCCGTTGCGATGAGCGGACACGACCGCTTGGTGCCTCTGCTAAGGGGAGTTCCGCCACGGTTGCTCTCAGCCTGGGCACAACCGATCCGGCGAGTGCGCGCACACTCGGCTGGGCACTCAACGCGGAAAGCCTCCGCGTCCGGGACGATCCCGCCATGCGTAGCACCAGTCAGATCCGTGACCATCTCCGCGCCTATGTCGACCGGGAGCGAAGCGCGCGCTTGACGCGCCTGCGGCGCGACCTCGATCCGCCGCGTGATCCGCTCGTCGGCGACTGGCCGGCGCTGATGGAGAGGCGTGCGCGAGAGTACCGCATCTTCGGGCGTCTGCAGGCGCTCGCAGGCGAGGACGGCTTCGATGCGGGGTACGACAGCGAACTCGATGCGCGCCTCAATCAGGAAGGCTTCAGTCTGACGGAACGCGGAGCGATCCGCCGCCGCATCGTGAACGGCTATCTGCGCGATCTCGGACGCCCTGACGAGACCGGCCGGCTCACACCACCTCGCGCCTATCTCCAGGCCATGCTGATCAGCATGGGCGAGCCTGTGACCGAAGCCGGACTGAAAAAGTGCCTGCGCGGTCTCGCCGCCGTTTCGGGGCACGTCTCGTGCGAGTTCGCCACGACCTATGCCGAGGCCCGCCGCGATCCGCGGGAGGCCTGGGCCAACCTCTCGGCGATGCGTGCCAGGGGTGAGATGCCGCGCGACACGCTGGGCTGGGCCACATCCGACTTCGACGGGGCCGACAGCTTCGAGTGGGGCGACTTCGAGGTCCAGGCCCCAAACATGCCGCCGCAGTCAGAGGGAAGCGATACAGATCCGGCCGGTCTCAAATCCGCTCCCCTCAGCCAGCCGGCACCCGACCAAGACCCTATAGCCGACCGGAACCATCCACCCGCGGCATCAGACCCTGCGTCGTACCCTCCGAGGACGGAGGCGGCCGCACCGGAAGAGGCGTCAGGGCCATCGTCTTGGCCTTCGGAGCTTGACGGGAAGGATCGCGTTCCAGCCGCCACCGATCGCACTCCAGACGTCGATCAACGAGGTCTGGACGATGCGCGTGAGGGCAGCGAAGCCGATTCCGGTCCGGTCACGAACTCGCTGACCGAGGTGGTCGAACAACTCATCACGCACAAGGGCACCACCTGGGATGAGAAAACCCAGCGTCAGCACCGGTCGGTCGCGGCAATGCTGGGCAATATCGCAGGCACCGACGACCTGCGGCAGATCAAGCACGCCCATCTCGCTGCCTATATCCAGAACCTTTCGAATCTGCCGAAGTCCTACGGCAAGAGTTCACGTGACGCGGCGCTGCCGATCGCGGACTTGGTCGAGCGCGGACGAACGATGCGGGCCGCGGGGCAGACCGAGAAAGTCGGGCTCAGCCCCGCGACCGTGAACCGGCATATCACGCAGCTCTCGACGATCGCGAAATATTGCCGGGCCAAGCAGCGCCCGATCGGGAAGGTCGAGCTCCTGGGCGACTTCCGCCTGATCGACCCGGAGCGGGACGGCGAGAAGCGACCGGCTTTCGAGGTCGACGAGGTGAAGACGCTGTTCGCGCACCCCGTCTGGACGTCGACGGCCTCGGAAGCGGAGATGCTGCGGGTTGCACGGGGGCAGCAGATCTTCGCAGCCGTCTATTGGCTGCCGCTCCTGGGCTACTACACCTGCGCGCGCCTGTCCGAACTGGTCTACCTCGAGCTCGGCGACATCGATGTGGAGCAGGCCGCGCTCAAGATCCGGCCGACACGCAGACGGCGCCTCAAGAACGCGGTGTCGCGTCGGACGCTGCCACTCCATCCAGAGCTGATCCGCCTCGGCTTCCTGGATTACGTGCGGGGCAGATCCGGTGCACGAAGCGATCTGATCTTCGCGGAGATCGCGCAGTTTGGCGAGAACACGCCCTTGTCGAACCTGTTCGACAAGCGCTGGACGGTCGTTCTGGACGAAGCCGTGCCTTCGGCCCGTGAGGAGCGCAAGACATTCCATTCCTTTCGGCATTTCGGCAATACAGAGATGATCCGGCAGCAGGTGCTCGATCCCATCCGCGAGTCGATGATGGGCCATGAGGGCGCCACCGTGAACTCACGGAACTACAAGAAGACGCTCAAGCCTGAAGATCTGCAAACGGCCATTGCTGCCATTCCCGAAGTCACGCGGGATCTGCGGGCGTATGACTGGACGCTCATTGGGCCATCGCTGACGCTCGGCTCTTTGGGGGACCAAGTATCGGCAAATGGACGTTCGTCGCGCCGCCGATCCCTTCCATCATCGCCACTTCACTCGCTGCGGAAGGACAACAGGGAAGAAGCTGGACGGTCTTCTCTGCTGCCTGAGGCGTGTCCGCGCCGAAACCAGAAGCCGTTTGACGTGCCTTGAAGACCCATGCGGCACGTCAGCTTCGGTGACCAACTCACTGACGCAGACCTGCCGTTTTGCGCGCCATCTCGGCCATTCAGCAGACTTCCGGCATCTCAGAAGCGGACATTGGCTCAGGTCGGATCTCAGGTCTCAGATGCGCCGATTTTGTTGAAAAACTGCCAGGCGGCGCGCCAAGCATTGCTCAACACAGGTCGACGAAGAACATGTTTCTCTCATCGACCATACGATGCCACGATCACAACGTATCCTTGGCGGCGCGGCAGCAGGATTTTCTCTGGCAGGCGCCGGTCGTGGTGCTCCTTCGGACCGGCCCCGAGTTTTTCAACAAAATCCGCCATGAGCCGACATTGGGGTAGCTGGCGCTGAACCGCCGCTCTCGACCCCAAGCGGACGATGGCGTTCCCGAGGTCGAAGGTCCGATCCAAGTGTGGGACCGGACCTTCAAGAGTGTCATCGGGTCAGGCGAAGTAGCTCGCGTTGACCTGATCGGCCCGGATGCCGGCCAGATCGACCACACCGCCGCCCGAGAGGGTGAGCAGCGCGTCGCCGTTCTGGGCCGAGGTGACCGTGTAGGTCTGCCCACCCAGCGCGATCCGGTCGCCCTCGGCCTGGTTGAAGCCCAGGATCAGGTCGCGGCCGGAGTTCGTGTCGAACACGTAGCGGTCGGCGCCAAGCCCGCCCACCAGCGTGTCGTCGCCGATCCCGCCCACCAGCGTGTCGGCCCCCTGCCCACCGTAGAGCACGTCGTTGCCCTGGCCGCCGAACAGCAGGTCCGCGCCCTGGTTGCCGTAGACGAGGTCGTTGCCCTGGTTGCCGTAGACGATGTCGTTGCCGGCATTGCCGAACAGCACGTCGTTGCCCTGGTTGCCGTAGAGGCGATCGTCACCCTGGCCGCCATAGGCCCGGTCGTCACCCTGGCCCCCGTAGAGCGTGTCGGCGTCCTGGTTGCCGTAGATCAGGTCGTTGCCCTGGTTGCCGTACACGAGATCGTTGCCGGCGCCCCCCGTATACGTGTCGTTGCCCGAGAGCAGGCTGATCGTGTCGGAACCGCCCGTGCCGACGAGGTTGTCGTTGCCCGATGACGGGCCGACGGGGGCCGGCGTAGGATCGGGGTCGGACGGCGGCGGGGGCGGCGCCCCGACATCGAATAGCACGACATCGTTGCCGCCCGTCGCGCTCACGGTGCTGCCGTTGATGTTGCCGGTGTAGCTGATCCGGTAGCTGCGCCCGTTCGCGGTGAAGGTGGCACCGGGCGTGGTTGTAGTCGCGACGCCTCCGTTGATGACGAGCTTGCCGAACGTGCCCGTGACCGCGTCCCCACCATCGTTGTCGATGAGCCCCACGGTCTGACCCGCCGCGGTGGTGAAGGCGGTCGCTCCTTCGAGGTCGAGGGTCGCTCCGGTGTCGATGGTGACGGTGCCTGCGACGTTGATGCGGTCGGCCGCCGTCGTGCCGTTGATGTCCTGGCGATAGGTCGAGGTGGCATTGAGCGTGAGCGCGCCGGTGGACAGCGTGCCGACGTCCGAGAGCGCGGTGCCGCCGGCCGAGAGCGTGCCTGACACGGCAACACTGCCGCCGATCGTACCTGAACCGCCGGACCGGGCGCCCGCGCTGACCGTCAGGGTCGAAGCCGGGTCGGTGACGCCGTTCACCAGCAGGGTGCCGGACTGTACGAGCGTGGCGCCGGCATAGCTGTTGGACCCGCCTAAGACAACGGTGCCGGCAGAGCCGTTGGCCCCGATCGTCAGACCGCCGCCTGCACCGGAGCCAGGCGTATAGGTTGAACCAGGAACATTAGGCACGCCGGTGGCGCTGCTGTCCGCGATCGAGCCCGACAGCCTGAGCGTGGTGCCGGCGACAGGCGCCAACGTCGTCGTTCCGCTCTGGAGAAACAGGTCAGAGCCGGACGCCGCGCCGTTCCGATTGCTTACACCCTGGCCCGCGGTGACACCGCTGCTGGTGAAAGCGCTGTTGGTCGTCCCTGCCGTCGCTAGGACGAGCGTCGCGCCCGCACGAACGAACACCGCACCGCCGAAGGCGGCGCCGCCGCCCCCGTTGGCTCCTCCGCCGATGCCGCCGAAGCCACCGGTGCCGGCGGTACCACCACCGCCACCGCCGAAGCCACCGGTGCCTCCAACGCCACCGCCGCCACCGCCACCGCCGAAGCCACCAGTGCCGCCGCCGCTACCGCCGCCGCCGCCACCACCGAAATCGCCGCCGGCACCTCCTTGTGTGGCACCGCTACCACCCCCACCGCCACCACCGCCGCCAAGAGTGCCTGGGGTTCCCGACGAGGTTCCACCCCCTCCTGTGCCACCTAATCCTCCGGCATCCAGTCCATTGCCGCCCCCTCCGCCTCCTCCGAAGAAGCCCGCCTCCCCTCCGCCACCGCTACCACCGCCTGTGCCGCCACCGCCGCCGCCGCCGCCGCCGCTTCCAGAGCCAAGTCCGCCCGAGCCGCCGCCGGTCGCCGTTGCGCTATTACCATTGCGTCCAGTGCCGCCGCCGGCTCCTCCAGCGCCGCCGGGTCCGGCTCCACCAGACCCACCAGAGGAGTTGAAACTGCCGCCGCCGCCGCCGCCGCCGCTGTAGCCGCCGCCGCCGCCGATGCCGCCACTTGTTAGTGAACCACCGTTACCCCCAAGACCTCCGCCGCCGGCCCCAATGTTACCTGTGCCCACCCCCCCGACAGCCGTGTTGTTGGCAAAGCTGACGTTGGTGACGGTGGTGGTGCCGGTATTGACGAAGATCGCGCCACCGGCGCCCATACCGCCGCCGCTTCCTTGGCCGCCGGTCGCCTTGCCGTCTGCGATGGTGAGGTTCTGGATCGCCACCGTGCCCGACAGCACGAAGAAGACGCGGTTCGCGTTGCCACCGCTGATCGTCAGGCCGGGCGCATTGGCGCCGTCGATGGTGATGTCGGATTTGATGGCAGGCAGAGGCGTGCTGCCGACGATGATGGTCTGCCTGGCTAACCCCGCGGCGAAAGTGATGGTGCTTGCACCAGTTTCCGCATTGGCGCTGATGATGGCCTGACGCAGCGAGCCCGCACCGCTGTCGCTCGTGTTCGATACAGTGAAATCAGCCACGTCGGCCCTCTGCGACAAATCCAGACAGGCGCTGGCTCGAACAGTGCTCGGCTCGGCTCAGCAGCGCTCAGAGCATTCGATTTTATCGATTTCTTCACGGACCGCCTTAACCGAGCGTCCCAATCCACCGCGTGTAGCGACCAAGCAAGGTCGTGTTGCCCTGAAGTCACGCCTCGTCGTTTGCAATTTAAGCGTGTAGTCAGCTCGGGTCGCGCGAAGATTGTGTGGACAAGACGACCCAGCGCAGTTGCATGCCGTTGATGCCGGGCAGGGTCTGGGTTCTCGGCTGAGATACCGTATTTGCGGTCGGCCAGCGGTCTCGACCAGCAAACAGCATTGAGGAGGCGGCTTGAGTGGGGGGCAGCGAGAGGCCGGCGAACAGCCCGAGGCGGACAGGACGTTCTGCGCGCAGGCGTCCTTCTCGACGGACCTGCTCCCGCCGCACCAGCGCTTCGAGGCGTGGCGCGCGCTCATCGGCCTGACCCACGACCTCAGCGCCGATCCGGCCGGCTTCTCGGCCCAGCTGCGCACCGTGCGCGTGGACGAGATGCTCGTGCACGTGATGGACGCCTCACCCCAGGCGGTCGCCCGCTCGTCGGCGCAGGTCCGGCGCGACGGCCTCGACCACGTCGTGCTGCACTTGAGCCACCATGCCCAGCGCCTGACCTCGGGCGAGCGCGAGTTGCGCGTGCCGGCCGGCGCCATCACGCTGAACGATGTCACGCAGACGCATCGGCGTGCGACCGCACCGGAGCGGGGATCCGTGATCCTGAGCCTGCCGCGCGATCTCCTCGCCGAAGCGTTGCCGGGCCTCGACGGCCTGCACGGGCGCGTCCTCTACGACGGCGCGGGCAGCCTGATGCGCGACCACATGCTGGACCTCGCCGACCAAGCCGGGACGTTGCGGCGGGCGGCGGCGGCCGACGTGGCGCGCGTCACCGTGCATATGCTCGCGGCCTGCCTCGCCCCCACGGCCGAGCTGATCGCGCGCGCTCGCGAGCCACTCGCGCACGCCCTCGTCCGCCGGGCCAGGCGCTACATCGAGGCCAACCTCGCCGCGCCGACACTGACCCCGGACAGCGTCTGCCATGCCATGGGCGTCTCGCGCTCGACGCTGTTTCGCGCCTTCCAGCCCTACGGCGGGGTGGCACGGGTGATCTGGGAGCGTCGCTTGCAGGCCCTGCGGCGGGACCTTCTGGGCGGTGCGCCCGGCACGATCGCGGAGATCGGCGAGCGCTACGGTTTCGGCAGCGGCGTCCAGATCAGCCGCAGCTTCCGCCGCGCGTTCGGCCTGAGCCCGTCCGAGTTCCGCCAGGAGCAGACGATCCGGCTGCGGGACAGGCTGCCGGCTGCGCCGGGACCGGACCTCTTCACGCAGTGGGTTCGGCATCACGGATGAAGGCCCGCTCCCGGAGGCGAAGCGGTCCGACACGCAGACGCACGTCGATGTCGCCTTCCCACCCCATCCGGACCTTCGGCGGAGGCGGCTCGAATGTCTGCAAGGGGTCAGGAGTTCGCACGGCGATTGTTCGGCTGTGCGCCATAAGCGGCCTTTCAAACAGAGCCCTCGGAATGGCCGCTTAGCCTCCGAAAGCTGCCATTGGCATGGAGTGGCAAGTCCCGGCGGCCACAACACCCTCGAACCGGTCTCTGCCGTAGCTTTTCGAGCCGCGGGACAGATCGCTCAGGCGATCCCGCCGCGCGGTGATGCGAGTGCGGGCATCAGGTGCGTCGTCTGCGGTCCACCTGCCTCGGCAGCACCGGGAAAAGCACTGGTGCCGCGGCCAGGATCGGCTTCCACGTCGCGCTCCAATTCTCCATTGGAACCGGATCGGAGCGGTGGACGAGGTCGAGGAACGCCAAGCCCGCCTCCGCCGTCGCACGCTTGACCAAGGGGTTCAGCGGCCCGCCGTTCCGGAGGGAGCGGTCGGTGAAGACGCTGTGCGAACCACCCTGGAACACGACGAGGGCCTTCTGCGCCGTGGGAACGGCGTTGAAGACATCGACGCGGTCCTGCACCGGGGAATAGCGGCCGGGTATGCGGATCGTGTCTTCCGTCGTGGTCACGTGGAGGGTGGGGACATTCACCGAGGCAAGGACCGCGGCGAGGTCGGCCTCGCCGTAGAAGGGCGGTGCCGATATGACGATGCTCGCCGTGAAGCGCGGGTCCCTGTGCCCGACGGGTTTCCCGTCCCGGATCACTTGGGCGCCGGTGAGGATCAGGGTGGTGTTCGCCCCGTAGGAGTGGCCGGCCGCGACGATGCGTTTCCGGTCGATGGCGGCATGGAAGGGACTGTCACGGCTGAGCAGTCGGTCGAGGCCGAAACTCACGTCCCGGGTCCGCTCGATGGCCTCGCGCTCGTCCGCCGCGCCGTCGAGGCGGTCGAGAAGCAGGAGCGGGTTACCCTCCCAAAGAGTCTGGTCGCTGCCGACATGCTGGATATGCAGGCTGGCGGTCCCGCGAGCCGACCATCCCTCGCCGAGGTAGCTGTAGCCTTTTCGCGTGCCGCCGAGCCCATGAGAAAAGACGATCAGCGGGATCGGTCCCTTTATGTTGGAGGTGGCGGGCCAGTAGAGCCGGGCCGGCACCGCGCGCTGACGCGAGGGGTCGACCCATTCGAAGTCGATGAACCGTGCCTCGGCGGACGAAGGCAGGGCCCCTGCCGGAAGAGGCGCGAGCCAGGCTCCAGCACTCGCCGCCAGGGCCATCGCGCAGAAGCGGCGGCGGCTGAGGCCGCGGGAGCTCGGCTCCGGGAGAGCACATGAACGTTTCGCGACATCGGCAATGGTGTTCATGAAGGTCTCGCGATGATTGATGGGCAGGTTGATCGGGATGGACCCTGGCGGCTCGTGTTTGGCACCTCTACGGACGTCGATGGGTGTTTGGCCGCCATCCGGAAGTGCCGACGCCATGCCTCGCTCATGACAAGCGATGGAAAGCGTCTGCTCCGGATCCCTGAAGAGGGCGGCCGACAACCTCGCCGACGACCGCGAGCCTCCGCCGTTCGACGAGCGCATGCACGGCCATCTCCCCGCTGCGCCCCCTCAGGGCATACTGCCCCAAGGCTTCCGCTTCGATGCCGTCCGGGAGCACGGGGATTCTGGAAAGGACGGCTTCCGAAACGAGCACGGACCGCTTCGTCTCCCGGCACAGGCCTTCCAATCGGGCGGTCGCGTTCATGACGTCGCCGAAGTAGGCGATCTTGTGCCGGTCGACGCCTATCTCGGCCGTGACGACACTGCCGCCATGCAGAGCCGCGCGAAGTTCCGGGACAAGTCCGAACCTTTTTGTCCATCGGTCACGGTCATCGCGGAGCGTTTTTCGGATCGCGAAGACGCAGTCGATGCACCTCGCCCGCTCGACGCCCTGCATCAGCGGCCATGATATGATCACCTGATCGCCAATGTAATCGTCGATCTGACCGCGGTGCCGGCGAATCGGTTCGGCAATCGTCTCGAAGACGTCTTTCAGCAGTTCCTGCGCCGCGAAGTCCCCGTGCTTCTCCGCATAGGTGGTCGAACCGACGAGGTCGAGGAACAGGAAGATGCGCTCCTCGCTTCGCGGGCGGTGATAGCGTCCGAGGATCAGGTTGGTGAACGTCCTGCTTCCGATCAGGTCACGCACGCGCAGCACGCCGATGAGGAGGGCCGACACCGCCATCGCGTAGAGCACGGCCTGGAGCCGGGGTGTCACGAGCTCGGTCAGGCTCTTGTCCGTCAGCCCCAGGGCTCGGACCACGAGGCCCGTCGCGGACATTCCTACGACGATCACGAGAAGCAGGCTGATCTCCGCCGCTGCGAAGTACGCCAGGGAGGGCAGTCGCCGCAGGCAGGTCGTGTACCGCGGGAACAGGGCACCGCGCTCGTAGGCGATGGCGAGGACGCCGATGCACGTGCCGTACGTCACGCCGAGCACGGCCGGCCCCTCGTGGAACAGGATGCCATACAGGGCGCCGAACGCGGCGCTGGCGGCGGCGATGACGATCCAGAACGTAAGCGAGCCGTTCGTCATCGTTTCCATCCGGGTGGGAGGCGTTCTGGGATGGCCGGGGCAGGGCCATGTGCATGGGATCGTTGGGATCGGGTTCGTCGAGGCGTCCTACCGTGCCCGGCGCAGGATGATCGTTTGGCCGAGAAGCGGGATACCGAGGTACCCACGCAACTCCATGTGCCTGTTTACCAGCGAGACATATGCCGAGTAGGTACGACCGGACGAGCCGTCGTAGAGACTCCCTCCTTCCCGGCGCCGGCCTTCCTGATCCCATCTCAGGCCGGACAGGATGACCGTGCCTCGCAGGTTGCGGCCACGCAGGGCCGGATCCGGGTTCAGGGTATTGGCCCGGGAGGTCCTGCCGTCGGCTTCCATGACGCGTGCGCTATGGATGATGCGGGCCTCGTAGGTCTCGTCCACCTCATAGACTTCGAACTTGAGCTGGCCGTCGTCCTCGGCCCACACGCCGACGATGTCCTGCGCCGAGGGCGTCTGAGCGGAGGCCGGCCCCGCCGGCAGTCCCACCAACAACCCAGCCAGGATCGCGGCCCATGGCAGCCACCATCTCGATCCCGGCATCCGGCGGCTCCTGTGCTGGTCGACGTTTGATTGGGACGGCTCGCCCAATGACCAGGACCTATTGGAAAGCAGCGCCGGACAGCCGTTCGGCCTCGGTCCACAACCGAGCCGCAATGGCCTCGTCCCGGGCTTGGGCCGGAATGGCGGCAGGGCCGGGCGGGCCGCGGGTCTCGCCCAAACGCGTCGGGCCATAGTATCCCCCGCCCGACGCGAGCGGCGATGACGCGGCATACAGGGTCGGCAGGGCTCCCTGCGCCGCCGGCTGGAACATAAACCACAGGTAGGTCCGCATGACGCCGGCGAAGCTCCGGCGACCCGAGCCGTTCGGCAACAAGTCCGTCCGCGAGATCCCCGGATGCGCGGCAAGGCTGGTTATCCCCCAGCCGTTCGCGTCGCTGCGCCGCCGCAGTTCGAGCGCGAACATCAGGCACGCGAGCTTCGACTGGCTGTAGGCCGCCATCGGGCGATAAGCGCGCTCCGCCTGCAGGTCGTCGAAGTCGATGCGGCCGCTGCGTGCCGCCACGCTCGACAGCGTGACCACGCGGGGCTCGCGCCCCCGCCGCAGTAAAGGTAGCAGGTGGGCGGTGAGCGCAAAGTGTCCGAGGTAGTTCGTGGCGAACTGCAACTCGTAACCATCGCTTGATGTCTTGCGCGTCGGCGGTTTCATCACCGCGGCATTGTTGATCAGCAGGTCGACGCCCTTTAGGTCGCCCACCATGCGCTCAGCGAAGGCGGCAATCGAAGCAAGGCTTGCCAGGTCGAGAAGCTCGAAGCGGACCCTGCCGTCCGGCGACTTCTGGCGTATCGCCGCGATGGCCTGTGCACCCCTAGTCGGGTTTCGCCCGGCGACGATGACCTCAGCGCCCGCCTGCGTCAGTGCGAGCGCATCCTCGAACCCGAGGCCCCCTGTCCCGGTCACGATTGCAACCCGTTCCGACTGGGACGGCAGGTCCTTCAACGCCCAATCAGACATCTGGGTTTTTTCCCCTTGCCCAAGGCCAAATCGCACTCGATGCAAAAATATTCTCGCACCGAGTGCAGCTTTGTATGTGCGGAATCGCATGCCAGAACGCGGGCATGGACATCGTGTCATCGAAGCCGAGTGGCGTGCGCGCGCGTAAGCGCCAGGAAACGCTGGAGCGGATCGCGGAAACTGGCCTGAGGCTCTTCAGCCGGAACGGCTATGAGGCGACGACCCTCGACGCCATCGCCGAGGGCGCCGGAATTTCACGTCGGACTTTCTTCCACTACTTCAAGTCGAAGGAGGAGATCCTTCTGGATTGGCAGTTGCGGGGGTTCAGCGCATCCCTTCGCAAGGCTGTCCTAGCACAGCCTGCCGGAAAGGGACCAGTGGAGGTGGTCCGCGATGCCATGCTGATACTATCCGATGGCTTTCGGACCCAGGAATTCATCAGCATCGACCGAGTTCTGCGGTCCAGCGAAACTCTCAAGGCGCGTAAGCAGGCGACCTATGGCCTGCATGAGCAGGCTTTGTATGCGACGCTTATGGAGCGATGGCCGGATCCTGACCGTGGCGCAACCCTACGACTCGTCGCGATGGCCTCGCTTGGCGCCATGCGTCTGGCAATTGAGGCGTGGATACAGGCGGGTGGAGATCGGCCGGTGGACTCCTTCCTGCACGCTGCGTTCGACGGGCTCGCATCCGAGTTCGGAAAGCCTTCTTGATAGCTTAGGACCCTATGCGGATGGACCCGCCAGGATCCGTTAGGCTGACAGCGTGGTCAGGCTGCCGCTCGCTGGGAAACGGGGCGACGGCGCAGCGCGGTTTGCTCAATCGACGGAGGTGCGTAGCCCGACAATCACAGCGGGGCTACGTCGGTGCCCGGTGGCTCGATGGCATCGAGCGTCGTATTATCGAGGACCACCTTCGGCCCCCGAGATAGCTGTCGAGCTGTTCGGGCGTGCGCGGCCCGATGACCGCCGACGAGAGCGCCGAGCGCGTAGCCGGCTCGCGGTCCAGCAGGCTTCACGGGTGCCGCCACATAAGGATGTCACCGTCGAGATCGACAACCTTCCAGCCCGGTTTGACGGCTACACTCCTGTACCCGAACCTGCTGATGTCATGCCCGCCGCAGACAGGTCCGCTTCTTCGTAACGAGCAGACGTCTGGGTCGGCACAGTTGAAAGTCTGCAAGGGGGCAGGAGTTCGCACACCGCTTGTTCGGCTGTGCGCCATGTGCTGACACTCCGTCGGGAGATGCTGAACCGCCGCTCCCGACCCGTTGCGGACCCTGGAAAGGTCCGCTTCGAGGCTGTTGATGAGATAGGGTCTTACGTCTGGGTGGGGTGGATTTCGGACATTCATCTTCGAAGTTGAGAAGGTCTGCTTACGACCCTGAGACTGTTGCGCATCACAATCAGCAAACGCCTGAGCGGTTTGGCTACTGCACTAGCACAGCACCGTCGCAGACGGTGTCAGGGATAGTCACGTCCACGTACCCCACGTGTACGCCGACTGTACGCAGCACACCGTCGAGAATGCCGTCGATCGAGGGGGCGACCGCCGTGAGCGTCGGTCCGAGGAGGGGCTTCAAGAGCACCATCAGCCCCGGATCCGCTCCAGCGATGCTGAGCTTCAAGCTCCACAGCAAGCTGCTGGTAAGCGATCGCGCGAGCCCCGTACTGGCGACGCGGCGCGTCGCGCCCCGGGCGATGTCACCGTCCGTGAAGGTTATGCTCTGGGCTGCCGACGCAGCGAGATCGGTGCGGCCCTGCGCTGTCACCGAGACCGCCGGCAGGCTTAGCAGGATCGCGGCGCGGGTCAGGTCGGGGCCTGGCCCTCCGAGCACGACGGACGAGCGCGGCATGTCCGCAACCGCCAGGGTGAGCAGGCCCGGCTGCGCGTCGACGCCAACGCGGCGCTCCCTTCTGCCCGACCAGGGGCAGGTCAGCGCGCGCAGCGTCGCTCGCCCCGGGGCGACCTCGACGTAGAGGGGCAGGTTGAGGCTGCCAAGACCGAGCGGGGCGGCGAGCGCGACCTCTAGCAGGAGCCGGACCTGTGCCGTGTGGACGGAGGCCTCCAAGCCTCCCGGCCGCGCCCAGCCCGAATTCTGCCGACGTTCACCCATCGCGAGGGTCAGGCGCGCCGAGAGTAGGCCGGGCACGCTCGCTCCGAGATCGACCGAGACCGGGCGCTGACCGTTTCCGAGGTTCGCCGCATTCGCGATCAGGTCGAGTAGGCCGAGGGGCGGCCCCTTGGAGCTGGGCTCCATCGACAGGTGTATGGCGGCGCCCAGATCGGCGATCCGCGCGACCGGCACCGTGGCGGCCGAGCTGGCCGAGCCCGCAAGACCGCTCAGGACAGTGCCGAGCGCGGCGAGCGCCGGCGCAGCGTTCGCCTCGCCCTGCGCCGCGACTCGCAAGGCACCGACAATCTGCCCCATGCTGGCCCGCGCCTGCAAAATCTCCGCGTAGCGCCCGACCGGTCGCCCGAGGCTAGCCGCCAGCGCGTCGAGAAAGCGCAACGCGTCGACCCTGGTCGAGAGAAGCGCGGTGTAGTCCAGAGTGGTCAGCGACAGCCGGGTGCCGAGCATGGCGCCGAGCACCGCGTTGCCGATGCCTGCGTCGAGGGAGGCGGCTCCGGAGCCGATGGTCAGGGCGGCGAACTGCGCCTGCGCAGCGGTCCCCGTTACCGCAACAGGGATTGTCCGCGGCAGGCCGACGAACTGCCCGAGATGTGTCCGCACCCCGGTCTGCATGGAGACGCGTACCGCGTTGCCGGAGGGGAGGCCAGCCGTGAAGCGCGTGGCGGCATCCACGGCCGCGTCAGCCCGGTAGAGGCCGAGGCTCACGGTGACGGAGCCCTCATGGCCATAACCGTTATCTGCGAGCGAGCGGCGCGCAAGGGGTTCGGCCTGAGCCAGGTTCGAGGCGGCCACAAGGACCGCGAGATCGACCGCACCTTGAGCGCGGCGGCGCGCCAGCGCGATGCCACCGAGATCGATGCCGATACTCGCCAGCGCCATGACGGCCAGGGCGCCCGCGGCCGTCACCACGAGCACGCTGCCGCGGCAGTCGCGCCGCAGGTCCCGGACCAATGCGCGAAGCCGCGTCGCGACCCAGACGGCGGGTTTGCGGCGGGCGACCGCTCGCCAACCCGCGACGACGGCGGGCAGGTGCAGGGGCATGGGCGTCCTCACAATCCGCCGCGGCGGAGGCTGGCGGTGCGCACGAGCGTGCGCGGCACCGGGATCTGCTGCGGGATCAGGTTGAGCAGCGTGGCGTTGAGGTCGCTGCGCAGCGTGACGGTGAACAGGTCAGGATCGGACATGTCCGGCCCGGCCGCGATCGTGATCGCGCCGCCGGTCAGGAGCGGGTTCGCGGCAAGACCGCGCCGGGCCGCCTCGGTGGCGAGCGCAACGCGCTCGGCCGAATCGAGGCCGGCGATCGCCGCTCTGGCGGCCTCGCTCGCGATGCTCTGCAGGCCGTGCGCGAAGCCCAGGAACGAGCCGAAGGCGACGATGCCGAGAAGCAGCGCCACGAGCAGGGGGGCCACGAGCGCGAATTCGACCGCGGCCGCGCCCGATCGCTCGGACAGGCGTGCCGCCCGCGCGGACCATTCGTCTCGGATCATACGGCCTCGCAGGGCAAGGAACGCCATCGACGGGGGCCTCTCCAGGGTGCGGCGCGCGGGCCCCAGAAGGCTCGGCGGGATCGGCAGCGGAGCGAGCGGCTCGCCTACCAGGCGAGTGTCAAGCCGCCGCGGCCGGCGACGTTGGCCTGTCCGCTGGTCGAGAAGCCGACGCCACCTGAGACGAACAGGTTGTCGGAGACCCGCGCGACGCCGCTCGCCCCGAAGCCCGTCTCGCCCCGGTAGGTGCCGAAGCTCGTCGAGACCGCGAAGGTCTTGCCCGCCGGCAGCACCGCGCCGGTCAGTGCCAGGGCGATCGCGGTTCCCTGGTAGGCGCCGCGCATCTCGCGCTGCAGCCGACCGACGCTGCTCTCCAGCGCACCGACCCGTCCGCCAAGCGCGTCGACCCGCCCCTCCAGCGCGGCGATGTTGCCCGGGCCGTAGCCCGAGGCGGCGAGGTTGCCGGCGGCATCCGTGGTGATGAACTGGGTCGCGCCGCTCTGGGCGTTCCGGCTCGCCGCGGACGCGATGCCGGCCATGGTGTAGGTGCTCTGCCCGGAGCCGAGCGCGACCTGCCCGGCCCGGCTCGTCCGCGCGCCCGTCCCGATCGCGACGGACCCGGCCTGCGTCGCGCTCGCGTTTCTGCCGAGCGCGACCGAGCCATCCCCCGCCGCGTTCGCGCCGCTGCCCAGCGCCGTCGCGCCGTTGCCGCTCGCCGCCGCCCCGTGGCCGCCCGCGACGGCGTCCTGGCCCGTCGCGAGCGGCGTGCCGGCCCGGCTCGTATCGGTCCCGCGCAGGGGAACGTCCTGCGCCGCACCTATCTGCTGCTCCAGCCTGCTGAGCCGGAGCGCGATGTCCCCGAAGCCTGCGCCGGGCCCGCCGCTGTCGATGGTGACGACCTCCCCCGGCCCCGTCGTCGGTTTCGTCGGGCCGGAGGGCTGGCCCGTCGGGCCGAACGGCAAACCGGTCGGACCGCCGCCGGGGCCCGTCGCCGTCGTGGTGCCGAGCGTGACCCCGGTCCCGAGCAGACCGTCGCCCGGCCCCGTGGTGCCGACGACGACACCGGTGCCGATGGCGCCGCCCGGCGCGTTCGTTCCCACCGTGACACCGGTTCCGAGAACGCCGTCACCCGGGTTGGTCGAGCCGACGGTGACGCCGGTGCCCAGGAGGCTGCCCGTGGTCCCGACCGTCAGCCCGGTCCCGAGCACGCCGCCGCCCGGCGCGGTCGTTCCCACGGTGAGGCCGGTTCCGAGCACGCCCGAGCCGGACCCCGTGTCCAGCAGACCCCGAAGGAGCTGGGCCTGAGCCGGCCCGGCCGCCGAGGCCAGCAAGATCGTCCCGACAAGGGCGGCCGGTGGGAGGGACCCGTGCAGATCGAGGCGCGCGGCAGCACGCCGCGACCGCGGCTGAGCGGTGGGATGTCCGAACATGGGCTGTACTCGATTCGTGCGGGATGGTTTCGATGCAGGTGAACCAGATTCGCATCGGCGGATGATCAGTCTGGTATCTTCATAGTACCAAATAATAACTTAAGGTTACACTAAAATAGCAAACCACAAGTGATAATTGTTGATATTATATCGAATTATACTGGGGTGTACTGCGAATTTGCGCGCGGAAAACCAGTCTCTCCGCGCGCGAACCATCGTCGATCCGACGACGTCGGCATGCATGGCCCCGCCACCCAGCGCATGCAGGCGGTCGGCCGGTATTGGCGTCCGGAGACAGACCGACCGGAACGGATCCAGCCGCATCGTGAGCGCCCTCGGCTACCTCACCGATGGTTGTATGTGACCTATGTTAAGCACCGACTCGATTAACGAACGGTTGCGCGTTCCGGCCGGCCTGCCCGAGCGACCGCACAATTACAGTTGCGCGGATCACCCACCCACTGCGACGTCAGCTTTACTCTGGCGTGCTTCAACGTAAGGACAATAATCGCATCGCTTCCGGGATGCAACTAACGGTTACCTCGATCACGATCCGTTAACCTTTGTCCGAGCCTAATACTACCTGAGGCACTGCTCCGATGCAGGCTCGGTCGAGGTTTGGCGCGCCCCGGAACCGACCTGCCGGGCGCTACCGCATCACCGTCCGGCACTGCCGCTGCACCACCCGCCGGCGAGGCGGCGACCGATAAGGTCCGGGCCGGAAACCACTGAGGGAGGAGCGCGTGTCATGAGCCGGATGATCGGTTGCCTCGTGGATCAGCATCCCGGCTGGGTCGTGCCGCTGGCCGCCCTGGTGTGCTGGATCTCCAGCCACACGGCGCTGCGCCTGCTCGACCAGTCCAGGGACAGCACCGGCCCGGCGCGGCCCGCCTGGCTCGCCGCCGCCGGCTTCTCGGCCGGGGCCGGGATCTGGTGCACGCACTTCATCGGGGTGCTGGGCTACGATCCCGGCATCGCGATCGGGTACGGGGCTGACCTGACGCTGCTCTCCCTGGCGGCCGCTATCCTGTGCGTCCTGGCCGCGCTCGCCCTCGTGCGGGACGCAACTCGGCCCGCCGCGGCTGTGGCGGCCGGCCTCGTGCTCGGGCTCGGCGTGGCTGCGATGCACGCGCTCGGCATGGCGAGTCTGCAGGTTCCGGGTGTGCTCGTCTGGGATTGGCCGCTGGCCGGCGCGGCGCTGGCGGGCGGCTGCGCGCTCGCGGCAGCGGCCTTCCTGGTCCGGAGACGCCCGCGGCCGGGGAGCATGGCCGAACGGACCCGGGCCGTTGCGGCGACGCTCATGACCGGCGCGGTCGCGACCCTGCACTTCACCGCGATGGCGGCCGTCGTGATCGTGCCGGATCTCGCGGCCGGGCGGCATGGCCCGAACCTGCCGCGCCTGGTCCTCGCCGGGGCGGTCGCGGGCCTGATGCTGACGGTTCTGGCCTTCGCTGCCCTGGCCCTCTTCGCCGAGCGGATGCGCCGCGCGAACGTCGCGCTGCGCGCCAGCGAGGCGGCCCATCGCCTGAGCGAGGAGCGCCTCGCGCTCGCCGTCGACGGGGACGGCCTGTGGGACCTCGCCCTCGCCGATGGCCGGATGTGGCTGTCGGACCGCTGGCAGTCGATGCTGGGCTACGCGCCCGGCGAGCTGGAGAGCCACAGCCGGACCTTGGAGCGGCTCGTCCACCCCGACGACGCGGTCCAGGCCCGGCGCCGGCTGAGCGAGCATCTGGAGGGGCGCGCGGCCCTCTACGAGAGCGAGCATCGCATGCGGCGGCAGGACGGCGGCTGGACCTGGGTGCTGGTACGGGGCAAGGTCGTCGCCCGTGACCCGTCGGGGCGTCCCGCCCGCATGGTCGGCCTGCAGGCCGACACGACGATGCGGCGCGCGGCCGAGCGCCGGATCGCCCACATGGCGCTCCACGACGCGCTGACCGACCTGCCCAACCGCACGCTCTTCCGGGAGCGCCTCAACCAGTTGGTCGTCCGGGCCCGGCAGCATGGTGGCCGCTTCGCCGTGCTGGCGTGCGACCTGGACCGGTTCAAGGCCGTGAACGACGCCCACGGGCACCCGGCCGGCGACACGCTGCTCGGCGTGATCGCGGAGCGCCTCCGCGGCGTGGTCCGGGCGGGCGATACGGTGGCGCGCCTGGGCGGCGACGAGTTCGCGATCCTGCTCGTTGATCTGGATACGTGGCAGTCGGCCGCACGCGTGGCCGAGCGCCTGATCGCTGCGGTCGATCTGCCGGTGGACGTTGGGCCCGCCACGGTCAGGGTCGGCGTCAGCATCGGGATTGCCGTAGGAGGCGGCCACGAGGAGGCAGAGGCACTGTTCAAGAACGCCGACACCGCTCTTTACCGGGCCAAAGCCGAGGGGCGGAATGTCTGCCGGTTCTTCGATGCGCCTCAGGCGGCAGCGGCGGCCTGAGAGATCCAGGCTCGGCGGGATCATGCGGGGCTACAGGGCAATCATTCCAACCGAGATTGGAGACGGCTCCGGCCTCGACACCGGCAGAAGAAGCGACCCGAAGCAGACCGTCAGAGTTGCCGAGCGGAAGGTCTGGATGGGGTCGTAAGCCGAACGTCCGCTTGCGGGCAGCGAGGCAATCTCCGCTTTCCACCACATCCGGACCTTCGGCAGAAGCTGCTCGAATGTCCGGATGGGGTCAGGAGTTCGCCCCCGCCTTGTTCAGCTTCGCGCCATCAACAGACATTCGCATGCAGATAGCTGAAGGTCCGGTCTCGTAAAGATTTTCCGGCGCCGTGAGGGGGACGAAAGTCTTCGAAGAGGGAACCCGCGGGGACCGAGGCGCTCAGCTATGGTAGTTGGTCGTTTCTCGTGCGAGAACCGGCGCAGGCCCATTTCCTCGATCAGGCGTTGGCGCCGCGGGCTGATCACGGGGGCGGGAAGCAGATCTTGCATCGTGGGGCTCCTCGGATGAAGGAGCCGCGATGCTCAGCCCGCCGCCGACAGGCCTCAAACGACGCGCGACGGTCAGACTGCTACCGCGACCTCAGGCGTGGCGCGCAAGCACCTCTTGGCGTCGCTCGACGCTTGCCTGAATGAAATGGCCGATCGGGGGGCCGCGCATCTTGCGGTTGCGCCAGACTTCCTGCAGCACCGCTTCTAGCGCGACGATGCCTTCGCTCGGCTGGCGGTAAGCCTGCTCCAGTTCATTCAGAGCGGCATCGACTTGGTCAGCAACGGTACTGTCCGGCGCGGCGGAGAGACCCTCAAGTTTGCGGAGACAGCGGCTCACATGATACATGAGCCCAGTCTCTACGAGGTAGTCTCGTGCTGTCGAGCCAAACGATTTGCCTAGGTCAAGTAGCCTAGGCAGGGTCGCAGAGTTCACGGCTTGGTGAGCTGAGCGACCGTATGTGTAGATGAGATGATCGCCTAAACGTCCACATCGGATGGGATGCTTCCGGATCACGCGTGCGCGCTGCCGCAGGAGCAGCTTCTGTCGGGCCATAGCTCGACAGCATTCTCGAAGGTACGGCTGGCAATCTCCAGGCTCCAGCTCGCGGCTACGCAGCGCTCGATCCGGTAGCCGTCCCAGATCTCCAGCGTGAACGGTGGATAGGCGTCCTCAGGCGCCTCTGGCTCTTGCGGGCGGGTCGACTCAAGCCGCGTGGACGCGTTGGAGAAAGGTTTCGATTGCAGCCTGCATGCTCTCTGCGCTCTCCGCGACGCGGCTGGCTCCGTCCCCCACCATCCCGGCCTGCGCCTCGTTCGAAGCTGCTGCCGCGCGAACGCTGCCGATACTCCCCGAGATCGTACGAGCCTCACCCGCCGCGTTCGCGATGGCTCGCGCAATCTCCTGGCTGGCTTGACCCTGCTGCTCAGCGGCGGCCGCCACCGTGGAGGCGGCCTTGCTCATCTTCGCGATGGTCTGGCCGATGGCGCCGATCCCAACGACCGTGCCATCGGCCGCCGTCTGGATCGCCGCGACCTGCGCGGTGATGCGGTCGGTTGCCGAGGCCGTCTGGCCTGCGAGCGCTTTGACCTCGGCGGCGACGACGGCAAACCCCTTGCCAGCCGATCCGGCCCGCGCAGCCTCGATGGTCGCGTTCAGCGCGAGCAGGTTGG
The DNA here is from genome assembly GCF_022179285.1 of Methylobacterium hispanicum. Taxonomy (GTDB): domain Bacteria; phylum Pseudomonadota; class Alphaproteobacteria; order Rhizobiales; family Beijerinckiaceae; genus Methylobacterium; species Methylobacterium hispanicum. The sequence goes on along the minus strand of NZ_BPQO01000002.1, from coordinate 22,851 downwards.
TCTGCTCCGCGACGCTGCGGATGAGGGAGACTACGGCGTCGATCTCGGTTGCGGCCTTCGCCAGACCCGCGACGGTGGCTTCGAGGCCGCGCGCATCCGACAGAGCGGTGCCCGCGATGTCGCTGGTATAGCGGACCTGCTCCTCGATCGCCCTGGCCGAGCTGGAGAGTTCCTCGGCGGCTCCGGCGATGCTGTTGACGACATCGACGGACTGCCCCGAGGCGAGGCTGGCCCGACCAGCCTCCTCCGTGGTCCTTCGCGCGGTCGCGGACAGGGTGTTGGCTGCGCCCTGCATTGCTTGGGCCGAGCCCGCGAGGTCCGCGAAGGTGCGCCCCGTTTCGATCTCGAAGGCCTGCGTCGCCTGCGCCAAGGCGTCCGCCCTCAGCGCTTCCCGGCCCGAGCGCGCGGTGGCATCCGCATCGAGCATCCGCTTCTCGATCAGCGACGAGCGGAACCCCTCGATGGCGCACGCCATTTCGCCGATCTCATCGCGGCGCGCGGTGAAAGGCACTGTTTCATCCAACTTGTCGGCCCCTAGCGCCATCATCGTCGCCCTCAGGCGATGGAGGGGGCGCCGCACCTGGGTGGATATGATCCAGAAGGCGGCGAGGAGTCCGAGGACAAGGGCCGCGGCCGGCACCGCCAGGAGCGCCAGCGTCGTCCAGCTGCGGGCCTCCTCGGCGGCGGCGCGCTCGGCGTCGAGGCGGGTCAGGGTTTCACGCCCGAGGCCCCCAATCTCGATCACCATGCGTTCGCGGTTCCTAACCGTGGCTTCGTCCGTGGCCTGGATCAGGGCGGCTTTGGGGGACAGGGTCAGGCCCATCTCGGCGGTGTCGGTCTGGTAGGCGATGAACTCCTTGACCGCGAGGTCGAGTTTGCGTTTGCGCTCTGGTGACAGATGCGCGTCCATGGCCGCGAGGAACGGGCCACGGGCCTGTTCGACCTCCGTCAGGGCGCCCTGAAGCGCCGAGAGACGGGTTTTGGCCTCGTCGGTGTCGGTGGCGATGTAGATCGCGGTTGCCTGGACCACGGCATGCTCGATCGCCTGCGCGAGGGTCTTGGCCTGCAAGCTAGCATTCCACGTGGCCTCCGTCGCCACAATCCGCTGCCGCTCGCCTTCGGCTTGGCGGAGAGCGAAGCCCGAGATGCCGATTGCGACGATTCCGAGCAGGCCCACGACGCCGGTGAGCTTGTGGCCAAGGGTAATGCGCATAGGACGACCGTCGGCAATCAGCAGGTGATGGCGCATCTAAGCAGAGTGAGACGTTGCAGGCTGGTTAAGTGTAGCCGAGTAAATTCCTCTTTAGAAGCGCATTTAATGATCGATACTTCCGCCAGACCTTGTCCGGATATCGTCGTATTACATCATATTTCGACTTATCGACCACATCACGCCGCCGCTTCGGCCTCCTGACCGTTCCGGGACAGGAGGTCCAGAACCTGAGAAGCGCCGATCGGCCTACTGAAGAGGAACCCCTGCATCTCGTTGCACCCCTCGGCCCGCAGATGCGCCAGCTGAGCTGCCGTCTCGACGCCTTCGGCGGTCGTGACGATGCCGAGGCTGGCCGCAAGGCCAGTCACGGCTCTGACGATGGCGGTGCAGTGGAGACTCTCACCGACCTGGCTGACGAAGGACCGGTCAATCTTGATCTTGTCGAAGGGAAACGCGCGCAGGTAGCTCAGGGATGAGTAGCCGGTGCCGAAATCGTCCATGGCAATCCGCACGCCGAGGGCGCGCAGCTCGTGGAGCGTCGCGAGATTGGCCTCGTTGTCGGCGAGCAGCACCCCCTCGGTGATCTCCAGTTCAAGTCGCTCTGGCGGAAGGCCGGAGTTGCGCAGCGCGCTCTGGACGCTGCCGACGAGATCGCGATTGCGGAACTGGATCGGCGAGAGGTTCACTGCGATGCGCAACCTACCGGGCCATCCTGCGGCCTCCACGCACGCCTGCCGCAGAACCCAGGCCCCGATCGGATTGATAAGGCCCGTCTCTTCCGCCAGCGGGATGAAATCGGTCGGGGGCACCGGCCCGTCGATAGGGTGGTTCCAGCGCAGCAATGCTTCGAACCCGCAGATCCGGTTCGCTGCCGCGTCGATCTGCGGCTGATAGGCCAGCGTGAACTCGCCCCGCGCGAGAGCTTCACGCAGGTCGTTCTCCCGCTTCCGGCGCGCCTGCACCCAGGCGTCCATCTCCGGCTTGAAGCATGAGAAGGTGTTGCCGCCCATTGACTTGGCTCGGTAGAGGGCGAGATCGGCATTGCGGAGAAGCGTTTCCGGATTCTCGCCGTCCTGGCCCATGCAGGCGATGCCGATGCTCGTTCCGATGTGGCAGTCGTGGCCGCTGATGGAGAAACAGCGCCCGATCTCGCCGATGATCCGGTCGGCCAGGGCGCGGATTAGCTCAGGTCGCGCGGGCCGGGCCACAAGGACCGCGAACTCGTCGCCGCCGAGACGCGCGACGCAATCCTCCTCCCGGAAACAGCCTCCGAGGCGCGTGGCCGCCTCGCAGAGCAGCGCGTCGCCCACCGGATGGCCGAGGGTGTCATTGATGATCTTGAACTTGTCGAGGTCGAGGCACAGGAGGAAGAACGAGCCGTGGCCGCGCCGGTGACGGTCGAAGGCTTCGGTGAGTCGCTCGGAGAAGCGGATGCGATTAGGAAGGCCCGTCAGCGCATCGTGATGGGCCATGTGGGCGATGCGGGCGGCGTTGCGCCGACTCTCGGTGACGTCGACCGCCGCTCCGAGTTGAAGGGCGCGTCCCTCAATGACCATCGGCCGTTCGAATAGGGTGACCTCGATCAGGCTGCCGTCGGCCCGGCGCTGTTGGCGCAGCGTGGCGTCCCCATGGACCGATCCTGCCTCCCCCACGGACACGTCCGCGAGGCAGAGCGAGAGCAGGCTCGGCCGGTCATGACCGAAATGATCCAGCGCGGCCTCGTTGACCGCTGCGAATGTCCCGCTCTCTGGATCGGTGAGCCACATGGGCATCGGGTTGTGATCGAAGAGCAGGCGGAACGAGGCCTCGCGCTGCTTGATGTCGCCGACATCGGTCACCGTCAGAGCGACCAAGTCGCCCATGGACCCGGCCTCGACCTTAAGATGCAGGACCGTGCCGTCTGAGCGCGGATAGCTCATCTCGTAGGTAGCTCGGTCGGAGACCGACATCGCCTCCGCCAGGCGCCGGACCGGATCGAGGCTTGGCCTTTGGGGGATCACCTCCCCGAGCCGCCGCCACTGCAACGCGGCGGCGGGCAGGCCGAACATCCGGGCGGCACCGTCGTTCAGGGCGACGATCTTGAAATCTACCACGGCACCGACGGAATCCCGCAGGTTGGTGAGTGCCAGCATGCCGAGTTCGGTGGCACCGAACAGGGCGCGGGCCAATTCGGTGCGCTGCGCATCGAGATCGAGATGCAGAAGGACGACCCTGTCATCCGTCCGCTCCCGCGCGAGGGGTACGCCCGTTAGGCGGTGGGTCATTACGATGCCATCGGCGATTCGATGGCTCTGCGCGAAGGCCGGCTCCCCTGTCCCGAGCGAGGTTTGAACTAAGTTCTCGATGGGCTCCCGCGTTTCGTCCGAGAGATCGACCAGCTGAAGTTCGGGGCGCTCGTCGTGGAGCCACGCGGCGAAATCGGGGCCCGCCCAGATGACCGACCGAGCCCTGCCCTCGTCTGTCGAGATGAGTGCACAACAATCGGCAAGACGTCCAAGCCGCCCGAGCACCACCCCCTCGTAAGTCGGCAGGTCACCCCCGGGGCGACGACTATCGAACCAGAGCTGGGCAAGCGGGGCGGGCCGCAAGGCGGGTGAAGTGCGAACTAACATCAAAAAGCTGCTCCAGACCGCGCGAACGGAAGCATTCTGAAAGTTTATGGCAAGTTCATACGCCGACTAAATGCCAAAAAGCACTAACCTGGGCGGTGTATCGCCTATGTAATTCAGCACATTAAACTTACTTACAAATCAATATCAAAAAAGGGCGCGCCACATCAGCGGCGCGCCCGAAGTGCGTCCTTGTCTCGGGAAGAACGTGAAAATTTAATACGGCCTCACGTTCGCGTGAACAAGATGTCTCACGGAAGAAGCCGTCGGTGTGGCCGTGTCACGCAAACGTCATCCGTGGTACGCCGTGCCCTCTCCGTAAGAGCTTCGAACCGAAGGGGAAGACATGGCCTCCATTCAGGAAATCGCATCGGCCCTGCGCAGCATCGCGGTGCCGGAGATGAAGCCGAGGGCGCTGCGCTCCGCCATCAAGAAGCGCTACCCCGATGCGACGAAGAAGGAGATAGTCCGCGCCGCCCTCTATGCTGTGACGGAGGCGCCATCGGCGGACGGGAGCGTGACCGCGGATTTGCACAATTTCGCATTGGCCGAGCGCATCTCCGAAGAGAACGCGGACGAGGCATTGAGGGTCAGCAGGGGCAAGAAGAAGAAGCGCTCATCCGGTAGCCGCGTGAGTTCGCCCGTGCATTGAGACCAAGGAAGCAGGCAAAAGGCGCGAGCGCTTCATCCTCCCGCATCTCGGGACAGGGTATCATCGCCCCTTGCCACCCTTCATGTATTCCCATGCTGGCGCGTCGCAGATCGAGCCGGCTTTGTAGGGGGATCCTTGCGCGCTGACGATCCAGGTTGCCGCAATGGTCATCGGCCGGTCGTTGGAGACCATCAGCAAGGCAGAGTATTGGATGCACAGCGCCCCGTGCTCCAGATAAGCCTGCACGACTTCCTGCGCGTCTGCTTCCACGTCAGAATGCGAAAGCGACCACGGCCGTAATTTCTCGATACCTGCCTCAGACGCGAAAGAAATCCTGCAAGCAACGCGATCGGCCTGTTACAGAGCCTGCGTTGCCGCCCCCTTCGCGCGGCCGATGAACAGGATCCGGCCCGTCGGGCGACCGATCGGTGAACCCGCCTCGGGTTCCAGCGTAATCTCGAAGAGCTGCCCGTCCCCGATGGCTTCCAACCGCTCCGGTGGCAGACGGATCGCTCCTCCCGGGGGCAGTACGCCGAGGGAAACGGGGCCGCGCGCCTGATCCCACAGGGTCCAGAGCTGCAACGCGCGTCCGCTTCCTGGCCGCACGTCAGCCAGCGGCAGGGACCGCACGGTGCCGTTCTGGGCAACTTGGATGAGCCATCCCGGCCCGCTCTCTTGCCCGGAGGCGTCGCGGCTCTGCAGGATCGCGTAGTACCGCGTCGGGCTCTCGGCCGGCGCTAACACGCGGCCCGGCAGGATCGCCAGAAGGATCGCGGCGGCCGTAGCGAGCCCCGTGGTGGCCCGCCACAGTGCAGGGCTCCGCCACGCCGCCTTCAACAACCCGTGTCGCGGCCGTGTAACGGCGGGAGCCGTGATCGGGCCGAGCGCTTGCCGGCGTGTCGCGAGGGCCTGCTCGATTCGCGCCCATTGTGCCGGATCGACATCGGCCTTCCCGAGGGCCGCGGAGGCCGGCAGCAGCCGCTCTTCCCAGAAGGCGATGCGGCGGGCCAGGTCTGCATCGGAACCCAGGACCCGCTCGACCTCCGCCGTGGCTGCCGGGTCAAGCAGACCCAGGACGTATTCTCCCGCCAGGACGTCGCGGTCTTCCGGCTGGCTCGGGATCATGACAGGCAATCCTTCAAGGCAATGAGGCCGCGGCGGACCCATGCCTTCACTGTCCCGAGTGGTGTCCCCAGTCGCTCGGCGATTTCGGACTGCGAAAGTCCATCGACATAGGCGAGCAGGATCACCGCCCGCCTTTCTGCGCCAAGCTGCGCAAGGCAACGATGGAGGCGTGTCCCGTCCTGCGATGTCGCCAGGATGGCGAACGGATCGGGCGCATCATCCGCGATCTCTGTCGCCGCGGCCGCGTCGAGATCCGTCTCCCGGCCGACGACCCGGATGTGTTTGAGCGCGCGGTGTCGCACGATGCTGGTGATCCAGGCACGGCCCGCGCCGCGGCTGCGATCGAACGTGCCGGCGCGCTCCCAGATGTCCATGATAGCATCGTGCAAGACGTCGGCCGCAACATCACGCCGCCGCACGATTCTTAGGGCGATGGCGAGCAGGAAGCCTGCCTCCTGATCGTAGAGACGACGCAGCGACGTCGGATCCCCACGGGCGCAGCCTTCCAAAGCGGAGGCGTGATCGAACGGCTCCATGACCCTTCCGGTGATTGGAAGGACCGGCCGCCGGGCCGGTCCTGCAGTGGCGGAGCGATGCTACATCTTGGGGAGAATGGCGATGTCGCGGACCTTGCCGGAGATGCCGGTGATCTTGGCAGCCATCTCGCCCTTCCCGGTCGCGAGATCCACCTTGTAGAGCGTATCGCCGGCCATCGCCCAGGCCTGGTTACCGCCCTGACCATCGGACAGGATGTCGAAGGCCACGGCCTCGCCCGACATGCCGAGCATGCCGACGGTGTTCAGGACGCCGTCATTCGGCGGAGCCTGCTTCAGCAGCGCGCCGGAGGCGTCGATGTCAAACAAGGCCGTGTCCTTCGTGCCCTTGAAGGCATTCGTGTAGGCGCCAGCCGTCACCCTCGGGGTCTTGCCCTTCATGCTGTCGGTCTCGGCGAACTTGAGCTGGCCGTCCTTCGTCACCTTGCCGTCATCGACATTAGCGCGAAGGTTGGTGCCGTCTGAACCGATGATGCGCAGGCGGTCGGCAACGGGATTGAAGTCGATCGTTGCCGCGGTGCCGTCGGCCAGCATCGTGTCGAGCTTCGACTTGGCCGTGGCTTTGCCGGACATCGGATCGATCGTGACAACGCTGCCATCCGAGATCACCGCGTAGAGCATGCCGTCGGCCGGTCGCACGTCGATGCCGAGCACGCTGCCGCCGATCCCGGTGATCGTCACGGTCTTCGTGACCTTCTTCGCGGCCGTGTCGACATGCGCCAGCGTGGCATCGCCGACGAGTGCCGCAACGGTCTCGGCACGCGCGGCGGTTCCAAGGCAGGTGCCAGCCAGCAGGGTAACGGCGATGAGGCTCAGTCGCATGGCGTTCTCCATCTGCCGCGAAGGCGGCATCACGAGCGCTAGCCATGAGCCGGATGATCGGATGCAGCCGAACTCAGGTATTTTCGCCCACCAGCGACCGTTCGCTTTCGAGAGCCACTCAGGCAGTCGGCTACGACGCGGTTGGGTCAGCGGAGGAACGGCCGCTTCAGGGCGAAGGGTCAGGGACTGCTCCCCACCCGTAGAAGCTATTCGATCTGTCAGTTGCGAAGGGGCGCGGATCGAGCTTGAGCGGACGTTCGAGGACTCTGCGAGGGTAACGAACGGGCTTAGGGGCCATACGCGGCGCTCAGCTCCGATCTCCACTCAGAACCCTTCAGCGTTCAGGTGACCCGAGTAAAAAGGGCTCGCTTCCTGGCGAGCCCTTCAGCGTTCTGCCGTTAACCGTGGGCGTCAGGCGAGGTAGCCCGCCCCGTTGCCGAAGGCCGCCGCTGTCACGCCCGCCAGCTCGACCGTGCCGCCGCCCGAGAGGGTGAGCACGGCGTCCCCGTTCCGGGCCGAGCCGAGCGCGAAGGTCTGACCGGCGAGGCCGATCTGGTCGCCCGCGGCGAGGTCGAAGCCGAGGACGAGGTCGCGGCCCGAGCCCGTGTCAAAGACGAAGAGATCGCCCCCGAGACCGCCGACCAGCACGTCGTCGCCGTCATCGCCGATCAGGATGTCGACGTCCCGGCCGCCGTAGAGCGTGTCGGCTCCCGCGCCACCGAACAGGATGTCGAGGCCCGCGTTGCCGTAGACAATGTCGGCGCCCTCGCCGCCCGCGAGCGTGTCCGCGCCGCGGTTGCCGAACAGGCGGTCGTTGCCGAGGTTGCCGTAGAGCCGGTCATCGTCCTGGCCGCCGAAGAGGCTGTCCTCACCCTGGCCGCCGTAGAGCGTGTCGGCGCCCTGGTTTCCGTAGACGAGGTCCGGCCCCTGGTTGCCGTAGACGAGGTCGTTGCCGGCGAGCCCCCGCAGGGCGTCGTCTGAGGCCGTGCCCTGCAGGCGCTCGTCGCCGGCCGTGCCCTGGATCACGTTGCCGCGGGCGAGCACCGCGTCGGCGCGGGCCGCGAGGTTCTGGATCCGGGTGTCGCCGGCCGGCGCGGTGTCGGCCGCGCCGTAGGGCGTGACACCGTAGAAGGCTCGGAGGTACTCGGCGAGCGCGTCCTGCTCGGATCCCTGAGCCGCGAAGGTCGCGGCGTTCGGCAGGCTCGCGGCGGCGGCATCGCGCAGGTTCACCCGGTTCTCGCCGAAGGCCGGGAAGGGATAGCTGTCGCCGCCGAGCGCGGGCGCGGTGGAGGACGGGTTGGCCAGGAAGTCGAGGGTGACCATCCGGATCTGGCGGTTCGGGTCGCCGACCACCTGGCCATCGCGCACCAGCACGTCGAGGATGCGCCCATCGCGGTCGGTGATCGCGGCGGAGCGGATGCGCTGGCCTTCGGTGGCGACCGCGCCGGTGGTGCCATTGAGGACCTGGGCCTGCCGCGTCGCGTCGAAGGCGTAGGCGATCCCCGAGACCTGCGCGAACTGGCCCGGGGTGGCGCCGGGCGCAGTGGCGGCGACGCTGTGCTCCAGGATCCGCTCCAGCTCGCCCGCCGACACGGTGACGAGGGAGAGGTTGTTGTTGAAGCGGAGCGCGTTCTGCACGTCGAGCTGCGAGACGTCGCCAGCCCGCTTGCCGGCCTCCGGGTTGGCGGCCGGCGGCAGCTCGGCGGCCCCGCCACCGGTCGAGGAGAACGAGCCGATCGAGTCGCGGATGCCGCCGCCGTTGCGCAGGGCCACCGCGGTACCGCCGTCGAATTGCTGCGCGTACCAGAGGGCGGCGTCGCTCGAGAGGTCGCCGAGATTGGTCTCCTCGGTGCGCACCTCGCCGCGGCGCCCCTCCAGGTAGACCGAGGAGCGGCCCAGGATGTTGCCGTCCTGCTGGCGGATGATGTCGGCGATGCCAGCCGTCTCCTGCACGCCGTCGTTGTTGGCGTCGAGACCCTCGATCACCTCGCGCACGAGATAGCCCTTGGAGCCCGGCGTGAAGGCCGCCGCGGTCGAGCCGTAGAGCTGCGCCACAGTCGTGTCGTCCACCGCGACCGCGCCGGAGGACGCCGGATCGATCGAGTCGCGGATCAGGTTGCCCTGATCGTCGAAGGTCGCGGTGAGCCGTCCGACATAGGCGTACTCGGAGGCCGTGTTGACGAGCGCGAGGGTCTGCCCGCTCGCGTTGGTGAAGAACTGCGGGTAGGCGCCGCCCGAGACGTCGCCCGGCAGCAGCCGGTCGTTGCCGTCGGAGAGGAGGGTGTGCGAGCCGCCGCCGATCAGGATGTCGACGTTGCGCAGGAGCGGGGCCAGCGCCTGCTCGTTGGCGAGCTGCTGCAGATGGGTGCCGACGATGACCTTGTTGAGCCCGGGATTGGCCGCGAGCTGGCGGTCCACCTCGGCGTTGATCTGATCGGCCAGCGCCCGCATGTCGTCGCGGCCCGAGACGCCGTCGAGGGTGACGTTGCCGAGCGAGGTCAGCTGCGCCTCGAGCTGGGTGGTGGCACCCACGAACAGGATGCGCTCGCCGTTCTCGGTGATGATGGTGGAGCGGGCGAGCTTGTCGGAGCCGGTGCCGGTCTCGGTCGAGGTCGGACCGGTCTGGGCGAAGGTCGCGTTCAGCCCGTCCGGCGCGACGCGGCCGGAGAGGGCCGATTCGCGGGCATAGTTCAGATTGACCGAGAGGTACGGGAACTGCGCGCCGACCCAGGTGTCGTCGGCCGGACCCGCGGCGCTGCCGAGGCTCGACCCGATGATGTTGTTGACCTCCGTCGGGCCGGCATCGAACTCGTGGTTGCCGACGACCGCGGCCTGCACGGCGATGATGTTCTGGATCGTGATGTCGGCCCGGCCCGGCGAGGCGGTGAGCGCCCGGTAACCGGTGGCGGCGTTCAGCCCGTAGAGCTGGTTGTAGACGCCGTTGTAGGTCGCGGCCATCTGCGGATCACCGCCCGCGATGAAGAACGGGCTCGGAATCCAGCCGTCGCCGGTCGAGAGCGTGATCGAGTTCGGCGTGGCATCTTCCAGCTTGTCGACGATCGCCGCGAAGTTCGCGGCGCGGCGCGTCGCGAGCAGCCCGCCCTCCCAGTCGGAGGCGTGCAGGATCTGCAGGGTATAGGCCATAACGCGCGTTCCCGAATGGGCGATAGCCGCGGTCATCTCCACAGCGGCGGAGGCGCAGTGCAGTTCCGGGCCAACCGCGAAGCTTGCTTTTGGTCCTGTACGGCCAGCGTGAGACAGGCTCGTGACAAGCTGAGTCGCGCAGTGCCTGTGCCTCCGCGGGCCGTTGGGATAGTGCGCTCGTCGAGGCGCGCCGCAATTTGCCGGAAGGGTGTGGCTCCTGCTTGCCTGATGTTGGTCAAGATCGGCGCCAAGTCCGCATAGTGCCGAGACAATGTGGTCGTAGGCGAAAAAAAGGCCGCTCACGAAGGAGCGGCTCGAAGTCTAGGGAGGAAACGCCCTAAGAGGGCCAACAAGCTGCGACGCCATCGCAGCTGGTTGGTATTGGCATGCCACGCTGCGCTGCAGCGAGCAAGCACAATAAGCTGATGCGGCGCACAAAAATGGTGCATACACAAGGATCGTGAGACGCATTGCCAGCTAAATGACTATTCGGTGACAGTTGGCTTGACCAATCTGCTGAAATTTTGAATGAGGGCGGTATGAGTGAGCTGCAAGACATCGCCCGCACGGTCAGCACGCTGGCTGTACCGGGTATGAAGCCTAAGGACCTGGTGGATGCCGTGCGCAAGCAGCACCCTGATACCACCAAGAAGCAGATCAGTCGCGCCGCCTTCTTGGCGATGATTTTAGCGGCGGAAGGCGATCCCAGCCGCGCCCAGCACGTGCAGGCGCTGGCACTGGCTGCTCGCAGCAATGATACAGACGAGGGGAGCGCCGAGGCTGCACCGCGACGGAAGAAGAAAAAGAAGGCCCGCCACGCGGCAGCCTAATCGTCCCGGTCCCTCGCACCGCTTTTCATAGAGCGGGCACGGTCACCAAGCTCGGTCGCGGCATCACCGTACAGCTCGAACCGGCGGCGGTGCATCGCTCGCTTGTCCTCGCTCCTGGCGGCCTTCACCCGCTCAGCCGCCCGCTGCGCCTTCTCCTGAAACTTGGCTGCGAGTTTCAGGCAGGCTGCCGCGATTTTGGCCTGCGTTTCCGCGCCGTCCTGTGCCGCCTTGTCGGGTCTGGCTGGTTGGGGCATGGCGATCCTCGATGCGCGGACCGGACAGATCCATTAGGCTTTAGTCCTGCCCGGCCCGCTGTTGCCGTTGCGACTTTGGGAAGGGATACAACGGAAACGGCACGCCTCTAGCACGCCTAGCGCCTGCCGATGTGACACCCAGCCTATCACGGACGCAGAAGGGCCACTGCATGCACTGTGACCTACGGCAAGAACACCCGTCCGACCGCAGCAGGCACCGGGCACTCACGCTTCCGGTAGAGCGTTGCCTGCATGAGCTACGTCACATCTCAACCCTCTCCTGCTCGTCGGTTCCGGAGCGCGTGTCCGAATCTTTGGATGCGCTGGAAAGGTCATGCGGCAACGTTTCATCTCGGACGCGCTCGCTAAGTCAAGTCCGTGAGCGGTTGAGACCTGCTGCCGCACAACAAAACCCTATGCCTTTCTTGCGTTTAGTCGAGCATCTCACCGAGTGCCGGCTAAGGAGGCTCGGTTGCTAGCCATATTAAGTTTTTATGACAGCTGCGAATGCTGGCCGGCGTACGTCAGTTAAGGTACGGCGCAACAGTTCGTTGAAGCGAGACCACGAACCACCTTTGACGGCGTGTCATGCGAGTGGCATGCCATTTTTTAGCTATAGTTCGTCGGATGGCTCGAGCGCCCTCTTCGGTCCGCATAGCGTACGTGCATTTCGGAGTTGGCGAACCATCGCTTCCCAGCCCTTGCAGACTTCTGAAATGTCCGCGAGCAGGCAGTCTGATGAGCGGCACAAGCTACGGATGTTGGCCGATAGCGGTTGCTCTGCTCTCGGGAGCCAAAGCGATGAAGCACACGGCCCGCAACCCGCTCGACGATCCGTCCAAGCGTCAGGCGCGTGCGTGCCGTCGAGAGTATTTGGCAGGCGTCATACCCACCCAGCGCAAGCCTGCGCTCCGAAGCTTGTTGGCTTCGCGGAAGTCGAAAGCACCGGCGAGACCTTTGCTACGTTTCACCTGAGTGTCGCATCCGACGGCTACTGCGTCGTGCCCCGCGAGCCATCACATCGTTTTGAACACCATGTGCTGAGCGCTTCCGGTTCGCGGCCAGACGCCTGTTCCGGAGCTTGCGATGACGACGGTTCCACACAGCCTTGCCGGCGGCGATTTCTCCCAGAGCTGGAGCGATCGAGCGCTCATCAGCGGGGACGATGACTGGAGCGCGGTACCGAGCATCGTCGGTTTTCGCGGGGACGAGATCACCTCGGTCACCGGTGCCGATCCGCAGACGCTGACCGGAGACGGGACCCTCACTGTCGACGTCAATGCCAACCGCTCCGATCCGAACGGCTTCAACTCGGGTGGCGTCGCAGAGTTCGACCAGTCCAACCCCACCGTTGCGCTCGCGGGGTCGGGCACGGCCGACGCTCCGAACCTCGTCGTCCATCTCGACGCGACGGGGCGCCGGAACGTCACCGTGGCCTACACCCTGCGTGACCTCGAGAGCGGGCCGGACAATGCAATCCAGGCCGTGGTGCTGCAGTACCGCATCGGTTCCAGCGGCGCCTGGACCAACGTGCCGGCGGCCTTCGTAGCCGATGCTACGGCAGGACCGAGCCTGACTGCGCCGGACACACGGGTCCAAGCGACGCTGCCGGCCGAGGTGAACGGACAGGCCGGCCTTCAGATCCGGGTGATCACCACCAATGCCGTGGGCAACGACGAATGGGTGGGCGTCGACGACATCGCGGTCACAAGCCAACCGACCGGAGGTGGTCCGGTCACGCCGCGCATCCTCGGGCCTGCGGAGTCCCTGGCCGGCGCGACGACGGCCCCCAACGGGACCGGCACCCTCGCGCTGACGCGCCTTGGCGCGATCTCAGCGTCGGGCACGGGCACGGGGGCGGGCGGCGCCGAGGTGGTGACCTTCGATCCGGCGACCGATCGGCTCTTCACTCTCAACGCCCGCGACGCTGTGATCGACGTCACCGCGATTGGAAGCAACGGCACGCTCACCCGCATCGGATCGGGGATCTCCCTCACCGCGCTGCCCGGCTATGGAGGCGCCAATACCGTCGCGGTTCGCAACGGCGTGCTGGCTGTCGGCTATCAGAACGCGGACTCGAGCCAGAACGGAGCGGTCGCCCTCTTCGATGCCGCGAGCCTCGCTCTGATCGGCACTCCGCTGTCGGTCGGCAACCTGCCCGACCAGCTGAGCTTCAACGCCGTCGGCACCAAGATCCTCGTTGCCAACGAGGGCGAGCGTGCGACGGTCAACGGCTCGCCAGTCAACCCGACAGGATCGGTCTCGCTCATCGATCTCACTGCTGGCGCCGCTGCTGCCACCGTGTCGACCTACGACTTCGGGAGCCTCGCCGGTCAGGAGGATACCCTTCGAGCGGCTGGTGTCCGCCTTCCGTCAGGGCCGAACGCGATTGCCGACATCGAGCCCGAATACACGACGATCGCCGGCTCGACGGCCTACGTGACCTTGCAGGAGGCCAACACCGTCGCGGTCTTCGACATCTCGGGCTCGGCACCGGTCCTCACGGCCCTGAAGCCGCTCGGTACGATCGACCACGCGCTGGCTGGCAATGAACTCGATGCCTCGGATGACGGACCGGCGACCCCGGCCTCGATCCGCCTGCGCAACGAGCCGGTGCTCGGCCTGCCGATGCCGGACGCGATCGCGTCCTTCACCGCGGCCGACGGGCGGGTCTACTTCATCACCGCAAACGAAGGCGATGCCCGCAGCGATGACAGCGATGTCGCGCGTCTGGGCACTCTGCCCCTCGATCCGACCGCCTTCCCGAACGCAGCCGCGCTCAAGGCCAACGCTGAGCTCGGCCGCCTCAACGTCTCGACCATCGACGGCAACCCGGACGGGGACGGCGACTACGACCAGATCTACGCGTTCGGCGGCCGCGGGATCTCGATCTTCCGTCAGGAGACCGACGGCACCATCACCAAGGTGCGCGAGACCGGCGGCGAGTTCGAGAAGATCATCGCTCGGGACGCTGCCGCCATCTTCAACCAGAACCAGGGCGATGGCAGTGTCGACGCTCGGTCCGACGACAAGGGACCGGAGCCGGAGGGGGTCACCGTCGGCAACATCGCCGGCCGCACCTACGCTTTCGTCGGGCTGGAGCGCACCGGCGGCGTCATGGTCTACGACGTCACAGTGCCGGCCGAGGCGCGCTTCGTCACCTTCCAGCCGCCGGCGAGCGGAACGACCGACGCGGGGCCTGAGGTCCTCACCTTCATCTCCGCGGCCGACAGCCCGACCGGCCAAGCACTGGTCGTCTTTGCCAACGAGGTTGGCAATACCACGACCGTCTATCAGGCTGCCCCCGCGCTGACGGCGATCCCGTTGATCCAGGGAACGGGCGCAACGTCGAGCTTCGCCGGGCAGACCGTCACCACCGCGGGCGTCGTCACGGCGGTGGCCAGCAACGGGTTCTACCTTCAGGATCGGATGGGCGACGGCAACGCCGCGACGTCGGACGCGGTCTTCGTCTTCACGAGCAGCAGGCCGAGTGTCGCGGTCGGTGACGGCGCGACGGTAACGGGCCAGGTGCAAGAGTTCCTGCCCTCCGGAGCCGCCCGAGGCTCGTTCACCGTCACGCAGATCGGGGGCAATCCCAGCATCGCCGTCAACACGCGCGACAACGCGCTGCCTGGCGCGGTCAGGATCGGGGGCGCTGACGGTCTCACGCCCCCGGCCGCCGACCTAGTCGCCGGCAGCGCCTTCTGGGAGAGCCTGGAAGGGATGCGGGCCACGGTAACGGCGCCGCTTGTCACGGGTCCCACGAACAGCTTCGGCGAGATCTTCGCTGTCGCGGACGGCGGCGCGGGAGCGACTGGCCTCAACGAGCGCGGGAACCTGCTGATTTCCGGCGGCACGTCCGTGCTCGGCGCCACGAACACGCAAGGAGGCGACCTCAACCCCGAGCGTATCCGCATCGATCCAGGCCTCGGGGTCACCCTGCCGCAG
The DNA here is from genome assembly GCF_022179285.1 of Methylobacterium hispanicum. Classification (GTDB taxonomy): domain Bacteria; phylum Pseudomonadota; class Alphaproteobacteria; order Rhizobiales; family Beijerinckiaceae; genus Methylobacterium; species Methylobacterium hispanicum. Next base: position 7,700 of record NZ_BPQO01000002.1, on the reverse strand, counting down.
GTCAACACCGGCGCGCGCCTCGCCGATGTCACCGGTGTGGTGAACTACAGCTTCGGCAACTACGAGGTGCTGGCGACCGCACCCGTCACCGTCGCTACATCGAGTCTGCTAACGAAAACGCCCGGCACGTTGACGGGGGGTGCCGAGCACCTGCTCGTCGCGAGCTTCAATGCTGAGAACCTCGATCCGACCGATGGCGCCGCGCGCTTCGCGACCATCGCGGCCGAGGTGCGGACCAAGCTGAACGCGCCGGACGTGATCGCGCTCCAGGAGGTGCAGGACAACGATGGGCCGGGCAACACGGCCTCCACCGTCACGTCAGCGACGGGGACGCTGCAGCAGCTCGTCGACGCGATCGCGGCCGACGGCGGACCGACCTACGCCTTCGTCGACAACACCTTCATCGGCGACGACACGAACGGCGGCGAGCCGGGCGGCAACATCCGCACGTCGTTCCTCTACCGCACGGATAGGGTCGGCTTGGCGGCAGGATCGGTGCGCACCATCGCGGCAGATGGCAGCCCGATTGCGGCGGGTTCCTACACCGACCAGCAGACCAACCCGGACAACCCGTTCTTCGGGTCCCGCCCCCCGCTCGCCGCGGACTTCGTCTTCAACGGGCAGACCGTGACGGTGGTGAGCAACCACTTCACCTCGAAAGGCGGCAGCGCGGCGCTGTTCGGCTCCGAACAGCCGCCTTTCAACGCCGGGGAGGTGGCGCGAGCCGCGCAGGCGCAGGCGGTCAACACTTTCGTCGACGGCCTCCTCGCAGCCGACGCGCAGGCACGGGTCGTCGTCACCGGAGACCTGAACGATTTCGGCTTCGAGGAGCCGCTAACGGTGCTGCGCGGTGCTGCAACCCTGTCCGGGTACGCCGCGGGTGGGGCGAGCGCCGTCCTGACACCCGGCGGCACGCCAGTTCTGACCGATCTTCAGGACCTGCTGCCGGCCGGCCAGCGCTACGACTACGTGTTCGAGGGGAACGCCCAGACCCTCGACCACATGCTGACGACGGCGGCGCTGACCGGAGCCGCGCAATTCGAGGCGGTGCACATCAACGCCGACTTCGTGGATCAGACCAGCGACCACGATCCTCTGCTGGGACGCTTCCGGATCGCCGCAGGCGGCAGCAGCGGTGGCGGAGGAGACGGCACAACGCCTCCGGTCGACAACACCCCCAGCGCCGAGACCGGCGGACAGGTCACGAGCGCGACCACGACCAGCGATCCGGCCGCCGCCGAGGCCGCTGCCGGGCAGGCGCTTCAGACGCTGCCCGAGGGGATCGACCTAGCTGCGGTCGATCGCGCCGTCGAGGTCTTTCTGGCGGGCCTGCAGGGCGGCACATCGGTCAACGTCAGCACCTTCACGCCGACACCGGGCGCCAACGACATCCGCATCGAGGGCCCCACGGACGGGACCCAGACGCTCGTCGTCCTCAACGCCTCCGCCGTGCCACCGGGCACGCCCATCTCCGTCAACAACATCGGCTTCATCGCGCTGTCCGGTCCCGCCTCGCTCGTCGGTGGGGAAGGATCGCAGGTCGTCTTCGGCGACAACGCCGACCAGTCCATGGTGCTGGGGCCCGACGACGACACGCTGCGAGGCGGCGGCGGCAACGACCTCGTCGGATCGAAGGCCGGCAACGATCTTCTCTACGGCGATGCCGGCGTCGACACGGTCTCAGGCGGCATCGGGCTCGACACCCTGTTCGGCGGCACGGAGCAGGATCTGATCTACGGCAATCAGGATGCCGACCTGATCTACGGCAACCAGGGCGCGGACAGCTTGTACGGTGGACAAGGGGATGACCGGGCCTTCGGCGGCCAGGGCGATGACCGCCTGTTCGGCAATCTCGGAAACGACGTGCTGTACGGAAACCAGGGCGCGGACATGGTGTACGGCAACCAGGGCAGTGACCTCGTCTACGGCAACCAGGGAGCGGACATTCTCTTCGGCGGCCAGGGCGACGACGTGCTCTACGGCGGGCAGGACAACGACACGCTGGTTGGCGGGATCGGAAACGACATCCTCGTCGGCGGGCTTGGTGCCGACCTCTACCGCTTCGACCCGGGCTCGGGCCGCGACCTGATCCTAGGATTCGACCAAGCCGGGGGCGACCGGATCGCCCTGGGCGGGCAGACCTACACTGTCGGTTCGGCACAGAACGGCGACGCGCTGCTGACCCTCTCGGGCGGCGGTGTTGTCGACCTGGCCGGCATCCGGGCGAGTCAGATCAACGCTAGCTACTTCGCGGCCTAACTGACCATATTCCGAAATACTATGGCCCCGCCAGGAGGCTATGAATGGTACTTGGCTTGGCGGTTCGGGGCGCCAAGCCGGCTTGTGAACAACGACTAATTTCCACCGAGGCTGTGAATGTGCGATTCAGACCATCTGCAAGATGGAGGATTGTCCTACAGGCCGGCAGCGTACCTTCATTTCCACCCAGCCTCCTTGGCGGGCTGGGCGGCTCGTGCGTCGTATCTTCGAAAGCCCGGGAGAGAGCGTTGGCGGCATGGACCACTTTCGGTCTTGAACCGAATAAATGAAAGTCCCACAGCGGCGGGACCGCTTCTACTGACCTGCCTCGGCTAGACTCAGGCTTTCCGCTCCCCCTGCCACTGAGACCGGAGCGGAGCGGCGGCGCGAGAACGCAAGGATAAGGGTCGGGAGGATGAGCAGGATCAGCACGGGCGCGAGGCTCATGCCGCCGACGACCACGAGGGCGAGCGGCTTCTGAACCTGCGAGCCGACGCCCGAGGAGAAGGCGGCCGGCAGGAGCCCGACGCCGGCCACCACGCAGGTCATCACCACCGGGCGCATCTGGGTCGCGCAGGTCTCCAGCATCGCGCGCACCCGCTCCTCGTCGCGCGCAATCAGGTCGTTGAAATGGGCGATCACGATGATCCCGTCCATCACCGCGATGCCGAGCAGCGCGATGAAGCCGATCGCCGCCGAGACGCTGAAGGGCGTGCCCGTGAGGACGAGGGCCAGCACACCGCCGGCCGCGGCCATCGGAATGACGCTCAGCGCCAGCAGGGTGTCGGTGAGCGAGCCGAAGTTCATGAAGAGCAGGATGGCGATGAGCCCGATCGCGAGCGGCACTGTCACCGAGAGCCGCTCCAGCGCCCCCTGCATGTTGTTGAACTCGCCCACCAACTCCAGCCGGTAGCCCGGCGGCAATTGCACCTCGGCTGCCACGCGCTGGCGCGCCTCCAGGATGGTGCTGCCGAGGTCGCGATCGCGCACGCTGAACTTCACCGGCAGGTAGCGCTCCTGGCCCTCGCGGTAGATGTAGGCCGGTCCTGAGACCAGCTCGACGCTCGCCACTTCGTTGAGCGGGACCTGCAGCACCGCACCGTTCGGGCCCTGGCCGGCGATGCGCAGGTTGCGGATGGCCTGCACGCTCTGCCGGAACTGCTGGGCGAGGCGAACGACGATCGGGTAGTGCCGGTCGCTGCCCGAATCGTAGAGATCGCCCGCGCTGTCGCCGCCGATCGCCGTGCGGACCGTGGCGTTGATGTCGCCCGGCGTCAGTCCGTAGCGGGCGGCGCGGATCCGGTCGACGTTAATCTGCACGGTGGGCTGCCCGAGCGAGGTGAACACGCCGAGATCGGTCACGCCCGCCACGGTCCTGAGCACGGCCTCGACCCGGCGCGCCACGTCGGTCAGGGTCTGGAGGTCGGGGCCGAACACCTTGAACGAGTTCTCGCCCTTGATCCCCGAGACCGCCTCGGCGACGTTGTCCTGCAGGTACTGCGAGACGTTGAACTCGATGCCCGGGAACTCCCGGCGCAGCCGCTCCAGAAGGTCGGCGAGCATGGCCTCCTTGTTCACCCCCTCCCACCACTGCTCGGCCGGCTTGAGCGGCGCGAAGAACTCCCCGTTGAAGAAGCCGGCAGCGTCCGTTCCGTCGTCGGGCCGGCCGTGCTGCGAGACCACGCGCTCAACCTCGGGCACCGCCGCGATGATCCGGCGGATGCGGTTGACGTAGCGGTTGCCCTCGGTGAGCGAGATCGTGGCCGGCATGGTGGCGCGCAGCCAGAGATTGCCCTCCTCCAGCTTCGGCAGGAACTCAAGGCCGAGGCCGCGCCCGGCGACGCCCACCCCGCCCGCCAGGATCGCGGCGAGCCCAAGGGTCAGGATGCGGTTGGCGAGCGCCACGCGGATCGCCGGGCGGTAAAGCCGATCTAGCGCGCGCACCAGCACGGTCTCGACCTCGCGCACGTGCTCGGGCAGCAGGTAGGCGGAGAGCACGGGCGTCACCGTGAAGGTCGCGATCAGGCCGCCGAGCAGGGCGTAGGCGTAGGTCTGCGCCATCGGCCCGAAGATGTGGCCCTCGACGCCTGTCAGGGTGAAGAGCGGCAGGAAGCCGGTGACGATGATCACGGCCGCGAACACGATCGAGCGGCTGACGTCGCCGGAGGCCCAGAGGATGTTGGTGAGCTTGCCCGAGAACCCGGTCGGTGGTCCCGCCGTCTGGGGCGGCCCGTGGCCCGAGAGGCGCCGGAAAATCGCCTCGACCATGATCACCGTGCCGTCGACGATAAGCCCGAAATCGAGGGCGCCGACCGAGAGCAGGTTGGCTGATTCCCCGCGCGCCACCAGGATGATGACCGCGAAGAACAGCGCGAAGGGAATCGTCGCCACCACGATCAGCGCGCTGCGCAGGTTGCCCAGGAACAGCCACTGCACGACGAGGATCAGTGCGATGCCGAACACCATGTTGTGCAGCACCGTGTGGGTTGTGACCGCGATCAGGTCGGCTCGGTCGTAGATCCGCTCGATCTTCACGCCCGGCGGCAGGATGCCGGCTGCCTCGATCCGGGCGACCTCCGCCCTCACCGCCTCGATCGCCGGCGTGCTCTCCTCACCCCGGCGCATCAGCACGATGCCCTGGACGATGTCGTCGTCCTCGTTCATGCCGGCGATGCCGAGCCGCGGCTGGTGGCCGATCGTGACGCTGGCCACGTCGCGCACCAGCACCGGCGCGCCGCCCGACTGGCTCAGCACCGTCTCCTCGATGTCGTCGGTGGACCGGATCAAGCCGACGCCGCGCACCACCGCCGACTGGCTGCCCAGGCTAATCCGGTTGCCGCCGACATTGAGGTTGCTGTCGTTGAGCGTCTTCACCACGCCGGCGAGCGTCAGCCCGTGGGCGGTCAGCCGGTCGAGATCGACCGCGATCTCGAAGGTCTTGGTCTTACCGCCCCAGCCGATCACGTCGATCACACCCGGCACGGCGCGGAAGCGGCGGCGCAGCACCCAGTCCTGCAGGGACTTGAGATCGAGGGTGCTGTAGCCGTCGGGCGCGGTGAGCTTGTAGCGGAAGATCTCGCCGATCGGGCTCACCGGCGAGATGGTGGGCTTGGCCCCGTTCGGCAGCGGGTCGAGCTGGGCGAGGCGGTTCAGCACCTGCTGCTCGGCCTCGCGATAGTTGAACTCGAAGCCGAACTGCAGCTTCACGTCGGAGAGACCGTAGAGCGAGACGGTGCGTACCTGCTTGAGGTTCGGCAGGCCCGCGGTGATCACCTCGATCGGCACCGTGACGTAGCGCTCGATCTCCTCGCCTGAGAGACCCGGAGCCTGGGTGATCACGTTCACCATCGGCGGGGTCGGGTCCGGGTAGGCCTCGATGTTGAGGGTCCGGAACGCCGCGAGGCCGCCCGCCAGCAGCAGGACGAAGGCCAGCACCACAAGCGCGCGCTGGCGCAGGGCGGGCTCGACGATGCCCCTCATGCATTCCCCCTCAGTCTTCGAAAGGCGCGGGCGCCTCAGCCCCGCGTCACCATGCGGTCGATGAACAGCGAGCCGCGCGAGATCACCCGCTCGCCGAGCGCGAGGCCTTCGAGGACCTCGATGTTGCCGCCGTCGATAATGCCGGTCCGGACGCGGCGGCTCTCGACCACGTTGCCAGGCTTCAGCACCCAGACGCTCACCTTGTGGCCTTCCAGCACGACCGCCGCGCGGGGCACCGCGTGGGAGAGGTTCTCGCGCTCGTTGATGATGCGCACGCTGGCGTACATCTCGGGCTTGAGGAGGCGCTGCGGGTTGTCGATGTCGGCCCGCACGGTGATGCGCCGGCTCGCCGGATCGACCGAGGAGCCGATGAAGTTGATACGGCCCTCGAAGACGCGGTCGGGGTGCGAGAGCACGCGGAACTGCAGCCGCCCCCCCATCTCGATCCGGGCGAGGTCGGACTCGCGCAGCTGCACGATGAGCCAGACCTTGGACAGGTCGCCGATGATGTAGGAGGGCTCGCCGCCGCCCGTGGTGACGTACTGGCCGGGGCCGATCTTGCGCTGGATGATGGTGCCGCTGAGCGGCGCGTTGATCGCGGTCGCGGGGTTGATGGCGCCCTTCTGCAGGTTGGCCATCTCGTCGTCGCGCAGGCCCAGGATGCGCAGGCGGTTCCTCACCGCCTCCAGCCCGACCTCGGCGGTCTTGGCGTCGTTGCTGGCCGTGTTGAGGTCGTTCTGCACGGTCTGCAACTCGCGCAGGGTCGTCACGCGCCCCTCGTAGAGATCGCGCTGGCGCTTCTCTGCAGCCTGGGTGGTCATGCGAGGGTGCCTCGAGTGCGCACCCACAGCCCAATCTCCTCGCACGTACGCAGGCCCGGCGCGGACCATCCACCGCGCCGGGTCGTATCCGTGATCAGCGCAGGAGCTGCAGGATGCCCTGGTTGGCCTGATTGGCCAGCGACAGGGCCGAGATCGCCAGAGACTGGCGGGTCGAGAGTGCCTGCGAGGTTGCCGCCTCCTCGTTCATGTCGGCGTTCACGAGGTCGGCCGAGCCGGTGTCGAGGACGTTGACGAGCTGCTTGGCAAAATCCTGGCGCGTCTGCACAACCGATAGGTTCGAGCCCAACGTCGAGGAGAGCGACTTCAGGTTCGTGAGCGCATTCGTCAGCGCGTCCGCAGCCTTCCCGAGGTCGGTGTTGTTCTGCACGCCGAAGTCGCCGCCGGCCTGACCCGTGCCGGAATCCACGAAGCGTCCGATCCCGAGTGCGTCCGCGGTGATCGCGCTGCCCTGGACCGCGAGCTTCGACTGGGCGGCACCGGTCTTCTCGTTGAACGCGATGGTCAGCCCATCGCCGTTCAGGAGGTTCGTGCCGTTGAAGCCGGCATCCTGGGCCGCCTGATTGATCTGGGTGCGCAGGTTGTTGAACTGATCGACCAACGCCGAGCGCTGCGCCGAGGTGCCGCCCGCCACGGAGAAGGCCGCGCCGCCCGTGAGCTTGGCCGTCTCGGTCGCGTCAGCCGTGAACGTGCCCGACGCCGTCTTGCCGGCCTGCATGGTGATCGTGTCGGAGCCGGTGCCCGTGACGACGAGTTGGCCGCGGGTGTCGATCGCGGCCGTAGCGATGCCGGACTTGTTGATGCCGTTGACGAGATCGTTCACCGTGTCGGCGGCCTTGATCGTGAAGGTGTAGTCGGTGTTGCCGGCCTTCAGCTTGACCTGATCCGCCTTCGTCGCGTCGACGCCGACGTTGTCCGCCCCGGCCGTGCCGAGCACGGTCTTCGCGAGCGCGGTGTCGCGCACACTCTTGCCGGCGGCGGTGGCCTGCGCGTCGGTGGCGAGCGCCTGAGTGGGTATCGGCGTGGAAAAAGGACCCGGCTGAGGGGCTGATCGGCGTCCAATAGGGACCCACCCCGCCCCCGTGCATCTCTTGCTCCCTACCGCTCACGGTCAGGGAGCCA
>NZ_BPQO01000001.1 GCF_022179285.1 Methylobacterium hispanicum | reverse complement strand
ATGATCCTTTTGGCTCATTGCGATCCGAACGTTTGACTAAAGTCGCGTGCTGATCCATAAGTATCACCACGCCTCCAACGGTTCAACGGATCTCCCGATGTCCCGCACCCTTTCCTGGAACAGCGCCCTCCGCTCCCTGCATGCCGATCGGCAGCAGTTCGCCCCGGGCGAGCGCGCAGCCATCTGCCGCGCCGCTACCTTCGCTAAGCTCGCCGCCACGCGAGCCCGCCGCGATCAGGGCAGCCGCCCGCTTGTCGTGAACGGCGTCTACGACCGCCGCGCCATTATGGCAGCCGCCATCTACTCGGCGCAGTGCCGCCGCCAAGTCACGGGCGAGGCGTGGGGCATGTGCCTATCGGCCGCCCTCAAGGGGCGTGTGGCAGGTCGCCAAGGCCGCCCGCTGCCGCGCCGCTCACTAATCGGCAGCCCGCGGCGCGCCCGAGCCGCCCGCACCTGAACGCCGCGCCACTGCGCCGCCGCGCCGGCACCGACGACCACCCTGCCATCACGAAGCCGCCCAACGAGCCCGCACCGGAGCCCGAACGATGACGCACGCCCGCTTCCCTGATTTCAGCCAGCCCCTGCCGCCGGCCGCGCCCCGCGCCCGATCGAGCGTGTGCCCTTCCACGCCAACCCAATCCTTGCGGCGATCGACGCCCACGATGAGGCTTGGGCTGTCTGGCAGGTCGCGCCGGAGGCTCGGGAGTTGCGGGCCCACGCCGTGAAGGAGCAGGCACTGGCTCTGCTGCTCGCTACACCCTGCTCGACGTAATTCGGCACGCTGGCGCTGCTGCGGCATCTGCGCTGGCACACATCCAGCACGACGGGTTTGCGGACGCGGCCGTTCACGCCCGCGCAGCGGAGGCGGCGCGCGAGCTCAACATCGACTTCCCATACGTCGACCCACCGCGCGAGCCCGTGGCTTCGGTGCTGAGGATCCTACGGGCCGAGCAGTGATAGACCGGCGAATGAGCAAGAAAGTTCGAGAGCTCGTAGCAGTATCTTGCGTTGCAATTTAATTTGGTCCGTGCGCAAGAATTTCTATTCAGGCGGCAGGCGCATGGCTCGGAACTTGAGCGCACGCCGATTCTCCTTCGTAAACTGCAATATACGTGAGACGGATCGCTGCGCTCGAACTATGGTGCGCTGCGGAATTCGCAGGCCGCAGCGCACAAAGACGTGGTTCAATGTCCGCATCGGTCGCCTTCCACAGGCGGCCCCGCGGAGACAAAATCATGCGCACCATCCAGCTTCTGACCCTTGCTGCTCTCGCTTCTGCCACCGCCGCCGGCTCCGCAATGGCTGAAGACCGCATCAATCTGACGCCGCCGCTCTACCGCGAGCAGGCTCGCGTCACGGCGGCTGTCCGACCGGCTTCCGAGCTGACCACCACGCCGAACTCGACCGCTGCTGCTCCGGCCGCTCCGCGAGTCGTCGCTGAGGCTGGTACGTCGGCTCGCTGAAGCGGCACTCGGCATTCTGCAGGCATCCGTGCCGTCAGAGCGAACCGGCTCGCTTGAGACCATCGTGGGCCCCTCCCGGGCAAACGACGGTTAGCCGAGCGATGCCGCTGTGATGCGGGCGACGCCTCAGCCCTTGTCGGTGAGGCCGAGACCGCGCAGCAGGTCGCCGATCGGGTCAATCTTCTGGCCGGGGGAATCCGCGCTGATCGGCTGCTGCGCGGCACTCGTCTCGCCGGCGGCCGAACGGACCAGGGCGGCCTGGCGGGTAGTGGCGGCACGGCGGGCCAACTTTGGCCCTTGAGCCGCTCGGACGCTGCGGGCGGTGGTCGCCACCAGCGTCAGTTCTGCCGGCAGCGGCTGCACCATCGCGTATTCGGCGGAGAGCGCGACCGTCGGCTCGGGCTTCATGAGCGCCGCCGTGTCGGACAGAGGAGCCGCCCGCCGCAGAGCGACGTTGCGGCTCGCCGGCGGATCGACCCAAGCCGTCGGGGCTGCTGCCACTGCGTGGCTCCTGGCCGCCGGCTGCGCCTGCCGCTCAAAGTTGCCGGGATGCAGGATACCGGCAGCGGCCATCAGGCCCAGCACGGCAATGCCCGTGACGGCGAAGGTCGATTTGTAGTGTTCCATGAGAGCGGAACAAATAGCCAAGCTAATTGTTCCGCTCGCGCTCGGCAGCCCGTTTCAAGTTGTCGGCGGGCAACATCAACGGACTGTGAACGGTTGATCTTCCTCGGCTGCAGGAAGCCATGCCGCTCCCTGTCCGAAGCCCGCTTGGCTTCATCGCCGCCCCGGCCAGCTTCGTACCGGCCGGTTGCCGAACAGCTTCTCGGCGGCGGTGACGAGCAGCGCTCCAGGCGTCTCGACGCAGGCGCCAGTCAGCCTCCCGGCGTCCAGTCGATCTTGGGCTTCTGCGACAGGAGGCGCTCGAAGTAGTTGGCAACCGCCTGCGCCCCGTCGGCGTGCATCATGGCGACCGGATGGGCGAGGTAGGCCCGGGCGAGGTCGGGCGGGATCTCGCTGGCCTGGAGCGCGCCGAGCACGGCGTCTATGAAGGCGTCGTTGGCCTCGTTGAAGTCGGAAGAGAGCTTCTTGCGGTCGTTCAGGGCCTTGATCGGCATGGCTGAGCAGGTCCGTCCTGTTCCAGGGATGGCACCGCGTCGCACGCTCATGGTCGAGTTCGCGGAAGGCGCGGCAGAGGGGAGGGGCTGAGAAACCGTAGCCCGGTCTCACCCTTGGCTCTCTCGTCACCGTGCCGCGCGAATCACGCTGCCGGTGACGCCTTGGTGACACCAGACCGGCTCGGTGAGGCTGCCTTTGCAGCTAAGTCATTGAGAAGATTGGCGCACCCGACACGATTCGAACGTGTGACCTTTGCCTTCGGAGGGCAGTAATCCTGGGCGACGCGCGCCGCCATGATTCCAGTAGACCACGCAAAATCAGAGGGTTAGGATGACACTTCCCGACAGGCGCAACCTCGTCTACGCTAGAATCCTGTAGCCCCGTTGTAGCCCGGAGGTCGGCGTGGCCGGCAGGTTGACCCTTCAGATCGTCAAGGCAGCCAAGCCGGCAGCGGCGCGCTACACCCTTTGGGACGCGGAGCTCAAAGGCTTCGGGCTGCGGGTGAACTCCGACGGCACGAAGAGCTACGCGCTCAAGTACCTCTTCAACGGCCGGCAGCGGTGGCACACAATCGGAAAGCACGGTTCGCCCTGGACACCCGATACCGCGCGAAACGAGGCCTTGCGGCTCCTCGCTCAGGCTCGAAACGGAACGGACCCTCAGGAAGCCAAGCGCGCGCAGGCGACCGCCGATCTGACGGTATCCGAGCTGTGCGATCTCTATCTTGCGGCGGCGCGCGCCGGGCAGATCCTCACGAAGTTCGACGAGCCGAAGAAGGCCTCGACGATCCTCACGGATGGAAGCCGGATCGAGCGCCATATCAAGCCACTGCTCGGCCGGAAGCGCGTGCAGGACGTCACGCCCGATCACATCGAGACATTCCTCCACGATGTGGCGGCCGGCAAAACCGCCCTCGACGTGAAGACAGGCGTCCGGGGCCGCGCGATCGTCGAGGGGGGGCGCGGCGCTGCTACCCGTACGGTTGGGCTTCTGGGCGGTATCTTCGCCTTTGCGGTGCGCCGGCGGCTGCGCACCGACAATCCGGTGCGTGGCGTGCAGCGTTTCAAGGACAAGCGCAACGAACGCTTCCTGTCGGGCGTCGAACTCCAGGGTCTCGGACAGGCGCTCTCGGCCTGCGACGAGGCCTGGCGCCAACATGCGCAGGATCTGGCGGCCTGGACGGAGGGAGGCGGCCGCGGAAAGCCCCCGCGACCGCCCCTGCACGCTGAGAGTCCGTCCGTGACGGGGGCGATCCGCCTTCTTCTGCTGACGGGCGCTCGCAAATCCGAGGTGCTGCACCTGCAGTGGTCGCATGTCGATCGCGAGCACGGCTATCTCCGCCTGCCCACGAGCAAAACCGGCGCGAAGGCCATTCCGATCGGCACCGCGGCGCTCCTCCTGATCGAGGCGCAGCCCAGATTGGCATGCAACCCTTTCGTATTCACCGGTAGCGTGCCGGGGCGTCCATTCGTGGGCCTCGCCAAAGCCTGGGAGCGTATCCGGGCGAGGGCGGGGCTACCGGACGTGCGCCTCCACGACCTGCGCCACTCCTTCGCCAGTGTGGGCGCATCCTCCGGAAGCAGCCTGCCTCTGCTCGGCGCCATTCTGGGCCACCGGGACCCGAAGACAACGCAGCGCTACGCCCACATCGCACGCGATCCAGCTCGCGCCGCTGCTGACCAAGTGTCAGACCTGATATCAGCCTCGCTTGGATCAGCACGACGAACTTCCTGAAAAATCTGATGTCAGAGAGATGTTTTAAGGAGGGCTGCAGGATCAGCTGCGAACTTCCCGTACCTCCACTTACGATCAGCATCGCCCGAGTGACGTCGCTCCTGGCCTGGAGCAGGCAGCAAGTAAGATCTAGCTTCGCTGCTCTGTCGGGCCGAGGACCGCAAATAAGAGTGCGACCAAAACCGCCAAGCCGGTCGCGAGAGCTGGCGCTAGTTGCATCAGTGTGGGGTTGCGTTTTCGGCCATCGTTCCCTCCCTTCCTCCGGCTTAAACGATGGCCGAGCCGTGGTTGTCCAGAGCAGGGGGAGCGCATGTCGAGGAGGTGGACGCATACCAGCGCCTTCGCGCATTTCGGGACGAAACCCCGTAATGTGCAGTGGAGCTGGTCGGCGCGGAACGAAGAGAGCAAGACCGTTGTCGTGACGTTCTGGCAGGATCAGCTCGTCCGCCGCGAAGGAAAACTGATATACGAACGGCCTGGGCACGACCCGCGGCATCCCGATAGGCGGCCAGGTTTCAGGGAGCTCATGGACAACATGGCGTGGGCACGTGATCACTGTGGGGGCCTTCTCAGGATCATTGTTGCCATCGCGCGAGACCGGAACGCGGAGCCCCGCTCGATCCAAGAATGCTTCCCAAGCAAGATGTCCATGCGTCTCACCCACCTCGATACGGAGAGTGGCGCCTTCCGCGCCGAGGCCGAGGGACTCTAGAATGCGATCCTCGTGCGGGGCCGTCCCGCGCGGACGGTTCCCCGTCGGCGTCCACGCCCGCAGCCAAGCGCCAGCCGATTCGATCGAGCGCCGGGTCGTGTATCGGCGCGCGACATCGAGAGACCGCGTTTCGCCACGGGTCGGTCGTCGCCCTGAGAAGGATCACGACGTCGAGCAATCCCTCGCCCGCTCTCAAGCTCAGTCCCGCGGCCATTGAGACGGTAAAGGCATGCGAGGCATGGAGTTCCTCGACCGGAAGGAGAGCGCTGTCCCACTCGGTGGCGTGAGTCAGCGTCGGGATGAACTCATCACGCATCGGTGCTCCGCGTCGATTGGAGGAAGGATCAGCACAGGCAGTGGGAGGGGACGGCGCGGCGCGGCAGGCCCACGGATGTCCGCTCGTTCGTTAGGTTTCCTAGAGAGCGTGTTCGCGAGCCGGGATGGACCGACGCACCTGCAACCGCGTTCAGCGAGCGTGATCACGTCGGCGGGGTCCACCCCTCGAGGCCTGGCCGCTTCTGATGTTACCCGGAGCGCCCCAGCACCCGCCGCAGCAGCACGCCGCCGCGGGTTTGTCGCGTTTGAAAGGCGCGGCGGGGCTCACTGCTGGTATAGATCACGACACCGGGCTCCTCGTCCGTGATGTCCCACAGCCGCGCTGAGCGGGCGACGATCAGCACGGCGTGTCCGGCCCGGACATGCGGCAGCAACCCGTCCCGCACGAAGCGGCGAACCGCCCGGGAGGAGGCCAGTGCCGGCGCCACGCGACGTGCCACGGCGCCCTCGCGCGAGTGGTAGGGTACGAGCGGGAGCATGCAGATGTCGGCGGCATCAGCCTGCGTGATGTCGGGTCCGAAGGTCCGGCGCGCCCAGCGATGGCCCGGATGGGTCGCGTGCTCATCCAGAAGGTAGAGATACGGCTGATCCCCGGCGAGGTTGGCCCGCAGCGCCGCCGCGAAGGCCGGGCGGGCCTCCTGCGTGGCGTCGTCCTCGCTCAAACCCGGGTTGAGTACGAGGATGTACGCCCTGGCGCTGCGCAGGGGCCCGGCCCACGGAACGGGGTGCAGACCAAGGGCGAAGTCGTTCCCTGGGATCTGGCCGCGGTCGTCCGAGTGAACGCCGGCACCCTCCAGGCGCGACCAGAACGCGACGAACTCGTCGACCGCCCGCGGCCACCCTGCGGCGGCCCCGGGATGGGCGGCGTCGGTGGCGGCGGGTTCCGCGCTCCGGTCGAGCGTGTGCTTCGGAACAAGGCGCCCATCGCGAAACACCATTTCGCCGATGCCTGTCCGGAGGATCCTGGCACCTTCACCGGTCTCGCAGAGGCGCTCGGACGAGGGCCCGGGTGCCTGCTCCCGGGGACAACCGGCCTCGAACAGCTGTGCGGCCACGCTCTCGATCCGCTCGCGCCACGCCAGCACCGCCAGCCATTCCCCCGGAATGCCCGCGAGACCGTAGACCGCACCGGCGAGCTGTCCGGCGATCGCTGCCGTGGAGTCGGCATCGTCCCCGAGATTGGCTGCCAGCAGCACCGCGGAGCGGAAGTCGGTGGTACGGGCCACCGCCCACACCGCGGCCTGCAGTGCACGCACGACGTAGCCCGAGCCCTCGATCGCCGCACGGGGCACCCCGCGCCAGCCGCCCTCGATCGCCTCACCGGTCTCGCTCCCCAGCACCGCGTGCAATGGCACGCCGCCGATCGCCCGTGCCAGCAGATCGGCGAGCTGGCGCGAGCAGCGCAGTGCCGAGGGCGAGCCGTGCGTGGTGCGGGTCTGACGGTCCGCAACCGCACGCAGGGTCTCCGCCTCGCGCCAGTGGCGAATGGCGGCCGGGGCAAGCCGCATCAGGGCGCCATTGCCCGAAGCCGCCTCGCTCGTCGAACCGGCGACCGGATCGCCCGTCTGCTCATAACGGGCAAGCGCGGCCCGGGTGGCGTTGCCGATGTCGAAACAGGCTCCCGTGCAGGAATACTCCCCGCGCCGGTACCAGGCGGTGAAGCGGTTCATCAGGTCGCGGGCGTCGAGGCCCGGATCGTGGACGAGGCTGTCGGCGAGGGCCAGCGCCAGGGCCGTGTCGTCGGTCCACTGACCCGGCGCCAACCGGAACGGGCTACCGCCGGTGATCGTCGTCAGGACCGCGCGGCGGGGCTTGGGCGAGAACTCGATCGTGGTCCCCAGCGCGTCGCCGATTGCCAGACCGACGAGCGCCCCCACCGCACGGTCGCGCATCGCGGCAATCCCGGTCGATGGTGGCGGCAGCGGACGACCTCGTCCGGCAGCCACCCAACGCGCCTGCGCCGGCGTCTCGATCGCCCCCGGGCGCACCGCGCGCACCGCGGCCATTGCCGCCTCGGCGTCCAGCCCGGTCTCGACGAGGAGACGTGCGGCGACCATGCCGGCCCGGCCGAGGCCGCCACGGCAGTGCACCAGAACGTGCGCGCCGCGAGCCAGCAGCCCCCGCAATCGGGCCGAGAGCGTGGGCCAGCCTGCCTCGAAGGCGGCATCCGGCACCGATACGTCAACGATCGGCGCGTGATGCCACTCCATATGCCGCCGCCGGACCTCATCGCCGATCGAGGCGATCCGGACGCGCGTGAGTTCGTGCGCCTCCATCAGCGTCACCACCGCGGCGGCATTCCAGGCGGCGATGACGTCGAGGTCGGCGCCGAGGTCGCGACGATGGGGGCCCGTCAGCCCGAACGGCTGACGCTTGCCCGGAGCGAACGTGACGCCGATGCGTCCCCCCGCCCGGCCGACGGCGATCTCGGCGATCCGGAGCGGGGTATCCGGGGTCTTGGTCATCCTGTCCTCCTTGGTTGCGGGACAGTTCTATGTCGTCCTAGCATTGCCCGGGCCGTCCGTCGGAATTGTCCGGGCTGCGCGCGGGAGAGGGCATGAGCGGGGCGTATGTCGGCTTCTACTGGACGCTGCCTGTCAACCGGATCGGCTTTCGTCACCTGCCCAGGGATGCGGCTGCCGCGGCCGCGGTGAGCACCACGATCCGCTACCAGCGGGCCCTGACACACCGCTACGTCCTTGCCCTGGAAGGCCGTCTGGAAGGGCGGCTGCTCGGCGAGATCGCCTTCATGGACACTCGGCCCGACCGGGCGACTGCGGCCGTGCACGAGGCGCTGGACCGTGTCAGCGAGTTGACGGGCGGGCGGCGCGCCGCGTTGATCCATGTCGCCTTCGACGAGCGGTCCTGGCGCGACAACCGCTATCTCGTCGATCACCTGCGGACGCTGGACATCGAGCGCATCCCGCTCTCACCGGAGCCGATCGTCCTCGACAACCAGCGCCTTGATCCCGTCCAGCACTTCACGGACTGGCGCGAACGCGAAACCGAGGCCATGGCCGCGCTGCGCCTCGACGCCTACGCCGGCCTGCGGGCCGTCCTGGCAGACGTTCCCGAAGGCGCGGGCCGCTGGCGGGTGATTGCCGAGCGCCTGAACGCGGACGGCATCACAACGGTGCGCGGTGGTCGCTGGACGCCGGAGAATGTGCGCAAGCTCGCCGGACGCCTACCGCAGGGGAGTTGAGACGTGAGCGACGGCATGTTCATCGTGCGCGACGACGGTACACTAGTGGCGATGCGCGCAAGCCCCTTCGAGAGTGAGAGCCTGTTCCAGACGCTGCTGGCCTCGCACCCGAGCCTGCTCGCAGGTGAGGCCGTCAATCCCAACAGCCCGCGTCGGTGGCTCTTAATTGCGCGCGAGCAGGCGGTGCCGGGTGAGGAGGGCGGTGCTGGGCGCTGGTCGCTCGACCACCTTTTTGTCGATCAGGACGGTGTCCCGACGCTGGTCGAGGTGAAAAGGGCTAGCGACACGCGCGGGCGCCGGGAGGTGGTAGCGCAGATGCTGGACTACGCCGCCAACGGTGTCATCTACTGGCCCGCTGAGATGCTGCGCACGCAATTCGAACGCGCCTGCGCGGCTGATGGTCGCGAGCCGGATGATGCCGTGCGGACCCTGCTCGCAAGCCCGGAGGCAGACGCCGGCGCCTTCTGGTCACGGGTCGACATGAACCTGCGGGCTGGGCGCATCCGTATGGTGTTCGTGGCAGACGTGATTCACCCGGAGCTGAAGCGCATCGTCGAGTTCCTGAATGCACAGATGAACCCGGCCGAGGTTATTGCGCTAGAGCTTCGCCACTATTCCGGACCAGGGCTACGCACCCTGGTGCCCCGGGTCATCGGGCTCACCGCTGAGGCCGAGCGGCGCAAGGGCGGTGTCAGCGGTTCCGTGTTAAGCGGTCCTCCTCCCAGCGTCGCGGACTGGTTTTCCCAATTCGAGGCGGAGCGCGGGCCCGAGGAACTGGCGCTCGCTGTGGTTATTCGCGATTGGTGGCAGGCGCAGGGGGCCGAAGTCGGAACGACGCGGTCACAGCGGCCTTCGCTCTTCGTCAAGCTTACGCTTGGAGGACGCACAGGCTATCCGGCGTTCATCAAGGCTGGCGGCCGCGTAACGACAGGTCTCTACGCCGTCAAGACCCTGCCGCCCTACGACGAGGAAGATGCGCGCCGGCAGCTGGTTGCTACCATGGCACAGGCTACAGGTCTTGAGTTCTCGGACCGCGCTTTTGATGGCGAGCCGAGTGTACCGCTTGCGCGCCTGCGTGACCCGGAGACGCTAGATGCAGTGCTCGCTATTTGGTCAGAGTTCTTGCGACGAGCGCGCGCTCAAAATTGATCAAATGTAGCAAATTAATCGTGCGGAAGCCTACATAGCTTTTGCCGAACAGTACGGGCGCAAGATCAATGAGATATCTCAATATTTAGGATTCATAGACGGTAATGCTGGTTCAGCATGGCATCGACCAACAGGTGTTGAATTGCGAGTGATGCTCGGGGTGTATTATTTTATGTGCGCAACCATCATGCACCGACACGCGCTTTGAGGCTGCAAGCTGGCCATGGCAGCTTCAATGGCTATTATGTCCGGCAGCCTTGGTTGCATAAGCGGCGCCTCAGTTCAATTTGACCCTTGGAAACGGAACGGAAGAATCAGAAGCATTCTTCGTAAAACTAATTGGAATAGGTACCGTCAGCATGAAGCACTTGATTTATTTGATAGACGGAACTTGGATTTTCGCTGGATCAGCGCTTGCAGTTGGGCAAATATCCAACATATACAAATTAAACATGCATCTGGAGCTGCAGGAGGGGCCCTATAACCCACAAATTGTACACTATGTGCGGGGGTTGGGCGGGGTAAATGGTATTCGAAGATATACATCAGGAGGTTTTTCTTACGGAATAGACGAGAGTATCGAAGATATATATTTGAATATTTGCTCCAACTATGCGCCTGGAGACAAGATATATTTGTTTGGTTTTTCCCGCGGAGCGGCTGTGGCGCGCGCCGTAACTGGTTTGCTGTCATACGGGATTCTGCAGCCCGATCGCATTCATTATATGCCAGATCTTTGGAAAGTCTACAAGCAGAAAACATTTGGCAAAGATGACTCAACGCTAGACCAAGGCGTGCGGAACAGTTTAGATCTGGTGAGAAATCATAGCAGGAGCGAGAAGGCAGTAGTAGATTTCCTCGGCATTTTTGACACGGTCATTGGCGGTATGGGTAGGCTAAAGCGAGTGCAGAAGCTGAACTTGCACGGTATGGAGGTAGCGCCCTGTGTCAAAAACGCTGTGCAATTACTGGCAATTGACGAAACTCGAGACTTCTTTGAGCCTCTTGCTTGGAAGGGTAGCTTTGACCCAAATACCGTTGTAGAGCAGTTGTGGATGCCTGGCGTACATAGCGATATCGGAGGTGCATATCCAAGCAAATATCTTGGTGATGCTGCTCTACTTGTTATGATCGATAGAATTTTAGCTCGAACGCCGCTTAGGATTGAGGTTGGCGATCTGAATTACCTGTTGTCCAACAGCAATACCCCTATAGTTGTGAATGACGAGTATAACGAGGCATTGTGGCAGCTATTTTCTCCATTATCTCGCAAAAGAAAGTTCGGCGGATTTTCACAGTATGTTCACCCTTTTGCGGATGATTTATCACGAACTGCAATTCAACAGAAAAAGTCAAAGACAAGAACTAGATACTCGAGTTTGCGCAACGAAGATATCCCTAGATCGCAATATTTTATTTCTAGAGATTTGAAAGGAAAAATTATCTATGTATGACCAAATATGACAATCTAGTTGCAGATGAATGCCGCTGCCAACGCGGCCGCTCCGGGGTCATGATTCAGGTGCGGGCAAGTTCAAAAGCCGATCTTGATCGGCTGCGTACTCACTCGCTTCGGCGACAGGCGAAGCGTACGCGGACCCGGCTACCTCGATCCAAACAGTGATTACCTGAGGGCCCGCTGAAGGGCGATTTGCCGTACGGCCGGGAGCTAGATGTCCGGTCCCGGCATGTGGTGTGACGGATCGAGCCTGAAGCGTTCTGGCTCTTTCGTCTAGGTCTGGCAGATGAACTCGTAGGGCGTGAGGCCGCGCAGGGTCTTAAGCCGGCGTCCGTAGTTGTAGGCGTCCACGAGCAGCTGCAGGTGCAGTGAAGCGGGTGAAGGCGTGTCGGATGGTGTCCCAGCGGTCCGACACTGTGCGGGCGGCGGTGGTCCGCAATAGCGCTTTCAGCGTGGCGAAGATTTACTCGATCGGGTTGAAGGCGAGGCCGTAGGGCGGAAGGTAGAGCAGCCGCGCGCCGGCCGCCTCGACCCGCTCGCGGATGCCGCTGACCTTGTGGGCTTGTAGGTTGTCGAAGATCACGGTGTCTCCAGGCCGCAGCACCGGGACGAGGCGGTTGGCGATTACGGACGCCGCCGCGGTCGCGACGTTGATGATGCTCTCCAGGGCGTCCGAGTACAGGGCGACGCTGCCGGTGAGTAGCTAGGAGACGTACTTCACGCCGAGCACGACCACGCTAACGGCGAGGCTGCCGACGGCGATCTTGAGGGAGGGGGGCATGGCTGGTTCCTTCCGGCAGTCTGTGATCGGTGCGAACGCAACCGGACGCCACGCTGCGCGCGTCTGCGCCGCCTCAAGTTTCAGCGTGAGGCTCGTCAGTCGCTCGGCCTCGAGGCGCAGACTCTGCTGCCGGGCGCGCTCCGCTGCCGGGCGGAGTTCCAAGAGTTCGTCGCGATTTGGTGGCAGCAGCGTCGCCAACCGCCCCGCGGGCACGCGCCAGGGCTTGGTGCCGTCCCCAAGAACCTCCTCTTACACCGCGTGCGGCATGAGGCGGTGCAGGGCGTCACGCAGGCGCTCGGCTGTGCGCCGCCCGACGCCGAGCAGCGTGGCCATCTCGTCGAGCGTCAAGCCGACTCACGCATCGGCCAGCGCCAGGCCGAGTGTCAGGAACCGTTCGGCTGGGGCGTACCGCCTGCTCATCTCGTCCCCTTCCCGCGCCGGTCCGACGGCACGTATCGAAGGATAACAGGTTCGCCGGCGGCCGGCGGTCCCGCGCGTGCCCTTCGAGCGCGAGCGCGTTGAGCTGGCGGTCAAGCCGGTCGCGGGCTGGCGACGGCGCGTGCCTTCGAGCAGGATGGTACGGCTCCCCACGGGGGCATGGGAGCAGCCGAGATGCGGGTGAGGCCCTTCGGCGAGTGGATCCTCCTCCTGACCGTGCTACTCGCTCTCGTCGGGAGCGGCCTGCCCCTCCTGCCGCGCGCAGGGACGGCCGCGCGGCTGCTCGCCCTGGCCCAGAATTCCCCGGCGATCGCCGCCATCCGGCTGCCACGAGTGCTCACCCCCGAACGGGTGGAGGCCGAAATCGATGCGGCGATCGTCGCCGAGGACGACGACCTCGCTCGGAGCTTCCTCGATCTTGCCGACGCGCACGGAGTCATGGTCGCCCCAGACCGCCGCGCGCGAGTCGCCGCGATGCAGAACGGGGCGAGCTATCGCGCGGCCCGGGCCTTCGCCGCGGGAGCGGCCACCGGCGAGGCCGAGACCGCCGCCGGGCTCGCGGGCGTGCTCGCGGCCGACCTCTCAGGGCTCGGCGACATCCGGGACATCGCCCGCGAGGGACCGATCTGCGCGCGGGGCGAGGCGTGCGACACCCTGGTTCTGGGGCTCGCCACGGTGGGGCTGGCGACGAACGCGGCGACAATCGCAAGCGCGGGTGCCGCCACCCCGCTGCGCGCCGGTGTGACCATCCTGAAGACCGCACGCAAGCTTGGGCGCCTCCCTGCGCCGCTCGTAGCCGCGCTGACGCGCATGGTACGTGCTTCCGTCGACCCCGAGGCGGTGCGTGTCTTGGTCCGGGCGGGGGGCGCCTCGATGCAGCGGGCTTGACCGCGGCGGCCCGGTCAGCGGTCCGGCCCGACGCACTGCGGGACCTGCGCGCCCTCGGCGGCAACGTCCACGGCCTCTACGCCGCGGCGGGCCCCCGGGGCGTGCTGCAGGTTCTCGGGGTTGCCCGCACCCCCGGGGAGATCGCACAGGCGGAGCGCTTGGCGCTGCGGTTCGGCACACGGACGCGCGCGACGCTCAAGCTTCTCGACCGCTCCGCCCTCGTCCTGGGCCGCGAACTGGCGGCGCTCGCGCGGACGGTTCTCTTCGCGCTCGCCTGGGCGTTCGGGCTGGCTCTGTTCTGCCGGCGGCTCGGCACAGCCCTGGGACGGTGGCTGTGGCGGCGCCCCGCCTCAGTCCGTCTCAGGCCCAGGCCCGATTTTGTCGTAGCCATCGCCGAGGGTCGACACGGACGGGATGCAACGGATCGACCGGAGGCCGACCGCGCCGAACCGTAGGCGTCTTGGGGGCGGAGTTGCCCGCTGCACTGGGCTCACCCGGATCACGGCGCATGCCTGACATCGACCCCGCCATGCAGCCGATATCAGCTGTCCCGATCATCGGGCGCTACGGACCGACCCAGGTGTCCGATGCGTCGGTTCCTCTCAACCCTCATGGTGCGCGGGGGCGGCCTCCTCCTTGAGCTACGTCCGGTTCTGTCATGCGGTGGGTCGATCATGTGCGCCGCCCGGGGCGACCGGGTTGCGATGTCAGCCCGCTTGGACCAGCAAGGATGTCATGACTGATCGCCTGTTCGACGGGACCTCCGTACAAGGCCTGAACCTCCTCGCATTTCTCGACTGGGCGCGCAGCTCAAACGCCGTCCTGCGCGCTGGCACCGGGGGCGGTGCGGCGGATGAAGGCCGGCACGAATCCCTCCAACGCTTCGGCCTCCTCGCCCTGCCGCCGGTCCAGCGCAGCGCGGTCTGGCGACCCAGGCAGGTGGTCGACCTCTGGGACTCGCTGTTGCGCGGCCTGCCGATCGGCAGCTTCTTCCTGATGGCCCGCGGCGCGGACGACGTCGCGCAAGGCCGGGACTTCGGCAGCAACGGCCGGATTGCGTCGATTGCGCGGGCGGGCTTCGACCTGTTTGACGGACAGCAACGGACGCGTGCCATGCTGCTCGGCGTCTGCGGCCCCGACCTCGACCGCCGCTGCCTCTGGGTTGACCTGGCGATGGGGGCCAAGCTCAGGCTTCATCTGACTTCGGCGAGCCAGCCGTTCGGCTATGATCCGTCAACCGGGCAGAAGCTCTCGCGTTCGGACCGGGCGAAGGCGAGAGCCGCGTTCGATGGTGAGGTCACGCTCACGGTCGCGTGCGGCGGGGCCGGCGAGACCCGCGCCGCCTACGATCACGAGATCCTCGATCTCATCCTCGCCGAACCGGACGGCCAGCGGGATCTCCCCCGGCCCTACAAGGCATCCGGCTGCACCTATCGCCTCGATGAGTTGCTCGCCGCCTGGCGCGCGGCCCACGTCTCGACCGGCGCAGGCGCCGACGGGCTTGCGCGGCTCATCGCGGCACGGGCGCCGGGCGAGGACACCCGACCGGCGCTGGCCGAGCTCGCCACCGCGTTCGCGCGCGTCGCGGACGGCGAAGTCGCGCTGATGCACATCGATCCGCGCCGCTTCGCCGGCGGCGGGGAGACCGCCCACGAGAGCCTGCTGATGCTCTTCGACCGGATCGGTGCCGGCGGGACGCCGTTGTCGAACGACGAGCGGCTGTTCTCCATCCTCAAGCACCACGACCCGCGCGTCCACAACGCGGTGCTGGGGATTCACACGGCGGTCGGACGGGTCATGGCCCCGACGAAGATCGTCGTCACGGCCCTGCGCATCGCGAACGCGCTGAGTTCCGCCGGCGGGACCGGCCTCCCGGACGTCGCCGGGTTCGCACGCATGATGAGCGAGCGGGTCCCGCAGACGGCGTCGTTTCGGGACGCGCTGTCGCAGCTGATCCCGACGGACGGCGAGGCGGCCGACTCGGCGCTCCTGACCCAGGCGTTCCGCGCGGCGTGCACGCTGCTCGAATACGCACCCGCTTCCGACGCGGCCGCCGGATCGAATCCGAACGGCCTGCCGCGGACCGCCCTCGTCGATTTGCCGACGGAGCTGTGGCAGGTCGTCCTGTTCTGGGTGGTGTGCGGGCTGCGCGCCGGGCTGACCGTCGCGGACCTCTGCGCGGCGCGCGGGGAGTTGCTCCGCTTCGCGCTGTTCTGGCGCCTGTGCGTCTACAACGACGGGCGGGCGGCCGCCTGGTCGCTCAAGGTGCTGCAGGAGCACCAGCAGACCTGCACGTTTCCCGGCCGGAACCTCTACAGGCTGTGCGTCGGCGACGCCGACGGGGAGCGCTGCGCGAACCGTCTGCTCCCCGCCGACGTGATGACACGCTTCCTCGTCGCGGACCCGCCGGCACCGGCCTGGCGCTCGGCAAAGGAGCGCTTCGCATGCGATGAGGCCCCTGTCGGCTACGAGGCGCTGGCATCAGCCTGGTGGTGGTCCGCACGAAGGCTGCTGCCGTGGCTGCAACGCGACTACGTGGCGTCCGCGTTCCCGCACTACGATCCGCTCTCGGACCGGGACGACGATCTACCTTACGATCTCGACCACCTGTGCCCCCATGCCGATTGGGGCGCGCACTGGGCTGGGCTGAGCGGCCGGATCGACGCCCCAGCCGGCATCGCGAGTGCGATGCGGGGATGGCGCAGCCTCCTCGGCAACGGGATCGGCAACCTGAGGATCGTTGATGCCTCGGTGAACCGGGGCGATGGCGACATCCCACTGCCCGCCAAGGTGCCGGGCCTCGCGGACACCCAACTCACGCAGGAGGCCGCGGCGGCCATGGCGGCGATGGCGCTGGATCCGGCGGGGCGCGCGATGTGGCTTGCCGCGTCGACGCCTGATGGCCGATGGGACGAAGCGCGTCTCGCCGCGTTCCAGAACGCCGTCGAACGGCGGTCCGCTGAGCTGTATCGCCGGTATTTCGAGGATCTCGAGTTCGCCAGTTGGTTGCAAGCGGACGGGGTAGGGCAAAACGCCTCTCGCGAACACGAAGCCTGATACACGGGCATCAGCTATCGGCGTAATCCAGGCGCGGCCCTCCGCCAGCGCTTGAGGTCACACGCCACCTCACCGGAGCTGCACTGGCCATCCTCCCGGCACGCCTTGCCCGCAGGGTCGCCACCCGTTTGGTATGGCACTCCATGGCAAGAGGCGCTGTCGGAGCGGGGGCGAGCTGGAGCTCGCTGGGGGCGCCCGAGGCCGCATGTTGGCAGAACACCCGTGGGCAAACGTGCCAAGTTTCAAACACTTGGCGGGCCGCAAAACGGCGCCGGAAGGGCGATGTGCCCTTCCGGGTGGTCCCGTCAGTGCGTGGGACTTCGTCGGTGTGAAGCTGCTGGCGGGGTCTGGTTTGTTAGGCGTCGGAGCCAGAGATCGGCGATGTCCGCCAGGGCGGTCGCTATGTCGGTTGGCCACCAGGCCTCGCGCACGAAGTGGAAGGTAAGGCTGACGCGGGTCGTTATAATTCCGCCCGGCTGGACGAGCGGTATCAGGCCGAACCAGAGTGCGAAGGTGGGCACCTGGCTCGCGCCGTGGTCGTTGGGGTCGGTCGTCTCGGCCAGCATGGTCCAGGGCGAAAGCTGCTTGATCTGAAGGGGTTGACGTTCGCTGATGCCGGCCGTCGGGCAGTGGAGTGTCAGCGCGCTGCAGCCTCTGGAGCCGGGATCGAGGTGGATCGCGATGGGGCAGTGCGGCAGCCGTTCCACCAGTGGCGGCCTGAAAAGATCCGGGTTCTTGAGGATGCCTCCGAGGTGGTGGGGGGAGGCGTCCAGGAGGCAGCCTGTTGTGAACGTGTCCGCGAGCTGGTGGGAAGCTTTGTGGTTGATGAACATCGTGGCGCCCGTTGAAGGGACGCCGCGCCAGGGACTGCGGCAACGGTCAGGGTGGGGCGCAGAGAAGCAGGCGCCTGCACATGGCAGGCGCGGAAGTGCGAACGAGGTAAGTGGTGTGTGCGGCAGGATCCGGCGCGGCGCCGTCGATCGACGAAGGGATTCTAATCTATAGATCCTGTTTTGGATATGGCCGGCCCTCGTAGAGTTGGCCTCAAGCCACCAAGGGTTCTGGCCGCATCTTGTCTGGCATCGGGTTGGCACATGCGACTTTGAATCCTCATCCGAGTCTCGCAGTGAAGCGGCAATAGGGTAGTCGTGAATTGCCGCTACTGCTTTAGCGAATTGATCGTGCGCGCCAGTTTAGCCCGAAGGGGGTCAGCTGTAATTGGCCTGACCCCAACTACGACTATCGCGCTTCGACGCGCTGGACGTAGCGCTCGAAGGCTGCCGTCCAGAGTTCGTGCAGACCACAGCCGTCAGCACTGTACCACGCAGCGACCGTCGGGTGGCGGATGAGGAGTTGGACGAACGTGACCTTCGCGTCCTCACTTAACTCCTCGCACGGCGCGGAAAGCTCGTCGAACATGACAGTGAAGATCGACTGGACCTCGCCGCCACGCTGGTCCCCGAAGCACTCACCGCCGCACAGCTGGATGACGGCGTTGAGCTCATCCCGCTCGTAGCGTAGGCGGTATTCAGACGTGTTGCCGAGGTGATCGCGAAGGACGAGTCTGTTCTGTTTCGCGTCGTGCTCATACGAGATGACTGTCAGCTGCGGCGGCACGAACCAGTGCAGGAAGGATTCTGGGTCGCGCCATGTGAGATAGGCGTGGCCCGTCGAAGCTTCCAGACGTCGGCTGAGGTAGTGGTCACGAACTTCGATCTTCTTCGCGATCTTGCCGAGGACGATCTCGGGAGATTTGCTCATGGCAGCTTTCCTTGTTGGTAGAGATTGTGCCGGACTGCGTTTGGTTCCGCAGGTCGACGAATGGGATATATTCAGGCACAGCTCAGTCGTGCACTCAGGTGAATACAGTTGCGTTCGTACCGGTGGGCTGCGCCTGCGCGGCGCGGCAGGGCCGCGGAAGGAGCGGAGGCGCCTGTCTGGGCGAGCGCGTCGGATGACGGATGCGACGAGGGGCAGATTGCGTGCCGCCAGTTGTGGCACAGACAGGGCTCGGCTCGGCTCCGCGCTGGTGCCGCCGGTTGCTCATGGTGAGCATCGAGGCGTGGCGAAGCCCGGCGCGGGGGCAACCGCGCCGGGATTGTTGTGGTCACGAACAGGCAGTTTGGCTGTCCGTGTGCTGCAACGACGGGGTGTTAGGCGGCAGTGCGCGTCGCTCTCTTGGTGGTGCGAGCACGATGTGAGCGTCGAGGGTTGCTGACCAAGGTGCCACCGTCGGAGCGTGAGGCTTTGGCCGCCGGTCGCGAGGCGTCGGTCGATCCTGAAGGGGGCCGCGGTGTGAAGTCCCACGGTGCTGCGACCGTCGCCGCCAGGTCGAGTTCGCCGTCGACGAGCCACCAGTCGGTGTAACGCCGATGGAGGGCGCGGGCGTGGTCGGGCAGGCCGGCGGCGGCCAGCGCCGCGAAGGCGTGCTCCAGCGTCGTCGGCACGAACGGGATCGGGCCAGCCCGTGGGTCGGTGAGCTGGCGCGTGTAGGTTGCGGCCGCCGCGTGTGCGAGTTGGTTGTGCGTGGGGGCGATGAAGGCCAGCGTCGCCGTGTCGGCGAGCCCGGCGGTGAGCATGGCGCTCGCGAGGCAGTGCTGCCGGTAGAGCTGCTGGCAGGCGGGCCCGGTCAGTGTCGGGTCGTCCGGGGCCACGAACAGGCCGGAGGTGGCGCGGGCGATCTCCGTGTGCCGTGGGTGGGGCGGCGGTGCGGGCTCGTGGCCGGCCTCACTGTACTTGACCTCGATGCAGAGGAGCCCGCGGGCGCCGGTCGTGTCGCGGCCGCGCAGGACGATGTCGAAGGCGGTGCGGTCGGCGGTGAAGCGGGGATCGCCGCGGCCGGGGCTGTGCTCGAACAGGATGTCGGTGGCCGAAGTCAGCGTCCCGGGCAGCAGCTCCGCGACGAAGCGGGTGGCCAGGGTCAGGTCGCGGGCGAGCAGTCCGAACAGGTTGAAGACGAGCGGCTGCGAGGAGAGCAGGTTGGTCTTGAGGCGGTCGACGTCGTAGGCCGCGCCCGGCTCGCGGTAGGTCAGGGCACGGGTGACCACCGGGATGATGTCCGGATGAAGGAAGTTGCTGCCGAGCGCGCCGGCCGCGGTCGAGATACGTGAGCCGAGCCGGCGGGGACGGTGTGGGTTGCGGCGGTCGATGTGGGTGCCGATCGCGAGGCCGCGGTCCTCGCGCCAGAGCGCCTGGAGGAAGCGGGCGGCGGCCTTGAAGCGGTGGTCGGCGGGGACGAAGACGCATACGCTCGCTTTCATCGAGCACAACTTGCGCGAATTCGGAGACGAATGTCGGGCAATTGTCCTTGTTATTATATATCTTATGGAACCGATCAGGTGCAGGCCATCGATGCTCCATTTCTGGCGGCCAGTTGTACCGGAACCAATCTATGGCGTCGCACTTCTGTATTCGAAGGCCTTCGCTGAACGCACGCTTGTGCTCGCAGAAGCGCAGGAGCAGCCTGACGGACACCGGGATGTCGTAGGGTGGCCATTTGCCGGCATAATTCGAAAAGCCGACCCAGTTGTTCCGGTCGACCAGCGCAATTCCACTTGCCGTGAAGGTCTCGTGGATCAGGACCAAGGGATCGGTTAGGCAGCGTCCGGTCTGGTGAAGCTTGGCAATATTTGAGTGCTGTCGGCCCGGGTCGGTCGGGTGCGGGCGCCACACGCCGGTCGGAATAGGTTCCACGCCCCCCTCCAGCGTGCGGACAAAGATCATGAGACTGCCTGAGGACAGGGCCTCAGTGACGAGCATGGTCACCTGAGCCTGCTGGACAACCCGGTCCTCGCTCTCGACGGCCTTGATGCGTTCCGCGTGGAAGCGAATCAAGGCATCCTGGGCGAGTTCATAGCCCGGCGGAATCGATACGGGCTGATTCGGTAGATGGCTTTGGCCGTCCATTAAATCTCCCACAAAGTCTGCGCCCAACGGGCTGGCCATCTGTTAACAGCCGAGCTTGGTTGGTCACGGTGCGGACCGCAAGGTGCCGAACTGCACACTGCCGGGGACGGCGACATGCCGATGGCTCGATGCGTGGGAACATTACCGGAAGGGCGGGAGGGAGTGTTCGCCGTTGAGCGGACATGGGCGGCCGTCGCGAGCCGCCAGTAGCACACCTGCGTTCGCAGGCAGCCTGTAGCCCCACAGTAGCCCCGAGCGATACCGGGACAACCCGATACGTGCTAAGTCATTGAAAAGATTGGCGCACCCGACACGATTCGAACGTGTGACCTTTGCCTTCGGAGGGCAACGCTCTATCCAGCTGAGCTACGGGTGCTGCTCCGGTCTGATTAGCCGAACCGTTCGCGCCGCGCAACGGGGGACGGAAGGAGTTTGGGCTCGAGCGTGTTCCGGCCCGGCCTGATCGGCCCCCGGGTGACGGGGGCCGCCCCGAGGCATGGGGCCCGGGATGTGGATCGGCAGAGGGCAATCCGAGGGAGGCGGTCGCCGCGCTGCGGCAGGTCGGCGGGCCGGGGCCGCGGAACTGGGCCGTGGCGGCGCGTCGGCCGGAACGCGCGAGGCGGGGAATCGTCCAGCGGTCGTTCGGTTCTGCGCGAAGCGTTGTCCAGCAGGCGCCATCCAGCCGAAGGTAGGGCGACGTGCGGCGTGGCTATGGGTGGGGTCTGCGTGGGTCCAGATGGGTTGGTCTCCAAGTAAGATGCGCTCAGGAGGCGGGTCTTGCTTCAGATTTTACGTCAATCGTCTTTTAAGCAACTGGGGTTATGCATCGGACGGCCCTCGCATAGGATCGACCGGTGCTTTCACGTCTCAGAGTTGTCGCTGCCGTCGTCGGGTTCTGCTCGGTCTGGACCGTCGCCCAGGCCGGGGCACACGAGCGGGTCCTGAGATTCGGCTACCTGTTCGCGCAGACGTCCCAGCTCGGGGCGGGGGCCGATCGCTTCGCCGCCGAGGTCGCCAAGCGCACCGGCGGCGCCTACCGGGTGGAACTCTATCCGAACGGCTCCGTCGGCGGCGAGGTGGAGATGGCGGAGGATCTGCGCCTCGGGCACCTCGATCTCGCCTTCATCACGAGCGCGCCCTTCTCCAGCATCATCCCCGAGTTCGGGGTGTTCGATATCCCGTTCCTGTTCCGCGACGCGCGCCACGCACAAGCCGTCTTCGACGGCGCGATCGGGCAGGACTATCTCAGGAAGTTCCAGCAGAAGGGCCTCGTCGCACTCGCCTGGGGCGAGAACGGCATGCGGCACATCACGAATTCGAAGCGGCCGATCACGGGCCCGGAGGACCTCAAGGGGCTCTCGATGCGGGTGCCGCAATCGGACATCATGCTGGCGGGCTTCCGGAGCCTCGGCGTGAAGGCGGAGCCGCTGGCCTTCCCGGCCCTCTACGGCGCGCTGCAATCGGGACAGTTCGACGGCCAGGAGAACCCGATCTCGGTGATCGCCGCGTCCCGCTTCGAGAAGGTCCAGAAGCACCTGACCCTGAGCGGGCACGTCTATTCGTGGGCCGTGGTCGCGATGTCGCGCGCCGCCTGGGAAGCCCTGAGCGCCGCGGACCAGAAGGCCTTCACCGAGGCCGCTCGCGCCGCCGGGCAGGTCTCCCGCGAGGTGGCCGGGCGGGCCGAGACCGAGGGCGTCGACGCGCTGCGCAGGTCCGGGATGAGCGTGGTCGCGGGCGTCGATCGCGCGGCCTTCGAGCAGAGCCTGCAGGCGACGACGTCCGGGTTCAGCGCCCGCTTCGGGGCCGAGACGCTCCGGCAGATCCGGGCGGTCCGCTGAGGCCCGATCCGGGCGCGCCGGATCACGAACGACCCTTCCTCTCCGCTGCCCGACCGTCCCGCACCGGCCCGCGTCTACAGGCCGGCGAGGATGCACCGAGGTTCCAGGACTGCCGCCGATGCTCACTCTCCGTCCGGACCGTCTCTCGGTCGCCCAGCGCATCGCCGCCGGCTTCGGCGTGGTGCTGGTGCTTCTCCTGCTGTCCGCGCTCGCCACCTTCCGCAGCGTCAGCGTGCTCAACGCCGAGGTGGAGGGCGCGGACGCCCGCGTGCGGGCCGCCGAGCGGGCCAGCGCCTCCGAACTGCTCGTCAACGGCGCCCGGCGCCTCGTGCTCAACTACATGCGCACCGAGCAGGGCGAGATGCTGGGCGAGCTCAAGGCGGGGCTCGCCAAACTCGCGGCCGAGAGCGAGGCCGCTCCCCGGTCCGGAGAGGCGGAGGATGCGATGCTCGGGCCGTCGCGGGACTACGTGGCCGGCGCGAACGCCCTGATCGGCGTGATGCAGGCGCGCAAGGCCGCGCTCGGCGACCTCGGCAAGCTCGGCGTCGCGCTCTCGAATGCCGGCTACGCGATGGCCGACCGGGCCGCGCAGGATCCGGCCCTCGCCGCCGCCGCCTTCCGGGCCGACCGCGCCCTCCAGGCCACCCTCGCCGCCGCCTACCTGTTCCGCTCGAGCAACAACCCGGCGGATGCCAGCACTGCCACGGTGGAGTTCGGTCGCTACACGCGGGAGATCGCGGCGCTCGCGCGGATCGACGGCGCCGGCCTGCTCCAACCCCCGCTGAAGGCGGTCGCCGGCAGGGTCGCCCCGTTCAAGGCGGCGCTCGACGGCGTGCTCACCGGTGCGGGCACGGTCGAGGCCGCCTACCAGACCCTGAAGCAGACGGGTGACCACCTCGTCGCCCTGGGTGCCGAGACGCGCGAGCGGGCGGTACGCGACCAGCAGCAGATCATGGCCCTGATGGCCGCGGACGCGAACCACCTGCGCGGGCTCGTGATCGGCATCGGCGCGACCGCCCTCGTGATCGGCGTGCTCCTCGCATGGCGCGTCGGCCGGGGCGTCGCGCAGCCGGTGACCGCGATGACCGCGGCGATGCAGCGCCTTGCTGCCGGCGACCACGCCGTCGCGGTGCCGGGCGCCGCGCGCCGGGACGAGCTGGGCGCGATGGCCCGCGCCGTCCAGGTCTTCAAGGACGCGCTGATCGCCAAGGCGCGCGCCGACGCCGCGGCGGCCGAGGAGGCCGACGCCAAGATGCGCCGGGCCGATCATCTCGACGGGCTGACGAAGACCTTCGAGGCGAACGTCTCGGTGCTGGCGCAGGGGCTGGCCGGGGCCGCGACCGAGATGGAGGCCACCGCCCAGACCATGGCGAGCACGGCCGAGCAGACCGCGCTGCAATCCGCGACCGCCATGCGGGCGGCCGAGACCACGGCGGCCAACGTGCAGACCGTGGCCGCCGCGAGCGAGGAGATGTCGGCCTCGATCCAGCACATCACGCAGCAGGCCGGTCAGTCGGCCCGCATCGCCCAGAAGGCCGCCGACGAGGCGCACCGGACCGACGGGCTCGTCCGGCAACTCGCGGGCGCGGCCGAGCGGATCGACACGGTCGTGGCGATGATCAACAAGATCGCCGGGCACACGAACCTGCTGGCGCTCAACGCGACCATCGAGGCGGCGCGGGCCGGCGAGGCGGGCCGGGGCTTCGCGGTCGTCGCGGGCGAGGTGAAGGACCTCGCGGGCCAGACCACCCGCGCGACCGAGGAGATTGCCGGCCAGATCGCCGCGATCCAGAGCGTGAGCCAGGAATCGGTCGCGGCGATCCGCGCCATCGGGGCCACGATCGGCCAGATGGCGGCGGCCTCGAACGCGATCGCCGCCGCCATGGAGCAGCAGGGGGCTGCCACGCAGGAGATCGCCCGGAACGTCCAGCAGGCCGCGAGCAGCACCGGCCGGGTCGCCGGGAGCATCGCCGACGTGCGCCAGGGTGCCGGCTCGACCGGCAGCGCCGCCGGGCAGGTGCTCGGTGCCGCGCGGGAACTTTCGCACCATTCCGAGAGCCTCCACCGGGAGGTGGGTCTGTTCCTGGCGGGCGTGAAGGCGGCTTGAATCGGTGCCGCCACGACGGGGAGGGCTTCGGCCGTCCCCGCGCCCCGTCGCGTCAGCGGGCGCCGAGACGGCGCGCGACGAAGGCCCCCGCGCTCGCGAGGGAGTGCCGCCCGTCGGCCACCTCCGGGTAGAAGAGATGCCAGGCATGGATCATGTGCGGCCAGATCTCGAGCTGCACGGCGACGTCGGCGGCACCTGCGACCGCCGCGAGCCGCACGGAATCGTCGAGGAGCGTCTCGGCGGAGCCGACCTGGATCAGCATCGGCGGCAGGCCCGCGAGGTCGGCTCCGAGCGGTGAGACGAGAGGCCCCCGCGCGTCGGCTCCGTTCAGGTAGAGGCCGGCGAGTTCGGACAGGTAGGCGCGGCTCAGCAGGGGATCGACGGCCGCCTTGGCGTCCATGCTCGCCCCCATGAGCGCGAGGTCGACCCAGGGCGAACTCAGCCAGAGGCAGCCCGGCAGCGGAACGCCCGCCGCGCGCAAGGACAGGGCCGTGGCGAGCGCGAGGCCGCCGCCCGCGCTCTCGCCCGCGAGGGCGATCCGCGCCGGCGCGATGCCCGAAGCGAGGAGAAAGCGGTAGCCGGCGAGCGCGTCCTCGAGCGCGGCCGGGAACGGGTGCTCCGGCGCCAGCCGATAATCGAGCGCGAAGGTCCGTGCCCGCGCCGCGCGCCCGGCCTGCGCCACCATGTGGCGATGGCTCGTCAGCGAGCCGGAGACGTAGCCGCCCCCGTGCAGGAACAGGATGACGGCGTCTCCCTCGGCCGCCGGGGTGCGCGTCCATTCCGCTGTCACGCCGTCGGCATCCGCCGGCTCGACCACGACATCCGGAGGCAGGGCGTAGCCGGCCCCGAGGCCGTCGATGCGGGCGCGCCGCTCGGCGAGGTCGGCGGGTCTCGGATGCGCCGCGAGCCGGGCTCGGATCACGTCGATGTCGTCTGGCGCCACGCGTCGCTCCCGACCGGCCGGCAGGTCGTCGCCTCGGCGCCGGACGCGCGACGACGACCCTCGCATCGCCACGCTCATAGACCGGTGCCCGCGCGCGGCGCATCGCCCCGGAGGTCGGAGCCGGGGCTCTTGCGGCCTAACCCGAAAGACGCCCCCGTCAGGTCCGATGGAGGGGCCACACGAGGGCGATGAGCGGCACGCCCACCACGATCACGATGAGGGAGAGCGGCAGCCCGAGCCGGGCGTAGTCGCCGAAGCGGTAGCCGCCGGGTCCCATCACCAGGGTGTTGCACTGGTGGCCGATCGGCGTGAGGAAGTCGCAGGCCGCGCCGAGCGCGACCGCCATCAGGAACGGGTCGGGATTGAGCCCGAGCTTGGTCGCGAGCTTGGCGGCGATCGGCCCCATGATCAGCACGGTCGCGGCGTTGTTGAGGAACGGCGTCACCGCCATGGCCAGAACCAGGATCGCGCCGAGTGCCGCCACGGGCGAGAGGTCCTGCACCAGGGCCGTCAGGTGGGCGGCGACGAGGTCCGCGCCGCCGGTGCTGCTGACCGTCTCGGAGATCGGGATGAGGGCGCCGAGCAGCACCAGCACCGGCCATTCCACGGCCTGGTAGGCCTCGTGCGGGGTCATGCTGCGCAGGAGCAGCACGGCCACGACCGCGCCGAAGAAGGCCACCGCCACCGGGACGACGTGGAGCGCGACGAGGCCCATCGCGGCGAGCAGGATCGCGGCCGGCAGCCAGCTCCGGTCGTTGCGGCCGAGCGCGATCTCGCGGGCGGCCAGCGGCAGCACCTTCAGGGTCCCGAGGGCGGGCGCGAGCGCGGCGGCGCGGCCGCGCACCACCACCACGTCGCCGGCCCGGAAGCGGACGGAGGAGAGCCGCTGCTCGATGCGCCGGCCGCGCCGGCTGACCGCGAGGATGCCGAGGCCGGTGGCGCGCTCCAGGTCGAGCTGGGCAGCGGTGCGTCCGACGAGGTCGGATTCGGCGGTCACCACGCCCTCCATCACCACCGCCTCGGCCGCGGGCGCGGCGCCCGCGAGGGCGAGCCCGGTGCGGGCCACGAAGCGCTCCAGCGCGTCGGGCTCGCCGTCGAGGAGCAGCACGTCCTCGTCCTTCAGGGGGAAGTCGGGGCTCGCCGGATAGCGCCGGAAGCGCTCGCGCAGGACGGTCGCGACGCGGACCTCGCCGTCGCCCTGCGCCTCCAGCGCGGCCACCGTGCCGCCGGCCGCCGGGTGGCGCGCGGGCAGGCGCGCCTCCGTGGTGTAGCGCTCCAGGGTGAAGGCCGCCTCCATCGAGCGCGTGCCGCCGTCGCGCCGCGGCAGCAGCCGCCAGCCCAGGCACAGGAAGACGAAGCCTGAGGCCGCCACGCAGAGCCCCACGGGGGTGTAGTCGAACATGCCGAAGGGTTGGCCGGTCAGGTCGGCGCGGACCTTCGAGACGATCACGTTCGGCGAGGTGCCGACCAGGGTGACGATGCCGCCGATCAGCGAGGCGAAGGCCATCGGCATCAGCATCGCGGAGGCCGGCGTGCCGCTGCGGCGGGCGAGCTGCAGGGCGATCGGCATGAAGATCGCCAGCGCGCCCACGTTCTTCGTCACCATCGACAGCAGCAGCACCCCGGCAACCAGGATCGGCACCTGCCGTCCCGCGCTCGTCAGGTAGGGCATGAGCGGGCGCATCAGGGTCTCGACCGCGCCCGAGCGGGCGATGGCCGCCGAGAGCACGAGCGCCGCACCCACGATGACCACGATGTCGTCGGAGAAGCCCGAGAAGGCCTTGTCGGCGGGCACGAGGCCGATCGCGATGCCGACCGCGAGCGCCGTGAGCGCCACGACGTCGTAGGGCAGCCGGTCCCAGACGAAGGCCGCGACGGTCACGCCGATCAGGCCGAAGGCGAGCACTTGATCGACGGTCATCCGGGAACACCTGATCGGTGCGCCGACAACGGCGGCGCGGGCATGGAGGGCAGGTGTTGCAGCTAGTCGAGACGGGACCGGATCACCAGCCGTCCGAGGGCGAGCGGGCGACGATCGACCGCCGCCACCGCGCCGTCGAGCCGGGCCGCCGCCAGCTCGCCGAGGCGGTCGGCCAGAAGGTGCTCCACGGTTTCCTGCAGAACCGCCACCAGACCCTGATGCCGCTGAGCGTCAACCTGACGCGCCTCGCCGAGGGGGAGTGCGCGGCGCTCGCCCGCTTCGCCGCGGTGGCCGCCCGGGCGGGCGGCGCGGAGGCCGCCCTCGATCCGGTGCGGGCCTGGCTCCGCGGTTCGGGCGCGGATGCCGGCCTGCTCGCGGCGTTCGAGGCGGCGCTGCGATCGCCGCCGCCGCTCGACGCGGCGCTCGCGGCGCTCGTCGAGCCCGAGACCGCCCTGATCGCCTTCATCCTGTGCCTCGTCGCCGCGCGCGAGGCCGGCCCGGCCGGATGGGCGTTCGCCGACTACGTCGCCCTGCACCGCGCCCTGCCGAACGCTGCGGTGCGCGCGGCGGAGCGCCGGTACCGGGCCTGATCAGCCCGCCCCCGCGCCCTCGGTGAGCGTCAGGAGCGAGACCTGCAGGGCGTCGTCGTTGACGAGGAGGTGGCGGGCGATGTCGGCCAGGGTCAGCCAGCCGACCACCCGGCGGCTCCCGTCCAGCACCGGCAGCCGCCGCACGTAGTTCGCCACCATCACGTCCATGGCCGCGCGGAGCGTGTCGCCGGGGCTGCAGGCGAGGACGGGCCGCGAGGCGACCTCCTGCACCGAGACGGCCGCCGGATCGCGCCCGCGGGCCACGACCCGGTAGAGCAGGTCGCGGTCCGTGACGATGCCGACGATCCGGTCCGCCGAGCCGACGGGAAGCGCGCCGACCTCGATCTCGCCCATGAGGACGGCCGCGGCCTGCGCGCTCGCGTGCGGCTCGATGAACTCGACGTCGCGGGCCATCACGTCGGCGACGCGGAGATTCTCGGCGGACAGGTTCGGCATCGGGCGCTCTTGCGGATCGCGCTGGTCGAGCCATGCGCGTGCGCCCCATCTAGGGCCCGGATGCGCTGCGCGCACCGCGCGCCGACGGCCGTTGCCCGCTCGGCGCCGCGCTCAGCGCCGCCAGTCGAGATCGGAGCGCGCGGCGTAGCGCGGCCGCGGATCGAGGGAGAAGGGTCCGCTGGCGGTCCAGGGAATGGCCGCGAACTCGACCGGTGCCGGACCGTTGCGCGCGGGCGGGGATGCGGGCCCCGTCGCGGGCGCGTCCGGCATCGTCGCGGCCTCCGCCGCCCGCACCGCGGCCTCGTCGAGGGCGTGGTCCGCGCGCGGGACGGGCCGCGTCGGAAGCAGGCGGTTCGGTCGGGCCTCCGGCCGCTCCGCCGCCGCGCGGGCCTCACGAAGTCTCTGGCGCCGGTCCCGGCGCGCCGCATGCCGCAGGGTCTCGCGGGCTCCGCGGGCGTCGGTCGCGACCTTGCGCATGGATCTGCGGAAGAGTGCCCGGGACTGGCAGGTGCCGAGCGAGGGGCGATACATCTGCCCGATCGCGCAATGGCCGGCGCCGCGGTGACGGGATCGCGCCTCCACGGTCCCGGTCAGGGCGAGACACGCTGCGATTGCCCAGAAAAAGACATGATTTCGCATGGCATTCCCTCGTGCAATGTCCCCCTTTTGCAGGTTCGGCCGAGAGAAGTTTGGTGTTGGCCTATATCATTC
The DNA here is from genome assembly GCF_022179285.1 of Methylobacterium hispanicum. Taxonomy (GTDB): domain Bacteria; phylum Pseudomonadota; class Alphaproteobacteria; order Rhizobiales; family Beijerinckiaceae; genus Methylobacterium; species Methylobacterium hispanicum. The sequence continues at coordinate 426,312 of NZ_BPQO01000001.1, read as the reverse complement.
CGCTCCGTATACGTAAATCGTATGCTGATCTGGGCGCTGACTTGAACGGTGGGCGCCCGAGGGCCGTTCACCGCGGGCGGGCCGCCGGTGTTGCGCCGGTGCTCTTGCCGCCGCGCCGCGTTTCCCGGCCCGTAAGGGCCTGACGTCCGGACGGAGAGCACGGGGTGGCGCAGGGAGCGGGCGACCGAGAGCGGTGCGCGAACAATTTCGGCACGTTGCGGCTCCTCTTCGCCGCGCTCGTGATCCTCGCCCACGCGCCGGAACTCATCGACGGCGACCGCTCGCGCGAGATCCTGACCCGGGTCTTCGGCACGCTGTCCTTCGGCGAACTGGCCGTCGACGGCTTCTTCCTCGTCAGCGGCTACCTGATCACCGCGAGCTACCGCGCGCGGACCTCGTTCTCCGGCTACGTGCGGCGCCGGGCCCTGCGGATCTACCCGGGCTTCGTCGTCGCCTCCCTCGTCTGCATCCTGGTTGTGGCGCCCTTCGCCGGGGGCGACATGGTGGCCCTGTCGAGCGCCGAGACGCTGCTCCGCCTCGCCCTGCTGCTGATGCCCGTCGTCCCGGGCGCGTTCGAGGGCCTGCCCTACCCGCACCTCAACGGCTCGATGTGGACGATCCCCTGCGAGTTCGGCTGCTACCTGCTCCTCGGGCTGGCCGGCCGCGCGCGCGTCCTGCGCATCCGGGCGCGCTACCTCGCGCTGCTGGCCGGGCTTGGGGCGCTCCTCGCCCTGCGCTGGCTCTTCCTGCCGGTCGGGCTCCCGGGCGACGTGGCCGGCACGCTCTCGGAGATGATCCGCTTCGTCTTCGTGTTCTGCTGCGGGGGCGCCTACCAGCTCTTCGGCGACCGGATCGCCTACACGCGGCGCGGCGCCTGCCGGGCCGCGCTGCTGCTGCTGCCCCTGATGTTCGTCCGGCCGCTGGCCGAGCCCGCCTTAGCGGTGCTCGGCGGCTACCTCATCTTCTGGTTCGCCTTCGCGGTGCGTCCCCTGGCCCTGAGCCGCGCGGTCGATCGGGCCGACCCCTCCTACGGCCTCTACCTCTACGCGTGGCCGGTGCAGAACCTTCTGGTCGCCCACGTCCCGGGCATCTCGCCCTGGGCGGTAGCGGCGCTCGCGCTCGCCGCCGCGCTCCCGCTGGGGCTCCTGAGCTGGTTCCTCGTCGAGGGACCGGCCCTGCGCCTTCGTCCGGCCGCGCGGCGGGATCAGACGATGCGGACCGACAGGTCGGGCAGGCCGTCGAGCGTGCCGAGGAGCACGTCGCCCCTGACCACCGGGCCGACATTCTCGGGCGTGCCGGAATAGATCAGGTCACCCGGCGCGAGCGCGAAGGCCTCGGAGAGCTTCGCGATCTGCTCGGCGACGCTCCAGATCATCTTGTCGAGATCGGAGTTCTGCCGGACCGTCCCGTTGACCGACAGGGCGATCGCACCCTTGCGCAGGTGCCCGACCTGCGCCACCGGCCGGATCGGCCCGATGATGGCGGCATGGTCGAAGCTCTTGCCGATCTCCCAGGGCTTCTTCTCGGCCGCCATCCCGTTCTGGAGGTCGCGGCGGGTCATGTCGAGGCCGAGCGCGTAGCCGTAGACGTGGTCGAGGGCCCGCTCGGCCGGAATGTTGACGCCGCCCACGTGCAGGGCGGCGACGAGCTCGATCTCGTGATGGTAGTTCTTCGTCAGGGATGGATAGGGATGCTCCGCGACCGCGCCGACCGCGACGGTCTGGATCGCGTCCGTCGGCTTCTGGAAGAAGAACGGCGGCTCCCGGCTCGGATCGGATCCGCGCTCGATGGCGTGGGCCGCGTAGTTGCGGCCGATGCAGTAGATGCGGCGCACCGGGAAGACGCGGCTCTCGCCCAGGATGGGGACGGTCGTGGCCGGCACGGCGAAGAGCGGTTCGGGCGCGGCCTGCGCCTCCGCCCGGCGCGTGCCGACCGCCGTGGCGACGGCCGCGAGCGCGATCAGATCCCGGCGGGATGCCCGCATCGTCTCCTCCCTTCTCGACGGACCGTCGCCCCGCGACGGTCGATGACGTGCCGGTGACAGGTACCACGCGAGGCGAGCGTTGGCGCGGCCCTCGTCAGCGTTCCCCCGTCGCCTCCGCAGGCCCCGACAGCGCGGCCCGGATCTCGGCGCCCGAAGCGCCGAGCACGGGCGGCATCCGCCGCACGGGGAGGCGCGCGCCGTCGAGCCGGTAGGGCGGGGCCAGCACGTGGGCCGCCGCCTCCGCGCCCGCGCCCTGCGGGATGACGAGGCCGGCGGAGCGGGCGCGCTCCGAGGTCAGGGCCTCGTGCAGGCCCAGCACCTCGCCGCAGGGGATGCCGGCGGCCTGGAGCCGGGCCAGGAGGTCGGCCCGCTTCCACTTGGCGAGTTCCGCCTCGAGCACCGGCACGAAGACGGCGCGGTTTCGCGAGCGGTCGAGGTTGCTGGCGAAGCGCGGGTCGGCGCAGAGGTCGGGCCGCTCCAGCACCTGCTCGCAGAAGCGCCGGTACTGCGCGTTGTTGCCGACCGTCAGCACGATCGGCCCGTCGCCGGCCTCGAACACGCCGTAGGGCACGATGGAGGGGTGCGCGTTGCCGTAGCGGGCCGGGTCGCGGCCCTGCACCATGGCCTCCAGGCCGTAATAGGAGGTCAGCGCCACGCCGCAATCGAACAGGGCGAGTTCCACGAGGCGCCCGCGACCGGTGCGCTCGCGCTGGTAGAGGGCGGCGAGGACCGCTTGCGCGGCGAACTGGCCGGTGAACAGGTCGACCGCCGCGAGGCCGAACTTGAGGGGCGGCCGCTCCGCCTCGCCGTTCAGCGCCATCAGCCCGGCCTCGCCCTGGATCACGAGGTCGTAGCCCGGCCGCGTCGCCTCCGCGCCGTCCGAACTGTACCCCGAGACCGAGCAGTAGATCAGCCGCGGGTTCTCGGCGGAGAGCGCCGCGTAGCCGAGGCCGAGCCGGTCGGCGCCGCCGGTCTTGAAGTTCTGCACCACGACGTCGCTCTGCCGGGCGATATCGCGCACCAGCGCCAGCCCCTCCGGGTCGGCGAGGTCGACGCCGATCGAGCGCTTATTGCGGTTCACGCTGTCGAAATAAGAGGTGTTGCTCGGGCCGGTCCGCAGGCCCCAGTCGCGGGTGTCGTCGCCGCGCTCGGGGTGCTCGACCTTGATCACGTCGGCGCCGAGATCGCCCAGCACCTGCGCGCACCAGGGTCCCGCGAGCACGCGGGAGAGATCCAGCACGCGGATGCCGGCGAGCGGCAGGTCGTCGGGATCGAACAGCATCGGGTCACTCCTCAATCAGATCTCGCCGCGTCCTCGCGGCGAGATCTGCCCGCGCGACGGCGCGGCGGCGGTCGTCCGCCGGACCTCATCGATGCCGGCCATAGGCCGGGATCGATGAGACCAGCAATCAAGCGCCCATGACACCTTCGAGGCCGCGCACGGCCTCGATCAGCTTCGGGCGGGCGACGTCCATCAGGAAGCGGCCGTCGGTGATGATGGTGGGGGCGCCGCAATTGACCGACATCGGCGGCAGGCCGCCGCCGGGGCGGAAGCCCACCGCGATGGCCGAGACCGTGTCCTGCCACTCGCCGAAGGAGGTGCAGCAGCCGATCTCGCGGTGCTCCTGCACCGCCCGGTCGAGGCCGGCCCGCAAAGCCGGCCAGGCCAGCGGGTCGTAGGCCTGCAACTCCTCGTAGAGCGCGGCGCGCTCGCGGTCGGAGCAGACCGCGATGTAGGCCCGGCCCATGGCCGAGCGGGCCAGCGAGATGCGCGAGCCCGTGTCGAGGTTGAGCGAGATCGCGGCCGGCCCGCGCTGGCAATCGATGTAGCGCATGCTCAGCCGGTCGCGCACGCCGAGACCCACGGAGGCGTTGGCCGCCTGCGCCACGGCGCGCAAGGCGGGACGGGCGATCTGGCGCACGTCGAGGCCGCCCAGCGCCATCGAGCCCAGCGCGATCGTCTGGGTGCCGAGGCGGTATTTCCCGGATTCCTCGACGAGGTGCAGGTAGCCGAGCTTGGTCAGCGTGTAGGTCAGCCGCGACACGGTGGAGCGCGGCAGGCCGCAGGCCTCGGCGATGTCGTGGTTGGCGAGCATCCGCCGGTCGCGCCCGAAGCAGGCGAGCACCGCGAGGCCGCGGGCCAGCGCCGTGACGAAGTGCCGGTCCTCCTTCGGGCCGGCCCCCTCCTCGGCCTCGGGGTCGGCGAGGGGATCGAGGGCGGTCTCACTCATGATCGCGCTCATCGTGCGAAGAAGGCCGCGAAGGCGGCCTGGGCGGCGGGGCCGCGGCGGAGCGCGTGGAAGGTCTCGGCCTCGCTGGCCAGCGTGCGCGCCACGATCTCGGCGTGGCCCGCCCGCAGCGCCCGCTTGGTGGCGGCGACCGAGACCGGCGGGAGGGCGGCCAGCGCCCGGGCCCGCTCCAGCGCCGCGTCGAGGGCTTGGCCCGCCGGCACCACGGCGTTGACGAGGCCGGCCGCCTCGGCCGTCTCGGGCCCGAAGGGCTCGCCCAGCATCAGCAACTCGGCGGCGCGCTTCGTGCCGGCGACGAGGGGCAGCAGGTAGCTCGACGCGCCCTCGGGGCTGAGGCCGAGGCTGGTGAAGGGCAGGCGGAAGCGCGCGCCCGCCCCCGCATAGGCGAGGTCACAGTGCAGGAGCAGCGTCGTGCCGATGCCGACCGCGTGGCCCTCAACCGCCGCCAGGACGGGCTTTGGGCAGGCGGCGAGCACCTTCAGCAGGGCGAGGCCGGGGCTGTCCGCGACAGTCTCGGCGGTATCGCGAAAATCCGCGAGGTCGTTGCCGGCGGTGAAGCAGCCGCCCGCGCCCGTGAGCACAATGGCGCGCACGGCCTCGTCCGTGCCGGCCCGCGCGATCGCCTCCCGGATGGCCCCGTAGGTCGCCCGGTCGAGGGCGTTGCGGCGCGCAGTCCGGTCGATGGTGAGGAGGCGCACGCCGTCCGCCGGCTCGGTGATCCGCAGGGTCTCGGTCGCGGGGGACTCTGTCATGGCTCGGAATCCTCCTCAGGCCGCGAGGCCGGCGCGGGCCGCGCGGTACTCCCGCGCCAGCCCCGCCACGATCTCGGCGACCGGCCGCACGTCGGGGATCGTGCCGACCCCCTGGCCCGCGCCCCAGACGTCGCGCCAGGGCTTCGCCCGGTCGCTGGCGAAGCTCATCGCGGTCTTGTCGGCGGTCGGCAGGGTGTCCGGATCCAGGCCTGCGGCGCGGATGCTGGGCGCCAGGTAGTTGCCGGGCACGCCGGTGAAGAAGGGCGTGTAGAGGATGTCCGCCGCGCTCGCGCCCGCGATCATGTCCTTGTAGGCGGGCGCCGCGTTCGCCTCCGCGGAGGCGATGAAGCGGGTACCCATGTAGGCGAGGTCGGCACCCATCGCCTGCGCCGCCAGGATCGCGGATCCAGTGGTGATCGCCCCCGAGAGGATCAGCGGCCCGTCGTAGAAGCGGCGCACCTCGCCCACCAGCGCGAAGGGCGAGAGCGTGCCCGCGTGCCCGCCGGCCCCGGCGCAGGCCAGGATCAGCCCGTCGACGCCCGCCTCCAGCGCCTTCTCGGCGTGGCGGACCGTGGTGACGTCGTGGAAGACGAGGCCGCCGTAGCCGTGGACCGGCCGCACCACGGCGTCGGGCGCGCGCAGGCTGGTGATGACGATCGGCACGCGGTGGCGCGCGCAGGTCTCGACATCCTCCGCCAGCCGGTCGTTCGAGGCGTGGACGATCTGGTTGACCGCGAAGGGCGCGATCCGGGCCGCGGGGTCGGCCGCGCGCGCGGCAGCGAGCTCCTCCGTGATGCGGGTGAGCCAAGTGTCGAGCATCGCGGCGGGCCGCGCGTTCAGCGCCGGGAAGGACCCGACGATGCCGGCGCGGCACTGGGCGATCACGAGGTCCGGCCCCGAGACGATGAACATCGGCGAGGCGATGACCGGCAGGGCGAGGTTGTCGCGCAGGATCGGGGGCAGACGGTTCACGCGCTCTGCGCCTCCCGCGCGAAGTAGAGGTCGTGCAGGTGGTCGAGGTCGACCTGCGCCGCCGGCGCGCTGAGCCGCACCTGCCCGCCGCGCAGCAGGTGCACGTCGTCGGCGACCGAGAGCGCGACGCGGGTGTTCTGCTCGACCAGCAGGATCGTGGTCCCGGCCTCCTTCAGGCGCGCGATGATGTCGAAGACCTCCGAGACGATCACCGGCGCGAGGCCGAGCGACGGCTCGTCGATCAGCAGGATCTTCGGCTGCGACATCAGCCCCCGTCCCATGGCGAGCATCTGCGCCTCGCCGCCGGAGAGCGAGCCGGCCATCTGCCCGCGCCGCTCGCGCAGGCGCGGGAACAGGCCGTAGACCCGGTCGAGGCCGGGGGAGAGGTCGCCGCGGCAGCGCTTCGGGTAGGCGCCGAGGCAGAGGTTCTCCTCCACGCTCATGTCGCGGAAGACGAGGCGGCCCTCCGGCACCATGACGATGCCCTGGCCCGCGAGATCCCAGGTCTTGCCCGCCAGACGCTCGCCCCCGAGCCGGATCTCGCCCTTGTGCGGGATCAGCCCGGTCAGCGCGCGCAGCAGCGTCGTCTTGCCGGCCCCGTTCGGGCCGACGATGGCCGTCAGCGCGCCCTCGCGGAAGGTGAGCGAGAGGTCCCACAGCACCGTGATGTGGCCGTAGCCGGCCCGGAGGTTCTGGGTCTCAAGCATGGGCCGTCCCGGTATAGCTCTCGACGACGCGGGGATCGCGGAAGACCTGGGCCGGGGTGCCGTCGGCGATGATCTCGCCGAAGTTCAGCACCACGGCGCGCGAGCAGAGGCCCGAGATCGTCTCGATGTCGTGCTCGACGATGACGATGGTCAGGCCGAAGCGGCGGTGCAGTTCCTTGAGCTTGGCCGCGAACTGGCGCTTGGCCTGGCTCTCCAACCCCGCCAGCACCTCGTCGAGGAGGAGGAGCTTCGGCTCGGTGGCGAGCGCCTTGGCGATCTCCAGCCGCTTCAGCTCCTGCAGCGCCAGCGCGCTCTCGGCCGGGCGGTCGCCCTGTTGCTGAAGCTCCATGACGGCGAGGATCTCCTCGATCCGCGCGGGGTCGTGGCGCCCGGCGCCGAAGACCTGCGCGACCGCGAGGTTCTCGCGCACGGTCAGGTGCTTCATCGGCTGCGGGATCTGGAAGGTGCGGCCGATCCCGAGGCGGGCGCGGCGGTGTAGGGGCAGGCGCGTGACGTCGCGGCCCCCGAACAGGATCTTCCCGCGCACCCGGGTCAGCCCCGAGATGCCGTTGAAGAGCGTGGTCTTGCCGGCCCCGTTCGGGCCGACGAGGCCCAGGATCTCGCCCGGCTGCACCGTGAAGGTGACGTCGCGCAGCGCGACGAGGCCGCCGAAGCGGACCGTGACGGCGTCGAGTTCAAGCATGGCGGTCCCCCTTCCTGACGAGGCCCAGCAGCCCGTTCGGCGCGGCCAGCACCATCACGACGAGGACGAAGCCCAGGATGATCTGGTGGCCGACCGCGATCAGGCTCTTGGCCACCACCTGGTCGAACAGGTAGATGATCACCGCGCCGCCGATCGGGCCGACGATCGTGCGGTAGCCGCCGAAGATCGCCGCGATGATCGGCATCAGGCTCCAGACGCCCGAGAAGGCGTAGTCCGGCTCCAGAAAGCCGATGATGTGGGCGTTGAGCGCGCCGAACACGCCGGTGATGAAGGCCGAGAGCAGCAGCATCAGGGACTTCAGGACCGTGCTGTTGACGCCGACCACCCGGGTCGCGTCCTCGCTCTCGGCGATGGCGCGGAGCGCCAGGCCGACATGGCTGCGCCGCACCGCGAGGTAGGCCAGCGCGCAGAGGGTGACCACCGCGACGAGCAGCAGGTAGCTGCCGGTGCGGCTCGCGAGGTCAAGCCCGAACACGTTCGGCAGGCCCGGGTAGCGCTGGAAGCCCGCGCCGCCGCCGGTAAGCCAGGAGGCTTCGGTCGCCAGGATGCGGAAGATCTGCGCGTAGGCGAGGATGGCGAGCGCGAAGTAGGGGCCCGACAGCCGGAGCGCGGGCAGCATCGCGAGCGAGGCCACCACGGCGACGAGGCCGCCGAGCGGCACGGTGAGCAGCACCGGCAGGCCGAGCTTGGCCGAGAGCAGCGCCGAGGCGTAGGCCCCGACCCCGAAGAAGGCGGCGTGGCCGAACGAGACCATGCCGCCGAGGTTGCCGAGCAGCGCCCAGGCGAGCGCGACGCCCGAGAGGATGAGCGCCGAGATCAGCAGGCCCAGCATGTAGTTGCTGGCGCCCATGAGCACCGGCAGCAGCGCCAGCACGAGGAGGCCGAGGCCGAGGGCGGCGCCGCCCGGCACCCGCGAGCGGGCAGGGGCGGCCTTGAGCGCGACGGCGGGGGCGGACTCGAGGGAAGCCATGCGGGTCACCTCAGCCGCGGCGGGCGCGCGCGCCGAACAGGCCGTTCGGCAGCAGGAACAGGACGAGAAGGAACAGCACCATCCCGGCGAGTTCCTGCAGGGCGGAACTGGCGAGCGTGACAGTGAGCGCCTCGGTGACGCCGAGCAGGATCGCCGCCAGGAACACCCCGGGGATCGAGCCGACGCCCGCCAGCACCGTGACGATGAAGGCCTTCACGGTGAGCGCGTGGCCGAGCGCCGGCTGCACCACGCTCATCGTGTAGAGCGCCACCCCCGCGAAGCTCGCGAGCGCCCCCGCGACCAGGAAGGAGACGAGTTCCGTCCGCACCGGGCTGATGCCCATGAGCGTCGCGGCCGCCCGGTTCGACGAGACGGCGCGCACCGCCCGCCCGTACCAGCTCTTCTTCAGCCACCACCACAGGGCGACCATCAGCGCGAGGCTGACCCCGAAGGCGACGATCTCGCCGTTCATGGCGTAGACGGGGCCGATCGACGTCGCATCCTGAAGCTGCGGCGAGGCGGTGGTGCGCACGTCGCTGGCGAAGACCAGCAGGATCGCGTTCGTCAGGACGATGCCGATCCCGAAGGTGAGGATCAGCGAGTTCAGCTCCCGGTGCTCGCGGATGCGGTCGATCATCAGGAAGAGCGCGGCGCAGACCACCGACACCACGACGAGCGCCAGGGGGATCGCGAGGTACGGGTCGAGGCCGGCACGGGCCTCGACCACGTAGGCGCAGTAGGCGGCGAGCAGCACCAGCTCGCCGTGCGCGAGGTTGATGATCCGCATCGCCCCGAAGGAGAGGGCGAGGCCGAGCGCCACGAGGGCGTAGACGCTGCCGACGAGGAGCCCGGAGAACAGGGCCTGGAGGATCAGATCGGTCACGCCGGCCTCACCAGGGCAGGCCGGGGAAGACGATCTCGCCGGTCGCGGCCGCGGCCGGCGAGACCAGAACGATCTTGCCCGCGCGGTGCTGGCCCATCGCCACGGAGAAGCGCGGGTTGTCGCCGGTGGCGTCGAACTGGACGGGCCCAAGCAGGGTTTCGCGCTCGGTCTGGCGCATCGCGTCGGGCAGGCCGCCGCTCTTGAGCGTGCCGGCATCCGCCGCGCGGGCGATCGCCTCGGCCAGGATCGTCGTCTCGACGAAGCTCAGGGTGGAGAGGTACTCGACCTCCTTGTTGTAGGTCTTCTTGTAGGTTTCGGCGAAGCGCTTGCCCTCCTCGTCCTTCATCTCGACCGGGAAGGGCAGGAAGGAGGTGCCCACGACGTTGTTCATCAGGTCGGGGAACTCGCTGTACATCTTCGGCGTGGCCAGCGACCACGCGCCGACGATGAGCTTCACCGGGGGCTTCAGCACCTTGGCGGCCCGGATGATGCCCACGTAGTCGTTCTCGTAGGCCGACATCACCAGGATGTCCGACTTATCCTGCAGCTTCACCTTGTTGATGACCGGCTTGAAGTCGGTGATCGCCGGGTCGAACTCGTGCACCGTGACCTTCACGCCCTTGGCGGCGAGGTCCTTCTGCAGGCCCTTGGCCAGCAGCGCCGGCGCCTCCTTGGTCGAGGCCAGGATCGAGACGGAGGTCGGCTTCAGGCTCTCCAGCAGGGCGCCCATGCCGCGCTGGTAGCCGGCGTTGTTGTTGATCCGGAAGAAGGTCTTCAGTCCCCGCGCCGTCAACTCGTCGCTCACCGCGCCGGCCGTGATGTAGGTGGTCTTCAGCCGGTTCGAGGCGTCGGAGGCCGGGCCGATGATGTTCGAGCCGTAGCCGCCGATCACCGCGACCGCGCCGTCCGAGACGAGCTTCTCGACCGCCGACACCGCCTTGGCGGGCGTGCTCTCGTCGTCGATCACCTGGAGGCGGATCTTGTGCTTCTCGGAGCGGGCGTTGAACATCTGGATCGCCACCCGCATGCCCTCGTCGAAGGCCTGACCGGAGCGCGCGAGCGAGCCGGTGAGGGGCATGTGGGCGCCCACCAGGATCTCGTCGGCGCGGGCGGGCCCTCCGGCAAGGGTGGCGAGGGCGATCGACGCGGCCGCGACGGCTCTGCGAAGCATGCGGGTTCCTCCTTGGGCGCGGGCCGGAGGGCTGCGCGCTCGTGTTTCGTCCCATGCGCGGAGTCTGCCGCTCCGCGTGGCCCGGTGATCCGCAATGCGGTCCGAGGCGGCGCCTGGATGGCATACCGATTCCGGACCTGTCAATTTTTTGCAGATCGATCGTCTGCATGACGGATCAGATCTGTCATTTTGATGCCGGGTTGCACGATCCTGCCTTGACATGCATCCGTCCAAAGCGCGACATCCACGTGAATTTGCAGACTGGTATTCTGCACTGCAGAACAACAGGAGGAAGCGAGCGTGGTCCGCCAGGAACTTCGCGACGCCGTCGCCGTGCTCACGCTGTCGAACCCGCCGGTGAACGCGCTGGGATACGACCTGCGCGCCGCCCTCGACGCGGCGCTGGCGCGGGCGCTCGCCGACGACGCCGTGCGGGCCGTCGTGCTCGCGGCCGACGGCAAGGTCTTCGTCGGCGGTGCGGACATCTCGGAATTCGGCAAGCCCCCGCGCGCGCCACTGCTGCCGGACCTGATCGAGCGCCTCGACGGGGCGGAGAAGCCGGTGGTTGCGGCGATCCACGGGGCGGCGCTCGGCGGCGGGCTCGAGCTCGCGATGGCCTGCCACGCCCGGGTGGTCGGTCCGGCGGCCAAGCTCGGCCTGCCGGAGGTGAAGCTCGGCCTGATCCCGGGCGCGGGCGGCACCCAGCGCCTGCCGCGCCTGATCGGTCCGGAGGCCGCCTTCGCGATGATGCTCTCAGGCGAGCCGGTCGGCGCCGAGCGGGCCGTGGCCGCGGGCCTCGCCGAAGCCTTGGAGCCGGGCGATCTCGTCGCGGCGGCCTGCGCGCTCGCCCTGCGGCTCGCCGCGGAGGGGCGCCCGTCCCGGACCCGGGACCGCACCGAGCGCATGGACGAGACGGCGCGCGAGGCCTTCGAGGCGCGCGCGGCGGAGGCGCTGAAGAAGGCGCCGGGCCAGCCGAACGTGGCGGCCCTGGTCGATGCCGTGCGGGCCGGGTTCGCGCAGCCCTTCGACGAGGCCGTGAAGACCGAGCGCGCCCGCTTCCTCGCCCTGGTGGACGATCCGCGCTCGAAGGCGCTGCGCTACGCCTTCTTCGCCGAGCGCGAGACCGCGCGGGTGCCGGGGCTCTCCAAGGACACGCCACGCCGGGACATCGCCTCCGCGGCGGTGGTCGGCGCCGGCACAATGGGCGGCGGCATCGCGCTGTGCTTCGCCAACGCGGGCATCCCCGTGACGGTGATCGAGACCGAACAGGACGCCCTCGACCGCGGCCTGGCGCGGATGCGCGCGACCTACGCCTCGTCCGTCAAGCGCGGCTCGCTCAGCGAGGCGGCGATGGCGGAGCGCCTCGCCCGCATCACCGGCGCGGTCGGGCTGGAGAACGCGGCGCAGGCCGACATCGTGGTCGAGGCGGCCTTCGAGGAGATGGGCGTCAAGGAGGAGATCTTCTCCGCCCTTTCCCGGATCGCCAAGCCCGGCGCGATCCTCGCCACCAACACCTCCTATCTCGACGTGAACCGGATCGCCGCGGCCACCGACCGGCCCGCCGACGTGCTCGGCCTGCACTTCTTCAGCCCCGCCAACGTGATGCGCCTCGTCGAGGTGGTGCGGGCGGAGCGCACGGCGCCCGACGCGCTCGCCACCGCCAACGATCTCACGCGGCGGTTGGCCAAGCTGCCGGTGACGGTCGGCGTCTGCTTTGGCTTCGTCGGCAACCGCATGCTGGCCCGCCGCTCGGCGGCAGGCGAGCGCCTGCTGCTCGCGGGCGCGCTGCCGCACGAGATCGACGCCGCGGTCACCGATTTCGGTTTCCGCATGGGGCCCTTCGCGATGGCGGATCTGGCCGGCCTCGACATCGGCTGGCGCACCCGCAAGGCCACCGGCGGCAAGGCCCCGATCGCCGACGCGCTCTGCGAGCAGGGCCGCCTTGGCCAGAAGACGGGGCGCGGCTTCTACCTCTACCCGGAGGGCGCCCGGACGGGCTCGCGCGATCCTGAGGTCGAGGCCCTGATCGCCGCCGAATCCGAGCGGCGGGGCATCGCGCGGCGGGATTTCACGCCCGAGGAGATCGTCGCCCAGCTGATGCTGCCGATGGTCAACGAGGGCGCCCGCATCCTGGAGGAGGGCATCGCTGCGCGCCCCGGCGACATCGATACGATCTGGCTCAACGGCTACAACTGGCCGGCCTGGCGCGGCGGCCCGATGCACTGGGCGGACGGGCTCGGGCTGGCCAAGGTCGCGGCCGACCTGGAGCGCTTCGCCGAGGAGGCGGGGGACGAGACCCTGCGCCCCGCGCCGCTCCTCGCCCGCCTCGCCGAGCAGGGCAGGGGGTTCTCCGCGTGGGACGCCCCGTGAGCGCGTCGCAGACGCTGCCGCGGACCGGACCCATTCCGGTTCGCGCGCAGGACACGCGACAGGCCTCCTCTCCCGTGCGGGAGAGGGTTGGGGTGAGGGATGAGAACTTCCCGGATGGGTCGCGCGGTCGCCGCGAAACCGTAGCGTTTCCTCCGGCACGCTCCGGATCCCTCACTCTGTCCCTCTCCCGCACGGGAGAGGGACCCCGCGTTCCTCCTGGGAGCGTGAGCATCCTCCAATCCGTCACCCAACCGTCCACTGCACGGAAGTTCATCCGATGACCGACGCCGTGATCGTCGCCACCGCCCGCACGCCCATCGGCCGGGCGCATCGCGGGGCGCTGAACCTGACCAACGGGGCGGATCTGGCCGCCCACGCCATCCGTCACGCGCTCGACCGCGCCGGCGTCGAGCCGGAGGCCGTCGAGGAGGTCGTGATGGGCTGCGGCTATCCGGAGGCCGCCACGGGGGGCAACGTCGCCCGGCACGCGAGCCTGGTGGCCGGCATCCCCGTGCAGTCGGCCGGCGCCACGGTCTCGCGCTTCTGCGCCTCGGGCCTGCAGGCGATCGCGGACGCGGCCAAGCGCGTCCGCCTCGACGGCGTGCCGGTCGCGGTCGCGGGCGGCGTCGAGTCGATCAGCCTCGTCCAGCCGCAGGTGCGGCGCGAACTCGCCCGCAACGCCTGGCTCGAGCAGCACCTGCCCGAGATCTACATGCCGATGATCGAGACCGCCGACATCGTGGCGGAGCGCTATGGCATCTCCCGCGAAGCGCAGGACGCGTTCGCCCTGCTGAGCCAGCAGCGCACGGCCGCCGCTCAAGCCGCCGGCCTGTTCGACGCCGAGATCGTGCCGATCACCGCGACCATGGCGGTGACCGACAAGGCGACCGGCGAGACGCGCAACGTCGAGACCCGGCTCGTGAAGGACGAGGGCAACCGGCCCGACACCACGCTGGAGGGCCTCGCCAAGCTGAAGCCCGTGCGCGGCGAGGGCGCCTTCATCACCGCCGGCAATGCGAGCCAGCTCTCGGACGGCGCCTCGGCCTCGGTGCTGATGTCGGCCGAGGAGGCGGCGCGGCGCGGCCTGAAGCCGCTCGGCATCGTACGCGGCTTCGCGGCAGCCGGCTGCGGGCCGGAGGAGATGGGCATCGGCCCGGTCTTCGCGGTGCCGCGGCTCTTGGAGCGCAACGGGCTCAGCGTGGACGATATCGGCCTGTGGGAACTGAACGAGGCTTTCGCCTCGCAGTCGATCTACTGCCGCGACCGGCTCGGGCTCGATCCGGAGAAGGTCAACGTCAACGGCGGCGCGATCAGCGTCGGACACCCGTTCGGCATGTCGGGCGCCCGTCTGGTCGGGCACGCCCTGCTGGAGGGCCGCCGCCGCGGCGTACGCTTCGCCGTCGTCACCATGTGCGTGGCCGGCGGCCAGGGCTGCGCGGGCCTCTTCGAGATCGAGCGGGAGTAAGAGCCATGGACCTGCGCTTCACGCCCGAGGAAACGGCCTTCCGCCAGGAGGTGCGCGCCTTCTTCCGCAGCGAGATCCCGGAGGAGATCCGCCGCAAGGTCTCCGAGGGCCGCTCGCTCGCGCGGGAGGACTACGTCACCTCCCAGCGCATCCTGAACGCCAAGGGCTGGGCGGTGCCGCACTGGCCCAAGGAATGGGGCGGCCAGGAGTGGGACCCGATCCGGCGCTACATCTTCATGGAGGAGCTGATGCAGGCGGCGGTGCCGCTGCCGCTGCAGTTCAACTGCTTCATGGTCGGCCCCGTGATCGCGGCCTTCGGCAACGAGGCGCAGAAAGCGCGCTTCCTGCCGCGCATCGCCAATCTCGACGACTGGTGGTGCCAGGGCTTCTCCGAGCCCGGCGCCGGCTCGGACCTCGCCTCGCTCAAGACGCGCGCCGTGCGCGACGGCGACCACTACATCGTGGACGGCCAGAAGACCTGGACCACGCTCGGCCAGTACGCCGACTGGATCTTCTGCCTCGTCCGCACCGACCCGACGGCGAAGAAGCAGGCCGGCATCTCGTTCCTGCTCATCGACATGAAGAGCCCCGGCATCTCGGTGCGCCCGATCATCACGATCGACGGGCGCCACGAGGTCAACGAGGTTTTTTTCGACTCTGTACGGGTGCCTGCTGAGAACCTCGTTGGGGAAGAAAACAAGGGCTGGGACTACGCCAAGTTCCTGCTCGCCAACGAGCGCACCGGCATCGCCCGAATCGGGCTGACCAAGGAGCGCGTCGCCCGGGTCAAGCGGCTCGCGCGGGAGACCCCGGCGGGCGCCGGCACGATGTGGGACGACGCCGATTTCCGCGCGCGCGTCGCCACCATCGAGATCGAGCTGAAGGCGTTGGAGATCACCCAGATGCGGGTGGTGGCCGCGCAATCCCGGCGCGACGCCTCGAAGCCTGACCCGGCCTCCTCGATCCTCAAGATCAAGGGCTCGGAGTTGCAGCAGGCGGCCACCGAGCTGCTGGTGGAACTCGCCGGCCCCCTGAGCCTGCCGGCCCCGGTCGCGAACGACGTCGACGCCCTCGGCTGGGAGGCGTTCGCCGCGCCGACCTACCTCAACACCCGCAAGGTCTCGATCTACGGCGGCTCGAACGAGATCCAGCGCAACGTGATCGCCAAGGCGATCTTGGGTCTCTGAGGCGATCTTGGGTCCCTGAGACGATCTTGGGTCTCTGAGACGATCCTGGGGCTCTGAAGGAATTTTCGCGATGGATTTCGATCTCACCGACGAGCAGAGCCTGCTGAAGGACTCGGTCACCCGCTGGGCCGCCTCCCGCTACGGCAGCCTAGAACAGGTGGAGGCCGCACGCCGCAAGCCGCTCGGCTTCGACGAGGGGGCCTGGGCGCAGCTCGCAGAACTCGGCCTGCTGGGGCTACCCTTCGCGGAGGAGGATGGCGGCTTCGGCGGCGGTCCGGTCGAGACCCTGATCGCCGTCGAGGCGCTGGGCCGCCACCTCGCGCCCGAGCCCTATCTGGCGAGCGTGGTGCTGGGCGGCGGTGCCCTGCGGCTCGCCGGCAGCGCGGCGCAGCGGGAGGCCCTGATCCCCGGCATCGCCGAGGGCAGCCACCGCCTCGCCCTCGCGCACGGCGAGCGCCAGGCCCGCTACGACCGCTTCGACGTGGCCACCACCGCCCGCCGCGATGGCGGCGGCTGGCGGCTCGACGGCGCCAAATGCGTGGTGCTCAACGCCGACGCGGCGCAGACCCTGGTGGTCAGCGCCCGCACGGCCGGCGGGCGGCGCGACGCGGACGGGATCAGCCTGTTCCTCGTGCCCGCCGACGCGCCGGGTCTCACCCTCAAGCCCTACCCGACGCAGGACGGCGGCCGCGCGGCCGACCTCGTGCTGGAAGGCGTCGCGCTCCCCGCGGACGCGCTGCTGGGCGAGGCCGATGCCGGCCTGCCGGTGATCGAGCGGGTGCTGGACGAGGGCATCGCGGCGCTGAGCGCCGAGGCGGTCGGGGTGATGGAGGCCCTGCACGCGCTCACCGTCGACTACCTCAAGACCCGCAAGCAGTTCGGCACCGCGATCGGCGGCTTCCAGGCGCTGCAGCACCGGGCGGTCGACATGTTCGTGGCGCTGGAGCAGGCTCGCTCCATGGCCCTCTACGCCACCATGATGGCCGGCAGCGCGGATGCCGCTGAGCGCGGCCCCGCGGTCTCGGCCGCGAAGGTGCAGGTCAACCGCGCGGCTCGCTTCGTCGGCCAGGAGGCGGTGCAGCTCCACGGCGGCATCGGCATGACGCTGGAATATCTCGGCGCGCACCTGTTCCGGCGCCTGACCACGATCGAGTACCTGTTCGGCGACACGCCCCACCACCTGCGCCGCGTCAGCGACGCGGGCGGCCTGCTCGGCGCCGCTTGACGAGATCGCCCGTCATCCCGGGATGCTGCCGCGATGCGGTTTCCGAGATGACGCGGGTCCCCTCTCCCATAGGGAGAGGGACAGGGTGAGGGGTATGACGTGGCCGGAGGAGGCAAAGGCCTGAACGCGCGTCGATGGTATGCTCAGGTCTGAAGCCTCATACCCCTCACCCCAACCCTCTCCCTATGGGAGAGGGAGCGCGCCGCGTTCGGCCGCGGGCGGCCTGCGAGATCCGGGATCGATGCGACGCGATCCCGCAGAGAGAATGGAGGAGACGCCCATGAACGCCCCGACCCGTCCGCCCGGCTCCGCCGCCCCCGAGGCCAAGCCCTCGGCGTCCTTCGTCTGGGACGACCCCTTCCTGCTCGACGACCAGCTCACCGAGGACGAGCGCGCCATCCGCGACGTGGCCCAGGCCTTCGCCGAGGAGAAGCTCAGGCCCGGCATCGTCGAGGCCTACGCCGAGGAGAAGACCGATCCGGACCTGTTCCGGCAGATGGGCGAACTCGGGCTGCTGGGCGTGACGCTGCCCGAGGAGTACGGCTGCGCGGGCGCCTCTTACGTCGCCTACGGGCTCGTGGCGCGGGCCGTCGAGGCGGTCGATTCGGGCTACCGCTCGATGATGAGCGTGCAATCCTCGCTCGTCATGTACCCGATCCACGCCTACGGCACCGAGGCGCAGCGCCGGAAGTTCCTGCCGAAGCTCGCGAGCGGAGAGTGGATCGGCTGCTTCGGCCTGACCGAGCCGGATGCCGGCTCGGATCCCGCCGGCATGAAGACGCGGGCCGAGAAGATCGACGGCGGCTACCGGATCACGGGCGCCAAGATGTGGATCTCGAACGCGCCCTTCGCCGACGTCTTCGTGGTCTGGGCGAAGTCCGACGCGCATGACGGCGCGATCCGCGGCTTCGTGCTGGAGAAGGGCATGAAGGGCCTCTCCGCTCCGGCGCTGAAGGGTAAGCTCTCGCTTCGCGCCTCGCTCACCGGCGAGATCGTGATGGAGGGCGTCGAGGTCGGCGAGGACGCGCTGCTGCCCAACGTCTCCGGGCTCAAGGGGCCGTTCGGCTGCCTCAACCGGGCGCGCTACGGCATCTCCTGGGGGGCGATGGGCGCGGCCGAGGATTGCTGGCGCCGGGCGCGCGACTACACGCTGGAGCGCAAGCAGTTCGGCCGCCCGCTGGCCCAGACGCAGCTCGTCCAGAAGAAGCTCGCCGACATGCAGACCGAGATCGCGCTGGGGCTCCAGGCCTCGCTCCGGGTCGGCCGACTGATGGATGCGGGCAAGATGGCGCCCGAGATGATCAGCCTCATCAAGCGCAACAATTGCGGCAAGGCGCTCGACATCGCCCGGGTCGCCCGCGACATGCATGGCGGCAACGGCATCATGGGCGAGTACCACGTGATGCGCCACGCCCAGAACCTCGAGACGGTCAACACCTACGAGGGCACGCACGACGTGCACGCGCTGATCCTCGGGCGCGCCCAGACGGGGCTCCAGGCCTTCTTCTGATCGCTCCGCCCGACGGCGCCCGCATCGCGAGGCGCCATCGTCCGCCGGCCCCGGGCGAGGTAGCTCCAGCGATCCCGCGGGTCGTGCTCACGATTGCTTGATCCGGCGCGCCGGCCCCGGCACGCTCCCTCCCCGCACCATCCCGGCGGGATCAGGGAGGTTGCCGTGCTGGCTATCCGGAACGCCGCGGGCGTGGCCCGCGAATTGTGGGCCGAGCGACGTTTCGCCGAGATGGCGCGGCGCGGGGCCGGGCTGCTCTACGCGACGCGCGTGACGATCGGGCTGCGGCGCGACCTCGGCGTGCCCTGTCCGGTCCCGTCCGCCAAGATCCCGATCGAGGTCCGGCCGCTCCGGGACGCGGACCTGCCCCATCTCTTCCCCGAAGACCGAAGCGGGCTGAGCCGGAAGGAGCGCCTGGAGCTCGACACCCGCCGCTTCCACCTGCGCGCCGGCATCCCGACCTGCTGGGTCGCCCTCGACGGCCGCACGGGCACGCCCTGCTACATGCAGTGGCTGATGGGCGCGAGCCACAACCGGCTGATCCAGGAGACCTTTCCGCCGCGCTGGTTCCCGGAGCTGGCGCCCGACGAGGCCCTCTTGGAGAACGCCTACACGCCCGCCGCCTATCGCGGCCAGGGCATCATGTCCTGCGCCATGGCGCTCATCGCCGAGCGCGCCGCCGGGATCGGGGCGGCTCGTGTGATCACCTTCGTGGAGAACGCCAACGTGCCGTCCCTGCGCGGCTGCGCCAAGGCCGGGTTCTCGCCCCATCTCGCCCGGGTCGAGCGCCGGGCCCTGCTCGATACGATCCGCCTGCGCCGGTTCGAACCCTACGACGCGGCCCGCCACGCCCATCCGTGAGGCGGGACGGCGGAGATCCTGCCGCGATCTCCCTGCCGCGTCGGGCGTGCGGAGCCGCCGCCGGAATGGCAGCGGGCGCCCCCTGTCGGGAGCGCCCGCCCGTCCGATCACCCGATGCGTTCGAGAGCGATCAGTCGTTCTTCACCTTGCCGTCCGGGCCGACCTTGACCTCCTGCTCGCGGTCGGTGAGCGCCACCTTGATCTCGTACTCGACCGCGTTGCCCTCGCGCTCGACCTCGGCCTCGTAGGCCTTGCCGCCCGCGGCCTTCTGCTCGGCCAGCGCGATCGCGTCCTTGAGCGAGACCTTGGCGTTCTGGAAGTCGCTCACCTTGAGGCGGGTGAAGTAGCGCTCGATCGGCTGGTTCTCCGACTTGTAGAGCTCGCCCGTGTCGGCGTTGACGCCGTGCTCTACGAGCTTGCCGCTCGGGTACACCACCTTGATCGCGTAGTGCGCCGGGTTCTTGCCGTCGGCCTTCTCGAAGTCGGCGTCGATGGCCTTGCCCTTCTCGTTGTTCTCGGCCTTGGCCTCGGCGGTGGCGATCGCCTGGGCGAGGCCGATCTTGGCGGACTTGGCGACCTGCCACTCCTTGAGGTTCTTGTCCTGGGTGGCCTCGGTCGCCGTGGAGGCGCGGCCGGTGTTCTCGGGGTTCTTGGTCAGGTCGGGATTCGTGGTCGTGGAGGGGGCCGGCGTCGTGGTGTTGGTCTGGGCGGCGGCGAGGCCCGCCGACAGGGCGAGCAGGCCGGCGGCGGCGGTGAGGCGGAACGCGGTGGTCTTCATGGCGGGCTCCCGTTCTCGGGTTGGTGTTGCGGACCCTGAACGGTCCGGGAGGCCGCTTGGTTGCGGCGCACGATCGCAGGAAATTTCTCTTTGCCCCCGTGGATCCGTGCGACCGGGTGCAGGGTTGCGTCGGCCCGCCGCCGCGGGCATTGCGGGTCGCGAGAGAGTCGGCCGCGGGAGGCAATCGCCGCGCGGGCGCCCGGACCTGTCCGGCGCCGGATCCGGCCGCCCGCCAGATCCGCTTCGCCAGCCCCGCCGACCATGATCCCGGTCCTGAACCGCCCCGCCGACGCCCTGCCGCTCTACACCGCCTTCTGTGCGGAGCTGGCCGCCCGCGGCTTCGCGGGCGACCTCAGCCTGAGCGAGGCCGACCGCACGGTCTTCGCCACGGACAACTCGATCTATCAGGTCGAGCCCGGCGCGGTGGCGTTTCCGCGTGACCGTGACGACCTCGTGCGGATCGGGCGGCTGCTCGACGATCCGCGCTTCCGCGAGGTGGTGGTGCGCCCCCGCGGCGGCGGCACCGGCACCAACGGCCAGTCGCTCGGCCCCGGCCTCGTGGTCGATTGCTCGCGCCACATGACCCGCATCCTGGAGATCGACCCGGAGCGGCGGACCGTGCGCGTCGAGCCCGGCGTGGTGAAGGACCAGCTCAACGCCGCCTTGAAACCGCACGGCCTGTTCTTCGCGCCCGAGCTCTCGACCTCGAACCGGGCGACCATCGGGGGCATGATCTCGACGGACGCCTGCGGCCAGGGCTCCTGCCTCTACGGCAAGACCCGCGACCACGTCCGCGCGCTGATCTGCGTGCTCGCCGACGGCACGGTGCTGGAGGCGCGCGACCTCGACGCGGAGGCGCTCTCCGCCGTGAGCGCCCGCGAGGACCGGGCCGGCGCCATCCACCGGGCGGTGGACGCGGTCATCGCGCAGAACGCCGCGCTCATCGCCGAGCGCTTCCCGAAGCTCAACCGCTGCCTCACCGGCTACGACCTCGCCCACGCGCGGGGCGCGGCCGGCGGCCTCGACCTGAAGAGCCTGGTCTGCGGCTCGGAGGGAACCCTGGCGCTGATCGCCGAGGCCACGCTCGACGTGCTGCCGATCCCGGAGGCCGCGGCGCTCGTGGCGCTCAGCTACGTCGATTTCGACGCGGCTCTGCGCGACGCCCGCGCGCTGCTGCCCTTCGGCGCGGCCTCCGTCGAGACCATCGACTCGACCGTGCTGGGGCTTGCCCGCAACGATCCCGGCTGGGCCGGCGTGCAGGCCTTCTTCCCCGAGGACCCCGCCGGCCGCCGGGTCGACGGCATCAACCTCGTGGAGTTCGTGGGCGCCGAGGAAGCGGAGGTCGAGGCGGCGCTCGGCCGCCTCGTCGCCATGCTGGAGGCCGATGCGAGCCCGACCCGCATCGGCTTCACGGTCGCCCGCGGGGCGGCGATCGAGCGGCTCTGGACCATGCGCAAGAAGGCCGTCGGCCTGCTCGGCGCGGTCAAGGGCGACGCGCGCCCGATCCCCTTCGTGGAGGACACCGCGGTCCCGCCCGAGCAGCTGGCCGACTACATCCGGGATTTCCGCGGGTTGCTCGACGGCAAGGGGCTTCGCTACGGCATGTTCGGCCACGTCGATGCGGGCGTGCTGCACGTGCGGCCCGCCATCGACCTGAAGGACCCTGACCAGGAGCGGCTGATCCGCGAGGTCACCGAGGGCGTGGTCGCGCTCACGGCCCGCTACGGCGGCCTGCTCTGGGGCGAGCACGGCAAGGGTTTTCGATCCGAGTTCGTGCCCGGCGTGTTCGGGCCGCTGGTGCCGGCGCTGGAGGCGGTCAAGCGCGCCTTCGACCCGGGCGACCGGCTCAACCCCGGCAAGATCGCCTCGGCGACGGGGGCGGCGCTCACCGCGATCGACGCCGTGCCGCTGCGGGGCGAGCGCGACCGCACCATCCCGCGCGACGTGCGGGCCTCTTTCGACGAGGCGCTCCACTGCAACGGCAACGGCGCCTGCTTCAGCTATGACACCGACGAGGCGATGTGCCCGTCCTGGAAGGCGACCCGCGAGCGGCGCCACTCGCCGAAGGGCCGCGCCTCGCTGATGCGCGAGTGGCTGCGCCGGACCGCCGCCGCGGGCATCGACCCGGCTGCGGCGCTGCGCGACGAGCGGCCCGGCTGGCTCGGGCCGCTCGCGGCCTCCCTGGCGGGCGCCCTGCGGCGCCGGCCGCCGGGAGAGGATTTCTCGCACGCCGTGAAGGAGGCGATGGACGGCTGCCTCGCCTGCAAGTCCTGCACGGGCGCCTGCCCGATCAAGGTCGACGTGCCGAGCTTCCGGGCGAAGTTTTTGGCGCTCTACCACCAGCGCTACCCGCGGCCGCTGAAGGACCATGTCGTGGCCGCGCTGGAGCCGCTGCTGCCGCTGGCCGGCCGGGCGCCGCGTCTCAGCAACCTGCTCTCCCGCAACCCGCTGTCCCAAAGGCTGCTGGGCCGGCTCGGGCTCGTGGCGGTCCCGGCGTTCTCGGCCCCGCTCGCCCCGGCGCTCGGCAAGCTCGGTGTCGCGACCGCCACGCCGGAGGCGCTCCGCGCCCTGTCCGAGGCGGAGCGGGCCCGCGCAGTCGTGGTGGTGCAGGACGCCTTCACCAGCCATTTCGAGGCGCCGGTGGTGGTCGACCTCTGCGCGCTGCTGATCGAGCTGGGCTTCCGGCCCTGGCTCGCCCCGTTCCGGCCGAACGGCAAGCCGGTCCACGTCCACGGTTTCCTGGCCCGGTTTCGCCGGGTGGCGGAGGCCAATGCCCGGATGCTGCGCGCGCTCGAGGCGACCGGCGTGCCGCTCGTCGGGGTCGATCCCTCGATGACGCTGACCTACCGCTCGGAATATGCCGGTGCGCTGGGACCCGAGACCGCGCCGAAGGTCCGGCTCGTGCAGGAATGGCTCGCCGCCCGGCTCGACGCGATCGCGCCGCGCCCGGCGGGCCGCCCCTTGCGGCTCCTGCCCCACTGCACCGAGCGCACCAACGCGCCGGCCGCCGTGAAGGACTGGCAGACGCTCTTCGCGCATCTCGGCCTGCCGCTCGAGATCCCGGCGGCGGGCTGCTGCGGCATGGCCGGCACCTACGGCCACGAGGCGGCGAACCGCGCCACCTCCGAGGTGATCTACGGCCAGAGCTGGGCGCGCCGCGTCGCCGAGAGCCCGGAGGGCACGCTGCTAGCCGACGGCTATTCCTGCCGCTGTCAAGCCAAGCTCATCGACGGCCGCGCCCTGCCGCACCCGGTCCAGGCGCTGCTCGCCCATGTGCGGGCGCACGCGCCCGTCGCCGCGCAGAAGCTCGCCGCCTGAACTGCGGCGCGCTGCGCCGCCTGAACGAGGACACCATGGACGCCACCGGCCTCAGCTACAGCATCGACCACGTCCACCTGCGCAGCCGCGATCCGGTGGCGGCGGCGGGCTTCTACGTTGCGGTGCTGGGTGCGCGCGAGACCGAGCGCATCGGCGATCCGGTGAGCCGGGTGGTGCTCGATCTCGGCGGCCTGCGGGTCTTCATCGAGCAGGCGCCCGCCGACATCGCCCCGGCCGCGGTGCCGCCGCATCGCGGCATCGAGCATATCGGGCTGCGGGTGGCCGACATCGACGCGGCGCTCGCGGATCTGGAGGCGCGCGGCGTCCCGCTGGCGATCCCGCTCACGCAGGTAAACCCGGTGCTCCGCACCGCCTTCCTCGACGGACCGGACGGCGTGCGCATCGAGCTGTTGGAGCGCGGCGGCAAGGCCTGACGAGAAGCCCCCGACGCCGCGGCTCCGGCTTTGCCGCCACGCCCCTTTCCGGGCCCTTCGGGCCTGCACGCCCGGAGCGTCAGCGGAGGGTGATCCGGGACCCAGCACATGGAGACGCGAAGCGTCCGAATGCTGCGCCGGTGATGAAGGTCGAGCCGCTGCGCGGCGCTTCTTTCTCTGGATCCCGGATCACCTTCCACTGCGTTCCAGGCGTCCGGGAAAAGGGCAGCGTCTCATGGGCAACAGTGGGTCGAAACCAGTGTCCAGAAAGAAGAAGGGCCGGCGGATCGCTCCCGCCGGCCCTTCTCGGTTCGCGCGGTGCCTGCGGCTCAGGCGCCCATCGCGGCCTTGAGG
The DNA here is from genome assembly GCF_022179285.1 of Methylobacterium hispanicum. Lineage (GTDB taxonomy): Bacteria > Pseudomonadota > Alphaproteobacteria > Rhizobiales > Beijerinckiaceae > Methylobacterium > Methylobacterium hispanicum. The sequence goes on along the minus strand of NZ_BPQO01000001.1, from coordinate 402,398 downwards.
TTCTGATCGACCTTGTCGAGGAAGCCGGTGGTGGAGAGCCACCGCTGGTCCGGGCCGACGAGGAGCGCGAGATCCTTCGTCATCGAGCCCGCCTCGACCGTGTCGATGCAGACCTTCTCGAGCGTGTTCGCGAAGGTGGCGAGTTCCGCGTTGCCGTCGAGCTTGGCCCGGTGGGCGAGGCCGCGCGACCACGCGAAGATCGAGGCGATCGAGTTCGTCGAGGTCTCCTTGCCCTTCTGGTGCTCGCGGTAGTGGCGGGTCACCGTGCCGTGGGCGGCCTCGGCCTCCACCGTCTGGCCGTCCGGGGTGAGCAGCACCGAGGTCATCAGGCCGAGCGAGCCGAAGCCCTGCGCCACGGTGTCGGACTGCACGTCGCCGTCGTAGTTCTTGCAGGCCCAGACGTAGCCGCCCGACCACTTCAGGGCGGAGGCGACCATGTCGTCGATCAGCCGGTGCTCGTAGACGATGCCGAGCGCGTCGAAGCGCGACTTGAACTCGTTCTGGTAGACCTCCTCGAACAGGTCCTTGAAGCGCCCGTCATAGGCCTTCAGGATGGTGTTCTTGGTAGACAGGTAGACCGGGTACTTGCGGTTGAGGCCGTAGTTCAGCGAGGCGCGGGCGAAGTCGCGGATCGACTCGTCGAGGTTGTACATCGACAGAGCGACGCCGGCGTCCGGGAACTTGAACACCTCCTTCTCGATCACCGTGCCGTCGTCGCCCTCGAACTTGATGGACAGACGGCCCTTGCCCGGGACCTTGAAGTCGGTGGCGCGGTACTGGTCGCCGAAGGCGTGGCGGCCGACCACGATCGGCTGGGTCCAGCCGGGGACGAGGCGGGGCACGTTCTTGCAGATGATCGGCTCGCGGAAGATCACGCCGCCGAGGATGTTGCGGATCGTGCCGTTGGGCGACTTCCACATCTCCTTGAGGCCGAACTCCTTCACCCGGGCCTCGTCCGGGGTGATGGTGGCGCACTTCACGCCCACGCCGTGGCGCTTGATCGCGTTGGCGGCATCGACCGTGACCTGGTCGTTGGTCGCGTCGCGGTGCTCGACGCCCAGGTCGTAATACTCGAGATCGACGTCGAGATAGGGGTGGATGAGCTTGTTCTTGATCTCGGACCAGATGATCCGGGTCATCTCGTCGCCGTCGAGCTCGACGACGGGGTTCGCCACCTTGATCTTCGCCATGATCCGAGCGCCTTCCTGAGCCTTGGGCCTCTCCGCAGGGTTCTTCCGGCCAAGCCGGATGCCCCGAACGGCGCCGTGCATAACGTGCGCCGCAACAAGGGGAAAGGTGCGGGGCCGGACGCGATGACAGGCTCAGGGGGATGTCAGGCAGCCGCCCCAATGTTCGTGACACGGCTCGTGAGAGGGCTGGTGAATGGCGGGAGACCGGCTACTCCGCCTCCATCTGCGCTACCCGGTACTCCCGCCCGTGCCGGCAGTAGCCCTCGACGATGCGGGCCATCATAGCGCGCTTCTCGGCGTCAAGCGGCCCGAGAATGCGCGCGGGCCGCCCGCCCCAGAGATGCCCGCCCTCCAGCAACTGGCCCGGATCGGTGGTGGCGCCGGCGGCCAGCATCACCTCGTCGGCGATGACCGTGCCGGGCGCGACCGTCGCGCCGATGCCGATGAGGCAGCGGGCGCCGATGCGGCTGTCACTGACGCGCACGTTGTGGCCGATCGTGGTGTCGCGCCCGATCACCACGCCCTCGCCGCGCGTGCGGATCTGGGTGTTGTCCTGGATGTTGGTGTCGGCGCCGACCACGATCGGACCGACCTCGGCGTCGAGCGCGCAGGAGAACAGCACGCTCGCCCCAGCACCGAGCCCCACGCGTCCGCGCAGGCGCGCCGTGCGGGCGACGAAGACCGTATCGTCTGCCTCGTGCGGCTCGGGCGCCGGGCTCGCCGGGCTCTCGCCCATCGCCTCGCGCAGGCGCTCGGCCCGCTCGGCCACCCCCGCCCGGTCGATCGGCCTGCGGGGCTTGGCCGGGGTGCCACCGTAGACGAAACCGGATTCGAGCGTGGCGCGCGGGAACACGGTGGCGCCCGCCTCGATCACCACCCCGTCACCGACCGTGGCGCCGTCGAGGATCACCACGTCGTCCTCGACCACCACGTCGGAGCCCACCGTGCAGGCGTGGACCACGCTGTTGCGCCCCACCGTCACCCGGTCGCCGCAGACCGTGCCGTGGGTGAAGGTCGCGATATGCACGGTCGAGCGCGGCCCGAGCCAGAAGCGCTCGCCCAGCGTGACGCTCTGGCCGTCCGCCCGGATCACCCCGTCGTCGCCGATCCAGGCCTGGGCACCGATCGTGGCGGCCCCGATCACGGTGCTGCCCCGGCCGCACCAGACCGGGCGGCTCGCGAAGTCCGGCAGGGCGCCCGCGTAGGGCAGGATCAGGTCGGGACTCACGGGCTCGTCCTCACAGGATTCGGCGGAGGTTGGGGCGGTGGGCCTGCACCGGGGCGCCTGCCGTGCCATATAGCCGCCCGCGCCCCGAGTGTCAGGCTCGGGGCGGGACAGCACCCGCCGCGCGTTGAGTTCCGTATGCCCGATCCCACGCCCGATCCCGTCAGCATCCAGGCCGAGCCCTTCGACGTCGCGGCCGAGATCGCGCGGGTCGAGGCCGAGCATGGCGGCCGGGCCGGTGCCGTCGTCACCTTCACGGGGCTGTGCCGGGACGAGGGCGGGCGGCTGAAGGGCCTGGAACTGGAGCATTACCCGGGCATGGCCGAGGCCGAGATCGGCCGCGTGGTCGAGGCGGCCCGCGCGCGCTGGCCGCTTCAGGCGGTGCGGGTCGTCCACCGGCACGGGCTCGTCGCGCCGGGCGACGGTATCGTGCTGGTCGTCACCGCCTCGAGCCACCGGGTCGCCGCCTTCGAGGCGGCGACCTTCCTGATGGATTACCTGAAGACCCGCGCCCCCTTCTGGAAGCGCGAGCACCTCGCCGACGGCACGACCGGCGGCTGGGTCGAGGCGACCGAGGCCGACGACGCGGCGGCGGAGCGCTGGGCGTGAGCGCGACCACGGGCACGGGCGGGCGGCAGGGGGAAGCGATGGCTCAGGCGATGGCGCGGGACGGAACGGAGGCCCTGCGCGGGCCGGTCGGGCCCTGGCGGGGGGCGGCCCCGCTGGCGCTCTCCGGGATCGGCGTGGTCTGCTTCTGCGTCGCCCTGGCCCTCGCCTGGATGGCCGCCGACACGCTGCTGCTGATCTTCGCGGGCGTCCTGCTCGGGGTCTTCCTCGACGGCCTGACGCGGGGGCTCGGATACGTCCTGCCGATCCCGCGGGGCCTGCGGCTGACGCTGGCGAGCCTCGTGCTGGCCGCGTCCGTCGCGGGCTTCGCGGGCCTCGGCGGCGCGACCATCGCGCAGCAGGGGCGCGACCTCGGCCGGACGGTCGGGGCCCAGGCCGGTACCGTGAAGGACTGGCTGCAGCAGCGGGGTATCGACGTGCCGTTCCCGGGCGAGGGCGGCGAGCCGGGTCAGGATCCAGCCGACAAGGATCGGAAAGAGCCCGGCAGGGACGCGGGGAAGGGCGCATTCGGCGGCTTCGCGAGCAGCATCCTGAAGAATTCCGGCTCGCTGATCTCGGACGCGTCGAGCGTCCTCGGCCCCGCCGCGACCGTGGTGCTCGGCCTGTTCAACGCCCTCGGCAACGTCGCGGTGATCGCCTTCCTCGGCCTGGCCTTCGCGGCCGATCCCGGCAGCTACCGCGACGGGCTCCTGCGCTTCGTGCCCCCGCGCAAGCGCCCGCGGGGGGCGCGCGTGCTCGACGGCGCGGGCGAGACCCTGCGGCACTGGCTGTTCGGCCAACTCCTCACCATGGCGGTGATCTTCCTCTGCACCTGGGCAGGCCTCGCCTTCCTGGGGATCGGCGGTGCGCTGATCCTCGGGCTGCAGGCCGGCCTGCTCGCCTTCGTGCCGACGATCGGGCCCCTGGTGGCGGGCGTGGTGATCCTGCTGGCGAGCCTGGGCTCGGGCCTGAACGGGGTGCTGGGCGCGCTCGGCGTCTACCTCGCGGTCCAGTGTCTGGAGAGCTACGGGCTGACGCCCTTCATCCAGAAGCGGGCGCTGGACATCCCGCCCGCCACGATCTTCGCCGGGCAACTCCTGCTCGGCGTGATCTTCGGGCTCTGGGGCATCGCGCTGGCGCTGCCCCTGATGGCGGTGATCAAGGTGCTCCTGGAGCAAATCTACGTCGAGGACACGCTGGGCGAGCCGGCCGATGGCTGAGGCCGGGACATCCCACATCCGCCCCTCGCGTCGGCCGCGCGATGGCTCCCATGCGGGCCGGGGGCTCGATTCCGCGCGCGCGAGCGTTTAACGGGCGGCCAACGCTCTTTGCACAACCGGACTTCGCGATGATCTCGTCTCCCCTGATGACCGTGATGGTCGATGCCGTGCGCAAGGCCTCGCGCGGCCTGCGCCGCGACTTCGGCGAGGTCGAGAACCTCCAGGTCTCGCGCAAGGGCCCCGGCGACTTCGTCTCGGCGGCCGACCGCAAGGCCGAGGAGGTGCTGCGCGACGCCCTGATGAAGGCGCGCCCCGGCTACAGCCTGATCCTGGAGGAGAACGGCCTGATCGAGGGCACCGACAAGAGCCACACCTGGCACGTCGATCCGCTCGACGGCACCTCGAACTTCCTGCACGGCATCCCGCACTTCGCGATCTCGGTTGGCCTCGAGCGCGAGGGCCAGATCGTGGCCGGCGTGATCTACGATCCGGTCAAGGACGAGCTGTTCGTGGCCGAGCGCGGCAAGGGCGCCTATCTCAACAACCGGCGCCTGCGCGTCTCGGGCCGCACCGACATGACCGACGGCCTCGTCGGCTACGGCACGCCCTATCTCGGGCGCGGCAACCACCCGCGGCTGCTCCGCGAGGTCGCGGCCGTGATGGCGGTCTCGGGCGGCACGCGGCGCATGGGCTCGGCGGCGCTCGACCTCGCCTACGTGGCCTGCGGGCGCCTCGACGCCTACTGGGAGCGCGACCTGCAGACCTACGATTTCGCCGCTGGCGTGATCCTGGTGCGCGAGGCCGGCGGCTTCGTCACCGCGGCGGACGGGGCGGCCGAGCCGCTCGCCTCCCGCTCGGTCTGCGCCGGCAACGAGACGCTGCAGCGCGAGCTGCTGGCCATCCTGCGCAAGGCGCAGGGCTGACGCACCCGACACCGGCAAGCCCGTGCGCGGCCCGGTTCGAGGCCGCTCCCGCAACAGGATGGTCCCGCCCATGGAAGCCCGCCGCCACGCCGCGCTGAAGGACTCGATCCGCTCGATTCCGGACTACCCGAAGCCCGGCATCGTCTTCCGGGACATCACCACGCTGCTCAGCGACCCGCGCTCCTTCCGCCGGGCCGTCGATTCGCTGGTCCATCCCTTCGCGGGCGGGCGCATCGATCAGGTCGCCGGCATTGAGGCGCGCGGCTTCATCCTGGGCGGTGCGGTCGCCCACCAGCTCTCCTCGGGCTTCGTGCCGATCCGCAAGCGGGGCAAGCTCCCGCACAAGACCGTCTCGATGGCCTACGCGCTGGAATACGGCACCGACGAGATCGAGATCCACGTCGATGCGGTGAAGCCCGGCGACCGGGTGCTGCTGGTGGACGACCTCATCGCGACCGGCGGCACCGCCACCGCCGCGATCAACCTGCTGCGCGGCATGGGCGCCGAGATCGTGGCGGCCTGCTTCGTCATCGACCTGCCGGAGATCGGCGGCGCCCAGCGCCTGCGCGACCTCGGCGTTCCGGTCCGGACCCTGATGGAGTTCGAGGGACACTGAGGGTGTCCTGATCGTAGGTAGCGGGATCCGAAGGTCATGCACCGACGGTGGTGGGCCGCATGAAAATAGACCTGGGAAGGGTATGATTTTCGCCGATCTGCCCTGTTCGGCGTATTCCAAAACGGGGTGGATCTTCTAAGCCTTCCCGTCGGATGCGGGCATGGAGCGCGCGTCGCGAGATGCGCCCGATGTTTCACCTCGTTGCAGCCGCGCTTCCCGGTGGCCTCCTCACCGTCGGTCTCGGCTGGAGACCGCTCGGTCCCGGAGTTCTGGCGCTGGCGCCGTTCGTCGCCAGCCTGAGCGCCCTCGCCGTCGCCCTCGTGCTCGATCGCCGCGCGGACCCGGCCGACCTGTGCCGCCGCGCCTGAGGGCGCAGGCCTTGCACGAAACGTTGACTTCGCCGCACCCTTCCGCCATAAGCCCGCCAGTCGCGTCGAGGCGCCCCGTTCGGGCGCCCTTCGCGTTTGCAGACACTCTCCAGGACGCGTGAAGGTCGGGCACACGGCAGCCGCCGTCCGCGAACGCGCCTCGACCCTGAAGGCATCGCCATGAAGAGAACCTACCAGCCGAGCAAGCTCGTCCGTAAGCGCCGTCACGGCTTCCGCGCCCGCATGGCGACCGCCGGCGGCCGCAAGGTGATCGCGCGCCGTCGCGCCCACGGCCGCAAGCGCCTGTCCGCGTAAGGCGGACCCCCTCGCGGCACCCGCCCGGGTGCCCGCGACCATCGAGGCCAGCGGGGTCGGATCGGCGATGTCGACGATCGAGCGGCTCAGGCGGCGGCCCGACTTCCTAGCGGCGGCCGACGGGCGCCGCTTTCACACCGAGCGCATGACCGGGCAGGGACGACTGCGCGATGGCGCGGCCCCGGACGACCCGAAGGCTCTGCGTGTCGGCTTCACCATCACCAAGCGGGTCGGCCATGCCACGGAGCGCAACCGCATCCGGCGGCGTCTGCGCGCGGCCGTGGCGGCGGTGGCGGCCGACCTGCCCGTCGTTCCGGCCGACATCGTGCTGATTGCCCGGCGCCCCGCGCTCGATGCCCCCTTCGACGCCCTGAAGGACGATCTGCGCCGCGCGGTCACCGCAGTGGTCAAGGCACGCGGCCCCGACGCCGGTCCCCGCCCGCGACGCTCGGGCCAGCGCGGCGCGCCCGGGCCGACTTCTGGCGGCAAGACCTCTGGCGGCAAGCCGGACCAACCCACACCTCACGGTCGCGCGGCGGGCTCTCCCGCTCCGGCCGCGTCTCTCCCGCAATCCCTCTCGAACGCGTGCGGCGGTGTCCCAGATGGGCAATGACAAGACGAACATGATCGTGGCGATCGCCCTGTCGCTCGTCGTGCTCCTCGGCTGGAACTACTTCGTCGCCGCGCCGCGGGTCGAGCAGCAGCGGCAGGCCGCCCTGCAGAACCAGCAGGCTCAGACGCAGGCGCAGCCCCCGGGCGTCAGCCCGGACGGCGTGCCCTCGCCCGCGCCTAAGGAGGGCGGCCCGGCGGCGCCGGTCGCCGGCACGAACCCCTCCGCCCCCGAGCCGCGCGACGCGGTGCTCGCCCGCTCGCCGCGCATCCGCATCGAGACCCCGGCGCTCTCGGGCTCGGTCGCGCTCAAGGGCGGCCGCATCGACGACGTGAAGCTCAAGGGCTACCACGAGACCGTGGACGACAAGAGCCCGGAGATCGTGCTGTTCTCGCCCGCCGGCACCGAGACGCCCTACTACGCCGAGTTCGGCTGGGTCGGCCAGAACGCGGGCCCGCTGCCCACCAACGACACGCTCTGGACGGCGAGCGGCGAGACGCTCTCGCCCGGCATGCCGGTCACCCTGACCTGGGACAACGGCGCCGGCCTCGTCTTCCGCCGCATCCTGGCGATCGACGACAAGTTCATGTTCACGGTCCGCGACGAGGTCGAGAACAAGGGCTCGGGCGCGGTGACGCTCTATCCCTACAGCCTCGTCTCGCGCTGGGGTAAGCCGCATACCCAAGGCTACTACGTCCTGCACGAGGGCATGATCGGCGTCCTCGGCAACGACGGCCTGCAGGAATACACCTACGACCACCTCGCCAAGGAGGGCGCCTACGGCGGCGCCAACACCAAGGGCAAGGCGTGGTCGAACGTGACCGGCGGCTTCGTCGGCATCACCGACAAGTACTGGGCCGCGGCCGCGATCCCGGACCAGCAGACCCCCTATACGGGTGCCTTCACCGAGCGCGCGGACGGCCGGACCCAGGTCTACCAGGCGAGCGTGCGCGGTGACGGCCGCAGCGTCGAGCCCGGCGCCACCCTGGCCTCGACCCAGCGCCTGTTCGCGGGCGCCAAGGAGGTCAACACCATCAACGCCTACGAGAAGAATCTCGGCATCAAGCAGTTCGATCTGATGATCGACTGGGGCTGGTTCCACTTCATCACCAAGCCGATGTTCCGGGCGCTGGATTTCTTCTTCCACCTGTTCGGCAATTTCGGCGTCTCGATCCTCGTCGTCACGGCGATCCTGAAGCTCTTCTTCCTGCCTATCGCCAACCGCTCCTACGTCTCCATGGCCAAGATGAAGGCCGTGCAGCCCGAGATGGCCTCCATCCGGGAGCGGTACAAAGACGATAAGATGAAGCAGCAGCAGGCGATGATGGAGCTGTACAAGAAGGAGAAGATCAACCCGGTCGCCGGCTGCTGGCCCGTGTTGATCCAGATCCCGGTCTTCTTCGCGCTCTACAAGGTCCTGTTCATCACCATCGAGATGCGGCACGCGCCCTTCTTCGGCTGGATCCAGGATCTGGCGGCGCCCGATCCGACGAGCTTCCTCAACCTGTTCGGCCTTCTGCCCTACGCCGCGCCCGACTTCGTGCATCTGGGCATCTGGCCGATCATCATGGGCATCACGATGTTCGTGCAGATGAAGATGAACCCCGCGCCGCCGGACCCGGTCCAGGCGCAGGTCTTCACCTTCATGCCGATCATCTTCACCTTCATGCTCGGCTCGTTCCCGGCCGGCCTGGTGATCTACTGGGCCTGGAACAACACCCTCTCGGTGATCCAGCAATACGTCATCATGCGCCGCAACGGCGTGAAGGTAGAGCTGTGGGACAACCTCAGGGGCACGTTCCGTCGCGGCGCGTCGAAGAACGTGGCCGCCAAGAGCTGAGACCCGCCTCGTGAACCAGACGGACGACGACAAGGAGGCCGGCCTCATCGAGGCCGGCCGCCTGCTTTTCGCGGGCGCCGCCGACTTCTACGCCGCCGCCCAGACCCTCGACCGGCTACCGCCGATGGAGGATGTCGAGATCGCCTTCGCGGGTCGCTCGAATGTCGGCAAGTCGAGCCTGATCAACGCGCTCACCGGCCGCAACACGCTGGCGCGCACCTCGCACACGCCGGGGCGGACGCAGCAGCTCAACTTCTTCAAGGTCGGTCCGCGCCTCAGCCTCGTGGACATGCCGGGCTACGGCTACGCCGCGGTCGAGAAGGCGAAGGTCGAGGCCTGGACGCGGCTGATCCACGACTACCTCAAGGGCCGCGCCAACCTCGCCCGGGTCTTCGTGCTGATCGACGCGCGCCACGGCCTGAAGAGCCTCGACACCGACGTGCTCGACGGCTTGGACAAGGCGGCCGTCAGCTACCAGATCGTACTGACGAAGGCCGACGCGCTGAAGAAGTCCGAGGTCGCGAACAGGCTCGCCGGCATCGAGGCCGCGCTTGCCCGGCGCCCGGCGGCCTTCCCGCAGATCATCCTGACCTCGAGCCGCGACGACAGCGGCGTGCCGGAGCTGCGCGCGGCGATCGCCCGGCTGCTCGCGGAGCGCGCGCCGTGAGCCTTGCCGACCGGCTGGTCGTCGCGCTGGCCGCCCTCGCGGGCGGACTCGGCGTTGCGGCCTCCGCCGCGGCCGCGCATGGGACGGGCACGGATTCGCTGAAGACCGCCGCGCAGTTCCTGCTCTTCCACGCGCCTGCGATCCTGGCCCTGGCCGCGCTGGGCGGTGCCGGGTTGACGCGGGCGTGGCCGACGCGGCTCGCCGCGCTCCTGCTGCTCGCCGGCCTCGCCCTGTTCAGCGGCGACCTCGCGCTGCGGGCGCTCTATACGAGGCCGCTCTTCCCGATGGCCGCGCCGATCGGCGGCACCGCCCTGATGGCCGGCTGGCTCGTCGCCGCGCTCGGGGCGCTGATCCCCGCGCGGCGCTAAAGGGGTTCGACTCTCTTCGACGCATCTCGTCCGCTACGCGAGATCGTTTCCGGTCGATCACACTGGCTACCGCGGCTCTCCCTCTCCCCGCGTGCGGGGAGAGGCCCGCGGGCACCTTGTCGTGCCTGCGGGAGGCTGAGGCGAGGCCGCAGCGGCGGTGAGGGGGCGGATCCGGACAAGCCTCTTTCGTCGAAGCCCCATCAACCCCCGGGTCGGTCCCTTCGGGATCGATGCGCCGCCTCGCTTCGGCGACGACGAGGTCGCCGATGCCCTCTCCCCGCACGGCAGGGAGAAGGGATCCGCCGACTCTCGCGGTGGCTGCCCGCAGGAGGCACGGGCTTCCTTGAAGGCGCCGCCGCTACTCCGCCGCCGGCAGCGTCTCCGTCCGCGCCCGCTGGCCCTTGCCGCGGGCGGTCTCGTCCAGCGCGTCGGTGAACTGGAGCGCGGCGAGCTGCGCGTAGAGCGCGCCCTGCGCCAGCAGGCTCTCGTGCGTGCCCGCCTCGACGATCCGGCCCTCGTCGAGGACGAGGATGCGGTCGGCGGCGCGGATCGTGGCGAGCCGGTGGGCGATGACCAGTGTAGTGCGGCCCCGCATCAGCGTGTCGAGCGCCTGCTGCACAGCCCGCTCCGATTCGGCATCGAGGGCCGAGGTCGCCTCGTCGAGGAGCAGGATCGGCGCGTCCTTCAGGATCGCCCGCGCGATGGCGATGCGCTGGCGCTGGCCACCCGACAGCGTCACGCCGCGCTCGCCGATCTGGGTGTGGTAGCCCTGCGGCAGGGCCTCGATGAAGCCGGCCGCGTGGGCGAGCTCGGCCGCGCGCCGCACCTCCGCCTCGCCGGCCTCGGTGCGGCCGTAGCGGATGTTCTCCATCACCGTGCCGGAGAACACGGTCGGGTCCTGCGGCACCAGCGCCATGCGGGCGCGCAGGTCGTCCGGATCGGTGCGGACGAGATCGACGCCATCGACCAGCACGCGGCCCGCCTGCGGGTCGTAGAAGCGCAGCAGCAGTTGCAGCACGGTACTCTTGCCGGCACCCGACGGGCCGACCAGCGCGATGCGCTCGCCGGGCGCCGCGCGGAAGGTGAGACCGTCGAGGGCCGGCTTCTCCTCGCGGGTCGGGTAGGCGAAGCGCACGGCCTCGAAGGTCACGGCGCCGCGGGCGGGGACGGGTAGAGCCACTGGATCGGCCGGCCGGCCGATCGCCGGCTCGGCGGCCAGGATCTCGGCCAGGCGCTCGGCGGCGCCGGCCGACTGCGCCATCTCGCCGTAGACCTCGGAGAGCTGGCCGAGCGCGCCCGCGCCGAACACCGCGTAGAGCACGAACTGCGAGAGCTGGCCGGCGCTCATCTGGTGGCTGAGCACCCCTTGCGCCCCGTACCACATCACCCCGACGACGCTGGTCGAGATCAGGAAGATGGCGACGCCCGTCAGTAGGGCGCGGGCCCGGATCGAGTTGCGGGCCGCCCCGTAGGCCTCCTCCGAGGCCGCGGCGAAGCGGGCGGCGGTGGCCTCCGAGCGGCCGAAGGCCTGCATGGTGCGCACGGCCCCCACGGCTTCGGCCGCGTACGCGGAGGCGTCGGCGAGCCGGTCCTGCGCGGCGCGCGAGCGGCGGCGCACGCCGCGGCCCGAGACGATCAGCGGGAAGACGATGAGCGGGATGGCCGCCAGCACCATCACGGAGAGCCGCGGGCTCGTCACCACCATCATGGCGACCGCGCCGATGAACAGGAACAGGTTGCGCAGCAGGATCGAGATCGAGACGCCGAACACCGCCTTCACCTGCGTGGCGTCGGCGGTGAGCCGCGAGACGATCTCGCCGGACTGCGTGCGGTCGAAGAAGGCCGGGTCGAGCACCGTGAGGCGGGCGAAGACGGCGCTTCGCAGGTCCGCCACCACGCGCTCGCCGAGCGTCGTCACAGTGTAGGTGCGGGCGGCCGAGGCCAGCGCCAGCACCGTGACCACGCCCAGCAGCGCCAGGAAATAGGCGTCGATGACGGCGGAGCCCTCGGCCGAGAAGCCGTGGTCGATCACCCGCCGCATCGCGATCGGCACCGTCAGGGTGGCGGCGGAGGCGGCGGCCAGCGCGACCAGCGCCGCGAGCATGCGGCCGCGATAGCGCGCGGCGTAGGGGAGGAGGGGGCGCAGGGCGCCGAGCGATGCCTTGCCGCGCCCCTCGGCCCCGCGTGTTGTCTTACCCATGGCGTTCCGTTCGGATCCCACCCTGTACGAGTGCGCTTGTTCGCGGACGGAGCCTGGGATATACGCGCGGCTTCATCCGATTGCGCGTGTTGAATGGCCGCGGGCCTCTAGAGACGGGCCGGTCGGCGTTGCACGAGCCGTTGCCATGAACCTCGGGTTCATTGCAACAATTCCAAGAACACCAGGTCAACCCGGCGGGCGGGGCGATCCCCACCCGGACGGCACTGCAGGGACAAAGGTCATGGCGAAGGACGCGGCCGCGAAGGCCAAGGGTACCGAGCACCCCGACTACCACTTCATCAAGGTCGTGATGACCGACGGCAGCGATTACCGGACGCGCTCGACCTACGGCAAGGAAGGCGACACGCTGAACCTCGACATCGATCCGCTCACCCACCCGGCCTGGACCGGCGGCGAGCAGAAGATGCTCGATCGCGGCGGCCGCGTCTCGCGCTTCAACTCGCGCTTCGGCAACCTCGTCGGCCGCCGCTGAGGCGGCGCGCCGGCCTCCGGGACGGCATGAAAAAGGGGCGCCTCCGCAAGGAAGCGCCCCTTTTTTCGTGCCCGCACGGTGCTTCGGGCCCCGTGCGTCCCTCTCCCTCCCCAGAGCGAGAGGGGACGACGGGCGCGTCCTCAGTGGTGCTGGAAGACCGAGCGGAGCAGGCCCTGCTGGGCCGCCACCGGGCTCTCGCGCGGCACCGGGGCCGGACGGTCTTCCGAGATCAGGCCGTCGAGGTGCAGGATGCGGCTGTGCAGGCGACGGGTGCGCAGGATCAGGTTCTGGAGCCGCACCGGTAGCAGGCCGAAGCTCTCGGGCTTCGGCGGCTCGGCGGCGGCGAGCCGCACGCGGTTCTTCTCCTGAAGGGCCTGGCTCGGGGTCAGTTCGCCCTCGGAGACGGCGCGCTGCACCAGGAGCCACGAGGCGACCTGCATCAGCAGCGTGGTCAGCCGCATGCTCTCTGAGGCGTAGCAGAGGGTTGCGTCGCGCGAGATCAGGCGGGACTCCTCGCGGCCCTCGCCGTCGAGATAGGCCGCGGTCTCCTCGACCAGCGCCATGCCGTCGCGGAAGAGGGCGCGGAAGGCCTCCGACCCCACATAGGTCCGGCCGAAATCCACCCAGTCGCGCTCGTCGCGGAACGTGACGTCGAAGCCGTTCATCTTGCCTCCTGAACCCCGGTTCGGGCGGCGTCCCGTGTCGGGATCCGCACGCCGATCGCGTGGTCGTGGACGCAATCCTAGCGCCCCGCGGGGCGATCCGGTAACGATAGCTAAACATAACGTTAATGCGCCGGCGCCGCACCGGCGGCGACGCGCCGGAAGGGGAGGGGCGGGGCCGTGACCGGCGCTTGCCGTCCCGGTGCGGGACGGCCCGGTCCCGAAACGCGACGGTGCGGCTTTTCTGCCACGGCCACGCTCGGGCAGCCGGGCGACGGGACGAGCGGGGCCGTGGCGGGTGCGCCGCCGCACCCGCGCGCCACATTCTGGCCGGGTCCCCATGGGTTCTTAACCGTACCCAGATACCCCGGCGACAAGGGGCGCGGCGGGCGATCCGGCCTGCCGAACCCGTATCTCGCCCACCGACGGACAGAGCCACCGGCCCATGCTGAAACTGGCAACCCTGCGGGTCTCCACGAGCCTCGCGCTGCTCGCCACCGCCGCCACCGCGGGCGGCGCCCTCGCCCGCGAACCGGGCGGCTTCGCCCAGGCCGAGTGGGCGCAGGACTACGCATCGCCCGCCGCCATGCAGGTGCAGCGCTCGTCCACCCCGATCCTGTCGCCCCAGACCGTGGCGGCGACCGAGCAGATGGTCGAGCGCTACAAGGACATCGTCGCCCGCGGCGGCTGGCGGCAGGTCGGCGGCGCCGACCGCCTGCGCATCGGCGCCAAGGGCCCGGCGGTCGCGGCCGTCCGCCAGCGCCTCATCGTCACCGGCGACCTCGACGCGGCCGCCGGCACCTCGGGCGTCTACGATTCCTACGTGGCCGCCGGCGTGAAGCGCTTCCAGGCCCGCCACGGGCTCAGCCAGACCGGCGCCATGAGCCTCGCCACGCAGCAGGCCATGAACGTGCCGGCCGACATCCGCCTGCGCCAGCTCGAGATCAACGCGGTGCGCCTGCGCTCCTACTCGGGCAACCTCGGCAACCGCTTCGTCATCACCAACATCCCGGCGGCCCTCGTCCAGACGGTCGAGAACGGGCAGGTCGTGACCCTGCACGCCGCCGGCGTCGGCAAGATCGACCGCCAGTCGCCGATCATGAACACCAAGGCGACGCAGATCAATTTCAACCCGACCTGGACGGTCCCGGCTTCGATCGTGAAGAAGGACCTCATCCCGAAGATGCAGAAGGATCCGAACTACCTCACCGACAACAAGATCCGCATCCTGTCGGGCGGCGGCGAGATCTCGCCGAAGTCGGTGAACTGGTTCTCGGACGAGGGCACGCGCTACACCTACCGGCAGGATTCGGGCGCCGACTTCAACTCGATGGGGATCGTGCGCATCAACATCCCGAACCCCTACGGCGTGTTCATGCACGACACGAACACCAAGGGCGTGTTCGGCGACGACTTCCGCTTCATCTCCTCGGGCTGCGTGCGCGTGCAGAACGTGCGCGAGTACATCACGTGGCTCCTGAAGGACACGCCCGGCTGGGGCCGCGAGCAGGTCGAGCAGGCGATCGAGAGCGGCAAGCGCATCGACGCCACGCTGACCCAGCCGGTGCCGGTCTACTGGACCTACATCACCGCCTGGTCGACCCCGGACGGCCTCGTGCAGTTCCGCGACGACATCTACAAGCGCGACGGCGTGAACGTGCCCTCGACGATCAGCGCGCCGACGCCGGTCGCCAGCGCCGAGTCGACCATGCCGGAGACCTTCGAGCCCGGCGACGAGGAGGCGAACTGAGGCCTCGGCCCTCGGCGCCTAAAGACAAGAGGCCCGCACGCCGACGGCGTGCGGGCCTCTCTCGTTCTCAGCTCCGGTGCGGCGGGTCAGGCGGCGAGCTGACGGGCCTCGTGCTTGCCCTCGCGCACCTCCTCGATGATCTTGGCCACGAAGGCGTCGAGGTCGCCGGGATTGCGGCTGGTGATGATGCCCTGGTCGGTCACGACCTCCTTGTCGTGCCAGCGCCCGCCCGCGTTGATCACGTCGGTCTTGATCGAGCTGAACGAGGTCACGTCGCGGCCCTTCACGGCGCCGGTCTCGATCAGCAGCCAGGGCGCGTGGCAGATCGCGGCGACCACCTTGCCGGAGGTGAGGAAGCCCTTGATCACCTCCAGCGCCTTCGGCTCGAGGCGCAGCTTGTCCGGGTTGATCTGGCCGCCCGGCAGGACGAGCGCGTCGTAGGCGGCGGCGTCGATCGCCTCCAGATCGTGATCGACCGCGACGTTCTTGCCCCAATCGGTCTTGTCCCAGCCGCGGATCGATTCCTTCGCCTCGCGGGATTTCGGGGCGACCACGTGCACGGTCGCGCCCGCTTCCCGCAGCTTGGTCAGCGGCACGGTCAGTTCGGTCTCCTCGAACCCGTCGGTGGCGAGGATCAGGACCTTGGACTGCTTGATGTCGGGCATGGCGTCGTCTCCCGTTTCGTCGTTGGACTGGACTGGCAACGGGAGCGGCGTCGCGGCGTTCCGCCCGGTGAGGGCAGGGCGGGCCCGCGTCGGCGTCGGGCCGGAACAGGCGGGCGGCGCGGCCGTTAGCCCACACATCCCAGACAGCCAGCCCGACAACCAGGAGATCCGCGCATGGCCAATCCCGGCCTTCCGACGCCCGACCCCGCGCCCGGCGACCTTCCGCCGCCGCCCCAGCCCGACGATCTGCCGGATGTCGGCCCCACCGGCCCGCGCACGCCCTACCCGGTGAACGATCCCGGCATCGGCGAGCCGGGCGGCCCAGGCTCCGAGCCCGACGTCTTTCCCGGCAGCCCGACCGATCCGGGCGTGCGGATGTAGCGGGCGCCGTCTTCCTCCCCCCGCGGGGGAGGAGCCTCCCGGCCGGAGGCCTCAGTGGCCGCCGTGCGAGGCCCGCACGTCGCGCGGCGCGTTCAGGATCTCGGCGAGGCTCGTCGCGACGTGGCGGGCCTCCTCGTCGGTCAGTCGAAGCTGGAAGGGCGGCAGGGCGCCCGCCTGCAGCGCGACCACGGCCTGCCCCTGCTCGTCGGTCCCGACCTCGATCGCCGAGGAGGTGACGTCGAGCATCGCGACCTCCTCGTCGCTCAGATCCTCCGGCAGTTCGGGCTCCTCCGAGTCGTCGATCGCGGTGAGCAGCTGGCCGACGGCCCGCACCAGGGCGCGGGCGGCGCGCGCATCCATCACCACGGCCGTCGCCTGATCGTCCTTCTGGAAGGAGAGCTGAATGTTGGCTCCTTCCAACGAAACCGAGATGCCTGCCATGGATCGCCTAACTGCCTGAACGCGTACCATATATGCACCGCGCCGGCCCGGATTCACAGGGCCGTGCGGCTCCTCCGGCGAGAAGGCCGCGGGGCCCGGAGGGAAATTGGATGGCGGCCTCGCCTTGTTGCGGCCGCAAGGACCCACTAGATATGTCCGTGGAGGGCCACCGATCGAGACCGACGCTTTTCAAGGTTCAGCGTCTCGCGCCCTGCCTGCTCTGCAAGACTTTCGAAGACGAAGCGATCTGCGTCCTCGGGCGTACGGATCGTCGTCTTCTTATGGACGATACGAGGTACTATACGTGAATACCGGCACCGTGAAGTGGTTCAACGAGACCAAGGGCTACGGCTTCATCCAGCCCGACGACGGCGGCAAGGACGTGTTCGTCCACATCTCCGCCGTGGAGCGCGCTGGGCTGCGTAACCTCGTCGAGGGCCAGAAGCTCTCCTACGAGATCGTGGCCGACAAGCGCAGCGGCAAGGAAGCCGCGGGCAACCTCCAGGCGGCCTGACGCACCCTCCCGCGGCTCTCGCAACCGGAGCCCGCTCCACGCGGCCGGAACCCGGCCGAAGCCCTCCGACGCTGCCGTCCCGCGCTCATCCGCGGGACCGGTCGCGCCGGACGGTCGAAAGCACACGAAGAAACGGAGTCGCAGGGGCCGGACGGACCGGGCATCACCTGCGCCGACATTGGACAGAACAAGAAAAGACATGCAGTTCGAGTACACGCGCCTCAAGAGCGCCCGGTCGCCCGTCACCGACGCGCCGACCTTTCGGGTCAGGACCCTCAACGAAGCCTCCCGCGCCGGGCGCAGGGCCGACCTTTCCCATCTGATCGACCGCAGCTACGGCTACCACTCGCCGCGCGAACTGCGCTGGCATCTCGCCGAGCGCCTCGGCCTCGCGCCCGACACCGTGCGGCTGCGGGAAGCCGCGATCTGAGCCTCCTCGGGGCCTCCTCGGGGCGGCCCGTTCGGCAAGCTGCCCTCCGGCCGTCCCCTACCCACCCATCTGCCAGGCCGACAGCGCCTGATCGCGCAAGCCGTCCGTGACCGCGACGAGTTCGCCGTGCACGGGTTCGGGCCGGTTGTAGGCCGGCATCCGGCCCCCGCGATCGCGCACGCTGCCGCCGGCCTCGCGCAGGACGAGATCCGCACCCGCCAGATCCCAGTCTCGGGCATTCGCGGTGATCAGGCCGAGATCGATCGCGCCCTCGGCCACCCGCGCCAGCCGCAGGGCGAGCGAGGGAATGCGCTCGACCGTCGTGAAATCCGCGCTCGCCCCCCCGCGCGCCACGCCGCGCTCGAGCCGGTCGAACATCGGCTTGGGGCCGGTGACGCGCGCGCCGGGCAGGTCCGCGCGCTCCGAGACCCGGATCGGCTCCCCGTTGCAGGTGGCGCCCTGCCCGCGCACGGCCTCGTAGGCCTTGCCGCAGACGGGGGCGTGCACGAAGCCGACGAGCGGCTCGCCCGCCGACAGCAGCGCCACCGCGATCGACCAGTCCGGATGGCCCGACAGGAAGGCGCGCGTGCCGTCGATCGGATCGACGATCCAGACGAGGTCGCGCCCGATCCGGGCGTGGTCGTCCGCCGTCTCCTCCGACAGCCACGCGGCCTGCGGCACCAGCTCGCTCAGGCGGATCTTCAGGAAGGTGTCGACGGCGACGTCGGCCTCCGTCACGGGCGAGCCGCCGGCCTTCGACCAGACCCGCGCCGAGGTCTGGTCGCCCCGGCGGAAGAAGGGCAGGGCGAGGTCCGCCGCCTCGCGGAGCGCGCCGCGCAGGGCCGGCATCAGCGCGGACACGGCATCGGCGGAGATCGGGTCGGGCATCCGTGATCCGGTTCGGGTCGGCCCCAAAGCGGCGCGGCGATCCCTGCTTGCGGACCGGGCGACACGGGGACGAGAGAGGGTCGGGCCGGCGAGGCCGGCGGTGCCACCTGTTCTAAGGTGCGGTGCTGGGGGCCACAAGCAGCGTGGCACCGCCGGTCGGATCGGTCGCATCCGTCGCATCGGGGCAAGGAAGCGTTGAGCATTCCGCCAGCAACCCCCGGGTCCAGATTCGCTTAACGCTGGCTCTTAAGGTCATCGAGGGAGGTCGGGGCCCAATCTGCTCTGCATAACGGACGGTCCGACAGAGATCGCCACTTGCAACAGGGCATCGAACCGATGAACACCTTCGAAACCATGGCGAGCCCGCACGAGATCCACTGCCAGGACGGCGCCTCCGCCCCGGTCTGGCCCGCCGCCTTCCCGGCGCTCCCGGTGTTCGGCGCCGGCCAGCAGGGCGCGAAGCCCGCCGGCGTCGCCCTCGCCTTCGCGGGCGACGAGAGCGAGATGAGCGGTGAGGATCGCTTCAAGCTGGCGCTCGTCGACGCCGAGGGCCGGGTGTTCGACCAGCTCGGGCCGTTCTGCGAGGAGGAGGTCGTCGCCGTGTGGCGCGACATCGCCCAGCGGGCGGGCCTTGCCCGGATGATCGTGCGCGAGGACGGCGTGCTCTGCCCGGTCTCGCAGCAGCTCGGCCGCCTCGCGCTCGGCAAGACCCGGATGCGCCGCCGCCACGGCTCGCTCTGCGACCGGCGCCCGCGCTTCCTCGTCCGCCGCAAGACCGGCCGCCTGCCGGCCCGCCCGCTGATCCACCGGGGCGAGAACGAGATCATCGCCCGGACCTGAGAGCGCTTCAGTACAGCCAGCCGAGCGCCACCGTATCGGCGGCCAGCCCCGCGAACAGGATGAGACCCGCCCCGCGGTTGGCCCGGAACAGGGTCAGTGCCCCGCGCCCGTCCCGCTCCCGCAGGGACCAGACCTGCCAAGCGAGATGGCTCGCGAAGGCCGCGACGCCCAGATAGGCCAGGGGCCCGCACCCTGCGCCCCGCACGGCGAGCGCGATGCACAGCGCGGAGATCCCGTAGCAGAGGCCCACGGCCAACCTCAGCCGGTCGCCGAACAGGCGGGCCGAGGAGCGGATCCCGGCGATCTCGTCGTCCTCGATGTCCTGCACGGCGTAGATCGTGTCGTAGCCGACGACCCAGGCGACCGAGCCCGCGTAGAGCGCGAGCGCCGGCGCGCCGAGCGTGCCGAACACCGCGACCCAGCCCATCAGCGCGCCCCAGGCGAAGGCCAGCCCGAGCACGGCCTGCGGCATCGGCATCACCCGCTTCATGAACGGGTAGATCGCCACCGGCACCAGCGAGCACAGGCCGACGAGGATCGCCGTGCCGTTGAACTGCAGCAGCACCGCGAGGCCGACCAGCGCCTGCGCGATCAGGAACAGGGCCGCCGCCCGGGGGCGGACCTGCCCGGAGGGGAGGGGGCGCGAGCGCGTGCGCTCCACCTGGGCGTCGAGGTCGCGGTCGGCGATGTCGTTGTAGGTCGAGCCGGCCCCGCGCATGGCCACGGCGCCGACGAGGAACAGCGCGAGGTGCCAGGGATCGGGCCAGGGATGGTCGGCCCGGGTCGCGGCGAGCGCGGCGGACCACCAGCAGGGCAGGAGCAGCAGCCACCAGCCGATGGGCCGGTCGATGCGGGCGAGCCGCAGATAGGGCCGGGCAGCCCGCGGCGCGAGCCGGTCGACCCAGTGTCCCGCGACCGCGTCCGCGACGCGTCCGTCCGCGGCCGCTTCGCGCCCGTCCGCGGGGCCGCTCACCCCGTGCGCCGCGCGCACCGGAGGATCAGAGCGCGCCCTGGGGCAGCTTGAACGAGCCGGTCAGGCCGGGCCCGCCGAGCAGGCCGCCGCCGCCGCCGTTCGCCGCCTGGGCGCGGGCCTGCGCCTCCATCTTGGCGGCCTGGGCCGCCATGCCGCAGACCTTGGTGCGGACCTCGCCGACCTTCTGGTTGTCGGCCTTGAACCCTTGCGCGAACGAATCGGGGATCGAGCACCACTCCTTGTTGGCCTCGATCCACTTGATGCCGGAGGCGCCGTTCTGCTGCAGCTTGCCGAACAGGGCGCAGGCTTCCTGCGGGGTCATCTTCTTCTTCGAGGTCGAGGCGGCGTTCGCCTTCGCGACCAGGGCCTTGCGCTCCTCCAGGGTCTTCTGGATCGCGCCGCAATCGCTCGACGACTGGGCCAGGGCGGCGGCGCCCCAGAGGGTGCTGCCGGCGAGCGCCGCCGCGGCCAGTACGCAGGTCCTGAATGCCATCGCCTAGACTCCTGGGGTCCTTTGGGCCGTATCCCTGGGGCCGCCATTCTGGGCTGCGCCGGGCGCCGGAGCCCGGCCGGAACGGCGGCTGTGTTCTTGGTGTCCGGTTCGCCACAGGAATGTGGCGTCAATCAAGACGCGGGCCGCCGCTGCCAACCGCGAAGGCGCGAAGGGTTGCCGCGGGAGGGGCGGTTCGGGCTGAAAAAGCCCCGCTGTAACCTTTCGGCAACGTTTCGGTGCTCCCGGGCGCGATGCGTTGACAGGGGCCGCGCCCCGCGCGACCAGACCGGCATGGCAGCCTACGACTTCACCGCGCCCCGGCTCCATGTCGCGGCGGATCTCCACGCGGGCGCCAGCCTGCCGCTCGACCGGGCGCAGGCGAACTACCTGCTCAACGTCCTGCGCCGGAAGCCCGAGGATCCGGTCCTGCTCTTCAACGGGCGCGACGGCGAGTGGCGGGCGAGCCTCGTCCCCTCGGGCCGCAAGAGCGCCGACCTGATGGTGGTCGAGCGGACCCGTCCCCAGAATGCGGCCCCGGACCTGCACTACCTCTTCGCACCCCTGAAGAGCGCGCGCCTCGACTACCTCGCCCAGAAGGCGGTCGAGATGGGCGCGGGCACGATCCGGCCGGTCTTCACCCGCTACACGCAAGGGGAGCGGATCAACCTGGAACGTCTCGGGGCGAACGTGGTGGAGGCCGCCGAGCAGTGCGGCATCCTGGCGATCCCGGCGGTCGCCGAGCCCGCGCGCCTGCCCGAAGCCCTGGCCGCGCTCGCGCCGGAGCGCCTGCTGGTCTTCTGCGACGAGGACGCGCCCGTCGCCGACCCGGTCGCGGCGCTGCGCGGCGCGGGCGACCCGGCCGCACCGCCCCCGCTCGCCGTGCTGGTCGGGCCGGAGGGCGGGTTCGCGCCCGAGGAGCGAGACCTGATCGCCGCCCGCCCGAACACCGTCGCGCTCTCGCTGGGGCCACGCATTCTGCGGGCCGACACCGCCGCGGTCGCGGTGCTCGCCCTGGTCCAGGCCGTGCTCGGCGACGCCCGGCAGGGAAGCGGACAAGTCTCGGATCCCTGAGGCCGATCCCAAACCGGGGGCTTCGCCCCCCTGGACCGAAGGACCCGAGGACCACGGTGATCCCAGGCTTGGCCGTGTGCGCGGACGCACATGGAGGGGCTCGGGCCGCCCGGATGGGCGGAAACGGCGCGGCGGGGCCGCACGCGAGCGCGTTGTCGCGCCTTGCCGGCTGGATTAAGCGCACGACATCCCGTTCAACGGGTCGGGACCTTGGACTCGCCGGCACGCCCGGCGCGCTTCAACCCATCGCAGACGACGACGCACGGGAAGAAGGCGCATGGCGCGCGACATCTCCGACACCACCCCGCTCACCACGCGCGCCGAGCTGATCGCTTGGTTCGCGGAAGGCGAGAAGCCGCGCGAGCAGTTCCGCATCGGCACCGAGCACGAGAAGATCCCGTTCTACCGGGCGGACAACACGCCCGTGCCCTACGGGGGCGAGCACGGCATCCGGGCGCTGCTCGAAGGCCTGCGCCGCGAGACCGGCTGGGAGCCGATCCTCGATCTCGGCAACATCATCGGCCTGCACGCGGAGGCGGGCGGGGCGATCTCGATCGAGCCCGGCGGGCAGTTCGAACTCTCCGGCGCGGCGCTGCCCGACGTGCACGCCACCGTGCGGGAGCTCGACGAGCACCTCGCCGCCACGAAGCGGGCGGCCGACCCGCTCGGCATCGGCTTCCTCGATCTCGGCATGAGCCCGAAATGGCGGCGCGAGGAGACGCCCGTCATGCCGAAGAGCCGCTACCGGATCATGGCGGGCTACATGCCCAAGGTCGGCAGCCTCGGCCTCGACATGATGCTGCGGACCGCCACCGTGCAGGTGAACGTCGATTTCGCCTCCGAAGCCGACATGGTCAGGAAGCTGCGCGCCTCGCTCGCCCTGCAGCCCGTGGCGACCGCGCTCTTCGCCAACTCGCCCTTCACCGACGGGCGCCCGAACGGCTTCCTCTCCCGCCGCTCCGAGATCTGGCGCGACACCGACGCCGACCGCACCGGCATGCTGGGCTTCGCCTTCGAACCGGGCTTCGGCTACGAGGGCTACGTCGACTGGCTGCTCGACATGCCGATGTACTTCGTCAAGCGGGGCGACACCTACCATGACGTCTCGGGCGCCTCCTTTCGCGACCTGATGGCGGGCAAGCTCGCGCAGCTGCCCGGCGAGTACGCCACCGTCTCGGACTGGGCCAACCACGCCTCGACCGCCTTCCCGGAGGTGCGCCTGAAGCGCTTCCTCGAGATGCGCGGCGCGGATGTCGGCGGCCCGGACATGATCGCCGCGCAGGCCGCCTTCTGGACCGGCCTGCTCTACGACGAGGCCGCCCTCGACGCGGGCCTCGACCTCACCAAGGGCTGGAGCGCGCAGGGGCGCGAGGCCATGCGCGCCACCGTGCCGCGGCTGGGCCTCGCCACGCCGATCTGTGGGCGCAGCCTCGGGGCGGTCGCGGCGGAGGCCCTGGCCATCGCGCGCGCCGGCCTGCAGGCCCGCGCCCGCCGGGACGCGTCGGGCCGGGACGAGACGATCTACCTGCAGCCGCTGGAGGCCATCGTGGCGGCCGGGCGCTCGCGCGCGGAGGACCGGCTCGCCGCCTACGAGGGCGCGTGGCAGCGCTCGGTGGAGCCGGCCTTCGAGGCCTGCATCTTCTGAAGCGCCCGAGCGGGTCCCGGCACGGACCCGTGTGCGGCCGCGCACTTTCGTGGGCCTGCGACCGTACGGACTGGAACGAGAGGGGCGGTCCCGCCGTTTTCCGGGACCTTCCCATGCTCAGGAGATCGCGATCATGTCGCGCTTCATGACTCTCGCCCTGGCCGGCGTCACGGCACTCGGGACCTCGATCGGTGCCGTGCAGACCGCGCAGGCGGCCCCGCTTCCTGCCCTGTCGGGCAACCAGGTGGGCGGCGCCAACGCCACGGTCGACAATGTCGGCTGGCGCGGCGGCTACTACGGCCGCGGCTACGGCTGGCGCGGCGGGTACGGCGGCTACGGCTACCGGGGCTACGGCTATCGCCGTAATGTCGGCGGCGCCCTCGCGGCCGGCGCGGCCCTCGGCCTGATCGGCGGCGCCATCGCGGCGAGCGCGGCCCCGCGCTACGGCTACTATGGCGGCTACGGCGGCGGCTACGGTTACGGCTACCCCGCCTACGGCTACGCGCCGGTCGGCTACGGGTACGGCTACCCGGCCTATGGCGGCTATTACGGCTACGGCGGCTGGTAAGGCTGACAGGCCGAACCGGACCCACTAAGGAAAGCCCTGTCGGCGCACCGCGTCGGCGGGGCTTTCTCGCGTGCGGTCATGGCGGACGGGGTCGATCTGGATCTGACGGGCCTGAAATGCCCGCTGCCGGTACTCCGGACGCGCAAGGCCCTCCGGACGCTCGCGCCCGGGGCGCGCCTCACCCTCACCTGCACCGACCCGATGGCGGCCATCGACATTCCGAACCTCCTCCGGGAGGACGGGCATCGCCTGGAATCGAGCGCGCGAGAAGGCGGCGTGCTCCGGTTCGTCGTCCTCCGCGGGGCCGACGGCTCCGGGTGATCGCGGCGCCGCCGCGGATTCGCAGAGCTTTCTCCGGGGCTTCGCGATGACGCCGCATTCCTGAGCCATGCGCTCCCCGCAGCGCTCAGGACGAACGGCAGGAATCTCCGGCAGATGGCACCCTATATCGGCGGCACCCGCCTCATCCACGACGGCTGGGCCCGCTTCCTCGTCGCCGAGGTGACGATGGCGGACGGCACGCGCGTGAAGCGCGAGATCGAGGATCACGGGCGCGCGGTCGCGGTGCTGCCCTACGATCCGGTCCGGCGCACCGCCGTACTGATCTCGCAGTTCCGCGCCCCCGTCCTCTACGCCGACGGCCCCCCCGAGATGATCGAGGCGCCGGCCGGCATCCTCGACGAGGGCAATCCCGAGGAGGGCGCCCGCCGCGAGGCCTTCGAGGAGACCGGCCTGCGATTGGACGCGCTCGAGCTCGTGGTCAGCGCCTGGACCGCGCCCGGCATCTCGACCGAGCGGATGGACCTGTTCCTCGCTCCCTATTCGGAGTCCGACAAGGCCGGCCCCGGCGGCGGTCTCGCCGACGAGCACGAGGCGATCACCGTGCACGAATTACCGCTCGCCGAAGTCGCGGCGATGAGCGAGCGCGGCACCATCGCGGACATGAAGACCCTGGTACTGGTCTACGCGCTGCGGCTCAGGCACCCGGAGCTGTTCGCGGAGGGGTGAACGGGTCCTGGGATCGAACGCACCGAACCATGCGCTCTCCCGTCCCGCGAAGGGACGGGAATAGCGGGTGCGCCCGCCCGTGGCCGGGGATCGAGGAAGCGGGACGGTGGCCCGTCTGCAGGGAATGGCGGCTCGACATCGCCGTCAGCGCCGCCGGCCCGCCCCCCGCACCGGCCGGCGCGGGGTCGACACCTCCGGCGGCGGCTCGTCGGAGAACATCTCCTCGGTGTCCGGAGGCGGCACCTCCGCGATGCGCGGGCGCGGCTTCGGCACCGGGCGGAAGCGCGGCGGGGGCTCGGCCACCACCTCGGGTTCGTCGAACACCGCGAGGAGGGGCATCGGCGGCGGCTCCTTCTTGGGGCGGCCGCGCGGCTTCTTCTCGGGCTCCGGCCGCGGGTCGAAGGCGTGGGCCAGCACCTTGCGCATCAGGCCGGGCAGGGGCTCCTCGGCGAGATCCCGCCGGGGCGTGAAGCGCATGCCGGCGGGCGGCGCCGTGTTGAGTGCGACCCGGGCCAGGAACACCGTCAGCTCCAGCGGGAAATGCGTGAAGCCGTGCCGCACGAGGCCCGGCAGGCGCTTCCAGCGGGCGTCGAGCGGCGCGTCGAGGAGAGCGCCGGCCGGATCGTAATCGCTCTCCCAGGCGCTCGTTGGCGGCTCCGCCATGTTGCCCAGCAATCCCTCCGGCGGCCGCGTGCGCAGCAGCACCGCCTCGTCGCCCGCGCGCACGACCACGAAGGCCGCGCCGCGCCGCAGCGCCCCCTTCACTGCCTTGATCTTGCGCGGGAAGGTCTCCTGCGTGCCCGCGGCCCGGGCGTGGCAGGGCGCGAGCCAGGGGCAGAGCGCGCAGGCGGGCCGCTTCGGCGTGCAGATCGTGGCGCCGAGATCCATCAGCCCTTGCGCGAAGTCGCCCGGTCTCTCCGCCGGCACCAGGGCCTGCGTCAGCCGCCGGATCTCCGTCCGCGCCCCGGGCAGCGGCGCCTCCACCGCGTAGAGGCGGCTCATCACGCGCTCGACGTTGCCGTCGACGGCGGCTTCCGCGCGCCCGAAGGCGATGGCCGCGATGGCGCCCGCCGTGTAGGCGCCGATGCCGGGCAGCCGGCGCAGGCCCTCGGCCGTGTCGGGGAAGGCCCTAGCCGCCGCCACCGCCTTCGCGCAGGCGTGCAGGTTGCGCGCCCGCGAGTAGTAGCCGAGCCCGGCCCAGGCCGACATCACCGCCTCCTCGGGCGCGCTGGCAAGCGCGCCGATATCGGGGAAGCGCGCCAGGAACCGCTCGAAATAGGGGCGGACCGCCGCGATGGTGGTCTGCTGCAGCATCACCTCGGAGAGCCAGACCCGGTAGGGGTCGGGGGTCTCGCCGGGAAGCGCCCGCCAGGGCAGGACGCGGCGGTGCCGGTCGTACCAGGCGAGGAGGTCGGCCGCGCGGGCGGGCGGGAGGCCCGGATCGGACGAGTCGGACGCTGGCATCCCCGCGGTGATAGCCGGTGCGCGGGCCCGGTCAAAGGGCTGCCGCGTTAACCATCGGCGGGTTATCGTGCGGGCGTGGCCGCTGAGGCGTTCGAGAGACCATGGCGCGCGTCAAACCGCTGGCGGAACTGATCGAGGGCTGCATCGGGCCGGCCTTTGCCGCGCAGGGCTTCGCCTCGACCGACATCCTGGCCGCCTGGCCCGACATCGTGGGCGCGCGGCTCGCCCGCTACTGTCGCCCCGCGCGGATCGAGTGGCCGCGCAAGCGCCGCAACAGCGCCGAGGCGCCCGATGCGGGAACCCTCGTGGTGCAGGTCGAGAGCGTGTTCGCGATCGAGCTGCAGCACCTCGCCCCCGTGGTGATCCAGCGCATCAACGCGCATTACGGCTGGGCCTGCATCGGCCGGATCGTGATGAAGCAGGACCGGGTCGGCCGGCCCGGGGCGCCCGCGCGGCGCCGGGAGATCGATCCCGGCCGGCGCGGCGAGGTGGCCCAGGCCGTCTCGCGCATCGAGGACGCGTCCCTGCGCGACGCCCTCGACCGCCTCGGCCTCGCCGTGGTGGCGACGCCGCAGCGCTGAGGCCTCACCCCCAGAGCGCCGGCTCCGGCGGGTGGATCGTGCTGCCCTCGAAGCGCAGCGCCGGCTCGCGGTCGCGGGCCAGCAGCAGCGGGCCGTCCAGATCGACGTAGTCCGCGTGGTGGGCGAGCAGCATCGCGGGCGCCATGGCGAGCGAGGTGCCGACCATGCAGCCGATCATCAAGGAGAGGCCGCGCGCGCGCGCCTCGTGGGCGAGCATCACCGCCTCGGTCAGGCCGCCGGTCTTGTCGAGCTTGATGTTGATCGCGTCGTAGCGCCCGGCGAGCGCGTCGAGCCCGGCCCGGTCGTGCAGGCTCTCGTCGGCGCAGATCGGGATCGGGCGCTCCATCCCTTCGAGCGCCGCGTCCTCGCCCGCGGGCAGCGGCTGCTCGATCAGGCCGACGCCCGCCGCCAGGCAGGCCGCGAGGTTCGCCGCCAGCGTCTCCGGCCGCCACGCCTCGTTGGCATCGACGATGAGGCGCGAATCCGGCGCGCCCCGGCGCACCGCCGCGATCCGCTCCGGGTCTCCTTCGCCGCCGAGCTTCACCTTCAGGAGCGGGCGGGCGGCGGCCTTGCGGGCGGCCTCCTCCATGCTCTGCGGCGTGCCGAGGCTCAAGGTGTAGGCGGTGACCGCCGGGCCCGGCGCCGTGAGACCGAGGATCTCGTGGGCGGGCCGGCCGAGCTGCTTCGCCTCGAGGTCGAGCAGCGCGCAGTCCAGCGCGTTGCGGGCCGCGCCCGCGGGCAGGCGCTCCAGCAACTCGGCTCGCGTGATCCCGGCCGCCACGGCCTCCTCCTGCGCCGCGATCAGCGCGGCGACGCTCTCCACGCTCTCGCCGTAGCGGGCGTAGGGCACGCACTCGCCCTGCCCGGCAAAGCCCGCCTCGTCACTGAGGCGCGCGACCACCACCGCGGCCTCCGTGCGGCTGCCGCGGGAGATCGTGAAGGCACCCGCGATGGGGAAGCGCTCGACGGCGACGGTGAGGCGGCGGGTCATCGCCTCAGGCTCCCGGGAACTCGGCGACGATCCGATCGACGAGACCCTCGACGCCGAAGCGCACCGGGTCGGTCGCGGGCAGGCCGTGCGAGACGGCGAGCTGGTCGAGGAGCGCGCGGGCCTCGGCCTCCTCCAGCGCCTGCGTGTTGACCGCGATGCCGACGGGCCGGATCTCCGGGTTGGTGAGCCGCCCGAGCTGCACCGTGAGGTCGATCACCTGCCGGATCGTCGGCAGCGGGTGCTCGACGCCGCGCATCGTGGTGCGGGTCGGCTCGTGGCAGACCACGAAGGCGTCCGCCTGCGCGCCGTGGAGCAGCCCGAGGCTCACGCCCGCGAAGGAGGGATGGTAGAGCGAGCCCTGGCCCTCGATCAGGTCCCAGTGCCCCGGCGCGGCGGCCGGCGCGATCCACTCGACGGCGCCCGAGATGAAATCGGCCACCACCGCGTCGATGGCCACGCCCCGGCCGGAGATGAACACGCCGGTCTGGCCGGTGGCGCGGAAATCCGCGTCGAGGCCGCGCGCCCGCATGCCCTTCTCCAGCGCCAGCGCGGTGTACTTCTTGCCGACCGAGCAGTCGGTGCCGACGGTCAGCAGGCGCAGGCCCGGCCGCCGCGTGCCCTTGCCGGTGGCGAAGGTCTCGCTGGTGTGGCGGACGTCGTGGAGCTGGCGGCCGTTGCGCTCGGCCGCTTCCGCGATCGCCGGCACCGCGCCGAGCCGGACGTGCAGGCCGCTCGCCACGTCGAGGCCGGCATCGAGGGCGGCCACGATCTCGGCGACCCAGTGCTCGGGCAGCACGCCGCCCGCGTTGACCACGCCGATCACCAGCGTCCGGCAGCCTTTGGCGAGCGCCTCGTCGAGGGTGAGGTCCGGGATGCCGAGATCGGCCGCGCAGCCGGGCAGGCGCATCTGGCCGACGCACCATTCGGGACGCCAGTCGGCAATGCCGTAGGCGGTCTTGGCGGCCAGCTTGTCCGGCACGTCGCCGAGGAACATCAGGTAGGGTGTGGCGATCTGCATCCCGGTGCTCCATCGGGGCTCGTGCGGGCCCGAAGCGTGTCCTTGAGCCCGTGTCTTTGCAGGAAGCCGCGGCCGGGGCAACGCGTCGCAGCGCCGGGCAGGTTTTCAGCCGGCGGATAGCAGGCCGGGGAGAGGCCCGGATCATGACGGGCGCGGCCCTTGCGGTTCGGACCGCTCTGGGGTGTGCTCGGTGGCAGGCGAGATGGGGGCACACGATGAAGATGTACGGCAACTGGCGCTCGGCCGCCGCCTTCCGGGTACGGATCGCCCTGAAGCTGAAGCAGATCCCGTACGAGGAGACCTTCATCGACCTCGACGCGGGCGACCAGCACCGGCCGGAATTCCGGGCGATCAACCCGCAGGGCGCGGTGCCGGCGCTCTTCGACGGGGACGGGCCGCCGCTGACCCAGTCGCTCGCCATCCTCGACTATCTGGAGGAAACGCGGGGCGGCGTGCGCCTGCTGCCGGAGGACCCGCGGGCCCGTGCGCGGGCGCGCTCGCTCGCCCAGGTCGTCGCCTGCGACACGCACCCGCTCTACGTGCCGCGGGTGCGCACCTACCTGATGGAAGCCTACGGCCTGCCCCAGGCGCGCATGATGGAGTTCGTGCGCCACAGCTTCACCACCGGGTTGGAGACGCTGGAGAAGCGCTTGAGCGGCGAGCCCGGCACCGGCCGGTTCTGCCAGGGCGATCAGGTCAGCCACGCCGACCTCTGCCTCGTCAGCCTCTGGGTGGGCACCAGGATCTTCTCGGTGCCGACCGAGCCCTATCCGACCGTGGCCCGCATCGCCGAGACCTGCCTCGCGCTGCCCGCCTTCGCCGAGGCGCATCCTCTGCGCCAGCCCGGCGCGCCGCAGGCCTGAGCGCGCGTCCCGCGCAAGAGGCCGGACGGGGTGACGGGAAGATCTGGCATACAGACGCCTATCCTGTGTAAGCAGGGATGAGATCGCGGTGGCCGGACGTGCCGGGCCGACGAGCGCTTGAGGGGACGGAATGGTACCTGCCGAGAAGGAGAGCGGCCTGCACCGCATCGTGGTGGTCGGAGGCGGCGCCGCCGGCCTGCAGCTCGTCACGCAGCTCGGGGACAAGCTCGGCCGCAAGGGCAAGGCGCACGTCACGCTGGTGGACCGGGCCCGCACCCATATCTGGAAGCCGCTGCTGCACGAGGTGGCGGCCGGCAGCCTCGACATCGGGCACCACGCGGTGGACTACCTGCACCACGCCCACCAGCACCATTTCCGCTACCGCATCGGCCAGATGATTGGGCTCGACCGGGCTACGCGCACGGTCCAGCTCGCCGCGAGCCACGATGCGGAAGGGCGCGAGGTGACGCCCGAGCGGACGGTTCCCTACGACACGCTCGTGATGGCGGTGGGCTCCACCACCAACGATTTCGGCACGCCGGGCGTGGCCGAGCACGCCATCGCGCTGGACACCCAGGCCCAGGCGGTGCGTTTCCACCAGCGCCTCGTCAACGCGATGCTGCGCGCCCACACCCAGACCGGCCCGGTGCGGCCGGGCCAGCTCCACGTCACGGTGATCGGTGCGGGCGCCACCGGCACGGAACTCGCTGCCGAGCTGCACCGCACGCTGCGCCACGTGGTCGGCACCGGCCTCGACCGCATCGACCCGGACAAGGACCTCAAGATCACCCTGGTGGAGGCCGCCGACCGCATCCTCCCGGCCGTGCCGCACCGGCTCTCGGCGGAGGTGATGGCGTTGCTCACCAAGATCGGCGTCGAGGTGCGGGTGCGCGCCCG
The DNA here is from genome assembly GCF_022179285.1 of Methylobacterium hispanicum. Lineage (GTDB taxonomy): Bacteria > Pseudomonadota > Alphaproteobacteria > Rhizobiales > Beijerinckiaceae > Methylobacterium > Methylobacterium hispanicum. The sequence goes on along the minus strand of NZ_BPQO01000001.1, from coordinate 371,614 downwards.
CGTCACCGAGGTGCGGGCCGACGGCGTCGCGCTCGCCGACGGCGCCTTCATCCCCTCCGAACTGGTCGTCTGGGCGGCGGGCGTGAAGGCGCCGCCCTTCCTGCACGATATCGGCGGGCTCGAGACCACGCGCACCAACCAGCTCGTGGTGACGCCGACGCTCCAGACCACGCGCGACCCGGACATCTTCGCGATCGGCGACTGCGCCTACCTCGTGGAGGCCGGCTCCGACACGCCCGTGCCGCCCCGCGCCCAGGCCGCCCACCAGCAGGCGACCTACCTCGTCAAGCAGATCCCCGCCAAGATGGCCGGGCGGCCGCTGACGCCGTTCCGCTACCGCGACTTCGGCTCCCTGGTCTCGCTCGGCGAGTACTCCACGGTGGGCAGCCTGATGGGCTTCATCCAGGGGAAGAACATGTTCATCGCCGGGCTGTTCGCCCGGCTGATGTACCGCTCGCTCTACAAGATGCACGAGCGGGCGCTGCACGGCACCGTCAAGACGGCGCTCGACGCCGCCGCCCGGGCGCTGACCCGGCGCACCGAGCCGCGGGTGAAGCTGCACTGAGGGCCGCGCCGCCCTAGATCCAGACCGGGCGCGTCCGCGCCCGGCACACGAAGTCCCGCACCGGGCGGCGCCCGCCAGCGGGGACCGCCCGCCGGACGGGCACCGGGAGAGAAACGATGATCCTCGTGAGCGTGATGTACCCGGCCGGCGGCCGCTTCGACATGGCCTACTATCTCGGCCACCACATGCCGCTGGTGCGCGAGCGCTGGTCCTCCTTCGGCCTGCACGAGGCGAAGATCGTGCGCGGCGTCTCGACGCCGGACGGGGGCGAGGCCCCCTATCAGGTGATGGCCCTGCTGACCTGGGAATCGGCCGACGCCTTCCAGAAGGCGGCCGCCGCGCACGGGGCCGAGATCTTCGGCGACATCCCGAAGTTCACCGACCGTCAGGCCCAGGTCCAGATCAACGAATTCCCCGAGAGCGGCGCGTGATCGACGTCGTCAAGGCGGTCCAGGAGGCGGATCCAAGTCTCGGATCGTACGTGATCGTGCTGCGCGGCGATTCCCGGGCGCTCGCCGCGCCCGACCGCCTGGACGATGCGGCCGCCGCCTGGATCGCGGCGGAGGCCCCGGAGGCGCGGCTGACGCAGGTGAGCGTGGCGCTCGCACCCTATCCGGGGGCGGCGCCGACCGAGCGGACCGTGACGGTGCTGGCCTTCCCCGACGCGCGCCGGCTCGCCGCCTTCGCCACCGCGTGGACGGCCGATCCGGAGCCGGAGGAGGACGCCCCCGCGGCCTGAGGCGGTCGACACCCCTCCGGGCGGGCCTGAACCACGCCCCCCATTCCGGCACGGCGGGAAGGGGGGCGCGGCTTTCGCCGCAGGAGGCGCGGCCGCGTCGCGCGATGCACCGCTTCGGCAAGCCGCCCCTCCGCCGCCCCTCCGCCGCCCCGCGCCCTGACGGCGCCCTCGCGAAGGAGCCCGCGTGTCCCCGCGCGGGATCCCGCGAACCGCCCGATCGTCGCGCCTCAAGGTCCGGCGTGGCGCTTCAGGAACGCGGCCGCCTCGTCCAGGGAGCGCCGCGCCTCCGGCACGAAGCTGTGCGCGAACTGCCAGACGTGGGGCACGACGGGGAAGACCTCGGCCCGGGCCTCGACGCCGGCGGCGCGGGCCTTCTCGGCCATCAGCACGGAATCGTCGCGCAGGATCTCGCGCTCACCCACGTGGAACAGCAGCGGCGGCAGGCCGGCGAGGTCGGCCCGCAGCGGCGAGACCGCCGGGTCGGCCGGGTCGGTGCCGCCGCCGAGATAGAGCGGCAGCAGCCGCGCGACCGAGACCGGATCGAACATCGCGTCTCGCCGGGCATTCGTGATGCGTGAGCCGTCCGTCTTGGCGAGGTCCGCCGCGGGGGAGAACAGGGCGGCGGCGCGCGGCATCGGCAGGCCGCGGTCGCGGGCGGCCAGGAGCACCAGGAGCGCGAGGTTGCCGCCCGCCGAGTCGCCCGCGATCACCGCCGGCCCCTCGGCCGCGAAGGCCGTCCAGGCCGCAAGCGCGTCCTCGAGCGGGGCCGGGAAGGGATGTTCCGGGGCGAGCCGGTAATCGGGCACGAAGAGCGTGAGGCCGCGCCGGGCCAGGCCGCCCGTGACCGGCCGATGGGTCTTGGCCGAGCAGGCCACGAATCCGCCCCCGTGCAGGTAGAGCAGCCGCGCCCCGTGGCCCGACGCCGGGCGCACCCACTCGCCCGGCACACCGCCGAGGCGGCCCGCCTCGTAGCGGACGCCCGGCGGGTCCGGAAAGGTGGCGCCGTTGAGCACGGCGCGGATCCGGCCGACGTCCTCCATCGCGCCGAGGCGGTTGCGGACGTTCCGCCGTACCATCCAGGCCCCGAGATGCGCGCGCAAGCTCGCCATGACGTCCGTCCCTTCGCCGCTCGGGAGATGGAGGGCGTTCTAGGACGCGCGGACGGCATATCCACCCGCCGATGCCCGAGAGCCGCGGAAAGGACCGCCGAGGCCCGGCCCGAGCTTTCCAAGACGGGCAGGACCGGCCAAGGTTCCGGCCGCCCGCTTCCCCGCGTTCCCGATGATCGATCGCCTGATCCACGCCGCCGCCAGCATCCTGCTCCTGCTCGGCATCGCCGTGCTGCTCTCGAGCAACCGGCGGGCCATCCGCCTCCGGGTGGTGCTCCCGGCGCTCGCGCTGCAGGTCGGGCTCGGCGCGCTGGTGCTGTTCGTGCCGGCGGGCCAGGCCGCGCTGGCGCTCGCGGCGGGCGTGGTGCAGGCGGTGCTGGCCTACGGCGACCGCGGCACCGCCTTCCTGTTCGGCGGCCTCGTCGAGCCGAGGATGTTCGAGCTGTTCGGCGGCTCCGGCTTCGTCCTGGCGCTGCGCGTGCTGCCGCAGATCCTCTACGTCTCGGCGCTCATCGGCGTGCTCTATCATCTCGGCGTGATGCAGCTGATGGCGCGCGGGCTCGGTGCGGGGCTCCGGCGTGTCCTCGGCACCTCGCCGATCGAGTCCTTCGCGGCGGTGATCACGGTCGCGATCGGCCAGAGCGAGATCGCCGTGGCGCTGCGGCCGTTCCTTGCGCTGCTCACGGGGGCCGAGCTCTTCGCCGTGATGACGAGCGGGGCCGCCTCGACGGCGGGCTCGATCCTGGCCGGCTACGCCGCGCTCGGCGTGCCGATGACCTACCTGCTCGCGGCCTCCGCGATGGCGATCCCGGGCGGCCTGCTCTATGCCAAGATCCTGATGCCCACGGTGGAGCCCACCCGCATCACCACGACCCGCGTCACCTTCGGCGAGCGGCGGGCCGCCAACCTGATCGAGGCCGCCGCGGACGGCACCCAGAAGGGGCTGGCGGTGGCGGTCTCGGTCGGCGCCATGCTGATCGCCTTCGTGGGCCTGATCGCCCTGGCGAACGGCCTGCTGGGCTGGCTCGGCGGTTTCGCGGGCTACCCGCAGATCTCGATCGAGGGCGTGCTGGGCGCCGTCCTCAGCCCCTTCGCCTGGCTGCTCGGCGTGCCCTGGAGCGAGGCCGCGCTCGTCGGCGGCGCGATCGGGCAGAAATTCGCCTTCAACGAGTTCCTGGCCTACGCCGACCTCTCGCCGACCCTGAAAGCCGGCCGGCTCGACCCGCGCAGCACCGCCATCGTCTGCTTCGCGCTCTGCGGCTTCGCCAACCTCGCCTCGATCGCCATCCAGCTCGCGAGCTTCGCGAGCCTCGTGCCCGAGCGGCGGCCCGAGCTGGCCCGCTACGGGCTGCGCGCCATCCTGGCCGGCAGCCTCTCGAACCTGACGAGCGCGGCGATCGCCGGCCTGTTCGTCGCCGGCTGACGCACGCCTGGGGCCGGCCCGCGCGCCGACGAGGGGGAGAGGGGAACCCCGCCTCCCCGGGCGATCGCGCGGCTGGCCGTCTCAGGCCGCGGCCGAGACCTTGGGCGGGTTGAGGCCGCCGTAGCGGCGGTCGCGCCGGGCGAACTCGGCGACCGCCTCGGCGAGGTCGGGCCGCCCGAAATCCGGCCACATCCGGTCGGTGAAGTGCAGCTCGGCGTAGGCAGCCTCCCAGAGCAGGAAGTCCGAGAGCCGCTTCTCGCCGCCGGTGCGGATCAGGAGGTCCACGTCGACCGGCGAGCCGTGCATCTCGCCCGCCACCATGCGGCCGAAGGCCTCCCGGGAGGTCGCCGGGTCGGCAAGGCGCGCGGCGGCCGCGATGATCGCGTCGCGGGCCGAGTAATCGACCGCGATGCGCAGGTGGAGCCGCGTGCCGGCCGCGGTGGCGGCCTCGGCCGCCCCGATCGCCTCCGGGATGCCGTTCGGGAGGCGGTCGCGCCGGCCGATCACGCTGAGCCGGGTGCCGGTGCGGGCGAGGTGCGCGGTCTCGTTGCGCAGGTAGGAGCGCAGCAGCCGCATCAGCGCGCCGACCTCGTCGGCCGGGCGCTGCCAGTTGTCGCTGGAGAAGGCGTAGAGGGTCAGCGTGCCGATGCCGAGGTCGGGGCAGGCCTCGGCGGTGGCCCGGATCGCCTCGACCCCGCGGCGATGCCCGGCGAAGCGCGGCAGGCCGCGCGCCGTCGCCCAGCGCCCGTTGCCATCCATGATGATCGCCGCGTGCAGGCCGGGTCGCGGTTCGGCCGGGCTGGGCATCGTCGAGGTCTCCGGTCGTGAGGGGGGCGGCGTCGGGGCGGGCTGGTCCATCAGGCGGTCTTCAGGTCCGGGGCGGGCCCCGCGGCCTCGGCCGCGTCGCGCACCACCCGTTCCAGCACCGCGAGGTATTCGAGGAAGCGCGCGCGCCCGGCCGGCGTCAGGCGGCAGAGCGTCTGCGGCCGGTTGTGGGCGTGGCCCTTCTGCAGGCTCACCAGCCCGGCCTCCTGCAACACCGCGAGGTGCCGGCTGAGATTGCCGTCGGTCAGGTTGCAGAGCCGTTTCAGGTCGGGGAAGGGGAGCCCCTTGGGGTGGCCGACCAGCGAGGTCAGCACGCCGAGGCGCGCCTTCTCGTGGATGGTCCGGTCCAGGCCCTCGTAGGAGAACCGGCCCTCGTCCGCGTCAGCGAGCGCCATCGTCGCCCCGCGTCGCGCGATGGAGGATCAGGGCGAGCCAGCCCTGGCCGAGAAAGAAGGGCAGGCCCATCAGCCAGGGCGAGAGGGCGTGCGTGGTGCTCGCGAGCGCCAGACCGCCGAGGCCGGCGAGCAGGTACCAGGCCGCCACGCTCTGCACGCTGCGCGGCAGGATGCGCGCCGAGGCGAACAGGCCGAGCCCGGTGAGCACCTGCCAGAGGCCGGGTAGCATCCAGGCCGCCTCCGGCGCGAAGCGCCCGATCACCAGGCCGAGGCAGGCGCCGGCGCCGGCGGTGGGCAGGAACACCTCGATGGCGTTCCAGATCATCGCGTCGGCCAGGCCCGAATGGATCCGGCGCGAGCGCCGCACGGTCTCGACACCGACGAGCGCGAAGGCAACGAGCGCCGCGCCGACCCAGATGGTGAAGAACAGCAGCGGCCGCGCGTTCGGATCGCCCAGCCAAAGGGCCTGGGCGCCCGCCACCATGAGGGCGACGATGCCGGTCGCCGCCACGGTCGCGGCGCCGAGGCCGCGGAAGGTCTCGTCGCGCGCAAGCTGGCTGCGGATCGCGACGATGTCCGCCAGGGCTCTGTCGAGGTCGCGCATCGGCCAAAACCCCCGTGTGGTCCGGTTCGCGGTCTGCGGCTACGGTCTGCTTTGCATCGCAAAGTAGGTCGCGGACGGGTGGCTGGCAAGTGCCGGTCATCTGCAACCGAAAGTGGTTCGGCCGATGCCCCCCGGGATCGCGAGAGGGCCGCGGCGAGAGCGCTGCGGCGAGTGGACCGCGGACGGTACGTCCGCATACCGCCGGGGCCACCGTTCGGCGAGGTCCTCTTCCGGGCTAAGCCGCCCGGCCCGGCTGCCGCCTTGCCGCGCCCACACGAGCGCTATGTAGACGGCAGCCACCGGCAGGCAATTGATTTCAAATAAGAATTTTAGAAGAGCGGAGGATCCCCGATGTCTGTGCTGCGTCTCGTTATCGTCTCGATCGCGATGGTCCCGGTCGCCGCCCAGGCGGCGGCACGGCTCAAGCTCGACGACAAGGCCTCCCTCTGGCCGCGGGCCGGCATGGAGGAGAAGATCGACTTCACCAACCGGATGGGCAGGTCGATGACGCAGCTCTCCCCGGACCTCAGCAACACCTATTTCATGCGCTGTCTGGAGGAGACGGCCAATATCGGCGACACGAAGGAGCTGACGCTGGGCGATCTCGTGCGGACCTGCGTGGCCCTGCAGATGGGCCGGGACGGGCAGAATTAGGGGCGGGCCGCACCCGCCACTCCGCCCGCTGCGGGGGGCGGCCCGGCTTCGGCCCGGAACCGCACCGTGCCCTCCGCTACGGCTCCGGGGACCCGCGCACTATGCGCCGCGCGGTAGTCGCAGGCGGGCCTCGAATCACGCCCGTCAAGCCCGGTCACCCCTTGCAAGCCTGTGGATAACCCTCCATAAAGGGTAAGAACAAAACAGGAACGAATGGCCGCGCTTCCGCGGCGCGGCCGGCCCCGAGGTGAGAGCCCATGCGAACCGCCGACAAGCAGATCGCCGACACCCTGGTCCGCTACGGCGAGCCTTTCGCCGGCAACGTCTGGCGGGTTCAGGGCACGGCGGTGATCTACCACAAGACCCTGGAGCGCATCGCCGCGCAGGCCGGCATCCGCTTCGACCCGCCGACGATCATCCGGGCCGAGCGCGACGAGGCCGTGGTGCTGGTGACCGGGCACCTTCCGGGCGCCAAGGCCGGGACCGAGCGCGTCGAGTGGTCGATCGGCGAGGCGCTGGTGAACGTGAACTACCGCGTCTCGGGCAAGCAGGCGGCCTACGTCTACGCCATGGCCGAGAAGCGGGGGAAGGACCGCGTCATCCTCAAGCTGATCGAGCTGCACGGCCTCGTCTATTCCGAGGAGGAGGCCGACGAGTTCCGCGGCGGGCGCCTGGCCGAGGTGCAGGCGGTGGACGAGGATTTCGAGGCGCCCGCCTTCGACGAGGTGACGGAGGCCGAGGCCGACCTGAAACGCGCCATCGACGCGACCGACACCATCAACGCCGTCACCGACCTGATGCTGGCGGGCGAGACGCAACGGATCCTCGCCGGCATGCCGCAAGGCACCCGCGACGAGGTGCGCGACTACGCCAAGGCCCGCCTCGTGGCGCTCGGCTGGCCCGGTACCAAGGGCCGACGCCGCGCCGCCTGATCGAGACGTCCGACCCCCGACTTCGAACGAGAGGAGCCCCCGATGCGCCGCGCCGCCGACCGTCGTCAGGACCGCTACGCGATCGAGACCCTGAGCTACAGCCCGACGCGGCTGGTGAAACTCGGCCGCCGCAAGGTGGCGATGCTGTTCCAGCCCGCGGAAGCGGGCGCGCCCTGGCAGCTCTACCCGAACCCCGACGCCTTCCCGGGCCTCGGCTTCGAGGGCCTGCCCGCGCCGCTGCGGCCCGAATTCATGAGCTTCCCGGACCTCGCGGCGGTCGAGGATTTCCTCGGGATCGGAAAGGCTTCGGCCCGCGCGGCGATGCCGCTGGCCGCCTGAGGCCGCGCTTGCGCGGGGGCTCCGTGAGTCTTATTTAACCATTTGATATCACGGATCTTCCCGCGCCCCCGTCCGGGCGGGCGCGACGCGACCCGAGCCGGGGCGGTACGCCCCAGATTCTGGACAGGTAGCCTTGGCCGAGACCAACGATCCGGGAGCCGGCGCGCCGCCGCCCGCCACCGACATCCGCCCCGTCTCCATCACCGACGAGATGCGCCGCTCCTACCTCGATTACGCGATGAGCGTGATCGTGAGCCGCGCGCTCCCCGACGCGCGCGACGGGCTCAAGCCCGTGCACCGGCGCATCCTCTACTCGGCCTTCGAGTCGGGGCACCTGCCGGAGCGCAAATACGTCAAGTCGGCCCGCATCGTCGGCGACGTGATCGGTCTCTACCACCCGCACGGGGACCAATCGATCTACGACGCCCTCGTGCGGATGGCGCAGGACTTCTCCATGCGCCTGATGCTCATCGACGGGCAGGGCAATTTCGGCTCGGTCGACGGCGATCCGCCGGCGGCCATGCGCTACACCGAGTCGCGGCTGGCCAAACCCGCCACCGCGCTGCTCACCGACATCGACAAGAACACCGTCGATTTCGGACCGAACTACGACGAGTCGCGGGAAGAGCCGACCGTTCTGCCGGCCCGCTTCCCGAACCTGCTCGCCAACGGCGCGGGCGGCATCGCGGTCGGCATGGCCACCAACATCCCGCCGCACAATCTCGGCGAGCTGATCGACGCCTGCGTGGCGCTGATCGACGATCCGGGCCTGACGATCGAGCAGCTGATCGAGATCGTGCCCGGCCCCGATTTCCCGACCGGCGGCCTGATCCTCGGCCGCGCCGGCACGCGCCAGGCCTACAACACCGGCCGCGGCTCCATCATCATGCGGGCGAAGTCCCACGTGGAGGAGCTGCGCAAGGAGCGCGAGGCGCTGATCTTCACCGAGATCCCGTTCCAGGTGAACAAGGCGACCTTGATCGAGAAGATCGCCGAGCTGGTGAAGGAGAAGCGCGTCGAGGGCATCTCGGACCTGCGCGACGAGTCCGACCGCTCCGGCATGCGGATCGTGGTCGAGATCAAGCGCGACGCGATGGCCGACGTCGTGCTGAACCAGCTCTACCGCTACACGCCGCTGCAATCCTCCTTCGGCTGCAACATGGTGGCGCTGAACGGCGGTCGCCCCGAGCTGATGAACCTGAAGGACCTGCTCCAGGCCTTCAACGACTTCCGCGAGGAGGTTGTCTCCCGGCGCACCAAGTTCCTGCTCGGCAAGGCCCGGGAGCGCGCCCACGTCCTGTGCGGCCTCGCGATCGCGGTCGCCAACATCGATGAGGTGATCCGCCTCATCCGCACCGCGCCGGACCCGAACGCCGCCCGCGAGGCGCTGATGGGCCGCGACTGGCCGGCCCACGACATCGCCCCGCTGATCGCGCTCGTCGACGACCCGCGCCACCGCGTCTCCGAGGACGGCACCTACCGGCTCTCCGAGACGCAGGCCCGCGCCATCCTGGACCTGCGCCTGCAGCGCCTCACCGCGCTCGGCCGCGACGAGGTCGGGGACGAGCTGAAGACGCTCGCCGACGAGATCGCCGACTACCTCGACATCCTGCGCTCGCGCGCCCGCATCCAGGGCATCGTCAAGCACGAGCTCGCCGAGGTGCGTGCCCTCTTCGCCACGCCGCGCCGGACCGAGATCGTGGACTTCGACTCGAACGTCGAGGACGAGGATCTGATCGCCCGGGAGGACATGGTGGTGACCGTGTCCCACGCCGGCTACGTCAAGCGCGTGCCGCTCTCGACCTACCGGTCGCAGCGCCGCGGCGGCAAGGGCCGCTCGGGGATGAGCACCCGCGACGAGGATTTCGTCACCCGGCTGTTCGTGGCCAACACCCACACGCCGGTGCTGTTCTTCTCCGACCAGGGCCAGGCCTACAAGGAGAAGGTCTGGCGCCTGCCGGTGGCGGCCCCGAACGCCCGCGGCAAGGCGCTCGTGAACATCCTGCAGCTGCAGCAGGAGGGCGAGCGCATCACCACAATCATGCCGCTTCCCGAGGACGAGGCCTCCTGGGAGACCCTCGACGTGATGTTCGCGACCGCCTCCGGCAACGTCCGGCGCAACAAGCTCTCGGACTTCGTGCAGGTGAACCGCAACGGCAAGATCGCCATGAAGCTGGATGCGGGCGACCACATCGTCCACGTCGAGATCTGCCGGCCGGACCAGAACGTGCTGCTGACCACCGCCGAGGGGCAGTGCATCCGCTTCCCCGTCGAGGACGTGCGCGTGTTCAAGGGCCGCGATTCGACCGGCGTGCGCGGCATCAACCTGGGCTCGGGCGACCGCGTGATCTCGATGGCGATCCTCAACCACTTCGAGGCGTCGCCTGAGGAGCGCGCCGGCTATCTCAAGATGCGCCGCGCGGTCATCGGCGACGGCGAGGACGCCGGAGACAACGGCGAGGCCGAGGAGGCGAGCGCCGCCGCGATCTCGACCGAGCGCTACTCGGAGATGGGTGGAGCGGAGCAGTTCGTGCTGACGCTCTCCGAGAACGGCTTCGGCAAGCGCTCGTCGTCCTTCGAGTACCGAACCTCGAACCGCGGCGGAAAGGGCATCACGGCGATGCGGGTCAACGCCCGCAACGGCAAGCTGGTCGCCTCCTTCCCCGTCGAGAGCACCGACCAGATCATGCTGGTGACGAATGCCGGCCAGCTCATCCGGGTGCCGGTGGACGACATCCGCATCGTCGGCCGCGCCTCGCAGGGCGTGACGGTGTTCAACACCGACAAGGCCGAGCGCGTGGTCTCCGTCGAGCACATCGAGGGCGAGGACGGGGCCGAGGAGGACGAGGCCTGAGCGCCGGGAGCGTGCCTCAACAGGAGGCGCGCTCCCGTTGCCGGATCGCCATCTGGCTCTGAGCGGATCTGCGGGAACTGAGCGCGACAATGCCTTCTGCGCGCGACGCATTCTCGCCTGCAGCGAGTAGGCAGTCGGAGATGGGGATCGCGAAGCTCTTTCTCGCCGCGCTCGCTTACGGCGTGGTGACGGTGGCGTTGTTCGGCGATCCGGCGCAACCCATCGGTCTCGCAACGTTCTGGTCTGATCGACTTGGCATTCCCTATTGGCGGCAAGTCGCTGCTATCTGCGTCGCCATCTCGGCGCTGGTTTTCGCGCTTCCACGAAAAGGCAAAATCTTCGATCTCCTTCGGTGGCCGATTTTCACTGTCCTAGCCGTAATCCTGCCAACTCTGAGCGTGGGGATCTACGCGGACAGGATCCGCCATCAGGGTATCCTCGTGCTCGTGCCCGATTCCGTCGATGAGAGCTCTTTCTTCAAGTCTATCCGCAAGGCTCCTGCAGATTTTCAGTCGTTTTTACACACGGCGGCGATCAAGGATTGTAAGCCGTACGCCTGGAGCTATCGGAGATTGGCATTCTACGAGGTGCCACCGAATGTCGCCGTTAACGTCCTGCCCCTAGCGTGGATCAATCGGTGCGGAATCGTCCGGTCCGACCGCTATTGACCCAGCCCCAATTGCTTCAGGCCTGTCCTCAAGCACTGGCCGCCACGGTTCCGTTCCCCGAGAAAATGCTTTAGGGCGGAGGCGATGACGCGCACCGCCCTCTACGCCGGCTCCTTCGATCCGGTGACGAACGGCCACCTCGACGTCGTGCGCCAGGCCTGCCGGCTGGTGTCGCGCCTCGTGATCGCCATCGGCGTGCATCCGGGAAAGACGCCGCTCTTCAGCGCCGAGGAGCGGGCCGAGCTTCTCCGCGAGACCTGTGGGCCGCTGGCGCGGGCCGAGGGGGCGGAGCTGGAGATCGCGCGCTTCGACGATCTCGCGGTCGCGGCGGCCCGGCGCTGCGGCGCCACCCTGTTCATCCGGGGCCTGCGCGACGGCACCGACCTCGACTACGAGATGCAGCTCGCCGGCATGAACGGCGCGATGGCGCCCGAGGTCCAGACCGTGTTCCTGCCGGCCTCGATCCAGGTGAGACCGATCACCGCGACCCTCGTCCGCCAGATCGCCGCGATGGGCGGCGACGTCGCCCCCTTCGTACCGGGGCCGGTGGCGGCGCGCCTCGCCGCGCGCTTCGCCAAAGCCCCTTGAGTGTCCACGACCAACCGGAGATGCCCCGCATGAACCGTCGCACCGCCCTCGGCGCGCTCGCGCTCGCCGCCGCAATCGGCCTCGCCCCCGCCGCCCAGGCCGCCGGGCCGGACACCGTCTACCTCGACACGAAGGACGGGCGCGTCACCATCGAGCTGCGGCCGGATCTGGCGCCCAAGCACGTCAAGCAGATCAAGACGCTGGTCGGCCAAGGTTTCTACAACGGCCTCAAGTTCCACCGCGTCATCGACGGCTTCATGGTCCAGACCGGCGATCCGAACGGCAACGGCACCGGCGGCTCGAAGCTGCCGAACATCCCGGCCGAGTTCACGCAGACGCCGTTCCTGCGGGGCACCGTCGGCATGGCCCGCTCGCAGGACCCGAACTCCGCGAACTCCCAGTTCTTCATCTGCCTCGCGCCCGCGACCTTCCTGAACAACAACTACACCGTGGTCGGCGTGGTGACGGACGGCATGGACGTGGTCGACAAGGTCAAGAAGGGCTCCAAGAGCGACAACGGCTCGGTGAAGGACCCGGACAAGATCGTGAAGATGGAGCTGGCCGAGAAGGCCAAGTGAGCTGAGGCTCGCGCGGACGATACGGGGCGCGGCGCTCGCGGGCGCCCTGCTGCCGGGTGCGGCGTCGGCCTCCTATTACGGGGCGCCGGGCCCCCCGCTGAGCCTGCCCCAGACGCTGCGCGGCACCGTCGTGGTGCCGCTCGCCGAGGCTCCGGCGGCACCCGCCGACACGCTGCCCCAGCTCTATCCGGTGCTGGCCGCCTGCTGGCAGCCGCCCGCGGGGCTCGGCCACGGAGAGGTCCAGATCACGGCCCGCTTCGCCCTGCGGCGGGACGGCAGCCTCATCGCGTCGCCCCGCATCGTCTTCACGAGCGGGGCGGCGGGCGAGGCGAGGAACCGGCTCCTCCGGACGACCCTGCGGGCGCTCAAGGCCTGCACGCCGGCCCGGATCACGCCGGATCTCGGCCGGGCCATCGCCGGCCGGCCGATCGGCCTGCGCCTCGTCTATCGGGGCACCCGCTGACCTCCCGATTTGCCGCGAGCCCGCGGATCGGGTTAGGCCGTCGCACGAGCACGGCCTGACGATCGGGACGAGTTTCCACCAACGGAGAACGACGACATGGCAGACAACGAGACGATCGTCCTCGAGACCACCAAGGGCCGCGTGGTGATCGCGTTGCGCCCGGACCTGGCGCCCAACCACGTCGAGCGCATCAAGACGCTGGCTGGCCAGGGCTTCTACGACGGCGTGCCCTTCCACCGGGTGATCGACGGCTTCATGGCCCAGACCGGCGACCCGACCGGCACGGGCTCCGGCGGCTCGGACCTGCCCGACCTCAACGCCGAGTTCAACGCCGAGCCGCACGTGCGCGGCACCTGCTCGATGGCCCGCACGAACTTCCCGCACTCGGCCAACTCGCAGTTCTTCATCTGCTTCGACGACGCCCGCTTCCTCGACCGCCAGTACACCGTCTGGGGCAAGGTCATCGAGGGCATGGACGTGGTCGACACGATCAACAAGGGCGAGCCCCCGCGCTCGCCGGACAAGATCGTGAAGGCGACGGTCGGCGCAGCGTGAGCCGGCTCCTGATCTGATACCGGCTGCGGGCGAGATGATCTGTTCGGATCCGCGGCTTCCCCTCTCCCCGCGCGCGGGGAGAGGGGATCCGCTGACGGTCGAGAGGTTCGTCTCACACCGAACGCGGGGCGGACATGGCGAGCACGGCCTCCGCCGCCGCCAGATCCTCCGGCGTGTTGATGTTGAGGAACGGGTCCAGCGGCGCGACCGGCCAGGAGGCCGCCGCCGCCGGGTGCCGGGCGATGAAGCCGCCGACGCGGCGCTCGCCGCCCTCTAGATAGAGTCGCAGGTCGTGCCTGAGCGCCGCCGGCCACAGCGCGATCGTGTAGTGCCGCCGCTCGCCCGAGGCCGCGAGCGCGATGCCGGCCTCCGGGCGCAAGGCCGCCAGCCGCGCCACCAGATCCGCGGGCAGGAAGGGCGCGTCGCCCGAGACGCTGACGATTGCCCCGACCCCGCGGGAGGCGGCGTGCTCCAGCCCTGCCAGGATGCCGGCGAGCGGCCCCGGCCGGTCGGGCAGCGTGTCCGGCAGGACCGGCCCCGGGAAGGCGCCGAACCGGGCCGGGTCGCCGTTGGCGCTGAGCGCCAGCCCTGCCCCGCACTGCGTCTCCAGCCGCTCCGCGACCCGCGCGAGCAGGGTGCGTCCCCCGAGCCGGAGCAGGGGCTTGTCGCCCCCGCCCATTCGCCGGGCCAGGCCCCCGGCCAGGATCAGGCCGAGGACGGGCGCGCTCACTCGATGACGATCTTCGGCGCCGCACGGCCGGCGGGCGCGCCCGAGAGGTTCGCCCAGAGCTTGGCCGCGATCTCCCGGTAGACCTGCGCCTGCGGCCCGTCCGGATCGGTCGCCACCACCGGACGGCCGGAATCGGAGGTCTCGCGGATCGTCATGTTGAGCGGCACCTCGCCGAGGAAGGGCACGCCGAGGCGCTCGGCTTCCTGGCGGGCGCCGCCGTGGCCGAAGATGTGGGAGGCGTGGCCGCAATTCGGGCAGACGAAGGTCGCCATGTTCTCGATCACGCCAAGGATCGGCACGGCGACCTTCTTGAACATGGTCACGCCACGCCGCGCATCGATCAGCGCGAGGTCCTGCGGCGTCGAGACGATCACGGCGCCGGACAAGGGCGTGGCCTGAGCCATGGTGAGCTGCGCGTCGCCGGTACCGGGTGGCATGTCCACGATGAGCACGTCGAGCTCGCCCCAGAGCACGTCGCGCAGCATCTGGGTGATGGCCGACTGCACCATCGGCCCGCGCCAGATCATCGCCGTCTCGGGCTCGATCAGGAAGCCGATCGACATGACCTTGAGCCCGTAGCCCTCCATCGGCTCCATCGAGCGGTTCTCGACCACGTTGGGCTTGCCGGAGAGGCCGAAGAGCTTCGGAACGGAAGGCCCGTAGATGTCGGCGTCGAGGAGGCCGACCTTCAGCCCCTGCGCCTTGAGCGCGAGGGCGAGGTTGCAGGCGGTGGTCGACTTGCCGACGCCGCCCTTGCCGGAGGCGACCGCCACGATGTGGCGCACGCCCGGCAGCTGCGGCCCCTGGTTCGGGGGGGCGCCGGGGCGAGGCGGCTGCGGCGCCGCGGGGCGGGGCGGGGCGGGGCTCTGTGCCTGAGGGCCCGGACCCCGCTCCGAGGTCAGGCTGGCGAACACGCCCGAGACGCCGGGGATCGACAGTACCCGGCCCTCGGCGGCGCGCCGCACCGGCTCGAACCGCTCGGCCTCGCTCGGGTCGATCAGGATCGAGAACATCACCCGGTTGTTTGCATCGACCACCACCTGCGAGAGGCGGCCGGAGCCGGTGAGCGTGGTGCCGGCGGCGTCCACCGTCACGCCCGTCAGCGCCTTCATCACGTCGTCGCGGCTGATCGCCAAGGTCGTTCTCCCGGTGGCGCGAGCAGGTATACCACCTGCGAATCATCCTGCATGTAACCGAGCGCGCCCGGAACACCAGACCCCCGGGCACGGTGCACCGCATCAGCGCCGGTGCGGCGGGATCGCCACGAGGTTGCAGCGCTCCATCGGCCCGCGCACGACGCGGCCGTCGCCGCGCCGGTAGGAGCCGCTCCGGACGTGGCGGCAGCCGGGCGGGCCGGGCGGGCGCCGCACCCGCTCGATGGGGACGCCGCGGTAGCGCCGGCTCGAGAAATCGTGCCCGCCGATGCGCACGCCCGGGCCGAAGCGCACCTCTGCGGCCGTCGGCGAGGCCGCCAGGCAGGCCGCAACGAGGGCGAGAGCGCGGGCAACGCGCGGCATGCGGATAACCTCTGTCCTTCTCGCGCCGGGGCTGAACCAAGCCGGCACTTGGCCGTTGTCGGGGCAGCCTTCAGGCGGGGGCTCGCGGCGCGCTCGGCGCCCCTCCGCCCGGACCGACCGACGCGACGTGTAGGAGACGAGATTCCATGCATCAGGGCAACCACCGCGACCACGAGGGCGCGAAGAAGCTCTTCGACCTGATCAAGGATGTGAAGATCGCGATGATGACCACCGTCGACGCCGACGGCACGCTCAACAGCCGGCCGATGTGGAACAACGACGCCGACGAGAACGGCGACCTCTGGTTTTTCACTAAGCTGCACTCGCCCAAGACCACCGAGATCAGCCGCGACAACCAGATCAACCTCGCCTATTCCGACCCGTCGAGCCAGACCTACGTCTCGGTCGCCGGCAAGGCCGAGATCGTGCGCGATCAGGCCAAGATCGACGAGAAGTGGCAGGAGAGCCTGAAGACCTGGTTCCCCAACGGCAAGGACGACCCCGAGGTGGCGCTGATCCGGGTCCATCCGGAGAAGGGCGAGTACTGGGACAGCCCGAACAGCACGATGGTCCACCTCTACGGCTACCTGAAGGCCACGCTCACCGGCGAGAGCCCGAAGACCGAGGTGAAGAAGGTCGATCTGGCCTGAATTCGGGGTCGGACCGGGCGAACCTGTCCCGGCTGACATAGGCCAAGCCATTGACTCCTGTGCCGCCCGCGTGCGCCCTGCGCTCGCGGGCGTCGCCATGCCCGCGGACGGAGCCGATCCCGATCGATGTCCGATCTCGCGACGCGGGTCTACAACCACAATTTCCGCATCGACCCGATCGTCCGGTCGCTGCTCGATACGGATTTCTACAAGCTCCTGATGGCGCAGATGATCCTGCGCCGGCACGGCGACGTCGCCGTCACCTTCGGCATCCACAACCGAACGCACCGCGTCCGCATCGCCGAGGCGGTCGATGCGGGGGAGCTGCGCGAGCAGCTCGACCATGCCCGCTCGCTCCGCCTCGGGCGCGGCGAGGCGACGTGGCTGCGCGGCAACGCCTTCTACGGCACGCGCCGCATCCTCTCGGCCGAGTTCATCGCGTGGTTCGAGGAGTTCCGCCTGCCGGACTACGAGCTCGCGGTCCGGGACGGGCAGTACGAGCTGAGCTTCCACGGCTCCTGGCTCGAGACCACGATGTGGGAGGTGCCCGCGCTCGCGATCCTGAACGAGCTGCGCTCGCGCGCCACGCTGCGCGGCATGGGCCGCTTCGACCTCCAAGTGCTCTACGCCCGCGCGATGAGCCGCGTCTGGGAGAAGATCGAGCGCCTGCGCCGCCTGCCCGACCTCTCGATCGCCGATTTCGGCACGCGTCGCCGCCACGGCTTCCTCTGGCAGGACTGGTGCGTGCAGGCGATGCAGGAGGGGCTCGGCCCCCACTTCACCGGCACCTCGAACTGCCTCATCGCCATGCGGCGCGAGCTGGAAGCGGTGGGCACCAACGCGCACGAATTGCCGATGGTCTACGCGGCCTTGAGCCCGGACGACGCAGCCTTGGCGCGCGCGCCCTACGACGTGCTGCGCGACTGGCAGCAGGATTACGAGGGCAACCTGCTGGTGGCGCTGCCCGACACCTACGGCACCACCGGCTTCCTCAGGGACGCCCCCGACTGGATCAGCGCCTGGACCGGCATCCGCATCGACTCGAAGGACCCGATCGAGGGCGGCGAGGAGGTGATCGCGTTCTGGCGCCAGCGGGGCTGCGACCCGCGCGAGAAGCTGGCGATCTTCTCCGACGGGCTCGACATCGACACGATCGAGAGGATCCACGCCCATTTCCACGGGCGGATGCGGATCGGCTACGGCTGGGGCACGCTGCTGACGAACGACTTCCGCGGCCTCGTCCCGGACGGCCGGCTCGACCCGATCTCGATCGTCTGCAAGGTTTCGGAGGCGAACGGTCATCCGACCGTGAAGATCTCCGACAACCCCAGCAAGGCGCAGGGGCCGGCGGCGCAGGTGGAGCGCTACAAGCGCGTCTTCGGCGTGGAGGAGCAGGCCGAACTGCCGGTCGTTGTCTGAGCGGGGTGCGTCCCCGGGAGCGCCGGTCCTCGATGCGGAGCGCGGGAATGCGGATCGATCTGAACAGCGACCTCGGCGAGGGCTTCGGCCCCTGGCGGATGGGCGACGACGCGGCGATCCTCGACGTGGTCACCTCGGCCAACGTCGCCTGCGGGCTGCACGCGGGCGATCCCGACATCATGGTGGCGACGGCGCAAGCCGCGCGGGTGCGCGGCGTCGCGCTCGGCGCCCATCCGGGCTTCGCCGACCTCCAGGGCTTCGGCCGCCGGGTCGTGCGCATGGGCGCGCGCGCGATCGAGAACCTCGTCGCCTACCAGGTCGGCGCGCTCCAGGCCTGCGCGGCGCTGGCAGGCCACCGCGTCACCTACGTCAAGGCGCACGGCGCGCTGAACAACCTCCAGAACGCCGAGGCCGAGGTCGCTGCCGCGGTGGCGCGGGGCGTGCGCGGGGTCGATCCCCGCCTCGTCCTCGTGGTGATGCCGGGCCTGCCCTCCGAGCGGGGCGCGCTCGAGGCCGGGCTCGCCGTCGCCCGGGAGGTCTTCGCGGACCGCGCCTACGCCGAGGACGGCCAGCTCGCCTCCCGGGCGCTCCCCGGCGCCGTGATCGAGGACCCCGACGAGGCCGCCGCGCGCGTTGCCGCGATGGTGGAGGAGGGGGCCGTCACCACGGTCTCGGGCCGGCGCCTGCCTGTGCGGATCGACACGGTCTGCGTCCACGGTGACACGCCCGGCGCCCTCGCGACGGCGCGGGCCGTGCGCCGCGCCCTGGAGGCGGCCGGGCACGCCCTGACGCCCTTCGCGCCCTGAGCCTCATGCCCTGACTTCACGCCCGCGTGAGCTTTGCCGTCCCGCAAGGGATCGTTTCGGCGCCCGCGGGGGTTCCCCGTGCGGCGCGACCCGAGCCCGCGCCGAAGCGTCGCGTTCACGGGCAGGCATACGGCATGGCGAGCATGACACCAGAGGGGCCGCTGATCCCGCCGCGGCCGACCCGCATCGCCGCGGCCGAGACCCCGCGCGCCGCGATGGCCTCGCCGGTGGTGATCGCCGCGGTGATCATCGCGGGCCTCTATTTCGGGCGCGAGATCCTGATTCCGATCGCCATCGCGCTGCTGCTCTCCTTCGTGCTCGGTCCCCTCGTCCACTTCCTGCGCCGGGTCCGCATCCCCCGCCTCCTCGCGGTCGGGCTGACGGTGATGCTCACGATGGGGGTCGTGGCCGCGCTCGCAACCCTGATCGGCGTGCAGGTCGCCGACCTCGCGGGCGACGTGCCGCGCTACCGCGCCACGATCGAGCGCAAGGTCGAGGGCCTGCGCGAGAGCCCGGTCGGCCGCATCACCGAGTACGTGGCCGGAATCGGACGCGCCATCCACGAGGCGGGCGCGCCCGAGCGGGGCGACAAGCAGGCGGACAAGCCGGCCGCGGAGCCCGGTGCCGAGCCCGAGCCGAAGCCGGTCGTCGTCGAGACGCGCCAGCCCATGCCGGGTCCGCTCGAGACCGCGGAGAAGCTGCTCTCGCCCGCGCTCAAGCCGCTGGCCACGGCGGGCATCGTCGTGGTGGTGCTGATCTTCGTGCTGATGCAGCGGGAGGACCTGCGCGACCGCATGATCCGGCTCGCCGGCTCCAGCGACCTGCACCGCACCACGGTCGCGATGGACGACGCCGCGCGCCGCCTGAGCCGCTACTTCGTGGCCCAGCTCGCACTGAACGCCGCCTTCGGCGTCGCGATCGGTGCCGGACTCTACCTCATCGGCGTGCCGAATCCCGTGCTCTGGGGCATCTTCGCCGCGCTGATGCGCTTCGTGCCCTATATCGGGGCCTTCCTGTGCGCCCTGTTCCCGATGGCGCTCGCGGCGGCGGTCGATCCGGGCTGGAACATGCTCATCGCCACGGGGCTGCTCTTCGTGGTGCTCGAGCCGCTGGTCGGGCAGATCTTCGAGCCGATGCTCTACGGGCACTCGACCGGGCTCTCGCCGCTGGCGGTCCTGGTCTCGGCCCTGTTCTGGACCTGGCTCTGGGGGCCGATCGGCCTGCTGCTCTCGACGCCGCTCACGGTCTGCCTCGTGGTGCTCGGCCGCCACGTCGACAAGCTCGAGTTCCTCGACGTGCTGTTCGGCAACACCCCGGCGCTCACCCCGGTCGAGAACTTCTACCAGCGCATCCTCGCCGACGACCCGGAGGAGGCGCAGGAGCACGCCGACCTGATCCTCGCCGAGTGCTCGCTCTCGGCCTACTACGATACGGTCGTGGTGAAGGGGCTCGAACTCGCCGCCCGCGACGCGGCGCGCGGCGTGCTCACCGTCGAGCAGAAGTCGGCGATCCGCGAGAGCGTGACCGAGCTGATCGAGGAACTCGCCGAGCGCGACGACGCGGCCCCGGAGGATGCGCCCACGGGGGGCGGCAAGGGCGTCTGCGACCGCGAGGACGGCGTCCCGTTCGCACCCAAGCCCCCGACGCTTCCCGAAGCCTGGACCCGGTCCGGCGCGGTGCTGTGCGTGGCCGGCCGCGGCTTCCTCGACGAGGCGGCCGCCGCGATCCTGGCCCAGCTCCTGGCCAAGCGTGGCCTCGGCACCCGCGTGGTGCCCTTCTCCGACCTCGCCCGCGCGAAGATCGACGCCTTCGAGCCTGGTCCCGCGCAGCTGGTCTGCATCGTCTCGCTGGCCATCGCGGGCGAGCCGACCCACCTGCGCCGCCTCGCCCGGCGCCTGCGGCAGCGCCTGCCGAAGGTGCCGCTCCTCGTCGGCCTCTGGCAGGCCGACGACGTCGCGACCGCGCCGACCGCGATTCCCGCCGAGACCCACGTCGCCACCCTGCGCGGGGCGGTCGAGGCGGTGGTCGGCATGGTGCGCGAGGAAGGGGCGCCCGGCCGGAGCGCCCGGACGCCCGAGCCGGCCGAGGCTTGACGGGGCTTGACGGGGCTTGACGGGGCTTGACGGAACCGGCGCGGACCGGCTTCGTCTGGCCCCGTGAGCGGCGGATCGGGGATCGTCCGCCCGATGATCCGTGAAGGCGGAGGGGCCCGATGAGCGTCGTCGAACTCGGCCGGTTCATGCACGACCTCGCCGACGCCTCGGGCCGGGCGATCCTGCCCTTCTTCCGGGCGCAGTTCGGTCTGGACGACAAGGCGCGGGGCGGCGCGCCCTTCGATCCCGTCACCGAGGCCGACCGCGCCGCCGAGGTGGTGATGCGCCGCATGATCCGCGACGCCTTCCCGGGCCACGGAATCCTGGGCGAGGAGTTCGGCTCGGAGCGGCTCGACGCCGAGTGCGTCTGGGTGCTCGACCCGATCGACGGGACCCGCGCCTTCATCAGCGGCCTGCCGACCTGGGGCACCCTGATCGGCCTGCGGAAGGGCGGGACCGCGGTGCGGGGCCTGATGCACCAGCCCTTTCTCGGCGAGCGCTTCACGGGCGACGGGCACAGCGCCAAGCTGCGCGGCCCCGCGGGCGAGCGGACCCTGCGCACCCGCCGCTGCGCCGACCTCTCGGCGGCGCTGCTGGCCACCACGGACCCGCGCCTCTTCGCGGAGGGCGAGGAGGCCGAGCGCTTCCGTGCGGTGCAGGACGCGGTTCGCCTCGCCCGCTACGGCACCGACTGCTACGCCTACTGCATGCTGGCCGCCGGCCAGATCGACCTCGTGATCGAGGCCGGCCTGAAGCCCTACGATATCGTAGCGCTGATCCCGATCGTCGAGGGCGCGGGCGGCGTGGTCACGAGCTGGGACGGCGGCCCGGCGACGGAGGGCGGCCGCATCGTCGCGGCCGGCGACCCACGCCTGCACGAGGCGGCGCTGAAGCGCCTCGGGGGGTAGGAACGCGCGTCTGAACCGTTGCGGCAACTCGGCCGTTTCCCCCAGGCCCGCCGCCGAGATCCTGCCCGCCCGTGCTGATCACCGCCCTCATGGTCCTGACGACGCTCGTGCCGCGGATCGAGGCCGGAGCCGAGCGGCTGGCCGCTCAGGCGGTGCTGCCCCCGCCGGCTCCGGTCGAGGCCGCGCGCTACGAGGCCGCCGCGCGCGCGGTCACGAACTGGCGCAGCGAGACGGGCGAGGCATTGCTGCCGGCCTCGCTCGCCCTGGTGGCGCGGCTCTCGGCGAGCGACCCCGCCTTCGTCGCCCGCTGCGTGAAGCTCAACAATTACTGGTGCATCAAGCGCGCCCGCTGGCCCGGCGAGATCGGCGGCGATGCCGAGGGACATACCGGGTTCGCCAGCGCCGCCGACGGCGCGGACGCCGCCGCCAACCTTCTGCGGCGCTACTACCGGACCTATGGCCGCCGGACCGCTCTGGCGATCGTGCGCCGCTGGGCACCCGCGGAGTGCGGCCCCGCGCCGGCGGTCCGCGTGCCCGCGACGCCGGCTCCCGCGACCGCACCGGTCGCCTCGGTCGCCGCGACCGCTCCGGCCGCCGCGGCAGCGGGCCTGACGACCCGCGGGCTGGGGCAGACGCTGCGCGCCCGCTACCTCGCCCGCCACCTGCGCGGTGGCGCCCCGCGCCGGGTGGCCGCGGCGCGCCGCCCCGCCCCGGCGAGCCGCGTCGCCGCCCGCCCGGCCCTGCGCGTGCAGCCCTGGTCGCCGCTCGCCCGGATGGCCGGCCATCCGGGACTCCGGCCGGGCAGCGCCGCGAAGCCCGCCCGGGCTATCGCGGCATCCCCCACCCCGGTGCGCGGCGCCGACAACCCGGCAGCCCTGCTGGAGCGGCGCACCCCGCCGCCGTCCCAGCTCGTCGCCGAATCGGCCACACTGCCGCTGCTGGCACCGGGCTTCACCCTCTCCGACCTGCGCGCGCCCGCCCCGATCTGCAGCGGAGACACCGCGCGCATCGGCAACTACGCCGCCGCCATCGCGGGCAGCGTGGGCCTTGGGCCCGACGACGACCTCAAGCTCTTCGACGCCGAGGGCCGCCCGGGGCCGAACCTCGAACGCGTGATGCTGGCGATGTCGAAGGTCGAGCTCGGCACGATGCGCGCCTCCGCCGAGCTGGTCCGGGCGGCGATCGCCCGCCTGTCGATCCCCGCCCTCGCGACCGCGCAGGCGGCGAACTGAGCGGGGTCCGCGCGCCCGGGCCTTGCGCCCACCCGCGTGCCGCGCCACCTCAGCGCGGCCAAGTTCACCGTTCCGACCGCCCGCCCCGGGAGTCTCCGTGCCCCTGACCGACCTCGCCGCCCGTGCCGGATCCGCCATGCGGGCCTTCGCCGAGGCGTCGGGCGATCTCCTGGTCCAGCCGACGCTGCGGCTCGGCGTCACCGGGCTGGCGCGCTCGGGCAAGACGGTCTTCACCACCGCGCTGATCCACCATCTCACCGAGGCCCACGCGCTGCCGGCCTTCGCCCCTGCGCACGAGGGGCGGCTGCGCCGTGCCCGCCTCGTGCCGCAGCCGGACGACGACGTGCCGCGCTTCCCCTTCGAGGACCACTACGCGGCGCTCACCGAGCGTCGCCTCTGGCCGCGCTCGACCGACCGGATCAGCCAGTTCCGCCTCGCCATCGAGTACGAGCGGGCGGGCGGCTGGCGCTCGGGCCCCGGGACGCTGATGCTCGACGTGGTCGACTACCCGGGCGAGTGGCTGCTCGACCTCGCGCTGATCGAGCAGGACTACACCGCGTGGTCGCGCGCCACGATCAACGGCACGCGCCGGGCCGGCCGTGCGGAGAGCGCCGCGCCCTGGCTCGCCCTGCTCGAAACCCTCGATCCGAACGCGCCGCTGGACGAGGTGCTGGCCGAGCGGGCGAGCGACGCGTTCAAGGCCTACCTCGCGGCGCTCCGCAACGGGCCGGAGGCCGTGGCCACCACGCCGCCGGGGCGCTTCCTGATGCCGGGCGACCTCGCGGGCTCGCCGGCCCTCACCTTCGCGCCGCTCGACAACCTGCCGGAGGCCATCGCGCCGGAAAGCCTGGCCTGGCTGATGCAGCGACGCTTCGAGGCCTACAAGGCCAAGGTGGTGGTGCCGTTCTTCCGCGACCATTTCCAGCGGGTCGACCGGCAGATCGTGCTGGTCGACGTGCTGGCCGCGGTCGATGCCGGCCCGACCGCTGTCGCCGAGCTGGAGGAGGCGCTGGACGCGGTGCTGCTCAGCCTGAACATCGGCCGCAACACCCTGTTCTCGCGGCTCTTCGCGCCGCGGGCCGACCGGATCCTGTTCGCCGCGACCAAGGCCGACCACCTCCACCAGACGAGCCACGACCGGCTCGACGCGCTGCTGCGCCTGCTCGTCTCGCGCGCCATGCGCCGGACGGAAGCGGCGGGTGCGCGGGTCGGCACCGTGGCGCTCGCCTCCGTGCGGGCCACCCGCGAGACCACGGTCCACGACGGCGCCGAGGCGCTGCGCGCGGTGGCCGGCGTGCCGGAGGCGGGCGAGGTGGTGGACGGCGAGGTCTTCGACGGGACGAGCGAGGCGGCCGTCTTCCCCGGCGAGCTGCCGGCCCGGCCGGAGGCGGTGCTGGAGGGCGCGGTCGAGCCCGGCTCGCTCCGCTTTCCCCGGTTCCGCCCGCCGCCGGTCCGGCCCGACGCGCTCGGGCGCCCGGGACACCTGCCGCAGATCCGGCTCGACCGGGCGATGCAGTTCCTGATCGGGGACCGGTTGGCGTGATCGTTTTCGAGGCCTGAGCCATGTCGAACCCCCGCCGCCCGCGCGCCTTCCGCATTCCCTCCGACCAGCCGGCGCCGGAGGGCGTGGCACCCGAGCCCGTCGCGCCGTCCCAGGTCCGGATCGTCGAGGAGCCCTTCGAGATCGTGGACGCGGCCGACGGCACGCCCGTGCCGGTCGCCGCCAGAAGCCGCTCGCCCTGGGGGGCGCTGCTGCTCTCCTCGGTCAGCGGCCTCGTGGCGATCGCGGTCGGGCTCTCGGTCGAGCGGCTGATCGCGGACCTGTTCGCGACGGCGCCCTGGCTCGGCTGGGTGGCGCTGGCGCTGCTCGGCCTCGCGTCGCTGGCCCTGCTGGCGATCGTGGCGCGCGAGCTCTCCGGGCTCTGGCGCGAGCGGAAGATCGAGCACCTGCGGCAGGCCGCGATCGACGCGCTGGCGACACGCGACCACACCGCGGCGCAGGGTGTGGTGCGCGACCTCTCGGCCTTCTACGCCGACCGCGCGGCGCTGGCGCCGGGCCGCGAGCGGCTGGCGACCTTGGGCGACGCGATCCTCGACGTGGACGACCGCATCGGGCTCGCCGAGCACGAGTTGCTGTCGCCCCTCGACGGCCAAGCCCGCAACGCCATCGCGACGGCGGCCAAGCAGGTCTCCGCCGTGACCGCGCTGAGCCCGCGGGCGATCGTGGACGTGGCCTTCGTGGTCTTCGCCGCTGTGCGGCTTCTGCGCCGGATCGCGGCGATCTACGGCGGGCGCCCGGGCTTCCTCGGCTTCATCCGGCTCGCCCGCGCGGCTTTGGCCCACCTCACGGTGACGGGCGGCATGGCGGTGGGCGAGAGCATGCTGCAGCAGGTGCTGGGGCTGGGCGTGGCCGCGCGCATCTCGGCCAAGCTCGGCGAGGGCGTTCTGAACGGGCTGATGACCGCCCGGTTCGGCCTCGCGGCGCTGGCCGTCTGCCGGCCGTTGCCCTTCACCCGGGAGGCCCCGCCGCGGCTCACCGACGTGGCGGGCGAGCTCCTGAAGGCGGCTCAGCCGGACGCGGATGCTTCGCGGTAGGACACGGATGGTGTTGGATCCCGAAGGCCTACGGCCTTTGGCGGGTCCAGGGCGGAGCCCTGGGATCCCTCACTTCGCGCCGGCGGCCCGGCGGTTGGCGATGCGCGAGAACATGTTGCCGGTGTAGTCGGCGACCTTCGGCTTCTCGGGGAGGTTGATCTGCGCCTCGAAGGCCTCGATGCGCTTGAGCAGGGCGGCATCCCCGAAGAGCGAGCTGTTGAAGTTCGTGGGCGCCCGCGGCCCGAGGGCGGCGATGGCCGTATCGAGGCGTTCCAGAAGCTCTCTGCGCGTCACATCCATCTCCCGCGGGCGGGCTGGCCCGGCTTTCGCGACCATCCAGACCCCCGCAGGGTAAACGAAGCCTTAATCGGCGCGCTCGGCGCTCAGAGCGTCTTCATGAAGCCGGCCAGACGCATCAGGCCCTCGGGCCAGGGCCCGTGCCCGCTCGCGACGTTGATGTGGCCGGAATCGCCCGCGTCCACGATCGCGGCGCCCCAGGCGTAGGCGAAGTCCTCGGCGCGGGCATAGTCGCAGTGCGGGTCGGTGCGGCTCGCCACCACCAGGGAGGGAAACGGCAGGGGGTCGCGCGGCAGAGGCGCGAAGGCGCGCACGCTGTCGGGCAGGTCCGGGGCGTTCTCGACGTCGGGAAGGGCCACGAAGACCGCGCCGCGCACGATGCCGGGCTTCAGGTCCGGCACCGCCTCGACGCAGGCGACGACGCCGAGGCTGTGGGCGATCAGCATCACGGGCCGGGTCGCGGCGGCGACCGCCTCGGCGACGCGGGCGCGCCAGGGACCGGGCTCCGGGTTGTGCCAGTCGTCCTGCTGCACGAGGCGCGCGGTCGGGAGCCGGCTCGCCCAGCGGGCCTGCCAGTGGTCCTCCTCCGAGCCCCGGAGCCCCGGCACGATGAGGATGTCGCAGTCGGCGGTCTTCATGGCCGATGCCTAGCCTCTGGCGGAGGGGCCGTCGAGATTCATTCGGCCGCGATCAGGCCCCGCGCCGTGCCGACGGGCCCCAGGCCCGCCCGGACCTGATCGGCGAGGCCGACCGAGGCGAGGTTCTTGGATTTCGCCTCGACCTCGAAATCCGCCCAGGCGAGGTGGCGCGCCACCAGTGCGTTGACGGCCCGGTTCCACATCATGTCGGAATGGGCGGCGAGTTCCCTGACCGGAACGCCGGCCGCCCGCAGGGCCCCGAAATCCGGCAGCACGTCGGGGTCGGGGGCGGGCAGCATGTCCTCGCGCGAGACGCTGATATGCGCGATCGGCCGCACGCCGCGCCAGGATTCGCGGATGCGGGCGATGCGGGGATCGTCCGGCTCCAGATACGCGCCGCCGCTGAGGACCCAGTGATGGTGCAGGTCGAGCACGATCGGGACCACGTCGGCGAGTTCGAGCAACTCGTCGGTGCTGAAGCCGAAATCGTCGTTCTCGATGGTCAGGAGGTTGCGGGCGGTCTCGCTCGCGCGCGGCAGCGTCTCGCGGAAGCCGGCAAGGCCCGGGTCGCGCGCGCCGACATGGATGTTGATGTGGGTGCCGTGGGGGTGCCAGCCGGATCCGAAGCCCATCATCTCGAAGATGCGGGCGTGATATTCCAGTTCGCCCAGACCGTTGGCGATGGCGGCCGGGTTGCGGCTCGCCAGCAGGCAGAACGGCCCCGGATGGAAGCTGAGGCGCACGCCCAGCGCCCGCGCCCGCTCGCCGATCCGCGCGAGCCCCGTCTCGATCGCGCGTGCGAAGGTCGGGTCCGCGTAGAGCGGCTCGGCGATCGGGTGGGTGTAGCCCGGCAGGACGTTGCTGGCGATGCGCAGCAGGCGCTCGAGGGGCGGGCGGGCGCCGACCCAGTCGATCTGGCGCTCGAGCGCCGCGAGGTTGTGGGTGACGATCCCCGAGAGCTTCGCCGCCCGCGCGACGGGGGCGAGCTTCGTCAGGTGGGCCATCGTCGCGCTGGTCAGGTTCATGAAGAGCGCGGCTTCCTTCGCGGCCTTCTGGGTCGCGTGGGTGCCGGGTGGCTCGTCGGGGATGAACTTGCAGCAGAAGCCGAGACGGGGCGTCTCGGGCGGCTCGGGTCTGGCGGCGGGCTTGGGCATGCGGGATCAACGCGGTGGCGCCGGATTCGACGCATGCGGCAGAGGGGAGCGGGGCGGCCTCCCCCAGGGACGGCCTTCTCCGGGAACAAACGAAGAGGGCGGCGCACGGCACCGCCCTCTTGCCGATTCGGGATCTACGTCGGACTCAGAGCGTGTGCCGCACCGGATCGTCCGGCCTGCGGCTCTGCGCGTCGTCCTGGCCGGCCACCTTGCGGGCCGCCGCATTGACCGTCTCCGGATCGAGGGCGGTCTGCACGAATTCCCGTCCGCGATTGGTGAACTCGCGGGCGTAGCGCAGGCCCTGGTCGCGCACCTCGTCCGCGTAGGGGCCGAGATTGCGGTCCTCCTGCCGGGTGCGCGGCAGGAGCGCGCCGAGCAGCAGGCCGGCCGCGAGGCCGACGACGCCGACCAGCAGCGGGTTCTCGCCCACGAAGTCCTCCACGGCGTTGCGCCCGCGCTGCAGGCCCTCGCGGCCGCGGTCGGTCAGGTCGTCGATGCGGCGCAGATGCCCCTCTCCGGCCTCCGAGACGTAGGTGCGCGCGTCGTCGTAGGCCGAGCGGATGCGGCTGCCGGCCTCATCGGCCGCCTGACCGACGCGGTCCTGGATCGCCCCCGCCTGCTCGCGGGCCGCGGCGCCGACGCCCTCGACCTTGCTGCGCAGATCGCCGCCGGAGGCGGTGCCCGAGGTGTTGCTGTTGGAGAAGTCCGCCGTCCGGCCGTGCGGATCGAAGCCCGCGCGCGGCAGGGGATCGCGCTCGCCGGCGGGGTCGGCATGCAGGGTGTGGTCGGCGGCGCGGCCGTGCGGGTCGTGGTCGGCACGGCCCAGCGGGTCGTGGATCCCCTGGGGATCCGGCTTCAGGGTGTGGTCCGCCGCGCGCCCGTGCGGGTCGAGCTGCGGCAGGCCAGGCCCGTCCTTCTGTCCGGCACCTTCACTCATGGGAAACTCCTTCGGACTCCGGCGCGACGGGGGCGCCCGTGCGGGACTTCAGACGTGCGTGGTATCGACGATGTCGTTCGCCGGTACCGCCGCGGGCTTCGTCGTCGGGCGGTCCGGGTCGTAGACGCGGGCCGCGCCGGTGTTGAGGACGGGGACGCGCTCGGCCTGCACCTCGGTGCGGCGGCGGTTGGCCTCCTGCGACATGCGGTGCATCAGCCAGCCCACGCCCGCCGCGATCAGCAGGACGGGGACGGGGTTGCGCCGCACCGCCTCGAGCGCGCCGTCGTAGACGCCGTTCAGGGGCGTGCGCCGGGCGCTGCCGAGCATCTCGTCCACGAGGCTCGACGCGTTGAGGCGTCCCTGGATGCGGTCGATCGTCTGGTCGAGCCGGGCGCGGCTCTCCTCGATGTCGCGCTCCAAATCGTTCATGCCACTCATCCGGATACGCGCTCCGACAATGCACGGGCGTCCTGGCGGACCTGACGGGTGGTGCGGGTCGGCGCGAGCGTCGACAGCGAGAGCGCGCTGCGCGCCCAGAGGGCGAGCCCGACCGCGATGACGAGGAGGACCCCGCCCACGATCAGCGCCGAGAGCCACTCGGACCCCACGATCGTGGCGAGCCACTTCACGAAGGCGCCGATCAGCACGAGCAGCGCCACCACGGCGAAGACGGCCGAGGCCGCCATGCAGGCGAGCCCGACGATCAGCGAGCGCAGGTTCGACGCCATCTCGGCGCGGAACAGCGCGATCTCCTTGCGGGCGAGGTCGTTCGTCTCGCGCAGGGCCTCGCCGAGGAGGCCCTGGATGCTCGACCCGTTCGGTGGAGGTGCGGAACCCTGCGCCATGGCTCAGCCCCGGAACCCGTCGCGGGCGTCGCCCTCGGGCGGCAGGCTCGACGACTTGATGAAGCGGGCGGCGAGCAGGCCCGCCACGAACGTGCCGACCGCCACCGCGACCGGCGCGCGGCGGGCGAAGGACTCGGCTTCGGCGTAGAAATCACCGAAGCTGCGGCTCTCGATCGAGGAGCCGAGCTGCTCTAGGCCGTCCGCGGCGCTGTCGAAGAAGGCCTTGATGTTGGGCTTGTCGTCGAAATCCTTGGACGACGAGCGGATGGTGCGGGCGAGGTCGTGGACCTGTCCGGCCGCGTCGTTCTTGCGCTGTTCGACGTAGTCCTGGGCCTGGACGCGCACCGCGTCGAGGAGGCCGCGTCCCTGCTCGGCGGCGACGTCCGCCAAGCCCTCGACGTCGCCCTTCAGGCCGCGCCAGTCCGCCTGCTGCCGTGCGCCAGGCGAATCGTGGGTGGCCGAGGGATCGCCCGGGGCCGGATGTGGGAACTCGCTCGCGGCCATCGGTCACTCCTCGCGCGGGGCGTTGCTGAACGTGGCTGAGTAACCGCCTCGACCCCCTACGGTTCCGGTCCTCGCAGGTGCAACTCCGATACGTTCCGCCGAGCTCCCGCCGCCGCCTCCCGGGGCTTCCCGGTGGGCCTCCCGGGTGCGAACGGACCCGTCCCGGACCCGTCCCGGACCGTTCCCGGGAGACGGCGTCCGGGAGGAAGGGCAGGGTGAATCGTCGGGACAGGACGCGCGCCGGCCCTTGACCCGGCGGGCGGTTCCGCGCTTGGTTCGGCAGGTCGGCGGGATCGCGCCTCGCTTCCGCGCGTTCTGGCTAGCAGGTGTACGGCGGACGCCGCGTCTCTCGCGTCCGCACGATTTTGAGGGAACGGGAGCCGACTGCGTGGCACGCCTCGTCATCGTATCGAACCGCGTGGCGGTTCCCGAGGAAGGCAGCAAGGCGGTGGCCGCGGGTGGCCTCGCCGTCGCGGTGAAGGAAGCGTTCTCCTCCTACGAGGGCCTCTGGTTCGGCTGGAGCGGCACGATCAGCGAGAACCCGTCCGAGGAGCCGACGCTGATCGATCGCGGCCGGGTGCAGTATGCCGTGGTCGATCTCTCTCCGCAGGACCACAAGGAGTATTACGCCGGCTTCGCCAACCGGGCGCTCTGGCCGATCATGCATTACCGGCTCGGGCTCGGCGCCTTCTCGCGCTCGGACTACGCCGGCTACAGCCGGGTCAACCGCACCTTCGCGCGCGCGCTCGCCAAGCTGGTCGAGCCCGACGACATCATCTGGGTGCACGACTACCACCTGCTGCCGCTGGCCTCGGAGCTGCGCGGCCTCGGCCTCGCCAACCCGATCGGCTACTTCCACCACATCCCGTGGCCGGCGGCCGACGTCTTCAACTCGCTGCCGGCGAGCGGCGACCTGCTGCGCGCCATCGCCGACTACGACCTGATCGGTCTGCAGACCGATCCGGACGTCCAGAACCTCTCGCGCAACCTGATCGACAGCCTGCGCGCCATCCCCCTCGGCGGCGGCTCGCTGATGGTCGATGGCCGCCGCACCCGCATCCGCAGCTTCCCGATCGGCATCGACGTCGAGGGCTTCAAGGAGGCGGCCGAGAAGGCCTCGTCCAACAAGGTCGTGCGCGAGACCATGGCGGGCCTGCGCACCCGCAAGCTCATCATCGGCGTCGACCGCCTCGACTACTCGAAGGGCGTGCCCGAGCGTATGGAGGCGGTCTCGAGCTTCCTGGCCTCGAACCCCGACCAGCGCGGCAACGTCACCTACATCCAGATCACGCCGAAATCCCGCAGCGAGGTGCCGGAATACGAGCAGCTCGCCCGCGAGGTGAACGAGACGGTGGGCGAGATCAACGGCTCGCTCGGCGACCCGGCCTGGACCCCGATCCAGTACGTCACCAAGGCCTATCCGCGGCCCGTGCTGGCGGGCCTCTACCGGGCGGCCCGCGTCGGCCTCGTCACGCCGATGCGCGACGGCATGAACCTCGTTGCCAAGGAATACGTCGTCGCGCAGAGCGAGGAGGATCCGGGCGTCCTCGTCCTGTCGAAGTTCGCGGGGGCGGCACGGCAATTGCCGGAAGCGCTCCTGGTCAACCCCTACGACCGCTTCGAGGTGGCCGAGGCGATCCGCACGGCGCTCTACATGTCGCGCGGCGAGCGGCTGGAGCGCTGGAAGCCGATGGCCGAGCGGATGACCCGCGAGGACGTGGACTGGTGGGCGCGCAACTTCCTGACCGAGCTCGAGCATTTCCGGACCGTCGAGCGCGAGCCGCCGACGGCGGCCGAGGCCGCCGAGTAATCCCGGTCGCCTTCTCGAACCCTCTGGACGGACTTGCCCGATGATCGGCGTCGATGACGGCGTGCCGGCCCCGCTCGGCGCGCATTTCGACGGGCGCGGGGTCAATTTCGCCCTGTTCTCCGAGCACGCCACCGCGGTCGATCTCTGCCTGTTCGAGCCGGGCGAGCGCCACGAGACGCACCGGATCCGGCTGCCGGCGCGCACCGACGACGTCTGGCACGGGTACCTGCGCGGCGTGCTGCCGGGCCAGCTCTACGCCTACCGGGTGCACGGGCCGTGGGCGCCGGAGCGCGGCCACCGCTTCAACGCCTCGAAGCTCGTGCTCGACCCCTACGCCCGCGAGATCGCGGGCCGCATCCGCTGGCACGACGCGCTCTACGGCCATCGCCGCGGGGTCGCCCGCGAGGACCGGATCGACCGGCGCGACAGCGCGGCCTACATGCCGAAGGCCGTCGTCACCGCGCCCGAGGTGCCCGACCTCGCCCTGAGGCCGGTGCGCCGGCCGCTGCACGAGACGGTGATCTACGAGGCCCATGTCCGGGGCCTGACCATGACCCACCCGGCGATCCCCGAGGCCGAGCGCGGCACCTACGAGGCGCTGGCCCATCCGGCGATCATCGAGCACCTGTGGAAGCTCGGCGTCACCGCCCTCGAACTGCTGCCGATCCAGGCCTTCGCCGACGACCGCTTCCTCGTCGACAAGGGACTGGTGAACTACTGGGGCTACTCGCCGCTCGGCTACTTCGCGCCGGACCCGCGCTATCTCGGGCACGGCGGGACCGGCGGCCTCAAGGCGGCGATCCGGGAGCTGAACGCCGCCGGGATCGAGGTCTTCCTCGACGTGGTCTACAACCACACCTGCGAGGCGGGGCTCGACGGCCCCACGCTCTCGTTCCGCGGCATCGACAACGCGAGCTACTACAAGCTCGACCCCGCCGACCCGCAGCGCGGGATCGACTGCACGGGCTGCGGCAACACCTTCGACGTCGCCCATCCCCGGGTGATGCAGCTGGTGATGGATTCGCTGCGCCACTGGGTCTCCGCCTACGGCATCGCGGGCTTCCGCTTCGATCTCGCCTCCTCGCTCGGGCGCGCGCCGCTGGCCTTCTCGCCCCAGGCCGCCTTCTTCCAGGCCGTGGCGCAGGACCCGGTGCTGGCCGGCGTCAAGATGATCGCCGAGCCCTGGGACATCGGCGAGGGCGGCTACCAGCTCGGCGGCTATCCGCGCGGCTGGAGCGAGTGGAACGACCAGTTCCGCGACGCCGCCCGCGGCTTCTGGCGCGGCGACCGCGGCACCCTGCCGAAGCTGACGCAAGGGTTGTCCGGCTCGCGCGAGGTCTTCGCGCCCTCCGGCCGCTCGCCGCTCGCCAGCATCAACTTCGCGGCGAGCCACGACGGCTACACGCTGGCCGACGTCGTCGCCTACGAGGAGAAGCACAACGAAGAGAACGGCGAGGGCAACCGCGACGGCCACGGCCACAACGTCTCGCGCAACTACGGCGTCGAGGGCGACACGGACGACCCCGAGATCCTGAAGGTCCGGGCCCGCCAGAAGCGCAACCTGCTCGCCACCGTGATGCTGGCGCAGGGGGTGCCGATGCTGCTGATGGGCGACGAGCGCTCGCGCAGCCAGGGCGGCAACAACAACGCCTACTGCCAGGACAACGCCGTCAGCTGGATGGACTGGACCTCGGACCCGGACCCGACGCTGGCGACCTTCGTGGCGAACCTGCTCCGCCTGCGCCGCGAGGAGCCGGCTCTGCGCCGCCGCCGCTTCTTCGACGGTTCCGCGATCGATCCGGAGGAGCCGCTGCGCGACGTGCACTGGCTCAGCCCCGACGGCACCGAGATGGACGGGGCCGCCTGGGGCGAGGACGGCCGCCAGGCCTTCGGCATGCAGATCGGCAACGACGGCGAGGCGGGCCAGCGCCTGCTCATCCTGTTCAATGCTGCCGAGA
This sequence comes from Methylobacterium hispanicum, assembly GCF_022179285.1. Classification (GTDB taxonomy): domain Bacteria; phylum Pseudomonadota; class Alphaproteobacteria; order Rhizobiales; family Beijerinckiaceae; genus Methylobacterium; species Methylobacterium hispanicum. The sequence continues at coordinate 338,230 of NZ_BPQO01000001.1, read as the reverse complement.
CGGCCTGCAGCTTCCGGATCGCGCCGGACGTCGGCGGCCCCTGGCGCGTGGTGTTCGACACCGCGCGCGAGACCGGCGCCGTGCTGTTCGGCCCCGCCGCGCTCGCCGGGGGCGGCAGCCTGAGCCTGCCGGCCCGCACGGTGCTGGTGCTCGCCGCCCGCACCGACGAGGCGGCCTGAGGCGGTCTCCCGCGACCGGGTTCCCACCCCCGTCATTCCGGCGCTGCCGCGGGATGACGGTGCACTTGGCGCATGGCGCTGCGGGGGACGGCAACCGGGAGTTGTCGAGAGCGCGGCCCGGCGCCGGCCCCCGAGGCGACGCCGATCCGCACCGCCGCCCGATCCGCCGGAATCTACCCTGCGACACCGTTGCCGCACCGTTCCACCGCCTTAGTTGCGGCGCGGGAACAAGATGCGCCGCGCCGCCTTCTGATGAGGAAGCGGGGCCGGACACGCCCGCACGCTCCCCAAGAGCCTCTCATGAAACGCCCGCTGCACCGTCGCGTGCAGAGGGAGGTCTCCCGGCGATCGGGCGTTTCGTGAGGGGCTCCAAGACGTCCAACGATGCGCCGCCGGTTCGGCGTTCCTGGGCGTGCCACGACACGGTTCGACGGCTCGTCCGCGCTTCCCGAGCGCGGGTCTTCGACGACAAGGAACAGGCTCGATGCGGCGCGCCCACAGCATGGATTTCGGTGCCGAGTTCGTGGAGGGCGGCGTGCGCTTCGCGCTCTGGGCCCCGACCGCGCAGGACGTCACCCTGGTGATCGACGGGCAGGACCACGCCATTCCGGCCGCCGAGCACGGCTGGCGCCGGGCGGTGGTGCCGGGTGTGAGGGCCGGCGCCCGCTACGGTTTCCGCATCGACGGCGACCTCGTGGTGCCCGATCCCGCCTCGCGCTTCCAGCCCGAGGACGTGTCCGGTCCGAGCGAGGTGATCGACCCGAACGCCTTCGTGTGGACGGACGACGCCTGGACGGGCCGCCCCTTCGAGGAGGCGGTGATCTACGAGACCCACGTGGGCACCGCGACCCCCGAGGGCACCTATGCGGGGCTGGCGGGCAAGCTCGAATACATCCGCGACCTCGGCGTCACCGCGATCGAGCTGCTGCCGCTCGCCGACTTCAAGGGCACCCGCAACTGGGGCTACGACGGCGTGCTGCCCTATGCGCCGGACGGAGCCTACGGCCGGCCCGACGACCTGAAGCGCCTGATCGACCGGGCGCACGCCCTCGGGCTGATGGTCTACATCGACGCCGTCTACAATCATTTCGGCCCGGCCGGGAACTATCTCCACGCCTACGCCAAGACCTTCTTCACCGAGCGTCACCAGACGCCCTGGGGTGCGGGGATCAACTTCGACGGCAAGGAGAGCGGCCGCACGGTGCGCCAGTACTTCATCCAGAACGCGCTGTACTGGCTGGAGGAGTATCATTTCGACGGCATCCGCTTCGATGCCGTGCACGCGATCCTCGACGATTCGGAAAGACACTTCCTGGCCGAGCTCGGCGAGACCGTCCGGGAGAAATTCCCCGACCGCCAGATCCACCTGATGCTCGAGAACGAGGCGAACCAAGCCAAGTGGCTGGAGCGGGATGCGGACGGCAAGCCGCGCCAGCACGACGCGCAGTGGGCGGACGACCTGCACCATTGCTGGCACGTGCTGCTGACGGGCGAGGATGCCGGCTACTACGAGAGCTTCGCGGACAAGCCGGTCGAGCGTCTCGCCCGCTGCCTGTCGGAGGGTTTCGCCTACCAGGGCGAGCCCTTCCCGACCCTCGACAACCACCCGCGCGGCGAGCCCTCGGCGCACCTGCCGCCCCACGCCTTCGTGACCTTCCTGCAGAACCACGATCAGGTCGGCAACCGGGCGCTCGGCGAGCGGCTGAGCCAGCTCTCGGATCCGAGAAAGCTCGCTCTCGCCCGCGGCGGCTTCCTGCTGGCGCCCCAGATCCCGATGCTCTGGATGGGCGAGGAATGGTCGGCCTCGACGCCGTTCCTGTTCTTCGTGGATTTCGCGCCCGACGAAGAGCTGAACAAGGCCGTGCGCGAGGGCCGTCGCCGCGAGTTCAAGAGCTTCGCCGCCTTCGCCGACGACACCTCGAAGATCCCGGACCCGACCGAGGAGAAGACCTTCGCGGATTCGAAGCTCGACTGGTCCGAGCCGGAGCGAGCGCCGCACAAGGACGTGCTCGCCGAGACGAAGCGCCTGCTGGCGATCCGCCGCGACGTGGTCGTGCCGCTCGCCAAGTCCGGCTACCGCGGCGCCATCGCGACCCTGCCGCGCCCCGACGTGGTCGATTGCACTTGGCGCTTCGGCGCCGGGACGCTCCGCTTCGTCGCCAACCTGGGCGACGCCGAGTTTCAGCCGGACGATCTCTCCGGTGAGGTGATCTGGACCAACGCGCCCGATGATCGGGGCGCGAGCCTGGCCGGCTGGACCGGCGTCTTCGTGACGGAAAAGAACCAGTGAGCGGCACTCTCGAACGTCTGGCCGACCTCGTCGGCGTCGCCGGCGGCTACACGGATGCCTTCGGCAAACCCGTCGAGACGAAGCTGGAGGTCCGCAAGGGACTGCTGGCTGCCCTCGGCTTCCGGGTCGGCTCGGAGGACGAGGCCGCGGAGTCGCTCCGCACCGTCGAGGCCCTGCGCCGCGGGCTGGTCCCGCCGCTGATGCCGGTCGAGGCGCGCCGCACCGCCCGCGTGCCGGTGCGGGCGGAAGCCGGTACCCTGGCGTGGCGCGTCGTGGACGAGCGCGGCAATGCCCGCGAGGGGCGTGCGGCGATCTCGGGCAGCGAGGCGGGCTTCGAGCTGCCGCCGCTGACGCCCGGCTACCATCACCTCACGGCGACGCTCGGCGACCGCAAAGCCGAGGCCTGGGTGATCGCCGCGCCGCAGCGCTGCTGGCGCCCGCGTGCCTACGCCGACGAGGGCGCGGCCGATTGGGGCCTCGCCGCGCAGCTCTACGGCCTGCGCTCGGCGGACAATATCGGCATCGGCACCTACGCGGATGCGGGGCAGGCCGCGCACGATGCGGGCCTGCGCGGCGCGTCCTTCCTGGGTCTCAGCCCGGTCCACGCCCTGTTCGGGGCCGACCGCACCAAGATCTCGCCCTACTCGCCCTCCTCGCGCCTGTTCCTCGAGACGCTGTTCATCGCGCCGGACGCCCTGCCGGGCTTCGTCGGCTCGCGGGCGGAGGCGCTGCTGAGGGAGAACGGTCGCGCGGTCGAGGCCCTGCGCTCGGCCTCCCTCGTCGATCACCAGGGCGTCTGGGACGTGCTGGCGCCGGTGCTCGACGCGCTCTGGCAGGATTCGCCGGCCCGCCGCGGCGAGGATGCCGACTTCCAGGCGTTCCGCCAGGATGGCGGCGAGGATCTTCAGGCCCACGCGGTGTTCGAAGCGCTCTCGGCCCATTTCAAGGCCCAGGGCGCCCACTGGCTCGGCGACTGGCCGGAGGAGTACCGCCGCGCCGGCACGGAGGCTGTGCGCGCCTTCGAGGCCGAGCACGCCGAGGCCGTGAGCTTCCACGCCTGGCTGCAATTCCTCGCCGACCGTCAGCTCGCCGCGGCCTCCCGGCGCGCGCACGAGGCCGGCATGCGCATCGGCCTCTACCGCGACCTCGCGGTCGGCGCCGACCGCGGCGGCTCCGAGATCTGGTCGCATCCCGAGCGCTTCGCCAACGGCGTCTCGATCGGCGCGCCGCCGGACCTCCTCGCCCCGAAGGGCCAGGATTGGGGCCTGCCGGCCTTCGACCCGCTGGAGATGGAGCGCGACGGACTCGCGGCCTTCCGGGCTCTGGTCCAGGCCAACATGCGCCATGCCGGCGCGATCCGCATCGACCACGCCTTCCAGCTGGCAAGGCTCTTCCTGATCCCGCTCGGCGGCTCGGCTCATGACGGCGCCTACGTCCTGATGCCGTTCGAGCCGATGCTGGCCGTGCTGCGCCTGGAGAGCCACCGCAACAAGTGCATCGTGATCGCCGAGGATCTCGGCACCGCGCCCGAGGGTTTCTCGGACGCGCTGATGGGCGCCGGCATCCTGAGCTACCGCATCCTCGCCTTCGAGCGCGAGGGCGACGGCCGCTTCAAGGCGCCGGGCGCCTATCCGCGCGACGCGCTCACCGCGATCACCACGCACGACCTGCCGACCTTCGTCGGCTGGTGGCGGGGCGTCGATACCGACACCCGGCAGGCGCTCGGCCTCTACGACCAGGAGCGGGCCGAGGCCGAGCGGGGCGAGCGCGTCACCGAGCGCCGCCGCCTCACCGAGGCCCTGGCCGGCGAGCAGCTTCTGCCGAGCTGGGACCCGCCCGACGCCGCGCCCTTCGAGGCCGCCGCGCGCTATCTCGCCCGCGCGCCCTCGATCCTCACGGCCGTCCAGTACGAGGACGTGATCTCGGAACTCTCCCAGGCCAACGTGCCGGGCTCGACCGAGGGCTATCCGAACTGGCGGCGCAAGCTCGACCGCGACCTCACCGCCATCGCCGAGCCCGGCGGCCCGCTCGCCAAGCTCGCCGCCTCGCTCTCGGCCGAGGAGCGCGGACCGCATTCGGGTGCAGCGCGCCTCAACGCGCCGCCGCCGCGGGCGACCTACCGGCTGCAGTTCCACAAGGACTTCACCTTCGCGGATGCGGAGCGGATCGTCCCGTACCTGGCCAAGCTCGGCATCAGCCACGTCTACGCCTCGCCGCTCCAGAAGGCGCGGCCCGGCTCGACCCACGGCTACGACATCGTCGATCACGGCGCGATCAACCCGGAACTCGGCGGCGAGGAAGGCTTCGTGCGCCTCTCCGACCGGCTGCGGGAGCACGGCCTGAAGCTCCTGCTCGACATCGTGCCGAACCACATGGGCGTCGGCGGCGCCGACAACCCGTGGTGGCTCTCGGTTCTCGAGTGGGGTCCGCTGTCGCCGTTCGCGCACGCCTTCGACATCGATTGGGAACGGATGGGGGCGAACCGCAACCTCGTCATCCCGTTCCTGGGCGACCGCTACGGCGAGGCCCTGGAGAAGGGCACGCTGGAACTGAAGTTCGACCCGCAGGCCGGCGCCTTCAGCGTCTGGCACTACGAGCACCAGTTCCCGATCCGGCCGCTGAACTACCCGACCATCCTCAACCGGGTGCTGGCCGCCCTCGGCGAGGTCGGGGACGACGCCTCGGCCGAGCTGATGGCGATCTCCGAGCGTCTGCGCACCATGGGCGAGGAGACGAACCCGGAGCGCCGCCGAGGCTTCCCGGAGGAGGCCGAGGGGCTGAAGCAGCGCCTCGCCGCCGTCTACGCCGCGGCGCCGACGATCCGCGACGCGATGGAGCGGGGCCTGAAGCTTCTCAACGGCGTCAAGGGACACCCGGACAGCTTCGGGCCGCTGCACCGCCTGTTGGAAAGCCAGGCCTACCGGCTCGCCCACTGGCGCATCGCGTCGAGCGACATCAACTACCGCCGCTTCTTCGACGTGAACTCGCTGGCGGGCCTGCGCGTCGAGAAGACGGACATCTTCCACCGCTCGCACGAGACCGTGTTCCGGCACGTGCGCGAGGGCCGCATCGACGGCCTGCGCATCGACCACATCGACGGGCTGGCCGACCCGCTGGGCTACGCCCGCGCGCTCCAGGCCGCGGTGGGCCCGGGCTTCTACGTGGTGGTCGAGAAGATCCTGGAGCCCGGCGAGAAGCTGCGGCCCTGGCCGGTGGCCGGCACCACCGGCTACGACGTGCTGAACCAGCTCGACGGCATCTTGGTCGACAAGGAGAAGCAGGCCAAGGTCCGGCGCATCTACGAGTGGGCCTCGGGCATGGACGAGCCCTACGGCTTCCAGCTCCGCGCCGCGAAGGCCGAGATCCTCGAGATCAGCTTCGCGAGCGAGCTGGAGGTGCTGACCGCCGACCTCAAGGAGGTGGCCGACGCCGACCGGCGCACCCGCGACTTCTCGGTCAACGCCATCCGCCGGGCGCTCATCGAGATCATCGCGCGCTTTCCCACCTACCGCAGCTACCTGCCGCCGGAACTGGAGGACGCCGAGATCGAGGCCGAGGACGTCCGGCTGATCGAGGGCGCGGTGGCCAAGGCCAAGCGCTGGTCCGGCCTGCCGGACCGCTCGGTGCACGACTTCGCGCAGAACGTGCTGCTCGGCCGCGTCGAGACCTCCGGGCCGGGCCGACCGGATCCGCGGGTGGTGCTGCGCTTCCGCCGCCGCTTCCAGCAGCTGACCGGCCCGGTCATGGCCAAGAGCCTGGAGGACACCCTCTTCTACCGCTACGCGCTGCTCCTCGGCCTCAACGAAGTCGGCGGCGACCCGGGCGAGTACGGCATCGACGCGGAGCACTTTCACGCGCTCCAGGCGGCGCGTGCCCGCGACTGGCCGAACGCCATGATCACCACGGCGACGCACGACACCAAGCGCGGCGAGGACGCCCGCACGCGCCTCATCGCCCTCTCCGAGATGCCGGATGCCTGGGCTCGCGCCTGGGACCTCTGGCGCGCGACCGCCGGGCCGCACCTCGCCACGATCGACGACGAGCCCGCGCCCGACGCCAACGACCAGTGGATGTTCTTCCAGGCGATCCTCGGCGCGTGGCCGCTGGAACTCCTCCAGCAGGACGACGCGGCCGGGATCGAGGATTTCCGAGAGCGCCTCATCGCCTACGGCGAGAAGGCGATGCGCGAGGGCAAGCGCCGCTCCAGCTGGGTCAACGTGGACGAGGCCTACGAGGGCGCGGTCAAGCGCCTGTTCGAGGCGATCGTCGCGCCGGGCTCGGACTTCCTGCGGGAACTGCGCCCCTTCGCCCAGCGCCTCGCCCATCTCGGCATGCTGACGTCCCTGGGACGCACGGTGCTGAAGGCGACCCTGCCGGGCCTGCCCGACACCTACCAGGGCACCGAGTTCTGGGACTTCTCCTTCGTGGATCCCGACAACCGCCGCCCGGTCGACTACCCGGCGCTGGCGCGGGCGCTGGAGGAGGGACGTCCCGCTTCCGAACTTCTGGGTACGTGGTGGGACGGGCGCGTGAAGCAGGCGGTGCTCGCCAAGCTCCTCGCGGAGCGCGCCGAGCGGGCGGGCTTCTACGCCGATGCCGACTACCGGGCCCTGCCGGCCGAGGGCGCGAAGGCGGCCCACGTCCTCGCCTTCCAGCGGGCGGACGGCGCGGGCGGCGGCGACGATCTCGTCGTGGCCGTGCCGCGGCTCGTGGCGAAGCTCGTGCCGGACGGACAGGTCTGGTCCGGCGAGGGCTTCGCCGGCACCGTGCTCGACCTCGGCGCGGGCACGCGCTGGCGCGATCTCGTCACCGGCGAGACCCGCGCGGGCGGGCAGGCCGACTGCGCCGAACTGTTCCGGCACCTGCCCTTCGCGGTGCTGCGACGGACGGAGTGACATAGAGGCCGCTTAAGACAGCGGCCCCGGAGCCCGCGGATTTTCAAGACATTCGCGGGTCCCACGCCCGGAGCGGGCCGGATGCTCGGGCGTTAGCCCCACACGCGAGACGACGAAGAGGCCTGCATGAACGCACCGACCACCGCGACGAAGGCCGCCCCGGCGACCGGCGTCGAGGCCCTGCCGGCCGCCTTCGCGCCGCGGGCCGAGGGGCCGCGGATCTACAACCTGTTCCCGCTGCTGGTGGGGCGCGTCGCCGACTGGACGCGCGAGTTGCCGCGCATCGCCGATCTCGGCTTCGACTGGGTCTACCTCAACCCGTTCCACCAGACCGGCGGCTCGGGCAGCCTCTACGCGGTGGCCGACCCCGACCGCCTGGACGAGCGGTTCCGCGATGCCGACGGCCGCTCGGACGACGACCAGATCCGCGATTTCTGCGCGGCGGCCGAGGCCTCCGGCCTCAAGGTGATGACCGACCTCGTCATCAACCACACGGCCAACGACGGCACACTCGCCCGCGAGCGGCCCGACCTCTTCCTGAAGGACGCGGACGGCACCATCGCCAGCCCCTTCGCGGTCGATCCGGACGATCCGACGAAGCGCACGGTCTGGGGGGATCTGGCCGAGCTCGACTACCACGCCGAGCACGCCCGCCACGAACTGACCCGGATCTGGGGCGCCTACGTGGCCAAGCTCCAGGGGCTAGGCGTGCGCGGCTTCCGGTGCGACGCCGCCTACATGGTCCCGGCCGAGACGTGGCGTGTCCTCATCGGCGAGGCGAAGCGGCGCGACCCCGAGTGCCTGTTCGCCGCCGAGACCCTGGGCTGCACCTTCGAGCAGGCCCGCGAGACGGCCGGCGCCGGCTTCGACTACCTGTTCAACTCCTTCGCGTGGTGGGACCTGAAGAAGGGCTGGGCGCTGGAGCAGTACGAGCGCCTGCGCGTCCTCGCGCCCTCCATCGCCTTCCCGGAGAACCACGACATGGGCCGCCTCGCGGCCGAGGTGGTGGGCGGTGCCGCCGAGATCGCCGCGCACCTGCGCGCGCGCTACGCGCTCGCCGCCTTCTTCTCGGCGGGCGTGCTGATGCCGGTGGGCTACGAGTGGGGCTACCGCCGCCGCCTCCACGTGGTCGAGACCACGCCCGCCTCCCGCGAGCACGATACCGGCATCGACATCTCGGCCTCGGTCGCGGCGATCAATAAGCTGCGCGCCGAGATCCCGGCCGCCAACGTCGAGGGCGCGCAACAGCGCATCTCGGCGCCCGATTCCGATCTCGTCGCGCTCGCCCGCTTCGACACCGGCCACCACGCCTCGGCGCGCAACGCCGTGATCGTGCTCTACAACCCGACCGAGCGCCCGCTCCCGGTCGATGCCGGCACGCTGATCGCCCGCACGGGCGGCATGCTCGGGCCCTGGACCGACCGCACGCCGGAGGCCGAGCCGATCGCCTTTCACCCGGGCAGCGCGATCGACCTCGCGCCGGGAGAACTGCGCATCATCACGGCCGACGCCGCCAAGGTCGCGCGTCTGCCTCTGCACGACCGGCCGGAGGGGAGGGGCCGCGTCGTCATCGAGGCGGTGACGCCGGAACTCGACGGCGGCCGCTCGGCGGTGAAGCGCGTCGTCGGCGAGTCACTGCACGTCGAGGCCGACATCTTCTCGGACGGCCACGAAATCATCGACGCCGCCGTTCTCTCGCGCGTGGCCGGCACCGAGACGTGGCGGCGCGACCCGATGGTCTTCATCGACAACGACCGCTGGGGCGGCAGCGTCCCGCTGGAGAAGAACGCCCGCTACGAGGTCACGATCGAGGCGTGGCGCGACGGCTTCTCGTCCTGGATGCGCGACACCCTGAAGAAGCGCGACGCGGGCGTCGATGTCCGCCTCGAGACGATCGAGGGCGTGGCGCTCGTCCAGACCGCGGCCGATCTCGCCACCGGCCGCGACAAGGACCGGCTCGCGGCCCTGGTCTCGGCACTGGCCGCCGAGCAGAGCGGTTCTGCGGCGCAACTCGACCGCATCCTGCAGCCCGATTCGGTGAAGCTGGTGCGGGCCCATGCCGAGCGCGTGAACCTCTCCCGCTATCCCGTCGTGCTGCCGGTGATCGTGGATCGCCTCGCGGCCCGGTTCTCGGCCTGGTACGAGATCTTCCCGCGCTCGCAGTCCATGGACGTCAACCGCCACGGCACCTTTCAGGACGTGATCGACCGCCTGCCGCAGATCCGCGAACTCGGCTTCGACGTGCTCTACTTCACGCCGATCCACCCGGTCGGGCGCACCAACCGCAAGGGCAAGAACAACACCCTGAAGGCGCTGCCGGGCGATGTCGGCTCGGTCTACGCGGTCGGCGCCGAGGAGGGCGGCCACGAGGCCGTGCATCCGGATCTCGGCACGCTCGAGGATTTCGAGCGGCTCGTCGCGGCGAGCCACGCCTACGGCATGGAGATCGCGCTCGATTTCGCGATCCAGTGCTCGCCCGACCATCCCTGGATCAAGAACCACCCCGAATGGTTCGAGTGGCGCCCGGACGGCACGCTCAAGTTCGCCGAGAACCCGCCCAAGAAGTACGAGGACATCTCGAACGTCCACTTCTACGGCGGCGCGCTGCCCTCGCTCTGGATCGAGCTGCGCGACATCCTGCTCGGCTGGTGCGCGCGCGGCGTGCGCATCTTCCGGGTCGACAACCCGCACACCAAGCCGATCCCGTTCTGGGAATGGGTGATCGCCGAGGTCAACGGCCAGTATCCGGACGCGATCTTCCTCGCTGAGGCCTTCACCCGGCCGAAGATGATGAAGAAGCTCGCCAAGGCCGGCTACCAGCAGAGCTACACCTATTTCACCTGGCGCAACACCAAGGCGGAGCTGACCGAGTACGCCCTCGAACTCGCCGGCGAGATGGGCGAGTACTACCGCCCGAACTTCTTCGCCAACACACCCGATATCAATCCGTACTACCTCCAGACCAGCGGCCGGCCGGGTTTCGTCGTGCGCTCCACGCTCGCCGCGACGCTCTCCTCCGTCTACGGCATCTACAACGGCTTCGAGATGTGCGAGGCCGCGCCGTACCCCGGCAAGGAGGAGTACCTGAACTCGGAAAAATACGAACTGAAGGCCTGGGACTACCATCGCCCCGGCAACATCCGCGAGCACATCATCAAGCTCAACCAGATCCGCCGCGAGAACCCGGCCCTCTGGGATTTCCGCAACGTGCATTTCTGCGGCGCCTTCAACGACGAGATCATCGCCTACGCCAAGGTGACGCCGGAGCTCGACAACTGCGTCTTCGTGATGGTCAACCTCGACCCGAAGAACCGCCAGGAATGCACCTACGAGGTGCCGCTCTGGCTGTTCGGCCTGCCCGACGACGGCGCGGTCGAGGTCGAGGACCTGCTCCAAGGCTACACCTTCGAGCTGCGCGGCAAATCGCACCGGATCGCCCTCGATCCGGCGGAGCGCTCCTGCGTGATCTGGCGCCTGCGGGTGCCGCGGCGCCTTGCGGGATGAGCGCTCGCGTGCGACCAGACACCGACCCGGCGCGCTCTGCCGCGCTGTTGCCGCGATGATGCGGTCAAGCCGCATCTCGCCCGTTCACGCGCCGACCCCCGTCGGGCGGGACCGGCTCCGACCCGCCCCGACGCATGAGGCAGCGACGCGATGATCGATCGCAGCGATCCGCAATGGTACCGTGACGCCATCATCTACCAGATCCACGTCAAGTCGTTCTTCGACTCGAACAACGACGGGATCGGCGACTTCGCGGGGTTGACCCAGCGTCTCGACTACGTGCGCGATCTCGGCGTCACCGCGATCTGGCTGATGCCGTTCTATCCCTCGCCGCTGCGCGACGACGGCTACGACATCGCCGATTACCGGGACATCAACCCGTCCTACGGCACCATGGAGGATTTCAAGGCCTTCGTGGCAGCGGCGCACGAGCGCGGCCTGCGCGTCATCACCGAGCTCGTCATCAACCACACCTCGGACCAGCATCCCTGGTTCCAGCGGGCCCGCGAGGCGCCTCCCGGCAGCCCCGAGCGCGACTTCTACGTCTGGTCGGACACCGACGAGCCGTACAAGGACACCCGCATCATCTTCCTCGACACCGAGGTCTCGAACTGGACCTGGGATCCGGTCGCCAAGCAGTATTTCTGGCACCGCTTCTACTCGCACCAGCCCGACCTGAACTTCGACAACCCGGCGGTGCTGGAAGCCGTCATCGAGGTGATGCGCTACTGGCTCGACATGGGCGTCGACGGGCTGCGCCTCGACGCGATCCCCTACCTGATCGAGCGCGACGGCACGAACTGCGAGAACCTCTCCGAGACCCACGACGTCATCAAGGCGATCCGCGCGGCGCTCGATGCGAGCTACCCGGACCGGATGCTGCTGGCGGAAGCCAACCAGTGGCCCGAGGAGACGGCGCAGTATTTCGGCGACGGCGACGAGTGCCACATGGCATTCCACTTCCCGCTGATGCCGCGCATGTACATGGCGATCGCCCGCGAGGACCGGCATCCGATCACCGACATCATGCGCCAGACCCCGGAGATCCCGGAGGGCTGCCAGTGGGCGATCTTCCTGCGCAACCATGACGAGCTGACGCTCGAGATGGTCACGGCGGAGGAGCGCGACTACCTCTGGTCGTTCTACGCCGCCGAGCGCCGCGCGCGCATCAATCTCGGCATCCGCCGCCGCCTTGCGCCCCTGCTGGAGAACGACCGGCGCAAGATCGAGCTGATGAAGTCCCTCGTCCTGTCGATGCCCGGCACGCCGGTGCTCTACTACGGCGACGAGATCGGCATGGGCGACAACATCTATCTGGGCGACCGCGACGGCGTGCGCACCCCGATGCAATGGTCGCCCGACCGCAACGGCGGCTTCTCGCGCGCCAACCCGCAGAAGCTGTTCCTGCCCTCCGTGCAGGACCCGATCTACGGCTTCGACGCGATCAACGTCGAGGCGCAGGTCCAGGCCCAGACGAGCCTGCTGAACTGGACGCGGCGCATGATCGCGATCCGCAACAACTCGGTCGCGCTCGGCCGCGGCACGATCCAGTTCCTCTATCCGGCGAACCGCAAGGTGCTGGCCTGGATCCGCGAGTTCGAGGGCGAGCGCATCCTCTGCGTGGCCAACCTCTCGCGCGCGCCGCAGGCCGTGCAGCTCGACCTGTCGGAACTCAGGAGCGCCGTCCCGATCGAGCTGACGGGCGGCACGGAGTTCCCGGCGATCGGCGAGTTGCCCTACCTGCTCACGCTGCCGGCCTACGGCTTCTACTGGTTCTCGCTCTCCTCGGCGAACACGGGCGCGGTCGGCCCGCAGCGCGAGGCGCCGGAGCTGTTCACGCTGGTGCTGACCGGCGGCATCGAGTCCCTGGTCGCGGGCCGCGAGCGCACGGCCTTCGAGCGGACCGTGATCCCGCCCTTCCTGGCGAGCCGTCGCTGGTTCGGCGCCAAGGGCTCGCGCATCAAGGGCGTGCAGATCATCGATTGCGCCGTGCTCAAGGAGGGCGAGGGCGAGGCCCGCTTCCTCCTGCCGCGCGTCACCGTGAGCTTGGCCAACGGGGAGCGCCAGGACTACTTCGTGCCCGTCGGCGTGGACGAGGGCCGCGAGGACGAGACCCTGATGACCTACGCGGTGGCCCGCGTCCGCCGCGGGCCCCGCACCGGCTTGCTCTACGGCGCCGCCGCCTCCAGCGACTTCGCGGTCGCCCTGATCGACGGCATGCGCGACGGCCGCGAGATCCCGACCGAGCGCGGGACGCTCGTCTTCTCGAAGACCTCGGCCTACGATCCCGAGATCACCTACGAGGCCGGCGAGGTGCGCCGCCTCTCGGCGGAGCAGAGCAACACCTCGATCGCCATCGGCTCGAAGATGATGCTGAAGCTGCTGCGGCGGCTCCAGCCGGGCACGCATCCCGAGGTCGAGGTCGGGCGCTTCCTCACGGAGGTCGCGCACTTCACCAACACCCCCGCGCTGCTGGGCACTCTGGAGCACGTCGCCGAGGACGGCACCCGCACGGCGCTCGCCGTGTTGCAGGGCTACGTCCTCAACCAGGGCGACGCCTGGACGGTGATGCTGGAGGGCCTGCGCCGCGACTTCGAGACCGTGGTGCTGGCCCCTGAGAGCGAGGCGCCGCCGCCGGAGGAGGCCTTCGGCGCGCACCTGCGCTGGGCCGACCTCCTCGGTCGCCGCACCGCCGAGCTGCACCGGGCGCTCGCGACCGACAGCGACGACGCGGCCTTCCAGCCCGAGACCTTCGGCGAGGACGACCTCGCGGTGCTGGCCCGCGACGCCCGCCTCCAGGCCGAGCGCGCCTTCGCGGGCATGAAGACCGTGGTGGAGCGCGGGCTCGACCGGCCGAACGTCGCCGAGCTCTACGGCCGCCGCGGCGAGGTCGAGGCGCTGATCGCCGGGCTCACCCAGGGCATGCCGCGGGGGGCGCACAAGACGCGCATCCACGGCGACTACCATCTCGGCCAGGTGCTGGTCTCGGAAGGCGACCTCATCATCGTGGACTTCGAGGGCGAGCCCTCGCGGCCGGCGGACGAGCGCCGCGCCAAGTCGACGCCCCTGCGCGACGTCGCCGGGATGCTGCGCTCCTTCGCCTACGGCGCCGAGACGGTGATCCGCGAGATCGCGAGCCGCTTCGCCGATTCGGAGGGGCGCGGGCGCAACGCCGCGGTGGCGTGGCTCGGCATGATCAACGAGGCGTTCCTGGCCGGCTACGCGGACGCGGTTCGCGAGAGCCCGGCCGCCGTCACGGATGCGGCGACCCAGGACAATCTCCTGCGCCTCTGTCTGCTGATCAAGGCGCTCTACGAGATCGATTACGAGGCCAACAACCGTCCGGACTGGATCGAAATCCCGGCGCGCGGGGTTCTCAATATTCTGGACGAACGCACGAAAGGCGCTTGAATGACGGCGATCGACGACAGCTTCGCGAGCGGAACCGAGCGCGGATCTGCTCCGCCCCGGGCCGCCGAGGCGCCGCCGCCCGCCGCGCGTCCGAGCCTGCACCCGGACGCGATCAAGGCGGTGATGGCCGCCGACCACGGCGACCCCTTCGGGATCCTCGGTCCGCATCAGGTCGGCCCCGGCGCCTGGGAGGTCCGCGCGGTGCTGCCCGAGGCGCGCGCCGCCACGCTGCTCACCGCCGGGCGGAGCATCCCGTTCGAGCGGCGCCACCCGGACGGCTTCTTCGTCGCGTCCGTGAAGAGCGAGGGCCGCCCGCTCTACGAGATCGAGATCGAGGCCTGGGACGGCGCGCGGCGCAAGCGCTACGACCCCTACAGCTTCGGCTCGTCGATCGAGCAGCACGACGTCAACGCCCTGCGCGAGGTCGGCACCAACGTCGTCTACCGCGTGCTCGGCGCCCAGCTCGGCAACCTCGACGGCATCGACGGCTTCCGTTTCGCCGTCTGGGCGCCGAACGCCCGGCGCGTCAGCGTGGTCGGCGACTTCAACGAGTGGGACGGCCGCCGCCACCCGATGCGGCAGTGGCAGGACGGCGGCGTCTGGGAGCTGTTCGTCCCGGGCCTCAAGGTCGGCCAGGCCTACAAGTTCGAGATCCGCGGGCCCGACGGGTCCGTGCTACCCCTGAAGGCCGACCCGGTCGCCTTCCGGGCCCAGCACCCGCCCGAGACCGCCTCCGTCCTCAACGGCGCGACCCGCTACGCGTGGCAGGACAAGGGCTGGATGGAGACGCGCGGCGCGCGCGACCCGCGCCACAGCGCCATCTCGATCTACGAGGTCCATCTCGGCTCGTGGGCGCGGGTGCCCGACGAGGGCAACCGCTACCTCACCTACAAGGAGATGACCGAGCGCCTCATCCCCTACGTCAAGGAGATGGGCTTCACCCATATCGAGCTCCTGCCGATCACCGAGTACCCGTTCGACGGGTCCTGGGGCTACCAGCCGGTCTCGCTGTTCGCGCCGACGAGCCGCTTCGGCACGCCCGAGGAGTTCGCGGCCTTCGTGGATGCGGCGCACGCGGCCGGCATCGGCATCCTGCTCGACTGGGTGCCGGGCCACTTCCCGCTCGACGCGCACGGCCTCGGCCTGTTCGACGGCACGCATCTCTACGAGCACGCCGACCCGCGCCAGGGCTTCCACCAGGATTGGGGCACCTACATCTACAATTTCGGGCGGACCGAGGTGGCGACGTTCCTCGCCGCCAACGCCCGGTTCTGGCTGGAGCACTATCACCTCGACGGCCTGCGCGTGGATGCGGTCGCGTCGATGCTCTACCTCGATTACTCGCGCCGCGCGGGCGAGTGGATCCCGAACCAGTACGGCGGCAACGAGAACCTCGACGCGATCAACTTCCTGCGCGCGACCAACGAGGCGACCTACAGCCACGCGCCCGGCACCATCACGGTGGCGGAGGAATCGACCTCCTGGCCCGGCGTCTCGCACCCGACCTACACGGGCGGCCTCGGCTTCGGCTTCAAGTGGAACATGGGGTGGATGCACGACACCCTGCAGTTCATCTCGAAGGAGCCGATCCACCGGCGCTACCACCACCACGACCTGACCTTCGGCCTGCTCTACGCCTTCTCCGAGAACTTCGTGCTGCCGCTCTCCCACGACGAGGTGGTGCACGGGAAGGGCTCGCTGCTCGGCAAGATGCCGGGGGACCGCTGGCAGAAGTTCGCGAACCTGCGCGCCTATTTCGGCTTCATGTGGGGGCACCCGGGCAAGAAGCTGCTCTTCATGGGCGGCGAGTTCGGCCAGGAGAAGGAGTGGAACCACAACCAGTCGCTGGACTGGCACCTGCTCGACGATCCCCTGCACCGGGGTGTGAAGGACGCGATCCGCGACCTCAACCGCCTCTACACGTCGACCCCGGCCCTCTACAGCCGCGACGTCGAGGCGGGCGGTTTCCAGTGGCTGGTGGCGGACGACCAGGACAACAGCGTCATCGCCTGGGCCCGCAAGGGCCGCGAGCCGGGCGAGATCGCGATCGTGGTCTCGAACTTCACGCCCGTGCCCCGCGAGGGCTACCGCATCGGCGTGCCGGAGGCGGGCTTCTACCGCGAGGCCTTCAACTCGGACGCCGAGGTCTACGGCGGCTCGAATGTCGGCAACCGGGGCGGCCTGCACAGCGACGACAGCCCGAGCCACGGTCAGGCGCAGTCCCTGAACCTGACCCTGCCGCCGCTCGGCACGACGATCTTCGTGCTGCAGCGCTGAGAACGCGAAAGGCGCGCGGGTGAATCCCGCGCGCCTTTCGAAGTCATGGTTTCGAAAGGTCCACGACCTTTCGCGGGTCCAGGGCAGCGCCCTGGTCGGCGAAGCCAAGCTCGGGGCTCCGCCCCGAACCCTGCCAAAGGGCCTCAGGCCCTTTGCAATCCCAGGTTCAGGCCGCGCGCCAGCGCGGGGCGGCGTTGCCGAAGGCGCGGGCGTAGAGGGCCGCGTAGTGGGCCGCCGAGTTGTCCCAGCCGAAGCTGCGGCCCATCGCGGTCCGGCGCATCGTGTTGAGGCGCTTCTTCTGCCCGAAGGTGTCGAGCGCCCGCCGCACCGCGCCGCCGAGGCCGCCCTCGTCCCGCTCCGAGAAGCTGAAACCCGTCACCCCGTCCTCGACCGTGTCGGCAAGGCCCCCGGTGCGCCGCACGATCGGCAGCGAGCCGAAGCGCTGGGCGTACATCTGGGCGAGGCCACAGGGCTCGAAGCGCGAGGGCATCAGAAGGAAGTCGCTGCCCGCGAACATCCGGCGGGCATCCGCCTCGTCGAAGCCGACATGCACGCCGACAGCCTCCGGGTACCGGCAGGCGAGGCTTCGCAGGGCGTTCTCGAACCGGCCCTCGCCCTGGCCGATCACCACCATCTGGCCACCCTCGGCCACGATGGTCTCGGCCGCCTGGATCGACAGGTCGATGCCCTTCTGGTGCACCAGCCGCGACACGATGGCGAAGAGGGGGCCGCGCGAGACCGCGAGGCCGAAATGCTGGCGCACGGCCTCGGCGTTGGCGCGCTTGCCCTTCCAGTCGTCGGCCTCGAAGCGGGTGGCGAGGTGCGGGTCGGTGCGCGGGTCCCAGCTCTCGTCGATGCCGTTGAGGATGCCGGCGAGACGACCCTGGCTGGCGCGGGTCCGCAGGAGGCCGTCGAGACCGCAGCCCATGTCGGGCGTCTGGATCTCGCGGGCGTAGGTCTCGCTCACGGTGGTGATGTAGGAGGCGTAGTAGAGACCGGCCTTCAGGAAGGAGAGCTGCCCGTAGAACTCGACGCCGTTCACCTGGAAGGCGGAGTCCGGCATGCCGAGCCGGGCGAGATTGGCCTGCGGGAACAGGCCCTGGTAGGCGAGGTTGTGGATCGTCAGCACGCTCGGTACGCGCAGGCCCCGCCAGGCCAGATAGGCGGGTGCTAGCGCCGCCTGCCAGTCGTTGAGGTGCAGGAGGTCGGCGCGCCAGGCGGCATCCGCGCCGACCGCGATCTCGGCGGCCGCGAGGCTGAGCCGGGCGAAGCGCAGGTCGTTGTCGCCGAAATCGCCCCCGGCGTCGCCGTAGGGCGTGCCGTCGCGCGCGAACAGCTCGTCGTTGATGAGGACGTAGATCTGCAGCCCGTCCTCCGTCTCGACGAGGCCGAGATCGCAGGCCGGGACGCCGGCATAGCCGTTGAGGCGCGCGACGACTGGGATGTCGGGATGGGCCGCGCGGACCTGCCGGTAGCCGGGGATCAGCACGCGGACGTCGAAGCCGCGGCGCAGGGCGCGCGGCAGTGCGCCGGCGACCTCGCCGAGGCCGCCGGTCTTCACGAAGTCAGCCATCTCCGGCGTGGCGAACAGCACGCGTGGCTGGAGCGAGGTCCGGGAATCGAGGATTGGATCGGGTGCAGGGCTTGGCTGCGGCTCGTGGCTGTGATCGCCCGAACAACCCCAGAAACTCATCGCAGCGTTCTCGATACGGGCACGTCGCCCGAGACGGGCTGAGGCGCCCGCGGCCAAGTTCGTCATGGCAACGCTTCCGGACCGAGTCGGTTCCTGTGCGTTGCACAAACCAGGCCAGGCAAACACGGCTTTTTTCCGGTTCACGCTGCGATGCGGCAACCCCGTGTCAGGACTGCATCAGAATGAGGCCCTCCGCCCCGCCCAGTCTTATCCGCCCGGCGCCTCGCTCCCCTGCGCGGCCGCCCCGGCTCGAGAGGAGGATCGTCCAGGCCTCGTTCTCCGGCAGGGGGATCTCGTGCGCGGCGGTGCCGAAATTGAGGATCACCCGCAGGCGCGCCTCGCCCGCGCCGCGCTCGTAGGCGAGGATGTCGGGTAGGCCGAGGGCGATCGTGCGGTAGCTGCCCACCGCGAGCGCGTCGTGCTCGCGGCGCAGCGCCAGCAGGCGGCGGTAGAGCGTCAGGATCGAGCCCGGCACGTCCTGCAGGCACTCGACGTTGCGCGTCGCGTGGTCGGGCGAGAGCGGCAGCCAGGGCTCGGCGGCGCTGAAGCCCGCCTGCGGCCCCGGCTCCCACTGCATCGGCGTGCGCTCCGGGTCGCGGCCGTGGCCGGGCTCGTTGATCTCCCAGGGGTCGCGCACGCGATCCTCCGGGATCGGCACGTGGCCGAGGCCGAGCTCGTCGCCGTAGTAGAGGGTCGGCGTGCCGCGCAGGGTGAGGAGCAGCATCGCGGCGATGCGGGCCTGGTCCTCGCCGATGCGCGCGGCGATGCGGGGCTGGTCGTGGTTGCCGAGCACCCAGTTCGGCCAGCCGCCCTCGGGCAGGCCCGCCTCGTAGTTCTCCACCAGCTCCCGCACCGCGTCGGCGCGCCAGGGCGTCTGGATGAGCTGGAAGTTGAAGGGCATGTCGGCGCCCGAGAGGTCGGCGCCGTAATAGGCCATCAGCCGTTCCAGCGGCAGGTAGATCTCGCCGATCAGCACCCGCTCGCCGTAGGCGCGCAGCACGGCCCGCATCTCGGCGATGACGTCGAGCACCTCCGGCCGGTCGGCGGAGTAGACCTGATGGAAGCGGTTGATCTCCGGCAGGTGCTCGGCGAAGTGCGGGTTGGCCGGGTTGTCGCGGAACGACTCGTCCTTGATCAGGTGCCAGATCACATCGACCCGGAACCCGTCGACGCCGCGCTCCAGCCAGAAGCGCAGCGCGTCGTACATCGCCGCCCGCACGGCGGGGTTGCGCCAGTTCAGGTCCGGCTGCTCGCGCAGGAAGGCGTGGTAGTAGTACTGGCCGGTCGTCGGATCGAGCGTCCAGGCCGGGCCGCCGAAATTCGAGAGCCAGTTGTTCGGCGGACCGCCGTCGGGCCCCGGGTCGCGCCAGATGTACCAGTCGCGCCGCGGGTTGTCCCGCGAGGCCCGCGCCTCAGCGAACCACGGATGGGCGACCGACGAGTGGTTCGGCACGAAGTCGAGGATCACCTTCAGCTTGCGCCGATGGGCCTCCGACACCAACTGGTCGAAGTCGGCGAGCGTGCCGAACAGCGGATCGATGCCGCAATAATCCGCCACGTCGTAGCCGTAATCGGCCATCGGCGAGGGGTACACGGGAGAGATCCAGACCGCATCGACGCCGAGCCAGGCGAGGTAGTCGAGCCGGGCCGTGATGCCGGCGAGGTCGCCGACGCCGTCGCCGTCGCTGTCCTGGAACGAGCGCGGATAGACTTGGTAGACGGTGCCGCGCTTCCACCAGACGGTCTCGGTCATGTCGGCCCTCGTGCGAGTCGTGCCGACTCGTTGGCTTGCGCTGACAGGGTTAGCTCTTCGGCGCCGGCGAGGCGACCCGATGCTGAGCCGGCCGCCGGGATCGATCGGGCGCATTCAGCATTGCTTCAACCGGAGTGGTGAAAACTGGTCCCTGGTCGGGCAATTTGTGTCGAACGCATCACAGTGCGGGCGGCACATCGCTTGCAGAGGCCGATTCATGCCTCAGACACGCCTTCACACGGCCGCAACGCGGTCGCAGGATCATCAGCCCCGAACGCCGGGCCGGCCATCCAGGAGCACTCCGGGTGCGGCAACGGACGCGCAAAGACGCAGCGGGGCCTTGAATGGGGGATTTGACGTGCTCAACGAAGTTCTTTCTCCGTCCGCCGCCGGTGTCGAGAAATCGGATGACACGCTCGTGACGGCCGGGAAAGCCCCCGCACGGAGCGTGCGACCCTCCGTCCCGAGCACGGGTGACGCGGTGGTCGACCTGCGCGAGGCGATCCGCGCCAAGCTCGCCTACGCGATCGGCCGCACGCCGGAGACCGCGCGGGAGCGCGACTGGTTCGCCGCCACCGCGCTGGCGCTCCGCGACCGGATCGTCGATGCCTGCCTGGCGGCCGAGAAGCAGGTCCCGAACAAGCGCGTCTACTATCTCTCGCTGGAGTTCCTGATCGGGCGCCTTCTGTCCGACGCCATGAACAATCTCGGTCTCGTCGAGACCACCCGGAAGGCGCTCGCCGAACTCGGCGTCGATCTCGGCACGGTCGAGGGTGCGGAGCCGGACGCCGCGCTCGGCAACGGCGGCCTCGGGCGCCTTGCCGCCTGCTTCATGGAGAGCATGGCCTCCATCGGCATCCCGGCCTTCGGCTACGGCATCCGCTACGACCACGGCCTGTTCCGCCAGTCCTTCGAGGACGGCTGGCAGCGCGAGGCGCCGGAGACCTGGCTCAGCGAGGGCAACCCCTGGGAGTTCGCCCGGCCGGCCGCGACCTACACGATCGGCTTCGGCGGCTCCGTCACCATGTCGATGGTGAGCGAACGCGTCATCCGCCGCACCTGGCACCCGGCCGAGACCGTGCGGGCGGTGGCCCACGACGTGCCGGTGGTCGGCTGGCGGGGGAAGACGGTCAACACGCTCCGCCTATGGAAGGCGGAGGCCGAGGCGCCGGTCGATCTCGGCCAGTTCAACGGCGGCGACCACGTGGGCGCGGTGGCGAACCGCATGCGCGCCGAGGCGATCTCGCGGGTGCTCTACCCGAGCGATTCCTCGACCGCGGGCCAGGAACTGCGCCTGCGCCAGGAATACTTCTTCACCTCCGCGTCGCTGCAGGACCTCGTGCTGCGCCACGTGGCCGAGCGCGGCGACGTGCGCTCGCTGCCCGACCACGCCGCGATCCAGCTCAACGACACGCACCCGGCGATCGCGGTGCCGGAGCTGATGCGCATCCTGCTGGAGGACCACGGCCTCACCTGGGAGGATGCGTGGCACGTCACCACCAACACGCTGAACTACACCAACCACACCCTGCTGCCCGAGGCGCTCGAGACCTGGCCGGTCGAGCTGATGGAGCGGCTGCTGCCGCGCCACATGCAGATCATCTACCTGATCAACTGGATGCATCTCGAGCAGCAGGGCAAGAGCGGCAAGAGCGACGCGGCCCATCTCGCCTCGGTCTCGCTGATCGACGAATCGCACGGGCGGCGGGTGCGCATGGGGCACCTCGCCTTCCACGGCTCGCGGCGGGTGAACGGCGTCTCGGCGCTGCACACCGAGCTGATGCGCGAGACGGTCTTCGCCGACCTGCACGCGCTGGAGCCGGAGAAGATCGTCAACAAGACGAACGGCATCACCTTCCGGCGCTGGCTGCACAACGCCAACCCGGGCCTGACGAAGCTTGCGGTCGAGACCCTGGGCGAGGGCGTCCTCGACAACCCCGAACTCCTCAAGGGCCTCGACGCCTACGCCGCGGATCCGGCCTTCGTCGCGCGCTACGCCGCCGTGCGCCGCGGCCGCAAGGAGGCGCTGGCCGAGGTGATCTACGACCGCACCGGGGTCACGGTCGATCCGTCCGCCCTGTTCGACGTGCAGATCAAGCGCATCCACGAGTACAAGCGCCAGCTCCTCAACGTGGTCGAGACGGTCGCGCTCTATCAGGCGATCAAGGCCGAGCCCCACAAGGACTGGACGCCGCGGGTCAAGATCTTCGGCGGCAAGGCGGCGCCGAGCTACACCCAGGCCAAGCTGATCATCAAGCTGGCCGCCGACGTCGCCCGCGCGGTCAACGACGACCCGGACGTCGCCGACCGGCTGAAGGTGGTGTTCCTGCCGAACTACTCGGTGAGCCTCGCCGAGGCGATCATCCCGGCGGCCGACCTCTCCGAGCAGATCTCGACCGCCGGCATGGAGGCGTCGGGCACCGGCAACATGAAGCTGGCGCTGAACGGCGCGCTCACGGTGGGCACGCTCGACGGCGCCAACATCGAGATCCGCGACCATGTCGGGGCGGAGAACATCTTCATCTTCGGTCTCGACGCGGCGGGCGTGCGCGCCCGCTCGGCGGAGCCGCACTACGCCCGCGACGCGATCTGGAACTCGCCGCGTCTCGCCGCCGCGCTCGACATGATCGCGTCCGGCCGGTTCTCGCCCGAGGAGCCCAACCGCTTCCGGCCGCTGACCGACGACCTGCGCCACCGCGACCAGTACCTGCTCACCTGCGACTTCGACGATTACTGGCGGGCGCAGCGCGAGATCGACGCCGCCTGGAACGACCCGCGGGGCTGGTGGAAGCGGGCGATCCACAACACGGCCCGGATGGCGTGGTTCTCCTCCGACCGCTCGATGCGGGAATATGCCGAGGAGATCTGGCGGGTGAAGACCGCCTGAGCCGGGTTCGAAGCGAGCGCCCCATCCCGAGAGGGACGGGGCGTTTTCTTTTGGCCAGCCATGCTGCGAAGGTCTGATGCGCGGCTTCCCTCTCCCCGCAAGCGGGGAGAGGGGGCCCCCTCGGGTAGTCAGCCCAGATCCACCGGGATCGGGTAGCAGCGCGCCCCCACGGACGCGGCCAGCACCTGCACGGCGCCGACCGTCGAGGCGCAGCCTGCCACATGCACCACGTCGGTGGCGCGCAGCGTCGGCAGGTGGGCGGTGAGCGGGCCCGGCCGCACGTCCGGCGGGCGCTGGCGTCCGCGGTCGGCGGTGAGGACGAGGCGGGCGACGCCGGTGCGGCGCAGCCAGTCGAGGCTGTCGCGCATGTAGAGGTCGAGCGCGTCGCGGGCGCCGACGATCAGGTGCAACTCGCGGGCGGGCTCGATGTAGCGGGCCGCGTGGGCGATCGACCAGATCGGCGCGAAGCCGGTGCCGGCCGCGACGAGGACGAGCCGGCCGCCGCCGGGGCGGTACTGGCCGCGGCCGACCGGACCCTTCACCTTCACGGCGGCCCGCGGGGCGAGCGCCTCGACGAGGCTGCCGTCCCGCTCGCAGCGCGGCAGGTGGAAGACCAGCTCGTTGAGTTCCGTCGTCCCGGCGATCCGCAGGGTGGGGGCCAGGGTGAGCGGGGCCAGCCCCTCGAAGCTCACCGCGACCTGATGGCCCGGCTCCAGATCGATGCGCTTCGTCAGCGTGACGACCGCCTCGACGACGTGCGGGCTCAGCACCCGCACCTCGCTCAGGGAGCCCTTGCGGCTGGCCCGCGGGAGTGCGCGCGCCTCGGCGGGCTCGATCGTGCGGCCGGACAGGGGGGCGGTCTTGAGGGCGTCGGGCCGCCTGCTGCGGGCCCGCGCTCGCCGCACGGCCGGGCCGGGGCCCTGCCCGAGCAGGGCGGTTCCGTGAAGGGCCTGCATCGGCCCGATCATACCCTCGGCCAGCGCAGCCTCGACGGGCGTGTCGCCGGTTGAGACGCGCACGGACTTGCCGTTGACGATGAGCGAGCAACGCGCGCTCATGGGCGTCTCCTGGTCAGCGGAATGAGAGTGGTTCAGCGCAGGCGCAGCAGCAGGTCGTCGACCAAGCCGGCCCAGCGCGCGCGCACGGCCGCGGGGTCGGCCGGATCGGACGCGGCGGGATCGGCGAGGCGGGCGCGCAGGCTGGCGGCCTCGCGGCGCTCCGCGTCGAGCACGGCTTTGAGCAGGGCGAGCTCGGCCTCGAGGGAGGCGACGTCGCGGGCCTCGTCCGGCGCCGCCGCGTACGCGGCCTCGTCCACGACGGGCTCCGACGCGGCCACCTCGGCGATGTACCGGGTGTGCTCCAGGCGAATCGGGCGGGCGATCAGCCGACGCACCACGTCGGCCCCTACGGTCTGATCCAGTTGACGCGCCGCCTCGGCCATACGCCCCTCCACTCGACAAGGCCGCCGCGCAAGCCTGCGCGCGGAGGGCCGTCCTTCCACAGGACCTTGCCGCAACATGGTTAAGGCAGATTTAAGTGGACCCGTCGACCCGTTCCGCGCGGACCCGATCCTGTCCGGATCCGCGGCGGCTCAGGCGGCCTCGGGCGCCGCGCCGCAGAGCTGGCGGGCCTGGAGCATCGTCATCGGCTCGCCGAAGGCGTAGCCCTCGGCGTACTCGCAGCCGAGCTCGGCCAGCGCCTGCGCGTCGGCCTCCGACTCCGTGCCCTCGGCCACGATGGCGAGGTCGAGCTCGGTCGCCATCTTGACGATGGAGCGCAGGATCGCGGTCTTGCCGGTCGCCATCTGGCGCACGAAGGATTGATCGACCTTGATCGTGTCGAAGGGAAAGCGCTGCAGGTAGGAGAGCGCCGAGTAGCCGGTGCCGAAATCGGCGAGGCAGAGGCCCGCCCCGAGGTCGCGGATGCGGGCGAGCATCTGGGCGGCGTATTCGGGGTTCTCCATCACGAGGCTCTCGGAGAGCTCGAGCTTGAGCGAGCCCGGCAGCACGCCGGAGCGGGCCAGCACCGTCTTCACGTCGTGCAGGAGGTCGTGGCGCAGGAGCTGGCGGGAGGAGACGTCGACGGATGCGAAGATCGGCGGCTCGACCTCCAGCGCCCGCTGCCAGGCGGCGAGTTCCAGCGCCGTGCGCTCCAGCGCGAAGATGCCGAGGTTGACGACGAAGCCGGTCTCCTCGGCCACCGGCATGAAGGTCGCCGACGGGATGCGCCCGAGCTTCGGATGGTCCCAGCGCAGCACGGTCTCGAAGCCCGCGACCGTGCGGTCCTCCAGCCGGACGATCGGCTGGAACAGGACCTTCATCTCGTTGCGCTCGATCGCCCGGCGGAGATCGCCTTCCAGCATCAGCCGGTCCGAGCGCTCGGCCCGCATGTTGGCGCGGAAGACCTCGATGCGGTCGCCCCCGCCGCGCTTGGCCTGGATCATCGCGATCTCGGCGCTCTGGTAGACGTCGTCGCGCTTCGGGTGCGCGCCCGTCTCGTGCAGCGCCAGCCCGATCGAGACGGTGAGGAAGATCTCGCGGTCGGCGTAGGTGATCGGCGTGGCGATGGTGCGCCGGATCATCTCGGCGAAGGCCAGCACCCGGTCGGGCTCGCGCTCGGAGAGCAGGATGACCGCGAAGGCGTCGCCCGCGACCCGCGCGAGCGTGTCCTGCGGGCGCAGCAGGCGGCCGAGGCGGCGCGACAGCGTGAGCAGGATCGAGTCGCCCGCAGACAGGCCGATCGCGTCGTTGATGCCCTTGAAGCGGTCGATGTCGAGGACGATCACGGTGGGCTTCAGGCGCGCGTCCTGGCTGGCGAAGGCGAGCGCCGCGTCGAGGCGGTCGCCGAACAGCTCGCGGTTCGGCAGGCCGGTGAGGCTGTCGTGCACGGCGTCGTGCAGCAGGCGCTCCTCGGCGGTCTTCACCTCGGTCACGTCCGCGATGGTGCCGACGACGCGGATCACCTCGCCGTCCGAGCCGATCACGGGCCGGGCCTTCAGACGGTACCAGAAATAGGCGCCGCCGGAGGAGCGCAGGCGGAAATCGTGCACGATGCGCCCGCGCCGCTCCTCGATCACGGTGTCGAGGGCGGCCGAGTAGCGCTCGACGTCGAAGGGATGGAGGAGCGCGAGCCAGTTCGCGGCCGGCCCTTCGAGGGCGCCGCGGGAGAGGCCGAGCTGGCTCTCGATCTCCTGGCCGGCGAAGACGCGGTCGCCCGGCACGTCCCAGTCGAACACGATGTCGCCCGCCCCCGTCAGCGCCAGCGCGCGCCGCTCGGTGTCGGAGACGAGGGCGTGCGAGAGCCCGCCGCCCGCGAAGGCGTGCTGCATCACCGTGAAGCCGATCAGCATGACGATGAGCACGAGGCCGCCGATGAGGGCCGGCTGCACCAATTCGCTGCCGATCTGGCCCGTCACCGCGAAGCCCGCGGCCGTGACCCAGACCACGAGCAGCGTCCAGGTCGGCACGAGCAGGATGGCGCGGTCGTAGCCGTTATGCGTGGCGAGGTAGAGGATCAGGAGGAGGCCGACCCCCGCCACCGCGGCGATCGAGATGCGGGCGACGCCCGCCGCCACCGGGGGATCGAACACCGCGAGCCCCACGAGGCCCGCCAGGAAGGCCAGCCAGAAGAAGGCGACGTGGCTGTAGCGCACGTGCCAGCGGGAGAGGTTCAGGTAGGCGAACAGGAAGACCAGGAGGGTCGCGCCGAGCACGGCCTCGGCGGAGGCCCGGTAGACCCGCTCGGCGAGCTCCGTCACCGGGAAGACCCGCTGCAGGAAGCCGAAATCGATGCAGGCGTAGGCGAGCACCGACCACGCGAGCGCGGCCGCCGCCGGGAAGATGATCGCGCCCTTCACCACGAACACGATGGTGAGGAAGAGGGCGAGCAGGCCCGCGATGCCGATGATGATGCCCTTGTAGAGGGTCAGCCCGGCGGCCTTCTTGCGGTAGGCGTCCTGGTCCCAGAGGTGGACCTGCGGGATGTTCGGCCCCCGCAGCTCGGCCACGTAGGTGATCGTGGTGCCGGGATCGAGCGTGATGACGAACTGGTCGGCCTCCGGGTTCTCGTCCCGCTCGGGCCGGATGCCCTGGCTCGCGGTGATCGCGGCGATGCGCGAGCCGCCGAGATCGGGCCAGACCACGCCGGAATCGACCAGCCGGAAGTGGGGCGCCACCAGGATGCGGTCGATCTGCTCGTCGGTGTCGTTGGTGAGCGCGAAGACCATCCAGTCGGGCCGCGCGCCTGCGTCGCGCGCCTTCACGACGATGCGGCGGACGATGCCGTCCTTGCCGGGCGCGGTCGAGATCTGGATCAGGTCGCCGTCGGAGCGGTAGCGCTCGATCGCCTGGGTCAGGTCGATGACCGGGGCGTCCAGCGTGACGCGGACCGCCTCGACCGCGCTCGCGGGCGTGCTCGCCGCGAGGGCGCCGACGAGGAACGCGAGGAGGAGGACGAGGATGCGCAACGAGACGGGTTCCGGCCGGGCGGGCGAGCGCGTGAACGGCTCAGTTAGCTTTTGGTAAAGTCGGGGTCGATCCCGGGCAAGCCGACGGGAGACGTGGAGCCGAGCGACCCACCGCTTCCTGCCGACAGGCGACCCGGGACGGATCGCCCGCGTTTGCGGCCAAAACAAGTTGGGGATGCCCGACCGCGGGGCGCCCCGCCCAACAAACAGGGACGCGCAGGCTCGCTGAGCAGGATTCCCGCCATCCGCTGTACGGCGCGCGGTTCCGTCCGCGGCGCCGGGCGATTTCGGGAAGCCGACAAGCCTTGCCGGCCCGCGCCGCGATAGCACCCGGGCCGAAGCGCGCGCGCTCCGGCCGTGTCGGCACAGGCGATCGCCCTGCGGGTTTCGGTCAGGCCGCCCGCAGGGCCGCCCCGACCTTGTCGAGCGAGGGCAGGCCCTTGATCGGACCGATCGCCGCGAGCGTCGGCGCGCCCGCGAGGATCGCGGCGCCCGCCGCCCGC
Organism: Methylobacterium hispanicum; assembly: GCF_022179285.1. Taxonomy (GTDB): domain Bacteria; phylum Pseudomonadota; class Alphaproteobacteria; order Rhizobiales; family Beijerinckiaceae; genus Methylobacterium; species Methylobacterium hispanicum. The sequence continues at coordinate 310,373 of NZ_BPQO01000001.1, read as the reverse complement.
ACGTCCTCGACGGTCACGGCATCGACCTTCGCGATCACCTCCGCGGCCGGGATCACCCGGCCCCAGGCCAGGATCTGTCGCGCGTTGCGCTCGATGCGCCCGCCCGGCGTCTCCAGCGCACCGAGCAGGGAGAGCTTCAGCTGCGCCTTGGCGCGGGCGATCTCCTCGGGGGCGATGTCGCGCGTGGCGCGCACCACCGCGTCGAGCGTCACCGAGACGAGTTCGGCCACGTCGCCGCCGGCCGTGCCGGCGCCGATGCCGAACAGGCCGCAATCGGAGAAGGGCCAGTGGAAGGCCTGGATCTCGTAGGCGAGGCCGCGCGTCTCGCGCACCTCCTGCCAGAGGCGCGAGGTCAGCCCGCCGCCGAGCACCTGCGCGAACATGTGCAGGGCGTAGTAGCCGTCGTCGCGGAAGGAGAGGCCGGGCAGGCCGATCACGAGGTTGGCCTGTTCGAGCTTCCTCGGCATGCGCCGCTCGCCGCCGCCGTAGCTGCCGGCGACGGCGGCGGGCGCCTCGACGGCGGGCATCGCGCCGAAGTGGCGTTCGGCTGCCGCCACGAAGGCCTCGTGCTCCACCGCGCCCGCGGCCGCCACGACGTAGCGGTCGGGCGTATATTCGCGGGCCAGATAGGCGCGGATCGCGGCCTCGTCGAAGCTGCGGATCGTCTCGGGCCGCCCCAGGATCGGCCGGCCGATCGGCTGGTCGGGGAAGGCCGCTTCCGTGAAGGCGTCGTAGACCACGTCGTCGGGCGTGTCCTCGACGGCGGCGTATTCCTGCAGGATCACGCCCTTCTCGCGGGCGAGTTCCCCGGCGTCGAAGACCGAGTCGGTGAGGATGTCGCCGATCACGTCGAGCGCGATGCCGACATCCTCGCCGAGCACGCGCGCGCTGTAGCTCGTGCCCTCGGCGGAGGTCGCGGCGTTGATCTCGCCGCCGACATTCTCGATGTCCTCGGCGATCGCGCGCGCCGAGCGGGTGCGCGTGCCCTTGAAGGCCATGTGCTCGATGAGGTGGCTGAGCCCGCTCTCGTCGGCCCGCTCGTGGCGCGAGCCCGCGCCGACCCAGACGCCGAGCGTCGCGGTGGCCACGCCCGGCATCGCCTCGGTCGCGACCGTGACGCCGTTGGCGAGCCGCGTCACCCGCAGCGAGGGCGAGGCGCCGTGCGTGTCGAAATGCTGGTTCATGCGCCTCTCGTGATGCGGGCACGCTCGCGGATCAGCGCCTCGACGGCGGCCTGGTCGTTGGCCACGCGCGTCATGCGCTCGGGCCGCTCCATCAGGTCGGCGAGGTGCGGGGGCAGCGCCGGGCGGGCGCCGCCGGTCGCCTGGGCGACCGCGTCCGGGAATTTCGCGGGATGCGCCGTGGCGAGCGCGACGACGGGCGTGCGCGGATCCTTGCCCAGGAGGCGGCGGCCGGCGCGGACCCCGATGGCGCTGTGCGGGTCGAGCGTCACGCCGGTCGCGGCGTGCGTCTCGCGGATCTCCGCCATCACGTCGGCCTCCGAGACCGCGTGCGCGTCGAACTCGGCCCGCACCGTCGCCAGCACCGACTCGTCCAGGCGGAAGCCGCCGGACTGCTTCAGGCCCGCCATCAGGCGGCGGATCGAGGCCGCGTCGCGCCCGAGCGCCTCGAAGAGCAGCCGCTCGAAGTTCGAGGAGATCTGGATGTCCATCGAGGGCGAGGTGGTCGGCGTCACGCCCTGCAGCTCGTAGGCGCCGTGCTCCAGGGTGCGGACTAGGATGTCGTTGGCGTTCGTGCCGATCATCAGGCGCTCGATCGGCAGGCCCATGCGCTTGGCGACCCAGCCGGCCAGGATGTCGCCGAAATTGCCCGTCGGCACCGCGAAGGAGACCGGGCGGTGCGGCGCGCCCAGCGCCACCGCGCTGGTGAAGTAGTACACCACCTGCGCGGCGACGCGGGCCCAGTTGATCGAGTTGACGCCCGAGAGCTTCACCGAGTCGGCGAAGTCGGCGTGCTGGAACAGGGCTTTGACGATGTTCTGGCAATCGTCGAACGTGCCGTCGAGCGCGAGCGCGTGGACGTTGGGGGCGGCGACCGAGGTCATCTGGCGCCGCTGCACCTCCGAGACCCGGCCGTGCGGGTAGAGGATGAAGATGTCGACCTGATCGAGCCCGCCGAAGGCCTCGACGGCGGCCGAGCCGGTATCGCCCGAGGTGGCGCCCACGATGGTGGCGCGGCTGCCGCGCTGGCGCAGCACGTGATCCATCAGCCGCCCGAGGAGCTGCATCGCCACGTCCTTGAAGGCGAGCGTCGGGCCGTGGAAGAGTTCGAGCAGGAAGAGGTTGTCGTCGAGCTGGTTGATCGGGCAGACCGCCGGGTGCCGGAACGTGGCGTAGGCCTCGTCGATCATCCGGTCGAGGTCGGCGTCGGCGATCTCGCCATCGACCAGCGGGCGCAGCACGCGCTTGGCGGCGTCGGCGTAGGAGAGGCCCGCGAGGCCGGCGATCTCGGGTTTCGTCAGACCGGGCCAGCTCTCGGGCACGTAGAGGCCGCCGTCGCGGGCGAGGCCGGCGAGGAGGGCGTCGGAAAACGAGAGCGGCGCGGCGTCGCCGCGGGTCGAGACGTGCAGCACAGGGGCCTCCGGGAGAAGGCGCTCCCTCTACACGATGCGCGTAGCGGTGTCGAAGTGCGCCGGCGCCGTATCGCTGCGCGGCTACGGCTTCTCGAGGTCCGTCCCGGCGGCCGGCTTCGCGAGGGCCATGTCAAGCGTGTCCTCGATGTACCAGACCAGCGGCGCGGTCGCGGCGCGGTGCTCGCGCGTCGCCCCGTCCGGATCGAACGCGTCGCGGGCGCTCCGCAGGGCGCTCCGGACCGGGTCGTAGCGATCCGCATCCTCCGGTCGCGCCGTCGCGGCAGCGGCTTCCCGGTCCATGTCCTGCCTGGATTTGGCCATACCGGTTCGATCTCCGTGCCCGTTCAGGCCCGACAACCGCGGACAGGACGATTGGATCCAGTTTTCCTTCGAAGTCATCGGGCGAATTCGAACTGGGCGATAGAAAGATAAACCGTGTCTCGGGCCTTGTGATTGCTTCCGATTGCTTTCATCTGATAGTGCAATCAGAGGTTGACACCCGGGGACCTGGTCAGGCGGCAGCCCGCGATGCGCCACTGGCCGTCCGGCTGCCGCTCCAGGCTGTACTCGGCCGTCCAATCGACCCCGTAGGTGTCCTGAATGGCGACGGACTGGGACAGGCTGGTCGCGCCGCCGTCCTGCGCGGCGCCGAAGACGAAGCTGCGGTGCCGGTAGACCGGGCGATAGTTCGTCCGGACCATTCCGATGAAGACCTCGGGCGTCGGGAACAGGTCCCGGATGCCGGGGGCCGCCTGGGCATAGGCGGTCGCCGCGTCGTCGCGCCCGAGAGCGTCCACCTGTCGCGCGATGACGGCCCGTGCGGCCTCCCGGTCGGCCTCGTCGAAGGCGGCCGCGGGGACGGACGCCAGCAGAAGTGCCGCGAGGATCACCGAGGACGTCAGTCGCGCGCGCATCGTGCCCACCTGCCCGGAGGTACCCGGCCCATGAGGGTAGCGCGGCCGATCGGGTCCGCAAGCCGGGGCCTGGTGTCAGGCCGCCGGATCGTGCAGGCGCCGCCAGGCGAAGACCGAGAACACGCCGACGAGGCAGGCAGCGATGCCGAACCACGTGAAGGCGTATTGCAGGTGGTTGTTGGGGAGGTCGATGCGGAGCTGGCCCCCGCGCGGCCAACTCGTCTGGCCGGGCACCGCATCCGCCTCGACGAGGTAGGGCGCCACGGGTCCGAGGCCGCGGGCCTCGGCGATGCCCGCGATGTCCCGGTTGAACCACGCGCCGCGGGCCGGGTCGGGGGCGGGCACGAACAGGCCCCGCGGCTCGCTGGCCCGCAGGAGGCCCGTCACCGCGGTCTCGCCGGCGACGAGGCCGTCGCGCCGGTCGGCCTGCGCCTTCAGCTCGGTCGGCACGAAGCCGCGATTGATCAGGAGCGTGCCGCCGTCCGTCCGCTCGAACGGCGTCAGCACGTAGTAGCCCTGCAGCGCGCGGCCGGGCGTGTCGCCCGGGGCGAGGCCGTGCACCAGGGTCTCGCGGTCGTTCAGGAAACGGCCGGTCACCCGGACGTGCCGGAACTCGTCGCGGGCCGGGTTCCAGGCATCCGGCGACGGCGGCGCGACCGGGGCAGCCAGCGAGCGTTCCCGGATGCGCCCGATCAGCGCCTCCTTCTCGGTCTTCCGGGCGATCTGCCAGACGCCGAGCCCGAGCAGGATGGCGAGCACGATCAGCGCCGAGAGGCCCGGCGCGACCAGATCGCGCCACGCGCCCCGCGGCGCGGGCAGCCCAGTCTCCGGTCGGGCGCTCACTGTTCGAAGCGCCCCTGCTCGGCCTTGTTGGCGTATTGCAGGGCGATCAGCATGCCCTTGAGCGGGCGCACCAGCATCAGGCTGAGCCCGATCGACAGGCTCCCCGCCACGAGGGCGTGGACCCAGATCGGCGGCTCGTAGGTGATCTCCATCCAGAGCGCGAGGCCGACCACGACGAGGCCGACGATCGACATCACGAAGAAGGCCGGCCCGTCCGCCGAGTCGAAGTTCGTGTAGTCGAGCCCGCAGGCCTCGCAGGACGGCCGCAGGGTGAGGAAGCCCTTGAACAGGCGGCCCTCGCCGCAGCGCGGGCAGCGCCCGCGCAGGCCCGTCGGAATGGCTTCCGGCCGCTGATGGCTGTGATCCAAGATCGTGCTTCCCTCGAACGCGGGTCCCCCGCGCGTCCGATATGGGATCGCGCGGCGTCGCGCGCATGAAAAAGGGCGGCCGGAGCCGCCCTTCGCATCGCCGCCATGCGCGGAGCGCGGCGGCCGGTCCTCAGTGCGCGCCGTGGCCGGCGCCCGCGCCCCAGACGTAGATCGCGGCGAAGAGGAACAGCCAGACCACGTCGACGAAGTGCCAGTACCAGGCGGCGAACTCGAAGCCGAGATGCTGCTGGGTGGTGAACTGGCCGGCGTTGGCGCGCAGCAGGCAGACGATCAGGAAGACCGTGCCGATGATGACGTGCGCGCCGTGGAAGCCCGTCGCCATGAAGAAGGTCGACGAGTAGATGCTGCCCGAGAAGCCGAAGGCGGCGTGGTGGTACTCGTAGGCCTGGCAGGCGGTGAAGAGCACGCCGAGGATCACGGTGAGCAGCAGGCCGAGCTTCAGGCCCTTGCGGTCGCCGTGCAGCAGGGCGTGGTGGGCCCAGGTGATGGTGGTGCCGGAGGTCAACAGGATCAGCGTGTTGAGCAGCGGCAGGTGCCAGGGATCGAAGGCCTCGATGCCCTTCGGCGGCCAGGTGCCGCCGGTGAACTCCACGCGCGAGGCCTGGATCGGGTCGGCGGTGTAGAGCGCGGCCTCGAAATAGGCCCAGAACCACGCCACGAAGAACATCACCTCGGAGGCGATGAACATGATCATGCCGTAGCGGTGATGGAGCTGCACCACGCGGGTGTGGTCGCCGGAATTGGCCTCCTTCACCACGTCGCTCCACCACGCGAACATGGTGTAGAGCACGCCGAGCAGCCCGGCGCCGAACACGTAGGGCCCGGGGGTGAGGGTGCCGAACTGGATGCTCTTCATCCAGAACACGGCGCCCGTGGTCATCACGAAGCCCGACATCGCACCCAGCAGCGGCCACGGACTGGGCGCCAGGATGTGGAAATCGTGGTTCTTGGCGTGCGCCTCTGCCATCGGAACGTTTCTCCTGACCCCTTGGGACCGCGCCGTCGCCGGCCGCGGGTCCTGCCCTCACGATCGCGGGGCCTGTGCCGCCCCGTCGAAGCTCGTCTCAAAACCCTGGCCGCACCCATACTGGACGGGCGCGGCTGTTGTCACGCTTGGCGCCGCCGCGGGGCCTAGAAATTCCCCCGTCCCGGCACCGTCCCGCCCCGGTCGAGCGCGGCGGTGACCGGCTGCCCGTTCTTCGAGGCGAAGTAGGTGTAGGACAAGGTCATCTCGGATAGCGCGGCGGTGTTGGAATCCGCCCGCACGGCCGGGTCGATGTAGAACACCACCGGCACGTCGAGCGTCTCGCCGGGCTGGAGCGTCTGCTCCTTGAAGCAGAAGCACTCGACCTTCACGAAGTAGCCGCCCATCAGCTCGGGCTGCACGTTGAAGGTGGCAACCCCCGTGGTCGCGGTCGGCCCGGTGTTCTTCACGTGGAAGAACACGGTCTGGGTCTCGCCGAGCGGGGCCTCGACGCCGCCTCTCTCGGCGCGGAACTTCCAGCCGAGGCCGGGCGCGACGTTGGTGTCGAAGCGGACCAGCATGGCATCGCCGGGCTTGGCCGCGACCGCGGTCGGCACCGGCCCCTGGCGCGGGGTGCCGCCGTAGCCGGTCGCCTTGCAGAAGGCGTCGTAGAGCGGCACCGAGGCGAAGGCGAGGCCGAGCATGCCCGCCGCGAAGCCCGCGCAGGCGAGGGCGGTGCGGCCCAGTTTCCGGTTCTGCGGCGCGTTCGTCATCCCTGCCTCACCGGATCAGAGGGGCCGGCTCATGATCTGGGGCCCGAGCTTGGCGATGGTCAGCACGAAGAACAGCAGAACCATCGCGCCGAGCGCGAGCGCGATCGCCACCGAGCGCTTGCGGCGGCGCGCCTCCTCCTCCGGCGTGAGGGGACGGTACTCGACCTTGGGATCCATCATGGTCAATCAGGCCACCAGCGGCCGGAACAGCCCCAGGCTCTGCTCGGCAAGCAGCGCGGCGAAGAGCAGGAAGAGGTAGAGGATCGAGAAGCCGAACATGCCCATGGCGGCGCGCTTCTCGGCCTCGCCCTCGCGGTTGCGCAGCACCTGCACGCTGAAGGCCAGCATGCCGAGGCCGCCCAGCACGCCGATCACCGCGTAGAGCAGGCCGCCGAATCCGAGGGCGACCGGCACGAGGCCGAGGGGGGCGAGCAGCACCGTGTACCAGACGATCTGGCGGCGGGTGGATTCGGGCCCGGCCACGTTCGGCATCATCGGGATGCCGGCCTTGGCGTACTCGCCGGCCTTCACCAGGGCGAGCGCCCAGAAGTGCGGGGGCGTCCAGATGAAGATGATGGCGAAGAGCACGAGCGACTCGATGCCCACCGTCCCCGAGACCACCGCCTGACCGATCACCGGGGGGAGGGCGCCCGCGGCGCCGCCGATGACGATGTTCTGCGCGGTCGCCCGCTTCAGCCACATCGAGTAGATCACCGCGTAGAACACGATGGTGAAGGCCAGGAGCCCGGCGGCCAGCCAGTTCGCCGCGAGCCCGAGGATCAGCGTCGAGCCGACCGAGAGGAACAGGCCGAAGGCCAGTGCCTCGTTCGGCCGGATGCGCCCGTCCGGGATCGGGCGCTTGGCGGTGCGGGTCATCACCGCGTCGATGTCGGCGTCCCACCACATGTTGAGGCAGCCCGACGCCCCGGCGCCGATCGCGATCATCAGCAGCGAGATCGCCCCGATCACCGGCGAGACGTGGCCGTGCGGCGAGACCACCATGCCGACGAGCGCGGTGAAGATCACCAGAACCATCACCCGCGGCTTCAGCAGGGCGAAGTAGTCCGGCACGTCGCCGCCGACCGCCGGAGCGAAAGCCTCGCGCTCGGCGGGCAGGGAGTTGGTCAGACTCGTCATCGACATCACTGGCTCTGGCGCGCCGGCCGTCATGGCGGCGGTAAAGGCGAAACGGAACAATTCCAAGCCCGTGGGCCCGATGCGGCCCGCTACCGGGAGATCTCGCCCTTTCCGGGGCGCCGCGCGACGGCGCCCGGGGAAGGGCGGGGGCCGCTGTCGCGGTCCCCGCGCGGTCCGGGAAGCATATCCCGGACCGATCCGTCCTCAGTGGTGGCCCGGCTCGTCCACGATGCGGGGCAGGGTCTCGAACTGGTGGAAGGGCGGCGGCGAGGACAGGGTCCATTCCAGCGTCGTCGCACCCTCGCCCCACGGGTTGTCCGCGGCGCGCACCTTCGAGCGGAAGGCCAGGACCACGCCGATCACGAACACGAACATGCCGAGCGCGAAGATGTGGCCGCCGTAGGTCGAGACCTTGTGCCAGCCCGCGAACGCCTCCGGGTAGTCGGCGTAACGACGCGGCATGCCGGCCAGACCCAGGAAGTGCATCGGGAAGAACAGGACGTTCGCGCCGATGAAGGCCAGCCAGAAGTGCAGCTTGCCGGCCCATTCGGGGATGATGCGACCGGTCATCTTCGGGAACCAGTAGTAGACACCGGCGAAGATGATGAACACGGCGCCGAGCGAGAGCACGTAGTGGAAGTGCGCCACGACGTAGTAGGTGTCGTGCAGGTACTTGTCGATCGACGAGTTCGCCAGGACGACGCCGGTGACGCCGCCGACGGTGAACAGGAAGATGAAGCCGATCGCCCAGTGCATCGCGGCGGTGAAGCGGATGGAGCCGCCCCACATCGTGGCGATCCAGGAGAAGATCTTCACGCCGGTGGGCACCGCGATCACCATCGTGGCGAACACGAAGTAGGACTGCGTCTGGAGCGAGAGGCCGACCGTGTACATGTGGTGGGCCCACACGACGAAGCCGACGACGCCGATCGCGACCATCGCGTAGGCCATCGCGAGGTAGCCGAAGACCGGCTTGCGCGAGAACGTGGCGATGATGTGCGAGACGATGCCGAAGGCCGGCAGGATCATGATGTACACTTCGGGGTGACCGAAGAACCAGAACAGGTGCTGCCAGAGGATCGGGTCACCGCCGCCGGCCGGGTCGAAGAAGGTCGTGCCGAAGTTGCGGTCGGTGAGCAGCATCGTGATCGCGCCGGCGAGCACCGGGAGCGACAGGAGCAGCAGGAACGCGGTCACCAGCTCGGCCCAGGCGAAGAGCGGCATCTTGTGCAGCGTCATGCCGGGGGCGCGCATGTTGAGGATGGTCGTGATGAAGTTGATGGCGCCCAGGATCGAGCCCGCGCCCGAGAGGTGCAGGGCGAAGATCGCGAAGTCGACGGCGGGGCCGGGATGGCCGGCGGCCGAGAGCGGCGGGTAGACGGTCCAGCCGGTGCCCGCGCCCTGCGCGCCCGGTGCGCCCTCGACGAAGAGGGAGCAGACGAGGCTCAGGAAGCCCGCGAAGGTCAGCCAGAACGAGATGTTGTTCATGCGCGGGAACGCCATGTCGGGCGCGCCGATCATGAGGGGCACGAACCAGTTGCCGAAGCCGCCGATGAGGGCCGGCATCACCATGAAGAACACCATGATGAGGCCGTGGCCGGTCACGAACACGTTGTAGGTGGCCGGGTTGGAGAAATACTGGAGCCCGGGCTCCTCCATCTCCATGCGGATGCCGAAGGAGAGGAACGCCCCGACCATGCCCGCGCAGAAGGCGAAGAGCAGGTAGAGCGTGCCGATGTCCTTGTGGTTGGTCGACAGGAACCAGCGGGCGAAGAAGCTCGGCTTATGGTCGTCGTGGGCGTCGTGCGCCCCGTGTGCAGCGGCTGTTGCCATGGATCGAAGAGCCTTGTGCGTTTCTCTCTGATTGTCTCGCGGTGAGCCGAGCCGGAGCCCCGAGGGGCGCCGGCCCGGAAAGGGCGCTCAGCGCGCGTCGGCGAGCCTCGCACCGTCGTCGAGGCGGGCGTACTTGGTCTTCGCCTCGGTGAGCCACTGGGCGTAGGCCTCCTCGCTCACCACCCGCACGGTGATCGGCATGTAGGCGTGGCGCTGGCCGCAGAGTTCGGAGCACTGGCCGTGGTAGGTGCCCTCCTTGTCGGCCTTGAACCAGGCCTGGTTCAGGCGGCCCGTGATCGCGTCGATCTTGAAGCCGAAGGAGGGCAGCGCCCAGGAGTGCAGCACGTCGGTCGAGGTGACCTGGATCTTCACCACCTTGTTCACCGGCACGACCATGTCGTTGTCGGTGGCGAGCAGCTTCGGCTGCTTGTCCTCGTCGAGGTTGGCGTCGAAGGTGAAGCCGCCGCCCTGGTCGGTCTGCGGATACTCGTAGGACCAGTACCAGGCGTGACCGATGACCTTGATCATCACGTCGGCCTTCGGGTCCGAGAGCTGCGTGCGCAGCAGGCGGAACGAGGGGATCGCGACGGCGACCAGGATCAGGACCGGGACGATCGTCCAGGCGATCTCGATGGCGGTATTGTGGGTGGTCTTCGAGGGCGTCGGGTTGCGCTTCTCGCCGAAGCGGAAGATGCACCAGAGGATCAGGCCCAGAACGAAGAGCGAGATGCCGAGCGAGAGCCAGTGCATCCCGTGCTCGAAGCTGTGAATGTCGCGCGCGTTCTCCGTGACCGCGACCTGACGGTCCATCTGCCACGGCACCGGCTGGCCGACACCCGCAGCGAAGGTCTGGGAGGACGTCACGAGGAGGGCGCCGAGCGCGGCCACCCCCGACAAGAATGGTGTTTTCGTCCGCGCCGTCCGCATGTGGCTCCCTTAGCTCCCCTCGGAGACTCTTCTTCTTGGCCGCGCGAGACCCTATCTCCGGCTAGCGCGCAACCGACTTCGCGGCCCCGACGGCCGTGAGGCCGGGGTTTCCGATCGCGGTGTCAGATCACATGGGCGTGCAAGGCGCAACCGTACAAGCGTCGCATCGCGCGCTTTCCCGCACCCTGCGCGTCGCAAATCCGCGCCCGCCACCCTCGCTCGCCGGGCGGGTTGGTGTAGGAGGGGCCCCGATGGCCGTCGAGGCCGCGAGAAGCTGCAGGTTGCCGATGTCTGGGCACGATGTCGCGGGGAACGGAGCGGGCCTGCCGGAGCCGGCCGTGCGGGTGCCGACGCGGGTCGTCGCCTACCGGGAGGCCGAGCCGCGGGCGGACAGCCGGGCCCTCGCCGTCGAGACGCCGGTCAACCTCGTCTACGGCAGCGTGCCCTACGCGGTGATGATGACGACGCCGGCCGACCTCGAGGATTTCGCCTACGGGTTCAGCCTGACCGAGGGGATCGTCGAGTCTGCCGACGAGATCCGGGGCGTGGCGCTTGAGAGCGGGCGGGAGGGCGAGCAGGGGGGCGTGCGCCTCCTCGTGGACCTCGCGCCGGGGCGGCTGCGCGAGCATCTCGCCCGCAGGCGGGCGCTCAGCGGGCGCACCGGCTGCGGCGTCTGCGGGGTCGAGGACCTCGCCTCGCTGCCGGTCGCGGACATGCGGGCGGCGCCCGCCATCCGCGTCACCGTCGCGGCGATCGAGCGGGCGCTCTCGGCGCTCTCCGAGGCGCAGGTCCTGAACCACGAGACCCGCGCGGTGCACGCCGCCGCCTGGGCGGATCTCGACGGCGCGCTCGTCGCGGTGCGCGAGGATGTCGGCCGCCACAACGCGCTGGACAAGCTGATCGGCGCGCTGATGCGCTCCGGCCGCGACCCGGCGACGGGCTTCGCGGTGATCACCAGCCGCTGCTCGTTCGAGATGGTGGAGAAGGCCGCGCGCCTCGGCGCCGCCGTGATCGTGGCGATCTCGGCCCCGACCTCCCTGGCGCTCGCGCGCGCCCGCGGTCACGACATGACGCTCTGCGCGATCGCGCGCTCGGACACGCTGACGGTGTTCTGCGGCGGCGAGCGGCTGGTGATGCCGGGCTGATACCGTTTCCGGTCGATGGGTGCGGCCGTGTGGGATGAACCGCGCCGCGCCCCCTCTCCCATAGGGCAGGGCGATCGCATATGGCGGGGTCGTCTCCGAGATCGCCACTGGAACCGCGCCGCGCCCCCTCTCCCATAGGGAGAGGGTTGGGGTGAGGGGTATGGCCTTTCAGAGCTGAGCACGCCATCGACGCGCGTTCAGATCGAGCCCTGTTCGGACGCCTCATACCCCTCACCCGGCTTTCTGCGAAAGCAGACCTCTCCCTATGGGAGAGGGGACCCGCGCTTCGTCCTGAAACGTTGCGTCGAACCGAACGCTTCAACCGGAAACGGTGTGAGGCCCTGCCTCAGTTCGCCGTCGCGCCGTCCTTCTCGGTCGTGCCCGGCACGATCGTGGCGCCGCCGATCACCCGCACGGTGCGCTTGCCCTCCGGCGGATCCTTCCAGCCCGCATCCGCGGACTTCTCGGCCGGCTTGTCGGCGGGCTTCGCGTCCGCCGCCTTGGGCGTCTGTGCGGCGGGCATGGACGGGCCCCTCGGCGCATCGGCCTTCGGATCGACCTTGGCCGACTCGGTCGCGGGGGCCTCCGGCTTGGATGCCGCGGGCGCGGCCGGCCGCGGCGCCTCGGGCGTCAGGCGGGCGGCGGGCTTCTCGGGCGGCTTGACGTCGGAGAGGCGGGGGCTCGCAGCCTTCTCACCGGGCACGGCGGTGCGGGCGGTCCGGCGCGGCGCGGCCTGACGGGTGGCCGTGTCCGGGTTCAGGCCGAGGGGGTTGCCGCCCGGATCGGCCACGGAGGCCTCGCGGGCCGCCTCGCGGGCCGCCTCACGGCGCGCGGGCTCGTGGGCGCGCGGTGTGACGGGCGGTAGCGGGCGCGCCGGATAGGCGCCGCGCTCCTCCGGCATCGGGATGCGGCTGGGCGGCACCAGACCCTCGGCCTCCTGCGCCCGCGACGGCCTGCGGGCGGGGCCGTAATCCTCCTCGGTCCAGCCGTAGCCCGGCACAGGACGCCCGAGCGCGACCGGCGCGTCGAGGCGCTGGCGCCCGACGATCGCGCCGCTGTCCGGCGCGACGACGAGGCGGACCCGGTCGCCGCGCGGGTCGAAGGCCTCCACGACGTAGGCGCGACCGTCGAAGCGCGGGCGGCCGATGCCGGTGAAGCCGCGGTCGCTCAGGCGCCAGGCGACCGCGCGCGGGGGCAGGATCTCGTCCTCGAAGACGTACTGGGCCTGAGCCGAGAGAGCCGATCCGGCCAGCAGGGCGCACGCGGCCGCGGCCGCGCGCAGGCCTGCTCCGAGCCGGCGACGGGTGGAACGACGGCCTGTACCGCTTCGCGGACTCGTCTGCATGCGCGTCTCGATCTGTCTCACGCTCTGCCGGGCCGGCGGGTCGCTTCGACCGGCACGGCCCCGGACCGTTGGATCGGGTCCGGGGCCCGTACGCGCAGGGTCGTTGCCCCGCATGCCGCTTGTGCTCGGCAAGGTTTCGTTAACCAGCAGATTCGGGCGAGAATGCGGGGCGCGCGATCCGGCCACGCGCCAGCCTCTGCCGGGCCGCCGCGATCCGGCGCGCAGTTGGGCAGGCCCGCGCCTGCGGCAAGGGGGCGTGCGTGACAAAGCGCACCCCTCTTGCTGGAACGATTGGAATCTGTCAGTTTGCGGTTTTAGGACAGTACGGCTGTCCCATTTGTCGGCGGGCGCCCCCCGGGTGCCCATGTCCTGGGCAGAGGTGTCGGTCACGTGCGCGTCGCGACGTCGAAACACATCCGCAAGCCGATCGCCGCTCCGGCGATTCGGGCCCACGCCGGCTGAAGACGGGCTGGTGGCGAGCCCGCGGGTCGGCGGGCGCTTCCCCAGGGAAGAACCGGTCTAACCCGACGAGACGAATTGACAGGCCCGGCATCGATTGATGTTCGGGCATGAAACATGCTGGCCTCCGGGCGGATCGCCTGGACAGTCGGATCGAACGGGATGGAAGATCAGGGCATGGCAGCTTTCGGCGAGACGAACACGGCTCCGGCGCCGCGCGGCGGTCCGGCTCCGCTCATCGTGCGCGATCCGGCCCTGCCGAAAGCCCAGGGCGCCTACGACCCCGCGCACGAGCGCGACGCCTGCGGTGTCGGCTTCGTCGCCGACATGCGGGACCGCCGCACGCATTCCATCGTCGAGCAGGGTCTCAACATCCTGGAAAACCTCGACCACCGCGGGGCGGTCGGCGCCGACCCGAAGATGGGCGACGGCTGCGGCATCCTCACCCAGATCCCGCACGCCTTCTTCGCGGAGGAGTGCTCGCGCCTCGGCTTCGAGCTGCCCCCAGCCGGGCAGTACGCCGTCGGCCAGCTCTTCCTGCCGAAGGAGGAAGAGGCCCGCCGCATCGTCGAGGAGCTGGTCACGCAGGCGCTCGCCGACGAGGGCCTGCCGCTGCTCGGCTGGCGCGACGTGCCTGTCGATCCGTCCGATCTCGGCAAGGCCGTGCTGGAGACCGAGCCGGCCCACCGGCAGGTCTTCATCGGCCGCCCGGCGACGGTCGCCGACGAGGATGCCTTCGAGCGCCGCGTCTACGTTGCCCGCAAGGTGATCTCGAACAAGGTCTATAAGGCCGGCGACCCGCGCCTGATGGCGTTCTATCCCGTGTCGGTGTCGAGCCGCACCATCGTCTACAAGGGCATGGTGCTGGTGACGCAGCTCGGCGGCTACTTCCTCGACCTGAAGGACGAGCGCTACGTCTCGGCGCTGGCCCTGGTGCACCAGCGCTTCGCCACCAACACCTTCCCGACCTGGCGCCTGTCGCACCCCTACCGGATGGTCGCGCATAACGGCGAGATCAACACGCTGCGCGGCAACGTGAACTGGATGGCGGCGCGCCAGGCCAGCGTCGATTCGGAGCTGTTCGGCAACGACATCTCGAAGCTCTGGCCGATCTCCTACGAGGGCCAATCCGACACCGCCTGCTTCGACAACGCGCTCGAGTTCCTGGTGCAGGGCGGCTACCCGCTCGCCCACGCCATGATGATGCTGATCCCGGAGGCCTGGGCCGGCAACCCGCTGATGAGCGAGGAGCGGCGTGCCTTCTACGAGTACCACGCTGCCCTGATGGAGCCATGGGATGGGCCGGCCGCCGTCTGCTTCACGGACGGCCGCCAGATCGGCGCGACGCTCGACCGCAACGGCCTGCGCCCTGCCCGCTACATCGTCACGGATGACGGGCTGGTGGTGCTCGCCTCCGAGATGGGCACCCTGCCGATCCCGGACGAGAAGATCGTCGAGTCCTGGCGCCTGCAGCCGGGCCGTATGCTGCTGATCGACCTCCAGAAGGGCCGCATCGTCTCCGACGAGGAGATCAAGGGCGAACTCGCCGCAGCCCACCCCTACGGTGACTGGGTGAAGAACACCCAGATCGTGCTGGAGGAGTTGCGCCCGGTGCAGCCCCGCGAGTCGCGCTCGGACGTCAGCCTGCTCGATCGCCAGCAGGCCTTCGGCTACACCCAGGAGGACCTGAAGCTCCTGATGCAGCCCATGGCCGTGACCGGCCAGGAGGCGGTGGGCTCTATGGGCTCGGACACGCCGCTGCCCGCCCTCTCCGACAAGCCGAAGCCGCTCTACAGCTACTTCAAGCAAAATTTCGCACAGGTCACCAACCCGCCGATCGACCCGATCCGCGAGGAGGCCGTGATGAGCCTCGTCTCGTTCATCGGGCCCCGGCCAAACATCCTCGACATGGAGGGGGCCTCGCGCCGCAAGCGGCTCGAGGTGCGCCAGCCGATCCTGACGAACGGCGACCTCGAGAAGATCCGCTCGATCTCCCATTTTGAGGACCGCTTCGACACCAAGACCCTCGACATCACCTACCCGGCCGAGACGGGTGCGGCGGCGATGGAGGGCGCGCTCGACCGGCTCTGCGACCGGGCCGAGGTCGCGGTGCGCGGCGGTTACAACATCATCATCCTGTCGGACCGCGCGGTCGGGCCGGACCGGATTCCGATCCCGGCGCTGCTGGCGACCGCGGCCGTGCACAACTACCTGATCCGGAAGGGGCTTCGCACCTCGGTCGGCCTCGTGGTCGAGTCGGGCGAGCCGCGCGAGGTGCACCACTTCGCGTGTCTGGCCGGCTACGGCGCCGAGGCGATCAACCCCTACCTCGCCTTCGAGACGCTGCTGGCGATGAAGGACGAGTACCCGCCGGACCTCGTCGATGACGAGATCATCTACCGCTACATCAAGTCGATCGATAAGGGCCTGCTCAAGGTGATGTCCAAGATGGGCATCTCGACCTACCAGTCCTATTGCGGCGCGCAGATCTTCGACGCGATCGGCCTGAACTCGTCCTTCGTCGAGCGGGACTTCTTCGGCACCGCGACGATGATCGAGGGCGTCGGCATGGCCGAGGTCGCAGAGGAGACGGCACGCCGTCACCGCGACGCCTTCGGGGACGCGCCGATCTACCGGCACGCCCTCGATGTGGGCGGCGAGTATGCCTATCGGCTCCGCGGCGAGACCCACACCTGGACGCCAGACACCGTCGCGACGCTCCAGCACGCCGTCCGCCTCGGCCTGCCCGAGCGCTACCGCGAGTTCGCCCGCCTCGTGAACGAGGAGGAAACGCACCTCAAGACGCTCCGCGGCCTGTTCAAGATCAAGTCGGCGGCCGAGCTCGGCCGCGATCCGGTCTCGATCGACGCGGTGGAGCCCGCGGCCGAGATCGTCAAGCGCTTCGCCACGGGCGCGATGTCCTACGGCTCGATCTCGAAGGAGGCGCACGAGACGCTCGCCATCGCGCTGAACTCCTTCGGCGGCCGCTCGAACTCGGGCGAGGGCGGCGAGGAGGTCGAGCGCTTCAAGCCCTTGCCGGACGGGCGCTCGCGCCGCTCGGCGATCAAGCAGGTGGCCTCCGGCCGCTTCGGCGTCACGACCGAGTACCTCGTCAACGCCGACATGATGCAGATCAAGGTCGCGCAGGGCGCCAAGCCCGGCGAGGGCGGCCAGCTGCCCGGCCACAAGGTCGACGCCAAGATCGCCAAGGTCCGCTACGCGACGCCCGGCGTCGGCCTTATCTCGCCGCCGCCCCACCACGACATCTACTCGATCGAAGATCTGGCCCAGCTGATCTTCGACCTGAAGAACGTGAACCCGGCGGCTGACGTGTCCGTGAAGCTCGTCTCCGAGGTCGGCGTCGGCACGGTCGCGGCGGGCGTCGCCAAGGCGCGCGCCGATCACATCACGATCTCCGGCTTCGACGGCGGCACGGGCGCGGCCCCGCTCACCTCGATCAAGCACGCGGGCGGCCCCTGGGAGACGGGTCTGGCCGAGACGCAGCAGACGCTGGTGCTCAACCACCTGCGCGGCCGCGTCGCGCTGCAGGCCGACGGCGGCATCCGCACCGGCCGGGACGTGCTGATCGCGGCGCTCCTCGGCGCCGACCAGTACGGCTTCTCGACCGCGCCGCTGATCGCGGCGGGCTGCATCATGATGCGCAAGTGCCACCTCAACACCTGTCCGGTCGGTGTCGCCACCCAGGATCCGGTGCTGCGCAAGCGCTTCAAGGGCACGCCCGAGCACGTGGTGAACTACTTCTTCTACGTGGCGGAGGAGCTGCGCGAGCTGCTCGCCGCCATGGGCTTCACGAAGCTCGAGGACGTGGTCGGCCGCTCGGACTTCCTCGACAAGCGGGAGGCCATCGCCCACTGGAAGGCGCGCGGCCTCGACTTCTCGAAGCTGTTCCACCGGCCCGATGTCGGCCCCGAGGTGGCGATCCGCCATGTCGAGACCCAGCACCACCCGATCGACACCGTGCTCGACCGGCGCCTGCTGGCGAAAGCGCAAGGCGCGATCGAGACCGGCACGCCGGTGGTGATCGAGGAGGTGATCAAGAACTCGGACCGGGCCGCGGGCGCGATGCTCTCCGGCGCGGTGGCGAAGGCGCACGGCCACGAGGGGCTACCGGACGATACCATCGTGGTGAAGCTCCGCGGCACCTCGGGCCAGAGCTTCGGCGCCTGGGTCGCGGCCGGCGTCACCATCGAGCTCACCGGCCACGGCAACGACTACATCGGCAAGGGGCTTTCGGGCGGCAAGCTGATCATCCGCCCGAGCGAGGCGCTGAAGTCGGCGGAAGGCCGCACCATCATGGCCGGCAACACGGTCCTGTACGGGGCGATCGCGGGCGAGTGCTACATCCGCGGCTCCGCGGGCGAGCGCTTCGCCGTGCGCAACTCCGGTGCCATCGCGGTGGTCGAGGGCATGGGCGACCACGGCTGCGAGTACATGACCGGCGGCGTCGTGGTGTCGATCGGCGAGACGGGCCGCAACTTCGCGGCCGGCATGTCGGGCGGCCTCGCCTACGTGCTGGACGAGGACGGCTCGTTCTCGAAGCGCTGCAACCTCTCGATGGTCGATCTGGAGCCCGTGGAGGAGGAGGACGATCTGATGCGCCGCTTCCACCAGGACGGCGACCTGGAGACCAAGGGGCGCGTCGATATCCTGGCCGACATGTCGGGCCACGACGAGGAGCGACTGAGCCAGCTGCTCACCAACCATCTCAAGTACACGGGCAGCCCCCGGGCCAAGGCGATCCTCGACGACTGGGCGAACTACCGCACCAAGTTCGTGAAGGTGATGCCGGTGGAGTACCGCCGGGCGCTGCGCGAGATGGAGATGGCGCGGATGCCGGTGGCGGCCGAGTAGGCATCGCCAGACGACCGGGCGGTTCGCCGCCCGGTCACGCGCTCAGGATATTGGACGATGCGGGCGGCGCAGTCGGGAGACGCGCGGGCCCAGGGGCTGACCGATGGGCAAGATCACGGGTTTCCTCGAATTCGACCGGCAGGAGCAGAAGTACCAGCTCGCCGCCGACCGGATCCGGCACTTCCGCGAGTTCACGCTGCCGCTCGACGAGCATGACCTCACCAAGCAGGCGGCGCGCTGCATGGATTGCGGCATCCCGTTCTGTCACGGGCCCACGGGCTGCCCGGTGCACAACCAGATCCCGGATTGGAACGACCTCGTCTTCCAGTCGGACTGGGAGGAGGCCGCGCGCAACCTGCACTCCACCAACAACTTTCCCGAGTTCACCGGCCGCGTCTGCCCCGCCCCCTGCGAGGAGGCCTGCACGCTGAACCTCGAGAACCAGCCGGTCGCCATCAAGACGATCGAGCAGGCGATCGCCGACCGGGCCTGGAACATGGGCTGGGTGAAGCCCGAGCCGGCCGAGACCCGCACGGGCAAGCGCGTGGCGATTGTCGGCTCGGGCCCGGCCGGCATGGCCGCCGCCCAGCAGCTCGCCCGCGTCGGGCACGACGTGCACGTCTTCGAGCGGGAGCCGAAGGCCGGCGGCCTGCTTCGCTACGGCATCCCGGACTTCAAGATGGAGAAGCGCCACATCGACCGGCGCGTGAAGCAGATGGAGGCCGAGGGCGTCGTCTTCCACTACAACCAGAACATCGGCGTGACGAAGTCCGTCGAGGAGCTGAAGGCCGAGTTCGACGCCGTGATGTTCTGCGGCGGCGCCGAGGACCCGCGCAACCCGCAATTGCCGAACCAGGACTTGGAGGGCGTGCACTACGCGATGCCCTACCTCGTCCAGTCGAACCGGCGCGTGGCCGCCGAGCCGATGCCGGGCAACGGCGAGCCGCCGATCGTCGCGGCTGGCAAGAACGTCGTCGTCATCGGCGGCGGCGACACGGCCTCCGACTGCGTCGGCACCGCCTTCCGCCAGGGCGCGCTCTCGGTTACGCAGCTCGACATCCGCCCCCGCCCGCCGGAGCGCGAGGACAAGCTCTCGGTGTGGCCCTACTGGCCGACCAAGATGCGGACTTCGTCGAGCCAGGCCGAAGGTGCCGAGCGCGAGTTCCAGGCCGCCACTTTGCGGCTGGAGGCCAACAAGAAGGGCCGCGTCACCGGCGTGGTCTGCGCGCGCGTGGATGAGAAGCGCCAGCCGATCCCCGGCACCGAGTTCGTGCTGCCGGCCGACCTCGTCTTCATGGCGATCGGCTTCGCGGGCTCGGTCCAGAAGGGGCTGCTGGAGCAGTCCGGCGTCGCGATGACGAAGCGCGGCAACATCGAGGCGAACGACGAGGATTACCGCACCTCCGACCCGAAGGTCTGGGCGGCGGGCGACATGCGCCGCGGCCAGTCCCTGATCGTCTGGGCGATCCGCGAGGGCCGCCAGGCGGCCCGCGCCATCGACGAGCACCTGATGGGCGCGACGATCCTGCCGCGGTAAGGTCCGGGGATCCCAAAGGGCCCGAGGCCCTTTCGGCGCCTAGAGGCGCTGCAGGCGGGGTCCCGGGGCGCGCAGCCCCGGGATTGAAAGCTCCGCCCCCGCTCTGCCGGGGCGGAGCTTTCAAAAGCAGGGTTTCACCCCGCACCCACGAAAGGCCTCAGGCCTTTCGAAACCGGGACCTATCCCGGCGGCCAGCGGAAGTCGTCGGCGCGGCCGGGCTGCGGCATGGGGGCGGTGCCGCGCTGCAGGGCGCGGTCAACGTTGCCGGAGGGGTCGCCGTCCTGCGGGCGCCCGCTGATCAGCGCGCCGCCGGGCGAAATCTCGGCGCGGCCGAGCGGCACCACCGGCCCTGCGGCGGCCTTCACCGGCAGGGCCGGGATTCCGGGCGGCTCGGGCAGGCTCGGCAGCATCGCGGTGATCTGGCGGTCGATCGCCGCCACGTCGTCGAGCTTGGCCGGTGCCCCGTCGAGGGCGGGGCCCGGCGCGGCCGAGACCGCGGCGGGCGCCTCCGGCGTCGGCGCGGCGTTCCCCATCAGGCGCTTCAGTTCCACATCAACGAAGTGGGCGAGCTTGCGCGCGCCCGCATGGGTGAAGTGCACGCCGTCCGAGGTGCGCAGCTTCGCCGTCTGGCCTTCGAGATCGGGACCCGACGCGGTGTAGCGGTTGCGGTCGTCCACGAAGCCCGGCCAGACATCGACCCAGATGCCGCCCTCGCGCTGGACCACCTCGCGGACGATGTCGTTGATCGCCGCGAGGTCCCGGGTGAGGCTCTCGCTGCGCATCGGCGGTGCGCTTACCCAGATCAGCGGCAGCTTGCGGCCGCGGAACACGTTCACCAGCGCGGCGGCGCGGGCGCGGTAGATCTCGCGCCAGCGCTCGCTCAGTGGCTCGACGCTTTCCTCGCCCTCACGGATCGCCTGCCGGTCGTTGGCACCCAGCATCACCACCGCGTAGGCGACCTTCGGACTGGCCTTCAGGTAATCCTCCGCCGCCTTCGGCCAATCGACGACATCGCGGCGCACGAGGCCGCTGTCACCCTTGGCGCGGTCGATCACGGCGACGTCGGCGTTGTCCTCGAACACGTCGTCGAGGCCGCGGCTGAGATGGTCCGCGAGCGAGTCGCCGAACACCGCGATCTGGATGTTCGGTTCCGTCTTGGCGACCGCGGGCTTCGGCGGCGCGGCGGGGGCCGACCGCGTCTGGCGCTTCACGGCGGGCCGGCTCCCCTCGGAGGAGCGCGTCGTCTCTGCCGGGCGCGGACGCGGGCGCCGATAGGCCGGCTCGGCGGCGGGGGGCTGCGCCTGCGGCTGCGGGCGGTCCTCCCAGGGCCAGTAGAACTGGCGCGGCGCCTCCTGGGGCGGCGCGTAGCGGCGCGGCGGCGGCCGATAGGCGTCGTCGCGGGCGTAATAGGAGTCGCGGGGCCGGCGTCGGGGCGCGTCGTAGCTGTCACCCCACTGCGCATGCACCGGCGTCCCACCGAGCGGGAGGCTCCCGCCCGCCAGGATCGTGGCCAGGAGCAGGGCCGACAGGGGCCGGCCGTTCCGGCGAGGCCTGCTACGCGTCATCGACCCTCCTTCACCGGCCGTGAGCCGACCTCGGGCCGGAGCATAGCCGAGGTGCAGGACCGCGTCTCGGCCCCGGCCGTCACCCGGGGCGATCGCCGCCGACGACCCCACGCCCCCACCGAAATCCGGGCGCGCCGCAGGCGGGCCCGGGATCCGTGCACACCGCAGCGGCAGGACGGAGCAGGACGGTGTCCATGGAGCCCGGGTTCCGCCGACGCGGCCACGGAATGCCGGCGGAAGAGAACCGAAGCGTCGATACCCAAGAACGACCTGCGCATGCCCCTGCCGGCGCCGTCCCGGAAGCCCTCACATGTTCGGGTAGTTCGGCCCGCCCGGTCCTTCCGGCGTGACCCAGTTGATGTTCTGGTTCGGGTCCTTGATATCGCAGGTCTTGCAGTGGACGCAGTTCTGCGCGTTGATCTGGTATCGCACGCCGCCCTGGGCCGCCGCGTCCTCCACCCACTCGTAGACGCCCGCCGGGCAATAGCGCGCGCTCGGCCCCCCGAAGACGTCGTGCTCGGACGACTTCTGCAGGCCGGGATCCTTGACCTGCAGATGGGGCGGCTGGTCCTCCTCATGGTTCGTGTTCGAGAGGTAGACCGAGGAGAGCCGGTCGAAGGTGAGTTTGCCGTCGGGCTTCGGGTAGACGATCGGCGTCACCTCCGAGAGCGGCTTCAGGCAGGCGTGATCCGGCTTGCCGTGGGAGAGCGTGCCGAAGGGCGAGGCGTCGAGGATGGTGTTCGACCACATGTCGAGCCCGCCAAGGCCGACGCCGACCAGCGTGCCGTACTTGGACCAGAGCGGCTTGACGTTGCGCACGCGCTTCAGGTCCAGCCCGATCGGGCTGTCGCGCCAGCCGCGATCGTAGGCGGCGAGCTCGTCGCCCTGGCGTCCGGCCTTGAGCGCCTCGCCGATCGCGTCCGCGGCCTGGATGCCGGAGAGCACCGCGTTGTGCGAGCCCTTGATGCGCGGCACGTTCACGAAACCGGCCGAGTCCCCGACGAGGCAACCGCCCGGGAAGACGAGCTTCGGCACCGACTGCCAGCCGCCCTCCATGATGGCGCGCGCGCCGTAGCCGATGCGCTTGGCGCCCTCGAAGGTCTCGGCGATCATCGGATGGGTCTTGAAGCGCTGGAACTCCTCGAACGGCGACAGGGTCGGGTTCTCGTAGTTCAGGTGCGTGACGAAGCCGACCGAGAGGAGATGGTCGTCGAAATGGTAGAGCCAGGAGCCGCCTCCGGCCTTGTTGGGCAGGGGCCAGCCCATCGTGTGCTGGACGAGGCCGGGCTCGAACTTGCCCGGCGCCAGCTGCCACAACTCCTTCACGCCGAGCCCGTACTTCTGGTGGTCGCGGCCGGCGTTGAGCTTGAAACGGTCGATCAGGGTCTTGGTGAGCGAGCCGCGGGCGCCCTCGCCGAAGATCGTGTACTTGCCGCGAAGCTCCATGCCGCGGGTGTAGTCGTCGCGCGGATCGCCCGAGCGGCCGATGCCGAGATCGCCCGTGGCGACGCCGATGACCGCGCCGCGCTCGTCGTAGAGCACCTCGGCGGCCGGGAAGCCCGGATAGATCTCGACGCCGAGCGCCTCGGCCCTGGCGCCCAGATACTTCGTCACGTTCGAGAGCGAGCCGACGAAGTTGCCGTGGTTCGACATCAGCTTGGGGAAGAACACGTTCGGCAGGGTGACGCCGCTGTTCTTGGTCAGGAACATGAACTCGTCGCGCTCGACGGCGGTCTTGAGCGGACGCTCGGGGTCGTCGCGCCAGTCCGGCACCAGGAGATCGAGGCCGGACGGGTCGATCACCGCGCCCGAGAGGATGTGGGCGCCGACCTCGGAGCCCTTCTCCACCACGACGACGCTGATCTCCTCGCCGGCTTCGGCGGCGCGCTGCTTCAGGCGGATCGCCGCGGCGAGACCCGCCGGCCCCGCGCCGACGATCACCACGTCGAAATCCATGCCCTCGCGTTCGGGTAGCGCCATCGTCCGTGTCTCCTGCCTCTCCGTCGGCCTTCGGCCTTATCGTTCGTGCGCGATGGTCTCGACCCGGTCGCGCTCGCTCTCAACCCGTTCTAAGGTAGGATGGCAAGCCGCGCCTGGCAGGTGAGGCGTGCCATCCTGCCGCCTCCTGTCACCCCGGCACCCGCGTTGTCCACAGGCTCATGACACCCCACATCGGCCTCATGACGTCCCCCGCCGACGCGCAGCACGACCTGATCGCCTATCTGGACTTCCACGCGGAGTCCGGCGTCGACGCGGCCCTGGACGAGCGCCCGCACGATCGCTTCGGCGAGGCCGACGCGCCGGCGCCGCGCCGCGCCGCGCCTCAGGCCGCGCCTCAGGCCGCGCTCCAGCCGGCGCGCCCGGCCCTGCCGCCACGGGGCGAGGCACCGCCGCCGGCCCGGCCGTCGCCGCAGCGCACCTTCGGCCAGTCGGCCTCCGCCAAGCCCGACGAGGCCGCGAGCGACGCCCGCGCCCGGGCGCGGGCGGCCGGAACGCTCGCGGAGCTGGAGGCCATCCTGCGTGACTTCGACGCCTGCCCGCTGCGCTTCACGGCCAAGAACCTCGTCTTCGCCGATGGCAACCCGGCGGCCCGGGTGATGTTCGTGGGCGAGGCGCCGGGCGCCGACGAGGACCGGGTCGGCAAGCCGTTCATGGGCCGTTCCGGCCAGCTCCTCGACCGGATGATGAAGGCGATCGGCCTCGACCGCACGGAGGCCTACGTCGCCAACATCGTACCCTGGCGGCCGCCCGGCAACCGCAATCCGACCCCGCAGGAGGTCTCGGTCTGCAAACCCTTCATCGAGCGGCAGATCGAGCTGGTCGATCCCGACCTCGTCGTGTGCCTCGGCAGCCCCTCGACGCAGACGCTGACCGGCACGAAGGACGGCATCCTGAAGGCGCGCGGGCGCTTCTTCCCCTATCGGCTGCCGAACCGCGAGGTGCGGGCGCTCGCGACCCTGCATCCAGCCTACCTGCTGCGCCAGCCCGTGCAGAAGCGGCTGGCCTGGCGGGACTTCCGGCTCGTGCGCGCCGCGCTCGACGGAAAGGCTTGACCGTACGGGGGAACCGGGGCTTTTGCCGGGCCATTACTAACGGTCGCCGGTCCTCCGGCGGTGCGGCAGGTAGCCGCCGGGAGACCGGCGGCGTGGCAGGTGACCGCCGGTACGGCGGCGTGGCAAGGGCGGCGGGCTCATGCGCTGGGACGATTTCCGGAGTTCCGACAACGTCGAGGATCGCCGCGGCGAGGGCGGCGGCGGCATGGGCTTTCCCGGCGGCGGGGCGGGCGGCCTCGGCATCGGCACCATCGTCGTGCTGCTGATCATCGGCTGGGTCACCGGCATCAACCCGGCGATCCTGATCGGCGGTGCCGAGCAGATGACCCGGGGCGGCGGCCAGAGCCGCGAGGAGCGCGTCGATCCGCAGACGCAGCAGCGCCGCAATCAGAAGCCGACCGACGATGCCGGCCGCTTCGCCTCGAAGATCCTGGGCAACACCGAGGACGTCTGGAACCAGATCCTGCCCAACCAGACCGGCAAGCAGTACACGCCCACCACGATGGTGCTCTATACCGGGGGCACGCGCAGCGGCTGCGGCTCGGCGCAGGCCGCGATGGGCCCGTTCTACTGCCCGCTCGACAAGAAGGTCTATCTCGACACCTCCTTCTTCAAGGAGATGGCCACCAAGTTCGGCGTGAAGGGCGATTTCGCCTACGCCTACGTGATCGCCCACGAGGTGGGCCACCACGTGCAGGACGTGCTCGGCATCCTGCCGAAGGTCCAGGCGCGCCAGCAGCAGGCGTCGAGCAAGCGCGAGGCGAACGCGCTCTCGGTGCGCGTCGAGCTGATGGCCGACTGCCTCGCGGGCGTCTGGGCCAAGAACTCGAACGACAAGTGGAACGCCCTGGAGCCCGGCGACATCGACGAGGCGCTCCAGGCGGCGAGCGCCATCGGCGACGACAAGCTGCAGGAGGCCTCCCAGGGCTACGCCGTGCCGGACTCCTTCACGCACGGCTCCTCGGAGCAGCGCAAGCGCTGGTTCATGGCCGGCTACAAGAGCGGCCAGACCCGCTCCTGCGACACCTTCCGCACGGCCAACAATTGACGCCGACGCCCGCGCGCCACGCACGTCGAGAATCGCGATGAAGATCACACCCGTCACGGACAAGCTCTCGGTCGCCGATCAGCCGAGCGAGGCGGAGATCGCCGCGCTGGCCGGGCGCGGCGTGCGCCTCGTGATCAACAACCGGCCGGACGGCGAGGAGGCGGCTCAGCCCGGCTCCGCGGCGGAGCGGCGGGCGGCCGAGGGTGCCGGGATGGCCTATCTCGACCTGCCGGTGACGGGCCCGACCATCACCCGTGAGGCGGCCCTGCGCTTCCACGAGGCCGTCGAGGCGTCGCCCGGCCCCGTTCTCGCCCATTGCCGCGGCGGCACGCGCTCCCTCACCCTCTGGGTGATCGGCGAGGTCCTGGCGGGGCGGATGCGGCGCGAGGACGTGCGCGCCTTCGGGACGGAGCGGGGGTTCGACCTGTCAGGCGTGGTGGCCTGGCTCGACGCGAACGCCTGATACGGTCTCCGGTTGATCGGTTCGGCCGGCCGCGGTGAGCCGCGCCGCGCCCCCTCTCCCATAGGGAAAGGGTTGGGGGGAGGGGTATGACCTCACAGGACTGAACACGCGGTCGATGCACGTTCAGGTCCAGCCCTCATCTGTCACGTCATACCCCTCACCCGGCATTCTGCGAAAGCGGACCTCTCCCTATGGGATGGGGACCCGTGCTTCGTCCTGAGACGATGCCTCAAACCGAACTCTTCGACCGGGAACGGTATCAGCCCCCATCTCCCTCCACCGCCAGGATCCGCGCCTGCGCCTCCAGCGCGTCGAACAGCCGTCCGGCCTCCGCTCCGTCGAGCCTGTGGAAGCCGAGGGAGCGGGTGAGCATCAGTCCGAGGATCGAGAAGATCAGCGCCTCGCCCGCGCCGGGCCGGCAGCCGAGTGCGGCCATCTGCTCCAAGAGATCGGCCAGGAAGGCGCGGAAGCCCGCCACCGCCGCGGGGTTCTCCGCGGACGCGACCAGAAGCGCGTCGGGAAAGCCGCATTCCTCGGCATAGACCTGCCGCGCGTGTGCGACCGCCGCCAGCGGCAGCGCCGCCGGCCCGGGTGGCTGTTCGGCCAGCAGCGCGGCGATGCCGTCGCGGATCAGCCCGACGCGCCGCGCGGCCAGCGCCGCGATCAGCGCGTCCTTCGAGGCGTAGTGATGCAGCACCCCGCCCTTGCTCAGGCACGCCTCCGCGGCGACGGCATCGATCGTCAGCGTCCGCGCGTCGGAGCGGCGCAGCAAGGCCTCGGCCGCGTCGAGGATGATCTGCGCGCGATCCGCGCGCCGGATGTGCGCCATCGTACCCTGTCCGTTGAGAAACCGTCTGGACGGTCGGTAGAATAGCGGATATGTCGGCGCCGCGATAGACCGCAGCCCCGTTGCGAGGTTCAGGCAGCCGTGTCCGGATCGTACCCGAAGTCCTGCGCCTTGCTGGGCCTCCTGGCGCTCGCCGGCGGCGCGCCCGCCGCCGCCTCCGAAGCTGTGCCGCTCCTCGCACAGACGCTCGTGCGCACGCAGGTCGCCGCCGAGACGTCGGTCGCCTCCGAGGCGGTCTTCACCGGCGACATCCAGGCTCAGGCGCAGACCAGCGTCTCGTTCCGCACCAGCGGCAAGATCGCCGAGCGCCAAGTCGAGGTCGGCGATCACGTCACCGCCAACCAGGTGCTGGCGCGTCTCGACCCGCAGGAGCAGCGCGCCAACCTCGCCAACGCCGAGGCCGTGCTGGCGTCGGCGGAGGCGCAGGCGACGCAGGCCAAGCTCACCTACGAGCGCCAGAAATCGCTGCTCGCCAGCGGCTTCACCACCCGTCCGAGCTACGACAACGCCGAGCAGCAGCTGCGCGTCAGCCAGGCCGCCGTCGAGTCGGCCAAGGCCGCCCTCGGCACGGCCCGCGAGCAGTTCTCGTACACCGAGCTGCGGGCCGGCGTCGCCGGGATCGTGCTGAGCCGGTCGCTGGAGACCGGTCAGGTGGTGCAGGCCGGGCAGTCCGTCCTCACCGTCGCGCAGGACGGCCCGCGCGACGCGGTCTTCAACGTCTACGAGGCCCTGTTGGCGGGCCCGCCGGCTTCGGGGACCGTCGAGGTCACCCTCCAGGCCGATCCGGATGTGCGCGGCGTCGGCACCGTGCGCGAGATCGCGCCGAGCGTCGATCCGGCCTCCGGCACGGTGCGGGTGAAGGTCGGGCTGCGGGAGACGCCGCCCGGCATGTCGCTGGGCGCCGTGGTGATCGGGCGCGGCCGGTTCGCCGAGCGCAGGGCTGTGGTCCTGCCCTGGTCGGCCCTCTACCGCTGGCGCGGCCGGCCCGCGATCTGGGTGCGCGACCCGGCGACGAGCACCGTCGAGCCGCGCGTCGTCGCGATCGAGCGCTACGCCCCGGATTCCATCGCGCTGAAGGACGGCGTGAGGCCGGGCGAGGAGGTCGTGATCGCCGGTATCCAGTTCCTGCGTCCCGGCCTCGCGGTGACGCTCGCGGAGGCCGGACGATGAGACGTCCGATCGCGATCGCCGCCCTCGGCCTGCTGGCGCTCGGCGGCTGCAAGCAGGAGGCGGCCGAGGCGCCCGCGCCGGTGCGCCCGGTGCTCTACACCGTGGCCAAGGTGGTCGATACGAAGCGGTTCGGCCCCTTCGCCGGCACGATCGAGCCGCGCTACCAGTCCCAGCTCGGCTTCCGCATCGGCGGGCGCGTCGTCGCGCGCGACGTCACGGTGGGCGACGTGGTCCGCAAAGGGCAGCGCCTCGCCGCCCTCGACCCGATCGTGACGCGCTTCACCCTGACCCGGGCGGAGGCGGACGTGGCCGACGCCACCGCCCAGGCGGAGAACGCCGCCGCCACCGAGGCGCGCGTGCGCCGCCTGTTCGAGGGCGGCAACGTCACCCAGGCCCAGCTCGACACCGCCACCGCCAACCGCGACACCACCCAGGCGCGGCTCGCCCAGATGCAGGCCGGCCTGCAGAAGGCGCGCGACCAGATCGGCTACACCGAGCTGCAGGCCGATTTCGACGGCGTCGTCACCGAGCGCCGGGCCGAGGTCGGGCAGGACGTCACCGCCGGGCAGACCATCGTGACGGTGGCCCGCCCCGAGGTGCGCGAGGCGGTGGTCGACATCCCCGAGGACCTCCTCGGCGCCATGCCGCGCGACGCGCGCTTCACCGTGGCGCTCCAGAGCGCCCCCGAGGTCACCGCGACCGGCACCGTGCGCGAGGTCGCCCCCTTCGCCGACGCGAGCACCCGCACCCGCCGCATCCGCATGACGCTGCAGGACCCGCCGGAGGCGTTCCGGCTCGGCGCGACCATCACGGTCGGGCTGACCCGCAAGGTCCCGCCGCACGTCGTGCTGCCCGAGGCCGCGATCCTCTCGGCGGAGGGCCGGGACGCGGTCTGGGTGGTGGACGCCGCCGGCACCCGCGTCGCGCGCCGGCCGGTCACGGTCGCGGGGCGCAGCCAAGGCTTCGCCGCCCTGACCGGCGGCGTCGAGCCCGGCGAGCGCGTCGTCGTCGCCGGCACCCATTCCCTGAGCGAGGGCCAGACGGTCCGGCTCGCCGACGAGGCTCTCTGAGATGCACGCGCCGCGCGACGCGTCCGACGCCCCGGCGGGCACGGGCTTCAACCTCTCCGACTGGGCGCTCGGCCACCGCTCCTTCGTCTGGTTCCTGATGGGCGTCTGCCTGCTGGCCGGCGCGCTCGCCTACGGCAAGCTCGGCCGCGAGGAGGACCCGCCCTTCGCGATCAAGACCATGGTGGTCCGGGCCGTCTGGCCCGGCGCCACGATCGGCGACACGCTGGAGCAGCTGACCGACCGGATCGAGAAGGAGCTGCAGCAGATCAACGCGCTCGACTACGTGCGCAGCTACACCACGCCCGGCAACGCCACGGTGTTCGTGCAATTCCGCGACACCACCAAGAAGGCCGAGATCCAGCCGGCCTTCTACCAGGTGCGCAAGCGCCTCGGCGACATCCAGGGCAGTTTCCCGCAAGGGGTGCAGGGCCCGTTCTTCAACGACGAGTTCGGCGACGTCTACGGCAACGTCTACGCCTTCACGGCCGACGGGCTGACCCACCGGCAATTGCGCGACTACGTCGAGGGCGTGCGCACCGAGATCCTGAAGGTGCCCAACATCGGCAAGACCCTGCTGCTCGGCACCCAGAAGGAGACGATCTACCTCGACTTCGCCACCCGCAAGCTCGCCGGCTACGGCATCGACATCCAGTCGCTGATCCGCACGCTCCAGACCCAGAACGCGGTCACCGCCTCGGGCGTCGTCCAGGCCGGCCCCGAGCGCGTCTCCGTCCGGGTGAGCGGGCAGTTCGCCTCGGAGGAATCGCTGCTCGGCCTGAACCTGCGCGTCAACGACCGCTTCTTCCGGCTCTACGACGTGGCCGAGATCAGCCGCGGCTACGAAGACCCGCCGGCCGCGATGTTCCGCGTCGACGGCAAGCCGGCGATCGGCCTCGCGATCGCCATGCGGCCCTCCGCCAACCTCCTGCATTTCGGCGAGGATCTGAAGGCGCGCATGCGGCTGATCGAGGGCAAGCTCCCGATCGGCGTCGGCGTCCACCTCGTCTCGGACCAGCCCAAGATCGTCGAGGAGGCGGTTGGCGGCTTCACCAAGGCGCTGGTCGAGGCCGTGGTGATCGTGCTCGGCGTGAGCTTCGTGAGCCTCGGGCTGCGCGCGGGCCTCGTGGTCAGCCTGTCGATCCCGCTCGTGCTCGCCATCACCTTCGTGGTGATGCAGGTGATGGACGTGACGCTCCAGCGCATCTCGCTCGGCGCCCTCATCATCGCGCTGGGCCTCCTCGTCGACGACGCGATGATCACCGTCGAGATGATGGTGGCCCGCCTCGAACTCGGCGAGAGCCTGCGCAAGGCCGCGACCTACGCCTACACCTCGACCGCCTTCCCGATGCTCACCGGCACGCTGGTGACGGTGGCGGGCTTCCTGCCCATCGGCTTCAACGGCTCGTCGGCGGGCGAGTACACCTACTCGCTCTTCGTCGTGATCGCGGCCTCGCTGCTCGTCTCGTGGATCGTGGCCGTGCTGTTCGCGCCGCTGATCGGCGTGACCCTGCTGCCGAAGACGATGAAGACGCACGCGTCCCCGGAGGGCCATGCGGGCGCGCCGCCTCCCGGCCGGCTCGCGGGTGCCTTCCTGGCGGTGCTGCGCGTGGCCATGCGGTTCCGCTGGACGACCGTGGCGATCTGCGTCGCGCTGATGGGGGTCGCCCTGTTCGGCATGACCCATGTCCAGCAGCAATTCTTCCCGGCCTCGGACCGCACCGAGATCCTGGTCGACATGACCCTGCCGCAGAACGCCACGATCACCGAGACCAAGTCCCAGATGGACCGCTTCGAGGAGCGGCTGAAGGGCGATCCCGACATCGAGCGCTGGTCGTCCTATGTCGGCCAGGGCGCCGTGCGCTTCTACCTGCCCCTCGACCAGCAGCTGGACAACGCCTTCTTCGGGCAGATCGTCATCGTGACGAAGTCGCTGGCGGCGCGCGACCGCGTGTTCCGGCGCCTGGAGGCGTTCGGCAAGCGCGACTTCGTCGGCACCGACGTGTTCGTGAACGCGCTCGCGCTGGGGCCCCCGGTCGGACGCCCGATCCAGTATCGGCTGAGCGGGCCCGACATCCAGGTGCTGCGCGAGCAGGCGCTCGGCCTCGCCAGCGTGGTGGCGAAGAACCCGCACGTCGCGGTGCCGACCTTCGACTGGAACGAGCCCGGCAAGGTGCTCAGGGTCGAGATCCTGCAGGACAAGGCGCGCCAGCTCGGCGTGACCAGCGAGGACATCGCCGGCATCCTCAACGGCGTCGTCGGCGGCACCACGATCACGCAGGTGCGCGATTCGATCTACCTCGTGAACGTGGTGGGCCGGGCGCGGGCGGCCGAGCGCACCTCGCTCGACACGCTCCAGAGCCTCCAGGTCACGCTCGCCAACGGCACGGCGGTGCCGCTGCTGGCCTTCGCCCGGATCGACTACGACCTCGAGCAGCCGATCGTCTGGCGGCGCAACCGCGTGGCGACGATCACCGTGCGGACCGCGATCACCGACACGACGCAGCCGCCGACCGTGGTGGCGGCGCTGAAGCCGGAGATCGACGCCTTCGCGAAGGCCCTGCCCGAGGGCTACACCCTGGAGACCGGCGGCGCCGTCGAGGAGGCCGCCAAGGGCCAGGGCCCGATCGCCGCGGTGGTGCCGGTGATGCTGCTGACCATGGCGGTGTTCCTGATGATCCAGCTGCAAAGCTTCGGGAAGCTGCTGCTGGTGTTTTCGGTGGCCCCGCTCGGGCTGATCGGCGTCGTGCCGGCGCTGCTCCTCTTCGACAAGCCGATGGGCTTCGTGGCGATCCTCGGCATCCTGGCGCTGATCGGCATCATCGTGCGCAACGCCGTGATCCTGGTGAGCCAGATCGAGGAGTGCGAGGCGGAGGGGCTGGCCCCCTGGGACGCCGTGGTGGAGGCCACCCGCCACCGCATGCGCCCGATCCTGCTGACCGCGGCGGCGGCGAGCCTCGGCCTGATCCCGATCGCCCGCGAGGTGTTCTGGGGCCCGATGGCCTACGCGATGATCGGCGGCATCCTGGCGGCGACCGCCCTGACGCTGCTGTTCCTGCCCGCGCTCTACGTCGGCTGCTACCGCATCCGGCCGCCGGCACGGGAGGCGTGAGGCTATCTCACGGGGCGGTTGGTCCGCAGATCTCCGCTTCCAGCGCCTGCATCACCGGCCGGTAGGCCGCGACGTGCAGCCCGTTGCCCATCGCGCCGGGGAGCGCGAAGCCGGTCTCCCCGTCCCGCAAGCTTGCGTAGGGATCGGCGATTCGGCAGCCCAGTCGGGCGCAGACAGCCCGCAGGCGCGCCGAGTAGGGAGCCACCGAGCTCGCATCGAGCCGCCCGCCGAGCGCGCGCCCGATCGGCGGCAGCGCCGCCACCACCACCCGGTCCGCGTGCCGCGTGAGCGTGAGCAGGATCCGCTCGCTCGCCGCCTCGAACCGTACGGCGTTCTCGGCCCGGCCCGGCCGGTTCTTCGCGACGAGGTCGTTCGTGCCGATCGCCAGCACGGCGGCGCGGGCGCGGCGGGGGAAGCGCAGGCCCGCGAGGAAATCCGCGTAGGCCTCGGCATTCGCGCCGGCGATCCCGCCGTTGACGAGTTCGAGCCCGCAGGGGCGCTGGGCCGGGCTCTGCAGCTCGGCCTGACTGTCGCCCGCGACGAACACGAACCCGGCCGGTGCCTCGTCGAGATGCTGCTGGACCGCGGCGAGGCGGCCCTGCCCGTACTGGCGCGCATCCAACGCCGGCCCGCGAACGCTCCCGCCGAGGATCCAGCCGAGCCCGACGAGCAGGCCCGCGGCCGCGACGGCCGCGACGGCGCGCCTCACCGCGTGCCCGCGCGGTCCACCGTCGCCTGCGGCCGCGCGTCGGTCGTGGCGTAGTACGGCTTGATGTCGAGGAGGGGCGTGCCGTCGAGGCAGTCGAGGCCGCGCACCCGCAGGCTGTCGCCCTCGCGCCTGAGGAGTTCGACCACGGCCAGCGCGATCGGGTTCGGGCGGGCCGGCGAGCGTAGCGAGAAGGTGCCGCGGCTGCCGTCCGCGTGGCGCGGCCGCTGGCGGACCAGCGTCCGGTCCGCCCGGTCCATCCAGTAGAGCAGGATCAGGTGGCTCGCGCCCTCGATGTCCTGAAGGGCCGGCGCGTAGGGCGGATCGACCACCGCGGTGCAGACCGCCTCGCTCTGCGTCCCGTTCTTCGGACACGCGGCGCGCCGCGTCCACGGCGTGCGCAGGCGCCCGATGAAGTGGAGGCCCGCGTCGAAGCGCTCGGGCAGCGCCACGCTCTCCTCGCCGGGCCGGGGCCCGAAATCGTCGTCCTGGCTCACGGGGTGCCTTTCGGGGTCATGCGTCGCCTCCGCGTTTCGGCCACCCGGGGCCGCGCCGCAAGCCGCGACGCGGGGTGTGCCCGCGCGGTATAAGGGACGCTGGCGTGCTGGAAGGAGAGCGGCTTGGTCGAGGAATTGCGGCCGATGGAGGCCATTGCGGAGGTGGGCGTCGCGGTCGAGCGCCTGGTCGCCCTGCACGCGGAGGCGACGCAGGCCCTGCGAGCCGCGCTGGCGCGCTATCTCGACGGCGGGGCGCCGCCGGACGCGGCCGAGCGGCTGAAGTTCCGCTATCCGGAGATCCGCGTCACCTACCAGCCGAGCGGACCGATGCCGCGGATCAGCCGGGCCACCGGCAAGCTCCAGGCGCCCGGCACCTACGCCACGACCGTGACGCAGCCCGCGCATTTCCGCGAGTACCTGATCCAGCAGCTGCGGCCGCTGGTGGAGGATTACGGGGTCTCGCTCGAGGTGGGGCTCAGCGCCCAGGAGATCCCGTACCCCTACGTGCTGGAGGCCGGCATCGGCCCGAGCCGGCGGGCGCCGGACGGCGCCGACCTCGCCGCGTGGTTCCCGGTGCCGCTGCTCTCGGTCGTCGGCGACGAGGTGGCGGACGGGCTCTGGGAGCAGCGGGGCGACGCCCCGCGCCCGCTCGCGCTCTTCGACGCGGTGCGCGTCGACTACTCGCTGCGCCGCCTCGTACACTACACGGGCAGCGACTGGGCCTGCGTCCAGCCCTGGATCCTGCTGACGAACTACCACCGCTACGTCGATCAGTTCGTCCGCCACGGGCTGGAGCGGCTGGCCTCGGGCGCGGAGGGCTTCGAGGAACTGATCCTGCCCGGCGGCGTGCGGGTGAGCCGGGCCGAGGCGGCCTCCGCGGATCCTGCAGCCCTCATCGCGGCCTCGCCCTGGCACCGCTTCCAGATGCCGGCCTACCATCTCGTGGCGCGCGGGCCGGACGGCGCCATGCAGGGCACGACGCTCGTCAACATCGGCGTCGGCCCCTCCAACGCGAAGACGATCACCGACCATCTCGCGGTGCTGCGCCCGCATTGCTGGCTGATGGTCGGCCATTGCGGAGGCTTGCGGCAGTCGCAGCGCATGGGCGACTACGTGCTGGCCCACGGCTATCTCCGGCGCGACCGCATCCTCGACGCGCTGGTGCCGCCCGACGTGCCGGTGCCGGCGCTCGCCGAGGTGCAGCTCGCCCTCCAGGCGGCCGCGGCCGAGGTGACGGGCGAGGACGGCGACGCCCTCAAGCGGCGCCTGCGCACCGGCACCGTCGTCACCTACGACGACCGGAACTGGGAGTTGCGCTTCACCCAGGAGCGGCGGGTGATCAACCTCAGCCGCGCCATCGGCGTCGACATGGAGAGCGGCACGATCGCCGCGCAGGGCTACCGCCTGCGCGTGCCCTACGGCACGCTCCTCTGCATCTCGGACAAGCCGCTCCACGGCGAGATCAAGCTGCCGGGCGCGGCCAACGCCTTCTACGAGCGGGCGGTGGGCGAGCACCTGCGCATCGGGCTCGCCGCCCTCGACGTGCTGCGTGCCGACCGCCACGGCCTGCACTCGCGCAAGCTGAGGAGCTTCGACGAGCCGCCGTTCCGGTAGGGCCGCCGGTTCCGGAGGAGGCTCCAAGGATCGCGGATCCCGCTGTCCCGCACGGCAGGGAGGCGGGACCCGCGCCCCGTCCAGGCGAGGCGCGCCATCCTCAGATTCGCCGCTTTCACCGGCCAAGCCGCGCACCGAACCCGCCCGCCAGGGCGGCGCCATCCCGCAGGGCCCCTTCCCGGTGATCCGCTTCGACAACGTCACCAAGATCTACAAGACGGACGGCCACCGCCGCACCATCCTGGAGCGGGTCTCGCTGACCCTGAAGCCCGGCATCAGCTACGGCATCCTCGGCATCAACGGCGCCGGCAAGTCGACCACGATGCGCCTGATCGGCGGGGTCGAGGATCCGACCCGGGGCCGGATCCACCGGGGCCTGCGGGTCTCCTGGCCGCTCGGCTTCGGCGGCGGCTTCCACCCGCAGATGACGGGGCGCGACAACGTCATCTTCGTCGCCCGCATCTACGGCGAGGACCCGAAGCGGGTGCTCGAGTTCGTGGAGGATTTCTCCGAACTCGGCAGCTATCTCGACGTGCCGATCCGGACCTACTCCTCCGGCATGGGCGCGCGCCTCGGCTTCGGGATGAGCATGGCGATCCCGTTCGATTGCTACCTGATCGACGAGGTCACGGCAGTGGGCGACGCGCGCTTCCAGAAGCGCTGTACCGAGGTCTTCTCCCAGCGCCGCAAGAACGCCGACGTCATCATGGTCTCGCACTCGATGGAGACGATCCGCGAGTGGTGCCAGCAGGGCATCGTCCTGCTCAACGGCCGCGCCATCGTGTACGAGGACGTCAACGACGCCATCGAGGTCTACCGCCGCCTGAACGCCTGAACGCCGGGCGGGCGCGAGGACTGCGCTGGCGGACCGTGGCGTTTGCGGACATGGTTTCGCCGCGCGGGCATGCGAGGCGACTCGCCCCGGACACGGCCCCCGGACCTGGACACGAACAGCCCCATGAACGTCGAGATCCGCAACCCGCAGGGTCAGCCGCTTACCACCGCGGACAAGTCCAACGCGGTGGCCGAGTCGCTCCGGCAGTTCGCCCGGATGTCGCGCTTCGCCGACCGCCGGAAGGGCATCCGCTCCTACCAGAGCCACGTGAAGCGGGACCCGTGGCTGCCCGTGCTGTTCGTGGTCTGCTTCGTGCTGCCGACCCTGATGGGAGCGGTCTATTATGGGCTGATCGCCTCCGACCGCTACGTCACCGAGGCGCAGTTCGCGATCCGCCCGGCGCTCGGCGGCTCCGAGAAGGCCAACCCGGACTCGGTCGGCACCAACTCGGGCGTGCCCAAGGAACTCATCGCCCAGGACACCCTGATCACCTACCAGTACGTGCTCAGCCGGCCGATGCTGGAGACACTGGAGAAGGAACTGCCGCTGCGCGCGTGGTTCAGCCGCGACAGCATCGACATCCTCTCCCGCTTCAATCCCGAGAAGCCGATCGAGAGGTTCCTGCACTACTGGCGTGAGCGTGTGGCCATCACCGTCGAGTCCGGCTCCGGCGTCATGGTCCTCACGGTCAACGCCTTCGACCCGCAGGAATCGTTCACGCTCGTCCAGGCCATCCTGAAGGAGGCCGAGGCGGTGGTGAACCGGCTCAGCCTCAACGCCCGCATGGACGCGGTGGCCGAGAGCAACCGCGAGCTGAAGCTCGCCGAGGACCGCATGCGCAAGGTCCGCCTGGAGGTGCGCGACCTGCGCAACCGCGACGGCGTGCTCGACGCGCAGAAGACCAACGAGGCGAACCTGAAGACGATCGGCGAGCTGCGCGCTGCCCGCGTCGAGAAATCGATCCAGCTCTCGGTCGCGCAGCGCGACCTCGGGCCGAACTCGAACCGCATCATCGAGATGAAGACGCAGATCCGCGATCTCGACGAGAACATCGCGCGGATCGAGCGCACCGCGACGAGCCAGGACGCCGAGCAGAAGCGCGTCCTCGCCGACGCGCTGACCCGCTTCGAGGCGCTCGACAACGAGCGCAAGAACGCCGAGAAATACTACGCCGCCGTGCTGGCGGCCAACGAGCGCGCCCGCATCATCGCGGCGCGCCAGATCGAGTTCTTCAGCCTGATCGTGCCGCCGGTGATGGCCGAATCCGCGACCCAGCCGCGGCGCCTGCTGATGATCTGCATCGTCGCGGCCGGCTCCGCCGTGGCGTTCGCCGGAGCCCTGTTCGCCCGCAAGCAGATGGCCTGACGGGCGGATGCGCGGGCGGCGGCGTCAGGCCGCCGCCTCGCAGGCCTCGGCGATGCGCTCCAGCAGCTCCACGGCGAGGCGGCCGCGCTCGGCCGCGTCCCGCGTCGTGCATTTCAGGATCACCCGGCCGTCCCGCACCGCGAGGTCGCCGTCGAGCGCCAGCGCCCGGATCCGGCCCGCCTCGCGAAAATCCGCCGCGACGCCCTGCGGGCCGCCGCTGAGCCGGCTGATCCCGAGCGCACCGCACTGGACCCGCAGCCGCGCGAGCGTCACCAGCGTCTCGACCCCCTCCGGCATCCGTCCGAAGCGGTCGTCGGTCTCGGCGCAGAGCGCGTCGATCTCCTGGGTCGAGCCCACCCGCAGCAGGCGGGTGTAGAGGCCGAGCCGGATCTCGGGCTCGGGCATGTAGTCGTGGGGGATCGCCCCCTCCAGCCCCAGGTTGATCTCCGGCCGCCAGTCCTCCGCCGGCTCGCCCTTGGCGGCGCGGAGCGCCAGCTGCAGCACGTGCTGGTAGAGGCCGAGCCCGATCAGCCGGACGTGGCCCGCCTGGGCGTCGCCCACGAGGTCGCCCGCGCCGCGGTGGTCGAGGTCGCGCGCCGAGATGGTGAAGCCCGCCCCCAGCCGGTCGAGGGCCTCGAGCGTGCGCAGGCGCTTCTCGGCGCCGGCGGAGAGCGGGCGCTCGGGATCGTTCAGCAGGTAGGCCGCGCCCCGGCGCTGGCCGCGCCCGACCCGGCCGCGCAGCTGGTGCAGCTGCGCCAGCCCGAAGCGCTCGGCGTTCCAGACCAGCATCGTGTTGGCCCTCGGCACGTCGAGCCCGCTCTCGATGATGGAGGTTGCGAGCAGCACATCGCCCGCGCCGTCGGCGAAGTCGATCATCGCCGCGTCCATCGCGGCGGCCTTCATCTCGCCGTGCGCCAGGACGATCGCGAGTTCGGGCACGATCGCCCTCAGGCGTTCGGCCATCGGCTCGAGGTCCTCGATGCGCGGGCAGACCACGAAGCTCTGGCCGCCGCGGCGGTGCTCGCGCATCAGCGCGGCCCGCACCGTCTCGGCCTCGAACGGCGCGATCACCGTGCGGATCGGCTGACGCACCGCGGGCGGCGTGGCGATCACGCTGAGCGCCCGCAGGCCGACCAGCGCCGATTGCAGGGTGCGGGGGATCGGCGTGGCGGTGAGCGTCAGCACGTGGCCGCCGCCCGCGAGCGCGCGGAGCGACTCCTTCATCTTCGCGCCGAAGCGCTGCTCCTCGTCGATGACGGTCAGGCCGAGATCCGCGAAGGCGACGCCCTTGGCCGCGAGCGCGTTGGTGCCGACGACGACACGGATCGAGCCGTCGGCGAGCCCCGCCTTCACCCGCTTCGCCTCCGCCGGGCCGACGAGGCGCGAGAGCTGCGCGACCGCGATCCCGAAGCGGCCGAACCGCCGCTCCAGCGTCTGCACGTGCTGGCGCACCAGCACGGTGGTGGGCGCCACCAGCGCGACCTGCTTGCCCGCGAAGACGGCCGCCGCGATCGCGCGCAGCGCCACCTCGGTCTTGCCGAAGCCGACATCCCCGCAGACCAGCCGGTCCATCGGCCGGCCGGAGGCGAGGTCGGTCAGCACCGCGTCCGTCGCGGCGGCCTGGTCCGGCGTCAGGCTGAAGCCGAAGCCCGCGCCGAAGCGCTCCATCTCCCGCTCCGGCGGGCGCAGCGCCGGGGCACTGGCATCGGCCCGCTCCTGCGCCAGCCCCACCATGACGCGGGCGGTGCGGGCGATGGTGGCCTCCGCCTCGCTGTGGCGCCGGCGCCAGGAGGCGGAAGCGAGCTTGTCGAGGCCGACCGCCTCCGGGTCCGAGCCGTAGCGCCAGACCCGGTCGGCCTGGGTGACGGGCAGCATCAGCACGTCGTCCCCGGAAAAGCGCAGGCGCAGGGCCTCGCTCCCGCCGACCCGCTCCAGGCCCTCGAAGATGCAGAGCCCGTTGTCGCGATCGACCGCGACGTCGCCGGTGCGCAGCTCGACCTCGCCGAGCGGCAGGGTCGCGGCCCGCTGTCCCGCCGCGCCGGCGTGCTGGCCGTAGAGGTCGGCCGCCGCGAACACGCTGATGCCCGCCTCCGGCACCCGGAAGCCCGCATCGAGCGGCAGAGCGAGCGCGACGATCTCGCCGGGGCGGGCGCGCTCCGCCGTCGCCCAGTCCGGCACGGACCGCACGCGGCGCTCGCCCGAGCGCTCGGCCTGCCGGACCAGACGGCGCAGCGACCGCTCCGGCCCGGCGAGCACGATCCGGTCGCCCGCCCTGAGGCGGTCCCGGAGCGTCTTGGTGAAGGCGGCGGTCGGGCGCGACTGGCGCACGAAGGCGGCCAGGGACGCGTCCGCCTCCTCGGTGGCAGCCGCGAGCCGGCGCTCCCTGAGGAGCCGCGCCCACTCCTCCGGAGCGAGGTAGAGCGGATCCTGATCCGCCCGACCCCGAGCCTGGCCGCCACCCTTGGCCGCCTCGCCGCTCTCGCGCCCGTCCGCGATCTGCTCGAAGAAGGCCTCGGCCCGCGCCTCGGCCCCGGCCTCGACCACGAAGCGGGCCTCGGGCAGGTCGTCGAGCAGGCAGGGCAGCGCCGGGTAGAACCGGGCGAGCCCGTGCTCCTGGCCGGTGAAGGGCTGCAGGCGCTCCTCGGAGCCGGGGGCGAGGATGATCTCGGTGGCCGGGTCGATCACCAGCTCCGCGGTCTCCTCGTGCGAGCGCTGCGTCAGCGGGTCGTAGGCCCGGATCCGCGCGACCCGGGCGCCGTCGTGCTCCACCCGGCAGGGCAGGGGGGAGGCGGCCGGGAACACGTCGAGGGTGCGCCCGCGGATCGCGAACTCGCCGGGCTCGTCCACCCGGTCGTCGAGGATGTAGCCGAGGCGCCGGAGCGCGGCCGTCATCGCCTCCGCGTCCAGGGTGTCGCCGACGCGGATCAGGACGCGGGCGTCCGCCCAGGTCGCGGGCGGCGGCACCCGCTGGATCAGGGCCGGCGGCGTGGTCAGCACGATGTCGGGTCTATTCTCCGCGTCGGTGAGCCAGCGCAGCACGCCGGCCCGCGCGCCCATCACGCCCCGCGACGGCGAGGCGCGGTCGTAGGGCAGGCAATCCCAGCCCGGCAGGATGGCGACGCCGAGATCCGGGGCGAGCGCCCGCAGGATCGCGGCGATCGCCTCCAGGCGCCGCTCGTCGCGGGCGACGTGGACGAGCGGGGCGCCCTGCCCGGCGAGGCCCAGCAGGGCCACCGCCAGCGCGCCGGTGGGCACGAGCGGCGCCTCGGTCTCGGGCTGGGTCTCGGCTCTCGTCTTCCGCTTGGCCATGGGTGCTCGATGGGTGCTCGATGGATCGCAGGGGCCCTCGCAGGCGGCACCCGCCGCTGCCCGCGGCCGCTGCCCCCTCGCGGCGATGTCCCTTCAGAACCCGCGAGCCCCACTCCCGGGTCCGCGCCCGATGGCCGCGCTCCCCAGGATTCGGGCGGCACCGTTCCGGCGCGGCGGCCGGCCGCTGCGGGAGCCCCCGTGGGACCCCGCGCCGGCCGGCCGTCGCGCGGCCGCGGTGGTCAGGCGGCCTGGGCGATCGGTGCCGGGCTCGGTGCGTCCATGGCGCGCAGGTAGAGTTCGAGCAGGCTCTCCTGCTCGTCGCGCTCGTCCTTGTCCTGCTTGCGCAGCTTCAGGATCTCCCGCAGCACCTTCACGTCGAGACCCTCGCCCTTGGCCTCGGCGAAGATCTCCTTCTTGGCCTCCATCAGGTCCTTGATCTCCTCGTCGAGCCGCTCGATGCGCTCGATGATGGAGCGGATGCGGTCGCCCGCGACGCCCACGGTGTCGATCGTGTCGGACATGCTCATTCCTCTGCTGATCCGGGCGCGCACCCTCCCGGAACAGGCTGACCAGATCGTTAAGGGCGGGGGATCGCGCGGCTGCGCGGCGGCTTTGCCTCGTCCGATCGAGTCCTCGCGCCCGCAACGCGGCCGGGGCGCGCTCCGCGGAGCGTGCGCCGCGGCCGGCGCCGGATCACACCGACGCGCGCGCCGACGCGGCCGGACGCTGCGGGTCGCCCGTGCGGGTCGCCTCGGCGCGGGCGCAGGCCAGGAGGCGGGCGCGGCCGGCCCTGTCGATCCGCTCCCAGAGCTTCACCAGTTCGAGGGCCTCGCCGAGGGCATCGCTCTCCGGCGCCCGGAAAGCCTCGACGGGGCGGCCGACGAGTTCGGCGATCCGCGCCAGCCGCTCGTCTGTCGCATCGCCGGTCCGAAATGGGGTCCCATCAATCATCGCGGCCTCCGGTGCGCGTGTCGGCCGGCATCTGGTCGACATCATGCCTGAGCCGCCCGGGATGGTTGGGAGTGACGTCGTGGTTCATTCGGCGGACCCGGTCGTTGGGTGTTGGAATTTACCCGCCTGGGTTGAACAATGCCACGGAAATCTGCCTCGGTGGGCCGCAAATTTTTGTTCAAGTCACGGAAAGTCCTACGAAAGCCGGCCCATTGCTGAACAATTTCTGTTCATTTCCAGAGTGGGGCGTTCTCCCGCGGCCTCGGCCTGCGCCGGCCTCCCGCCGCCTTCCATCCGGCGCGCGCGTAACGATATGACAGGTCACGGCCTCGCCCCCGGGCGCGGCGCCCGCGGGCGAGGAACCCGCCCGAAGAGTGAAGCCGAAGGGAAGCCATGTCCGACGCCCCGTCCCCCGCTGCCACGTCGCCGGCCTCGGCCAAGATCCCCGTCACGGTGCTCACGGGCTATCTCGGCGCCGGCAAGACGACGCTGCTCAACCGGATCCTCACCGAGAACCACGGCCGGCGCTACGCGGTGATCGTCAACGAGTTCGGCGAGATCGGCATCGACAACGACCTCGTGGTGGGCGCCGACGAGGAAGTGTTCGAGATGAACAACGGCTGCGTCTGCTGCACGGTGCGCGGCGACCTGATCCGGATCATGGACGGCCTGGTGAAGCGCCGCGGCAAGTTCGACGCGATCATCGTCGAGACGACCGGACTGGCCGATCCCGCCCCCGTCGCCCAGACCTTCTTCGTCGATCAGGACGTCGGCGAGGCCGCCCGCCTCGACGCCGTCGTGACGGTGGCCGACGCCAAGTGGCTGACCGACCGCCTGAAGGACGCACCCGAGGCCCGCAACCAGATCGCCTTCGCGGACGTGATCCTGCTCAACAAGTCCGACCTCGTCACGCCGGCCGAACTCGACCGCGTCGAGGGGGAGATCCGGGCGATCAACCCCTTCGCCAAGATCCATCGGACGAAGGACTGTGCCGTCCCCCTCGACGCGGTGTTGGAGCGCAACGCCTTCGATCTCGGCCGCATCCTCGATCTCGAGCCCGAGTTCCTCGAGGCGGGCCACCATCATCACCACGACAGCGAGATCCGGTCGGTCTCGGCCCGGATCGACGGGCCGGTGAACCCGGAGACGTTCATGCCCTGGATCTCCAACCTGACCCAGGTCCAGGGGCCGGACATCCTGCGCTGCAAGGGCATCGTCGCTTTCCCGGGCGAGCCGAAGCGATTCGTCTTCCAGGGCGTGCACATGATCCTGGACGGGGATGTGCAGGCCGAGTGGCGCGCCGACGAGCCCCGGGTCTCCCGGGTGGTGTTCATCGGGCGCAACCTCGACGCGGAGGCGATCCGCGCCGGGTTCGAGAGTTGCCGGGCCTGAACGGGTCCCGGCGCCCGCCGGGCCGGCCGGGGGCCGGCCCGGGGATCAGGGCACGGCGGGCGCGCGGCTCCTCGGTCGGGCTTCGGCGGTGAGCCGGCCGCTGGGTACTCGCCCGCTCGCGACTTGCCCGCTCGCGACTTGCCCCTGGTTACTTGTCCCTGGTTACTTGCCGCTCGGCGCGGCGGTGCTGCCGGTCGAGGCGTTGCCGCCGCTGTCGCCGGCGGGCGCCCCCGGCGTCGAGGTGTTGCTCTGCGCCTGCGCGGCCGAGAGGCCGCCGGCCGCGAGAGCCAGAACCAGGAGCGGGGCGGACAGGATCTTGAGGGCCATGGACTGAGATCTCCCGTGAGGCCGAAAGGGCACTCGTTCCGAAGCCAACGGAGCCGGACCGCCATCCGTTCCGTTCCGCGTCGGGCGCGCACCGGGCCGCAGCCGCCGGGGCGGAACGGAGTCGGGACGCGCCGCCCGGTTCCCGTGCGGGGCCTCATCGAGAGCCTGTTTTTCTACTAAAAGTTGTGCTAGCGATCGCGTTTCCAGTCGCGGGGCACGCGCACCCACAGATGGACCGCAGCACGATCGAGCCGGGCGAGATCTCCGCGGAAGTCGCCGCCCTCCTGCAGCATCCGGCCATGCGCAAGGCGCCGCAGCTCTCGGCCTTCCTCGGCTACATCGTGCGCGAGAGCCTCGGCGGGCGCGGCCATCGCCTGAAGGCGTACACGATCGCCACCCAGGCGCTGGGGCGCCCCCCGGATTTCGATCCCG
Source organism: Methylobacterium hispanicum (assembly GCF_022179285.1). Classification (GTDB taxonomy): domain Bacteria; phylum Pseudomonadota; class Alphaproteobacteria; order Rhizobiales; family Beijerinckiaceae; genus Methylobacterium; species Methylobacterium hispanicum. The sequence goes on along the minus strand of NZ_BPQO01000001.1, from coordinate 266,889 downwards.
TCACGGACGCCATCGTCCGCGTGGAGGCGCGGCGGCTGCGGGGCGTACTCGCCGCCATCTACGATGAGCCGGGCCGCGTCGGCAGCGTACGGGTCGAACTGCCGCGCGGCCATTACAAGCCCGTGTTCCGCCGAGCCGGCCGTCCGGGGGCCGTGCCGGGCGCCGCCACCGGGGGCGTCATCGAAGACGTCATCGGGGATGGCGTGGGCGGCGCGGTGCGTATCCCCGACCCTGGGAGCGCCCTGCACGAGAGCGAGCAACGCTACCTCGCGCTGGTTCGGGCGAGCGCGGTGATCGAGTGGCGGGCGGCGCCCGACGGCCAGATCACGCACAGCTACGGCTGGACCGAGCGCACCGGCCAGGAAGCCGAGATGTTCCTGGGGCGCGGCTGGCTCGACGCGCTGCACCCGGACGACCGTGCGCGCACGCTCGGGATCTGGGCCGCCGCGCGACGCGTCCGCGAGCCCGTGGAACTCGCCTACCGGGTGCGCCACATCGACGGCGACTACCGCTGGATGCAGGTGCGCGAGGTGCCGGTCGAGAACGTCGACGGCTCGATCCGCGAGTGGGTCGGCACGGTGGTGGATGCGCCCGGCCCGGCGGAGGCGAGCCCGCTCGTCCTCGACGGGCTCGCCTCCGCCCGCCGTCTCGGCACGATCCACGAGATCCTGCACGCCGCCCACGGGGCGGCGTCCCGGGCGTCGGCGCGGCGGGACGCGGAGTTGCGCCGGCTCGCCGACGGCCTGCGCCGGCACGGCCTCTTCATCGGGGATCGGCCGCCCCCGGCGCCCTGAGGTCCCGGCCTCCGTTCACGGCGGCGCGATTCCGTGGGTCTAAGATTTAACGTTAAGCCCGGCTTAAGTTCTTGCGTTCATCCTTTCGATTGTCTTCCGGAGCGTGCGAACACAGCTTCCGGCTCGCATTCGAGTGAAGGAAACGTTAATGGCCCGCTCCAAGCACTCGGCCTTGGTGCGCCGCCTCGCGCTCGCAGCGAGCGTCGGCGCGCCCTGCCTCGCCCAGGCCGCCGACCTCCTGCCGCCCCCGCCTCCGCCGCCCCCGCCGCCCCCCGTCGTCGATGTCGGCGGCGGCTGGTACCTGCGCGGCGAGGTCGGCGTCAGCGCGCTGCGCCTCAGCAAGTTCGAGGGGTACGACAAGCCGGGCTTCCCGCAGCCGAAGGGCGGCTACCACGAGGAGTACCGCGAGATCGGCGACCAGGCCTTCGCGGGCGGCGGCTTCGGCTACGAGTTCGGCAACGGCCTGCGCGTGGAGGCGGTGGCCCAGTACCGGACATCCGCAACCCTGCGCTTCGGTGAGAGCTACGCGGGCTGCTTCAACGCGAACTTCGACGCGGACGGGACCTGCAAGTCGCCCGGCAAGGGTCTCGACTTCTATACCGGCCACGTCTCCACGATCGTCGCGATGGCCCGCGGCTCGTACGACTTCTTCACCTGGAACGGCGTGTCGTTCTTCGGCGGCGGCTCGGTCGGCGCGGCCTTCCATCACCTCGGCACGCTGACCGACGTGGGGTCGGGCACCGCGACGGGCGGAGCGGGCGTGATCCGGCCGAGCGATACCACGACCTTCGCCTGGGGCCTGCACGCCGGCCTCGGCTACGCGGTGACCCCGAACCTGCGGCTGGAACTGGCCTACGAGTACCTCAACCTCGGCAGCGTCAAGAGCGGCAGCCTGAACTGCTTCGGCAGCGACGGGTGCCCCGGCACGACCTACAAGTTCAAGAACCTCGAGGCGCACGACGTCCGGCTCGGCTTCCGCTACCTGCTCGGCGGCATCGTCGCGGCCCCGCTGCCCCCGCTGATGGCCGACTACGCGCCGCCGCCGCCCCCCGGCCCGCTGGTCCGCAAGTACTGACGCCCCACGGGAGGACCCGGGAGGCTGCGGGGCGGCGCGGATCCACGCGCCGCCCCCCTTGCGTGTCCGGACCGTCTCCCCGGGCCGCGTGATCCGCCCGCGGGAGCGGGCGCCTCGGTTAGGGTTAAGTCCCTCCTAACCCTTGTTTGTCAGTATTCGATTCGGCCGGTCCGTCCGGCTCCCCGGGCCCCTGGTCCACCGCCCCGCGAGGCCGTCGAGCCTGCCGGGCCCAAGCGTCGGGACGATCCATGGTTGCGTCTGCACGTCTGCCGGTCTGCGCGCTCATCGCGCTGGCCGGCTCCCTCCACCAGGCCGGGGCCGCCGATCTCCTGCCGACCGCGCTACCGCCGCCTCCGCCGCCGGTCGAGGCCCCACCGCCGGTCGAGATCGGCTCGGGCTGGTACCTGCGCGGCGACTTCACCCACGCGAGCTACGGCCGGCCCCGCGACGACACCCCGCCCGATCCGAGCGACCCGAACCGGCCGCCCTATGTCGGCCTGCGGGTCGGCGACGCGGGCGGCTACGGCGGCGGCGTCGGCTACCGGGTCAATCCGTGGCTGCGGATCGACGCCACCATCGACCAGCGGGGTCCGACCCGCTTCAGCGCCTTCTCGTCGCGCTCGAACTTCGAGACCGGCGGCAACATCGAGACCGGCCGCGCCGACGCGCTCACCGCGCTCGTCAACGTCTACGCCGACCTCGGCACGTGGTGGGGGCTGACGCCCTATATCGGCGCGGGCGTCGGCGTCGCCGATATCGGCACCACCCGCAACTACACCCAGACCTCCTGCTTCCTCGACGCCTGCGACGGCTCGCCCGGAACCGGCCCGCGCGATCCCGTGCCGCGGGGGAAGCGCTCCGTCACCTCGCTCGCCTGGGCGCTCACGGCCGGCCTGTCCTACGATCTCGGCTACGGCCTGAGCCTCGACGCGGCCTACCGCTACGTCGATCTCGGCAAGCTGCGCACAGGCGTGGACGCCTACGGCTACGGCACCCGCCTGAAGGATCTCACGGCCAACGAGTTCCGCATCGGCCTGCGCTATGCCTTCGCGGGCCTGCCGCACCTCGCCGCCAACCCCTACAACCCCTACGGCAACTGACGATCCCGGCCGCAGGTTGACCGAACCGGCCGTCTGCACTACAGACGCGCCGTCGCGGGGCTCCGATGAGGGGCCCCGCTGCATTTTCAACGCACCCGTGGGCGGGCTCAACCCCGCTCTGTCGCCCCGCTCGGCCCCGGCCGAGGACGGCTCCGGCCGGGGGGAGAGGAGGGCGCGTTCCTCGAAGCACGAACAGAAGACAGAGGAACCGCGATGTCGAAGCGCGTTCAGGCGAAGCACAAGCTCGATCGCCGCATGGGCCAGAACATCTGGGGCCGCCCGAAGAGCCCCGTGAATCGCCGCGAGTACGGCCCCGGCCAGCACGGCCAGCGCCGCAAGGGCAAGATGAGCGACTTCGGCACGCAGCTGCGCGCCAAGCAGAAGCTCAAGGGCTACTACGGCAACATCACCGAGAAGCAGTTCCGCCGCTACTACGCCGAGGCGATCCGCCTGCGCGGCGACTCGGGCGAGAACCTGATCGGCCTGCTGGAGCGCCGCCTCGACGCGGTCGTGTACCGCTCGAAGTTCGTGGCGACCCCGTTCGCCGCCCGCCAGTTCATCAACCACGGCCACATCAAGGTGAACGGCCAGCGGGTGAACATCCCGAGCTACCTCGTGAAGCCGGGCGACGTGATCGAGGTGCGCGAGGCCGCCCGCCAGTTCGAGTTCGTGGTGGTCGCCACCCAGCTCGCCGAGCGCGACGTGCCGGACTACATCGAGGTCGATCACCAGAAGATGACCGCCCGCGTGACCCGCGTGCCGGGCCTCTCCGAGGTGCCCTACCCGGTGCAGATGGAGCCGAACCTCGTCATCGAGTTCTACTCGCGCTGAGGCGGCGCGGCCCGCGCGGGCCGCGACCCAGGATTCCGGGAGGCCCGCGGCTCGCCGCGGGCCTTTCCTTTTGGCCAACGCCCCTCTTCGGTCTGCGCCCTGGCCGTGACCCGCGGGCCGGGCCTATGATCGGGGCCCCGCGGGCGGACCGTCCGCGCTTGCCCGACGGAACCGCTCATGCCGCCAGCGCCCCCTGCCGCCACACCCGCCGACGATCCGGGGGCGAAGCAGGCCGGCGCCTTCCGGACGATCAGCGAGGTCTCGGAGGCCCTCGACGTGCCCCAGCACGTGCTGCGCTTCTGGGAGACGCGCTTCGGGCAGGTGCGGCCCCTGAAGCGCGCGGGCGGGCGCCGCTACTACCGGCCCGAGGACGTCGCGCTGATCGCCGGCATCCGGCACATGCTGCACGTCCAGCGCTACACCATCCAGGGCGCGCAACGGGTGCTGCGGGAGAACGGTGTCCGCTTCGTCCAGGCGGTCGGCCGCGGCGAGGCCGTGGCGGCGGCCCCCGAGGCGCCCGAGACGCAGCGCGAGGCGGCTCCCCTCGAGCCTGACATGCCCCAGCGCGCGCTCCTCGAGGCGGTGCTGGCCGAGCTCCACGCCTGCCGCGACGCGCTGGCGGCCCTGCGGGAGAAGCCGGAATAGCGCGCGACGCTCCCCTTCCCCAAAAGAGCAGCGCGATCGCAGATGCCGAGCGAGCGCGGGGCCGGATCGGGAGAGGGGGCGCGGCGCGGTTCTCGCCCGAGCCGAGGGAGGGGGCCCATTCTCCACGCTTGCCCCGACCGCGGACAGGAGGGGGCGTCGCGCCCGGCCGATCAATGGTGCGCAACCCACTGGTCCGCCAACGCCTTTCCCACCTGGTGGGCCGCGAACCTTTCCGGAGGATTGGCGTTGACCGGCGCATGAAAGCGCCTCGCCGCCCGCTCTCGCCGACCCAGGAACTGACGAGCCGCCTGATGCGGGTCGTGCGCGCCTGCCCGCAGGCGGCCTCCGAGGTGCTGGAACTCGTCTACCTCGCGAGCCGCATCGAGGCGGCGACCCAGGCCGACCACGCCTACCGCGATGCCAAGCGGGTGATCAGCCGGCTGCGCAACCCGCTCTGGGAGATGGGTCCCGCCGACCGGGAGGCGCTGCTCGCCGCCGCCGAGACCATCCGCCGGGTCTGCCGCATCGACGAGGCGGACATCCCCGTCACGCCCGTCGCCGACGCGGGCGAGCGGGCCCGCGTCGAGGCGCGGCTCGCCGCGATGCTGAAGGACGAGCTGGAGCCGGCCGCCCTCGCGCGGGTCACCGGCATCGTCGCGGCCGCGCTCCAGGATTAGTGCCGGCCGCTCCCCGCCGAGCCGCGCCGCCCCTCGACGGGATGCCGCCGCCTCCCCACATGGCGTGTCCCGGCGCAGCCGACGCCGGTTCGAGAACGCTCCAGGGGAGAGCCCAGCATGACCTTCGCCCGCCCGCTCGCCGCGCTCGTCGCCGGCGGCCTCCTGACCGCCGCAGGCCCGGTCCTGGCCGACACGGTCCAGAAGACCGAGACGGTGGCCTCCGGCAAGACGGGCCGGCTCCTCGTCACGCCGAACCTGAAGAAGGATTGCTCGGAGGGGCCGATGCCGGAATTCCGGTTCTCCGCCTTCCCGAAGAACGGCGCCGTGATCGTGAAGGCCGGCAAGCAGAAGACGCCGGGGAACTTCCGCTGCCCGAACAAGGATGCCGGCGTGATGGGCGTGTTCTACCAGCCCAAGGACGGTTTCACCGGCTCGGACGAGCTGACGTTCGAGGTGAAGAGCGCCGACGGCGAGGTCCAGACCCGGGTCTTCAAGATCACGGTCGAGGCGGCCTCGAAGGGCGGGGGCGACGCCAAGAAGGACAGCAACGATCTCTGACGCGCCGCGTCGCATCGGGCCTGTTGTGCATCGCACAACAGGCCGCGCGTCCACGTTCGGTCACGGGCGCCTCGGCGAGGCCCGCGATCACCCAGCCTCGCGCAAGGGAGCCGGAAGAGTGTTGATCCGGCCCGCCGAAAGGCGGAGTGTTGCAGGCGGCACACGCACCTGCGGCGTCTCCGTCGCAGTGCGACAAAAGCGGGCCTGTCAGTTGCATCCGGGCCGGGACAGGATGAAGCTAACCGTGGTCTGAGAGGGTTATCGAATGCCGATGCATGCGACGAACGACCTTTTCCAGAGCTTCGCCAGAGGCTACGAGGCGCGCCGCGACACGGAGATGACGCTCTCCGAGTATCTGGAGGCCTGCCGCGACGAGCCGCTGATGTACGCCTCCGCGGCCGAGCGCATCCTCGAGGCCATCGGCAAGCCCGAGTTCATCGACACCGCCAAGGATTCCCGCCTCGGCCGGATCTTCATGAACCGGACCATCCGGACCTACCCGGCCTTCGCCGAGTTCTACGGCATGGAGGAGACGATCGAGCGGATCGTCTCGTTCTTCCGCCACGCCGCTCAAGGGTTGGAGGAGCGCAAGCAGATCCTCTACCTGCTGGGCCCTGTCGGCGGCGGCAAGTCGTCGCTCGCCGAGCGCCTGAAGGCGCTGATGGAGGTCCACCCGATCTACGTGCTGAAGGCGGGCGACGAGGTCTCGCCGGTCTTCGAGAGCCCGCTGGGCCTGTTCGACCCCGAGACGATGGGCGCGGAGATCCAGAGCCGCTACGGCATCCCGCGCCGCCGGCTGACCGGCCTGATGAGCCCCTGGGCCCTCAAGCGCCTCGACGAGTTCAACGGCGACATCTCGCGCTTCAAGGTGATCAAGGTCCGGCCGTCCCGCCTGCGCCAGATCGGCATCGCCAAGACCGAGCCCGGCGACGAGAACAACCAAGACATCTCCTCGCTCGTCGGCAAGGTCGACATCCGCCGCCTGGAGACCCTCTCCCAGGCGGACCCGGATGCGTACTCCTACTCGGGTGGACTGAACCGGGCGAACCAGGGTGTCCTGGAGTTCGTCGAGATGTTCAAGGCGCCCATCAAGATGCTGCACCCGCTGCTCACGGCGACGCAGGAGGGCAACTACGTCGGCACCGAGAACATCGGCGCGATCCCGTTCACGGGCGTGATCCTGGCGCACTCGAACGAGTCCGAGTGGCAGACCTTCAAGACCAACAAGAACAACGAAGCCTTCATCGACCGCATCTACGTGATCAAGGTGCCGTACTGCCTCCGGGTGACGGAGGAGCAGCGCATCTACGACAAGCTGATCTCCGGCTCGGAACTCTCGGCCGCCGCCTGCGCGCCGGGCACGCTGGAGATGCTGGCCCGGTTCTCGGTGCTCTCGCGGCTGCGCGAGCACGCGAACTCGAACCTGTTCTCCAAGATGCGGGTCTACGACGGCGAGAGCTTGCGCGAGGTCGATCCCCGCGCCCGCTCGATGCAGGAGTACAAGGACACCGCCGGCGTGGACGAGGGCATGGACGGGATCTCGACCCGCTTCGCCTTCAAGGTGCTGGCCGCGACCTTCAACCACGACACCACCGAGGTCTCGGCCGATCCCGTGCACCTGATGTACGTGCTCGAACAGGCGCTCAAGCGCGAGCAATTGCCGCCCGAGACCGAGAAGCGCTATCTGGAGTTCATCAAGACCGAGCTCGCGCCGCGCTACGCGGAGTTCATCGGCCACGAGATCCAGAAGGCCTATCTCGAGTCGTACCACGATTACGGGCAGAACCTGTTCGACCGCTACATCGACTACGCGGATGCCTGGATCGAGGACCAAGACTTCAAGGACGCCGAGACCGGCCAGCTCCTCAACCGCGAGTTGCTGAACCAGGAGCTGACCAAGATCGAGAAGCCCGCCGGCATCGCCAACCCGAAGGATTTCCGCAACGAGGTGGTGAAGTTCGCCCTGCGCTCCCGGGCGCAGCACGGCGGCCGCAACCCGAGCTGGACCAGCTACGAGAAGCTGCGCGAGGTGATCGAGCGGCGGATGTTCAGCCAAGTCGAGGAGCTGCTGCCGGTGATCTCCTTCGGGTCCAAGAAGGACGGCGACACCGAGAAGAAGCACGGCGAGTTCGTCGAGCGCATGGTCGCGCGCGGCTACACCGAGCGGCAGGTCCGCCGGCTGGTCGAGTGGTACATGCGGGTGAAGCAGGCGGGGTAGGGGGCACAGGCCGGCTTGAGGCCGGCCACACCCTCAAGCCGCCACAGTTTCGAGCGGCCGGCCGGCGATCATGGCCGGCCGGAATCAGAGCGGACGAGGGTTCGGGCACCGAATGCACATCGTCGACCGTCGACTCAATCCCGGGGGCAAGAGTCTCCCCAACCGGCAGCGCTTCCTCCGCCGCGTGAAGGACGTGGCCCAGCGGGCCGTGCGCGAATCCGCCCGCGAACGGGACATCAAGGACCTCGGCAAGGACGGCCGCGTCTCCGTGCCGGCGGACGGCGTGCGCGAGCCGCGCTTCTCGCGCCAGCCCGGCACCGGCCTGCAGGACCACATCCTGCCCGGCAACAAGACCTACGTGGAGGGCGACACGATCGAGCGCCCGCCGGGAGGCGGCGGGGGGCGCGGCTCCGGCGAGGGCGGGGAGGGCGGCGAGAACAGCGAGGACGCCTTCCGCTTCGTGCTGACCCGCGAGGAGTTTCTGGAACTCTTCCTCGAGGACCTCGAACTCCCGGATCTCGCCAAGCGCCGCCTCGCTGTGGTCGAGACGGAGGGCATGCGCCGGGCCGGCTACACGGTGACGGGCTCGCCCGCCAACCTCGCGCTGGGCCGGACGCTGCGGAACTCCATGTCCCGCCGCATCGCGCTCAAGCGCCCGAAGCCCGACGAGATCGCGGCGCTCGAGGCCCGCATCGACGCCCTGCCCGAGGAGGCGCCCGAGCGGGCCGACCTCGTCCAGGCGCTGACGCTGCTTCGCGAGCGCTCGAAGCGCATCCCCTACGTCGATCCGATCGACCTGCGCTTCCGCCGCTTCGAGCCCTACCCGAAACCGATCGCCCAGGCCGTGATGTTCTGCCTGATGGACGTCTCCGGCTCGATGACCGAGCACATGAAGGACCTCGCCAAAAGGTTCTACATCCTGCTCCACATCTTCCTCACGCGCCGCTACCGGCACGTCGAGATCGTGTTCATCCGCCACACCGACCGGGCGACGGAGGTGGACGAGGAGACCTTCTTCGGCTCGCGCGAGACCGGCGGCACGCTGGTCTCCTCGGCGCTCGTCGAGATGAAGCGGGTGATCTCCGAGCGCTACGATCCGAACGACTGGAACATCTACGCGGCGCAGGCGTCCGACGGCGACAACGTCTCCTCCGACGGGCCGACCGCCACGGAATTGCTGCGCGCCCACATCCTGCCGGCCTGCCAGCACTTCGCCTATCTGGAGGTCGGCGACGAGAACGGGCCGCGGGCCGGCTTCGTCGAGCACCGCACCACGCTCTGGCGCACCTACGAGGCCGTCGCCAAGTCCGGCGGCGCCATCGCCATGCGCAAGGTGAACCACCGCCGCGAGATCTACCCCGTGTTCCGCGAGCTGTTCGGCCGCAAGGACGCGAAGGCGGAGGCGTGAGGCTCCTTCCCGCGCGGGGAGGGGAGTGGACAGCGAGGAGATTGGCCGGATGGTGACCAGCCTGAGCCGCCCCAGGATCCAGCCGCCGAAGCCCGGCGAGCTGCTGTTCTCGGGCAACGACTGGGACTTCGAGACCATCCGGCGCATCCACGACGCCTGCGAGGCCGTGGCGGGGCCGGAACTCGGCCTCTCCTGGTACCCGAACCAGATCGAGATCATCACGGCCGAGCAGATGCTCGACGCCTACGCCTCGATCGGCATGCCGCTGTTTTACAAGCACTGGTCCTTCGGCAAGCACTTCGCCCAGCACGAGGCGGGCTACCGCCGCGGCCTGATGGGACTGGCCTACGAGATCGTCATCAACTCCGACCCGTGCATCTCCTACGTGATGGAGGAGAACACGGCGACCATGCAGACGCTGGTGATCGCCCACGCCGCCTTCGGCCACAACCACTTCTTCAAGAACAACTACCTGTTCAAGCAGTGGACCGACGCTGAGGGCATCCTCGACTATCTCGACTTCGCCAAGGGCTTCATCGCGCGCTGCGAGGAGCGCCACGGCCATCAGGCGGTCGAGCAGGTGCTGGACGCCGCCCACGCCCTGATGAGCCAGGGCGTGCACCGCTACCCGCGCAAGAAGCGCCCCGACCTCGCCTCCGAGCAGCGCCGCGAGCGCGAGCGCGTCGAGCACGGCGAGCAGATCTACAACGACCTCTGGCGCACGCTGCCGGCCAAGCCCGGCGCGGCGCGCACGGACGCGGCCGCCGAGCGCAGGCGGGCGCTCTTGGAACTGCCCCAGGAGAACATCCTCTACTTCCTGGAGAAGGTCGCCCCGCGCCTGCGGCCCTGGCAGCGCGAGATCCTGCGCATCGTGCGCCTCGTGGCGCAGTACTTCTACCCGCAGCGCCAGACCAAGGTGATGAACGAGGGCTGCGCCACCTACGTCCATTACCGCATCATGAACGCGCTCTCGCAGCGGGGGCAGATCGGAGAGGCGGCCTATCTGGAGTTCCTGCAGTCGCACACCAACGTCATCCGCCAGCCGACCTACGACGATCGCTCCTACGGCGGTCACAACCCCTACGCGATCGGCTTCGCGATGATGCAGGACATCCAGCGCATCGTGGAGCAGCCGACCGCCGAGGACCGCGACTGGTTCCCCGAGATCGCCGGCACCGGCGACGCGATGGCCGTGCTGCGCGACGTCTGGGAGAACTACCGCGACGAGAGCTTCATCGCGCAGTTCCTCTCCCCGAAGCTGATGCGGGACCTGCGCCTGTTCCATGTGGTGGACGATCCCGACGAGCCGGAACTGCGCGTCGCGGCGATCCACGACGAGCGCGGCTACCGCAAGATGCGCCGCTCCTTCGCCCGCCAGTACGACGTCGCGTGGCTCGATCCCGACATCGAGGTGGTGGACGTGGACCTGGAGGGCGACCGCCGGCTGATCCTGCACCACAAGGCGCTGAACCGCATCACGCTCCAGAAGGAGGACGCGAACCGCGTGCTCCAGCATCTGGCCGACCTCTGGGGCTACGACGTGGTGCTCAAGGAGATCGACCCCGCCAGCGGCACGGTGCTGGCCGAGCACCACGCCAGCGCCCGGCCGATTTTTTTCTAGATCGGGAGTTGGCAGTATGCTGGTGGCGCTCCGGGCGTCCGGGAGAAGGGCGGTGTTTCATCCATCGATGCCGGCGAAGCTGACGGCGCCTCATACCCTTGCCCGCCACCCGCGCCCGTGCTGCATGGGGCCATGAGCACGACCGTCCTGACCCTCGCGGAGACGCGGGACTTCCTCGACCGCGAGTTCCCGCAGATGCAGGCGGGGGGACGGGCCTACCATCTCGAAGCCGTCGCGCCGCTCGGCGCCCGGATGCGGCTCGAGGCGCACGAGCGTTTCCTGCGTCCCGGCGCCACCGTCTCGGGGCCTGCCATGATGGCGCTGGCCGATTACGCGCTCTACGCGGCGATCCTGGCCAATATCGGCCCGGTGGCGCTCGCGGTGACGACGAGCCTGAACTTCAACTTCCTGCGGAAGCCCGCCTTGGGCGACCTCCTCGCCGAGGCCCGGCTGATGAAGCTCGGCCGCCGGCTCGCGGTCGGCGAGGTCGCGATCACCGCCGCGGGCGGCGGCGACGACATCGTCTGCCACGCCACCGGCACCTACTCGATCCCGCCGCGCTGAGGATGTGATGCGCTGCCGTACTCTCGTGAGCGCAGCGGACGATTTCCGAGCGAGGCGTGGGTCCCCTCTCCTGTAGGGAGAGGTCTGCTTTCGCAGAAAGCCGGGTGAGGGGTATGACGTTCCCGAATGAGTCGAAGACCTGAACGCGCGTCGATCGCGTACTCAGGTCTGGACCGTCATACCCCTCACCCCAACCCTCTCCCTATGGGAGAGGGAGCCGGTCACGATCGCCTCCGAACGGCTCAGCTTTCCGTTCGCGCCCGTGCCTCGGTGAGCCGCGCGGCGTAGCGGGCGATGAGATCGACTTCGAGGTTGAGCCGGTCGCCCTGGCGGCGCTCCCCCCAGGTGGTGACCTCCAGCGTGTGCGGGATCAGCAGCACCGTGAACAGGTCGCCGTCCACCGTGTTCACGGTGAGCGAGGTGCCGTCGAGGCAGACCGAGCCCTTCGGAGCGATGAAGCGGGCGAGTTCCGCGGGCGCCCGCAGCGTGAAGCGCTCGCTCGCCCCCCAGGAACTCTCCGCGTCGGTGACGCGCTCGTGCGCCACGATCTCGGCGAGTCCGTCGACATGGCCGGTGACGAGGTGGCCGCCGAGCTCGTCGCCGATCTTCAGCGAGCGCTCCAGGTTGATCCGCCGGCCCGGCTGCCAGGAGCCGACCGTGGTGCGGGCGAGCGTCTCGGCGGCCGCGTCCACGGCGAAGACCGCGCCGCCATCGGTCGGCTCGATCGAGACGGCGGTGAGACAGGGCCCCGAGCAGGCGATCGAGGCGCCGAGCGCGATGCCGGCCGGGTCGTAGGCGCAGGCGATGGTGAGCCGCCGCATACGCGCGTCGCCCGCCACCGCGAGCACCGTTCCGATATCGCTGACGAGGCCGGTGAACATCTCAATCGATCCGCTCGTAGGTGACGGCCCGGTCGGGCCCGAGGGTGCGCGCCTCGACCGCGCGCAGGCGCCCGCCGTCGAGAAGTGCCCGCAGGTGCGGCCCGATCGCCGGCAGACCGCCCGTGGGCCCCAGTTCGCTCGGGCCGGTCATCAGCGTGCACAGGTCGATCAGATCGGCCTCGGCCAGCGCGTCCGCAAGGCGGGGGCCGCCCTCGCTGCACAGGCGCGTCAGCCCGCGCTCGGCGAGCGCCGCGAGCGCGGCGGACAGATCGACGCGCCCCTGCCCGTCGTCGGCGACCCGGACCACCTCCAGCCCCATCGATTCCAGCATGCGCTTGGCGTGGGCCGGGGCGCCGCGCGTGGCGAGCACCAGCGTTGGCACGTCGTGGGCGGTGCGCACCAGCACGCTCTGCGGTTGAAGCACGAGGCGGGAATCGAGCACCACCCGCTGGGGCGAGCGCTGGGCCAGCCCCGGCAGTCGCACGGTGAGCGAGGGATCGTCCGCCCGCGCCGTGCCGATGCCGACCAGGATGGCGTCGGCGTGCGCGCGCCAGAGATGCACCGCCCCGTCCGCGACCGGCCCGGTGATGCGCAGGCGCTCCGGTCCCGAGGCGGCGGCGAAGCCGTCGCGGGTCCGCGCGAGCTTCAGGTGGATGGCCGGACGCCCCGTCGTGACGCGGCGGATATGGCCGAGATGGTCGCGCCGGGCCATGTCGGCCAAGAGCCCGGTCTCGACCGCGATCCCGGCCTCCCTGAGGAGCGCGTGGCCGCGGCCGGCCACCCGCGGGTCGGGATCCTCGATCGCGCTGACCACGCGCGCGATCCCGGCCGCCACGATCGCCTCGGTGCAGGGGGGGGTGCGGCCGTGATGGGAGCAGGGCTCCAGCGTGACGTAGAGGGTCGCGCCGCGCGCGGCCTGCCCCGCCTGGACCAGCGCCAGCGGCTCGCCGTGCGGGCGACCGCCCGGCGCGGTGACGCCCTGGCCGACGATCCGCTCCGCGCCCGGCGGCCCCGCCACCACGACGGCCCCGACCGAGGGGTTCGGCCAGGTCCGGCCGAGATGGCGCTGCCCCAGCGCCAGGGCGAGGCGCATGTAGCGCGCGTCGCTCGGGGGCACGCTCATGGCCACACTCACGGCTTGGCCTGCCGGGCGCGGCGCCGGGGAGGGGGGGCGGCCTCCGCGGCCGCGACCTCGGTCTCGACACCCGCCGCGAGCGTTCCCCCGAGGGTGCCGAGCAGGTCCTCGAAGTCCTTGGCCTCGCGGAAATTCTTGTAGACGGAGGCGAAGCGCACGTAGGCGACGTCGTCGAGGCCCTTCAGCCCCTCCATCACCAGTTCGCCGATCGCCTCCGAGCTGACCTCGGCCTCGCCGCTGCTCTCGAGCTGGCGCGTGATGCCGCTGACGAGACGCTCGACCCGGTCCGGATCGACCGCGCGCTTGCGCAAGGCCACGTCGATCGAGCGCTGCAGCTTGTCGCGGTCGAAGGGCACGCGCTTGCCGGAGCGCTTCACCACCGTGACCTCACGCAATTGAACCCGCTCGAAGGTGGTGAAGCGGCCGGCGCAATCTGGGCAGACCCGGCGGCGGCGGATCGCCGCCCCATCCTCGCTCGGTCGGGAATCCTTCACCTGGGTGTCGGAGCCGCCGCAATAGGGACAGCGCATCGGGCGGACCTCGGTGCCGTGGAACGAGACGGGCCGCGGACCCAGAAGGATCCGCGGCCCGCGTCCTAGACCGTCGTGCCGGCCGCCGGAAGTGCGGCCGGGATAGCCGCCGGAAGTGCGGCCGCTACACCGAGCCTCAGCCGTAGATCGGGAAGCGCTCGGTCAGCGCGTGCACGCGGCTCTTGACGTTGGCCTCGACCGCGCTGTCGCCCGCCTCGCCCTTGGCGGCGACGCCGTCCAGCACCTCGACGATGAAGCCGCCGATCTGCTTGAACTCGGCCACGCCGAAGCCGCGCGAGGTACCGGCCGGGGTGCCGAGGCGGATGCCCGAGGTGATGGTCGGCTTCTGCGGGTCGAAGGGCACGCCGTTCTTGTTGCAGGTGATGTCGGCCCGCGAGAGCGCGGCTTCCGCCGCCTTGCCGGTGAGGCCCTTCTTCTGCAGGTCCACCAGCATCAGGTGGTTGTCGGTACCGCCCGAGGTGATGTCGTAGCCGCCCGAGATCAGGGTGTCGGCGAGCGCCTTGGCGTTCTCGATCACCTGGCGGGCGTAGATCTTGAACTCGGGCTTCAGCGCCTCGCCGAAGGCCACCGCCTTGCCGGCGATGACGTGCATCAAGGGACCGCCCTGCAGGCCGGGGAAGATCGCCGAGTTGAACTTCTTGGCCAGCGCCTCGTCGTTCGTCAGGATCATGCCGCCGCGCGGGCCGCGCAGCGTCTTGTGGGTCGTGGTGGTGGCGACATGCGCGTGCGGGAACGGCGACGGGTGCACGCCGGCCGCGACGAGACCCGCGAAATGGGCCATGTCCACGAAGAAGTAGGCGCCGACCGCGTCGGCGATCGCGCGGAACTTGGCGAAGTCCCAGTGGCGCGGGTAGCCCGAGCCGCCCGCGATGATCACCTTCGGCTTGTGCTCGTGGGCGAGGCGCTCGACCTGCTCCATGTCGATGCGCTGGTCCTCGCGGCGCACCGTGTAGGAGACCGGCTTGAACCACTTGCCCGAGACGTTCGGGGGCGCACCGTGGGTGAGGTGGCCGCCGGCGGCGAGGTCGAGGCCCATGAAGGTGTCGCCGGGCTGCATCAGGGCCATGAAGACGCCCTGGTTGGCCTGGGAACCGGAATTCGGCTGCACGTTGGCGAAGCCGACGCCGAACAGGCGCTTGGCACGCTCGATGGCGAGGTTCTCGGCGACATCCACGAACTGGCAGCCGCCGTAGTAGCGCCGGCCCGGATAGCCTTCCGCGTACTTGTTGGTGAGCACCGAGCCCTGCGCCTCGAGCACGGCGCGCGAGACGATGTTCTCGGAGGCGATCAGCTCGATCTCGTGCTGCTGGCGACCGAGCTCCTGCTCGACGGCGCGGGCGATCTCGGGGTCGGCCTCGGTGAGGGGGGCGGCGAAGAAGGTGTCGGTGAAATGCTTGTCGGCGGCGGTACCGGCGCTCATGGCATGGCCTCTGTTCTTGTCTGCGGGCGGGTGGACCCGCCATCCGTCGGCGTGCACGGGCGGGCTCTTGCAGACCCGATCTCTACACGGGCGCCCGCGCGAGGCCAAGCACATGCATTTTTCTGCATGGTTCAAAAAAATTGATCCCCGTCACGGCGGTGAGGATTCGCAAGGGTTACGGATGGAAAGCCTGCAAGCTCGGCAGGAACTGTGCGGTCGGCCTCTTGGGTTGCGCACCCGCGCGGACATATAGCCGTGCTAAAGGCGGACGGCCGGGCAGAACGACGTCCGAAGGCCGCCGCGACAGGAGTTTCCCATGAGCAGACGCGGGTTCACGAAGCCGGGAATCGTGGCGGGGATCACGGCCGGGGTCTTGGCCGGTGCGCTCCTCGCCGGCTCAGGCCAGCGCGCCGAGGCCGCGCAGTGCGGCAATACCGGCGCGGGCTTCGAGGCATGGAAGCGGGAATTCGCCCAGGAGGCCCGCGGCCGGGCGAGCGCCCAGAGCCTCGCGGCCCTGATGGACACCTCCTACTCCACCGCGACCATCTCGGCGGACCGGGGCCAGAAGAGCTTCAAGCTCTCCCTCGACCAATTCCTGGCCAAGCGCGGCGGCAACACAATCGTGGCGCGCGGCCGCCAGCTGAAGCAGCAGAACGCGGCCCTCTTCGCCCAGATCGAGCAGCGCTACGGCGTGCCACCGGGCCCGCTGCTGGCGATCTGGGGCATGGAGACCGGCTTCGGCGCCGTGAAGGGCAACGTGAACACCCTCTCGGCGGTGGCAACGCTCGCCTACGATTGCCGCCGCTCCGAGTACTTCACCGATCAGCTCTACGCGGCGCTCACCCTCGTCGATCGCGGCGTCCTCACGCCCACGACCCGCGGCGCCGCCCACGGCGAGGTCGGCCACACCCAGTTCCTGCCCAAGAACGTGCTGACCTACGGCACCGGCGGCAGCCTGGACAACGTCGGCACGGCGCTCAATTCGACGGCGAACTTCCTCAAGGGCCATGGCTGGCGGGCCGGCGCCGGCTACCAGCCGGGCGAGCCGAACTTCGCGGCGATCCAGGGCTGGAACGCGGCCGGCGTCTACCAGAAGGCGATCGCGCTGCTTGGCCAGCGCATCGACGAGGGGCGCTAGGGGGCCATCCGCCACGCTCCCTCCCGTCACCTCGGGGAGGGGGCAACTCTCTAGGGCCAGACCTTGATCGCCACCGGGCGCCGCACGAGGTCGCGCTCGGCCGTGACCGTGCAGCCCTCGGTGCGCAGGGTCGCGTAGGTGAGGAGTGCCCGCTCGCCGACATCGTCGAAGTTGCGGCCCTGTGCCGCGGGATCGATCAGTGACGGGTAGGCGACCATCTCGCCCCCCGCTTTGCAGGGATCGTCGTACAGGGTGGTGCCGGCGAGCAGCAGCCGCGGGCGGTCCCAGGCGATCAGGTCGCGCGAACTCGTCCAGTAGAAACCGGATCGGGGGAAGTCGCCGCCCGCCGCCGCCATGAAGACCGCGACGTAGGTGCCACTGCCGCGGTGGCGCACCACCGCCCCGACCGGGCCGGGAAACGGCCCGACCGGTCGGCAGGTGTCGGGGAGCCTGACTCGGATCCGGTAGGGATCCGGGAAGGCGGCGGCGAAGCCGCCCCCCGTCCAGGCGCGCCAGCGCCGCGGGTCGGCCGGATCGTCGCTGCGGAACAGGCAGACGCCCGCCGCCTGATCGCTGCCGGGCCGGTCCCAGCCGGTGGTGGCGACGAGCGCGTAGCGCCAGCGCCCGTCCCCGAGGATGTTCGAGGGGTTGAAGAAGCCCCGGTGCCGGGTCTGGTCGATATCCTGGGTGAAGGGCGGGGCAGCGACCACCACCGGCGGCGCGGCCCGACCGAAGCTGCGTCCACCGTCGCGCGAGGCGGCGGCCGTCACCGTGTTGTACCAGCAAGGCATCAGGCTCTGCGCCTGGCAGCGGCCCGGATGCGCGTCAGCGTGGTACTCGTGGTGGAGGAGGGCGGCGACGTTGCGCCCATCCTCCGTCCAGGTGGCGGTGATCCAGGAGCGGTCGTCGTAGAGCGCCGGGTCCGGCCTGTGGCCGGATTCGAGCACCACCGCGCAGTCGATCTTCAGGCGGTCGAGGTCGGGTCCGCGCAACGCCCGGTTGCGGTGGTGCAGGCCGAACGCCACCACCGCTCCCGTCGCGTCCCGGAAGGCGCGCAGGGGCGCGTCGGGCAGGTCCACGCCGTCGCAGGCGTCGCGCGGCGCCCGGAACATCGCCATCGGCGGCCCCACCAGCGTCAGGCTCGACAGCGGCGGCCCGGCCGGCTCGGCCGCGGCGGGGGCGCCGAGAAGCGCTAGGGCCAGGAATGCGGGCGCGCGCATCGCGGTTCTCCGGTGAGCCGCGGCAGGCCGCCGCGCGGGCCGCCCGGCCCGACAATCCGCAGGACTTTCAGACCGGAACCGTTACAAGGAGCTTGAGCGCGCCGCGCCCCTCCACAGCCCGCGAGATTCCCCCGAGACCCCGCCCATGCTGATCATGATCCTCGGCCTCGTGCTGTTTCTCGGCACCCACTCCTTCTCGATGGCCCGGGCGCGCCGGGCCGAACTGGTGGGCCGCGTCGGCGAGGCGAAGTACAAGCTCGGCTACACCCTGGTCTCGGTGCTGGGGCTCGTGCTGATCGGGGTCGGCTACGGCCATTACCGGGCGACCGGCTACATCCCGGTCTGGAACCCGCCGGTCTTCACCCGCCACCTCGCCCTGATCCTCGTGCTGCTGGCCTTCGTGGTGATGGCCTCGGCCTACCTGCCGGGTCGGATCCGTGCGTTCGCCAAGCACCCGATGCTGCTCGCCGTGAAGATCTGGGCGACCGCACATCTCCTCGCCAACGGCGATCTCGGCTCGATCGTGCTGTTCGCCGCCTTCCTCGCCTGGGCGGTGATTGACCGCATCAGCGTGAAGCGCCGCGGTGTGCCGGCCGGCGCGGTGGCGAGCCAGCACGGCGGGCAGGCCGCCCCGGCCGGCTGGCGCAACGACGGGCTGGCCGTGGCGATCGGCGTCGCGGCGTGGTTCGTCTTCGCCCGCTGGCTCCATCCCTGGCTCATCGGCGTCGCCGTTTGGCCGGGGCAGGCCTGAAGCGAGGGGCCGGTCGCCAATCCCCGAACAACGTGCTAGGCGCGTGGCCCTGACGGATGCGAGGTGGCCCGCGGCACGCCGCGGACCGGGGACGAATGGCTGAGAACAACGAGTTCATCCGCGAGGTCAACGAGGACTATCGCCGGGATCAGGTCGCCAACATCTGGCGGCGCTACAGCGGCGTGATCATCGCGCTGGCGATCCTCGTCGTGGCCGGCGTCGGCGGCTGGCGCTACTGGCAGAGCGCGCAACGCTCGGCCGCGGAGGCCGCCTCCGAGCAGTTCGACCGGGCCAACCGCCTCGCCCGCGACGGCAAGGCTCAGGAGGCCGACAAGATCTTCGACGACCTGGAGGCGCAGGGCCCGGCGGGCTACCGCCTGCTCGCGCGCATCCGCGCCGCCACCGAGGCCGGCAAGGCCGACCCGGCCAAGGGCGCGGCCGAGTTCGACAGGATCGCCGCCGATTCGGCGGTCGGCGAGGGCCTGCGCGATCTCGCGCGCCTGCGCGCCGCGCTGCTGCGCATCGACCTGCCCGATCCGGCGCCCGCGCTGGCGAGCCTCCAGAGCCTCGCCGCCGGCTCGCCCTTCCGCCACACCGCCCGCGAGATGCTGGGCCTCTCCGCGCTCCGGCGCGGCCAGTACGATGAGGCGGGGCGCTGGTTCGACCAGCTCAACGCCGACCCCGAGACGCCGCAGGGCCTGCGCCAGCGCATCGAGGTCTACGTGGCCCTCGTGGCAGGCGGCCCCGTGACGGTGACCGAGGCCAAGGCCGAGCCCGCCGCGCCGCCCCCGCCGACGCGCTGAGATCTTTTCGTACCAAGCGCCTGAGCGACTTGGTGTAAGGATCAGTCACACACGCCGTCGTCCCGGGCCGTTCGACGCCCGGGCCGGCGGCGCCTTCATTGGAGCACTCGCGGGCACGCAGCCGTCCCCGCGAGGGACGAACGATACGAGAGACCCCATGGATTTGCCGACCGTCGCGATCGTCGGCCGGCCGAATGTCGGCAAGTCGACCCTGTTCAACCGCCTGATCGGCCGCAAGCTCGCCCTGGTGGACGACCGTCCCGGCGTCACACGCGACCGGCGGGAGGGGGACGTGCAGTTCGGCGGCCTGGCGTTCCGCATCATCGACACGGCGGGGCTCGAGGAGGCCGACGAGGATTCGCTGACCGGCCGCATGCGCATGCAGACCGAGGCCGCGATCCTCGCCGCCGACGTGGTGCTGTTCGTCATCGACGCCCGCGCGGGCGTGCTGCCGGCCGACCAGCCCTTCGCCGAACTGGTGCGCCGCTCCGGCGTGCAGGTCATCCTCATCGCCAACAAGGCGGAAGGCGGCGGCGGGCTCGCCGGGGCCTACGATGCCTTCCGCCTCGGCCTCGGCGACCCGATCCCGTTCTCGGCCGAGCACGGCGAGGGCCTGGGCGAGCTGCACGAGGCGCTGAGGGATGCGCTGCCGAAGCCGGACCCGGATATGGAGGACGACGACGCGGACGCGCCCGGCGGCCGTCCCTTGCGCGTCGCCATCGTCGGCCGCCCGAACGCCGGCAAATCGACCCTGATCAACCGGATGCTCGGCGAGGACCGCCTGCTCGTCGGTCCCGAGGCGGGCATCACCCGCGACTCGATCTCGCTCGATTGGGAATGGCGCGGGCGCCGGATCAAGCTGCACGACACGGCCGGCATGCGCCGCCGCGCCCGCATCGACGACAAGCTGGAGAAGCTCGCGGTCTCGGACGGCCTGCGCGCCGTGCGCTTCGCAGAGGTGGTGGTGGTGCTCCTCGACGCCACGATCCCGTTCGAGAAGCAGGATCTCACCATCGTCGATCTCGTCGAGAGCGAGGGCCGGGCACTCGTCATCGGCCTCAACAAGTGGGACCTCGTCGCCGACCAGCCGGGCCTGCTGAAGACCCTGCGCGAGGACTGCACCCGCCTGCTGCCGCAGGTCCGCGGCGTCTCGGTGGTGCCGCTCTCGGGGCTTGCCGGCAATGGTATCGACAAGCTGATGGAGGCCGTGGTCCAGGCCTCCGAGGTCTGGGACCGGCGCGTCTCAACCTCGCGGATCAACGACTGGCTCTCCGAGGCGACCAGCCGCAACCCGCCGCCCGCGGTCTCCGGCCGGCGCATCAAGATCCGCTACGCCACCCAGGTGAAGAGCCGTCCGCCGCACTTCGCGCTGTTCGGCAACCAGCTCAACGCCCTGCCGAAATCCTACACCCGCTATCTCGTCAACGGCCTACGCGAGGCCTTCGACCTGCCGGGCACGCCGATCCGGCTATCCTTGCGGACGTCCGAGAACCCGTTCGACAAGCGCTGATCAGGGGCGTCCCGGGGTCTGGCCGCGGCTCGTCGCGGCCAGCCAGTCCACCACCGCGTCGAGGGCCTGACGGTTGGTCAGTCCCTGCTCGCGGGCGGCTTCGAAGGCGGCGATCTGCGCATCCGCGCTGGTGCCGTCGGCGAGGATGGTGCGGGCGCGCGCCGCCTCCTCGGCGCAGCCGAGCGCGGCCGCGTCCTCGGCGATCAGGTCGAGCAGCGCGTCGAGGGCTTGCCCATAAGGAAGCGCCTCCTCCCGCGCCTCGTCGATCAGCTCGGCCCCGATGCCGCTGCGCTGGGCCCGCCACAGGTTCTCCTCGGCGAGCGCACGCGAGACGCCGTCGAGACCGGCATTCAGGTCGGGCCTCCGCACCACGAGGCGCACGAGACAGCGGAACAGGGCGGCGATGGCCAGCGCATCCTCCAGCCGCGTGCAGGAATCGGCGATGCGCAGCTCCAGGGTCGGGAACTTGATCGAGGGCCGGAGCGACCACCACAGGAAGCTCGGATCCTGGATCGAGCCGGCACGCTCCATGATGCGGACGTAGCGGGCGTAGGCCTCCGGTCCCGGGAACAGCTCGGGGAGGCCGGTGCGGGGCAGTTCGCCGAAGGCGCTGAGCCGGTAGGCGGTGAGCCCCGTGGGCTTGCCCTGCCAGAAGGGCGAGGAGGCCGAGAGCGCGAAGAGCAGGGGCTGGAACGGCAGCAGCCGGTTCATCAGGTCGATGCGTGCGTCCGGATCCGGAACCTCGACATGGACGTGCATGCCGCAGATCAGGCTGCGCCGGCCGGCGAGGCCGACGTCGCGCAGAATGCCGCGGTAGCGATCGCCCTTGGTCGGCAATTGCCGGGCCCAGTCGGCGACCGGGTGCGTGCCGGCGGCGAAGACGAGGAGTTCGTGCGCGGCCGCGACGTCGGCGAGCGCCGCGCGCTGCCGGGCGAGGCTCTCCCGCGCGGCGCCGAACTCGGTCACCGGCGGCGTGCAGACCTCAACCTGGCATTGCAGCAGCTCGCGCCCGGTCTCGGGCAGGCGCTCGGCAACCTCCGTGTGGAACGGCTTCACCGACCGGCGGGGCGTGCCTCGGGTCTCGGCATCGGCCAGAAAATACTCTTCCTCGATGCCGAAGCGGAAGGACGCTGAACGCATTGTGACCCTCGGGGACGCGTGCGCATCAACTCCCGAAGCGCCACAAAGGTGCCGCTAAGGCGTCCGCAGAGCCCCGCCCACAAGCCAGGCCGGGTCGAACCAGCGGTCGGCCTCGCCGTCGTAGGGCAGGCGCGTGATGTCCCAGTGCTGGATGTACTGCGCGTAGACGTTCCAGACCGCGATGCCGCCGCCCACGAAGATGCGCCGGCCCGGGTAGCGCTTCAGCACCGCTTCCGGATCCTCGTGCGAGCGGATCACGTCGATGGTGCGGTCCTTGAAGGCGAATTCGGGCACAGAGGCCACCGTCTTCGGGCCGGCGATCAGCACGTGACCCATCGTCAGCGCGAAGAAGCGCGTCACGTCCTCCACGAAGAGCGGGTCGGTGTTGCCCTCCCAGGGCAGGTGCCCGTTGAGGCCGAGCTGGCCCCGCTGGCCGATGGCGCAGATGCAGCGGACGTCGATCATGGCACGCGAACCCGGAAGTGAGGGGGCGGGCTCTGCCCGAACCCGCCGGGGCCTTGGGCCCCGGACCCCCTTACTCGGGGGCGCGGAATTCCAGAACCCGATCGCTCGGGAAATCGTAGAGTTTGCCGGTGTCCTCGGAGGCCGGGCTCGCCAGCCGCACGATGTGCGGGGCGAGATCCTCGGGGGTCTTCAGCGTCTCCGGGTCCTCGCCCGGCATCGCCGCGGCGCGCATACTGGTGCGCAGCGGGCCCGGGTTGAGCAGCATCGCCCGGATCCGCGTGTTGGCGGTCTCGGCCGCGTAGGTGCGAACCAGCGCCTCCAGGGCCGCCTTCGAGACGGAGTACGGCCCCCAGTAGGCCCGGCACTTCGAGGCCGCGCCCGACGAGACGAAGACCGCACGGCCGGCATCCGACATCTGTAGCAGCGGGTCGAGCGAGCGGATCAGGCGCCAGTTCGCCGTGACGTTGATCGCCATCACCTGGTCCCAGACCTTCGGGGTGACGTGCCCGACCGGCATCAGGTTGCCGAGGATGCCGGCATTGCCGACCACGATGTCGAGCCGCCGCCAGCGCTCGTTGATCGCCGCGCCGAGGCGATCGATCCCGTCATAGTCGGTGAGGTCGAGCGGCACGAGGGTGGCGCTCGCCCCCCGCTGACGGATCGCGTCGTCCAGTTCCTCCAGCGCGCCCTGCGTGCGGGCGACCGCGATCACGTGCGCACCCGCTTCCGCCAGCGCCAGCGCCGCGGCCCGGCCGATGCCGCGCGAGGCGCCGGTGACGACGGCGACGCGGCCGTCGAGAACCTTCTCCGCCATGGCTTCAGTCCGCCTCGGCCAGCATCGCGAAGCGCTTCGGCCCCGCGATGGCGAGATCCGTCAGCGCGGTCGGGTACTCGCCGGTGAAGCAATGGTCGGTGTATTGCGGGCAGGCGCTGTCGCGTGCCTCCTCGCCCATTGCCCGGTAGAGGCCGGGGATCGACAGGAAGGCCAGGGAGTCGGCGCCGATGTACTGGCGCATTCCTTCGAGGTCGTGGGTCGCGGCAAGGAGCTTCTCGCGCTCCGGCGTGTCGATGCCGTAGAAGTCCGGGTGCATGATCGGCGGGCTGGCGATGCGGAAATGCACCTCGCTGGCGCCCGCCTCGCGCATCATCCGCACGATCTTCACCGAGGTGGTGCCGCGCACCAGGCTGTCGTCGACGAGCACGATGCGCTTGCCCTCGATCGCCGCGCGGTTGGCCGAGTGCTTCATGCGCACGCCGAGCTCGCGCACCGATTGTGTGGGCTGGATGAAGGTGCGGCCGACATAGTGGTTGCGGATGATGCCCATCTCGAAGGGCAGGCCGGTCTCCTGCGCGAAACCCAGCGCCGCCGGCACGCCGGAATCCGGCACCGGCACCACCACGTCCGCCTCCACGGGCGTCTCGCGGGCGAGCTCGTGGCCGATGTTCTTGCGCACCGCGTAGACGCTCTTGCCGTTCACGACCGAGTCGGGCCTCGCGAAGTAGATGTACTCGAAGATGCAGGGGCGCATCGGCCGGGCCTCGGCGAAGCGGATCGACTCGACGCCCTCTTCCGAGATCACCACGATCTCGCCGTTCTCGATGTCGCGCACGAACTTGGCGCCGATGATGTCGAGGGCGCAGGTCTCGGAGGCCAGCATGTAGCGGCCGTCGAGCTCGCCCAGCACCAGCGGGCGGATGCCCTGCGGGTCGCGGGCGCCGATCAGCTTCTTGTTGGTCAGCGCCACGATCGCGTAGGCGCCCTCGATCGCCTGGAGCGCGTCGATGAAGCGCTCGATGATCCGCGGTTTGCGCGAGCGGGCCGCAAGGTGGAGGATCACCTCGGTGTCCGAGGTCGATTGCGTGATGGCGCCGTCGCGCACGAGGTCGCGGCGGATCGAGAGCGCGTTGGTCAGGTTGCCGTTGTGGGCCACCGCGAGGCCCCCGCTGGCCAGCTCCGCGAAGAGCGGCTGAACGTTGCGCAGGATGGTGCCGCCGGTCGTCGAGTAGCGCACGTGGCCGATCGCGGCACGGCCCTTCAGGCGGGCGATGGTCTCGCCGTCCGAGAAGGAGTCGCCGACGAGGCCGGGGCGGCGCTCGGAGTGGAACACCGCGCCGTCGAAGGAGACGATGCCCGCCGCCTCCTGGCCGCGGTGCTGCAGGGCGTGCAGCCCCAGCGCCACGATGGCGGAGGCGTCCGGATGATCGAAGATGCCGAAGACGCCGCACTCCTCGCGCAGCGTATCGCCGTCGAGATCGAGGTCGAAATCGGCGGAAGCGGAAGCAACGGCGCGGTCGGGCATGCTCGATGTCGGTCCCTGATGGCCGCCGGGATCCGGCGGCGGGCGCCGGATATGCTGGCGCGGGCCGTGAGGCAATGCTGCGTGGAATCATTCCACCCGGCCGCCTCGACCGCGGTTATCTAGGGGCTTTCCGCCCGCCGACCAAGCGCCGGCGCGCGCAGGTCAGCGTCGCGGCGCCGGCGTGGCTGCGCCGTCCGTGCGGCGCTGGGCCGGGGTCTCGTCGGCCGGGGCATCGACCGGCTCGTTTGGGGGAGTGTCGACCTTCGGCTTCTTGAACTGCTTGAGGAAGCCTTCCGGATTCTCGGGCAATTGCGCGACGAGCGCGTCGCCGGACTTCTCCAGCATCGGGCGCGAGCGCGCCTGCGAGGCCCAGTCCGGCACCTTGCCCTGTACGAGCCAGGACAGGAACACCCAGCCGATCACGCAGATCAGGAAGCCGCGCGCGGCCCCGAACAGGAAGCCGAGCGAGCGATCGACCGCGCCGATGCGCGAGTCGAGCACCACGTCGGAGATCTTCACGGTGATGATCGAGACGACGATCAGCGTCGCCAGGAAGATCGCGGCGATCGAGGCGACGAGCGCCACCGTGTCGCTGTTCACGTGCTGCTTCACGGTCGGCAGCAGCATGGGGTGGAACTTCCAGGCCACCGCCGCGGCGGCGACCCAGGCGATGATCGCGAGCACCTCGCGGGTCACGCCGCGCACGGCCGCGAGCAGCGCGGAGATCACCACGATGCCGAGCACGACGAGATCGAGGATGGAGAACGGCATCAGCGCATCTGGGTCGGGCGGGGATCGGCCATGGGCGGTGGTCGCGCGGCTCCCCCGGGGACCGCGGCGCCTGTATATCCCGAGGAACCTCAGCCGTCACCCTTGTGCGGGGATTGCGCGCAACCGGTGGGCGAAGGGCTAATCCGCCTCCTCGTAGCGCGGATTGTGGTTGCGGCCGCGCCCGCCGCGCTTGGGCCCGTTGGCCGCGATGCCCGCCACCATGTCGGCGATGTGGCGCAGCGCCTCGGTGGCGAGCGCCCGGTCGGCTGTCTCGCGGCCCTGAGGCATCAAGGCCTTGGCGAAGCCGAGCTTCTGCGCCTCCTTCAGGCGGGCGCTCGCCTGCGCGACGGGCCGGATCGCGCCCGACAGGCCGATCTCGCCGAAATAGACGGTCTCCGGGGGCAGGGCCGAGCCGGAGAGCGAGGAGACCAGCGCCGCCGCCACCGCGAGGTCGGCCGCGGGCTCGGAGATGCGCAGGCCGCCAGCGACGTTGAGATAGACGTCGTGGCCCGAGAGCCGGATGCCGCCATGGGCCTCCAGCACCGCGAGCACCATCGAGAGCCGGTTCGGGTCCCAGCCGACCACCGCTCGGCGCGGCATGCCGAGGGCCGAGGGCGCCACCAGCGCCTGGATCTCGACCAGCAGCGGGCGCGTGCCCTCCATGCCGGCGAAGACCGCGGTGCCCGCCGCCTGATGGTCGCGCCCCGCCAGGAATAGGGCGGAGGGGTTCGGCACCTCGGCCAAGCCGCCGTCCGTCATCTCGAACACGCCGATCTCGTCGGTCGGACCGAAGCGGTTCTTCACCGCGCGCAGGATGCGGAAATGGTGGCCCTGGTCGCCCTCGAAGGAGGCGACCGCATCGACCATGTGCTCGACCACGCGCGGTCCCGCGATCTGCCCGTCCTTGGTGACGTGGCCCACCAGGATCACCGCCGTGCCGGTGGTCTTGGCGAAGCGGATCAGGCTCTGGGCCGAGGAGCGCACCTGCGTGACGGTGCCGGGCGCGGAATCGACCGTCTCGGTCCACATGGTCTGGATCGAGTCGATGATGGCGAGCGCGGGCGGGCGCCCTTGCGAGAGCGTCTCGACGATGTCCTCGACGTTGGTCTCGGCGGCGAGCTCCACCGGCCGGTCGGCGAGTCCGAGGCGCTCGGCCCGCAGGCGCACCTGTCCCACCGCCTCCTCGCCCGAGATGTAGGCGACGCGCTGGCCCGTGCCGGCCATGGCGGCCGAGGCCTGCATCAGGAGGGTGGACTTGCCGATGCCGGGATCGCCGCCGAGCAGGATCACCGAGCCGCGCACGAAGCCGCCGCCGGTGACGCGGTCGAGTTCGGCGATGCCCGAGGGGATGCGCGGCGCCTGCTTGGCCTCGCCGGTCAGCCCTTCGAGCGGAAAGACACGGCCCCGCGCCCGCGAGGGCCGGGTCGCGGCGGGGCCCGCCTGCACGCCGCCGCCCGGCGTCTCCTCGACGATCGTGTTCCAACCGTTGCAGGCCTCACACCGCCCGCGCCAACGGTTGTAGACCGCCCCGCAGGACTGGCAGACGAAGGTCTGGTGGATCTTGGCCATGGATCTCGCGAGTGCCGGACGGTCGAACCAGCCTCACTCTACATAGGTGCGAACATACCGGGAACCCAGGCCGGTCAGGATCTCGTAGCCGATCGTGCCGGCCGCGCGCCCGACAATGTCCACGTCGAGCGCGTCGCCGATCAATACGGCGGTCGCGCCGCGCCGGGCGTCAGGCGCCTCGGTGACATCGAGGATGATCAGGTCCATCGAGATCAGGCCGAGGATCGGGCACGCGACCCCGCCGACGAGCGCGTGTCCGCGCCCGCTCGCCGCGCGCGGGTAGCCGTCGGCGTAGCCGAGCGACAGCGTGGCGAGCCGGCGCGGGCCGGGGGCGATCCAGCGGTGGTTGTAGCCGGCGCCCGCACCCGCCTCGACGGCGCGCACCTGCACGATCTCGGCCTCCAGCCGCACCACCGGCCGCATCGGGTTCGGGTGCCCGGGCGTGGGGTTGCCGCCGAACAGGGCGTAGCCCGGCCGCAGCAGGTCGTGGTGCGTGGCGCTTCCGAGGAAGATGCCCGAGGAGTTTGCGAGCGAGGCCGGGATCTCCGGGAAGGCGGCGCGCGCGGCCGAGAAGTCCCGGATCTGCCGGGCGTTGACCGGATCCTCAGGCTGCTCGGCGCTGACGAGATGGCTCATCACGAGGTCGATGCCGGCGGCGCGGATGCGGGGATCTGCGCGCAGCGCCAGCGCCTCCGGCACCGAGAGGCCGAGCCGGTTCATGCCGGTGTCGACGTGGAGCGCGGCCCCGTGCGCGCCCTGGCTCGCCCCGGCCCAGGCGTCGAGCTCGTCGTGCGAGCCGAGGACGGGCCGCAGGCCGTCGCGCAGGAAGGCGTCGGCACCGCCCGGCGGCAGCCCGTTCAGCACGTAGATCGTGGCCTCAGGGACTGCCCGCCGCGCCGCCGCCCCCTCGCCGAGATGCGCCACGAAGAAGGTGCGGCAGCCCACCCGCCACAGGGCGGGGGCCACCGCCGCGAGCCCGCAACCGTAGGCATCGGCCTTGATCACGGCGGCGCAGGGCGTGCCGGGCCCTTGAGCGCCGAGGCGGCGCCAGTTCTCGGCGATGGCCGCGAGATCGACGGTGAGGCGGGCGCCGTGTCCGACGGGTCCGGTGGGGGGAATCGTTCGTTCCTCCGAGCAAGCGCCGGTCTTCAGCGCATTTCCGCCCTCCTATACGCCGTCGCGGCAATGCCGATCCATGCGAGCGGCATCTACCGGCTACGACCCTCGAGCAGGTGGATCACATCGGCTCGGGCAGGCGGTCGCTCTGGGCGAGGTTCGAGAAGCGGGTGATGTTGGCGTCGAACTGCAGCTCGACCGTGCCGGTGGGGCCGTGGCGCTGCTTGCCGATGATCACCTCGGCCTTGCCGTGGACGCGCTGCATCTCGGCCTCCCAGGCGAAGAACTCCTCGGTGCCCTCGCGCGGCTTCTTGTTGCCGACGTAGTACTCCTCGCGGAACACGAACATCACCACGTCGGCGTCCTGCTCGATCGAGCCCGATTCGCGCAGGTCCGAGAGCTGCGGGCGCTTGTCGTCGCGGTTCTCCACCTGACGGGAGAGCTGCGAGAGCGCGATGATCGGCACCGAGAGTTCCTTGGCCAGCGCCTTCATGCCGGTGGTGATCTCGGTCATCTCCTGCACGCGGTTGTCGCCCTTCTTGGACGAGCCGGAGAGGAGCTGGAGGTAATCCACGATCAGCAGGTCGAGGCCCTTCTGGCGCTTCAGGCGCCGGGCGCGGGCGGCGAGCTGGGCGATCGAGATGCCGCCGGTCTGGTCGATGTAGAACGGGATCGTCTGCATCTCCCGGGCGGCGTCGGTGATCTTGTAGAAGTCCTCCGGCCGGATGTCGCCGCGGCGGATCTTGTAGGAGGGCACGCCCGACTGCTCGGCGATGATGCGGGTGGCCAATTGCTCGGCCGACATTTCCAGCGAGAAGAACCCGACGATGCCGCCGTTGACGGTCTTGGTGACGCCGTCCTGCCCCTTCTCGCCCTGGTAGGCCTTGGCGATGTTGAAGGCGATGTTGGTGACCAGCGAGGTCTTGCCCATGGCCGGGCGCCCCGCGAGGATGATCAGGTCGGAGGGCTGCAGGCCGCCCATCTTGGAATCGAGGTCGCTGAGGCCCGTGGCGATGCCCGACAGCTTGCCCTCGCGCTGGTAGGCCTTGGCCGCCATGTCGATGGCGGTGGTGAGCGCGTCGGAGAATTTCTGGAACCCGCCGTCGTAGCGGCCGGCCTCGGCCAGTTCGTAGAGCCGGCGCTCGGTCAGCTCGATCTGCTCGCGGGGCGCCTGCTCGACGGGGGCCTCGTAGGCGCCGTTGACCAGATCCTCGCCGATGTTGATCAGCCGGCGGCGGATGGCGAGGTCGTAGATGGTGCGGCCGTACTCGCCTGCGTTGATGACGGTGGTGGCATCCGCCGCCAGCCGGGCGAGGTACTGCATCACCGTCTGGCCGCCGAAATCGGCGTCGCCCAGATACGTCTTCATGGTGATGGGCGTGGCGAGCTTGCCCGCCTTGATCAGCGAGACGGCGACCGTGAAGATCTGCTGGTGCGCCTCCTCCATGAAGTGCTCGGAGAGCAGGAAGTCCGAGACGCGGTAGTAGGCGTCGTTGTTGACCAGCATCGCGCCGAGCAGCGCCTGCTCCGCGTCGATGTTGTGGGGCTGGACCCGGTACTCGGTCGGGACCGCCTCGAGCCGGGCCGTCAGGGCGTTGGGCAGGGCCATCGGCTAGCTCCTCAGGCGCGTCCCCCGTGGGCCGCGCGACTTCACCTTGCACGGACCATGCACCGGTATGGTTGACCGATGCTTGCCGCGCCGCCCGCGCGCCGGGGGTGCGACACGAAGAACGCCCGCCGCTCGGGAGAGCGGCGGGCGTCCATGTTTGGAACAAATTAGGAACCGGTCAACCCTCGGGGACGATCATCCCCGCTGTCCACCGGTCGCGAAGGGATCAGCCGCGGTCGTCGGCGCCCTCGCCGGCCTCGGCCAGCGCCGCGCCGACCTCGAGGCCGAGGTCGTCGAGGTTGAACGCCTCGCGCTCGGTGACCGACTCACCGCGGGCCTGACGCTCGGCCTCCTCGGGGCTGCGGGCGATGTTGACGGTGACCTTCACCTCGACCTCGGGGTGCAGGACCACCGGCACGGTGTGCAGGCCCAGCGTCTTGATCGGCTGGTTGAGCACGAACTGGCCGCGCTCGACCGTGAAGCCCTCCTTCGAGACGACCTCGGCGAGGTCGCGGGTGGAGACCGAGCCGTAGAGCACGCCGGTCTCGCCCGACTGGCGGATCAGGATGAAGCTCTGGCCGTCGAGCTTCTCGGCCACGGCCTCGGCGTCCTTCTTGCGGTCGAGGTTGCGCGCCTCGAGCTGGGCGCGCTGGTCCTCGAAGCGCTTCTTGTTGGCCTCGGTGGCGCGGAGCGCCTTGCCGCGGGCGAGGAGGAAGTTGCGGGCGAAGCCCGGGCGGACGTTCACGGTCTCGCCCATCTGGCCGAGCTTGGCCACGCGCTCGAGGAGGATGACTTCCATGGTTCTGATCCTTTCAGAGGGGTGTGTGTACGGGTCTCAGGTCGCCGGGCCGCCCCGGGGGCGGCGGCGGTCGAGGGCGGTATCGGCGAGGCCGAACAGGGTCAGCGCGACGAGGGCGATGCCCTGCGTCACGAACAGGATGAGGTAGAGGCCGAAGAGCAGCGCTCCGCGCCCGGGCCGCCCGCGGCTGCGGTCGTGAAAGGCGGCGAGCCCCTGCAGCGCGAAGACCGCGCAGAGCGCGCCGACGAGTGCCGTGCCGAACACGCCGAGATAGCCCGGCGCCAGGGTGAGCACGACGGCGAGCGCCAGCAGGCCGAGCACGCCCCGCGGCATCGCGGTCGAGGGGATGTCCGGCCAGGGCCGCAGCAGGCGGCCCGAGAGGCGCACGATGCGGGCCGAGGCCCAGAGATAGAAGACGAGGAGCAGCGCGAGGCCGGTGGCGGCGATGCCGGGCAGGAGGCGGCCCATCGCGTCGGCGAGTTCCGCGTGCAGCTCGGCCTGGGCCTTGGCCTTCGGGTCGGCGGGCTCGGCAGGGGGCGCGGTCGGCGTCTCGGCGCTCCGCTCGGCGTCCTCGCTCGTCTCCGTGCGCGGCGCCGGCGCGGTGCCGTCGCGCATCTGCACGCGGATCAGGTTGCCGGCGAGCTGGCGCATCTGCGTCTCGTAGGCCTCGTAGCTCGACGAGGACAGGAGCGCGATCGCCACGACTGCGGCACCCGCGGTACTGCCGACCCAGCCGAGCAGACGCCCGGTCGGGTACCACTCCGTCGTGCCGTCGGGGTTCTGGCGGCCGAGCAGCGTGAGATAGGCGAGCCACCACGCGGGCAGCGCCAGATAGGCCGCGAAGCCGAGGCCGAGCGAGGGCGAGACCGCGAGCGCCAGCGCGAGGCTGCCGGTGACGGCGGCGGCGAGCGCGGCGCGGTGGCTCCAGCCGAGGCCGACGATCAGGATGGGCAGCGGCGAGACGAGGTTCAGCACGAACGCGAGCAGCGTTCCTTTCAGGAGAACGCCGAACAGGAGGGCCGAGACGAGGCCCGCGCCGATGCCGATGCCGAGATACTGGGTCATGGGTTCCGCTGTCCCGCCGGTCTCATGCGACCGGGGTTAGAGGCATTGTGGGCCCCAACGATGACGGCGGCCGGGAAAAGCCGTCGTCTTCTGATGATACGGGGGCCGGCCCGTGGAACCGGACCGGCCTGGTCAGAAAAGACCTACTTGATGACGTAGGGCAGCAGGCCGAGGAAGCGGGAGCGCTTGATGGCCTGGGCCAGTTCGCGCTGCTTCTTGGCGGAGACCGCGGTGATGCGGCTCGGCACGATCTTGCCGCGCTCCGAGACGTAGCGCGACAGGAGCTTCACGTCCTTGTAGTCGATCTTCGGAGCGTTCGCGCCGGAGAAGGGGCAGGTCTTGCGACGACGGAAGAAAGGACGACGGCCACCGCCGCCACCAGCACCGAAGGCCATGACTTAGTTCTCCCCGCCGAAGTTGCGCTCGGGACGCTCGCCCCGCTCGGGACGGTCCCCACCGCGGTCGCCACGATCCCCACGGTCGCCGCCGAAGCCGCCACCGCCGCCGAAGCCCTCGTCGTCGCGGCGACGGCCGCGCTCGCGGTCGCGACGGTCGTCGCGGTCGCGCTTCTGCATCATCGCGGAGGGCTCTTGCTCCAGCTCCTCGACGCGGATCGTCATGAAGCGCAGGATGTCTTCCGAGATCTGCATCTGACGCTCCATCTCGGCGATCGCGGCCGGGGGGGCGTCGATGTTGAGGAGCGCGAAGTGCGCCTTGCGGTTCTTCTTGATGCGGTAGGCGAGGGACTTGACGCCCCACATCTCGATCTTCTCGAGGCGGCCGCCGTTCTGCTCGATCACACCCTTGTAGGTGTCGATCATGGTCTCGACCTGCTGGGACGTCACGTCCTGGCGGGCGAGGAGCACGTGCTCGTAGAGAGGCATTTCGGGCCTTTCATCGTGGATGAGGCCCGTGACGCGCTGCGCGGGTCGCCGGGCCGGTTCGTTCACGCTTGCCCGGCGCCAAGCCCTTCGAGCCGTGATGATGGCCCGAGCGGTTGATCGAAGGCGGAGACACGGGACGACGGGCCAAGGCCCTGTGCCGGCAGGCGGCACCGTCCGTTCAGCCCCCGGCCGGAGCGAACGCGAGGGGCGGCGCATAGGGGGTTTTTCGGGCTTTGGCAAGGGCGACGCGCGATCTTCGCGGCCTGAGCGCCCTCAGGCCTTGTCCAGTTCCGCGGCGATCGCCGAGATCACACGCGGGTCGTTCGGCTCGACCTGGGTGGCGAAGGCGCCGGCCAGGGCGCCGTTCCGGGCAACCAAGTATTTGTGGAAGTTCCAGCGCGGGGTCTCGCCCGGGCGCTGGGCGGCCGCCCAGGCGTAGAACGGGTGGGCGTTCGGCATCTTCACGCGGGTCTTGGCGGTGAGCGGGAAGGTGACGCCGTGGTTCTTGCGCGCGGCTTCCGCGATCGCCGGCCCGTCGAGCGGCTCCTGGTTTCCGAAATCCGGGGAGGGCACGCCGACGACCGCGAGGCCGCGGTCCTGGAAGCGGGTCCACAAGGCCTGGAGCCCGGAGAGCTGCCCGGCGAAGCCGCAGGCGGTCGCGGTGTTGACGACGAGGATCGGCCGGCCTTGGAACGCGGAGAGCGGCAGCGGGCCGCCCTCCGGCTTGTCGAAGGCGAAGTCCGTGGCCCGACCCTCCGCCGCGCGGGCGGGTAGGGCCAGGGCGGCACCGATCAGGACGAGGGCCTCGCGGCGCAGCAGGGGCATGGCGTCCACATCCGTATGAGCCTCGAGCCGGAGTTTGTAGCGCGATTGCCCGCCCCGTCCATGGCGGCCATTCCCTTCGCCCCGTCCGGATCTAACTTGGATCAAATCCAGGCCGCGCCGGAGCGAACGATGCCGCCCACCTACGTCACCGCCTCGGGCATGCCGCGCTACAACGGGGTCGCGCAGGCGCTGCACTGGCTGACCGCCCTCCTCGTCGCCGCGGTGCTGCCCCTCGCCTGGATCGCGACGAGCCTCGCCCGGGACGCGCCGGCCAAGGGCGACATGTTCGTGCTGCACAAGTCGGTGGGGCTGACGCTGTTCGCCCTCGTGGTCGTGCGCATCGTCTGGCGCATCCTACACCCGGCGCCGCCCGAGCCGCGCATGCCCGCCGCGCTCGCCGTGCTCGGCCGGATCAACCACTGGCTGCTCTACGCGGTCTTCCTGATCATGCCGGTGAGCGGCTACCTGCTCAGCGCGCTGGCGGGCCGCTCGACCCCGTATTTCTGGCTCTTCACCGTGCCGGGCCTGCCGAAGGACGAGGGGCTGCAGAAGATCTTCCAGTCCGTCCACCTCGCCGGGCAGTGGGCGGTCTACTTGCTGGTCGGCCTGCACGTCCTGGCGACCGTCTGGCACGTCGCCGTGCGCCGCGACGGCCTGCACGAGCGCATGATGCCGGTGCAGGATCAGGTCGGGTAGGGCGCCGACCCCGTCGGGCCTTCGAAAGGTCCGGGACCTCGCGCGGGCCCGGGGCTGAGCTCTGGTCTACGGGAT
The DNA here is from genome assembly GCF_022179285.1 of Methylobacterium hispanicum. GTDB lineage: Bacteria > Pseudomonadota > Alphaproteobacteria > Rhizobiales > Beijerinckiaceae > Methylobacterium > Methylobacterium hispanicum. Next base: position 232,675 of record NZ_BPQO01000001.1, on the reverse strand, counting down.
GGACTTGGCAACGGTCTCAGGGCTCGACCCTGCGCAGGACGAAGGTGGTGCCGGTCTCCGGGTCGCGCCGCCAGGCCCCTTCGCCGTTCGGCACCAGGCCGACCGTGTGGCCGCGCCGGGCCGTCAGCGTCAGGCGGCCGGCGGCGAAGCTCCACCCGGCGGGCCCGAACACCTCGATCCCGCTGTCGCGGCAGCCCGGCATCAGGGACACGGCCCCACCGCCGGCGAGTTCGAGCCGGCAGACATCGCGGTCGCGGTAACGGTCGAGCGCGTAGAGGCCGGGCTCGGGGGCGCCCGCCGCGGGCGCGGGGAGGGCGGCCGGAGCCGACTGTCCGGCGACGCTGGAGGCGGCCTCCGATGGCGGCGCTGCAGAGGGCAGGGCCGCTTCGGGCGCGGGCGGACGCATCGCCGCGATATCGAGGGGCACGAAGCTGTAGACCTCGCCGCTCTCCGCCTTCGCGCCGTAGCTGCCCCGGTCGGGCCGGGGGGTGAAGATCAGGAGCGGGCGCACGTTCTTGTCGACGAGGCGCACGCCGCCCTCTGTGTAGAGCCAGCCGACCATGGTGGCGGTGAGCGGCAGCGCCCTCCGGCAGCCCGCCGGGAAGGCGAGCTTGCGCCCCACCGGCCCGTTGTCGAGGCCGAGCGTCATCACGCAGCGCCGGTTCGTCCCGTCGCGGGAGAGGTCCCAGGTACCGGGGACGCCGGTGAATCGATCCGGCAGGCGATCGGCCGGCGGCGGAGAGGTCGGCTGTGCCTCCGGCGCGGCGGGCGTGAGGTCCGGTGGCGCGGAAGGCAGCAGGGGCGGGAACTGCGGCGGCTGGGCGGGGATCGCCTCCTGCGCCGCGGCCGCGCCGAGGCCCAGCAGGGCAGCGAGGGCCGCGAGGGGGAGCTGTCTCACGCCTCGACCTTCCGGGATGTCTCGGGGCCGGGCGCCTCGGATGGCTCGGCGCCGGCCTTCCAGGGCGTCTCCGCCACCGGGGTCAGGGGCCCGCGCCCCTCGAACCACGAGAGCAGGTTGTCGGCCACGAGCCGGCCCATCGCCGCGCGGGTGTGGTGCGAGGCGGAGCCGACATGCGGCAGCAGTACCGCGTTGTCGCACGCCACGAGGTCCGCCGGCACGTGCGGCTCGTCCGCGAACACGTCGAGCCCGGCCGCCTGGATCGTGCCGTCCGCCAGCGCCGCCGCCAGCGCCGCCTCGTCCACGAGGCTGCCGCGGGCGACGTTGATCAGGACGCCCTCCGGCCCGAGCCCCCGGAGCACCGCGGCGTCGATGAGCCCCGCGGTCCCGGGGCCGCCCGGCGCCACCACGATCAGCACGTGCACGGCCTCGGCGAGGCCGACGAGGGTGGGGTGGTAGGCGTAGGGCACGTCCGCCTGCCGCGAGCGGCCGTGATAGGCGATCTCGACCCCGAACCCTTCGAGCCGGCGCGCGATGGCGCGCCCGATCCGGCCGAGGCCGAGGATGCCGATCCGGCGCCCGCGCAAGGACGGCGAGAGCGGGAAGGGCGCCTGCGGCCAGCGTCCGGCCCGAAGGTAGCGGTCCGCCTGGGGGATCCGGCGGAGCGTGGCGAGCAGGAGGCCGAGGGTCAGGTCGGCCACCTCGTCGGTGAGCACGTCCGGCGTGTTGGTGACGACGACGCCCCGGGCGGCGGCCGCCCGCGCATCCACCGTGTCGTAGCCGACGCCGAAATTGGCGACGATCTCCAGCTTCGGCAGCCGGTCCATCAGGCCGCCGTCGACCGGCGTCTGCGCGCCGACCGCGAGGCCGCGGATGCGGGGCGCGACCTCTCTCAGCAGCGCCTCCGGGTCGGCGGCGCCGTCGACCCGGTGCAGGGTGAGGCGGGCACCCAGCGCCTCCGCCACGACCGGGTGCATCGGCCGGAGCATCAGGATCTCGGGCGGGGCGGGCTCGCTCACGGTTGGGACTCCGGCTGGCGCGCGGGGCACGCCTATCCCTCCACATACCGCATCCGGGCCGGTTGTCGCCGCCCGCGCGCGGCACCCGTGCGACAGAAGCCGGCCAGCCATCCCGCGGCGGCGGCGCGGCGCCTCTTCCGATTCTCGCCTCGGACCCCTACTAAGAGAGGTTCCAAGCCGGGTGCATCGGGTGCCCCGGTCGGTCCCCACAGCGAACTCCAAGCCATGGCAAGCCCGCGCACGCTCTACGACAAGATCTGGGACGACCACGTCGTCGATGTTCAGCCGGACGGCACCAGCCTCCTCTACATCGACCGCCACCTCGTGCACGAGGTGACGAGCCCCCAGGCGTTCGAGGGCCTGCGCGTGGCCGGCCGCCGGGTGCGCCATCCCGAGAAGACGCTGGCGGTCGTGGACCACAACGTCCAGACCTCGGACCGGCGCGCGGGGATCGAGGATCCGGAGAGCCGCACGCAGCTCGAGGCGCTGGCCGAGAACGTGCGCGACTTCGGCATCGAGTTCTACGACGCGCTGGATCGCCGCCAGGGCATCGTCCACATCATCGGGCCGGAGCAGGGCTTCACGCTTCCCGGCCAGACGATCGTGTGCGGCGACTCGCACACCTCGACGCACGGCGCCTTCGGGGCGCTGGCCCACGGCATCGGCACGTCCGAAGTCGAGCACGTGCTCGCCACCCAGACGCTGGTGCAGAAGAAGGCCCGGAACATGCGGGTCACGGTCGACGGCGCGCTGCCGCCGGGCGTCACCGCGAAGGACATCATCCTGGCGATCATCGGCGAGATCGGCACGGCCGGCGGCACCGGGCACGTCATCGAGTACGCGGGCGAGGCCATCCGCGCCCTCTCGATGGAGGGCCGGATGACGATCTGCAACATGACGGTCGAGGGCGGGGCGCGGGCCGGCATGGTCGCGCCCGACGAGACCACCTTCGCGTACGTGAAGGGCCGCCCGAAGGCGCCGCAGGGCGCGGCCTTCGACGCGGCGCGGCGCTACTGGGAGAGCCTCGTCAGCGACGAGGGCGCCCATTTCGACCGCGAGGTGCGGCTGGATGCGGGGAACCTCCCCCCGATCGTCAGCTGGGGCACCAGCCCCGAGGATGTGATCTCGATCCAGGGCCTCGTGCCGGATCCGGCCCGGATCGCCGACGAGAACAAGCGGCAGTCGAAGGAGAAGGCGCTGGCCTATATGGGCCTGACGCCGGGCACCAAGATCACCGACATCACCCTGGACCGGGTCTTCATCGGCTCTTGCACCAACGGACGCATCGAGGACCTGCGCGAGGTCGCGCGGGTCGTCGGCGACCGCAAGGTGCACCAGAGCGTGTCGGCGATGATCGTGCCGGGCTCCGGGCTGGTGAAGGCGCAGGCCGAGGCGGAAGGGCTCGACAAGATCCTGAAGGCGGCGGGCTTCGACTGGCGCGAGCCCGGCTGCTCGATGTGCCTCGGCATGAACCCGGACAAGCTGCGGCCGGGCGAGCGCTGCGCCTCGACCTCGAACCGCAATTTCGAGGGCCGCCAGGGCCCGCGCGGGCGCACGCACCTCGTCTCCCCGGCGATGGCCGCCGCCGCGGCGGTGGCCGGCCGCTTCGTCGACATCCGCGAGTGGCCGCAGGGCTGATCGCCCTGTCCTGATCGTTGCCGAAGCCCGCCCCGGCCGAACGGGGCGGGCTTTTTCGTTGCGCGACACCCGGCCGGATGCGCCGCCGCCCGCGCGGCGTTCGGCTCCGCCGCCGGAGATCGATCCCGGGGGCCCCACACGAAACGGTCACGATCGCCTGACATCACCCGCCCGGCAGGGGCGGCCCGTCCCGCTTGCGGCGCGCCGGTTCCTGGCGCATCAGGGTCGCCGATCCGGGGACGAGAGTGCCATGAAGAAGATCAGCGAGTTCATCTGGCCGCTCGTCGGCCTCGCGGCCGTCGTCGTCTCCGGCTACTTCCTCTACCAGGAACTGAAGTCCACCTCGCTCTCGGCGATCTGGGGCGCGATCCTGGCGATCCCGCCGCACCGGATCCTGCTGGCGCTGGTCTCGACCCTCGTCGCCTACGCGGCGCTGGCCTGGTACGACCGGATCGCGCTGCTGCATCTCGGCGTGCGCCACATCTCGTGGCTGTTCGTCTCGCTCTGCTCCTTCACCACCTACGCGCTCTCGCACAATATCGGCGCCTCGGTCTTCTCGGGCGCGCTGGTGCGCTACCGGGCCTACACCGCCAAGGGGCTCTCGGCCGCGCAGGTCGCGGTGCTGGTGGCGCTGTGCTCCTTCACCTTCTTCCTCGGCACGGTGTCGCTCGGCGGCCTGACCCTCGTCCTCGACCCGCACCTGCTCTCGCGGCTCGAGGGCAAGCTCCCGGCCGTCTTCACCGACCCGAAGACCGCGCTCGTCGTCGGCATCGGCATGCTGGCCTTCGTGGCGCTCTACGTCGCCGGCTCTGTCCTGCGCCTGCCGCCGCTGCACATCCGCGCGTTCAAGCTGGAATATCCGCGCCCCGGCATCATGGGCCGCCAGCTGATCGCCGCGCCGCTGGAACTGCTGGGCGCGGCCGGCATCATCTACTTCGCGCTCCCCGAGTCGATGGGTGTCGACTTCCTGACCGTTCTGGCGATCTTCCTGGCCTCGTTCTCGCTGGCGCTCGCCTCGCACGCGCCCGGCGGTCTCGGGGTGTTCGAGCTGGTCTTCATCACGGCGATGCAGATCACCGACGCCGCCCAGAAGGACGCCGTCATCGCTGCGGTGATCGTCTTCCGGGTGTTCTATCTCTGGCTGCCGCTGCTCGCCTCGATCGTGATCGTGCTGATGTTCGAGCGTTCGCGCCTCGCGGCCGCGGTCGGCAGGAACGAGACGCCGGCCGTGCCAGAGCCTCCGGTGACCGCCCCGGGCCTCGATGCCCACGAGATCGAGCACAAGCTCAAGGAGAAGGCGGTCTGAGGATCGCCGCGGCCGCAGGGCCATCCCCGTAACCCGGCGAGGCCTGGACCGCCGTCGATTCGTCGCCTTGCAAGCGCCGTCCGGCCCCGCTACCGCAGACCCGGAGATCGTCCGACCATCAGCGGAGCCAGTCACGACATGATCACGCGGCGCGACGCTTTGAAACTCACCGGGCTCGCCGTGGGCGCGGCCGTCATCCTGCCGAAGCTCGGCCTGCCGGCCCTGGCGCAGGGCGTGGACGCCGCCGCGCTGATGCAGCCCGGCCCGCTCGGCGACGTCTGGCTGGGTCCGAAGGACGCGAAGGTCACGATCATCGAGTACGCCTCGATGACCTGCTCGCACTGCGCCGCCTTCCACCGCACCACCTGGCCGGCGCTCAAGGAGCGCTACATCGACACCGGCAAGGTGCGCTTCACCCTGCGCGAGTTCCCGCTCGATCCGCTGGCCACCGCGGCCTTCATGCTGGCGCGCTGCGACGGCGACGCGAAGTACTACCCCATCACCGACCTGCTCTTCGACCAGCAGCAGGCCTGGGCCTTCCAGCAGAAGCCCGTGGACGCCCTGGAGCAGATGCTGCGCCAAGCCGGCATCAGCAAGGAGAAGTTCGAGGCCTGCCTGAAGGACCAGAAGCTCTACGACGGCGTGAACGCCACGAAGCAGCGCGGCCTCGACACCTTCAAGGTCGATTCCACCCCGACCTTCTTCATCAACGGCGAGCGCTACAAGGGCGAGATGACGATCGACGGGATGGAGAAGGTGATCAAGCCGATCCTCGGGGCCTGAGCGCCGCGGCGACGCTTATCGAGGGCCAAGCTGTCCCGGCGGGCCCGGAAAACGCCAAAACATCAACTTTCGCAGTGACTTGGTTGATGTTGTCCGTGCCTTGACACGCCATAGGGGCGAAACTATGGTGCGCCGCGCTTGAAGGGGGCAAGCCTCGTTTCCGGGTCCTCTCGACACTGTGAGGTCGCGCCGTGAGCGGCAACGACACCAAGGGCGAGGGGCAGGGAGACCGGGCACCCACGGACAGCGAACTCTCCGCGAGGCTCAGACGTCTCGAGACGCAGATCGACGGCAAGCGGCCCGCGGCCTCTTCCGATCCTTCGCCGCGTCCAGGGCCGTCCGCGCACTCCTCCCTCGGGCAGGCGATGACGCTCTCCACGGAGTTCATCGCCGCCATCATCGCGGGCGGAATCCTCGGTTGGCTGTGCGACCATTTCCTCGGGACGAAACCCTGGGGGATGATCGTCCTTGTGCTGCTGGGGTTCGTGACGGGCGTCTACAACATCATGCGTCTGTCCGGCTTCTCGGGGACGAACGGCCCCGGGGGCCCAAAAGATCGCAAAGGCCCTTGAGGGTCGACACGGATTCGGGTTAGCCGCCCGGGGCGGGCCGCCAAGGCCGCCCGAGCGCGCGAGGGAGCAGAAGCAAGAGCATGGCGGCCAGCATCGACCCGATCCACCAGTTCGAGCTGAAGCCGCTCGTCTCGCTGGGCCATATCGGCAACCAGGAAATCGCCTTCACCCAGTCGGCGCTCTACATGTTCGCCGCCGTCGGCGTCATCGCCTTCATCACCATCGTGGCCACTGCCGGCCGCTCGGTGGTGCCGGGCCGGATGCAGGCGCTGGCCGAGGTCTTCTACGAGTTCATCGCCGATACGCTGCACCAGGCGACCGGCGACAAGGAGCAGCGCTTCCTGCCGCTCGTCTTCTCGCTGTTCATGTTCGTGCTCATCCTGAACCTGTTCGGGATGATCCCCTATGCCTTCGCGGTGACCAGCCACCTGATCATCACCTTCGGCCTCGCCTTCCTGGTGATCTCGACGGTCGTGATCTACGGCGTGATGAAGCACGGCAGCCACTTCCTCGGCCTGTTCATCCCGGCGGGCGTGCCCAAGCCCCTCCTGCTGATCATGGTGCCGATCGAGATCGTCTCGTTCATCTCGCGCCCGATCAGCCTCTCGGTCCGTCTCTTCGCCAACATCCTGGCGGGCCACATCGCGCTCAAGATCTTCGCCTTCTTCGTCGCGCAGCTCCTGCTCGCCGGCGCCTGGAGCATCCTCTCCCCGCTCCCGCTCTTCCTCACCATCGCGCTGACGGCCCTGGAATTCCTAGTGGCGGCCCTGCAGGCCTACGTCTTCGCGACGCTGACGGCGGTCTACCTCGCCGACGCCCTTCACCCCGGCCACTGAGAACCCTCGGCCGGCCTCCCTCCGCGCAACGAAAATCGTTCGAAACCTCAGGAGTTACTCATGGATCCCGTCGCTGCGAAGTACATCGGCGCCGGTCTCGCCTGCCTCGGCATGGCGGGCGCGGGCATCGGCCTCGGCAACCTGTTCGGCCAGTTCTACGCCGGCGCGCTTCGCAACCCCTCGGCCGCCGACAGCCAGCGCACCAACCTGCTTCTCGGCTTCGCGCTGACCGAGGCGCTCGGCATCTTCTCGCTGCTCGTCGCGCTGCTCCTCCTCTTCGCCGTCTGAGGCGGGATCGCTCCGTCGCCGCGGGTCCGCCGCGGCGACGGGCACGGCTCAGGTGTTCCCCGCAAAGCTCCCGATCCCGACGGATCCCACTCCGGCCACGGCGACGCGGCGGGAGCTTCGCGAGAGACACCGAGCGCTCGGGCTAGACCTGCGAGCGCTCGATTGTTTTCACACTCCTTTCAGGACGGGACCATGGCGCAGCCGAACCCTCTCACCACTCCGCCGCCCGGGACCGACACCTACGCGGGCAAGGGCGAGATCCTGCACCCGGCCGAGAAGCACGCCTTCCCGCCCTTCGAGACCCATACCTTCCTGGCGCAGATCGTCTGGCTCGCGCTGGCCTTCGGCCTGCTCTACTACCTGATGTCGAAGATCGCGCTGCCGCGCATCCAGGGCATCCTGCACGATCGCGCCACCCGGCTCTCGGCCGACCTCGACGAGGCCCAGCGCATGAAGTCCGAGGCCGATGCCGCGGGCGCGGCCTACGAGAAGTCGCTCGCCGACGCGCAGGGCAAGGCCCGCGAGATTGCCCAGGAGACCCGCAACGCGCTCTCGGCCGAGGCCGAGACCAAGCGCAAGACGCTGGAGGCCGAGCTGAACCAGCGTCTGGCCGCCTCCGAGACCACCATCCGCGGCCGCACCGAGCAGGCCATGGGCAACGTCCGCACCATCGCGGGCGAGACCGCGACCGCCATCGTCGAGCGCCTCACCGGCCAGGCCCCCGACCAGGCCAGCGTCGAGCGCGCCCTCAACGCCACCGCGCACTGAGTAGGAACCCACAACCATGCTGCTCACCGCGGAATTCTGGGTCCTCGTCGCCTTCGTGGTCTTCCTGGCGCTCGCCGCCAAGGCCGGGGCCTTCGGCGCGATGACCAAGGGGCTCGACAGCCGCGCCAAGCGCGTGCGCAACGAACTCGACGAGGCCAAGCGCCTGCGCGAAGAGGCCGCCGCCGTGCTGGCGGACTACAAGCGCCGCCGCACCGAGGCCGAGCGGGAGGCCGAGGCGATCGTCGCGAGCGCCCGCGAGGAGGCCGAGCGTGCCGCCGCCGAGGGTCATCAGCGCCTGAACGACTTCGTGGCCCGCCGCACCAAGGCGGCCGAGTCGAAGATCGCCCAGGCCGAGGCTCAGGCCGAGGCCCAGGTCCGCGCCGCCGCGGCGGATGCCGCCGTGAAGGTCTCCGAGACCATCCTGCGCGAGCGGATGCAGGGCGACGCCGCCCAGAACCTGATCCGGTCGAGCCTCGGCGAGGTCCGGACCCGCCTGCGGGCCTGAAGCGCGCCAAACTGCGAATCGGAAAGGGTCGCCCGGGGGGCGGCCCTTTCTCGTTTCGGGATGTCCGATACGGGCACGCTGCCTCAGCGCCTCAAGCTGTAGCTCCTCCCTCCCTCCGCTCGGCGGGGAGAGGGATACAGCAACACGCGAAGGGACCGGCCGGAAGCCGCATGACGCCTCAGCGCGTCGTCGCGCCGTGGGTCTGGCCCGGCGCCGGGGCGGTACCCGTCTGCCGGCCCGGCTCCTCGCGCGCCACGTCGGTCGTCTTCGGCAGGCCGGCGGTCGCGGGCGCGCTCGGATCACCGAGGCCCCCGGACGCCGCGCCCGCGGCGCTCGCCGTGCCCAGGCCGCTCGCGCTGCTGGACGCCGTCCCGTCCGTCGCGCCGCCGCCCGTCCAGCCCTCGGCGCGCCAGCCCTGGGCGCGCTCGTCGAGGTCGATCGAGCCGTGCTTGTCGAGGATCGCCAGCGCCCGGTCGGCCAGCCCGTCATCGACGCGCGCGGTGACCAGGGTGCCGCCGCGGCGCACGCCCTCCGCGTAGGTCTCGGCCTCGTGCTGGCTGAGCCCGGCGCCGGTGAGGCCGCCGATCAGGCCGCCGGCCGCCGCGCCGACGCCGGCTCCCGTCACGGTTGCGACGAGCCAGCCCGCCGCCACCACCGGGCCGACGCCCGGTATCGCCAGAAGCCCCAGACCGGCGAGCAGGCCGGCGCCGCCGCCCAGTACCGTGCCGAGCGTCGCGCCCGTGCCGGCGCCGTCCGCCGCGTCCGATTCCTCGGCCGCGGGGCGGGCGGTGGGCGTGCGCCCGCCGATCCGATTCTTGGGATCGCTCGCGACGATGCTGATGTCGCTGTGCGGGATGCCCTCCGCCTCCAGCTTGTCGACGGCGCGGGCCGCCGCCTCGTAATCGTCGAACAGGGCCGTGACGGCGCGTGTGGCCATGGTCTGTCTCCGGGTCTGTGTGGGGCGGGCCGCCGCTACTGGGCGGCGACGTTGCCGCGGTAATCCATGCCGATCCGAACCTGCTTGCCCGCGTGGGTGGCGGTGCCCTGCCAGATGCCCTGGTCGGTCTTCTTCAGGTCGGTGATCTCGGCAAAGCCCATCTTGGCGAAGCGCTCGCGCACCTGGGCCTCGGTGAAGCTGTTGGCGCCGGGCTGGAGCGGCTCGCCGACCGCGCCCTGTCCGTGCGGCGCCTCGGGGGCCGCCTGCGGTCTGGCCTGCGGCTCCTGCGCGGAGGCGCCGGTCACGATGAGGGCCAGAAGGGCTGCGGGCAGGAGCGGGCTGCGCATCGGCGGCGATCCTCGTGGGGGCGATCGGTGTGGCGCCGCCGGGCCTCGATTCCGTGCGCTGTCCCGTGGCGGCCTGTTCCGTCACAAGCCCCGGGCGCGCGCCGGGGTTCCGATTAACGTCCCGCTAACCATGCACCCGGCAAATCTTGCCGTGTCCGTCCGGAGCCGGAGGCTCCGGGCGCGAGGGCGGGTGAGAGACCGGGCATGAGCGACACGGCCACAATGCCGGCCAAGGGCGGGATCGGGGGCGCGCTCTCCGGCTTCACGATGCCCAATCGCGGGGACCTCCAGGCGCTGTCCAAGCGCTCGGACCTGTTCTTCGCCACCGCCGTGATGGGCATCCTGGCGGTGCTGATCTTCCCGCTGCCCGCGGTGCTGCTCGACCTGCTGCTCGCCGTCTCGATCATCATGTCGGTGCTGATCATGATGACGGGCCTGTTCATCGACAACCCGCTCGAATTCACCGTCTTCCCGACCTTGCTCCTCATCGCCACCATGCTGCGGCTGGCGCTGAACCTCGCCTCGACGCGCCTGATCCTCGGCCACGGCCACGAGGGCACGGCGGCGGCCGGCCACGTCATCGAGGCCTTCGGCAACTTCGTGATGGGGGGCAATTTCGTCATCGGGATCATCGTGTTCGCGATCCTGATCATCGTGAACTTCGTCGTCATCACGAAGGGCTCGGGCCGCATCGCCGAGGTCGCGGCGCGCTTCACCCTCGACGCGATGCCCGGCAAGCAGATGGCGATCGACGCCGACCTCTCGGCGGGGCTGATCGACGAGAAGGCGGCCAAGGCCCGGCGCGCGGCGCTGGAGGAGGAATCCTCGTTCTTCGGTGCGATGGACGGCGCCTCGAAATTCGTGCGCGGCGACGCGGTAGCGGCGCTGCTCATCACCTTCATCAACGTGATCGGCGGCATCATCATCGGTGTGGCCCAGCAGGGCATGCCCTTCGGCGCGGCGGCCAAGAGCTACACGCTGCTCACCATCGGCGACGGCCTCGCCTCTCAGGTGCCCGCGCTGATCGTCTCGACGGCGGCCGGCATCCTGGTCTCGAAGGCGGGCGTGAAGGGCTCGGCCGACAAGGCGCTCGGCAAGCAGCTCGCGCACTACCCGAAGGCGCTCGGCATGTCGGCGGGCGTCATGATCCTGATCGGCTTCCTGCCCGGCATGCCGATCCTGCCCTTCCTGCTGCTCTCGGGCGGCGCCGGCTACGCCGCGTGGCGCATCGCCAAGACCGCCAAGGAGGCGCCGCCCCTCGACGCGGACGGAAAGCCCGCCGATCCGGCAGCCGCGGCCGCCGCCAAGGAGGAGACGGTCACCGACCTGCTCAAGCTCGACGACCTGAAGCTGGAGATGGGCTACGCGCTGCTCGCGCTCGTCAACGGCGAGGCCGGCGACCGGCTCACCGACCAGATCAAGGCGCTGCGCCGCCAACTCGCGGCGGAACTCGGCTTCGTGATGCCCTCGGTGCGTATCCTCGACAACGTCCAGCTCGAGGCCAACGCCTACGTGGTGCGGGTGAAGGAGATCGAGGCCGGCACCGGCAAGATCTTCCCCGGCCAGTTCATGGCGATGGATCCGATGGGCGGCCAGGTGCAGCTGCCCGGCCAGCACATGCTGGAACCGACCTTCGGCCTGCCCGCCACCTGGATCGACGCGGGGCTTCGCGACCAGGCCCAGCTCAAGGGGTACACGGTGGTCGATGCCGCGACCGTGGTCTCGACGCACCTCACCGAGATCATCAAGGCGCACGTCTCGGAACTCCTCAACCACGTCGAGGTGCAGAAGCTTCTGCGCGAGCTACCGAAGGAACACGGCGAGCTCCTGAAGGAGGTGGTGCCGGCCCAGATCTCCACGACCGGCATCCAGCGCGTGCTGCAGTTCCTGCTCGCCGAGCGGGTCTCGATCCGCGATCTCGGGGCGATCATCGAGGGGATCGCCGAGGTGGCGGGCGCGGTGAAGAACCCGCGCGACATCGTGGAACACGTGCGCGCCCGCCTGGGTCGCCAGATCTGCGCGCAGTACCAGGGGCCGGACGGCATGCTGCCGATCATCACCCTGTCGCCGGCCTGGGAGCAGGCCTTCCTCGACTCGATCGTGGGCGAGCGCGAGGAGCGCTACCTCGCGATGCAGCCCTCGAAGCTCTCCGAGTTCGTCAACACGGTGCGCGACCGCTTCGAGCAGGCGGCCCGGCTCGGCGAGATGCCGGTCCTCGTCACCTCGGCGCAGTCCCGGCCCTTCGTGCGCTCGATCATCGAGCGCTTCCGCCGCGAGACCCCGGTGATGAGCCAGGCCGAGATCCACCCGCGGGCGCGGCTCAGGACGGTGGGATCGATCTGAGACCCGCTACTCGGCCAGATCCAGAAAATGCCGTCCCGCCCGGTCGTCGATCTCGATGATCCAGAGATCCGAGTCGAACCGCGCCTCCTTCGCCAGCCGCTCCTCGACGTCGAGGGGCGTCGAGCCCTGGAGGAGCGGGCTGAAGCGGCGGTCGCCCGAATTCTCGTCGTCGAACAGGGCCTGCGGGGCGGGGCCATAGAGGTCGGCGCTGCCGTCGAGGCGATCGACCTTCACGAAGATCGAACCGGCCTCCGCGGCGCCGCGGCGGCGCAGCACGGCCGGGATGTTCGCCACGTCGAGGCGGCGCAGATGGGCGGAGACGAAGAAGTCGGAGCGCAGGCGCGGCATCGGGAACCCTCGGGACGCGCCGGGATGCGCGCCCCCGCGCGGCGATGCAAGCCGTGCCTCGCGCCGGACCTCAGCCCTGTCCGGCCTTCTGGGACAGTTCGCGCAGCGTCCGGCCCGCCGGCTCGCCCTTCACCGGCAGCTTTGCGGCCCGCTCGAACTTCTCGATCGCCGCCCGGGTCCCCGGGCCCATCAGGCCGTCGGCCTTGAGCGGGCCGTAGCCGAGCTTGTTCAGGGCCCGCTGGGCCTGGATCACGGCGGTGTCCTTCGGGCTCACCGAGGCCGTGGTCTCCTCGGAGCGGATCAGCGCGGCGATCGGGTCGGGCTTGGCTTCAGGCTTGGCCGCCTCCCTGCGCGGCTCCGGTCTCGCTTCGGCGGTCCGGACGGGCTCGGCCGGTCGCTGCACCTCCGGGGGACGCTCGGGCGCAGGTCTTGCGGCCTCCCTCGGCAGCGGCGCCTTGGCCGAGGCGACCACCGCCGGCTTCGGCAGGATCGGGGCCGGGTGGCGGCCCGCCTGCGAGCCCAGCGCGTTCACGCAGACCGCCGCGACGGCGCCCAGTACCGCCAGCGAGCCCAGAACGCTGCCGGGCTGGGTCCGGCAGAGGCGCACGGTCCCGCCGAGCCCGGAGAGGGCGAGCCCCCGCCAGTCCGGCGTGGGCTGCCGCCGCCGGGGTGCGGGGCGCCTCGGGGCCGTGTCGCGCCTCTGCGGTCGCTCGTCGCCCGCCACGCTGATCTCGCGGTAATCGCGCATCCTCACTCCTCATGGCGTAGCCCCGATCCCTGCCGGGATCGGGGCTTCTCGCGTGGATCCGCCCTCAGCCGGCGCGTCTCAGGGGGCGGGTGGACTCGGTCCCGGTGGTCGCCGGCTCGAACAGGCCGAGGGGCAGACGGACCACCGGGCCGGCGGCCCGGGGCACGAGCCGCCGCACCGAGGTCGAGACCGGGGCGGGCGCCGCTGGCGCATCGATCGGGCGACAGAGGCGGGGCAGCGTCACGGTGACGCTCGTGCCGATCTCCGGCGCGCTCTCGATGGCGATCGAGCCGCCGTGCAGGCCGACGAGGCCCTGCACCACCGAGAGGCCGAGGCCCGTGCCCTCGTGCGCCCGCTTGTAGTCGCTGCCGCCGCCCTGGAAGAACGGTGTGCCGAGACGGGGCAGGTCGGCCTCGCGGATGCCAGCGCCGGTATCCGACACGGCGATCTCGAGTCCCGCGCCGGTGCGCCGCAGCGCCACCTCGACCCGGCCGCCGCGGGCGGTGAACTTCACGGCGTTCGACAGGAGGTTGATCAGGATCTGGCGGCAGGCGCGCGGGTCGGCCGTGATCTCCACGGGACCGCCCGCGGCCGGCGGCACCAGGGCGATCCCGGCGGCGTCCGCGCGCAGCCGCATCAGGTCGCAGCAGCTGCGCACGAGGTCGGCGACGTCGGTCGGCTCCGGCGCGTAGTCGAAGTTGCCGCTCTGGATCCGGCTCATGTCGAGGAGCGAGTTGACCACGTCGAGGAGGTGGCGGCCCGACGTCGCGATGATCCCGGCATATTCCCGCGCCTGCTCGGACCCCAGCGTGCCCGCCCCGGCGCCCCCCAGCACCTCGGAGAAGCCGATGATGGCGTTGAGCGGCGTGCGCAGCTCGTGCGTGACGTTGGCCAGGAACCGGCTCTTGATCTCGTTGGCCCGCTCCGCCTCGGCGCGGGCGCGCTCCAGCTCCTCCGCGTGCCGGCGGTGCTCGGTGACGTCGCGGGTGACGGCCACGACCCCGAATTCCACTCCGCCGCCCGCGACCGCGCCCTCCACCCCGCGCGCGATCCGGTGGGCGCGCATCTCGGCGTGGATCAGGCGGGCGCCGTCCGTGCGGTCGGCGGTCGCCTCGACGTGGAGGCGGAACGGCACGGTGGCGGGCCGGCCGGTCGCCGCGACGTCGCTCAGCGCCTGCAGGAAGGCCGGGCGGTCGGCCACGTGCACCCGCTCCAGGAGGCCGTGGGCGCGCAAGGCGCCGGCCTCGACGCCGAGGAAGCGGGCGGCCGAGGCGCCGGCCTCGATGACGCGGCCGTTGACGTCGTGCCAGGTGACGAGGTCGTCGATCGCCGAGAGCAGCAGGCGGTCGCGCGCCTCGTTGTCCTGCAGGCGCCGGCGCACCCGGCCCTCGTGCCGCAGGTGGCCGACGAGCTGGGCCGCGACGTGGCCGATCGCCGTGATCACGAAGACCGGCATGGCGACGGAGACCGAGAGGTCGAGCACGGGGCCGGCCGGCATCCAGCTCCCGGCGCAGGCCACGACCAGCGCGCCGAGCGCCGCGATCCCCGCGGCCGAGATCGCCGAGCGCTTCGAGCCCGAGATCGCGGCCTCCAGCGGGATCGCCACCAGCCAGACCGCGGCGGCCGAACCCGCCCCGCCCGTGAGGCCCGCGAGGCAGACGACGAGGCCGGTCAGCCCCGCCGAGGAGATCGCGTGCGCCATCCAGAGATGGCCGGTGCGGGAGAGGATCACGGCGGCCAGCACCGGCAGGAGCAGGCTCGCCACCGCGAGCCCCTCGATCACCGAGGGCACGCCGCGCCAGACGAGGTAGGGCGGCAGCGCCGCCATCATCACGGCGCCGGTTGCGAGCCGCGAGATCAGGAAGCGCTCGTGGCGATGGCGCACCGCCTCGTCCTGCACGGAATCGTGCACGAGACCCGCGAGGCGCGCGTCGATCAGCGAGGGCAGAACATCTTTGATACGCAAGACTGACACGCAAAACGCTGGACCTCTCGGCCCCGGCGTCCCCGGCTCGACTTCGAACGACCGGCCGACCGTCGCAGGGGGCGCTTAAACGAGTGTTGCCCGGCTTCCGCGATCGCCCGGGATGCTTTCCGGCAGGTAACCGGCCGCATGCCGGATGGACGGAGCCATATTCACCATGTCGAAGGATTCGGGCGCCGCGTTGAGGGCTGCTTCAGATCCCGCGCGCCACGGTCGCGCGACCTTGCTCAGGATTTTCGCGGGGCCGAGCCCATGTCCTTCCTGCTGCGCGCCATGCTGGTGATCGGCGTGCTCTCCTACTTCGCCCTGAGGCGCGGTGATCCGGATGCGCTCCCCCCCGCGCTGCCCTCCGGCGGCGCGGTCCTGGCGGCGGTGGCCGGCGCGGCCCCGGCCGCGATCCAGGCAGGTGCCGCGGCGCTGCCGCCCGAGACCCGCGAGCGCGTCGCCCGCGAGGCGCTGGCCGGGCTGATCCGGCGCGCCGGCCAGCCGGTCCCCGAGATCCCGGACGCCGCCTCGCGCGACACCCTCTCGGCCACCGACCGGGCGCCGCCCTGGCGCGGAAGCGAGGCGCGCTGAGCACGGCTTTGCTATAGGGGTGCCGGGGCCGCCGGGCCTCGATGATGACGGCGGGGGCGGCGGGAATGATCGGGGGATGCTGGATCCGGCGGCGCGGCGCGCTCGCCGCGATGCTGGTCGCGCTCGCCGGCCCGGCCATCGCTGAGGACCTGCTGCCGGCCGCACCCCGCTACGCCCGCAGCCCCGGCTGCCCGGCGGTGCGGATCGCCATGCCGCCGGCCGCGCACGCCCTGCCGGGGGGCGTGCAGATCTCGCCGCGGCCCGCCGACATCCCGGTGGGGCAGGGGGAGAGCGCGATCTGCTTCGCCTATGCCACCGCCGACATGATCTCGCAGCGGGTCGGGCGCGCGGTCTCGCCGCTGGACGTCGCCACCAAGTTCTACTTCGCCGACCCCGAGCGCCTCGCCGCGCTGCCCGATCCGCGCCTCGCCCGGCACCTCCGGGCGCATCCGCGCTTCCGCGAGGACATCGCCTGGAGCCGCAACGCGGTCGACATCGACCCGACCCGCAACCCCCGCCACGAGCCCTACTTCGACAAGCTGGAGGGCGGCGAGGAGGACGCGGCGGCGCTGCTCTACAATCTCGACGGGCTCTGCGACGAGCGCGACCTGCCCTCGCACGAGGGCTACGCGCACCACGCCCGCTTCTTCCTGGCGCAGCGCTACGGCGCCTACGTGCGGGCGCCGAACCAGTGCTTCCGGGCGACCGGCGCGACGGTGGAGCGGCTGCGCAGCCGCCGGGCCGACGCCCTCAACGCGGCCTGGATGGCGCGGGTCGCGGCACTCTGCCGACGCAGGCCCTCGCCGGTGCCGCTGCTGCCGGTCTCCTACCGGGTGGCCTCGAACCAGCTCGAGTTCATGGCGATGATCGAGACCGGCAAGCTTCCGGCGCGGACGCGGATCGACCGGATGCTGGCGATGCTCGACTACGCCCTCGACCGGGGCCGGGCGCCCACGATCGGCTACAGCTGGTACATCCTCGAGGCGCGCGACCCGAAGGACCCGGATCTCGCCGCCGACCATTCGAGCACCGTGGTGGCCCGCCGCCGGGTCGGCGGGCGCTGCCAGTACCGCGTGCAGGACAACACGGGCGCCTACTGCGCCCACATGCGCCCCGGCATTCGCGAGCGCTGCGAGGACGGCCGGATCTGGCTCTGGGAGGCGGAGCTGCGGCGCACGCTCTACAGCGTGATCTACCTGCGCTGAATCAGATCGCCGCGCGGGCCATCTCGCGGCGGCGCGTCGCGCCCGAGGCCTCGCGCAGGGCGGCCACCGTCTCCTGCGCGCCCGCGTCGGGCGCCGCCATCGCGGCGGCCTGGGCCAGGCGCTCCGGGGTGGGGGCGGGCAGTCGCACCAGCACGATCGTGCCCTGGTCGACCTCGGAGCGGATCCGCAGGGAGCCGCCGTGCAGCTCCGCCATCGAGCGCGCGATGGCGAGGCCCAGCCCCGAGCCCTTGTGGCTGCGGGTCATGTTGGCCTCGACCTGCACGAAGGGCTGGCCGAGGCGGGGCAGGACGGTGCGCGGGATGCCGATGCCGGTGTCTTCCACGAAGATGTGGGTGCGGTCGCCGGCCCGGCGGGCGCGCACCACGACGCGGCCCTCGGCGGCGGTGAACTTCACGGCGTTCTGCAGGAGGTTGGTCAGGATCTGGTGCAGGGCGCGCGCGTCGGCGAGCACCGTCAGGTCGGGCGCGATGTCGAGGCCGACATGCAGCGACTTCGCCCGCGCCGCCTCGGCGACGAGCTTCAGCGCCGCATTCACGGCCTGCTCCGCCGGGATCTCGCGCGGGGCGAGGCGGACGCGATGCCCCTCGATGCGGGACATGTTGAGGATGTCGTCGATGACCGAGAGCAGGTAGTGCCCGCTCTCGCCGATGTCGCGGCAGTACTCGGTGTAGCGCGGCGAGCCGAGGGGACCGAACACCCCGCTGGCCATCACGTCCGCGAAGCCGATGATGGCGTTGAGCGGCGTGCGCAGCTCGTGGCTCATGTTGGCGAGGAAATCGGATTTTGCCTGGCTCGCGGTCTCGGCGGTGGCCTTCTGGTCGAGGTAGCGCTCGGCGAGGTCGGCGAGCTGCTGGGTCTGGACCTCGAGGGTGCGGCGGGAGCGCTTGAGGTCCTTGACCGTCTCGATCAGCTCGCGCTCCGAGGCGACGAGCTGCTCCTGGTGCCGCTTCAGGCTGGTGATGTCGGTCCCGACCGAGACGTAGCCGCCGTCCTTGGTGCGGCGCTCGCTGATCTGGAGCCAGCGCCCGTCCGTCAGCTCCGCCTCGAAGGTGCGGGCGGTGGCAGCCCCCGATTCCGGCATCTCGCGCCGGATCTGCGGGAGCATGCCCCGGCTCATCACCTCGGTGTAGCGGCGGCCGGGTTGCGCGTCCTCCGGGTTGAGGGCGTGCAGGTGGCGGAATTTCGAGTTGCACAGGACCAGCTTGTTGCCGGTGTCCCAGAGCACGAAGGCTTCCGAGATCGCCTCGATCGCGTCGCGCAGGCGCATGTCGGCGGTGGCGCTGGTCTCGGCGAGCTGGTGCTGCTCGCTCACGTCGATGGCGATGCCGACGAGGTGGCTGCCGCCGTCGTTGGGGTCGGGCACCACCTCGGCGCGGGTGCGCAGCCAGACGTAGGCGCCGTCGGCGCCGCGCATCCGGAAGGCGTGGTCCACCGAGGTCTGGTTGGCCGCCAGCCCGCGGGCGAGGCTGTAGAGGTCGCCATCGTCCGGGTGCACCAGGGCGTTCACGGTGCCGAAGGAGAGGTACTCGTGCTCGCGCCGGTAGCCGAGGAGCGCGTACATCGAGTTCGACCAGTAGATCCGCCCGCGCGGGATGTCCCAGTCCCAGAGGCCGCAGCCGCCGCGGCCGAGGGCGATGTCGAGGCGCTGGCGGATCTGCTCGCAGACCCGGTCGGCCGTCTGCGCCCGGCGGCTCTGGAGCCCGTAGGCCACGGCGACGCCGAGGATCACGAGGATCGCGGCGCCGACCAGCACCGTCTGGTCGCGGGCGCGCTCGCGCCAGCCCGCCAGCAGGGGCGCCAGGGGCTGAACCACGGCGAGGCTCTGCCCGTCCGGCAGCCGCCCCATCGCGGCGAGCACCGGCTCGCCGCCCGGGGGCGTCAGGGTCAGGACGCCGGCCCGCTGCCCGAGAACCGTCAGCGCCTCGGCCTCCCCGAGCACCTGCACGAGCCGGTCCTGCCCGGCCGGCAGCGGCGGCTGGGCCGCGAGGATGCGCGCGTCGGGGGCGATCAGAAGCAGGCGCCGCTCGGTCCGGGCCTGACCGGCCGCGAGCGCCGCGAGGTCGATGGAGCCGCCCGGCAACGCGGCGGCGAGCCGGAGCGTCGTCGTGATCTCGGCGGCGGCGGCCGCCGCGATCTCGTCGCGCTCGCCGCGGACATGGACGACGGTGAGGCCGACGAGGCAGGCCAGGAAGCACGAGAGCAGCGCGGGGATGGCGTAGCGCAGCCCCGCCTCGACCCGGGCGAGGCGCCCGCTCCTGGCACGGGCCGGCCAGTGGACGCCCAAGATCGTGTCCGCACGCGCGGAGAGGGAAGCGGAAGCCGCCTCCGGCATGTCCGGACCTCGTCCTAGGGAAAATCGGGATGTCGGGAGGCGCTCGGCGCCGTCCCGAATCTGGATTCAATATGCCTTGGGGCCGCCGCGATTGTCCACGGATTTTTGAGGCTACAGCTTGACAGCGGGAGGCTGTTGCGGATTCGCCCCGGCGGCTATTTCGGTTTGGTTTACAAATGGTTAATTGGCGCAAGACTGCGCGCCGCGATGTCGGCCACGTCCCGCGACAGGCCCGGGATCGTCTTGATCTGCTTGAGGATTTCCTCGGCCTTACAGGCGCGTGTTTTTTTCAGGCGGCGCCAGGATCCGAAGGCCGTGAGCAGCTTGGCGGCGACCTGCGGATTCGTGCTGTCGAGCGCCCGGACCGTGTCGGCGACGAGGGCGAAGCCGGCCCCGTCCGGCCGCGCGAACTGGGTCGGGTTGCCGAACGCGAAGGAGCCGATGAGGGCCCGGACGCGGTTCGGGTTCGTCAGCGCGAAGGCCGGGTGCGCCGTGAGGCGCGCGATGCGCGCGAGGGTGCCGTCCTCGGGGATCATCGCCTGGACGGCGAACCACTTGTCGAGGACGAGCGGCTCCTCGGCGTAGCGCTCGGCGAAGGCGGCGAACGCGGCCTCCCGGGCCTCGCCGGGGATCAGCGCCAGCGTGCCGAGCGCCGCCAGCCGGTCGGTCATGTTGGTGGCGGCCTCGAAGTGCGCCGCGGCGCGGGCGGCGCCGGTCTGCGGGTCGCCGGCCGCCACGAGGTCGAGGGCGGCGTTGCGGAGCGCCCGCCGGCCGGCCGCCGCGGCGTCGGGGCTGTAGGGGACGCCAGGTGCCTCGGCGAGCGCGTCCCAGAGCGCGTCGAGGCGCGGGCGGAGCGCGAGGCCGAGCTCGCGCCGGAGCGCGCTGCGCGCGGCGTGGATCGCGTCCGGATCGACCTCCGCCCGCATCTCGTTGGCGACCTCGCCCTCGCTCGGGATCGCGAGCGCCAGGGCCGCGAAGGCGGGGTCGCGCGCGCCCTCGCGGTCGAGGAGCCGGCCGAGCGCCTCCGCGAAGGCGGCCGAGGCGCTGCCGCCGCGCATCAGGGCGTGGGCGACGCTCTGCGCGGCCTGCCAGCGGTTGAACGGGTCGGTGTCGTGGGCGAGCAGCCGCAGATGGTCGCCCTCCGAGAGATCGGCCTGGAGCCGGACCGGGGCCGAGAAGCCGCGCAGCAGCGAGGGCACCGGCGGCTCCGGCACCTCCGAGAAGCGGAGCGTCGCCTCCCGCGCCGCCAGCACGTAGACCCCGTCCCGCACCTCAGGGCAGGTCGCGCCGTCGAGGGCGCCGCCCGCGCCGACGAGGCCGAGCGCCACCGGGATCACCAGGGGCTCGCCGTCGTCGAGGCTCTGGGCGAGGGTCAGGTCGTAGGTCCGCGCCGTCGCGTCGTGGCGGCCCGAGGCCGTGAGCTGCGGCGTGCCGGGCCGGGCGTACCACTGCGCGAACGCCGAAAGGTCCCGCCCGCTCTCCGCCTCGAAGGCCTTCAGGAAGTCCTCGACGGTGGCGGCGCGCCCGTCGTTGTCGGCATAGTAGCGGTCCATGCCGGCCCGGAACGCCTCGGGGCCC
Source organism: Methylobacterium hispanicum (assembly GCF_022179285.1). Lineage (GTDB taxonomy): Bacteria > Pseudomonadota > Alphaproteobacteria > Rhizobiales > Beijerinckiaceae > Methylobacterium > Methylobacterium hispanicum. The sequence continues at coordinate 211,643 of NZ_BPQO01000001.1, read as the reverse complement.
AGCAGGGTCTTGAGCATCCGGACGATCTCGGCGCCCTTCTCGTAGACGGTCGCCGTGTAGAAGTTGTTGATCTCCGCGTAGGCGGTCGGGCGCACGGGGTGGCGCAGCGGGCCTGCATCCTCGGGGAACTGCCGGGCGCGCAGGGCGCGGACCTCCGCGATGCGGTGCACCGCGCGCGAGCGCATGTCGGAGGAGAATTCCTGGTCGCGGAAGACCGTCAGGCCCTCCTTCAGGCAGAGCTGGAACCAGTCCCGGCAGGTGACGCGGTTGCCCGACCAGTTGTGGAAATACTCGTGCGCGATGATCGCCTCGATCGCCGCGTAGTCGGCGTCGGTGGCGGTCTCGGGGCTGGCCAGCACGTACTTGTCGTTGAAGATGTTGAGGCCCTTGTTCTCCATCGCGCCCATGTTGAAATCCGAGACGGCGACGACGTTGAACACGGCGAGGTCGTAGGCGCGCCCGAAGGCCTCCTCGTCCCAGCGCATCGAGCGGATCACCGCGTCGAGCGCGTAGGCGGCCCGCTCCGCCTTGCCGGGCTCGACATGGACGGCGACCCGGACGTCGCGCCCCTCCAGCGTGCGGAAGGTCGTCTCGACAGGGTCCAGCCGCCCGCCCACCAGGGCGAACAGGTAGGCGGGCTTCGGGTGCGGGTCGTGCCAGACGGCGTAGTGCCGGTCGGTGCCGGGGACCGGGCCGCCCTCGACGGGATCGCCGTTGCCCAGCAGCACCGGCGCCTCGGCGGCGTCGGCCTCGATCCGGGTGGTGTAGACCGAGAGCACGTCCGGCCGGTCGAGGAAGTAGGTGATGCGCCGGAACCCGTCCGCCTCGCACTGGGTGCAGTAGACCCCGCCGGAGCGGTAGAGCCCCATCAGCTTCGTGTTGGCGGTGGGATCCACCTCGGTGACGATCGTGAGCGTGAAGGGGCGCTGCGGCGGCTCGGCGATCTCCAGCCCCTGCGGCCCGGCCGTGAAGCTCCCCGGCGCCAGCGGCGCGCCGTCGAGGTCGAGCGCGACGAGGCGCAGGTCGTCGCCGTCGAGGCGTAGCGGCGCCCCGGCCTCGCCCGCCGGGTTCGGGCGCAGGCTCAGCACCGCCGTGATCCGGGTGCGGTGCGGGTCGAGCCGCACGTCGAGATCGACCCGCTCGATCAGGTGGTCGCTCGGCCGGTAATCCGCGAGGTGGATCAGCGGGGGCGTCTCGGTGCGCATCGTCTCGGGTCTCCGCTCGGGCCGGTCTCCCGGCTCTTCTAGGCGCCCCCGGCGCGCCTGTCGCGCGGAGCGTCCCGTCCGCCATGCACCGCTCCATGCACCGCTGCCTGGGGGCGGCTTGCTTGATTTCCCGGGCCGGATCGCGGAAAGGGTCTCACGGCAACGGGTTACCCGCGCACAAGCCGGCTTATCGTCCGCTGGCACAACACACGGATCGAAGGCACGCATGGCGAACGTCGTCGTCGTAGGCGCCCAGTGGGGCGACGAGGGGAAGGGCAAGATCGTCGACTGGCTCTCCGAGCAGGCCGACATCGTGGTGCGCTTCCAGGGCGGGCACAATGCCGGCCACACCCTCGTCATCGACGGCGTCACCTACAAGCTGGCGCTGCTGCCCTCCGGCGTGGTGCGCGGCGGCAAGCTCTCGGTCATCGGCAACGGCGTCGTGGTCGATCCCTGGCATCTCGTGGACGAGATCGCGCGGATCCAAAGCCAAGGCGTGGCGATCTCGCCCGAGACGCTGCGCATCGCCGACAACGCCACGCTGATCCTGCCGCTGCACCGCGAGCTCGACCATTTCCGCGAGACCGCGAATGTGGGTCTCAAGATCGGCACGACCAAGCGCGGCATCGGCCCGGCCTACGAGGACAAGGTCGGCCGGCGCGCCATCCGGGTCGTCGACCTCGCCGACCCCGACACGCTGCCCGCCAAGATCGAGCGCCTGCTCGCCCACCACAACGCGCTTCGTCGCGGCCTCGGGATCGACGAGGTCGACGCGGGCGCGCTCCTGGCTGAGCTGAAGGCGATCGCGCCCACCATCCTCCCCTACGTGGCGCCGGTCTGGTCGCTCCTCGACGAGGAGCGCCGCCACGGCAAGCGCATCCTGTTCGAGGGCGCGCAGGGCGCGCTCCTCGACGTGGACCACGGCACCTACCCGTTCGTGACCTCCTCCAACATCGTCGCCGCCCAGGCCGCCACCGGCTCCGGCCTCGGGCCCGGCGCGATCGGCTACGTGCTCGGCATCGCCAAGGCCTACACCACCCGCGTGGGCGAGGGCCCGTTCCCGACCGAGCTGTTCGACGAGATCGGCGAGACCATCGGCGCCAAGGGCCGCGAGTTCGGCGTCAACACCGGCCGCAAGCGCCGCTGCGGCTGGTTCGACGCGGTGCTGGTGCGCCAGACCGTGCGGACCTCGGGGATCCACGGCATCGCGCTGACCAAGCTCGACATCCTCGACGGGTTCGAGACCATCCGGATCTGCACCGGCTACCGCCTCGACGGCCAGACCATCGACCACCTGCCGGCGAGCCAGGCGGCGCAAGGACGGGTCGAGCCGATCTACGAGGAGTTCCCGGGCTGGGCCGAGACGACGGCGGGCGCCCGTTCCTGGGCGGAGCTGCCGGCGCAGGCGATCAAGTACGTGCGCCGGATCGAGGAACTGATCGGGGCGCCCGTCGCCCTGCTCTCGACCTCGCCGGAGCGCGACGACACCATCCTGATGCACAACCCCTTCGAGGACTAGGCAGCACGAGCCTCGGGCGCGTGGCGCCCAGAGGTCAGCCCGTAGGGGACCGGACCGGGGACGATGGCCGATTACTACCCGCTGCTGGCGCGCGCCCTCGACGCGCTGCCCGACCGGACGCCCGCGATGCGCCGGGCCGTCTACGACCGGGCGCGCAACGCGCTGGTCGCCCAGCTCCGCTCGATCGACCCGCCGCTGAGCGAGGACGACATCGACACCGAGCGCCGGGCGCTCGACACGGCGATCACCCGTCTGGAGGCGACCTACGACATCCCGGCCGCCGCCAACGATCCGGACGCCGCGCCGGCGGTCGCGCCCGCCCCGGCGCAGGGTCCGGCCAAGGTGCCGGAGCCGCCGCCGGCCGTCCCTTCGCCGGCGCCGCCGGTGCAGACGCCGGCCCCGCCGCCGCCCGTGCCGGGGCCGGCCGCCTTCGCCGAGGCCGCGCCGCCCGAGCACCCGGCCGAGCCCTTCCTGCCGCCGGCGCCCCCGCCGCACTTCGTCCCGGCGCCGGTGGAGCCGCCGCGGGAGCCGGCCATCGCCATCGCCGCCCCGCGGCCGCCCGGCGAGGCGCCGCCCCCATCCGAGCCGGAGCCGGTCGCCGCCCCGGAGCCGGCGGCCACGCCCGAGATCGCGAACGGGCGCCAGCGCCCGCGCATCGACGTGGTGGCGCCGCGCAACCGCTCGCGGCTCCTGCGCAACGCCTTCGTGGGGGTCGTACTCACCTGCGTGATCGGTGCGATCGCGGTCGCGGCCTACCTGCTGCGCGATCGTCCGACCGAGTTCCAGGCGGCCGCGCCGAGCGGCGCGGACAGCCAGCCCGAGAGCGGCGACGCGAAATTCGCGGACCGGGTCGGCGGCGAGCCGGCGCCGGCCGAGCGCGCGACGCCCGCCGAGGGCCGCGCGCCCGCTCAAGGGGCGGGTCAGGCGCCGGCCCAGCCCGACCTCGCCGTCGCGCAGCGCGCGACGCTGCTGGAGGAGGGCGGCGGCGGACCGGACGCGCAGCCGGTGACGAGCCAGGGGCGCGTCCTGTGGCGGCTGGAATCCGTGAGCGGCGAGCAGGGTCAGCCCCTGCAGACGGCGATCGTCGCGACGATCACGATCCCGGACGCCCTCACCCTGACGCTGACGATCCAGCGCAATCTCGACGCGACCCTGCCGGCCTCGCACACCGTGAGCCTCGCCTTCAGCCCGTCGGGGCCGGAGGCGTCGAAGCGGACGGTTCAGGATGTCGGCCTGCTCCAGGCCAAGGACGATGAGGGCGCCCGGGGCTCACCCCTCTCGGGACTGCCGGTGCGGGTGCGCGAGAACCTGTTCCTGATCGGGCTGTCGTCCCTGCGCAACGACGTCGATCGGAACACCGACTTCCTGCTCCATCGCAACTGGTTCGATCTCGGCCTGCGCTACGCCAACGGTCAGCGCGCCGTGGTGACCTTCGAGAAGGGCAACACGGGCGCGCAGGTGATGCAGCGGGCGTTCGAGCAGTGGCGGTGAGGGCCGGCGCGGTCGCGTCCGCCTGAGCCGCCGGCCTCCGTCGCCCGCTTCCGAAACGGGCGGCATCGGAGCGGCGATCCCGGCGCGCGGCGTCGGGATTCCGGCGGCGTCAGGCCTCGGCCCGCGCCTCACGGCCCGGGGAGGCCTCGCGGGTGGCGAGGTTGCGCTTGACCGCCTCCTGCACCTTCTCGAAGGCCCGCACCTCGATCTGCCGCACGCGCTCGCGGGAGACGCCGAACTCGCCGGAGAGGTCTTCCAGCGTGATCGGGTCGTCGGCCAGCCGCCGCGCCTCGAAGATGCGGCGCTCGCGCGGGTTGAGCACGCCGAGGGCGTCGCGCAGGGCCGAGAGGCGGTTCTGCCCCTCCTGCTCGCGCACCAGCACGGTCTCCTGGCTCGGGCTGTTGTCGACGAGCCAGTCCTGCCACTCGCCCTCGCCCTCCTCGCGCAGCGGCGCGTTGAGCGAGGTGTCGCCGGACAGGCGCCGGTTCATGTCGACCACGTCCTGCTCCGGCACGCCGAGGCGGGTCGCGATCTGTGCGACTTGATCCGGCTTGAGGTCGCCCTCGTCGAGCGCCGAGATCCGGCCCTTGGCCTTTCGCAGGTTGAAGAAGAGCTTCTTCTGGTTGGCGGTGGTGCCCATCTTCACGAGCGACCACGAGCGCAGGATGTATTCCTGGATCGCGGCCTTGATCCACCACATGGCGTAGGTGGCGAGGCGAAAACCCTTGTCGGGGTCGAAGCGCTTGACCGCCTGCATCAGGCCGACATTGCCTTCCGAGACCACCTCGCCGATCGGCAGGCCGTAGCCGCGGTAGCCCATCGCGATCTTGGCGACGAGACGCAGGTGCGAGGTCACGAGGCGGTGCGCGGCCTCGCGGTCACCCCCGTCGCGCCAGCTCTTGGCGAGGGTGAACTCCTCCGACGGCTCCAGCATCGGGAACTTGCGGATCTCGTCGAGGTAGCGCGACAGGCCACCTTCGTTGGCGAGCACGGGCAAAGCGCCGGCCATGGGCATTCTCCTTGAGGGTCCCCCTCCCGGGCGGACGCGTGTTGCGGACGGTCGCTCCTTGAGCCGGCCGTGCGACTCACCATCTGTACTCCGTGAGCCGTCGGGCCGGTAGCGGTTCCGCGAACCGGTTGTCGTGATCAACGCGCGAGGGCCCGGTCGGTTGACACTGGCACGATTGGCCGCGGGTATCGGTGTCCTTTCGCACCTGCGCGCGGATCGGGCTTGACCGTTGCCGGCGGGCAACTCGGGCGCGCCATCCCCCTTTGCCCTTCCCCTTCGCTGTCCCCGTGCGGCGGTTACAGCCCGAGCGTCGCGGCCAGCCGCGCGAGGTCGGGCGGGGCCGCGCTCTCGAAGCGCAGATGCTCGCCCGTGCGCGGATGCGCGAAGCCGAGGAGCGCCGCGTGCAGCGCCTGCCGCCGCAGCGCCGCGAGCGCGGCCTGGGCCGCCTCCGGCAGCCGCGCCGCCTTGGTCTTGAAGGCTGCGCCATAGACCGGGTCGCCGAGGAGCGGGTGCCCGATATGGGCGAGGTGCACCCGGATCTGGTGTGTGCGCCCGGTCTCCAGGCGGCAGCGCACCCGGGCGACCTCCGCGCCGTGGCGCGCCTCGACGGCGTAGTGCGTCACCGCGTGGCGGCCTTCGCCAGGGCGCACCACCGCGATCTTCTCACGATTGTGCCGGGAGCGGGCGAGCTCGGCCGTGACGGTGCCGCGCGCGGGCTCGGGCACGCCCCAGGCCAGCGCCAGGTAGGCGCGCTCCAGCGGCCCGCTGCGGCCGTGGTCGGCGAACTGCGCGGCGAGGCCGTGATGGGCGGCATCGTTCTTGGCCACGACCATCAGGCCGCTCGTGTCCTTGTCGAGCCGGTGCACGATGCCGGGCCGGCGCACCCCGCCGATCCCCGAGAGGCTGTCGCCGCAATGATCGAGCAGGGCGTTCACGAGCGTGCCGGTCTCGTTGCCGGGGCCTGGATGCACCACCAGGCCGGCGGGCTTGTCGATCACGACGAGGTCGTCGTCCTCGTAGGGCACGACGAGGCCGAGCGCCTCGGGCAGCGGCGCGGCGGGCGCGGCCTCCGGCACCGTGACGGCGAGGCTCGCGCCGGCCGCGACCTTCAGGGACGGGTCGCGCACCGCCGCGCCGTCCCGCCGCACATGGCCCGCCCGCACCAGATCCTGGAGCCGCGAGCGCGAGAGGTCGGGGAACAGGAGCGCCAGCGCCCGATCCAGCCGCACCGGCGCCTCCGCGGCGACCACGCCCTGCCGCTCCGTCCCGCCCGCATTCCCCACCGGATCACCCGTCACACCGTTTCTCCCGCCCGCCTCGAAAAAGCGTCACGCGGGGGTTGCTCCCGCATTCAGGCGTCGCTATAGGATCGCCACGCCGCCGCGGGAAGCTCCCATCGCCCAGCGGTCTAGGACAGCTTCATGCCCCTTCGACCCTACCGAGTATGTAGGTACAAGGGGTTGGGCACGGTCAGCCTACCAAGGGTTGCCGGCCTGCAGGTGTTCCAATGACCGCTACGATCGTTGACTGTCCCAAGGTAGGTATGTAGTAAGCAAGTCTTGCTCAAGTAAAGCGCCTATCGTCTAGCGGTTAGGACAGGTCCCTCTCACGGATCAGACCGGGGTTCGATTCCCCGTAGGCGCGCCATACAAATCAAGCACTTGGCTAGGATCCATGATCCGCGGTGCTAACAAGAATCTCCCAAAAGTTAGCACGCGTAAGTCGGCGCCCTCGCTCGTTCGAGCTATTGGCAAGCCCGTTGGATTCGCTCTCAACAGCCAGTGGGTACGCTTACCTGGGTTTCGTCGGATCGGGCTCGCCGGCCGCTTGGCGAGAGACGGGTCGATCTTGACTTTGGCCGCGGCCTCTCCAGGCCCAGCTGGGAAGGGGGCGGCGCCACATTTCTTCCACAAATTGCATCGGTAGGGTTGCTGAGCAGGCGGTGTTCCGCCACGGCGCGTTCGCGGGTCGGTACGTGATCGCGTCCGGCCAGCACCTCCTCGGCGACGAGCAGGCGCTGACCGGGCCGGGCGTGCCGAGCGACGACGACATGGCCGAAGCGCCCTTGCGGGACGCTATGGGCCAAGCCGATGATCCGGACCCGACCGGGCATGTCGCGGTTTCGTCGGTGGGGACCGCGACCGCGGTTCTCCTTAGAGCCGTTCCCCATCACGTTGCAATCGGGAACGGCTCTAAGTCCTTGTTGTGACGCGCTCTCTTTCGCCGAACCGGCATCCACTTCGGTGGAGAGCGCTCAAGCCAATCGTCCCCGCATGATCTCACGGCTTAAGGACGCCGACGCCGGCCGTCCCGAGATCCATCGCGGCAATGGACGGACCTTCGTCTCGCTCGCAGTGGCGGCGGCCATCCCGGTGCACTTGTAGGCCTGCCACTCGATCCCGACGGGCCGCCCCCAAGAGTTCAACGATCCTCGTCGACAGGGCATGCCGCATCGATTCACCCGACAGCTTGAGCCGCTCCCGCACGCACCCGAACGAAGCGGGTGTGCCGCTCCTCCAGGTCGGCGAGGTCGCGCGGGTCGGCGACGTCGCGCCGCGCGGCGGCGAGCACGAGGTCGGCATGGCGCCCGAGCTCGGACAGGCGCGAGGTCAGTCGCTCGACCTCCGCGGCGCGGGTGAGGACGTCCAGCATCCGCGCGAGCACGTGGACCGAGCCGGCGGCGTTCTGGCGGATCATGTGGAACATCGCGTCGCACAGGCCGTCATAGTCCGTCACCGGATGCACGAGCACGACGTGGCCCTCGCGAGCAACGGCTCCGGTCGGCAGGTGCCGCGGCGCGATCCGGCACAGGGCGTCGCCCAGGTGGTCCAGTACGCTGCCCGCCGTCATCGGGTCGTTGATGCCGGGCGAGAGCGCCCGCACCGCGATCTCGACGAGCTGCCGCACCGAGTATTCGAGGTCCTGCAGCGCGGCGGGCCGGCACCCGAAGGTGAGCGCGCGGCCGACGGCCTCGGCGGCGTCCTCGACGCCCGCGGAGAGGAAGGCGACCGGGAATCCCCGTGGCACGAAATCGCCCGGACGAACCCTCAGGGCGAGGACGACGCGCCGCTCGTGTGCCCAGTCGGCGAGGCCATCCGTGTCGACCGCCTGCAGATAGCCGCCGTCCGCCGGCGCGACCGGGGCGCCGCGCGGGGCTTCCGTCGGTGGCTGGACGTCGGCCCCGTCGCGGGTCCGCGCCTCGACGGCCGCGCAGAGGTCGCGGTGGACGGCGTCGACCACGGTCTCGACGTTGATGCTGGTGGCGACGTGGTGGACGAACCAGACCAGCGTCCCGATACAGACCAGCGCCAGCAGCACGGCACCCGAAATGGCGAGGTGCGGGACGAAGGTCTCCTCCTCGACGGTGCGCACCGTGCGCAGCACCATCAGCGCGTAGGCGAAGGTGCCGAGGAAGACCCCGAGCACGAGCTGGTTGCGGGCGTCGCGCACGAAATTGCGCAGGAGCCGAGGCCCCATCTGGTTCGAGGCCAGCGTCAGCGCCGCGATGGTGATCGAGAAGGTGGTGCCCGCCACCCCGATGGTGGAGGAAGCGACGGCGCTGAGCAGTGCCCTTGCCCCCTCGGCGCCCCCGGTCCAGCCCCAGTCCGCGTTCGGGGAGGACGGGTCGTGGCCGGCGATCTGCGCGGTCTCCAGCCACACGGCGACCTGGGCCAGGCCGATGCAGGCGAGCACGACGAGCGCCGGACGCAGCCAGAACTGGTCGCCCAGGAACTCGATCCAGGCCCGTACCCTCGCCCTCACCGGCGCCCCTCCCATTCCGCCGCCCGAGCCCGGGCGGGTGGCACTTTCCCATTCATCGACATCGGCTCAATCCTCCGTTTCCTCCCGGGCGAGTCCGACCCGCTTGAGCGCGGTGACCAGCACCAAGATGGCCAGCCCGGAGCCCGCTTGCCGACGAACAAGCCCAGCGCCACGCCGAGCGTCACCGGGTCGAGCAGCAACCTGATCCTGGGCTTCACCAGGCCGAGGGCGACCGAATCGCGCTGGGCGGGCGAACCTACACGGTCTCCTCGGCGTAGAACGGGGCGCGCTCCTCCTGCTCTCGGGCGAAGGCGTGCTCGATCTTTCCGGCATCCGGGCCGAGCAGGTAAGCGCAGGCTACTTCGCCTGACCCGGTCCCGATCATGGAGGTCCGATCCCGCACACGGATCGGACATTCGACAAAGGGGCCGCGAACTTCCGTTTGGCGTGGGGAGCGGACGCTCCGCGTTTGCCAGGGAGCAGACGTACCTCCGGCCCAATCGAACCGTCGCGCCAATTTCCTTTCGTCGTCCGAAGCGGACGATCTGTCCAAACGAGGTTTTGCACGACGCCCGCTGCCTCGCGGATCTGTCATCGAACCGTGGCCGTCGACGCCCGTTGTCCGGCGGCCGCTGCAGGCCGGAGATCCGACCTCGGCATGCGTTCCCGTTATCTGATCCTGATCGCCTTCACTGTCCTCATTCTTGTCGCCACCGTCGCGAAATTTGGCCGATTCAGCTACGCGCCGATGCCCGCGCGCGAAGCCCTCGCGAACCCCGACCGTTACCCGATCCGTACGGCTTACGATCTCCTCGGGCGTCGCATCGGTCCGGAGGAGGCGCAGGCCCTGCGGGCCACCGAGGCGGGGCGCCGGACGCTGGCGCCCGAAGCCGGCGCCTTCGCTATCGACGAGGCCGTCGTCGCGCGCGGTCGGGAGGCTTTCTACACCGAGACCTTCGGGAACGAGGTCTTCCTCACCGACGTCATGGGGATGCTCGACGGCGCCCTGACGCCCTACGAGGTCGCCCGCGCCGTGCTCCTTCTCGGCGGGAAAGCCACGAACAATCTCCAGGTCCGTGTCGCACAGGACGTGCGGATCGGCGAGCGCCAATGGCGCAAGGGCGATCTCGTCTCGACCGGCCTGGACGTCGAGACGGGCGGCCTCGGCATCATCGGTCTGAAGACCTTCTACGACCGCGGTCACCTGCGCCTCGGCATCACCTGTGCCCTCTGCCACGCGGCGGTCGATCCGCGCACCGGCAAAGTGGTAGAGGGGGCGCCGAACGCCGACCTCAACGCTGGCCTGTTGCTCGCGCTCTCGGCCAACGCCTCGGCCTACTTCATGCATGGCAGCGTCGATCTCGCGGCCCTCGCCGGCGATCCGGCGCGGACGGTACCGACCCCTGGCGGAGGCACCGCGGTGCTGCCGGACCGCGACAAGCTGGAGGCCGCGGCCAAGATCGAGGTCGCGAGCTGGCCGCCGGGCAGCTTCGACTCCTCCGCCGACCGGGTGACGAACCCGACCTCCATCCCGTCGAGCTTCTCCGCCTACGGCGAGCCCTACAGCTGGAGCGGGCGCGAAGCCGTCGGGCCTTTCAAGGGTCTGTCGTCGCTGAACAACAACGTGCACGCGGCCAATTCCGACACGACGCAGCTCGCCGCCGCGGCGCCCTGGTTGTTCGGGCTCGATCCGGATCTCTACCTCGGCATCCTGTTCCAGGGGGCGATCAATCCGTCCCTGCGCTACGATCCTAAGGGAGGCAGGACGCCGAGCACGATCCTGGCCGCCTTCGACCCGACGCCCGGCTCGCCGGGCCTCAACCGGTACGCCGTCCTGCCAAGCTTTCCGGCAACGAACTACATGACCGACAACGGTCTGTTCGCCTCCGTACCCGGGGAGCCGGCGAACTTCGCCAACAACGCCATGTCGGCCTTTCAAAACCTGCTGCGTCCGCCGACCGCCCCGAAAGTCGAGGTTGCGGCCGGGCGCACGGTGTTCGAGCGGGCCGGGTGCGCTGGGTGCCATTCCGGCCCTGCGCTCACCAACAATCGGATCGTGCCCGTAGGCGAGATCGGCACCGAGCCGACTCGGGCCCGCGCCGGGGCGAAGATGGAGGCGCGTCTCTCCGCTCCCACGATGTTCGCGACCGATACCCCGTTCCCGCTGCAAGCCGACCCGAAGATCGTGCCGATCCCCCTGGATGGAGACGCGCTTCGCCAGGTTCAGCTGGGCTGGGCGCATGCCGGAACCGAAGGTGGCTACAAGGTTCCAAATCTCGTCGGCCTCACGTGGTCGGCGCCCTACCTGCACGACAGCGGTGTCGCGGTCGGGCCCGACCCCGCCGGGCAGCTCGGCGTACCCGGCACCCTCGCCCGTGGCCTCGCGCCTGACCCGCGCAACAGCCTGCGCGCCCTGGTGGACCGAGACCTGCGCGGGCGGGTCGTGGCCGCCAACCGCGCCTCCGTCACGGCGCGCACGGCACGCGTAACGGGGGAAGGGCATGCCTACTGGGTCGATGCGGCGGCGGGGTACAGTCTCAGCGATCAAGAGGCGCTGCTCGGCTACCTGCTCTCAATCGATTCCCTGACGGAGGACGTACCTGTGCCGTGAACCAGCCCAGGGCCGGGGAGGTGACGATGCACGCGGACTGGACCGCCTGGGTGTACCGCACCGCGAACGTGCGTTCGCCGGCCGAGAGGCGGATCGGTTGGGGTGTCGCCGCCTCGGCTCACCGTGGTGGCGCGGACTGCACCGTCCGGTCGATCACCCGCCCTCGATACGGGGCGCCCGTGAACCGGCCGTCCTCCGCCACCACCACGCCCCGCGCGATGGTCATCACCGGCCAGCCCGTCACCGAGAACCCCTCCCAGGGGGTGTAGTCCGCGCCGTGATGCAGCCTCGCCTGGGTGAGCGTCTCGCGGCGGTTCGGGTCCCAGAGCGTCAGGTCCGCGTCGAACCCAACGCCGATGGAGCCCTTGCGCGGGTAGAGGCCGTAGAGCTTGGCGTGATTCGTGGCGGTGAGGTCCACGAAGCGGTTCAGGGAGATCCGGCCCGTCGAGACGCCTTCCGAGAACAGGATCGGCAGACGCGTCTCGATGCCCGGGATGCCGTTCGGCACGTAGCGGAAAGACTCCTTCGCGCGCGGGTTCAGCTTGCCGCTCGGGTCGTCGTAGCGGAACGGGCAATGGTCCGAGGAGACGATCTCGAACAAACCCGTCTCCAGCCCGCGCCAGATCGCGGCCTGACTCGCGCTGTCGCGGGGCGGGGGCGAGCAGACGTATTTCGCGCCCGCCATCGGATCGGGGTTGCCGCGGCCCTTCAGGTCCTCGGCCGTCAGCGTGAGGTATTGCGGGCAGGTCTCGGCGTGGATCTTCAGGCCCCGTGCCCGGGCCCAGGCGATCTGCTCCATGGCCTGCTCGCCCGAGACGTGCACGATGACGATGGGGAGATCCACCAGCTCCGCGTGGGCGATCGCCCGGTGCGCCGCCTCGCGCTCCACCAGTTCGGGCCGCGACAGGGCGTGGCCGTAGGGCGCGGTCTGGCCGGCGCGCTCCAGCTTCTCGCTCATGTACCGGATGGTGTCGTAGCCCTCGGCATGGACCATCACGCGCGCGCCCTCGCGGCGGGCGACGTCGAACACGTCGAGGATCTGGCGGTCGTTCAGGACGAGGTCGTCGTAGGTCATGAAGACCTTGAACGAGGTGTAGCCCTCGGCGATCAGCGCGGGCAGTTCCTGGCCGAGCACGGCGGGCGTCGGGTCCGAGACGATGAGGTGGATCGCCACGTCGATGTGGCACTGCCCCTCCGCGAGCGCCCGGTAGGCGTGGGTGGCCTCCCGCAGGGACGCGCCGCGCGGCTGGAGCGCGAAGGGCATCACGCAGGTGTTGCCGCCCGCGGCCGCGGCCCGCGTCGCCGAGGCGAAGTCGTCCGCCATGACAATCCCGGGTCCCGAGGCCTGGGCGATGTGGACGTGGCTGTCGATGCCGCCGGGCAGCACGAGGAGGCCCGACGCGTCGAGGGTGCGGGCGGCGTCGGTGATCCGCTCGGCCACGGCCGCGATGCGCCCGTCGCGGATGCCGAGATCGGCGCGGAGCGTGTCGGTGGCGGTCACCAGCGTGCCGCCCCGGATGGCGAGGTCGAATTCGGTCATGCGGTCTCAGTCTCTTATGCGCGCACCCGCACGGGGGCCGGGCGCTCCGTCGGCTTGAGGCGCGCCCGCCAGATGGAGCGCTCGACCAGATCCCCGATCACGCCCGCCAGAACCTCTGCGACGGCCTCGCTGCCGCGGGCATTCAGGGTACGCTGCGAGACCACGACCGAGAGCCGCCAGGACGGCGTCGGATCGACGATCGGTATGGCGACCATCTCGCCGCGCTCGATCTCCGCGGCCAGGGCGAAATGCGGCATGATGGCCGCGAAGGCCTCGGCGCGCACGAGCTCCGCGATCGCCGGCAGGCTCTCGCAGTCGGTCGCCATCGGCGTGATGTCGTGGCGCGCCGCGAGCTGCTCGATCACGGTGCGCAGCACGTTCGGCCGCCCGGGAAGCACCACGGGCAGCGCCTGCCGGAAGACCTCGCCGAACGCGATCTCGCGACGCGCGGCCAGCGGGTGGGAGGCGGGGACGACGAACATCAGGTCCTCGACCATCATCTCGGTCCAGGCCACGTGCTCGAACGCCTTGTGGTCGTAGAGAAGCGCGACGTCGAGGCGACCGGATTGGATCCACTCGTCCAGCGTCCCGCTCATCGCCTCGACGATGTGCAGGCTGATGTTGGGCAGCGCCTCCGCCATCGTTCGGTGCAGCGGCAGGGACAGGCCCCGGCAGGCCGAGGTCGGCAGTCCGACCGAGATGCGCCCGCTCGGGCTCGTCGCCTGCGAGCGCACCACCTCCTTGGCCCGCTCGACCTCCTGCAGGATGCGCCGCGCGTGCTCGTAGAACTTGAGCCCGAGTTCGGTGGGCGTCACCCCGCGGGCGTGCCGGAACAGCAGCGCGACGCCGAGTTCGTCCTCGAGGTTGCGCATCTGCTGGCTGAGCGAGGGCTGGGCGATCCGCAGCACCTCGGCGGCCCGCGAGACGTTTCCGCTCTCCGCGATCTGCGCGAAGTACCGAAGCTGACGAAGATCCATGGCGATCCTGCTCAAGGCGCACGCCAGGATCGTTGCAACGCCACGAGCATGTCAAACTGCTCTAGGCCTGGGCAATCTGCGCAAGCTATGTGCATTGCGTCAAAAATTGTGTTTGCGACGCAGTGTGTTGACGCCCGAGCACCGTGTCGGATCCCGCCTATGATTGAGGCTCATAGGATTTTCCAATGTCTTGTATCGGAAATTGGTCTTTGCGGGCCCCTGTATTCGCTGCGTAGCCTGAGGCTCATCGATCAAGCATCGGGGCCGAACCCGGGCCATCATCAGGAAATCGGAGCCCATCGCATGGAAGCGCACAAGTATTTGCGCCGCCTCGTCCTGGCCGCGCCCCTGGCTTTCACGGTTCCCGGTTCGGCACTGGCGCAGCAGGAGCCCTGCATCGGCAATTCCGCGGCGATCACGGGCCCGGCGGCGTTCGGCGGTCAGGCGATCAAGATGGGTGCCGAGATCGCCATCCAAGAGATCAACGCGAAGGGCGGCGTCCTCGGCAAGCCTCTGCGCTTCGTCCAGTACGACGATGCCGGCGCGCCGCCGCGCGGCGTCGACAACACGCGCCGCATCGCGCTCGCCGACAAGTGCGTGGTGATCCTGGGCGGCTATCACTCCACCGTCTCGGTGGCGCAGGTCGAGCCGGTGCACGCCATCGGCATCCCCTTCGTCGGCGTGCTCGCGGCCAACACCCAGGCGATCGAGAACGGCCGCAGCCCGAACTACATGTTCCGGGTCTCGGCCAAGGACAAATGGGTCGCCCGCTTCCTCGTCGAGCAGGCCGCCAAGGTCTCGAAGACGGGCAAGATCGCGTTCTTCTACGAGAATACCGGCTGGGGCAACGGCGCGGTGCCGGACGTCAAGGCCGCCATCGCGAAGGCCGGCAAGGAGCTGGTCGCCGCCGAGACCTTCAACTGGAACGACCAGGACATGACCGCGCAGGCGATCCGCGCGCGCGATGCCGGCGCCGACGTCGCCCTATTCTGGGCCCTCGACCGCGAGGGCAACCAGCTCGTCCGCTCGATGGACAAGGTCGGCTACAAGCCCACCATCATCGGCGCCTGGGGCATCGCGGGCAATCTCGGCGAGCTCGCCGGCCCGCTCGCCAACGGCGTCGAGGTCGTGCAGACCTACAGCTTCATGGGCGACCTCGATCCCAAGGGTCAGGCGCTCTGGCAGAAGATCCAGGCGAAGTACGGCCTCAAGGACCCGTCGCAGATCAAGATGGGCTCGGGCATCGCCAACGCCTACGACGCCGTTCACATCGTGGCCCAGGCGATCGAGAAGGCCGGCGCCTACGACTGGAAGAAGGTCCGCGAGGCGCTCTACCAGGTCCGGTACGACGGCCTCGTCGCCAAGTACGACCCGGCCTTCGACGCCGCCGATCCCGAGCGCCAGGACGCGATCCTGCCGCGCGACTACAAGCTGACCGTCTGGTCCGACGGCAAGCTCCTGCCGATCGCCCAGACGCCCTACGGCAAGTCGAACTGAAGAACGACGAGCCGGAGGCGCACACGCGCCTCCCACGCCCTCCCCGGCGGGGAGGGGCAGGGCGCGGTTCGCCCGGATCCCCCCTCACCGGGCCGGACCGCGCCCTGCCTCCGCAGAACGACCTGCCCGCCTCGCACCGGGAGCCAACGCGGCAGCCATGACGACCGCCCTGCAATACACGCTCTCGGGCCTCGCGATCGGCGGCATCTACGCCCTCGTCGCGCTGGGCTTCCACATCATGTGGTCGGCCGCCAAGGCCGTGAACTTCGCCCACGGCGACACGCTGATGATCGGCGCCGTGCTCGCCGTGATGGGCCTCGACGCCGGCCTGCCGCTGCCGTTCGCCTGCCTGCTGGCGATCCTGGCCGGCGCCCTGTTCGGCGTGGTGCTGGAGCGCTTCGCGGTGCGGCCGTTCATCGGCGCCAACGCCTCGATCGGCTGGATGCTCACCACCATCGCGGTCGGCATCATGGCGGAATCGCTCGCCACCATGCAGTTCGGCGGCTTCTCGCGGCCCTTGCCCTCGCCGGGCGTCGACAAGGCGATCTCGATCCTCGGCGCGGGCGTCTACCCGCAGGAACTCGCCATCCCGGCGGTCGCGGTGCTGGCGATGGTGGGCCTCCACCTGATGCAGCGGCACACGCTCGTCGGGCGGGCGATGCAGGCGGTCGCCCATAGCCGCCAAGCGGCGTCCCTGATGGGCATCGACGTCGACCGCATCGTGATGCTCTCCTTCGGCCTCGCCGCCCTGTTCGGCGCGGGCGCGGGCGTGCTCGTCGCGCCCGTGATCCAGGCCTCGGCCAGCATGGGCGTCCTGCTCGGGCTGAAAGGGTTCGCGGTCGCCATCATCGGCGGCATCACCAGCGGGCCCGGCGTGGTGCTCGCCGGCCTCGCCTTCGGCGTCATGGAGAAGTTCGTCGAGGGCTACGTCTCGACCGCGGCGCGCGAGATCGTCGGCTTCAGCGCGATGATCCTCGTGCTCCTCGCCTTTCCTCAGGGCCTGTTCGGCCGCCGGGAGATCTTCAAGGTATGAAGGCTCTTCACGCCCTCGGCTTCGCGCTGCTCGCGGCCGTCCTCGTCGTCGTGCCGCTCACCTCCGGCAACGAGTACGAGCTGCGCCTGTTCATGCTGTTCCTGATCTACGGCGTGATCGCGGTCGGCCTGAACGTCCTGGTCGGGCTCACCGGCCTCGTCTCGCTGGGCCAGGCCGGCCTGTTCGCGCTCGGCGCCTATACGGGGTCGATCCTGGCGATCCGGCTCGGCCTCGACCTCGTCCTCGCCAGTCTCGGCGCGGCCCTCGTGGCCGGGCTGTTCGGCGCCGCGCTCGCCTATCCGAGCGTGCGGGTGCGGGGCGTCTACCTCGCGGTGGTGACGATCGCCTTCGGCCTCATCGTCGAGAACGTCGCCATCGAGTGGCAGGGCCTCACCGGCGGCACCACGGGGCTCACCGGCATCCCCGGCCCGAACCTCCTCGGCTACCCGCTCTCGGGCTACGCCTTCTACGCGGTGCTGGCCGTCACCCTGTTCCTTGCCACGCTGGCGGCGCACAACCTCAAGCACTCGGGCTACGGCCGCGCGATGCTGGCGGTCGCTCAGAGCGAGACGGCCGCGCGCAGCCTCGGCATCGGCGCTACGGGAATCCGCACGCTCGCCTTCGCGGTCGCGGCGGTGACGGCGGGGATCGCGGGCAGCTTCTACGCCTTCCTCAACGCCTACATCTCGCCCGACATCTTCACCTTCTCGGATTCCGTCCGCTTCCTGCTGATGGTGATCCTGGGCGGCGCGGCCTCGACCTTCGGGCCGGTCGTCGGCGCCTTCATCCTGACCTACCTGCCGGAGGTGCTGCAGAGCTTCGCCGAGTGGCAGAAATTCGCCTACGGCGCCCTGCTGCTCGCCGTGATGTTCGGTCTGCCGGGCGGCATCCTGGGCACGCTGGGCCAGTTCTACGCCCGCCTGCGCCCCGCCCCGCGCGGCGTCGATCCGGCAGAGGGCACGCCCGCCGCCGCGATCCTGGCCGGCCGCGCGCCGGCCGGCCTGGAGACCGACGGCCTCACCGTGCGCTTCGGCGGGCTGACGGCGCTCTCCGCCGCGAGCGTCCGGGTCGCCCCGGGCGAGATCCACGCCCTGATCGGCCCGAACGGGGCCGGTAAGTCGACCTTCGTCAACACGATCTCGGGCTTCTATCGGCCGAGCGAGGGGACGTTCCGCCTCGACGGGACCGATCTCGCCGGCCGGAAGGTCCACGCCGTCTCGCGGCTCGGCCTCGCCCGCACCTTCCAGAACACCGAACTCTTCGGGCAGATGAGCGTGCTGGAGAACGTCATGGTGGGCGGCTTCAGCCATCTCGGCTACGGCCTGCCCGGCGCGGTGCTGCGCACGCCCCGCTTCCGCCGCGAGGAGGCCGCCTGCCGGGCGGCCGCGATCGGGCTGCTCGATTTCGTGGGGCTCACCGAGGCGGCCAACGAGCAGGCGTGCTTCCTGCCCTTCGGCCATCAGCGCCGCCTGGAGATCGCCCGCGCGCTGGCCACGCGTCCGCGCCTGCTGCTCCTCGACGAACCCGCCGCCGGCCTGACCACGCAGGAGATCGACGAGCTGGAGGCGATGATTCGGAAGATCGCGGGGCTCGGTGTCTCGGTGCTGCTCATCGAGCACCACGTCGATCTGATCATGGCGGTCGCCGACACCGTGACGGTTCTCGATTACGGCCAGATCATCGCGAGCGACCGTCCGGAGGTGGTGCAGGCGGATCCGCGGGTGATCGAGGCCTATTTCGGCGGCCCCTCCGCCATCCTCGACGCGGAGGCCGCGTGATGAGCGAGACCCTTCTGACGGTCGAGAACCTGGAAGTCCGCTACGGTGCGGCGACCGCTCTGCGCGGCGCGAGCCTCACCGTCCCGCGCGGCCAGCTGGTCGCCGTGATCGGCAACAACGGGGCCGGCAAGACCTCGCTGATGCGCGGCATCACCGGCCTCGTCCGGCCGTGCGGCGGCCTTGTCCTCTTCAAGGGCGAGGAGGTCACGCGGTTGCCGGCCCACGCCAAGGTCGCCCGCGGCCTCGCCATGGTGCCCGAGGGCCGCCTGATCTTCCCCGACCAGAGCGTCGAGGACAATCTGATCCTGGGCGCCTACACCCATGGCGGCCTCAGGACGGCCCGAGCCAAGCAAACGCTGGAGCGCGCGCTCGCGCTCTTCCCGCGCCTGCGCGAGCGGCTGCGCCAGCCCGCCGGCAGCCTGTCGGGCGGCGAGCAGCAGATGCTCGCCATCGCCCGCGGCCTTATGGCCGAGCCCGACCTCCTCGTGATCGACGAACTCTCGCTCGGCCTCGCGCCCCGTGTCGTCGAGCAACTGATCGGCGTCCTGCGCGACCTCAACCGCCAGGGCCTCACCATTCTTCTCGTCGAGCAGCTCGCGGCCTACGCGCTCGCCATCGCCGACCACGCCTACGTGGTGGCGCAGGGGCGCGTGGTGCGGGACGGCCCGAGCGGGCTCATCGCCCGCGACCCGGAGGTCATGGAGGCCTTCCTCGGCAAGAAGAAAGCCGCCTGAGAGCGGCATCCCCGAAGACCCGACCCGGCGCGGCACCCTCCGGCGCCGCGAACGGTCTCCCACGCCCGATAAGGACCCGCCATGCCCCAGCGCGTCGTCGACCTGAGCCTCCTGATCGAGGACAACATGCCGGCCCACAAGCTCTTCCAGCGGCCGGTGATCACCACGCATCTCAGCCACGAGAGCTCGGCCGCCCTCGGTCTCGGCGTGCCGGGCGACGCGATGACCTTCCAGACGAACTTCATCGCGATGCTCGACCATGTCGGCACCCACGTGGACGCCTTCCTGCACGTGAACCCGAAGGGCCAGCCCGTCGACGAGATGCCGCTGGACCTGTTCATGGGCAAGGCGGTCTGCTTCGACCTGCGCCACATCCCCGACCTCGGCGACATCACCGTCGCCGACATGGAGGCAGCGGAGGAGAAGAGCGGCGTCAAGGTCGACGGGCACATCGTCCTGCTCTGCACCGGCTTCCACGCGCGCAACTATCCGGGCCTCGACTCGGTGTGGAAGAACCCGCTGCTCACCGCGGAGGCGACGCAGTGGCTGCACGCGCGCGGCTCGCGGATGCACGGCGTCGAGGGGCCCTCGACCGACAAGCCGAGCGACAATGTCTTCGCCCAGCACCGCCTCTGCCGCGACCTCGGCATGAGCCACTGGGAGTGGCTGGTGAACCTCGAGGAGCTGCTCGGCAAGGGCGAGGTTCAGTTCTTCGGCGTGCCGCTGAAGTTCAAGGGCGGCTCCGGCTCGCCGGTGCGCGCCTTCGCCATCGTCAACGATTGACGCGCAAGCGGCGCCCCGCCGGGGCGCCGCCTCTGGGTTCAGGAGAGCGGAGCGATGACGAGCGACCTCGACTTCATGACCGCGCTCGACCTGCGGCGCCTGATCGCGACGCGCGCGGTGTCGCCGGTGGAACTGACCGAGCGCGCCCTCGCGCGCGCCGAGGCGAGCCAGGCCACGCTGAACGCCTTCTGCCTGCTGATGCCGGACCAGGCCCGGGCGGCGGCCCGGCGGGCCGAGGACGCCGTGATGCGGGATGCCCCCCTCGGGCTGCTCCACGGGCTGCCGGTTTCGGTGAAGGACCTGATCGCGGTGGGCGGGCAGCCCTACGCCTCGGGCTCGCGCGCCATGGCGGACAACGTCGCGGCCGCCGACGCACCCTCGGTCGAGCGCCTGCGGGCCGCGGGCGCCGTCATCATCGGCAAGACCACGACGAGCGAGTTCGGGGCGAAGCCCGTGGGCGACTCGCCGCTGACCGGCATCACCCGTCATCCCTGGGACCTGACGAAGACGCCGGGCGGCTCGAGCGCGGGCGCGGCCGCGTCGGTGGCGGCCGGCATCACGCCCTTCGCGCTGGGCACCGACGGCGGCGGTTCGCTGCGCATCCCGGCCGCGCTCACCGGCCTCGTCGGCCTCAAGGCGCAGTTCGGCCGCGTGCCGGTCTGGCCGACCTCGGCGACGCCGACGCTCGCCCATGTCGGCGCGCTCGCGCGCAACGCGGCGGACGCCGCCCTGCTGACGATCGCGGTCGCCGGTCACGACCCGCGCGACCCCTTCGCGGTGGCCGGGCCCGTGCCCGACCTCCTGGGGGCGGCGAAGGCTTCCGTCGCCGGGCTCCGCGTCGCCTGGAGCGCGACCCTCGGCTACGCGCGGCCGAGCGCGGAGGTCGCGGCCATCGCCCGCTGCGCCGCCATGGCCCTGGCAGACCAGGGCGCACGCGTGGAGGAGGTCGAGGCCGTCTTCGACGCCGACCCGGCCGATCTCTGGACCGCCGAGTTCTACGCCGGGATCGGCACCCGCCTGCGCGGCGTTCTCGAGAACCGCCGCGATCTCCTGGACCCGGCCGTCGCCGACGTACTGGACGCCGCCCTCGCCCAGGAGATGCGCGCCTATTACGAGACCGTCTTCGCGCGCTACGCGCTGCGGGACCGGATGGTCCGCTTCTTCACCGAGTACGATGTGCTTCTATCGCCGACCCTGCCGATCTCGTCCTTGGAGGCAGGCCGGAACATTCCGGCCGGGCTGGAAGACCGCAGCCTCGTCTCCTGGGCCTTCTACACCTATCCCTTCAACCTCACCGGCCAGCCCGCAGCCTCCGTCTGCGCGGGGATCGCCTCGGACGGGATGCCGGTCGGCCTGCAGATCGTTGGTCGCACTCTCGGCGAGTTCGACGTGGTGCGGACGGCTGCGGCGATCGAGCGGACGAAGCCGCAGGGCTATAATCTTCGGCCGCTCGCAGAACCGTGAGGAGCGGCCGCGGTGGGATGGCCGAGTTGATTTCCAGGCGAGGCTATTCTCAGCATTGCTACTGCGCCTCCGGATCACGCGAAGGCTATCCCTAACGGCAGGAGCGGACCCTCAGACGCTCTGGACACACGGTCCGATTGTGGCGCGTTTGAGACCTCTACGCCAACCCACGTCGATGTCCGCCTCGGAGAAGCTGGCCGAGGCTGCTGATGGACCGCGAAGGCGCGGTGCCCGAGGTCCCCTTCCTGCCTCAAATTCAGGATGAGGTCTCTGCCGTCTGGCCGCGCCGAGCGCGTTTTTATCCCCGTTTTCGGGGGCAGGCCGGTGTAATTGGAGGGGTCCTTCCACGGAGCCCTGCCATGCGTAAGTCACTCGGCTCACACACGTCCCGCCGCGTTGCGCGCCGCACGGCCGAGCCCGCCCGACCGGACGGCATGCTCCCGGAGCACGGGCGCGGGTCGTCGCACCCGTGAAGTCGATGCGCAGCCCGTGATCCTGCTCTGCCTGCCAGACCGGCCCGCGGTGACGATCCCGGAGATTGAGGCGACCGAGCAGCATCTCACCCGTCTCATCGACGACCTGCTCGGTTGATCCGACGCTGAAGCAGCGGCTCGACACGCTACGCACCGATCGGGATCAGGCGCGGGCCGCACTGGAGCGCCTACGCGAGCAGATCCTGGAGCCTGTGGCGATGGCACCGGAGCGCGACGCGACGTACGCATCTGAGATGCGGGCGCGGCTGCGAGAGGGCGAGGTTCCGTTCCGAAAGACCTACATCCGCGCGGTCATCGACCGGGTGGAGGTGCAGCCCAACCAGATCCAAATCGGCAGGTCGGCGTGATGGTCGCGAAAGAGCTGTCACGAACGGACCGGACGCCGCTCCCAGCGTTCACAGTTCTGTTCGTGAATGGCGCGCCCGAAAGGAGGGCAAGGCCGACAGAAATTCCGCAATCAAATCAGCGTTTTGCAGCCGCAGAGACGAAGCAGATTGTAGGACTTGGCGGCAGGACCGGCAAGGGGCCACCTTCGGGCTATTGGCGCGTTGTGTCGCTGGGGCGGCTGCACCAACCCTCTTGAGGCCCGC
This sequence comes from Methylobacterium hispanicum, assembly GCF_022179285.1. GTDB lineage: Bacteria > Pseudomonadota > Alphaproteobacteria > Rhizobiales > Beijerinckiaceae > Methylobacterium > Methylobacterium hispanicum. The sequence continues at coordinate 189,156 of NZ_BPQO01000001.1, read as the reverse complement.
ATGAAGAACCCCGCTTTGAGCGTCTGGCTCTCAGCCGCCAACCGTGCTGCCGGGTGGTGGATCGGCACGGCCACATCCATAGCTCGTCGTCAGCAACAGTTGACCGTTGCCGAGCTGACCAGAGCCGTTACGGCCAAGAAGGCGGCGAGGAAGCGTAAAGCCACGCCAGGGCGCCGGACCTGAGACGGCTCCAAAGCCCGGCTGGCGAGACAGCTTAAGACATTTGGCATCGAGGCGGTTGCATGGTTTGCCCAGAAAATTTCCAGGCAGGGCAGGCTACAAAAGAAGTTGTAGCCCTCAAAGTTGCAGTAGCTGATGTATTAAGCGCTTGGGCAGGCATCGAGAACCGAATGGCGGATCTGCTAGACACCGTTATCGGCGATCCGAACATCGCTTTGCCGGTTTATTTCGCCGCTGGAAACACAGAAGCACGGTTCAAGATTGTTGACGCCTCGCTGAGGCCGGTGTTTGCCCGGTCGGAGCATGAGGCTCAGATTGTGCCGATTTGGAGTAAGCTGCTCGTTACGCTCAACCGCCTCAAAGAAACGCGCAACAAGGTCGCTCATGGGATGCTCGGAGGTACTGTCCGGCAAAGGAAGACCCATATCCGCTGGACCGGCCCTACGCTCGATGTGAACCGCTGGGCGCCTGCTGGTCAGCTTGATGGCCTGTCCTTGGCAGACATGCAGCAGTGCATCGAGGCAATCGAACGGGCAGAGTCCTACTTATACGGTTTCATTGATCTCGTGCGGGGCATCCTAGGCAAACACAACGGCTCCTCCGCTGAACTTATTGCCGAGCTAAGCGTTGGGCTTTCCGGAAACGCCTAGTGCCAGCCATGGCATTGCCTCCGGCTTCCATCAAGGGTCACGCACTTCAGACGCCATACGCAAAGACGAGCGGCAGGATTTCCTCCGGTACCCCCCCCTGGGTCCCTCTATCAGCCGAACGCGAGCCCGGGTCCGAGTGGTCTCGGCGCCGCGCTCTGGCACACCTCGTGCTGATATACAGATGCCTCCTCGCTTATCCCCAGGCTTGGGGAGACGCGGGTCAGCCGGAGCGGCTTCGTTTCCTCTTTCGGCTGGCCCGTTGCGGGGCTCAGCACCTGAAGAGATGCGCCTCTACGTCCCGTGAGTGGAGTGCTGTGGGCGATCAGCCTCGCGAGACCAAGGAACGCAAGGTGACAGACCATGCGGGGGCAGCGTTACGCTCAGGGCTCGAGCCAGGGTGATAGCCCGAACTACCCACAGGGGTCATGAATTTGAGGGGTCACTCTCGTGGTGGCGGATTGAATTTCCCCCCTGTACCCACCCCCGGTTCCCCTTCAGGCCAACGCGAGGCCGGGGGTGGGTGATCACGGTGCTCCGGCCCGTGGGCTAGGCAGGCTCAGGCGCTTCAGGTTCGGCCGGCGGGGTGACCTCGAACGGCGCAAGATACTCCCGCAGTGCGCTGCCGGGGTAGGCGCTATGCCAACGGCCAGTCCACTTCGGCGTGTGCCCATGGCGCTTCTCGACCTCGGCATACAGGGGATCGTGCGGGGTCAGAAACCACGGGCGCGGTGCTGCTGGTGTGAAGGGGCCGAGCGGAAAGAGCATGAATAAGCCCAAGCCGCTATATCGCTGTCCGTCCACGTAGATCCGGGGCTTGAGCTGCACGGGGATCAGCATTCCGGCTGGCTGGCGGAGCACTAGGTCCTCACCCTCAATGTCGGCTTCGGGCCGGTAGACGCGGAAGCCGCACCTGATGAGGAGTGCCGTGGCCTCGGCCCGGTTGGCAGCCTCAATGGCGGCTTGGCTGAAGCGCTTGGTGGTCTCGCCTTGGCTCGTCATTCTCGCCGCCGTCTGGTTTGCCTAACAAATGCCTACCGTCCACAAAGGTATACCGCAGTGGACAGGCGCCAAGCTGTCCGAAAGCACGTCCGTAAGGGTTGACTTCGGCTTGCGGACGGCCGTTCTAATGGACAGCACCCATTCGGACGAACGCTTTGTCTCAGACCATCCTCTACGCCCGCGTCTCGACAGCGGAGCAGACCCTCGCCCATCAGCGCAAGCAGGCGGAAGGAGCAGGCTTCAAGGTAGACGAGGTGGTGGCGGACGAGGGGGCCTCGGGCCTCACCACCGCCCTCCGAGACCGCCTGCAGGGCCGTAGGCTGTTCGACATGCTCCGCCGCGGGGATACGCTAGTGGTGCGCTGGGTGGACCGCCTCGGGCGCAACTACGGGGACGTGTGTGACACCATCCGGGAGTTGATGCGGCGGGGCGTGATCGTCCGCACCGTCATCAACAACCTCACCTTTGATGGCGCTACGTCAGACCCAATGCAGCAGGCCGTGCGAGATGCGCTGATCGGCTTCATGGCAGCCACGGCGCAGGCCCAAGCGGAGGCGACCAAGGAAGCACAGAAGGCCGGCATCGAGCACGCTAAGGGCCGCGAGGACGCCTACCGGGGCCGCAAGCCGAGCTACAACGTGGCGCAGCTTGAGGTCGTGCAACAGCTCCTCGCCCAGGGCAAATCAGTGACTGCTACGGCGCAGGCAACTGGCGTGACGCGGCAGACTGTCTATCGCATCGCGGCCAACCCTGAGGAGGCTGCGGCGGCGTTAGCGAGATGGAATGCCTGAGGCACCCGCGAAAGGAAACGGCGCGAACCCATGAAGGCCGCGCCGCTCAGGTGGTCCGGGGTCTCGATTACCGAACTGCGGTCAACCTAACCCACCACAACCGCTGCTGGTATACCTGAGGGGCAACACCTATCAACGGCTGCTACCACCACCACCCTGAGGCGCCACGCGCGAAGGCTGTCCTGCGTTGCCGGCCGCGGAAGAGTCGTTGGAGATCGAGTCGGCAGGACGGCCGGTCGGGGAATAGCTGCCTGCGGCCGGAGAGCCGGTCGCACCGGTGAGCGGCGCCGCTACGCCAGGAGCGCCCGGAGCGGGAGCGCCTGGAGCGGGCGTCACAGCAGACTGAGCCACAGCCGCACCGGCAAACGCCACGGCTAGCGGTAGGGCAAGCAGAACTGAGCGCATAGTAAAACCTCGCGATTGGTACGATGCCGAACGTGCGGGACGGCGCGAGGGTTCACGGCGGCAGCCGCGCAGCACTAGCCAAATGGCCTCATCTCGTGTCGCTTCGCCTCTGCTCTCAGGTATTCCAGGCAGCGTTGACGAGCATTAGGGCATCGCAGGTTGGCAAAGATGGCCAAAACCTCTTGGATCTCTGCGCTCGCCTTATCCAATGGGTCATCGAACGCGGAGGTTGGCACGCCTAATATCTTGGCGATCCGGACGACTGCGGCCGATGCCTCATTGTGAAGGCGCATGTTGGCCTCGCTGGTCATAAGCTTAGGGTCTTCATCTCCGATTGGCCGGGGATCATAGCCACTCTTGGGAGTCGCTAGAATGATCCGTTCATACCGGTATGGCCGCATGGACGCCGCCCGGCCAAGTCGAAACCCGGCGTACCCACTTAGTTGAGGATCGGTTGGGTCCTGTCCCGGGCTGCCAAGGCGCGGCCCACTTCAAACAGCGCCATCCGCAGCCCTGGCAGGGCAGCCTTGGCGCCATCGCTCTCGATCAGGGAGTGCGCCATGATTAGGTGATCGGCTATCCGGTCTAGTTTGTCTTGCGGCGCAGTCAGGCCATGGGCCGGCGGAGGGGTGAAGCGGCCGACATGGCCGTAAGCTGTTATTCCCGCAGTGCTGTCCTCGGCCAGTTTCACCAGTGAGCCGAGATAGCCGATGAACTTCCCCTCGGGGAACCCGATCGAGGGAACACAGCCGGCCGCAACCCAGCATGGCTTATTTTCGGGTCGCAGAATGCGGTACCTGACGCTGAACTCGCTGGCTGTGCGGGCCGCAGCCTTCACGATATCCAGCACGATACCGCGGTCTTCAGGATGAACCCGTGATACCCAACCATGCCCGAGGCCTTCCGCGACCGGCTGGCCTGTCAGCGCTGTCCACTCGTCGCCGATGTGAACGCAAAGCCCGGTTGCGTCTGCCACGAAGATCATGTTGTGGGTCTCAGGCTGAACAGCAGGGTCTCAACCTAGAGCAGAACGTCCACTCCGCAATCCGACCTTGATCTAGAGCGGCATTGGCCGCCGTAGCTGGAGCCGGCGCCACAGTAGATTGAGCCACAGCTGCACCGGCAAACACCAGTCTGGCAAAGCGACTTAACGAGTTGGGCCAGCCGACGCCGCTCAAGGGCGGAGAGTGGACGGCGACGGCGGTGAGGCGGGCTCTGTCAGGGTTGCGTGTGATCGGTTCTGGAACGCCTTCGGCTATGAGCGGTCCATGAGCTTCGACGCCGCCGGCAAATACGTGGGCGAGCGGTACTGAGTGGGCCTTAGCCCGGGTGACGTTACGCGCGAACATCGGGAGCGACCATGCTCCAGATTTGAGGGATGGGTCGTAAACTGCCGACTGTGTGGCAGGGTGTCGCAGGCAACGGCCATTTTTGGATCCGCTGGCGCAGCTTGGAGCGGCCCCAACTGCGGAAGTAGGAAAATCCTCAGTGCGAAGTCATTGAGCCTATTCAATTCAAATGTCCTCAGGAAGGACATTGTTGCTGGCGGGAGTACTCTCTGGCCAAAACGGAGCTTCTCGCCCCCTATTGACGAACAAGATGTGCTCTCGCATCTGTAAGCAACAGAGGCCGTCGCACCGGCTGTCGTCACTCTCTATCCAGCATTAACCCCGTAGGACCTGGCGTTCGGAGCATAGTGGCTCCCAAAACGACCACGCGCGGCCTTTGGCGTGCTGATTCGGTGCTGAGGTATACTTAGTATCTGTGGCCAGGCTGCGCGTTGTAATTTTAATCTGAAAGGAAGCCTGAAGTGGCCGAGACCTTATTTTTTGTGTCACCTCTCCTAACGCCTGAACGCCTACTGGTAGACCGCCAGAACGCCTTCAGCATCGCGCCTGACTGGGCGAAAGGGAGCGCCGTCATCGCACCAGACTTGCCGCTAGAGGACGATGCGTTCGTGGTCCGCGTGGGCGCCATCAAGCCCGTCGTCATGACGTTGCATGTCCCCAGCGCCGGCATCCTGTTCGAGCTGACGCGCTTTGGGAACAGCATCACGACAAACCGGAACAGCTCATCGCGCGACCCGGCGGGGAGGATCTACCCGAAGCTTACTTTCGCGGATCATCCCAAGGACACGATGCCGGTGTCGCGGATCGTGCTTGCTGCGGGACCGCACCAGAGCGTGCGCATGGGTGAGGACACGGGCGACCTCCGGCCGAGCCTTCTGAGTCTGCAAGGCGCCGGCAAGCCCACTAAGGATGCCCGCGAGGTGGCCACTCGCCATTCGGTAGAGCTGGCGCACCGGGCCGCTGCCGACGTGCACGCCTACGAGCGTAACCTGCACGCGCTGTTCCTCCTGCACGACGAATTGCTCCTGGGCACCGCGGGCTACTGATGGCCGGCAGCCTGATGACCAGCCACTCCGATTCCCGCAAGCGCAGGGCCGAGATTGCGCACCGCGTCGCCTCGCCCAAGCAGGACTTCTTCGAGAAGTGCACGGTGATGGGCTGCGGGCGGCCAACCCGCCGTGCCGCGGGCACTGGCCTGAACGGGAACTTCTGCACCTATCATGGGCAGCGCAAGGCTCGGTTCGGCTCACCCGTCGCCCCGGCCATCCGCGCCACTGAGCTGAGTCCTTACGTGAAGACCGCGTTGGCATGGATCAGACAGCACCGCGCAGACCCAATCCTCTCCCTCGTTCTACTGTCGCTGCGGGGTCTCCTCGACGGCGCAGGGCCGGTAGATCCAGTGATGAACCTGAAGCGGCGCTCGGCGAAGTACCGGGCTAAGGTCGCATTCGCGCGGCTCCGTGAGGCCGGCGTGAAGCCGGAGCGCCTGCTGGCCATCCACCTCGGAGTGGCGGCCCTCGTAGAGGATGACGCGGACAGCCACCGAATCTGCGAGTTCCGCATCGTGCAGACCGCCAAGGCCATGCACCGATTGGCGTCCGGGACCCATCGAAGATGGGACTTCCCGCTCCCTAACGGCACCATCGCGCCGGCCGAGATGCACGTCTACCCGAAATCCTCGGGCCGGGTGCTCCGGGTGATGGGCGAGGCGGCTGAGGAAATTTGCGACCTCATCACCAGCCGAGAGCGTGACACCATTCGCCGACTCAAGCGGGAGAAGCATGGCCCGCACCCTTCACAGGTGCCTGGGTGGCAGCCGGCATGGCGTCGGAAGCTCGCTGCAGCCCGCGGACTGTGAGGGGTCACGCGCAGATGTGTGATACTGTTACAGCAATGCGGGCAGCACAGGTTGAGGCATATCGTCCTGTCGAGAGGGCTCAGAGCCGCCCTGCGCGTGCAACTAATCCTCTGCGCAACATCATGTTTGACGCCTGGCTTTCGTGCAGCGATCCTCACCTGGAGACAATTGCAGGAGACCTCATTCTCAACTGGGGCAGGGCGGTGGAGCATGACCGTCAGCGCCGCCTCCGTCCGGCAGACCGGCAGAACCGGGATAACATCGTCAGAGCAATCCTCGCCAACCTCGCCTTTGCCGCTGCCATGGAGGCCCCGACCATCGGGGTGAGTCTTCGGGCAGCCAAGCAGCGGACTTCCCGATATGAGCGGTCGGGCTTTCGGCGCCTTCCTGAAATTCTGGAACTGTTGGCAGCCTATGGAATCCTTCGGCTGGAGCGGTCCACCACGAAGCGCGTAGCCAGCACCATCACGGCCGCGGGCTCGTTTGCCGATGACTTGCACCGCTCTCGCATCAGCAAGCGCGACTTCGGCCAGATACCAGGGCGAGAGACAGTGTTCCTCAGCCGGGTGGAACGGGACTTCGCGGGTCGGGAGGAAGGCCGCGAACTCATCGAGTACCAAGAAGCCTCCGTGACGGGGCGCTTCAGGGCTGAGGTGGGGATCATCAACGCCTTCCTGGGCGACGCGGACATTCGCTTGGAGGATGCCCAAGGCCAATCTATCCAGTGCGGTCTCCCCTTTCTCCGCCGCCACTTCAACCTTCCGCCAGATGCCCCGGAGGGAACGGAGCGGTTCGACCTCGGCGGCCGGCTATTCGGGTGGTGGCAGAACCTGCCCAAGGCTCAGCGCCGCGGTATCCGCATCATGGGTGAGCCAGTAGCAGACCTAGATTTCGCCAGCATGTTCCTCCGCCTTGCCTACCTGGAGGCTGGCCAGCCGCCGCCGGAAGGCGACCTCTACGCTGTCATTCCGGGGCTCTCAGAGCCGCGCTGGCGGCCAGGAGTGAAGAAGGCGGCCCTCGCCATGCTCTTTCGGACTTCGCCCCTCACGCGGGCTCCTAGAGGCACCAGAGGCGAGCTGCCGCCAAACATCTCTGGGCTTCAGCTTAGGGGAGCCATTCTTGCCGGCCACCCGGCCCTAGCGGGAATCTTCGAAACGGGCATCGGGCTCCGGCTCATGTTCATCGAGTCCCAGATCCTCATAGCGGCGCTCCTCACCCTGGCCGAAAAAAGGATACCAGCGATACCGATGCACGACGGACTCATGGTTGCGCAATCACAGGCTCACCAAGCTACTACCATCATGGGCGATGCAGCGGAGGCAATAACCGGCTACCGCCTGCCCATCCTCTTGAAATCGCTCTACTAAAGTTATGGCCCACATAAAGGATACCGGGGGGTGGGCCTCAGTGGCTGCCCTCGCCGCATCGGTCGCTATGGCAGAACTGGGCGGAAGGCCCTTGAGGCGCCTCTCGGTGGATGGTGGCGGTAGTGGTCTCGCCTCATCACCAGTTCGCCTGAAGCCGACCCAAGGCCGACATCAGGGAGGGCATGAAGTAGCCCCTACCTTTGTGCACCAACGCTTCAGGTAGGGACCATCTCGGTCACTTCAGGCACCAATACCAGGGAACATCAAGGCCGACTTCAGGGCGGACCTAGAGGACCACATAAGGACTGTTGGGCGGAGGTGAGCCAATCTATCCGGTGCAGTGACCTCAGGGCCGCCTTGGATGAGGAGGTGATGAAGGGGGTCTGCTAACCAGCTCGGCGGCAGCACATCGCGGGTGGCATGGTGAGCACCTGCGGTACGCTATCTGTTCCCGCGTAATTGGCGCTGAGGGCACCCGCTCGGCCTGCATGGCAGTGGATAGCGAAGTGGGTCTCAACCGCCGAAGGCGCACGCCCGAAGGGCAGAGGTATCAGAGGGGAGCGAAGCGAGACCGCACGGGCGCAGCCCGCACCAGCTGGATACCTCGCCGGGCAGGTGAGTTGGCCCTGGAGCAAGCCGATCGCACGACGCCTTGGGTCCGGCTCTCGGTCGGCCTTGCGAGCAAGAGGGAGTGCGGACCATGGCAGACGTTAGCTCACAAGATCCGCTTGGCAGGTCCGATGGTGGGCCAGCATCAGGCCGCAGCGGTGGCGGCTCATCGAGTGGTGCGGGCGGGGCAACAGATCAGGCGCGGCAAACCTTGCGCGGAGCGACCGAACGGGCATCAGACACTTGGGACAGCGCCTCGGAGTATGGCTCACGCTACCTCCGAAAAGGCAGCCGAGCGGTTGGCAACGTGGACAGTGGAACCATGACCGGCCTGCTTGTCGCTGGCGCTGTCGGCTTCGGGCTCGGATGGCTGGTGTTTGGCCAGCACTCCTACTCCGGTGACTACGTTGCGAGGGACATGAGCCGCAGCAGCGAGCGCTACTAGATAGACGGTAGAGAGGACCTTTGAAGCCGGGACCACGGGATCGGCGCAGATAGTCTGAAAGAGGTTGGCCGGGCGTTCGGCGTGCAGCGCGGAGCAGTATTGATCTGCGAGTGATGAGATTTTATCAGCAGGTTCATAACTCTCTGCTAGTAAGTTCTTCAAAGATCGCGACATGCAATGCCTTGCGGTGCTGGCCGCCGCTTCTGCAAGTACAGCCAACAGCAAAATCGCTCCAGCGATTGTCAGTCCACGACCGGCCACTCTAGGGGAACGATGTATCATTAGGCTCAGCGAGTGCCCACATTTATTAGGCGTGCTTGTCTTTGTCAGTCGGTAGAACTTCGAAATCTGCCAAATCGTTCAAAACCCACCTTCGTCCCAACCTGTCGAGAATCCCGCTCACTGCGATCTGTCGGAAGCTCGTATGCGCATCGACCGCTTCTCGGTACTCTTGCGGTGGAAGGCGTAGCGTGACGGAAATATCACCCAGTTCCTCGCTTTCCCAGCTAACAGCAATTTCGCGCGATCCTGAGCTGCTGAATAGGTCGGCTGGATTTTCCCTAGTGCTAAGCCTAACTACCCTGCCTTGTATTCTCTGGCGACGATTAGGTTTTTGAACGCGCAGAGACGATGCTGCGAATTTTATAACGCCTACTGCTTCACTCGATATCTTGATTTGTTCGCTTTTGGAAACGTCGTCCGTTGTCTTCCACTCGGGCGAAAGCTCGAAGCCAAAGCTGATTATATTTGCGTCTGTAGATTCAATCATGCGTACTAGCTCGTCGCACATATCGGCATTAAATCCGAACCCAAAATTGCGCGAGATAGCTTCAGGCTCCCCTGTGGCACTGGCTTTTGCTATGGTTCTGAAGCCTCGAATCAGGCGTTTCATAACCATGCGTTCGAAGGGCGGAGGATGAATGTCTTCGTCCGGCAAGCTCCTGTCAGGATGCGGCCCTACCGGGGATTCGATGCGAAAGCCAAAGCTACCCTCAAAGGTATGCCCTAGCCTGCAGCGATGAGCGTATTCCTCGCTTTCGCTAGGCAACGCGACTTGAAAGGGATTTGGTTCGATTTCCATCGCAGCTGCCGCAGTAAGCAGTCGCCGGGAAGTCCGCAGGAAGTTTTCAGCTACCCTAAGCTTTATGCTACTTCCGTGCCAAACCATATGATCTGGAAGGCTGGCCTTTAAAAGGTCGGTTGCGATAAGTTGAACGCTTTCGGAAATCTGATTCGTATCTCGATCTTCGACGCCAGCAAGCGTACGTAGAGCGAACTCGACGCGGCGAGCGATGTCTGGATCATGATTATCAGTTGGAAGAACGATTTTAAGCTCTTGTCGATCGCCGCTAGCTAGTACAAATAGCTCTAGATCGGATCTTTTCAGCGACTTCCTCTTCCACCCATAGGCCGCCAAATAACGCCGGAGGTAGCCAATGGATGTTGCCGGAGTCGCAGAGGTAAAGCTGTTGCTCATGGTTCCAGCTCCAACTCAGCCGCAGCCTCTTCCTCCAAGATCGTCGCGAGTCGTTCTGCTGTAAAAATATTTACTCGCGGCACTTTGATCCTTATGGTTGTAGGATTCAAAGTTATAGCACCAGTCGGCTTGAACCAATAGCAGCACTGTCGAAGAACGAGATCGTCTTCGGTAGTGGTCAGCCACTGATCCATTTTCGAGTGCAGACAGAGAACAATGAGAATGAATGGTATGGCGCGTGATCTACGCCTGATAAAATCATTAAATGTTTTAGCTTCGAGATCATAAATGATCTCAGTTTCATTGGCAGACCACCGCGTGGTCGCCTTTAATTGAAAATCTACTGCGGTTCCGGATTCGACTCTCCGGCCATTATCGAAGATTTCGACGTGCCTGAACGAGCCATCGACTCCGTAGTCGTGCACACGGCCCACCAGCAAATTAGCGCCTGCTCTACCCGCAATTGCATGGACATAGGCGAGGGAGAGGCACTCTTGGGTATGCTGGATGGTGATCACTTGCCCCCCGGCCTGCGACCGTTGCCCGCCGCCTTATTGCCCAGCCAGCCGCAGTTGTACCTACCTGCGCATATACGACAAGAGCGAAGTTCACCTCTGTTTGCGGATAGGAGAGCGTACGCGGTCCTCTTAGCGGAATCCTCCACCTGCGCTACTCGAAGGCAGGTCGTTATGCATGTCACCGCTCCTCCCACCTCAAGCTCCGCACAGCGTCCGGCGCCTCGATCCGCGCCAACTCCTCCGCGAGCACCTTCAAGCCGAACCCGCCGTACCTCCGGCCGAGGCCTCCGCCTGTGTGCCCGGTGAGCGCATCGTGCACGTCCTCCCCGAGGCGTGCCGCCCGCGCCAGCTCCTTGAAGCTGTGCCGGAAGGAGTGGAACACCTTGGTGCGATCCTCGATGCCTGCCTTGTCGCGCAGGTATCGGTTGAACCACTTCGACCATGGCCCGTTCTGCCGCCCCTCCTTGTCCGCCTCGACGTTCGGCCACAGGGAGGCCTCGGGCTTGGCCCCGCCGTCCAGAAGGGCTTGCCGGTAGCGAAGGAGGCCAATGCGCTCCAGCTCAGGATGCAGCGGGATCTTCCGGCGGGAGGAGGCGGTCTTGATGCTCCGGCCGCCCGCCGTGCTGATATCGAGATACCAGACCCCCGTCTCCCGATCCTGAGACAGGTCCGTAAGGCGAAGCTGCGCCAGCTCGCCTTGGCGGGCGCCAGACAGCAGCGCAAGAACCGGGAGCCAGAAGGCCGCCTCGCCGCCGCCGCCTCGCGGGCGCTCCCCGCTCCGGAAGACCCCCGTGGTGAAGATGGCCGTGAGGTCCGCGGCGCTGAACGGTTGCCGCTTCTCCTCCACCCTCGCATCCACCACCAACTTGGTGCCCTTGCCGAAGGGGTTCTTGAAGTCCGGCACACCGTCCAGGCTCCCGGCCGCCTCCGCGTGGTTGGCGATGGCGGCGAGGATGTTGAGGGTCTTGTTGATCGTGGCCGCGTGCTGCGGGGCGTAGGCGCTGAGGTCTCGCTTGAGGAGGTCGCGCATCGGTAGTCGCTTCAGGTCGCCGGGCAACCGTGTGGGCACCCGGGCGAGATTGTCCCTGAAGTCCCGCGCCTTCTCCCGCGTGAGGTCGCCCAGCCGGATATCCCCGTGCCACTCCGTGAGGCGCCGCACCGCGTAGTCGGCCTCAAGCAGCGTCCGCTCGCCCGGCTTCTTGCTGCCCCGAGCGCCACTCCCGGTCTTCCATGCGGCATAGGCTTCGGACAACGTTGGCCCCCTCCTGCGGCTCGGCGCGGGGGTGGCGATGGCCTTGCCGAGTTGACGCTCCAGCTTCGCCTCGTAGGCACGCACATGGGCTCGCAAGATCGCCATGGCTGCCTCGCGGTAGTCGCCCGAGTCCGGCTCGATCGGGATGCCGCGGTGGCGTAGGAAGGCTCGGCACTCCGCATCCACGACCTGAGGGTTCTGGCGTGCGAGTGCCCTGGCATAATCGCCGTGCAGCAGTTCCAGCTCCTCGCCGTAGCCCTCGAAGAAGTCCTCTTCCATCCATCGGCCGTCGAGCGCGATGGCCCTCAGGTGCGGCAACTCCGCTCTCGCCTCGGCGGTCTGAAGCTGCTTGCGGGCGTCGCCATCGGTTCGCGCCGCATCGTCGGCGGCCAGAAGCGCGGCAAACACGTCCGCCTCGATCTCCTCGACAGACGGCATGGCGGACCGGCGCAGAGGGGCGGCCATCGGTGCTTCGCCGCGCTTTGCCCGCTCGGCCGCCACGAAGTCCGCCTCACAGTCGCTCAGGCAGCGAGCGTAGGGCTGGACCGCCTTCCGCGCTTCCTTGGTCCGGAGACTCTTCGTCCAGTTCGCCTTACCCGTCCAAGGGGCGGGCATGAAGGGGCGCAGCTCGGCGGGAATGACCCGGCGGAAGTAGAGCGTCCCGTTCCGATCCGTGGTTCGGTAGGCCATGCGTGCCATAGCATTTTGCATCACCGGATTGCAGGACCGGCGGCTGCTTAAGGCACTGATTTAAGGGGAATTTCAGGCCAAGCAATGGCTTAGCGTAGTGATGGCGCGCCCGAAAGGATTCGAACCTCTGACCCCCAGATTCGTAGTCTGGTGCTCTATCCAGCTGAGCTACGGGCGCCTGTCGGACCGGGCTGGCAGCGGCGCCGCCCCGTCCGTGAGCGGGTGTCTAAGGGGTCGTTTCCGGCTTGGCAAGTCCTTTTCTCGCCGATGCCGACGGTCCGGTTTCGGTGGTGCGGCAGGGGCCGCTTCATCGGTTCCGCGCGGACGGCGCCGACCAGAGCCGGGCCCGCCCGCGGGCGAACGGAGCCTCCGGCGCAGGGACCGGACCGGGATCCCCTGGGGCCGCGGGCGAGGCGGCTCTTGAAACCGCGGACGATCTATCCTTCGATACGGGTGGGGAAATTTCGGCTCTGGCGCAGGGCGCATCCTCGGGTATCGTAGGGGAGAGGGCATCCGGCCAGATGCGTTGCCGGAACGGTTGCGAGCGAGTCTGATGGTTCTTGTCGACGACAGACGGGAGGAGGCGGATCCGGCGCGCGATCCGCTGCTGCTCGACAACCAGCTCTGCTACGCGCTCTACGCGGCCGCCCACCGCATGACGAAGGCCTACAGGCCGCTCCTCGATCGCATCGGGCTGACCTATCCGCAATATCTCGTCCTGCTCGTCCTGTGGGAGCAGGACCGCGTCACCGTCTCGGAGATCGGGCGGCGCCTGCGGCTCGATTCCGGTACGCTGACCCCGGTGCTGAAGCGCCTGGAAGGGGCCGGCTTCCTGCTGCGCAGCCGGCGCCAGTCGGACGAGCGCGAGGTCGAGATCGCGCTCACCGCGGAGGGGCGCGGCCTGCGGGGCGAGGCCGTGCGCGTGCGGGAGAGCGTGATGTGCCAGCTCGCCCTGAGCGAGCCGGAAGTGCGGGCGCTGCGCACCGACCTCAACCACCTGATCGAGAGCCTCGGCGCGAACGACTGAGCCGCGGGCCGCCCGCTCCGGCCGGTTCAGGCGCAGGAGAGCACCGCCCAGGCATGGGGCGGAACCAGGATGCGCGCGCCGGCCGCGCCGGGATCGATCACCTGCCCGGTCCCCGCCTCGACGGCCCGCCCCCGCGGGGAAGGCAGGGCGGCCGGTGCGTCGTCGAGGTTGAGCGCGAGCAGGAGCGCGTGCCCGTCCGCGTGCGGCCGGGCCACCATCTGCCGGTTGGCCAGATGGTCGATCCGGATGCGCGCCCGGTGCAGCCAGGGATGGGCGCGGCGCAGCCCGGCCAGGTCCCGGTGCAGGCGGTAGGTCGGCCAGCCCTCCGCCGGGAGGCCGGCGGGCGTCGCCGGGAATTCCGGCCGGACCGCGTCGTCGCCCCCTTCGCGCTCCTCCTTCACCCCGCGAAACCCCTGCTCGTCGCCCGCGTAGATCGCGGGCGTGCCGCCGCAGGTGAGCAGCACCGCGAGCGCCGCGCCCAGGTGGCGCGGGTCGGCGAGCCGGCTCGCGATCCGGGTGACGTCATGGTTGCCCAGGAAGGTCAGGGGCACGAAGCGGTCGAGGAAGCCATCATGGCGCTCCAGGGCGTGGGCCAGCTCGTAGAGGTTGCGGTCGTTCAGCGCGCTCCAGATCGCCTTCCAGAGCTCGTACTGGGTCACGGCGTCGAGGCCGCTCGCCGCCACGAAGCCCGCGTAGTCGCCGTGGATCACCTCGCCCACGAAGTAGGCCTCCGGATGGGCGGCACGCACTCGCGGCAGGACCCGGGCCCAGAAGGCGGGCGGCACCGCGTAGGCCGCGTCGAGACGCCAGCCGTCGGCGCCCCGCGCCAGCCAGTGCGTCATCACCCGCTCGACATAGGCGGCGACCTCCGGCGCGTCGTGGTTCAGGGTGACCAAGTGCCGGTGCCCCTCGAAGCAGGCGTAGTCCGGCTCAAGCCCCGGCCCGCGCGGCCAGGACAGGCGGAACCAGCCCGCCCGGGGCGCGTCCGGGCCCGAACGCAGCACCTCGGCGAAGGCCGGGAAATCGCGGCCCACATGGTTGAACACCCCGTCGAGCAGCAGGCGCAGCCCCCGGGCGCGGGCCGCCGCGACAAGCGCGTCGAAATCGCCCTCGTTCCCGAGGCGCGGGTCGATGCGGAAGTGGTCGAGGGTGTCGTAGCCGTGGGTCGCGGCGGCGAAGATCGGCCCGAGGGCGAGACCGGTCGCCCCCATCTCGGCGGCGTAGTCGAGCCAAGCCTCGAGGCGACCCAGCCTGTGCACCGGCCCGGCCTCGTCCCGCGCCGCGCGCGGGGCGCCGACGAAGCCGAGCGGGTAGACGTGCCACCACAGGGCGCTCTCGATCCAGCCGGGCACGTCGCCTCCTCGCAGTGCGGTCCACCGGCGCGGAATGTCGCGCACGGCCGGTTGGTTGCGGCGAGCGGTGCCGAAGGCCGCCGGGTCGGGGTTTCGAAAGGTCGAGACCTTTCGCGGGTCCAGGGCGGAGCCCTGGCCTCCGGCAGCGCCGGCCCACCGGGCCCGTCAGGCCTCCAGCATCTTGCCCGGGTTCATGATCCCGAGCGGGTCGAGGGCCCGCTTCAGGGCGCGCATGGCGGCGAGGGCCTCCGCGCCGTGCTCGGCCTCGAGGAAGCGCATCTTCTTCTGGCCGACGCCGTGCTCGCCGGTGCAGGTGCCCTCCATCGCCAGCGCGCGCGCGACGAGGCGGTCGATGAAGCCGGTGGCGCGCGCGACCTCGTCGGCGTCGTCCACGTCGACGAGGAGCTGGGCGTGGAAGTTGCCGTCGCCGACATGGCCGACGATCGGGGCGAGGAGGCCGCTCCCGGCGATGTCGCGCTGGGTCTCGGCGACGCAATCGGCGAGGCGCGAGATCGGCACGCAGACGTCGGTGGCGACCGCCCGCGCGCCGGGCCGCAGTCCGAGCGCCGCCCAGTAGGCGTCGTGGCGCGCCTGCCAGAGACGGCTGCGCGCCTCGGCCTCGGTCGCCCAAGCGAAGGCGCCGCCGCCCTCGCCGGCGGCGATCTCGCCGAAGCGCTCGGCCTGCTCGTGCACCGAGGCCGCGGTGCCGTGGAACTCGACCAGCAGCAGCGGCGTCTCGGGGAGGTCGAGCTTCGAGTAGGCATTGCTGGCGTGCACCTGCACCGCGTCGAGCAGCTCGATCCGGGCGACGGGCAGGCCGGACTGGATCGTCAGGATGGTGGCGTCGCAGGCCGCCTTCACGCTCGGGAAGGAGCAGTGCCCGGCTGCCGTCGCCTCCGGGATGCCGCTGAGCCGCAGGGTCAGCTCCGTGATGAGGCCGAGCGTGCCCTCGGCGCCGACGAGCAGGCGGGTGAGGTCGTAGCCCGCGGCCGATTTCCGGGCGCGGCTGCCCGTGCGGACGATCTCCCCGTTGGGCAGCACGGCGGTGAGGGCCAGCACCGCGTCGCGCATCGTGCCGTAGCGGACCGCGTTGGTGCCGGAGGCCCGCGTGGAGGCCATGCCGCCGAAGGAGGCGTCGGCGCCCGGGTCGATCGGGAAGAACAGGCCCTGGTCGCGCAGGTGCAGGTTCAGCGCCTTGCGGGTGAGCCCCGCCTCGACCACGCAGTCGAGATCCTCGGCGTGGACGGCGAGGATCCGGTTCATCCCTGAGAGATCGACGCTGATCCCGCCGTAGGGCGCGTTGACGTGGCCCTCCAGCGACGAGCCGGTGCCGAACGGGATCACCGGCACCCGGTGCCCGGCGCAGAGGCGGACCACCGCCTGCACCTCCGCGGTGGTGTGCGGGAAGACCACGGCGTCCGGCGGCTGGCTCGGAGCCCAGGTGAGCGTGCTGGCGTGCTGCGCCCGCAGGGTCTCGGAGGTCGAGAGGCGCGTGCCGAAGCGCTCCTGCAGTCCGGCGAGGACGGCGGCGAGGGCGTCCGGCGCGGGACGGGCCGGCGGTAGAGGAGCATGCGCGCTCATCGGCGATCGAGACCCGTAGCGTCTTGCGTTGGCCGGATGGGTTTAGAGCGGATGGCGGGCCGAGGGAAACCGCGCCGGTCCGCCGCTCAATGCTCGGCGATCCAGCGGGCGAGCGCGTTGGCCGCGTTGAGCATGTGCGCGCGCATGCGGCGGGCCGCGGCCTCGCCGTCGCCCTCGGCCATGGCGGCCAGGATCTCGCCGTGCTCGGCGTGCGAGCGCGCCATGCGGGCGTCCTGGCGCAGCTGCGTCCGGCGGAAGGCGACGAGGCGGGTGCGCAGGGCCAATGCCTGCTCGCCCATGAAGCCGTTGTGGGTCGCTCCATAGAGCGTCTCGTGGAAGACGAGGTTGTGGGCGTCGTAGGCGTCGAGGTCGCCGCGCGCGATCATCCCGGCGGCGCGCTCCTGCAGCTCCATCAGCCGGCCGCGCTCCAGAAGCGTCATCCGGTAGGTGGCCAGCCGCGCGCACATGGCCTCGATCTCGGCGGTGGTCTCGAACATCTCGGTGATGCGCTCCGAGGTCATGCGCGTCACCACCGCGCCTTTGCGCGGGCGCACCTCGACGAGCCCGTTGAAGGCGAGCTGGCGCAGGGCGTCGCGCACGGGGGTGCGGGAGGCGCCGAAGCGGTCGGCCAGCTCCTGCTCGTCGAGCGCGGTGCCGGCCGCGAGGGCGCCGGAGACGATCGCGTCGGTGAGCGCGTTCCGGATACGGTCGGAGAGGAGTTCGCGCTCCTCGGCGCCGGCACTCTCCATGACACCCTCCCGCGGTCCGAACACGCGCAGCCTCTTGACGCCGCGCTTGCGTGGGATACCGATATCGCCAAATCGATGCCTTGTGAATGCACGAGTACCGGATTAGGCACGTTGTGAATGCGAGATCGGGGTGGGCAGCGATGACGGACTGGCGCAGCGAGGCGAGGCTCCCCGACGAGCGCATCGCGGCCGGGCGAGCCTACGCGGACGGCAAGGTCGTTCCGGCGACGCGGGCGGTCGCGCTGCTCGAGGCGGTGCTGCGCCCCGGCGACCGGGTCTGCCTGGAGGGCGACAACCAGAAGCAGGCCGACTGCCTCGCCCGCGCGCTCGCCGCCTGCGACCCGGGTAAGGTCCACGACCTGCACATGGTGCAGTCGGGCATCGTGCTGCCCGAGCATCTCGACGTGTTCGAGACCGGCATCGCGCGGCGGCTCGACTACTCGTACTCGGGTCCCCAGGGCGGGCGCATCGCCCGGATGCTCTACGGCGGGCAGATCGCGCTCGGGGCGGTGCACACCTACCTGGAGCTGTTCGCCCGCTACTTCATGGACCTGACGCCGAACGTGGCGCTGATCGCGGGCGTCTCGGCCGACCGGGAGGGCAACCTCTACACGGGCCCGAACACCGAGGACACGCCGACCGTGGTGGAGGCCACCGCCTTCAAGAACGGCGTGGTGATCGCGCAGGTGAACGAGATCGTCGAGCGCGTGCCGCGCGTCGACATCCCGGGCGACCGGATCGACTTCGTGGTCGCGGCGGACAAGCCCTTCTACGTCGAGCCGCTCTTCACCCGCGATCCGGCCGCGATGACCGAGACGCAGGTCCTGATGGCCATGATGGCGATCAAGGGCATCTACGCGGAGTACGGCATCCGCCGCCTCAACCACGGCATCGGCTTCGGCACCGCGGCGATCGAGTTGCTGCTGCCGACCTACGGCGAGCGGCTGGGGCTGAAGGGCAGGATCGCCACGCACTGGGCGCTCAACCCGCACCCGACGCTGATCCCGGCGATCGAGGCGGGCTGGGTGCAACAGGTGCACTGCTTCGGCTCGGAAGTCGGCATGGACCGCTACATCCGCGAGCGGCCGGACGTCTTCTTCACGGGCCGGGACGGTAGCTTGCGCTCCAACCGCGCCTTCTGCCAGACGGCGGGGCTCTACGCCTGCGACCTGTTCATCGGCTCGACCCTGCAGATCGACCTCGCGGGCCATTCCTCGACCGTGACGCGCGACCGCGTGGCGGGCTTCGGCGGCGCGCCCAACATGGGCTCGGACCCGCACGGGCGGCGCCACCCCTCCGACACCTGGATGAAGGCGGGGCACGAGGCGCAAGGCGTCGGCGATCCGATGCTGATGCGCGGGAGGAAGCTGGTGGTGCAGCTCGTGGAGACCTTCGGCGACAAGCTGGTGCCGACCTTCGTCGAGCGCCTCGACGCGCTGGAACTGGCCAGGAAGACCGGGCTCGAGCTCGCCCCCGTGATGATCTACGGCGACGATGTCACGCACATCGTCACCGAGGAGGGCATCGCCAACCTGCTGCTCTGCCGGGACGCCGACGAGCGCGAGCAGGCGATCCGGGGCGTGGCCGGCTACACCGAGATCGGGCGCGGGCGCGACCGGGCCAAGGTCGAGGAATTGCGCGCCCGCGGCATCGTGCGCCGGCCGGAGGATCTCGGCATCGAGCCGCTCGACGCCGACCGGGCGCTGCTCGCCGCCAAGTCGATCAAAGACCTCGTGCACTGGTCGGGCGGGCTCTACGAGCCGCCGGCCAAGTTCCGGAACTGGTGAGGCCGCCATGGAATCCCTGACCTTCCGCCACACCACCGAGAAGCCGCTCGGCGGCACGGCGCCGAGCGCGATCACGGGCGTGGTCGCCTCCGGCAACCTCGAGATCCTGCTGGAGCGGGTGCTGCCGCCGGATGCCTGCGAGGTCGCGATCGAGACGCCGATCGCGGGCTACGGCCCGGTCTGGGAGGCCGTGGTGGCCGATTTCGTCGCCCGCGCGCAGCCCGGCGGCCTCCGCATCAGCATCAACGACGGGGGCGCCCGCCCCGACACCGTGTCCCTGCGCCTGCTTCAGGGCGCCCGCCTGATGGAGGCCTGAGCCATGGCCGCACCCATGGCCGCGGGCACCGACCCGCGGGCGCTGAGCTGGTACGAGGCCACCGCCCGCCAGCGCGTCGCGGCGCTCGCCGATCCGGGAACGTTCCACGAGTTCCTGCCGCCGACCGAGCGGCGGATGAGTCCGCACCTGCCGCTCTTCGACCTGCCGCGCGCCTTCGACGACGGCATCGTGGTGGGACGCGCCCGGCTCGACGGCAAGCCCGTGCTCGTCGCAGCGCAGGAGGGCCGCTTCATGGGCGGGGCCTTCGGCGAGGTGCACGGCGCCAAGCTGATCGGTCTCCTGCGGGCCGCGCGCGATCTGCGGCCCGCCGCCGTGCTGATCCTGTTCGATACCGGCGGCGTGCGCCTGCAGGAGGCCAACGCGGGCGAGACCGCGATCGCCGAGGCGATGCGGGCGATCGCGGAGCTGCGCGCCGCGGGCGTGCCGGTGATCGGCCTGATCGGCGGCCGGGCGGGAGCTTACGGCGGCGGCGGCCTCATCGCGGGCGCCTGCTCGCGGCTCGCCGTCTCCGAGGGCGGGCGCATCTCGGTCTCGGGGCCGGAGGTGATCGAGACCAACCAGGGCGCCGAGGAGTTCGATTCCCGCGACCGCGCGCTGGTCTGGCGCACCATGGGAGGCAAGCACCGCCGGCTCATCGGCGGCGCCGACGCCTTCGCGGCCGACACGGTGGCGGCCTTCCGGGCCGCCGCCCTCGACCTGATCGGCCGCGCGCCCGCCTTCGATCTCGCCACGCTGGAGGCCGAGCAGGCCCGCCTGGAGGCGCGCATCGCCCGCTTCGGCGATTGCCGCGACGCCACCGAGATCTGGGCGCGGATGGGCGTCAACGATCCGGACGCGGTGCCAGCCATGACCACGGCCTCCTTCGACGAGACCGTCGCCCGGGTGGCGGAGGCGCACCATGACGCTCGCTGAGATCCTTGCCTCGCTCTTTCCCGAGGGCCACGCCGTCCGGGTGGCGGACGGGCTCGTCACCGGACGTGCGCCCTTCGACGGGGCCGAGGCCGCGGTGATCGGGATCGACGGGGACACCCCGCTCGGCGTCGAGGGCGCGCTCGCCCTGTCGCGCGCCGTGCTCGACGCGGTGCGGGCGGGCGACAGGGTGCCGATCCTCGTGCTGGTCGATTCCGACAGCCAGCGCATGAGCCGGCGCGACGAGTTGCTCGGCCTCAACGAGTGCCTGGCCCATCTCGCCAAGGCGCTGTTGCTCGCCGACCGCGCCGGCCACCCGACCGTCGGCCTGATCTACGGCCACTCGGCGGCGGGCGCCTTCATCGCGACGGCGCTGGCCACGCGGGTGCTGGCGGCGCTGCCCGGCGCCAACCCCAGCGTGATGGACCTGCCCTCGGTCGCCCGCGTCACCAAGCTGCCGCTGGAGCGGCTCGAGGAGATGGCGAAGTCGACGCCGGTCTTCGCGCCGGGGCTCGACAACATGGTGGCGACGGGCGCGGTCCACGCGGTGCTCGACCCCGCCCGGCCGCTCGACGCGCAGGTCCGCGACCTGATCGCCGGGCTCCCCGCGGAGGACGTCCGCGACCGACTCGGCGCCGAGCGCGGCGGCCGGCCGGTGGCGCAGGCCGTCGCCGCCGCGGTCGCCGCCGAGGCCCGGCGTGGCTGACGACCTGCGGCGCCACGACCTCGTCCGGGCCGAGGCGCAGGCCTTCGCGGACTTCGTCGCGCGGCGGCCGGACCTCGACGGCGCGCCGCTCGTGGCCGACTGGGCCGTCCGAGGCCGCCCGCTGATCGTGCGCCGCTACGCGCCGGGCGAGGATCGCGCCCGTGTGCCCCTCGGCCTGCCGCTGCCGCCCGCGGCGGGCAAGCGCCGGATCGGCCTCGCCCTGCCGTCCGCGGCGCTGACCCCGCTGCCCGCGCCGACCCTGGCGCAGGCGCGCGCGACGGCCCCGGAGGCGTGGCGGCCGACGATCGACGCGCTGCTCGCGCTCGGCGCGGCGCACGGCATCGTCCCGCGCCCGTTCGGGGCCCTGCTCTGGCAGGCGCTGACCGGGCTCGCCTACCTCTCCCCCGCCTCCGACCTCGACCTGCTCTGGCCGGTCGCAGACCTGCCCGCTGGCTTCCTCGCCGGCCTCGCCGGGATCGCGGCGGCGGCGCCGATGCGCATCGACGGCGAGGTGATCTTTTCGGATGGGGCCGGGATCCAGTGGCGGGAGCTGCACGAGGCGGGCGGCCCGGTGCTCGCCAAGCACCGCGACCGGCTGGAGATGCGCGACGTCGCGGAACTGCTGCCACGGGAAGCCGCATGACGGGCGCGCCCTCCCCATCTCCCTCCCCCCTCTGCGGGGGAGGGTGGGCCGGCCGTAAGGCCGGGTCGGGAGAGGGGAACCCGGCTTCCGGAAGGGAGGCGGCTCTCACGCTGGGTCCAGCCCGATCCTGCACCGTCGTTCCCCTCTCTGCGGGACTTCGTCCCGACACCCCTGCTTCGCAGGGTACCCTCCCCCGCAGAGGGGGGAGGGGGGCGGTAGCGCCCAGCGCGCACCTGGCCGCGCTCGCCGTCGCGGCGCTGCGGCTCGAACTCGACACCTACCCGAAGCCCGGCCTCGTCAGCCGGGTCGACAGCGGCAGCCACGCCGACATGGACGCGGCGACCTTCGCGGCGAGCGCCTCCGCCCTCGAACCCCATTTCGCCGCGCTGGCCCGCGCCGGGGCGGCGGGGCTCGCCATGCCGGCGCTGCGCCGTATCGGCCTCGAGGCGGAGGCCGCGATGCGAGCGGCGACGGGCGGCGTGAACACCCATCGGGGGGCGATCTTCGGCCTGGGCCTCCTCGCCGCCGCCGCGGGCGCGCTCGGGCCCGGCCCGCTGCCCGCGGGCGCGCTCGGCGCCCACGTGCGCGAGCGCCACGCGGCGGGGATCCTCGGCGGGCCGGAACTCCTGCACGCGCCGGGCGCCCGCGCGCGGCGTCGCCACCGGATCGGCGGCGCGCCGGCCGAGGCGGCCGCCGGGTTCCCGACCCTCTACCGGGTCGGCCTGCCGGCCTTGCGGCGCGCGCGGGCTCTCCGCCCCAGCGATGCGAACGCCGCCCGGGTCGGCTGCTGCCTCGCGCTGGTCGCGGCGCTCGAAGACACCAACCTGCTCCACCGCGGCGGGGAGGGCGGCTACCGCTTCGCCCGGGATGCCGCCGCCCGCTTCGATCGCGCGGGCGGCGTCGCGCGCGACGATTGGTTCGCGCGGGCGGCGGCGCTGCACCGCGCCTTCGTCGCCCGCCGGCTCAGCCCCGGCGGCGCGGCCGACCTCCTCGCCATGACCCTCTTCGTGGATGCCCTGGAGACGGGCCCGTGACGCTCGCGGTGCTGCTCTCCGGCCAGGGCGGCCAGGGCCCGGAGATGTTCGCGCTCACGGGCGACGCCCCGGAGGCGCGCGCGGTCTTCGAGGCCGCCCGGCCGCTCCTCGGCGGCGCCGACCCGCGCGACCTCGTCCGGACGCCCGGCGCGGACCTGCACGGGAACCGGACCGGCCAGATCCTCTGCTGCGTCGCGGGGCTCGCCGGCTGGCGGGTGATCGCCCCGGTCCTGCCCGCCCGCACGATCGTGGCCGGCTACAGCGTCGGCGACCTCGCCGCCTGGGGATGCGCCGGCCGCCTTGCCCCCGAGGCGGTTCTGCGGCTCGCCGCCGCCCGCGCCGAGGCGATGGATGCGGCCTCTGGCCCGGGCTTCGGGCTCGCCGGCATCCGCGGCGTCGCGCTCGCCCGCGTCGCGGCCCTGGCGGAGCGCCACGGCTGCCACCTCGCCATCCGCAACGCGCCCGACAGCGCCGTGGTCGGCGGCCCGCGCGACGCCCTCGACGCGCTCCGGGCCGAGACGCTGGCGGCCGGGGCGCAGCGCGCCGTGCTGCTCGATGTCCGCACCCCCTCGCACACGCCGCTGCTCGCCGCAGCGGGCGCGCGGTTCCGGGACGGCCTCGCGGCCGAGACCCTGGAGCGGCCGGGGCCCGGCGCGCCGCGTCTCGTCGCCGGCCTCGACGGATCGGCCGTGTTCGACGCCCGTGCGGGCCTCGACAAGCTCGCGCGGCAGATCTCAGAGACGATCGACTGGGCGGCCTGCCTCACCGCGGCCCGCGAGTTCGGCGCCGAGGCGGTGCTCGAACTCGGCCCCGGCCACGCGCTCGCCACCATGGCGCGGGACGCCCTGCCGGAGGCGCGCGTGCACGCGCTCGCTGATTTCCGCTCGGCCGGGGGCGTGCGGGACTGGATCGCCGCGCCCCGGCATGGTTGAAGCCCGCCGGGCGTTGGGGACGGGGTGCAGGTCCGGGGATGAGCGCGGCGCGCGTGGGGGACTCGGAGCGCTCCCTGGAGATCATCCGCCGAAAGCCGGCGCGTGACGGCGGGCGGCCGCGGCTCCTGTTCGTGCACGGCATCTCGGTCGGCGCCTGGATCTGGGACGCGCACGTGCTGCCCTGGTTCGCCGAGGCCGGGTTCGAGGCCTGCGCCCTCAGCCTGCGCGGGCACGGCGAGAGCTGGGGCCGCGACCGCCTCGCGACGTGGCGGCTCGCCGACTACACGGACGACCTCGACCGGGCCGCCCGCGGCCTCGGCGGCCCGCTCGTGGTGGTCGGCCACTCGCTCGGCGGCGCGGTCGTCCAGAACTGGGTCCGCGCCGGCGGCCGGCCGCTCGGCATGGCCCTGCTGGCCTCCGTGCCCCCCTGGGGGCTCGCGCCCTCGGCCCTGCGCATGGGCCTCCTGACGCCGGACCTGTTTCGCGCGGTGCTGGCGATGAGCCTGCACGGGGCGCGGGCCGCGGACCCCGCGATCCTGCGCGCGGGCCTGTTCTCGGACGACGTGGATGCGGCGAGCTTCCGGCGCTTCGTGGCGCGGGTCGGCGAGGAGTCCCGGCTGGTCGGCCCCGAGCTGCAGGGCTGGCCGCCCTTCGCGCCGCTGCCCTGGCAGGCGCCCCGCAGCTTCGTGCTGGGCGGGGCCGACGACCGCTTCATCCCGGCCGACGAGGTCTGGCGCACGGGCGCCTATTACGGCTGCCGCCCCCACATCGTGCCGCGCCTCGCCCACGCGCTGATGCTGGAGCCGCGCCGGGAGGAGGCCATGGTGCCCTTGCGCGACTGGCTGCACACGCTGCCGCGGACCTGAGGCCGGCTCAGGTGCGGAAGGTCCCGGATCACCGAGGTCGGGACCGTCGGCGGGTCCGGGGCGGAGCCCCGGAGGATGCCGGGCCTCAGGCCGGCTTGGGCAGGCGCACCTTGAGCTGGTCGATCACCCAGCGCCAGCGCCCGTCCGGCCCGCAGCGCGCCACCTCGACCGAGAGGGCGCCGTTCGGCAGGGTGGCGAAGGTCAGCGCCAGGTCCCCGTTGCGGACCGGCGGGAGCACGGTCGCGGCCGGGAACTCGGAGCGGCGCGCCAGCAGGTCCGTGTAGAAGCGCTCGATCTCCGCGTGGCCCGTCGCCGCGACGTCGCCGGCCGCCAGCACCGCCTCCGGCTCGTAGAGCGCGACGAGGCCCGCGACGTCGCCCGCGTTGGCGCGCTGGTTGAACAAACCCGCGAGCTCTTCCGGCGCCCCGGCGCCCGATCCTGCCTGCTGCATGGTCGTGTCTCCCTCAATCGGCTGCGTCTTCACCGAAGCCCGTCGCGTGCAGGCGTGTTCCCTCCCGGTCGCTGACCGAGACGGCGACCGGGATGCCGGCCTTCACGCTCTCGGAGACGGTGCAGAAGCGCTCGAACTGCGCGAGCACCCGGTCGATCCGGTCGAGGGTGCGCGCCTCCGTCCCGAGGGTGATCGCGACGTCGATGCCCACGATCCGCAGGCGTCCTTCCGCGTTGCGGGCGATCCGGCAGCGAGCCCGCGTCTCCAATCCTCCGGCCTCCTGCCGGAACTTGCCCAGCGCGAAGACGAGGCTCGCCGAGAGGCAGTTCGCGACGCCCGCGACCAGAAGCTGCTCCGGGCAGGGCCCTTCACCGCGGCCGACCGGCTCGGCCTCGTCCACCGTCAGGGCCGGGAGCGCCGCCCCGAAATCCAGCTCGAACCGGTAGGCCGAGACCTGACGCAGCGTGATGCCGGGTCCTTCTTCCATGGCAGCTTCCCGTCCTCGCATGTTGTGGGATACAGTCCACCAACGAAGCGCCTGCCGCAAGGCGGCGCGGTGCCGTCGCGCGCATGGTGCATTGCGACAAGATCTCGTGAAGTAACCGCGGCCGTTCCGGGCGGAATTACAAAACCCGGTCAGTCTTACATCGGTCCCGCCGGCCCTGCCTTGACCGCCCGGACCATTCTGGCATACCACATTCCAATTGGACGGCGCGATGCAACGGCTCCGCACCGGTCCGAGAGCGGCCCGCATCCCGGAGAGAGGCGTGGCATGGACCGTCGCACCGGCGGCGGTCCCGGCTGGCGCCTCCGCTGCGGCCCGCACGCGAGAGGTTCGGTCGGGCGTGGAGACGCGCCCGACCCACACGACAGAGGCACGCGACAGCGGAGGCGGAATGAGCCGCGACGTCGATTACGCACAGGTCGTGGCGGCTTCCGGGGACGCGGTCGTCGTCTCGGATGCCGACGGCGTCATCACGGTCTGGAGCCCGGCCGCGGAGCGGATCTTCGGGTTCCCGGAGGCCGAGGCGCTCGGTCAGACGCTCGACCTGATCACCCCGGAGCGCCACCGGCGCCGGCACTGGACCGGCTACGCTGAGACCATGCGGACGGGCGTGACGCGCTACGGCAGCGAGGTGCTGCGCGTGCCGGCCCTGCACAGGGACGGCCGTCCGCTCTCCATCGCCTTCACGGTCGGCCTGATGAAGGAGGCCGACGGTGAGGTGACCGGCATCGTCGCGGTGATCCGCGACGACACCGCCCGCTGGGAGGAGGAGCGCAAGCTCCGTCGCCGCCTGGCGGAACTCGAACCGGTCCCCGCCTGAGGGGCCGGCCTGACAGGGCACGACACGAACGCGGACGGAGCCGCCCGGTACGATTCGGAGCACCAAGACTTCGATAAATCTAAGCTTTCGTCGTCAAGCACTCGACATACAATCGCTAGGGAGACGCTTCAGATGAGCAAGCCGCTCGAGGGGATCAAGATCATCGACTTCACGCACGTCCAGGCGGGTCCCGCCTGCACGCAGCTCCTGGCCTGGTTCGGGGCCGACGTGATCAAGGTGGAGCGGCCGGGCGCCGGCGACGTCACCCGCACGCAGCTGCGCCACGTGGACGACGCCGACGCGCTCTACTTCACGATGCTGAACTCCAACAAGCGCTCGCTGACGCTCGACACCAAGACGCCCCAGGGCAAGGAAGTGCTCGAGAAGCTGATCCGCGAATCCGACGTCATGGTCGAGAATTTCGGCCCCGGCGCGCTCGACCGCATGGGCTTCTCCTGGGCCCGCATCCAGGAGCTGAACTCCGGCATGATCCTCGCCTCGGTGAAGGGCTTCTCGGACGGTCACCACTACGAGGACCTGAAGGTCTACGAGAACGTGGCGCAGTGCGCGGGCGGCGCCGCCTCGACCACCGGCTTCTGGGACGGCCCGCCCACCGTGTCGGCCGCCGCGCTCGGCGACTCGAACACCGGCATGCATCTGGCCATCGGCATCCTCACGGCGCTCCATCAGAAGAACAAGACCGGCGAGGGCCAGAAGGTCGCCGTCTCGATGCAGGATTCGGTGATCAACCTCTGCCGCGTGAAGCTGCGCGACCAGCAGCGCCTCGACGCGCTCGGCTACCTCGAGGAGTACCCGCAGTACCCGCACGGCGAGTTCTCGGACGTGGTGCCGCGCGGCGGCAACGCGGGCGGCGGCGGTCAGCCGGGCTGGGTGCTCAAGTGCAAGGGCTGGCAGTCGGACCCGAACGCCTACATCTACTTCACGATCCAGGGCCATGCCTGGGCCCCGATCTGCAAGGCGCTCGGCAAGCCCGAGTGGATCGACGACCCGGCCTACAACACGCCCCGCGCGCGCCAGGACAAGATCTTCCAGATCTTCGCTTTCATCGAGGATTGGCTGGCCGACAAGACCAAGTTCGAGGCGGTCGACATCCTGCGCAAGTTCGACATCCCCTGCGCGCCGGTTCTCTCGATGAAGGAGATCGCCGACGATCCGTCGCTGCGCGCCAGCGGCACGATCGTCGAGGTGCCCCACCCGAAGCTCGGCAAGTACCTGACCGTCGGCAGCCCGATCAAGTTCTCCGGCATGGACGTCGAGGTGAAGGCCTCGCCGCTCTTGGGCGAGCACACCAGCGAGGTGCTGCAGGACCTCGGCTACACGCCCGAGCAGATCAAGGCGCTGCAGGAAGCGCGCGCGGTCTGACGTCAGCCCGGGCCGCGCCCTCCCGGCGCGGCTCGACGGCTCCGGTTCCAAGAGACGGCGCGTCCCCGACGGGGCGCGCCGTCTCGTCGTTTTGCCCCGTCTCCCGATCAATTGACCGTGCGAAGGGCCGCTCGGGGTGGATTTCGTTGAAAAACTCCCAGGCGGCGCGCCAAGTATTGCACAACATAGGTCGTAGGAGAATATATGTCTTCTATCGACCAGACGATGCCACGATCGCAACGTATCCTGAGGGGCGCGGCAGCAAGATTTTGTCCGACAGGCTCCGGGCGCGATACTACTTCGGACCGGCCCCGAGTTTTTCAACGAAATCGGTAGTGAGCGGACGTTAGGCGTCGTCATCATCCGGCGCGCCCGGTCGGAAGGTGATGGAGACGGAGCGCGCACGGATCAGACCATCCAAGCCGTAGCAGGGCTCAAGCTCGATCTCGATGTCTCCTGGCAACGGATCGAGCGCAAGGTAGCCCCGCCGTTCGGGGCGGTCAGGCGCACAGCGCAGGATCAGCCCACCGATGACGTTCTGTTTGCTGAAGCCATCGAGTTGCAGATCCATGATCCCATCAAGGGCAAACGACACGATAGCCTTTCGTTCGAGCACGAGAAAGCCGCCCTCGCCGACCTTGTCCGTCGTGATCCAGCCATGAAGGCGAAGCGTGCTCTGCCCTTTGCGTCGAAGATCGAGGCTCAAAATCTCAGCGTCGTGAAAGCTCGGGACGCGACCGAACCAACGCAGAAGCTCCGCGCCGCCGGGCACTTCACGGTAGATCGCTTCATCCTGTTCGCCCACCATGGAGGGCATTCAGCCATGGGTATGGTGGGTCCGCAACGGGTCGCGAGCAGCCTCTTGCATGGCTGAGCTGATGGAGTTGTGATCCTGGGCAGGCGGCGACGCCGCGGCGGGGTCGCCGGCGCCGTCAGTCCGCACCTGTCCCGGTCTCAGGCCTCTGCCGGATTGTCCAGGAAGAACGACACGGCGCGGGTCACCACGTCCGGGTTCCAGGCGTGCGGCCCCTCGTACTCCACGTAGGTCAGGTCATAGCCCGCCTCCCGAAGCAGGCGCGCGTGCCTGCGGGCGCTGCGGTCGATCGGGATCTGCTCGTCCCGCGTGCCGTGCGAGAGGAAGAGGCGCGGGCTGCCCGCCTGCATCTGCACCGTCAGGAAGCCGGCCGACGAGACGACGACGTGGCTCGCGAGATCGCCGTTGGTGAGGCCCATCGACATGGCGTAGCTGCCCCCGTCCGAGTGGCCCGCGAAGGCGAGGCGGCGCGGGTCGATCAGGTAGCGCGCGAAGACGTGGGCGAGGGCCTCGTCGAGCCGCTCCCGGTCCGGGCCGTTGCCGGCGATCACGAGGTCCCAGGTCGGGAAGAGGGATTGCGGCGCGAGCAGCAGGAAGCCGCGGGCGCGCGCGTGCTCCTCCAGCATCGGCAGGATGCGCTCGGCGCTGCCGCCGCCGCCGTGGAAGAGCACCGCGAGCGGGGAGGGGGCCCGCGGGTCGATCCCCTCCGGCACCACCAGCACCGCGTCGCGCTCCGGGAACAGCCCGAGGGCGTGGCGGCCCGGCGGCAGCGGCTCACGGTCGGGCAGGCGCGGGCGCGCGCTCAGGCGGCCCGCCAGGGCGGGATCGAGCGGGAGGCCGTCGAGCATCGGGAACTCCGGGTCCGTAAACGAGAAACGCCGCGGCCCCCGGGAGGGCCGCGGCGCGGGGCGTTCGCCTCAGGGGAGGCGGCGCATCAGGCCTTCTTCTTGAGCTGGCTCTGCGGGTTGAGGTTGCCGATGTTGCCGCTCTCGCTGCCCGCCTGCGGGTCGATCACCGCGTTGATCAGCGTCGGCTTGCCCGAGTCCATCGCCGCATCCACGGCCCGCTTCAGCTCGTCCGGGGTGGTGACGTTCACGCCGACGCCCCCGAAGGCCTCCATCATCCGGTCGTAGCGGGAATCCTTCACGAAGACCGTGGTGCCGGGGTCGCGCCCGGTCGGGTCCGTGTCGGTGCCGCGGTAGATGCCGTTGTTGTTGAAGACCACGATGCAGACCGGCAGGTCGTACCGGCAGATCGTCTCGACCTCCATGCCGGAGAAGCCGAAGGCCGAGTCGCCCTCGACCGCCAGCACCGGCTTGCCGGTCTCGATGGCGGCCGCGACCGCGAAGCCCATGCCGATGCCCATCACGCCCCAGGTGCCCACGTCCAGGCGCTTGCGCGGCTGGTACATGTCGATGACGCCGCGGGCGAGGTCGAGGGTGTTGGCGCCCTCGTTGACGAGGATCGCGTCGGGCCGCTCCGCGATGACGGTCTTGAGGGCGCCGAGCGCGCCGTGGAAGTCCATCGGGGCGACGTTGCGACGGAGCTTCTGCTCCATCTTGGCGACGTTGGCCTCCTTCTTGGACTTCAGCGTGTCGAGCCACGCGGAGGGCGGCGCCTTCCAGTCCTTGCCCATCCCGTCGAGGAGCGCCTGCACGCAGGAGCCGATGTCGCCCACCACCGGCGCGACGATCTCGACGTTCGAGTCCATCTCCTTCGGCTCGATGTCGATCTGGATGAACTTCTTCGAGCCCGGCGCGCCCCAGGTCTTGCCCTTGCCGTGCGACAGGAGCCAGTTCAGGCGGGCGCCGACCAGCAGGACGACGTCGGAATCCTTGAGCGCCGTGGAGCGCGCCGCGCCCGCCGAGAGCGGGTGGGTGTCGGGCAGCAGGCCCTTGGCCATGCTCATCGGCACGTAGGGGATGCCGCTCTGCTCGACGAGCGCGCGCACTGCCTCGTCGGCCTGGGCGTAGGCCGCACCCTTGCCGAGCACGATGAGCGGGCGCTCAGCGGTCTTGAGCACGTCGAGGGCCCGCCGGATCGCGTCCTCGCCCGGGCGCTGGGCCGGGGCCGGATCGATCACCTTGACCAGCGACGCCTCGCCGGCCGCGGCGTCCATCACCTGCGAGAACAGCTTGGCGGGCAGGTCGAGGTAGACGCCGCCCGGACGGCCCGAGCAGGCCGCGCGGATGGCGCGCGCCACGCCGATGCCGATGTCGCAGGCGTGCAGCACGCGGAAGGCCGCCTTGCAGAGGGGCTTGGCGACGGCGAGCTGGTCCATCTCCTCGTAGTCGCCCTGCTGCAGGTCGACGATCTCGCGCTCGGAGGAGCCCGAGATCAGGATCATCGGGAAGCAGTTGGTGGTGGCGTTGGCCAGCGCCGTCAGGCCGTTGAGGAAGCCCGGGGCCGAGACCGTGAGGCAGACGCCCGGCTTCTTGGTGAGGTAGCCCGCGATCGCCGCCGCGTTGCCGGCGTTCTGCTCGTGGCGGAAGGAGACGACGCGCATGCCGCGGCCCTGCGCGAGGCGGCCGAGATCGGTGATCGGGATGCCCGGAACGCCGTAGATGGTCTCGATGCCGTTGAGCTTCAGCGCGTCGATGACGAGGTTGAAGCCGTCGGTGAGTTCCGGCTCGTCGGCGGCGGGGCTCTCGATGTGATCGACCTTCTCCTCGACGCGGTCGAGCGGGATCCGGTCCTGGGCGCTCGTCTCGCGAATGCTCGGATCTTGGGCGTTGCGGTCCATGGTTTCCTCCTGCGTCTCGTCCGCGGCGCCGCCTTCGGGCGGTCTGGTCGGGTGGCGGGCACGGTCGGCGTCCGGGCCGGCCGGGGCTCGTGAAGCGTCGCGCCGCGCCGCCGACGGTCTCGGCCCGCCTTGACGGGGCCGAGTTCGGCAGTGAACATCCGGCCCGCCGGCCTCAACGCCGCTCGGGTCGGGATCCCGCGGCGCGAGACCCATCTTCTTCCGTTTTGGTCTACTGTATACCAGGCGAGACTGTGCCGATTCGCCCGGGGTGTCAATTGGCATGCCAGAGGCCGAGTGACAGAGCGGCGGTTTCGTCTAGCTGGGCGGAAGGCGGCGCAGGGCACGGCAACCGCACGCTCAAGGATCGGCCTCGCTGCGCTCAGCGCGCCCGCTCTCTCCCTGCACGCGGAGAGTGAAGAGCGTCACGGGCCCCGAGCCGTGCGGGCGCGCGCCGCCCATCGCCGGCCGTGGCCGGTGAGGTGCGTCCTCCGTGTCCCGCACGCCCGGACCTACGTGTCTCGGGCACCGGGGAACAGAGCCGCGCAGCGGCGCGACCGCACGGCACGCCGCGGATATCCTACAGGTTCCGGTCGATGGGGCCTGTCGGGCTTTCACCGCCGTCATTGCCGAGGGCTTGCCGGAGCGCTCGCCGAGCGAAGCCGGGATCCATGCACACCGAAGCATCGGGACGACGCGCGGCTTTGTTCATGGACCGCGGGTTCCGCTTCGCGGCTCCGAGGTGACGGAGGACGGACCATACCAAGGCGATCGGCCGGAAGCCGGATCGCGCGGATCCTTGGTGCGGATACTTGGCTTCAGTCCCGGGGCAGAGCCCGGGCCGCAGGCGACCCACGCCACAGGCAACCGGGGAGCCCGAACGCTCCGCCTCTCCGCGGCCGGATCAGGCGATGATCCAGGTCAGGCAGAACAGGGCCGCGAAGAAAGCCCCCGATGTGACCGTCACGGCCACGACTTCACGATGCTGGAGCAGGAGGTTTTCGGCGGCGGTGGTCATGGCGGCGGACTGGCGTTTGTCTCTGCTCCCACCATAGCGGTCCGGGGGGCGGTTTGCGACGGCGCGAAGTGGTTAACGAAGCATGAAGGTCGGCCTTGTCGCCCCCCCGCAACACCCGCCGACGGCCCCGCCGAGGCCTGCCGCTCGACGCGGCGCAGGCTCCGGTCCACGGTGGGCTGGCGCCGTGCCGCGCGCCGAACGCGTGCAGACCCGCGACGCGGGCGGCGTCGTTCACCCGGTCGCGCCCGAACAGGAGGCGGATTCCACAACGCGATCGGCCCGTCCGCCGCGGAGGCCCGGTCGGCGAAGCGCGGCATCAGATCTGCCCTCCCGGAACCCGCCCGACCGCGTCGAGCGCGGTGTCGCCCGGGAGCACCCGGGCTCGGCCGGTCCTCGGCGACGGCCGCCCTTCCGGCCTCCCGCGCCGCGGCGGCGATCGCGGCCTCGTCGGCGCGGTCGGCGGGGCCGCGCAGGGGCACGTCGAGGGGCATGATCGCGACCGGAGGGCCGGCTGAGTGCGCCGCCGTCTTCCGCGCGCCGCCGGGGCGCTGCCCGCCGCCGCCTGGATCGAGGGCTTCCTCGAGGACAGCGGCACGGTGCTGATTCACGGCGAGGGCCTGCTCGGCGTGGTGGACGACTGGCTCTCCGGCCTCGATCCCGAGACCTTCACCGAATTGCTGCCGCTGGTGCGCCGCACCGTCGCGACGATCGCCGCGCCCGAGCGCCGGATGATCGGCGAGGCGCTGGCCCGGCCGGGCGGCGCGCCCGTCGCCGGGCCGGCCGGGCCCGAATTCTTCGACGCGGCGCGGGCCGCGCAGGTGCTGCCCATCCTGCGCCTCCTGCTCGGGCCCGAGCCGGCACGCACGACCCGAGACGCCGCATGAGCGAGACCGACTGCGCGGACGAGGCCGAGCGCCTGCGCCGCTGGCGCCTCGTCCTGGGCGGGGGGCCGTCGGACGGCACGCAGGTCCGCCTCCGCGAGCACGACCTGCGCCTCGACCGGGCGATGGGCGCCCTCTACGATTCCGACCGTACGGGGTCCTTGAGCGCCTCCGCTCCCTCGGTGCCGCGCTGGCTCGGCGACATCCGCGAAGCTTCCCGGCCTCGGTGGTGCAGGTGATGCAGCGCGACGCCTTCGAGCGGCTCGACCTCAAGCGCATGCTGGCCGAGCCCGAGATGCTGGAGGCGGTCCAGCCCGACGTGAGCCTCGTCTCGACCCTGATCTCCATGCGCGCGCTCCTCGGCGGCGGCACGGACATCAACCGGGCGGTCGGCTACTGCGCCCAGCGCATCACCCGACCGGAGGACACGGTCCTGGTCCTGATCTCCGACCTCTACGAGGGCGGGGTCGAGGCGGGGCTGCTGGCTCAAGCCCAGCGCCTCGTCGCCTCGGGCGTGCAGATGGTGGCCCTGCTGGCGCTCTCCGACGAGGGGGTGCCCGCCTACGACCGGGGGCTCGCCGCCCGCCTCGCGGCGCTCGGCGTGCCCGCCTTCGGCTGCACGCCCGACCGCTCCCCGGAGATGATGGCGGCGATCCGCAAGCAGGACCTCGCCGCCTGGGCGGCCGGCGCCGGCATCGCGGCGGTGCCGGCCGATGCCGGCGCCCGTTGACCCGGCCGCCGGCGAGGATCGGCGCGGCGATCAGGCCGCGGCGTCGTCCGCGTCGAGAATGGTTTCGAGGTCTCCCACCAGCGCGTCGAGCTGGTCGGGCGTCGCCTTGAGCTTGAGCTTCGTGCCGTCCTGCGTCTCGACCGCGATCTCGACATGGTCGTCGACGCGCGCGGCGAGCGCCTCCTTGATGGTGTAGGTCGTCACGTCCTTGGCCATGAAGCCGTCCCTTGCTGAAGTTGACGGGTTGGCAAGAGGGACGGCGCGCCGATGGTTCCTCACCCGCGACGACGGCGCCCGGGGATCCCCCGATTCCACACCCTGCGCGTGCCGAGGCTATGGATCGACCGCGTCGGGCGGGGGCTGCGAGCCCGAAAAAGGCCCGCCGCGGCCTGGGCCGGGCGGGCGAGGACGTGCGTCACCGATCCCGGGGGACGCTCGTCGAGGGGATCGATCGAGGCCCGGGGACCGACCGCGCCATCATTCGCGCTCGGGGCCGCGCGTGCAACGACTCCGGCACGACAGCGGATCGGGGAATGTAACGGCCGCCGCGGGACCGCGCGTCGTCCGGCGTTTCCGCCGCGCCGCCCCGTCGGCCGCCCGCCCGGCACCGGGCATCCGGTCCGCGGCGCGTGCGAGATGCGCGGCCCGGGGCGACAGGGCGACGCCGCTCAGTTGGTTATCCTGACGGACGAGAGGGCGGCGGTGAAGAGCTGCTGCATGGCTTGGTTGATGTCTCCGTTCGTGGTGACGGAAAAATACAGCCCGTCCGTGGCGCAGTCGCTGAGCAGGGGGCCGATCTTGTTCTCGAACGGCTTGACGTACGCGTTGTAGAAGTCGTTGTCGTACAAAGGTAGGTACTGGGTATAGATGACGCCGATCTTGATGTTTTTGTTCTTCATCGCCTGGCAAGTGTCGGGATTGATCGCGCTGATGAAGCGGTTGCCGTTGATCTTGAACCCTGCGCTCTGATTGCTCATCTTGCCGTCGATCGGCGTGTCCTGCACGCCGTCCGTCACGAAGAACAGGAACCGGATCGGATCCAGGGGGGTCACGCCCGTGCCGCTCGCCGGGATGGTGGCGGTCATCTTGGCGATCGCGCGCTCGAAGGCCGTCTGGTTGTCGCGCTGGTCCTGATAGGAGTAGGCGAGGTCGATCTGGCCCGATGCGGTCCTCACTTGGTCGAGGTTGTTCGTCAGCTGGATCAGGCGCGTCTGGATGTCGCTGAACGTCCACATCTCCATGCGGAACTGCTGGATCAGGCTCATGCTCGATTTGGCCGAGTCCACGAGGTTCGCGACCGCGTCCCGAAGGACTTGGATGCGCAGCTTTACATTGTTCCTTTTGGCGATATTGTAGTTGTCGTTAGTGTTCTCGGTTCCGTTGCTGTTGAGGAGGTGGCAGGCGAAGGCGCAGCCGCCGGCCACGCGCTTCATGTTGCTGATGTCGGCGGCCGTGGCGGCGAGCCCCATCGAGGGGGAGTTGTCGAGCAGCAGGTAGAAGTCGATGTACTGGGCCACGTTGCGCAGGCTGCCGGACTGGCCCGAGATGCCCATGGTGGGCACCTTCATCAGGTTGCCGAGCGTCGTCCTCACGGTCGCCGTGTACGTGGCGTTCAGGCCGACCTGCGAGACGCCGGGGATCGGGACGGGAACGAAAGAGGTGACGGTGACGCCCGGCACCTTGGCCGCGTCCGCCATGAACTGCGCGCGGGCGCTGTCCAGCATGTCGGCGGTGATCGTGTTCGTCTTGCGCGCGATGATGCCGAGGACCGCGGCGTCGATGGCCGCGTCCAGCTGGGCCTTGGCGGCGTTGCGCCGGCCGTAATCGACGGCCGCGCCCGCCGCGAAGAGGATCGGCATGGCGAGCAGCGCGAAGGTGAGTGCGACCTGCCCGCCGCGCGCCTGGGCGAGGCGTGCGAGGAGCCCCTGGCCGCGCGGCCTGCGCCCCGCTCCGGCGCGCTGCGGCGAGGGCGTCAGTAGGTCGGGCATTTCGAACCTCCCGGCATGACGACCTCGCCCTTGTCGAGACGCTGGGCCCACGAGATCTGCCGGCTGAACACGAGGCCGCGCGGCCCGAAGATCCACCGGTAGAGATTCGAGCCGATGACCGGCGCGTAAGGGAGGCTGACCTCGGCCAGGACGTAGCGGGCGCCGTCGTAGTTGAACGTCGCGGGCGTCGCCGGCAGGCCGTTGGTTCCGTTGATGGTGAGCACGGGCCGCGCGTTCTGCGGGTAGCTGGAGCAGACGCCGCCGTACAGGTTGCCGGAGATCGTCTCGACGCCCATGGCGTGGATGGCGACCTGCAGGCTCGCGGTCGGGTAGGGCCGCATGATCGCGTCGGACGCACCGAGGATCGCGGCCATGTCGCCCGTCGTGGGGCTGCCGTTGGTGGCCCGGCCCGAGAGGTCGGCGATGGCGCGGGCGTAGAGCGTGACCTTGCGGCCGGTGTCGACGGCCCGCACCAGCTCCGTCAAGCCGAAATAGAGCGCGACCAGGAGCGGCAGCACCAGCGCGAACTCGATGGCGGCCACGCCGCGCGCATCGTCCCGGAAGCTGCCCGCTCGGCGGGCGATCGATGGCGGGGCGGCCATGCTAGGTGCCCGACGGGCAGGCGCTGGACGAGTTGAAGGGCTCGACCTGGAACACGGTGGCCGCCTGGAGGAGCCGGCGCCGGCCGGGCAGGGCGGCGTAGGCCGACCCGAGCAGCGGAAAGAACACGGGCACGTCCACGGCGGCCTGCACCACCATCACGTCGCTCGCCCGTGCGCAGGCATAGTTCGAGAACGTCGGGTTCCAGTCCGAGGTGCCGGTGCTCGGGTCGGTGACGGTGGGCTGGGCGGGCGAGGCCGCGCCGAAGCTCGCCGCCTTCGTGATGCTGATCCTCACGTTCGCGCAGGAGAACGTGGTGATCCGCGGACGTCCCCCCGGAAAGCACATCGCGGTGCGGAAGTTGCTGATCAGCGTCGCCTTGTCGGTGACGCCCGCATTCGCCGTCTGGAACTGTCCCGTGTAGATCTGACGGCCCGCATCGGTCACGGCCTGCTGCAGGATGCCCTGGCCGAAATAGGTGATGCCCGCCTCCAGGGAGGCGCCGGCCAGGGCCAGGAACGGCAGGGCCACGAGCCCGAACTCGACGGCCGTCGCCCCGCTGCGGGACGCGGCGAAGCGGTATCGGGCACCCAGAACCGTGCGGCAGGCGTCGCCGAACGGCCGCCCGGTCCACGCTGCAACGATCCGTGTCGCCCGAGGGCCTGTCCTCATCGTCCGCCTGCGTCCGTCCGCTCCATCGCCCGTGGGGACGTATGGGAGAGGACGCACATCTATAGGTTGAACGTTTCGAAACCGTTGCCCGCCACGTCGCAGATAAGCGGCGTTGCTTGCACGATAGGACTCTATACGTCGCCGCCTATGTGCTGCGATGTACTGCGAGCGATCCGGGGTGCCCTTTGTTCTGATGAGCAATCGGATCCATTCGGCAGCCCGCGCGGATCTTCGCGCCGGCCGGGACCTGTAATCCGATGCCGCCTCCCCGTGGCGTCCCGTGTTCCGGCGCCGCTCCCCGATGGCCGCGCGATCCGGCGGGATGGCCGGTCGCGGGAGGTGTCTTCCCTCGGGCGGGTCGTCCGGTCAGCCCCTGACGCGCCCGACGAACCGATCGCCGTGATAGAGATCGACGATCTCTCCGGGTACGAGCAGGCAGGCGAGGTCGGCCTCGATGAGCGCGTCGAGATCGGTCTCGGCGTCGAGGCATACGAGGTCCGTGGTGACCGCGTTGCCCCGCGATGCGACGATGTGGTAGCCCTCGAGGAGCCGGCTGCCCAGTTCGGGCCTGGGACGCGTCTTGGGGTCCATCCGACGCGAAGCCTATATCTTGATGGTGCTCGCCTCGTTTCGGCCGAAGCATCCGGACAGGGCGGCCATCCTGCAGTTCAGGGCGGATTGGCAGTACGCCTTCAGGATGGCGCCCGGGACGCTGTATCCGGCGCCGCAATGCGAGGTTCCCGACCTGCCGAGTTCCCGGAGGAGCGAGAAGTCCGCCGCTTCGAGCTCGCTCCTCAGGCGGCGGCAGCGCGGAACGTTCGAGCGGCTGAAGATGTCGTCCTCGTGGGCCGGGGGCCTGCCCGGTCCATGGGCTGCCCAGCCATGGCCGCCCGTCAAAGCCTCGCTGAAGTAGAGGTAGTCGGGTCGGAAGCAGCTCAGGGCCTGCAACTGGGCGACATCGCAGATGTGGACCTTCTTCCAGGACGTCTGAACCAGACCGAGTTCACGAAGCTCGGCGAACTTCCGGCAGACATGCACCGTGGAGAGGCCGAGCGCGGCGGCGAGATCGCCCTGCGTGGCCGGCAGCGTGAAGGTCTCGGCCTGGACGGAGCCGATCCGGCCGAGGCGCCAGTACAACTCGCAGAGCAGGTGGCCGAGGCGCTCCGTTCCCGTGCGCTGGCCTAGGCTCATCAGCCACTCGCGCTGGATGGAGGACATCGCCAGCGCCTCTCCGGCCAGGGCCTTCTGGATCGCCGGCCGGCTCAGGCAGACCGTCGCGAGCGCTTCGTGAGAGATGTCCGCGCAGATGAGGTCGGTGAGGGCGCCGACGGAGTGATCGAGCAGGTATCCGTTGACGGGCGAGGCTTCCGTCAGGTCGCCGGGCAAGAGAAACCCGAGGATCTGCTGGCGCCCGTCCTCGAGCTGCTTGTAGCGGTAGGCCCAGCCCGAGAGGATCAGGCTGATGTACCGGCTGGCGAACCCCTCCTTGAAGACGTCGTCGCGGGCGGAAATGCGTCTCCGAGACCTTATGGTACTGCAGAACGCATCCTGGTCCGAATCCTCCAGATCGACGAGCCGGGCGATTGGTGCGCTGACCGTCATCGGCATGCTTTGCTCCTCCGAGGCGGATTGCTTCCTCCCTGTGTGGAATATCGAAAACTATGTCTTGGTGATAAAATCGGTGTTTTGGGATCGGATCTATGTCGTCCTTGTTTGGATTTATCCTGATTCTTCCTTGTGGCGGGATCGAATGCGGCGGATGTGGCCTGGTCGGTCGCGGTGCAATATCGGATCTGCGCAGCGATGGCGGCGTCGCTTGGGCCTTCTCGACGCCGCGCCGCGCGGGATGGCCGACGGGGAACGCCGCGGCGCTTTGCCCGGTGATCGCCCCGCCGTGCCCCCGCTCCGCCCCCGTTCAATCCGCGGGTGGGCGTCAGGGGGCCGGACAGGGCCTGCGCTCCTGCAGCGCGTCGGCGAGGCGCAGGGCCCAGCCGATGGCCGCGCCGAGCTCGCCCAGGGCCGCGCGGGGGACGGCGCCGCCCGCCCGCGCCGCATCGACGACCGCGCAGGCCCGCGAGAGGCGCCCGAATCCCATCAGGCCCGCTTCCGACTTGAGCCGGTGGACGAGGCTCAGACCGTCCGGGCTCGCAAGCTCGGCCTGGGACATCCGGGAGAGCGTCGCCATCGTCCCGCGGAGCAGGCCGAGCATCTCCTCGGCCCGCTCCGCGCCCAGGAGCATCGCCACCTGTCCGTGCGTCGCCGGGTCGAAATCGGGCATCGGATCGGGCATCGGATCAGCCATCGGGTCGGGAACGGGGGCATCTCGGCGCTCGGATCGGTCGAACCCGTTAGGCCACGGCCCGCCGGGGCCGTCACCTCAGCCTGATGGGCGGTTCGAGGTTCTCGAATAGACCCAACGGTCTAGTGCGCCGCGCTGCCGGGCGAGGTTGGCGCCGCCCCAGGCCGCGGCCGCCGACCTGTTCGGCACGCCGAGCGCCTTGAGCAGGGCCGCGACGTGGATCTTCACGGTGCCCTCGCCCAGCGCGAGCGACCGGGCGATCTCCTTGTTCGATTGTCCGGCGACGATCAGGTCGAGCACCTGGCGCTGGCGCGGCGTCAGCGACGCCGTCGGGTCCCCGGCGGGCTCTCCCCGGTTCGTCCCGCCCCTCGCGAGGGGCGCGGCCGCGCCGGGCCCCTGCGTCACGAAGGACGGCACGTAGACGAAGCCGTCGAAGACCATGCGCAGCGCCTGGATCAGCGCCTCCACGGACGATCCCTTCGGCACGAAGCCGTGGGCCCCGGTCCGCAGGGCGAGGAAGACGTCCTCGCGGTCGGTCGAACCGGACACCACGACGGTGAGCACGTCCGGGAAGCACTCCCGCACCGCCGAGAGGCTGGCGGCGCTCTCCATGCCCGGCATCGCGAGATCGAACAGGGCGACGCGGATGTCCGGCCGCTCGGCCAGCGCCTCGAGCGCTTCGTCGAGAGAGCCGACCTGATGCACCTCCGCGATCCCGAGGGGCCCCGTCAGAATGCTGGCGAGGGCGATGCGGAAGAACGGATCGTCGTCGGCGATGACGGCCGTGCCGGTGATGCGGGTCATCCTCGACGGTCCTCGAACGCGGCGCCCCCGCAACGACGATAGTCCAAGTAGCCTATTGCGCCTCGAAACAAGCCCGTGAAGCCTACTGGTCGCCTAGGCCTCATGTATCGTAGCGTTTTCGTGTGGATCAGGCGCGATCGGGTGCCGGGAGCGGGAGGCTCCCGTGCACGCGTCGATGTGCGAGCCGGGCAGGGATGCGGGACCCGGTCCGGACGACGGGTGCGACAGGCCGTGCATCCGGCCGCGCATCCGGCCGCGCATCCGAGCGCGTGACGATCTTCGGGTGGGGATGATCGCGGATGGCGTGGCTCGGATCGCGGGACGGGGTGCCGGAGGCGCCATCCGGGACGAAGGGCGTCACGTTCCACGGGCGGACGGTGGCGTGCCCGGCCCCTTGCGTCGCGGCGCTCGCGGTCGTCGTCCTCGGCCTCCTCGCCGCGCTCGGGGCCGCCCAGGGGATGCAGGCCTGGAACGCCCGGGTCGCCTCCGAGCGGTTCCAGGTCGCGGCGACCCGCGTGGCCTCCCTCGTCGAGGGGCGCATGGCCCGCTACGCCTACGCCGTCCAGGGCGCCCGCGGTGCCGTCGCGGTGGCCGGAGATGCGGGCATCACGCGGGCGGGCTTCGGCCACTACGCGCGGACCCGGGACGTCGACCGCGAGTTTCCCGGCGCGCGCGGGTTCGGGTTCATCCGCCGCGTGCCGGCCGCCGAGGTGGCGGCGTTCACGATGGCCGCGCGGCGCGACGGCGCCCCCGACTTCCAGATCCGCCAGCTCCAACCCCACGACGGCGAGCGCTGGGTGATCCAGTACGTCGAGCCGGTGGCCCGCAACGGGGAGGCCCTCGGCCTCGACGTCGCCTCCGAGGCGTACCGGCGCGCGGCCGCGCGCCAAGCCATGGAGACGGGCGCCGCGACCATGACGGCCCCGATCACGCTCGTGCAGGCGACGGGGCTGAAGGAGCGGGGCTTCCTGCTCTACCTGCCCGTCACGCGTCTCGATGCCCCCGCCGGCACCCCGGACGAGCGCCGCGCCGCGACCGTGGGATGGACCTACGCGCCGCTCATCATCGACGAGGTCCTGGCCGGCCTCGACATCGACGGCGACGAGTTCGACGTCGCCATCCGGGACGTCTCGCCCGAGGCGGTCGTACGCTTCTACAGCGGTCAGGCGGCGGCGCCCGCCGGCGGCCTCGTCGCCACCCGGCGCCTGGCGATCCATGGCCGGACCTGGGAGGTCGAAGTGGCCGCGCGGCCGCCGTTCCTGGCGGGGCTGAACCGCGCGCGGCCGGTCACCGTCGCCGTCATCGTCTTCGTCGGCGCGCTGCTGGTCGCGGGCCTGATCTATCTCCACCTCGCCGGGCGGCGCCGCGACGTGCTCGCCGCCATCGAGACGGGGCGCCTCGCCGCCATCGTCGAGAGTGCCCAGGACGCCATCGTGGGCAAGACGCTCGAGGGCGTGATCACCGACTACAACCCGGCGGCCGAACAGCTGTTCGGCTACACGGCCGAGGAAGCGATCGGGCGGCGGGCGGAGGATCTGGTGGTCCCGGGCCATCTCCTGCGCGAGGAGGCGGAAGCCCTGGTCCGGATCCGGCAGGGCAGGGCGGTCGCGCCCTACTGCACGGTCCGCGCACGCAAGGACGGCGGCCTCGTGCCGGTCCAGGTCAGCGCCTCGCCCATCCGGGCGCCGGACGGCACGGTCTCCGGCGTCGCCACCGTCATCCGGGACATCACGCGCCAGGTCGAGAGCGAGGAGCGCATCCGTGCGGCCAACGCCTCCCTGGAGCGGCAGGTGGCCGAGCGGACCGCGGCGCTGAAGGCCGGCTCGGCGCTCCAGAGGGCCGTCCTCGACCATGCGGGCTACGCCGTCATCGCGACGGACATGCAGGGCACGATCACCCTGTTCAACCCGGCCGCCGAGCGGATGCTGGGCTACGCCGCCGACGCGCTGGTCGGCCGGGCGAGCCCGGCCCTCTTCCACGATCCGGTCGAGGTCGCGCAGCAGGCGCGGCGCCTGTCGCTGGAACTCGGACGGACGATCGAGCCGGGCTTCGAGGTCTTCGTCGCCAGGGCGCGGCTCGGCCAGCCCAATTCCGACGCCTGGACCTACCTGACCAGGGGCGGTGAGCGCCTACCGGTGCTGCTCAACGTCAGCATCCTGCGGGCGGAGGACGGGCAGGAACTCGGCTTCCTCGGCATCGCCATGGACCTCAGCGAGCGCCACCGGCACGAGGCCGAGATGCGGGCGGCCCAGGCCGGGACCTGGAGCTACGAGGTCGCCACCGGCCGCGTGCGCCTCTCCGCGGAATGCGCCCGCCAGCACGGCCTGCCGGAGCGGGGGATCGAGATCGACGTCGCGCGCGAGTGGACGCGCCTCGCCCATCCCGACGACGTGCCCCAGGTCCTCGCCGACCTGGAGCGGGCCGTCGAGAGCGGCGGGAGCTACACCACCGAGTTCCGCATCCCGCTGCGGGAGGGCGGCATGCGCTGGATCGCGGCGATCGGCCGGGTCGAGACGGACGTCGGGGGACGCTCGAGGCGGGTCATCGGCCTGACCCTCGACATCTCCGCCCGCAAGGAGGCGGAGATCGCGCTCGCCGAGGCGAAGGCCGTGGCCGAGGCGGCCCGCGCCGAGGCCGAGCGGGCGAACCGGGCCAAGACGGACTTCCTGGCCGCGATGAGCCACGAGATCCGAACCCCGCTCAACGCCGTCATCGGCTTCACCGACCTCATGCTGGCCTCGGGCCGCCTCGACCCGGGCAACCGCCGTCAGGCCGAGCTCGTCCGGTCGTCGGGCAGCGCGCTCCTGACCGTCGTCAACGACATCCTCGACTTCTCGAAGGTCGAGGCCGGCGCCGTCGCGCTGGTCGAGCGCCCCTTCGCCCTGCCGGCCCTGGTCGAGACCTGCGTCCTGATCGTCAGGGGACAGGCCGACGCCAAGGGCCTCGACCTGCGGCTGCGGATGGACCCGGCCCTTCCGCGCTGGCTGCTGGGGGACGAGAACCGCCTCAGGCAGGTGCTGTTCAACCTGCTCAACAACGCGGTGAAGTTCACCGGCGCGGGTTCCATCACCCTCGACATCGCGCCCGAGGTCGGGATCGCGGGCGACGAGCGCCTGCACTTCCGCGTCATCGACACCGGCATCGGCATCCCGCAGGAGAAGCAGAGCTGGCTGTTCCAGCGCTTCAGCCAGGTCGACGGCTCGATCCAGCGGGATTACGGCGGCACCGGGCTCGGGCTCGCGATCTGCCGGCACCTCGTCAGGCTGATGGGCGGCGAGATCGGGGTCTCCTCCGTCGACGGGTGCGGCTCGACGTTCTGGTTCACCGTCCGCATGCCGCGGGCCTCGGCGCCGGAATCCGTGCCCGCCGTCGCCTCGGCCCCGGTGGCGCGGTGCGCCGGCCGGCTCCTGCTCGTCGACGACTCGCCGATCAACCGGGAGCTTGCCCGCGCCGTGCTCGAGGGGGCCGGGCACGCCGTCGTTGCCGTGGCGGACGGGCAGGCGGCCGTCGAGGCGGTCCGGGCGGGGGGCTTCGACCTCGTGCTGATGGACGTGCAGATGCCCGGCATGGACGGGATGACGGCCACGCGCCTGATCCGGAGCCTGCCCGGCGCGGCGGCGCGGCTGCCCGTCATCGCCATGACCGCCAACGTGCTCCCGGACCAGGTCGCGGCCTTCCACGAGGCGGGCATGGACGACCATGTCGGCAAGCCCTTCGACCGCGACACGCTCTGCGGGACCATCGAGCGCTGGCTGCCGGCCGGGCCGGCGCCCGCGGCGGCCGAGCGCGACGCGGCCGCCCGCAGCGCGGTGCGCCGCCTCCTCGCGCCGTCGCGCCTGCGCGAGGTCCTGCGCCACCTCGTCTGCGAACTCGATGTCGGCTTCGACGGGGATCCCGCCGTCGAGGAGGTGCGCGCACGGCTGCGCCACCGCGCGCACGCGCTCTCCTCCGCCGCGGCCATGATGGGCTTCTGCGACCTCGCCGCCGCCTGCCGCGACCTCGAGGCGCTCGACGAGGCGTCGTCGGCGGCCGACGGGCTCGACGGCTTCCTCGCCGTCCTCGCGCGGGTGCGGCGGCTGGCCGACCGCGCGGCGCGATCCGCCGAATCCATGCTCCGGGAGCTGGAGCGGGCGCCCGAGGCCTGCTCCGTGCGCACGAACTCGGCGTGAGGTCGCCCGACAGCGGGGCGGGGCGTCGCGACCCGGCGTCGCGCTACGCGATCTCGGCCTGCCCCCTCCGGTGATCGTGGCCGGCGATGACGCGGCCCAGGAGTTCGGTAAGACGCTCGCGCTCCGCGGGCGTCAGGCCCGCC
Organism: Methylobacterium hispanicum; assembly: GCF_022179285.1. Lineage (GTDB taxonomy): Bacteria > Pseudomonadota > Alphaproteobacteria > Rhizobiales > Beijerinckiaceae > Methylobacterium > Methylobacterium hispanicum. The sequence continues at coordinate 144,626 of NZ_BPQO01000001.1, read as the reverse complement.
ACCGTCAGGGCGTGCGCGGCGCGCGCGGCCGGCTCCATCGCGCCGTGCAGCGCCGCGCCCTCTTCCGTCAAGCGGCAGATCTGCGCGCGGCGATCCGTCGGCGAGGTCGAGCGGCTGACCAATCCGCGGGCAGCCAGACGCTTGAGGGCGCCCGTCGTCGTCGTCCGGTCGAGGGCGACCGCGTTCGCCAGCGTGGTCTGGTCGGCTTCCCGCAGGTCGCGCAGCAGCGAGAGCAGGCTGTACTGCAGCGGCGTGACGCCGAAAGCGGCACAACGCTCTGAGAACAGGCTGACGTGGATCTGGTGCATCCGGCGCGCGAGGAAGCCGGGGCGCTCGGAGAGCGGCCAGAGCTGCGGTGCCGCCGGCGCCTCCGCCAGCGGCGCCTGCGTTGAAACGACATCCAGGCCCTCGTCCATCATCACGCTCAAATAATCCTTCCATCCTTGGCACGCCACATGCAGGATGCCGATACGAAGCATGCTTCGCATTTGGCAAGAACGAGGCCGGCCCGCGTCGGCCGGGATCACGAGGTCGAGAGATGGACAACGCTCCCTATGATCTGCGCCAAGACCCGCGCCGCTACGATCTGGTCCTGCGCGGCGGGCGCGTGATCTGCCCCGCCTCGGGCATCGACGGCATCCGCGACGTGGCGGTGCGGGACGGGCGCATCGCCGCGGTCGAGGAGACCATCCTGCCCTCCGCGGCGGCCGAGGTCGTCGACGTCTCCGGCAAGCTGGTGCTGCCGGGCATGATCGACACCCACGGGCACGTCTACCAGTACGTCACCGGCCGCTTCGGCCTGAACCCCGACATGGTCGGCGTGCGCTCGGGCGTCACCACGGTGATCGACCAGGGCGGCCCGAGCTGCATGACGCTCCCGGGTTTCCGCCACTTCATCGCCGAGCGGGCCGAGACGCGGGTGCTGGCCTTCCTGTCGGCCTATCTCGTGGGCGGCCTGGAGGGCCATTTCTACCCGAACCTCTACAGCCCGGACGGCGTCGACATCGACGCCACCGTGAAGTCGGCGGTCGAGAACCGCGACCTCGTGCGCGGCATCAAGGGGCACGCCGAGATCGGCGGCTTCGCCCGCTGGGGCATCAAGGTGATGGAGATGGCCGCCGAGATCAGCCGGCGGGCGGACCTGCCGCTCTACGTGCATTTCGGCCAGCTCTGGGGCCTGCCGGAATCGGGCGCCAACGGCGAGGACGCCGACACCATCGTCGAGCGGGTGATCCCGCTGCTGCGCCCCGGCGACGTGCTGGCCCATCCCTTCACCCGGCATCCCGGCGGCTTCATCAACGAGGCGGGCGAGGTCCACCACATCATCCGGCGGGCGATGGATGCGGGCCTCAAGGTCGATGTCGGCCACGGCAGCCACTTCTCCTACCGGGTGGCCCGCGCCTCGCTGCCGGCCGGCGTCATCCCCTACACGCTCGGCGCCGACATGCACGGCTACAACACCGAGGTGCCCGAGGCCCCGAAGCCCGCCGGCACCCCGGACGAGCACCACGACGACGAGAACCACCCCTTCCTCGGCCAAGCCCGCTTCAGCCTCACCCAGGCGATGAGCTCGATGATGGCGCTCGGCATCCCGTTGGAGGAGGTGGTGCCGATGGTGACCTCCCATCCGGCCGAGATGCTGCGCATGAGCGACAGCCTCGGCGCCCTCGCGGTCGGGCGCGTGGCCGACGTCTCGGTGCTGCACGACGACCGCGGCCGCTTCCTGCTGCGCGACAACGAGGACACCAAGGTCGTGGCCGAGCGGCTGCTCCGCCCCGCCTTCTGCCTGCGGGCGGGCCGGCGCTTCGAGGCCGACTCGCCGATCCTGCCCCAGGCGGTCGCGGCCTGACATGCTCGTGCCCGAGGTGTCCATGCCCGCCTTCGTCCTCGACGACCCGACGCCGCCGGATCCGCGCCGCCGCTGGGCGGAGCTGGACGCCCCGGCCCGCGGCCGGTGCTACGACAACAACGCGGGCGTGCCCGACAGCGCCGCGCAGGTGGCGGCGCGCAACGCGGCGTCGGCCGCCTACCGGGCGGCGCACCCGGCCGCCCTCGACATCCCGTATGCGGGTGCCGAGCGCACCGCCCTCGACCTTTACCCGGCGGGCGCCGCCGCGCCCTGCCTCGTCTTCGTCCATGGCGGCTACTGGCAGCGCAACGCGCGGGCCGACTTCGCCTGCTTCGCGCAAGGCCTGAACGAGGCCGGCTGGTCGGTGGCGATGCCGGGCTACAGCCTCGCGCCGGAGGCGCGCCTCGCCGACATCGTCGCCGAGATCGGCGCGAGCCTCGACTGGCTCGGCCGCCACGGGCCAGAGCACGGGGTCGGCGGCCCGGTCGTGCTCGCCGGCTGGTCGGCCGGCGCGCAGCTCGCCGCGCTGCATCTCGGCCACCCGGCGGTCGCCGCGGGCCTCGCGCTCTCCGGCGTCTACGACCTCGCACCGATCCGCGACACCTACCTGAACGACAAGCTGCAACTCTCCGACGACGAGATCGCGACCCTCTCGCCCCTGCGCCTGCCGGTCGTGGAGAAGCCCCTGACGATCGCCTACGGCAGCCGGGAGCTGCCGGCCCTCGTCCACGACGCGCGCAACCTCCACGCCCTGCGCGCCGCCCACCACGCGCCGGGCGCGCTGCTGCCGGTGCCCGGCGCCGACCACTTCTCGATCCTCAACGAATTCCTGCGCGCGGACGGCCTGCTGGTGCGCGCGGCGCAGGATCTGCTCGGAGGCGTCCGATGAGCCAGGAGGGCGTCGGGGCGCCGCTGCCCCGCAAGGAGGACGACCGCCTGATGCGCGGGCGCGGCCAGTACGTCGGCGACATCCGCCTGCCCGGGATGCAGGACGTGGCCTTCGTGCGCAGCCCCCTGGCGCATGCCCGCATCCGGGCGATCCACGTGCCGGAGGCCTATCGCGACCGCGTCTTCACCGCCGCCGACCTCGACGGCGTCCTGCCGATCCGCGCGGTCTCGGGACTGCCCGGCTTCAAGGTCTCGGAGCAGCCGGTGCTGGCGACGGACAAGGTCCGGCAGGTCGGCGAGCTGGTGGCGATGTGCGTGGCGCCCACCCGCGCCGAGGCCGAGGACATCGCCGCCGCGGTCGTGCTCGACCTGGAGGAGCTGCCGGCCGTCCACGACATGCTGGCGGCGCGCGAGCCCGGCTCCGCCCTGGTCCACGAGCACTGGGGCGACAACGTCTTCCTGGAAACGCTGGTCGACGTGAACATCGCGGCAGCCCTCGACGCGCCGATCCGGGTCAGCCGCACCATCTCGACGGGGCGGCAATGCATGGCGCCGATCGAGGGCCGCGGCACCGTGGTCCAGCTCGACCACCGCCTCGACCAGATCGTGGTCCACACCGCGAGCCAGATGCCGCACATCGTGCGCAACGGCCTGTCCGAGTGCCTGCAGATCGAGCAGGGCCGCATCCGCATCGTCTCGCCCGATGTCGGCGGCGGCTTCGGCTACAAGGCGATCCTGCTCGCCGAGGACGTGGCGCTCTGCTGGCTGGCGCTGCGCTGCGGCCACCCGGTGCGCTGGCTGGAGGACCGGCGCGAGCACCTCACCGCCAACGCCAATTGCCGCGAGCACCATTACCGCATCACCGCCTACGCGGAGCGCGACGGCACCCTGCGGGGCATCGACTGCGAGGCGACCGTCGATTCCGGCGCCTACTCGGCCTACCCGTTCTCGGCCTGCCTGGAGGCCGCGCAGGTGGCGAGCATCCTGCCGGGGCCCTACGACTTCCCCGCCTACCGCTGCCGCACGTGGTCGGTCGCCACCAACAAGTGCCCGATCCTGCCCTACCGCGGGGTGGCCCGCACCGGCGTCTGCTTCGCCCTCGAACTCGTGCTCGACGCGGTCGCCCGCGAGGCGGGCATCGCGCCCGAAATCGTGCGCGAGAAGAACCTCGTGCGGCCCGGGCAGATGCCGTTCGAGAACATCACCCGGAAGCACTTCGACAGCGGCGACTACCCGGAGGCGCTGGCCCGGGCGCTCAAGGCCATCGACGTCGCGGCGGTGCGGGCCCGCCAGGAGCGTGGCGAGGCGGACGGGCGCCGCATCGGCCTCGGCCTGTCGATCTACTGCGAGCAGGCGGCGCACGGAACCTCGGTCTATTCCGGCTGGGGCATCCCGATGGTGCCGGGCCACGAGCAGGCCTCCGCCCGGCTGACCCCGGACGGCGGGCTCGAACTCCGGATCGGCGCCCATTCGCACGGCCAGGGCCTGGAGACGACGCTCGCCCAGGTCGCCCACGAGATCCTGGGCGTGCCGGTGGCGCGCACCCGGCTCGTCCACGGCGACACCGCGATGACCCCCTACTCGACCGGCTCCTGGGGCTCGCGCGTGATGGTGATGGCGGGCGGCGCGGTCGCCGCCGCCTGCGAGGAACTGCGCGACCGCGCCGTCAGGATCGGCGCCCACCTGCTCCAGGCGAAGGTGGAGGCGTGCCGCTTCGAAGGGGGCCACGTGGTCGGGCCGAACGGCGACGTGCCGCTCGCGACGATCGCCCGCACCTGGTACCGGCGCCCGCAGGATCTCGCCCCCGACACCGATCCGGGCGGGCTCGAGGTCACCGCCGGCTACAAGCCGCAGCGCGATTCCGGCACCTTCTCGTACGCGGCGCACGCGGCCGTCGTCGCGGTCGATCCCGATCTCGGGGCGGTCGAGATCCTCGACTACGCGATCGTCGAGGACGGCGGCACGCTGGTGAACCCGCTGGTCGTGGACGGCCAGATCTACGGCGGCCTCGCGCAAGGGATCGGCACCGCGCTCTTCGAGGAGATGCGCTTCGACGCCCGCGGCCAGCCGCTCGCCTCCACCTTCGCGGACTACCTGCTGCCCGGCCCCGCCGAGGTGCCGATGGCCCGCATCGACCACATGGAGACCCCCTCGCCCTACACGCGCTTCGGCCAGAAGGGCATCGGCGAGGGCGGGGCCATCGCGCCGCCGGCCGCGCTCGCCAACGCGATCAACGACGCGCTCAGGACCCTCGGCGTCGAGATGCTGCACAGCCCCGTCACCCCCCACCGGATCGTGGAGGCGGTGCTCGCCGCCAAGGCGAGATCCGCTCCGGCCCGCGCGAGGCAAGCCGCATGAAGCCCGCCCCCTTCGCCTGGGAGCGCCCGGCGAGCCTGCCCGCGCTCCTCGACCGCCTCGCGACGGCCCCCGGCTCCGTGAAGCTGATGGCGGGCGGCCAGTCGCTCGGGCCGATGCTCAATCTGCGCCTCGTCGAGCCGGACCTCGTCCTCGACATCACCGGCGTGCCCGAACTCCGGCAGGCCAGGCTCGAGGCCGGCACCCTCGTGCTCGGCGCCTGCGTGACGCACGCCGACATCGAGGACGGCCGCGTGCCCGACAATACCGGCGGCGCCCTGCGGCGGGTCGCGTCGGCCATCGCCTACCGGCCGGTGCGCAACCGCGGCACGGTCGGGGGCAGCCTCGCCCACGCGGATCCAGCCGCCGACTGGGTGAGCGCGCTCACCGCGCTCGGCGCCGCGGTCGAGATCGCGGGGCGCGACGGGCTCCGGACGCTGCCGCTGGAGGCCTTCGTCACCGGCGCGCTCGACGTCGCGCTGCGGCCCGGCGAGATCCTGGTCGCGGTCCGGGTCCCCGCGCGGCCCGCGGGTGCGGCCTGGGGCTACGTCAAGCACTGCGCCAAGATCGGCGAGTTCGCCCACGCCATCGGGGCGGTGCTGATCGAGCCCGGCACGGGCCGCGGGCGCGCGGTGATCGGCGCCGTCGAGGGGCCGCCGCTCCTCTTCGCCGACGCGAGCCCGCTCTTCGGCGGCCGTATCGGCCCCGACTTCGCCGAGCGGTTCGACCCGGGGGCTGCCGACGCCGCCCTGCACGCGGCCGGCATGGCCGACGCGGTCGCGCGCCACGTCCACGTCACGGTGCTCGCCCGCGCGGTTGCGCAGGCGGCCGAGCCTTCTCCCCAGTCGCTTCCGGAGGCCGCATGAGCGCCGCCCTGGCCGACCCACCGGTCCGCACCCCTGGCACCCTGGCCCTCGCCCTGACCGTCAACGGCGTGGCCCGCCGGGTCGAGGCCGAGCCGCGCAGCCATCTGGGCGACGTGCTGCGCGAGCGCCTCGACCTCACCGGCACGCATCTCGGCTGCGAGCACGGCGTCTGCGGCGCCTGCACGGTGCTCATCGACGGCGAGCCGGCCCGCGCCTGCCTCACCTTCGCGGGGGCCTGCGCGGGGGCCGCAATCACCACGGTCGAGGGTCTGGACGGCGACGCGATCGCGGCGGACCTCCGCGCGGCCTTCAACCGCGAGCACGCCCTTCAGTGCGGCTACTGCACGCCCGGCATGCTGGTGGCCGCGCGCGACCTCGTCCTGCGGCTGCCCGAGGCCGACGAGCGCCGCATCCGCGTCGGCCTCTCGGGCAATCTCTGCCGCTGCACCGGCTACGCGGGCATCGTGCGGGCGGTGACGAGCGTGATCGCGGAGCGGCGCGCCCGCGGCATCGGGCCCGTGAGCGGGGCCGAGCGCGCCCTCGGCCCGGTCGGCGCGCGGATCGGCGCGGCGGACGCGACGCCCGTCGCACGGCCCGTCCCCGTTCCCGCGAAGGCGCCCGCCGCCGCGCCCGCTTCCGTCAGCGATCTCGGCGCCGCCTTCACGCCGGCCCACAGCTTCACCCAGACGATCGACCTCGCCCACCCGCCGGAGGCCGTCTTCGCGCTCTTCGGCGACATCGAGGCGGTGGCCGCCTGCCTGCCGGGCGCCGTCCTCACCGGGCGGCCCGCCGCGGACGAGGTCGAGGGCGGCCTGCAGGTCCGGATCGGCCCGATCGGGGCGACCTTCCGGGGCCGCGCCCGCATCGCGCACGATCCGGAACGCTTGAGCGGCACGGTGCGCGGCGCGGGCGCCGATGCGGGCGGGCGCTCGGCCACGGAAGGGCAGATCCGCTACCGCGTCGGCCCGGGCGAGGCCCCCGGCACGGCCCGGGTCCTGCTCGACGTCGGCTACACGCTGACCGGGCCGCTGGCGCAGTTCGGCCGCCCCGGCCTCGTGCGCGACCTCGCCGGCCGCATCACGGCCGATCTCGCCCGCAACCTCGACGCCCGCCTCTCGGGCGCCGCCGCCCCGGCGGCGGCCGGCCTCAACCCCTTGCGCCTGCTCGCCGCACTCGTCCGCGCCCGCCTCGCGGCGTGGCGCGGCCGCGCCTGATCCTTCCGATCCCAGCCCCCCAGGAGACCCGAGAATGACCGGCCGGTTCACCCTCACCACCGCGATCCTGCTGGCGCTCGCCGCCACGGGCGCGCGGGCGGACGCGATCCGCATCGGCGTCAACGAGCCCCTGACCGGGCCCTTCGCGGCCTCCGGCACGTACGTGGTCAACGGCGCCCGGATCGCCGCCGACGAGATCAACGCCCGCGGCGGGGTATTGGGGAAGAAGATCGAGCTCGTGGTCGAGGACAACAAGAGCAACCCGACCGAGGCCGCGGCCGTCGCCGAGAAGCTGATCACCAGCGACAAGACCCCGGTGCTGATGGGGGCCTGGGGCTCCAGCCTGACGCTGGCGGTGATGCCCAAGCTCGCCGACTACGAGGTGCCGATGCTGGTCGAGACCTCCTCGTCGGGCAAGATCACCACCTCGGGCAACCCGTTCGTCTTCCGCATCTCGCCGCCCTCGGCGCTGGAGGCCGAGACCTTCGCGCCGATGGTCGCCAAGCTCGGGATGAAGAAGGTCGACTTCCTGGTGCTCAACAACGATTTCGGCCGCGGCGCCGCGACCGATTTCGGCAAGATGCTGAAGGACAAGGGCGTCCAGGTCGGCCTCGTCGAGATCATGGACCAGGGCGCGCAGGACATGAGCGCCCAGCTCGCCAAGCTGAAGGCCTCCGACAGCGACACCATCATGGTGACGAGCGCCGTCGACCAGCTCGTGCTCCTGTTCAAGCAGATGGCCGCGCTCGGCCTCAAGAAGCGCGTCATCACCACGGGCGGCTCCCAGAACCCGGACCAGATCATCGCGCAGGCGGGCTCGGCCGCCGACGGCACGATGCATCTCACCACCTTCCTGCCCTGGATCCCCGAGAAGACCCCGGACCCGAAGGCGACCGAGACCTTCATCGCGGAGTGGAAGCGGCGCGGCTACGAGTTCGCCGGCGTCACCGAGAGTTTTCGCGGCTACGACGGCATCCGGGCGATCGCCCACGCCATCGAGCGGGCCGGGAAGCCTGAGCCCGCCGCGATCGCCAAGGCGTTCTGGTCGGTGGACTTCACCGGGCTCAACGGCCCGATCCGCTTCGCCAAGTCCGGCCCCGCCGGCCGGGAGAGCGGCCAGAGCAAACCCGACGTCTACCTCATCGAGATCAAGGACGGCCGCGTCGTCGTGCCGACGCTCTGAGGCCGCCCGGGCCGGCCTCCGGGCCGGCCCGGCACACCCACCGCACGCTCGCCATCGGGAGGGCCGCCCATGGACCAATTGATCCAGCACCTCGTCAACACAGCGATCCTCGGGGGCACCTACGCGCTCCTCGGGATCGGGCTGACCCTGATCTTCGGGATCATGAACGTCGTGAACTTCACGCACGGCGCCCTCTACACGGTCGGCGCCTACCTGATGTACCTCGCCGTCGCGGCGCTCGGGCTGAACTTCTTCCTGGCGCTGCCGGTGGCGATCCTCGGCGGTCTCCTGTTCGGGGCGGCGATCGAGATCCTGCTCCTGCGCCCGTTCCGGGGCCAGGACATCGACACCACCATGCTGGTGATGATCGGGGCCGGCATCGCGCTCCAGTCGGGCACGCTCTGGATCTTCGGCGGCGTTGCCAAGGCGATCCCCTCGCCCTTCCCGGAGGCGCCGCTGCAGATCGGCCCGGTCTCGGTCTCGTGGCTGCGCCTGTTCGTGCTGGGCGCGGCGCTGGCCCTCATCGGGCTCGCCTACGCGCTGATCAACCGGACGAAGCTCGGCCTCGCCATGCGCGCCGCCTTCCAGGACGCCGACACGGCGGCGCTGATGGGCGTCAACGTGCGGCGGATCTACACCGCGACCTTCGCGATGGGCTCAGCCCTGGCGGCCGCCGCCGGCGCGCTCCTCGGCCCGGTCTACGTCGTCTACCCGCAGATGGGGGGCCTGGCCGAGCTGAAGGCCTTCGCGATCGTCATCCTCGGCGGCCTCGGCAACGTCACGGGGGCGGCCATCGGCGGCTTCATCCTGGCGCTCGCCGAGGAACTCGGCGCCGGCTACGTCTCCTCCGGCTACCGGGACGCGATGGGCTTCCTGATCATCATCGCGGTGCTGCTCTACAAGCCGACCGGCCTGTTCGCGAAGGCGGAGCGCATCGGATGAGCCGGCTCCTCCCCCTCGCGCTGCTCGCGGCCCTCGTCGCTCTGCCGCTGGCGCTCGGCCCCAGCCCCTACCTCCTCAACGCGCTGATCGTGACGGGCATCCTGACGATCGGCGCCCTCAGCCTGAACCTGCTCCTCGGCTTCACCGGGCAGCTCAGCCTCGGCCACATCGCCTTCTTCGGCATCGGCGCCTACGTGAGCGCGCTGACGAGCCTCGGCTTCGAGGTGGATCTCGGCTTCGGCTACCGCATCGTGCACGAGCCCTGGCCGGCGGCCGTGGGCTTCGGGCTCGCGACCCTCGCGGCCGGTGCCTGCGGCTGGCTGATCGGCCGCCTCTCCTTCCGGGTGCGGGGCGCCTACTTCGTCATCGTCACGATCTCCTTCGCGGAGGTCGTGCGCTTGGTCGCCCTCAATTGGGTGGAGCTGACGCAGGGACCGCTCGCGCTCACCGGGATCCCGGCGATCACGCTGGGCCTGCCCGGCATCGGCACGTGGACGCTCAGGACGAAGCTGCAGAACTACTACCTCGTGCTCGCCGTCGGCACGCTCTGCTGGCTCGTCGTCGCGCGCCTCGTCGGCTCGCGGTTCGGGCGGGCGATGCGGGGGCTCAAGGAGAACGAGTCGCTCGCGCTCTCGGTCGGCATCAACGCCACCCGCACGCTCACCGTGGCGGCGGTGATCTCGGCCGCGATGGCGGGCGCGGCGGGCAGCCTCTACGCCCATTACCTGCGCATCATCGATCCCGACGTCTTCGCCTTCACCACCACGGTCAGCATGGTCATCATGGTGGTGGCGGGCGGCAAGGGTACCCTGATGGGCCCGGTCGTCGGCGGCCTGATCTTCGGCCTCCTGCCGGTCGCGCTCCGCCCCGTGATGGCGCCCGAGGCCCAGTGGATCGTCTACGGGCTCGTCCTCATCGTGATCCTGTTCGTGATGCCGCGCGGCATCGTGCCGGGGCTGGCCGACCTCGTCCGGCGCCGGCCCGCCCGGCCGGCGCCCGTCCTCGAACCCAGCCCGGTGGTGCAGCGATGAGCCCGATCCTCTCGGTCGATCATGCCGGCGTGCGCTTCGGCGGCCTCGTCGCCATCGCCGACCTGCATTTCGACGTCCAGCCCGGCGAGATCGTCAGCCTGATCGGCCCGAACGGGGCCGGCAAGACCACCGCCTTCAACGTGATGACGGGCTTCCTCAAGCCCAGCCAGGGCGAGGTGCGCTTCCGCGGCACGAGCCTCAAGGGCCTCCAGCCCCACGAGATCACGCGCCTGGGGCTCGCCCGCACCTTCCAGCGCACCAGCGTCTTCGCGGACGACACGGTGTTCGACAACGTGATGATCGGCCTGCACCGGCAGGGCGGCCGGATGAGCCGCGCGCCGCTCCTCGACGCGCTCCTCGGACGGGCGGGCGCGAGCGAGCGGGCGCTGCGCGAGCGCGCGGCGGCGCTCATCGACTGGGTCGGCCTCTCCGCCCGCGCGCAGGAGCGGGCGGGTGCGCTCGCCTACGGCGAGCAGCGCCTCGTCGGGGTGGCGCTGGCGCTCGCCACCGAGCCCGCCATGCTGCTCCTCGACGAGCCGGTCTCGGGCATGAACGCCTCGGAGACCCGGGTCTTCGTGCGCCTGATCCGGCAGATCCGCGAGCGCGGCATCACGGTCCTGCTCGTCGAGCACGACATGCCGATGGTGATGGAGGTCTCCGACCGGATCGTCGTGCTGAACTACGGCCGCCTGATCGCCGAGGGCCCGCCCGCCGCCATCCGCAGCGACCCGGCGGTGATCGAGGCCTATCTCGGCCAGGGCAGCGCCGCCCGGCGCGCCGCCGCCGAGGCTCAAGGTTGCGAGGCGCAAGGTTCAGTGAGCGAGGCGGCCCATGCTTGAGATCCGCGACCTCGTCTGCGGCTACGGCCACGTCACCGCCCTGAAGGGGCTCACGATCGAGGTGCGGGAAGGCCAGCTCGTGGCACTCGTCGGCGCGAACGGGGCCGGCAAGTCCACGACGCTGCGCGCCATCTCGGGGCTGGTCCCGGCCCGCTCCGGCACGATCCGGTTCCGGGGACGCGACATCGCGGGGGTCGAGCCCCGCGCCATCCTGGCCGAGGGCATCGCCCATTGCCCGGAGGGGCGGCGCGTCTTCCCGCAGATGAGCGTGTCCGAAAACCTCGCCATGGGCGCCTACCTGCGGCGCGACCGGGCGGGCATCGCGGCGGACCTCGAGCGGATCTACGGGGAGTTCCCGCGCCTCGCCGAGCGCCGCGACCAGGCCGCCGGCACGCTGTCGGGCGGCGAGCAGCAGATGCTGGCGATCGGCCGCGCCCTGATGGGCCGTCCGAAGCTCGTGCTCTTCGACGAGCCCTCGCTCGGCCTCGCCCCGAACATCGTCGAGCGGATGTTCGCGGTGATCCGCGCGATCTGCGATGCGGGCACCACCGTGCTGCTCGTCGAGCAGAACGCCTTCGCGGCCCTCGAACTGTGCGACTACGCCTACCTGCTCGAGACCGGGCGCACCGTGCTGGCGGGAAGGGGCCACGCCCTCATCGCCGACCCGCACGTGCGGGAGGCCTATCTCGGGGGCTGAGGTGGCGCGGATCCGCATCGGCCCGGCGGACCTCCTGGAGGCCGGAGGCCCGGTGCCGGTCCTCGCGGGCGGGCACCACCTGATCCTCGTGCGCGACGCCGGGCGGATCGTCGCCGCCGAACGGGCCTGCCCGCACGAGGGCGCCGACCTCGCCCTCGGGCACTGCGTCCGCGGGCGGCTCCGCTGCCCCCGGCACCGCGCCTCCTTCGACCTGCGGGACGGGTCGGTCTCCCCGGGCTGGTCCTTCCGGCCCCTGCGCCTGTTCCCCGTCGAGGAGGCGCCCGACGGGCTCTGGCTCGGGCTGGACTAGGGCCTGCGCCGTCAGAACAGCGAGATCAGGACGATCCCGGCCACCATCAGGGCGGCCCCGCCGAGGCGCGCCGCGCCGGCCCGCACCTGCTTCATGCCGAGCCAGCCGAAATGGTCGAGCGCCACCGAGGTCAGGAGGTTGGCGGTGATCAGCAGGCCGTTGAAGGCGCCCGCCCCGACCTTGTCCACGAAGAGCAGGCCCGCGAACACCGCGACCGCGCCGGTGAGGCCGGCCAGCGGCATCCACCAGCGCACCCCCTCGATGTCGGTCCGCTGCGGCAGCGGCCTCGGGCGCAGCAGGAAGACCAGCACGAACACGAACACCACCGGCAGGAACGAGACCAGGGCCGCGAGCCAGGGGTTGACCAGGGCGCCGCGCAGCTGGGCGTTCCAGACCACGCCGATCGCCTGGAGCGCGCCCGCCACGACGATGAAGGGGTAGAGCAGCCGCGGGTTGAGGCCGTGACCCGCGTCCGTCCCTCCCGAATCCGTGCCCTTGTCGGGCGTGACCCGGGCGATGAAGGTCACGCCGACCGCCATGAGCAGGCCGCCGAGCCAGGGCAGCGGCTTGAACCCGGCCGCGGGCAGCCCGAACAGGCCGAACGAGTCCAGCGCCAGCGAGGTCAGGATGTTGGCCGTGAGCGTCAGGCCGTTGAAGGGGCCCGCGCCGACCTTGTCGACGAAGGCGAGGCCGCCGAACACCGCGACCGCGCCCGCCACCCCGCCCAGCGGCGCGTACCAGGGCATGGCCGCGAGGCTGTCCAGGCCCGGCAGCGGCGTCGGCATCACCAGGAACAGCGTCGCGAAGACGAAGACGATCGGCAGGAACGAGACGGAGGCCGCCAGGAACGGGTTGACCAAGTGCCCGCGCAGCTGCGCGTTCATGGAATTGCCGAGCGCCTGGAGCGCGCCGGCCACGATGATGAAGGGGTAGAGCAGGGCGGCGGTCACGGGGGGCAGGTCTCCGGATCGGCGGTGGCTGGGATCAGGCGAGGATCAGGGCGCCGAGCGCCAGGGCGAGGGCCGGCGGCATCACCAGAAGCCCGAGCTTGAGGAAGCTCCAGGCCGAGACGTCCTCGCCCTCGCGCCGGATTGCCGTGAGCCAGAGGATCGTGGCGAGCGAGCCCGTCACCGAGAGGTTGGGGCCCAGATCGACGCCGATCAGGATGGCGCCCGCGACCGTCTCGGGGGCGTGGGCGGCCTGCACCGCCGCGCCCGCCAGGAGGCCCGCCGGCAGGTTGTTGACGAGGTTCGAGCCGAAGGCGACGAGGGCGCCCCCCGCCCAGGCGGTCGCGGCGGGATCGGCCTCGGCGGCGCGCCTCAGCATTGCGGCGAGCATCCCCAGCACGCCGGTCTTCTCCAGGGCCTCGACCAGGACGAACAGCCCGGCCACCAGCGGCAGCACGCTCCACGAGACGTCCCGGGCGACCTCCACGAGGCCGCCGCGGTTGACCGCGACGACGACGAGCGTGGTGACGAGGCCGGCGACGAAGGTCGGCAGGCCGAGCTCGATCCCGGCGGCCGAGGCGCCGATCAGGGCCGCGCCGGTGGCGAGGATGCCCACGGCCGCGATCGTGCCGCCGCGTCCGAGCGCCGGGGTCTCGACGTCGGTCGCGACCGTCTCGGCCCTGAGCGCGCCGTTCTGGGTCAGGCGCAGGACGACGTAGGTCGCCACGATGGCGAGGAGGGAGGGCAGGGTGAAGGTGGCGAGCCAGCGTCCCAGCGGCGGCATGTGCTCGGCGAAGACGACGAGGTTGGCCGGGTTCGAGATCGGCAGCACGAAGCTCGCCGCGTTGGCGATGAAGGCGCAGACGAAGAGGTAGGGCAGCGGCTGCTTCACCCCGGCGGCCTTGGTGGCGGCGAACACGGCCGGCGTCAGCACCACCGCGCAGGCGTCGTTGGAGAGGAACACCGTCACCACCGTGCCGACGAGATAGACGAGCGTGAACAGCCGCGTCGCCGAGCCCCGCGCGGCCCGCACCGCGTGGGCCGCGAGCCAGTCGAACAGCCCCTCCTTCCGGGCGACCTCCGAGAGCAGCATCATGCCGACGAGGAACAGGTAGACGTCGGTTCCCTTGGCCACGCCCTCCAGGGCGACGGACCACGGCATCAGGCCGAGCACGACGAGGAGCACGGCGCCCAGGGAGGCCCAGATCGCCTCCGGCCAGGCGAAGGGGCGCAGGATCACCCCGAGGGTCGCCAGCGCGGCGATGCTCCAGGTCGCGACGTTCGGGGTCAGGGTGAGCGCGCCCATCGGCGTCGGGCTTCCTTCTCAGGGTATGGTTCGGTGGGTGTCAGGCGGCCGGGAGCGGGTGGGGGCTCACCAGTGTCGCCCGTTCCGGTTCGGGCCGAGCTGGGTTCCGAGCAGGCCCTTCTCCGGCCAGGATCCGAGGGCGTCCGCGTCGCTGCCGACGCCCTTCGAGACCGGGGGCGAGGCGCCCGCGCGGGCCGGCTCGACCGCGTCCTCGTCGCGGCCGCCCTCCGCGTCCCACGCCCGCACCGCGATGCGCCGGGCGCCGGCCGCCCCGTCGAGGCGAACGCGGTAGAGCCGCTCGCCCGCGCCGCGCGCCATCGGCTGCCAGGGGCCGCCGTCGAGGCTGCATTCGCATCGGGCGATCCCGGCCGCCCCGAGCACGACGGCGCGGATCTCCGCGTCGCCCGCGCGGGCCGGATCGTCGGCGTGGGCGAGCCGCCGGTCGGCGGGCGCGGTGATCAGCACGAAGGGCCAGGATCGGCCGAGCTCCTTGAAGCGCCACGCGACCGCGCCGCGGTCGAGGGCGGCGACCGCGTAGCCGACCGGGCCCTCCTCGATCTGGCCGGTGGAGCGGCAGGCCGCGTAGACCGTGCGGCCGTCGTTGGCGAGTTCGTTGTAGTGGGTATGGCCCATCTCGACGAGGCGGACCGGCCCGCGATGGATCAGGTCGGCGACGCGGGACCTCTCGTCGTCGGCCGTCAGGTCGGCCGGGTAGCTGTGCATGAACAGCGCGCAGGGCCGCCCCGCCGCCTCGGCCGCTGCCAGCTCGCGCTCGAGCCAGGCGATCTGGTCCGAGCCGAGCCGGAAGTCCGGCCCGCCCGAGCCCGGGCCGCACATGTCGAGGAACAGGCAGCGCGAGCCCGAGACCGTGACGGCGTAGGGCAGGCGCGGCACGCCGAGGCCGGCGTAGAAGGCATCGAGCCCGCCGCCCTCCATGTCGTGGTCGCCGGTGATGACGTGGACGGGCCGGCGCAGCCCGTCGAGGCCCGCGCGCACGAGCGCGTACTGGTCCGGCCGGCCGTCGTCGGCGTTGTCGCCGGGCAGGAAGACGAAATCGAGCCCCTCGGCCGCGCCGATCTGGTCGAGGATGGCGCGGTAGTCGCGCGCGTTCGCGGCGTCCGGCACGGTCAGGTGCAGGTCGCCGACATGGGCGAAGACGAGGATGCCGTCATGCGCGCTCATGGCCGCGCGACGCCGCGCGCGTGCCGAACCGCACGGTACAGGGTGGCTTGGACGATGGATCGGGCCATGGATCGGGACATGAGACGGGCCATGGATCGGACCACGGCGCGCTCCGGGGAGCCGCCGCGCGGGCGTCGGTCCAGCATGGAGAAGGTCCCCCTCTCGTGTTCGACCCGTTCCGCCCAGACACGGCAGCTCTATAGTCGGCGGGCGCTCAAGTTCTTCGTGGCGGCCACGTTCCGGAATAGTCCATCACAAGGCCGCGATGGTCTCTAGAGCGCCGGCGGTGTACGGCCACCGCCGACGCCAGCACTGTACGGGGGCCGAGGATCCCCGGCGGGCCGGTCGCCCCGGTCCGCCGGCCGCGTCGCGGATCCGGGTCAGAGCAGCGGCCGCTCGCGGATGCGCCCGTCGAAATCGACGTGGAGCAGGCGCTCCGTGCCGTCCGCCGCCTTGGCGGCGACCTCGAGATGGCGCGGCCCGCGCCCCGTCACCCGGACGTCGCCGTAGCCCGCTCGCTCGACCGCGGCGGTGAGCGCGGGCAGGTCCGGCTTCGGGCCGAGGCCGACCTTGTCCCGCGCCCAGTCGAGGCCGGGGCCGGGAGGACCGCCGGGCCGGCCGAGCTCGACCGCCTTGCCGTCGGCCCGCGTGATCACCCGGGCGTGCAGGAAGCCCTTCTCGAAGCGGCCCTGGACGGTCACCGTCTCGCCCTTGGCGACCAGGGGGGCCGCCTCGCCCGCGCGGCCGGTCTCGACCAGGGCCCGGCCGGTCCCGTCCTGCAGGACGAACTTGTTGCCGAAGATCTCGGCGACCTCGCCCCGGGCGGCGATCGCGCCCGAGGGCGCGAGGGCGGAGATGGCGGTCGGGGCGACCGGCGTCGGCGCGACCGTCTGCCCGGACTGGGCCAGGGACAGGCCCGCGGCGCCGAGCGCCAGCGGCGCGGCGATGGCGCCGACGACGAGGCCGCGGCGGTTGCGCCCGCCCCGTGGACGCTCCGGCTTGCGGGGCTGCTCCGGCGCGGCGGCGATGATCGTGTTCTGGCTCATGGTGATCGGATGTCCTCGTGTCCGGTGTCCCTCTCGGGTCGGCGGACTTCTAGGACGGGGCCCGAAACCTATCCTGAACCGCGCCGTTCAGGTTCGGTTAAACGGCGGCCGCTAGGGGCGGCGCCTTTCGGAAGACCGGACCGCGATGAAGATCCTGCTGGCCGAGGACGACGACGCGCTGGCCGGGGAACTGGCGAGGGCGCTGCGCGCGGAGGGCTTCGCCCTCGACCGGGCGCGCGACGGCATCGATGCCGGGCATCTGGGCGAGACCGAGACCTACGACGCGGTCGTGCTCGACCTCGGCCTGCCGGGCCGCGACGGGGTCTCGGTGCTGCAGGACTGGCGCGCGGCCGGGCGCACGATGCCGGTGCTCGTCCTGACCGCCCGGGACGGCTGGAGCGACAAGGTCACGGGCTTCAAAGCCGGCGCCGACGACTACCTCGTCAAGCCCTTCCGGGTTGAGGAGCTGGTCATGCGCCTGCGCGCCCTGGTGCGCCGCGCCCAGGCCCACGGCGCGCCCCGGATCGCCTGCGGGCCGCTCGTCTACGACCCGGGGCTCGGCAGCTTCGAGCATCACGGGCTGCCGCTGCGGCTGACGGGCCTCGAATGGCGGGTGCTGGGCTGCCTGATCCTGCGCAAGGAGGCGGTGGTGCCGCGCACCGAGCTGATCGAGCGGGTCTACGACGGCGACGCCGAGGTGGATTCGAACTCGGTGGAGGTGATCATCACGCGCCTGCGCCGGAAGATCGCGCCCGCCACCATCGAGACCGTCCGCGGCCTCGGCTACCGCCTGATGTCCGGATCCGCCGCGTGAGCGAGTCCGGGGCAGCGGCGCGGGGCGGCCTGCTCGGCCCGCCGGGCTCGCTCCAGCGGCGCCTGCTGCTGGCGGCGGGCGCGGTCCTGGGCATCGCGCTCCTGGCCGCCACCCTCTCGGTCGGCTTCATTCTGCACCGCTTCGTGCGCGGCCAGGTCGACGGCCGCCTCGACGACCGCATCCTCGCCCTGGTCTCGGACCTGCGCCCGGCGCCCGGCGGTGGCCTCTCGCTCGGTCGCGAGCGCGACGGGCCGCCCTTCGACCGGCCCCGCTCCGGCTGGTACTGGCAGGTCAGCCGCGGCGGCGACCGGCTCGGCTCGGCCTCGCTCGCGGGACAGGTCCTCCCCGTCCCGGACCTGCCGGCCCGGCGCGCGAGGGCGGAGGCCTTCGTGCCCGCCGACGGCCTCGGCCCCTGGGGCGAGAGCCTGATCCTGCGCGTGCTGACCGTTCCCGGCACGGGCGAGGATCCGCCGACCGTCCTCGTCGCCTCCGCGCCGGCCGCGGCCCTGCGCGGGCCCGTGCTGGAAGCCCTGCGCACGCTGGCCCTCTGCCTCGGCGTGATCGGCCTGTTCCTGTTCGCGGGCGTGCTCGTCCAGGTCCGGCTCGGCCTGCGCCCGCTGCGCGGCCTGCGCGACCAGATCGCCGGCATCCGCGCCGGGACCCTGGACCGGCTCCCGGACCGGCAGCCCGCCGAGGTGCGCCCCCTGGTGGCCGAGGTGAACGCCCTGCTCGACCGGAACGCGGCGCATCTGGACCACGCGCGGGCCCACGTCGCCAACCTCGCCCACGGTCTCAAGACGCCGCTCGCCACCCTCTCGCTGGCGCTGGCCGAGGCCGGCTCCGAGCGCGACCGCGGGCTCGCGCGGCTCGTCGCGGGCATGGACCAGCGCATCCGCCACCATCTCCGCCGCGCCCGGGCAGCCGCCGCCGGCGGCCCCGTGCGGGCGCGGGCCGACCTCGCCGCGCACCTCGCCGACCTCCGGCTGGCCCTCCTGCGCATCCATGCGGACAAGGCCATCGCGTTCGCGATCGATGTCCCGGACGGCCTCGGCGTGGCCTGCGACCCGCAGGACCTCGACGAGATGCTGGGCAACCTCGTCGACAACGCCTGCCAGTGGTGCCGGGGCCGCGTCCGCGTCGCGGCGCGGCGCACGGATACGGCGGTCCTCGTGAGCATCGCGGACGACGGGCCGGGCCTGCCGCCGCCCGCGCGGGAGACGATCCTGCGGCGCGGGGCCCGCCTCGACGAGAGCCAGCCCGGCCACGGCTTCGGCCTGCCGATCGCCCTGGAACTCGCCGCCTTCTACGGCGGATCCCTCACGCTCGGGACCTCGGACCTCGGCGGCCTCGCGGTCGAGATCGCCCTGCCGGCCTGAGCCTCCCGGTCAGGCCGTGCCGGCCGCGGGGCGCAGGGCGTGGCGGACGACGAGCAGGGACAGGCCGAGATTGACCAGGGCGACCGCGAGCATCAGGTGCAGGAGCGTCACGGGCCCGAACCACTCCGCGAGGTAGCCGCAGGCGAGCGGCGTCACCGCCTGCCCGAGAAGCGGCAGGCGGGCGAGGCGGCCCATCGCCGCCGCGTAGTCGCGCTGCCCGTAGAGCGCGTAGGGCAGCGTGCCCCGCACCACGGTGCGCATGCCGTTGCCGGCCCCGTACAGGATCATCGCGAGCCACGCGGCGGCGGGCAGCGTCGCCAGGAGCAGCAGGCCGAGCCCGACGCTCGCGCTCGACATCAGGAGCGACCAGACCGGGTGGGCGCGGCGGCCGAAGGCCAGCTCGATCACCCGCACGCCGACCTGGGACGGGCCGATCAGCGTCGTCAGCGCCACCGCCGTGCCCCCCAGGATGCCGAGCGCCTGCAGCAGCAGCGGGAGCTGCACCGAGACCGCCGTCATGATCATGGCGGCCGTCGTGAACGTCGCGGCGAGGAGGTGCTCGCCGGGCAGGCGCGCGGGCGCGGGCGGCCCGGCCGCCGGATCGGCGCCCGTCGCGGCCTCGGGCACGCCCGCCCGCGCCGCGCGGGGCACGGCCCAGGCGTAGAGCGGCGCGACCACGACGGCCGCCAGCACCGCGTAGGTCAGGCAGGCCCCGCGCCATCCGATCCGCTCGACCAGAAAGCTCGTGGCCGGCCAGCAGAGCGAGACCGCGAAGCCCGACGCGATCGCGATCTGGGTCATCGCACCGCGCGCCGCGGTCCCGTAGGCCTGGCCGATCGCCGCGAAGAGCGGGTCGAACAGGCTCGCGGACATGCCGATCCCGGCGACGGCCCAGGCGAGCAGGAAGATCGGCAGGCTCGTCGCGGCGGCCATCAGCGCGAGGCCCGCCGCGACGAGCAGGGAACCCGCCACCAGCACCGGCCGGCCCCCGTGGCGCCGGATCAGGCGCCCGACGAGCGGCGCGGGCAGCCCGGACACGAAGATCGCCAGCGAGAGGGCGCCGACGACGATGCCCTGCGGCCATCCGGTGGACGCGACGATGGGGCCGGCGACCACCGCGATCAGGAAGAAGGTGCCGCCCCACAGGATGATCTGCGTGACGCCGAGCGCCGCATTGCCCGCCAGCGTCGGGACCGGCGGCGTCCCGGGCCGCAGGGCGGCGGGCGCGGAAGGGTCGCCTGGCACGGTCAAGGAAGCTCCGCAGGTTGGCGCGCCGCCGCCTGCTCGGGCCGTCGGCGGGTACGCGGCGCCGGGGGGAAGAGGCCGACCCGATGCACGGATTCCGCCGCGCTGTCGACCGCGACGGTCGCCGGCCCCGGCCATCGCTGGGCGGGCGCGCCACGACCAGATCCCGCCGCTCATACCGTTTCCGGTCGATGGGTCCGGTCTACGCATCGCCTCAGGACGAAGCGCGGGTCCCCTCTCCCTATGGGCAGGGCGATCGCATATGGCGGGGGTCGTCTCCGAGATCGCCACTGGAACCGCGCCGCGCCCCCTCTCCCATAGGGAGAGGGTTGGGGTGAGGGGTATGACGCCGCAGACCTGAGCACGCGGTCGACGCGCGTTCAGTTCAGCGCCTCACTCTGAAGCCTCATACCCCTCACCCGGCTTTCTGCGAAAGCAGACCTCTCCCTATGGGAGAGGGGACCCGCGCCTGACCGGGGCTAGGCTCGCTCGGCATATGCGATCGCCCTGCCCTATGGGAGAGGGGGCACGGCGCGGTTCACCCCACACGGCCGAACCGATCAGCCGGAAACGGTATCAGCCCTCCCGCGGCTCCGAGCCCGCCAGCGCCTGGACCATACGCTCGATCCGCTCCGCCGCCTCGCTCACCCCCGCGGCGAGCTGCCCGGATTCGAGAGCGCGGGCCTCGGCGAGGCGCTCGGTCTCGGCCCGGAGCGCGGCGGTCTCGGCCTCCGCCGCCGCCAGCCGGCGCCGGGCCTCGGCCAGCTCGTCCGCGATGGTGAGCGCGGCCATCACCTGCAGGCGCATGTCGCCGATCTCGCCGAAGGATTGGCGCATCTCGGCCACGCGCCGGCCCAGCCCCTCGGCCAGCGCGGTGAGGTGGGGCTCCTCGCCGGGCCCGCAGGCCATGCGGTAGCTCTTGCCGTCGATCGTGACCTGGACCTGAGGCATCAGCGCGCCTCCTCGGGCTGCGCGTCCCGTCCCGGCGCGCCCGGTCCCGACGCGCCCCTGCCCAGCGCGTCCTCGACCGCGCCGATCGCCCGGTCGACGCGCCGCCCGGCCGCCTCGGCCGCGGCCTCGACCGCGGCGAGGCGGGCGGTCGCGGCATCGAGCGCGGCGGCGAGCCGGGCCCGGTCCTGCTCCATCAGGGCGAGCTCGGTGTCGCGGTCGTCGGGCGCCGCGGCCGCCTCGACGCGGCGCGCCACCACGGCCTCCAGCCGGGCGAGCGCGGTGCCGAGGCGGGCGAGCGCGTCGGCCACGGCGGGTTCGGCCGGAGCGGCCGGCGGGGAGGTCGCAGCGTTCGTCGCAGCGTCGGTCGCAGCGTTCATGGGGCGTCGAGCTTCCGGTGCCGGCCTCGCCCGCGGGCGGGCTGGAATCCGGTTTTCCCCAAAGCCGGCGCGGATTTCCAGTCCGGCGCCCGCGGTTCGCCCCGCTATCCCGCGGGGAACCCACCGGGAGCGCGGGTAAGCCGGGGGGTAACCCCTGATTGTCACGCCGGTGCGTTTGACAGGTGGGGGGGCCATGTTAGACAGCCGCCGCGTGCCCCGCCGGGCCCGCGGCCGCGGGCCGCAACGTGCCGGAATATCGACCTGTGACAGTCCTTTGGCCGGTCTTTTGGCCTACGCGCGCGCCGTTCGCGGATCGGACGATCCCGGGCGGCCCGGTGCGGTTGGACGAGACAGGTTCGCGGCACGCTCAAGCCGCCACGGTCACGGTTCATCCCCGGTTCAGCCCGGACGCTCCTAGAGCGGTCCCGCACGCGGAAGGCCGGCGCGGACGCCGCCCTCTCAACGCAGAATTCGGACGCCCAAGGCGCGGCGCCCCCGATCAGGAAGGAGTCACGCCGTGACGGTGAAGGTTGCCATCAACGGGTTCGGCCGCATCGGCCGCAACGTGCTGCGCGCGATCCACGAGGCCGGCCGCCAGGACATCGAGGTCGTGGCGATCAACGATCTCGGCCCCGTCGAGACCAACGCGCACCTGCTGCGCTACGACTCGGTCCACGGCCGCTACCCGGGCGAGGTCGCGGTGGACGGCGACTTCCTCGTCGTGGACGGCAAGCGCATCAAGGTCACGGCCGTGCGCAACCCGGCCGAGCTGCCCCACCGCGACCTCGGCGTCGACATCGCGCTCGAGTGCACCGGCATCTTCACCTCGCGGGACAAGGCCAAGGCGCACCTCGACGCGGGCGCCAAGCGCGTCATCGTGTCGGCG
This sequence comes from Methylobacterium hispanicum, assembly GCF_022179285.1. Taxonomy (GTDB): domain Bacteria; phylum Pseudomonadota; class Alphaproteobacteria; order Rhizobiales; family Beijerinckiaceae; genus Methylobacterium; species Methylobacterium hispanicum. The sequence continues at coordinate 122,322 of NZ_BPQO01000001.1, read as the reverse complement.
CCCGCCGACGGCGCCGACCTCACGGTCGTCTACGGCGTGAACCACGACAAGCTGACCTCGGATCACCTCGTGATCTCGAACGCCTCGTGCACCACGAACTGCCTCGCCCCGGTCGCCAAGGTGCTCAACGAGCTGGTCGGCATCGAGCGCGGCTTCATGACGACGATCCACTCCTACACCAACGACCAGCCCTCGCTCGACCAGATGCACAAGGATCTGTACCGGGCGCGCGCGGCCGCCCTGTCCATGATCCCGACCTCGACGGGCGCCGCCAAGGCGGTGGGCCTCGTCCTGCCGGAGCTGAAGGGCCGGCTCGACGGCACCGCGATCCGCGTGCCGACCCCGAACGTCTCGGCGGTCGATCTCGTCTTCACGGCCAAGCGCGCCACGACGGTCGAGGAGATCAACGAGGCGATCAAGGCGGCGGCCGCCGGCCCGCTCAAGGGCGTGCTCGGCGTCACCGACCGGCCGAACGTCTCGATCGACTTCAACCACGATCCCCACTCTTCGACCTTCCACCTCGACCAGACCAAGGTCATGGACGGCACCTTCGTGCGCATCCTGTCCTGGTACGACAACGAGTGGGGCTTCTCGAACCGCATGGCCGACACGGCCGTGGCGCTCGCCAAGCTGATCTGACGTCCACGCCGCCCGCGCCCCCCAACCGGGGCGCGGGCGGCGGCACTTCCGGGCCATCCCGCGCGGGATGGCCGACGGCCCTCGTTCTCGCCTTCCGATCACGCAGGATGCCCCCGATGACCGACGCCGCGCCGACCAAGTCGCCCGAATCGGGCCTCATCCCGCCGACGAGCCCCGCCGCCCCGCAAGGCGCGCCGCCGCCGAAGCCGGCGCCCGTCCCGGCGACCGTCCCGCCCGCCCCGTCTTCCGCCGCGACGCCCACGGGCCAAGTGACGGGTCAGGTGACGGGTCAGGTCTACGACCAGCTCGCCCGGATCGAGGACAAGTGCGCGCGCATCGAGGACAAGTACGCCCGCTCCGAGGCGCTGCTGTCGCGCGTCGAGGACAAGATGGAGAACGCCGCGACCCGGATGAACGAGGCCGCGCGCCAGTCCGACCTCGCGGCGCTCCGCAACGAGGTCCGCGGCCTCACCGACCGCACCCGGCGCCTGCCGGGCACCGGCGCACTCGTGCTCACCGCCATCATCACCGCGGTGCTCACCGTGGTGCTGATGGTCGCGGTGCAGCGCCTCAACCTCGATTCCCTGCTGCCGCCGCGCGCCGCCCCGACTACCGCGCAGTAATCTCACCTTCCAGACGCGAGCCCGCATGACCGCCTTCCGCACCCTCGACGACGCCGGATCCCTCAAGGGCAAGCGCGTCCTCCTGCGCGTCGACGTGAACGTGCCGATGGAGAGCGGGCGCGTCACCGACGCGACCCGCATCGAGCGCGTGGTGCCGACCATCCGGGAGATCGCCGACGGGGGCGGGCGGGTGATCCTGCTCGCCCATTTCGGCCGGCCGAAGGGCAAGCGCGAGCCCAAGGATTCGCTGGAGCCGGTGGTGCCGGCGATCGCCGAGGCGCTCGGCCGCCCGGTCGCCTTCGCGGACGACTGCGTGGGCGAGGCGGCGGCGGCGGCGGTCGCGGCCCTGAAGGACGGCGACGTGCTGCTCCTCGAGAACACCCGCTACCACGCGGGCGAGGAGAAGAACGACCCGGCCTTCGTGGCGGCGCTCGCCGAGAACGGCGACGTCTACGTCAACGAGGCCTTCTCGGCGGCCCACCGGGCGCACGCCTCGACGGAGGGGCTCGCCCATAAGCTCCCGGCCTTCGCCGGCCGGCTGATGCAGGCCGAACTCGACGCGCTCACCAAGGGCCTGGAGGCGCCGAAGCGCCCGGTCATCGCGATTGTGGGCGGCGCCAAGGTCTCCTCGAAGATCGACCTCTTGCAGAACCTCGTCGCCAAGGTCGACATGCTGGTGATCGGCGGCGGCATGGCCAACACCTTCCTGCACGCGCAAGGAAAGGCCGTCGGCACGTCGCTCTGCGAGCGGGATCTGGCCGAGACCGCGACCCGGATCCTCGGGGCGGCGGAGGCCGCCGACTGCCGGGTGATCCTGCCGGTCGACGCGGTGATCGCGCGGGAGTTCAAGGCCAACGCCGCCAGCGAGACGGTGTCGGTCGACGCGGTGCCCGAGGACGCGATGATCCTCGACGCCGGCCCGGCCTCGGTCGCCGAGATCGACGCGGCGATCGACGAGGCGGCGACGCTCGTCTGGAACGGCCCGCTCGGCGCCTTCGAGCTGACCCCCTTCGACGCCGCCACCGTCGCGGCGGCCCGCCACGCGGCCGAGCGCACGAAGGCCGGGCAGCTCGTCTCGGTGGCGGGCGGCGGCGACACGGTCGCGGCCCTCAACCATGCGGGGGCGGGCGAGGCCTTCTCCTACGTCTCGACGGCGGGCGGCGCCTTCCTCGAATGGCTGGAGGGCAAGGAACTGCCGGGTGTCGAGGCGCTGCGGGCCAAGGGCTGAGACATCTCCGGATCGGGCGCGGGTCCCCTCTCCCGTGCGGGAGAGGGACAGGGTGAGGGGCCCGGAGCGTGCCTGAAGAGGCGTTCTGTTTCCGCGGCCATGGCCAGCCCTCTCCGGACAGTTCTCATCCCTCACCCCAACCCTCTCCCGCACGGGAGAGGGGGCGCGTGGTGGTTCGGGCGGGACATCTGTTCGGCGGCCGCCAAGACGGTGTGAGCGAGCGATCGCTTGCAGATACGCCCAAGTTTTTCACAGCTGCGCGCGGGCTCGCGGCGCGGCGGCACCTATATAGGCCCGCACGGGACAGACCGGCTCAAGGCCGCATCGGACGAGGATCGAACCATGGCACGCATCACCCTCCGGCAGCTCCTCGACCACGCCGCCGAGTACGGCTACGGCGTGCCCGCGTTCAACCTGAACAACATGGAGCAGGGGCTCGCCATCATGGCGGCGGCCGACGCCACCGACTCCCCCGTCATCCTCCAGGCGAGCCGGGGCGCGCGCGCCTACGCCAACGACGTGGTGCTGGCGAAACTCATCGACGGCCTCGTCGAGATCTACCCGCACATCCCCGTCTGCATGCATCTCGACCACGGCAACAACGAAGCCACCTGCGCCACCGCGATCCAGTACGGCTTCACCTCGGTGATGATGGACGGGTCGCTGAAAGCCGACGGCAAGACCCCGGCCGACTACAATTACAACGTCGAGATCACCCGCAACGTCACCAAGATGGCCCACTGGGCCGGCGTCTCGGTCGAGGGCGAGCTCGGCGTGCTGGGCTCGCTGGAGAGCGGCGAGGGCGAGGCCGAGGACGGCCACGGCGCCGAGGGCGTGCTGTCCCACGACCAGCTCCTGACCGACCCGGACGAGGCGGTGAAGTTCGTGGCCGCCACCAAGGTCGACGCGCTCGCGGTCGCCATGGGCACCAGCCACGGCGCCTACAAGTTCACCCGCCAGCCCGACGGCGACGTGCTCGCCATGAACGTGATCGAGGAGATCCACCGCCGCCTGCCGACGACCCACCTCGTCATGCACGGCTCTTCTTCCGTGCCGCAGGACCTGCAGGACATCATCAACCAGTACGGCGGCCAGATGAAGCCGACCTGGGGCGTGCCGGTCGAGGAGATCCAGCGCGGCATCAAGCACGGCGTGCGCAAAATCAACATCGACACCGACAACCGCATGGCGATGACCGGCCAGATCCGGAAGATCCTCACCGAGAACCCGGCCGAGTTCGACCCGCGCAAGTACCTGAAGCCCGCCATGGAGGCGATGACGAAGCTCTGCCGCCAGCGCTTCGAGGAGTTCAACACCGCCGGCCAGGGCTCGAAGATCCGCCCGATCTCGGTCGCCGAGATGGCCAAGCGCTACGCCAGCGGCTCGCTCGACCCGAAGATCGAGGCGGCTGCCTGACCCGCATGAGCCAGCAACGCCTCGCCCTGCTCACCCCGCACGGAACCGCGGCCAGCGACCTCGACGGGCTCCTGCCCGCCATCGAGGCGGCCTGCGCGGCCGGCGACGTCGCCGCGGTGATCCTGCGGCTGGCGCCCGCCGACGAGCGGGCGCTGACCGCGCTCGTCAAGCGCGCGGCGCCCGCGGTGCAGGCGCACGAGGCCGCGCTCGTCGTCGCCTGCCCCGGCTTCGCGGGCGATCTCGTCAGCGTCGCCACCCGCGGCGGCGCGGACGGCGTCCACGTCGACAAGCCGGCGGGCCTCAAGGACCTGCGCGAGCGCCTGCGCGAGGGCCGCATCCTCGGCACCGGCGGCTTCGAGACGCGCCACGCCGCGATGGATGCGGGCGAGGGCGGGGCCGACTACCTGATGTTCGGCGGCCTCTACCCGGACGGGGCGGCGCCCGACCCCGAGGGCGTGCGCGAGCGCGCCGCGTGGTGGGCCGAGATCTTCGAGACGCCCTGCATCGCCGTCGCCTGCACGGAGGCGGAGATCGCGGACGCCGCCGCCACGGGGGCCGAGTTCGTCGGCCTGGAGAGCGCGCTCTGGCTCGCCGACCCGGCGGCGGTCGCCCGTGCGCAGGAGGCGCTGGGAGGCGCGGCATGAGGCGGCTCGCGCTCGTTCTCGCCGCGCTCGTCCCGGGCGCCGCCCTGGCGGCGCAGACGCCCGCTCCGAGCCCGGCCCTGACGCCGAAGGCCACGGAGCAGCCGGCCAAGGACCAGGCGGGGAAGCCGCCGATGCGCGAGTTGCCGAGCCCCTACACGCCGAACTACACGGGCGGCGCCCTGCCGCGCGGGGGCGGCCAGCCCGATTTCGCCTACGGCGCCTACCAGAAGGGCCAGTACGTCACCGCCTTCCGGGAGGCGACGAAGCGCATCGAGGCCGACCGTCGGGACGCCGCCGCGATGACGCTGCTGGGCGAGCTCTACAACCAGGGCCTCGGCGTCCGCCAGGACCCCGTGAAGGCGGCCGAGTGGTATCGGCTCGCCGCCGCCCTGAACGATTCCGCCGCGATGTCCTCGCTCGGGCTGATGTCGATGGACGGGCGCGGCGTCCAGAAGGACCTCAAGGCCGGCCGGCGCTGGCTGGAGAGCGCCGCCGAGAAGGGCTCGCCGACGGCCGCCTACAACCTCGCGCTGATCCTGATCGGGGCGGCCAAGCCCGAGGACGAGGCCCGCGCCGCGACCCTGCTGCGCAAGGCCGCCGAGAACGAGATCGGCCCGGCCCAGCACGGGCTCGGCGTGCTCTACCTGCAGGGCCGCGGCGTGCCGAAGGATCCCTCCCAGGCCGCCGAGTGGTTCCGCCGCGCGGCCGACAACGGGGACCTGGCCGGCGAGGTCGAGTTCGCGATCCTGCTGTTCAACGGCAACGGCGTGCCGAAGGACGAGGCGCGCGCCGCCCGCTACTTCCTGCACGCGGCCCAGCGCGGCAACGCCATCGCGCAGAACCGCGTCGCCCGGCTCTACGCGGTCGGCCGCGGCCTGCAGAAGAACCTGCTGGAAGCCGCGACCTGGAACCTGCTGGCGGCCCAGCAGGGGCTGTCGGATGCCTGGCTCGACCAGACGCTGTCTGGCCTCACGACCGACGAGAAGCGGCGCGCCGAGGCCCAGGCGAGCGCGCGCAACGAGGCGCGCTGAGCCGCCTACAGCTTGCACGCTCCGTCGAGCGCCCGGTTCTCGGCTTCCGTGAACAGGCGCGAGCGGATGTGGAAGCGCTTCTCGCGGCCGTTCTCCAGCGAGAACATGCCGCCGCGCCCCGGCACCACGTCGAGGATGATGTGGGTGTGCTTCCAGACCGCGAACTGCGTGCGGGAGATGTAGAAGTCCGCGCCGCCGACCTGCCCGAGATGCACGTCGCCGTCGCCGATCATGAAGTCGCCGACCGGATAGCACATCGGCGAGGATCCGTCGCAGCAGCCGCCCGACTGGTGGAACATCACCGGGCCGTGGTCGGCCCTGAGTTCCTCGATCAGCGCGAGCGCCGCGGGCGTCGCGGTCACCCGGAGCGGCGTGCCGGCCGCGTCGGCCTGTTCGGCGGTGGTGGTCTCGATGCCTGTCGCCTCGCTCATGGGTCGTCCTCCCGTTCGGTATGGTGGCTATCTGGGGCGCGAATCGTCCGGCCACAGCGGGACCTTTCGGATGTCGGTGCGTTGGCCCGGCGCTATTCCGCCGCCAGCCTCAGGACCGTCATGCCCGCCCGCTCCCTCCTCGCCGCCCTGCTCATCGGTCTGGCGCTGCCCGCCGCGGCCGCCCCGCCGCCCGGCGTCGATCCGGGGGCCGGCGCGGGCAGCGTCGGCGCCGGCCCGGCGCCCGGCACGCCCTCCGGCGTCGTCGGCTTCGATGGGCCGCCCGGCGGCGGGGTCAACACCACCGGCGGTCCCGGCGCGCTCCCGCCGGGGGCGCCGCCCGCCAACACCGGCCTGCCCGCCGGCAGCCCGGCCTCCCCGCGCTGAGGGGGCGGATTCACGAAGCCGACTGACACCGTTTCCGGTTGAATGGTTCGGCCGTGTGAGGTGGACCGCGCCGCGCCCCCTCTCCCATAGGGAGAGGGTTGGGGTGAGGGGTATGAGGCTGCCGGAGAAGGCGCGGTGCCGAACGCGCGTCGATCGCGTGCTCATCCCTGCCACCTCATACCCCTCACCCTGTCCCTCTCCCTCTGGGAGAGGGGACCCGCGCTTCGTCCTGAGACGATGCCTCAGACCGAGCTCTTCAACCGGAAACGGTATGACACCCTCCGCGCTCTCTCTCCCTCGCAGAGGGGGGAGGGAGAGCACGGGGCTGCCCGCCCGATACGAAAAAACCCCGGCCTCGCGGCCGGGGCAAGGTTCCTCTCGAGAGGAGCGCGTCTCAGAAGAAGCCGAGCTTCTTCGCCGAGTAGCTGACCAGCATGTTCTTGGTCTGCTGGTAGTGGTCGAGCATCATCTTGTGGGTCTCGCGGCCGATGCCGGACTGCTTGTAGCCGCCGAAGGCCGCGTGGGCCGGGTAGGCGTGGTAGCAGTTCGTCCAGACGCGGCCGGCCTGGATCGCCCGGCCGAAGCGGTAGGCGCGGGTCCCGTCGCGGGTCCAGACGCCGGCGCCGAGGCCGTAGAGCGTGTCGTTGGCGATGGAGAGCGCCTCGGCGTCGTCCTTGAAGGTCGTGACCGAGAGGACGGGCCCGAAGATCTCCTCCTGGAAGATGCGCATCTTGTTGTGGCCGCGGAACACGGTCGGCTTCATGTAGTAGCCGCCCGCGAACTCGCCCTCCTTCACGTTGCGCTCGCCGCCCGTGAGGCACTGGGCGCCTTCCTGCTTGCCGATATCGACGTAGCTGAGGATCTTCTCGAGCTGCTCCGAGGAGGCCTGGGCGCCGATCATGGTGGCGGGGTCGAGGGGCGAGCCCTGCGTGATCGCCTCGACGCGCTTGATCGCGCGCTCCATGAAGCGGTCGTAGATCGACTCGTGCACCAGCGCGCGGCTCGGGCAGGTGCAGACCTCGCCCTGGTTGAGGGCGAACATGGTGAAGCCTTCGAGCGCCTTGTCGAGGAAGTCGTCGTCCTCGTTGGCGACGTCGCCGAAGAAGATGTTCGGCGACTTGCCGCCGAGCTCCAGCGTCACCGGGATCAGGTTCTGCGAGGCGTACTGCATGATGAGACGGCCGGTGGTCGTCTCACCCGTGAAGGCGATCTTGGCGATCCGCGGGCTCGAGGCGAGCGGCTTGCCGGCCTCGAGGCCGAAGCCGTTGACCACGTTCACCACGCCCGGCGGCAGCAGGTCGCCGATCACCTCCATCAGCACCAGCAGCGAGGCGGGGGTCTGCTCGGCGGGCTTGATGACGACGCAGTTGCCGGCAGCCAGCGCCGGGGCCAGCTTCCACACGGCCATCAGGATCGGAAAATTCCACGGGATGATCTGGCCGACGACGCCGAGCGGCTCGTGGAAGTGGTAGGCCACCGTGTCGTGGTCGATCTCGGAGATCGAGCCCTCCTGCGCCCGCACGCAGCCGGCGAAGTAGCGCCAGTGGTCGATGGCGAGCGGGATGTCGGCGTGCGTCGTCTCGCGGATCGGCTTGCCATTGTCCCAGGTCTCGGCGAGCGCGATCAGGTCGAGGTTCTCCTCCATCCGGTCGGCGATCTTGAGGAGGATGCGGGCGCGCTCGGCCGGCGCGGTGCGGCCCCAGGCTTCCTTGGCGGCGTGGGCGGCGTCGAGCGCGCGCTCGATGTCCTGCGCGTCCGAGCGGGCGACCTCGCACACGACCTTGCCGGTGATCGGCGAGGTGTTCTCGAAGTAGCGGCCGGCCGCGGGCGCGACCCACTGCCCGCCGATGAAGTTGTCGTAGCGCGCCGAGAAGGGCGCCTTGGTCTTGGCGTCGGCCAGGAATTCCGGCTTGTTCATGGTGGGGTCTCCTCCGTGCGGCGGCCCGGCCTTTTGGTGGCCTGTGGCGCGTCGGCTTCTGCTCGGCTGCGCACCCGCAGCCAACGGCAGCGGGGCTCGCGAATCAAGTTGGACTTTTGGCCAGGGCGCCCCAGGGCGGGGCGCGGCGGCTCGGTGCGTCGGGGTAGATGCTAGCGCGGATCCGAGTGGGTGGCGAGGCATAAGCCGGCGAGCCTGTCCGGCCGGCAGAGTCGCCCGGAAGGATCGTTCGATCTCCCGGCAGCGCGCAATTGCGGTGCGTGGCGTTGCCATGCGAGATCAGTCGAGGGCGCCGACGCGGAGCAGGTCCATGTCACTCAAGGAGCAGCTTCGAGGTTTGAAGTCCCTCGCAGGCCCCTATCGCGATTTCGATACTGGTGCTGCTCCGGACGAGCCGGCCAGCCTGTTCGGGGTGTGGCTGCAGGATGCGATCACCCATGGGATACCGGAGGCGCACGCCATGACGCTCTCCACCGTGGACGCGGAAGGCTGCCCCGATGCGCGCGTCCTGATCCTCAAGAACGTGGATGCCGATGGATGGCACTTCGCGAGTACGAAGCTCAGCCCCAAGGGCCGTCAGATCGCCCTCTGCCCGCAGGCCGCACTCATCTTCTACTGGCAGCCACTCGGCCGCCAGGTTCGGCTCCGTGGACAGGTCAGCGAACTGAGCCGCGAGATCTGCGAAGCTGATTTCCTGGCACGTCCGATTGGATCGCGAGCGAGCGCGCTACTCGCTCGTCAGAGCGACGTCCTCGAAGGTGATGAGGCGTTGGATATCGCCCTGGCCGAGCAACGCCATCTGATCGAGGGAGACCCATTCATCGTATCGACCGGCTGGACTGTCTACGCGGTCCAGCCAACCGAAGTCGAGTTCTGGCAGGCTGACGGGGATCGTCGGCATACGCGGTTGCGCTACCGTAGAGCGATGGACAGTCAGGCTTGGCAACGCGAGCGGCTATGGCCGTGATCCGAGAGCCTCCCTGCGGCCTTGAGTCGGCTGCGCGCGGCATCTGACGCGGGAGGCTCAACCGGCCGCGACCAGCCAGTTGGCCGACCTCGCCGTTCCAGTAGGCGGCCTGGGTGATGCCGTCGGCCATCGGGAGTTTCCATCCGGGATCGGAGGGGGACGATCCCCAGCCCGATCACGCGGGGCCGCAAGGGGTGGTGTCTTCGCGCCGCTCCCGATCCTACCGCGCCGCTCTCCCTCCTCCGCAGAGGGGGGAGGGAGGACGCTGAGGGGGCCGCCTGAGACGTATGCCCGGGAAGTGCTGCTCCCGCTACAGCCCCAGCGCCCCTCCGTCCGAGCGCGGATCGTGCGCGGCCGCGATGCGCCCGTCGCGGGGGTGGCGCACCAGCATGCCGGCATGGCCCAGCGCGTCGGTGTCGGGGAAGCCCAGCTCCTTGACCGCGTGGCCGAGGCGGCGCAGCGCCGCGATGCAGCCCGGGTCGAGGCGGTCCTCCACCCTCACGCTGGGCGCGGGCGCCCCCCAGGTGCGGCCGTAGAGGAGGCGCGGCGCATCGACGGCGTCCGCCACCGACATCCCGTCATCGGCGTATCGTGAAAAAATCTGGGCCTGGACCTGCGGCTGCCCGTCGTCGCCCGTGCTGCCGTAGCTCATCACCCGGCCGTCGTCGAAGGCGGCCAGCGCCGGGATCAGGGTGTGGAACGGGCGCCGGCCGGGCTCCAGAGGGTTCACCGCGCCCGCGTCGAGGGAGAACGCCGTGCCGCGGTTCTGCCAGCAGAGGCCGGTTGCGGGCAGCACCGTGCCGGAGCCGTACGCCCCGTGGACCGACTGGGTGTAGGAGACGGCGAGGCCCTCCCCGTCGATCGCCCCCATCCAGACCGTGTCGCCCTCACCGGACGCGGGCAGCGGCACGGAGGCCGCGCGCCGCATGTCGATCCGCGCGGCCTCTTGGGCGAGGCGCTCGGGCGTGAGGAAGGCGGCCGGGTCGTGGCGCAGGTGCGCGACGTCCGTGACCACCCGGTCGCGCACCGCGAAGGCCCGCTTCGTGGCCTCGATCAGCCCGTGATGGTGCGCCGGGCCCTGCGCCCCGCGGATGTCCAGCCGGTCGAGGATGCCGAGGATCATCAGCGCGGCGAGCCCCTGGGCGGGGGGCGGGACGTTGTAGAGCGTGGCGTCCCGCCGCCGGAGCGCGAGCGGCGCGCGCTCGACGGCCGCGAAGCCCTCGAGGTCCGCCCGCGTGACCGGCGCGCCGAGCCGCGCGAGGTCGGCGGCGATCTCGCGGCCGACATCGCCGCGGTAGAAGTCCTGCAGCCCCGCATGGGCGAGCTGCTCCAGGGTAGCCGCCAGCCTCGGCAGCGCCCGGACCTCGCCGGCGCCGTAGGGCTTGCCGTCCTTCAGGAAGGTCGCGGAAAAGTTCGGGGCGTCGTGGAGCGTGTCCAGGTCCCGGGGCAGGCAGCGCGCCTCGGAGGGCGAGACCGGCAGGCCGTCGCGCGCCTGGGCGATCGCGTCGGCGAGCAGCGTCCCGAGCGGCAGGCGCCCGCCGAGCGCCCGGGCGAAGTCGAGGGCGAGGCGCCAGCCGCCGACCGCGCCCGCCAGCGTCACCATCGCGTCGGGGCCGCGGGCGGGAATCGCCTCGTGGCCCGCCCGGCGGTAGCGCTCGATCGTGGCGAGGCGGCCCGCCGGGCCGCAGGCCTCGAAGCCGCGCACGCGGCCCCCGCGCTCGCGCAACAGCCAGACGCCGTCGCCGCCGAGGCCGTTCCTGTGCGGGTAGACCACCGCGATCGAGGCCGCCATCGCGACCATCGCCTCGACCGCGTTGCCGCCCTGCGCCAGCACGGACAGCCCGGCCCGCGCCGCGAGATCGTGCGGCGCGGCAACGGCGCCGTGGGCGAAGACGGGTGTCTCGGGCATCTCGGGTCCTGACCGCTGGTACCGAACGGGTTAGACGCGGGTAAGCCGCCTGGATAGCCGCCGGTAAAGCCGCGCGGTCTGGGGGACGGCTTTAACAACCTGCAATTGTGATACGCCGTGCCGCAGGCGGAACGCTTGGCGTCGTCTGCCTCTTACCCGCGCATGTTGATCTTCGAATGGGTCGTCGCCGTCCTCTTCGGCGCGGTCCTGCTCGCGGCGCTGGCCCGGCGCCTCGGCGCACCCTATCCGGCCTTCCTGGCGCTCGGCGGCGCGGCGCTCGCCTTCGTGCCGGGCGTGCCCGACCTCACCCTCGATCCGGAACTCGCGCTGGCGCTGTTCCTGGCGCCCGTGCTGCTGGACGCCGGCTACGACACCTCGCTGCGCGACCTGAAGGCGAACTGGCGGCCGATCGGCGGGCTCGCGCTCGGGGCCGTGGCGGCCACCACCGCGGCGGTCGCCCTGGTGACGCACCTGATGATCCCCGGCATGCCCATCGCCGCCTGCATCGTGCTCGGCGCCGTCGTGGCCCCGCCCGACGCGGTGGCGGCGCTCTCGGTGCTGCGCCACGTCTCGCTGCCGCACCGGCTCACCACCATCCTGCGGGGCGAGAGCCTGCTGAACGATGCCGGCTCGCTGCTGATCTACCGGCTCGGGGTGGCGGCGGCGGCCGCCGGCAGCTTCGACCCCGCCAAGGTGGCGCCGACCTTCCTGCTCGGCGTGGTGGGCAGCCTGATCGCCGGCCCGGTGCTCGCCCGCGGCTTCGTGGCGGTCGCTCCCCGCTTCCCCGATGCGGCGAGCGCCATCGTGATGCAGTTCGTGGCCGCCTTCGGCATCTGGCTCGTCGCCGAGCGGCTGGAACTGTCGGGGGTGCTCACGGTGGTCAGCTTCGCCATCACGGTGGCGCGTTACAGCCCCGGCATCACCGCGCCGCGCACCCGCATCGTCTCCTACGCGGTCTGGGAGACGGCGGTGTTCGTGCTCAACGTGCTGGCCTTCGTGCTGGTCGGCCTGCAGATCGGCCCGATCCTCGACCGGCTGAGCGGGGGCGAGCAGGCCCGGGCGATCGGGCTCGCGGCGGCGGTCTTCGCCACCGTGGTCCTGGTGCGCCTGCTCTGGGTGCTGCCGGCCAACGGCCTGCGCGGGCGGATCCGGGGGCGGGACAGCTCGACGGGCTTCCGGCCGGCGCTGGCGATCTCCTGGGCGGGCATGCGTGGCATCGTCACCATCGCGACCGCGCTCGCCCTGCCGCCGGACTTCCCCGAGCGCGACCTCATCGTGTTCACGGCCTTCTTCACCGTGCTCGGCACGCTGACGGTCCAGGGGCTGACCCTCAACCCCCTGCTGCGCCGGCTCGGCCTGGAGGACGACGACCCGGTGGGCCTGGAGGCGGGACAGGCGCGGGCCGAGGCCTACGCGGCGGCCCTCGACAGCCTGGGTGAGGCGGAGGAGGCCGGCGCGGCGGCCGCGCTGCGGGCCGAGTTCGCGGCCGCCCTCGCGGAGGCCGAGCGCCACGAGAAGGGAGTCGCGCCCGAATCCCTGCCCGCCGACGCGGCGCGCCGGCGCGCCATCGCGGCGGCGCGCGACACGGTGCTGCGCCTGCGCCGGGAGGGCCGCATCGGCGACGACGCCTACTATCGCCTGGAGGAGGAGTTCGACTGGGCCGAGCTCAACGCGACCCCGCGGGCCGAGGCGTAGGGGGCGGCGTGATCAGGCGGGCGTAGGCCGCCTCCGGCACGCCGTAGCTGCCGTGGGTCAGGGCTTTCAGGCCGCCGCGGTCGAGGATCAGCACGCGCTTGCGCCGGTTGCGGATCAGGCCCGCGCCTTCCAGGCCCTGCAGCGCCAGGGTGACGCCGGCCCGCTGCACGCCGAGCATCAGCGACAGGAACTCGTGCGTGAGGGCGAGCTCGTCCCCCTCGACCCGGTCGTGGCACATCAGGAGCCAGCGCGCGAGCCGGCTCTCGAGGTTCAGCGCGGCGTGCGCGTGGGCGGTCTCGCCGAGCTGGAGCAGCTGCGTCTGGATATAGGCGAGGAGCGTCGCCCGCAGGCTCGCGCTCTCCGCCGCCGCCGCGCCGAGCGCCGCGGGCGCGATCGCCAGCCCGGATCCGGCCATCTGCACGACGTGGGCGTGCGGCGTCACGGCGTCGGCGAGGAGGGCGGGCGCGGCCCCCGCCAGCCCCTCGCTGCCCACCAGCCCGATCTCGACGCGCTGCTGCCCGTGCGCGGTCGCCACGGAGACGAAGCCGCTCTCGGGGAAGACGCAGGCCGCGATCGCCTCGCCGGGGGCGATCAGGGACAGCCCGAGCGGCAGGTCCACGGGCCGGAGATGCGGTGCGAGGCGCGCGAGATCGGAGGGGTCGAGCGCGCGCAGCAATCGGTTTCGGATCTCTGATCGATGCGGCTCCGAGACCTCGTCTTCACCACGCGCGGACCGGATTACAGGCATCGGGTTTCGGTATTCTTGATCTGCTGGGCTCGAACGCGCCGCGGATCGCGCGCCGGGCCGGGAAACCACTAGCAGAGCAAGATCTTCATGAACTAATCCATGTTAAGACTTGAGTGTCGGTTCGCAGTGTTGGGAGGCGAGCTTCTGTTCGGTATCGAACCGATCGGCCCCGAACCCTGGCACCCGCTGGCGGGCCTCCCTACAACCGCTGGATGAAGCTGAGCAGGCATAGGCACGCGGATCCCGGATCGCCCGGCCGCCGACGCATGGGGCGCGGGCGCGCATGAGCCGCCCCGTCGGCGCATCCCGATCCTTCGCCGAGCCGTGCGCGGCGGCCGCCTCGCGGGCCGGTGCGGCGGGCGGAATGTCGTGATGGACGCGTTCCCGTTCGAGCCGCCGCCGCGTACGGCCGAGGCGGACGGCGCCGACATGCTGGCGCGCAAGCTCGGCGGCTTCGTCGATCTCGACGCGGCCGACCTCGCCGCCCTCGAACGGGTCTGCGGGCGGGCGCGCCGCTTCGTCGGGCAGACCGATCTCCTGCAGCAGGGCGAGGTTCCGGACACGGTGATCGCGGTGCTGCGCGGCTTCGTCTGCCGCGCCCGCCACCGGCCGAACGGGTCCTGTCAGATCCTCGCCTACCTCCTGCCGGGCGACGTCTCCGATTGCGACGTCACCGACCCGCGGCCGATGGACCACGTGATCGCGACGCTCTCGGCCTGCCTCGTAGCGCGCATCCCGCGCGAGGTCTTCGCGGCACTCCTCGACCGGCATCCCGCGATCGCGCGGGCGCTGCGCATCGCGCGCAGCGTCGATGAGGCGGTCGCGCGGGAGTGGCTGGTGAGCGTGGGGCGGCGCTCCGCCCGCGAGCGGCTCGCCCACCTGTTCTGCGAGCTGTCGGTGCGACTCGGCGCGGTCGGCCTCGCGGGCCCCGACGGCTACGAGCTGCCGCTGACGCAGGTGGCGCTCTCCGACACCCTGGCGCTCACCAGCGTGCACGTGAACCGAACCCTGCGGGAGATGCGGCACGACGGGCTGATCGAGCTGAAGGGCCGGCGCCTCGTCATCCTCGACGCGGAGCGGCTGCGCTCGGTCGCCGAGTTCGACGCCGCCTATCTCCGACGGGCGGCCGGGGGATCGACCTGCGCGCTGGGGTGATGCGGTTTGCGGTTGAAGGGTTCGGCCGTGTCGGGTGAACCGCGCCGCGCCCCCTCTCCCATAGGGAGAGGGTTTTGAGGTGAGGGGTATGACGTTTCAGAACTGAGCACACCATCGGCGCGCGTTCAGGCTGTGCCCTACCCGGCTACGTCATACCCCTCACCCTGTCCCTCTCCCTATGGGAGAGGGGACCCGCGCTTCATCCTGAGAGGATCCGCAACACCGAACGCTTCGACCGGATCCCGTGTGCGGTGAACCGCGCCGCGCCCCCTCTCCCATAGGGAGAGGGTTGGGGTGAGGGGTATGACCTGACAGGACTGAACACGCCATCGACGCGCGTTCAGCTCAGCGCCTTTCTGGGAAGCCCCATACCCCTCACCCGGCTTTCTGCGAAAGCAGACCTCTCCCTACAGGAGAGAGGACCCGCGCTTCACCCTGAGAGGATCCGCAAGACCGAACGCTTCAACCGGATCCCGTAGGAGGTGAACCACTCGATCGGAGGCCGTAGGACGCGCCGGCTCGGGCTCAGGTCCGGGCCGCGAGCCGCGCCTCGATCGCGTCCCAGACCGCGACCGCGAGATCCGGCCCGCCGAGCCGCCGGATCGCCCGGATGCCGGTCGGCGAGGTCACGTTGATCTCGGTGAGGTGCCCGTCGATCACGTCGATGCCGACGAGGATCAGGCCGCGCCGCCTCAGCTCCGGCCCGATCGTCGCGCAGATCTCGCGCTCGCGCGCGCTCAGGTCGGAGGCCGCCGCCGCGCCGCCCCGCACCATGTTGGAGCGGATGTCGTTCGCCGCCGGCACCCGGTTGATCGCGCCCATCGGCTCGCCATCGACCAGGATGATGCGCTTGTCGCCCTCGGTGATCTTCTCCAGGAAGCGCTGCACCACCCAGGCCTCCCGGAACGTCGTGGCGAACAGGTCGTACATCGAGCCGAAATTCGGGTCGGTCTCCGAGACGCGGAACACCGCAGCGCCCCCGTGCCCGTGCAGCGGCTTCATGGCGATCGTGCCGTGCTCGCGCCGGAAGGCCTCGATCTCCGCCCTGTCGCGGGTGATGAGCGTCGGCGGCATCAGCTCGGGAAAATCGAGGACGAAGAGCTTCTCCGGGGCGTTGCGCACCTCGGCGGGGTTGTTCACCACCAGCGTCCGCGGGTGGATCCGCTCCAGCATGTGGGTGGCCGTGACGTAGGCCATGTCGAAGGGCGGGTCCTGGCGCATCAGCACCACGTCGGCCTCCGCGAGGTCGATGCGCTGGATCTCGCCCAGCGTCGCGTGCGCGCCCTCGACGTCCCGCACGGTGAGCGGCTCGACCCGGGCGGTGACGCGCCGGCCCTGCAGGGAGAGCCGGTCGGGGGTGTAGTAGAGGAGCCGGTGGCCCCGCGCCTGCGCTTCGAGCAGCAGGGCGAAGGTGGTGTCCCCGGCGATCCGGATCGCCTGGATCGGGTCCATCTGGACCGCCACGGTGAGCGCCATGTCGGGGCCTCGTCGGTTCGTCCGCCGGAGGTGGCGGGGGCTCGCAGGCCGCCTGCATAAGCCCTCCCCCGTGGCGAGGGGAGGGGCCTTGGGCGAGAGGAAGGGCCTTGGGAGACGCCCGGCCCTAATCCTCGGGCATCGACTTGCCGCCGGTGCGCCGGTCGTAGTCGCCGATCGCGGCGCGGCATTCCGGCGAGAGGCGCTTGCGGTTGCGCGTCATGCAGCGCTCGGCGTCCGGGCTGTTCGGATCGACGCCGACGCAGAGGCGGAAATAGTCGTTGGCGCAGCCGAGCTGCAGGCCCTGGTCCTCGCGCTGGGCCGCGGCCGGACCCGCCGTCACGGCGGCGAGGGCGAGACCGAGGGACAGGATCGCGAGCGAAGGGGGCCGGCGCCGTGCCGCGCGCATGAGGGGTGCCGTGTCCAGTCGCATCCAGCCGTGTCCTTGTCTGTCGATCCCGAACGTCGTTCGCGCGTCGCCCGGCATATCGGGCCGCGCCGCCGCTATGCAAGCGCCGGAACCCGCGACGGTTCCGTCCCGCCGCCGCCGACCCGTCCGCACGGCGCGTCCCGACTTCCGTCAAGAATTCCGGCGAGAAGAAGGCCGCGGCGCGGAGCCGGGGGCGGACAAGAAAATGGCCCTGCCGGTCGGGGCAGGGCCAAGTCAAGGGAGGAAACGCCCGCCATGGGCCAGCAGCCACAAGCAAGACCCGCGCCAAGTCCGGGGCGGCCGCGTCAAGGCTCCGTTAACCATCGCGTGCTGATCTGGCCTCCGACGACCGTTCAGGCCTGACCCCTTGCCGACGCCCTTTCCGGAGGACCCGGGCGGACAGCCTTCGCAGCCGACAGGTGCCCCGATGCAGCTCTCGACCTATCTCGCCCCACCGCCGACCCCCCTGCGCGCCGCCAACGAGGCCGCGCCCGAGCTCGCGCGCCGTCCCCGGACGGCGGCCGCGGTGCTGCCGTTCCGGCCGCTCGCGCGCCGCCGCCGCCCGGCCGAGACGCACGAGCGCCGCGGCCAGATCCTGCTCTTCCTCGGCGTGCGCTACAGCCGCGCCTCCTGAACGCCGGCGAACGGAACCGCTTCCATGGACAGGGCGCACCCGATCCCGGGCCGCCTGCGCCGCAGCGTCGCAGGCGTCTCCGTGCTGCCGCTTCTCGCCGCCTGGCTGCCGCTGCTGGCGGCCTGCGCGCAGGAGGGCGATTTCGGTCGCCCCAGGGCCGGCGCCTGGAACAGCCTCGTGGAGACGACCGGAACGCTCTCCGCCCGCGAGCGCGGCGAGAGCGCCGCGCTGCTGCCGCTGACCGACGACGAGCGCCTGCTGCGCGACCGCGCCTGGCGCTTCCTGATGCCGGCGGCGCCCGGGCAGGCCTTCCACGACGTGCTGGGCAACCTGAGCCGGACGCGGGTGCTGCCGCCCGGGCTCCTGGTGCGGGACGTGGCCGCCTATTTCGACGGGCTGGCGGCCGTGCCGGCGCGCTCGCAGGTGTCGCTCTACCGGCGGCTCGCCGAGGATGCGGGCGCCGACGCGCGGCTGATCCCGGCCTTTGCGGCGACCGCCGCCGTCGTGGTCGCGGCGGACGGGCGTCGGCTGGCCGGCCTGCCCTTCGCCCGCACCCTCGACGACTGGGACGTGCGGCAGGCCGCCATGCGGGTCGCCGAGAACCGCTGCCTGATCGCCTGGGTGCGCCTGGAGGCGGGCGCGCGCGTCGGGCGCTACCGCTACGCCCTGGAGCATCTCTTCGCGGCCCTGCCGAGCCCCGACGGGGTCGGGGCGGAGCGCGCCATCGCGTCGCTGGCGGAGCGGCGCGCGCTCCTCGAGCCGCTGCTGCCGCCGGACGCGGCGCTGCGCTGCGGGCTCGTGCCGGGCGAGGCGGTCGCCGCCGCCCCGGCCCTCGTCGTGAAGGATTGAGGCCCGGATCGGGCGGCGGCGGCCTCAGCCGCGCTTGCCGCCCTTCGGGTTCTGGGTCGCCTGGTAGGCGTCGATCGCCCGGCGGCAGTTCTCCGACAGCGACTTCCAGTTCTTCTCGAAGCAGACGTCGAGCGCCGGATCCTCGGGGGCGAGGTTGCCGCAATAGTTCAGGTAGTCCCCGGTGCAGTACTTCTTCAGCGTCTCGTTGCCGCGCCGCGTCTGCTGCGCCTGCTCCGCCGCGGCGGGCAGGCTGACGGCGGTGACGCCGAGCGCGAGGGCGAGGGTCGTCAGCTTCAGGGCCATGGTGGCTCGTTCCATCTCGATTGCCGGAGGATGACGCTCCGATGATGCTTTTGCGTGGTCGAAACAAGGCGTCTCGTGCACGATTTCGCACGCGGAAGGCCCGCGTGGGGGCGCCGCGTTCCGGCCTCTATCGGCGTCCGGCGCCGTCTCAGCCGCGCGCCGTCGAGAAGGCGCCGGCCACGGGCAGGCGCTCGCGCGGCGGCGCGAGGCTGTCGGCGAGCTCCGCGATGCGGGTGCGCAGCTCGGCGTTCTCGCGCTCGACCGCGCTCTCGCGCGCCGACAGCGCCTGCGCCAGGGCGTCCTCCGCGGCGGAGAGGCGGGCGAGCAGGACCTCCCGCTCCTCCAGGTCCTCCCGGGTCTCGGGCATCCCCGCGGCGCGCCCGTCCCCGGCGGGGCCGGCGCGCCGGGCGGCGAGCAGGCTGTCGAGGAGGTCGGCATGCGCCTCCTCCAGGGCCCGCAGGGTGGCGAGGCTCGCCGCGCCCTCGCCGAGGGCGCTCTCCAGCTCGCCCTCCAGCCGGGCCTTGTGCGCCAGCCCGTCGGCGACCTCGCCCTCGCGCCGGGTGAGGTCGCGGGCGAGCCGCGCGGCCTCCATGGTGCGCGCGCCGATGGCCGCCATGTCGGCCTGGCGCCGGGCCCGCACCGCCTCGACCGTGCGCTCCAGCCGCCGCTGCTGGACCGCGAAGCGGGCGCGCAGGAAGTCGCGCTCGGCCGCGATCTCGGCGGGGGCGAGCGGCACCAGGGCCTCGGCCCGGCGCCGGGCGAGGCGTGCCGCGCGGGCGTTCAGCACCGGCAGGAGCAGGAGGCCGCCGAGGCTCGCGGCCAGGAAGCCGAGAGCGAAGATCATCAGGGTTTCGATCACGCGCGGAACCGCTCGCCGACCGGGTCCCGCCGGACCCGCCACATACGTGCCCTCATACTAGTGAAGGGCGCGGCCCCGGGCCAGCCCGCCGGACGCGGCCCTCCCGTGGCCCTTGCCGTGGCCCTTGCCGTGGCCCTTCCCCTGGCCGTCGCGGCCCGGCCCGGGCTCAGAACGGGTTCCAGGTCGGCTGGTCGGTGAACTTGAGATAGCCGACGTTGATGCCGAGCCGCGCGCCGACGCCGCTGCGGATCGGCACCACCACGGTGTTGTCGTTGACGACCGCCGTCATGCCGAAGCCGCCGATGAAGTAGGCCGAGCCGTTCACGCCCCCGTAGCGCCGGTAGAGGCTGCGCACGGAGGGCAGGTTGTAGACGAGCATCATGGTGCGCGCCCCGTCGCCGCCGACGTCGAAGCCGAGGGAGGGACCCTGCCAGTAGACGCGCCGCTGGCCGGCGTTGCGGGTGTAGAGGGTGCCCTCGCCGTAGCGCACGCCGCCGACGATCGCGCCGGAGGCCTCCTGGCCCAGGATGTAGCCGTTCGGCTGGCCCCAGCGCCGGGTCGCCTCCTCGACGGTCAGCGCGAGCCCGCGCGAGACCGAGCCGAAGAAGCGGTGGCCGTTGTCGATGATCTCGCCGGGGCGGAAGGATTCGGGCATGCCGTCCTCGCCGCGCCCTTGCGCGTTGGCCGCGCCGGCGCCCGCGAGCAGGAGGCCGGCGGCGAGGCCCGCGACGCCGGACAGTGCCCGGCGCCGGGCGGGGCTGTGGAGTTTGGGGCCCGTCATGCTTCCTCCTCCGCCGATCGTTGCGGCTCCGCGTGGCGCGATTCGGCGCCGCGAATGCGGCAAACCGGGGGTGCGCGGGCGCCTGTCGCCGCGCGGCACCGTGCGGCATAAGAGCGAGGATGTGGTTAACGCGCCGTAAGCTCGGGCTCCTCGCCCTCCTCACCTGCGGGCCGGTGCCGGCCGGGGCGCAGGCCCCGACGCCCCCCGCGCAGCTCCCCGCGGAGCTCCCCGCGACCCTGGCGCTGCGCGGTTTCGACGCGGTGAGCTACTTCCTGCCCGGCGGCCCGCGTCCCGGCGCCGAGCGGTTCGAGCTGGCCTGGGGCGGGCGCGCGTGGCGCTTCGCGAGCGCGGGCAACCGCGCCGCCTTCGCGGCCGGGCCCGGATTCTACGCGCCGCGCCTGGACGGCAACGACCCGGTCGGCGTGCTCGACGGGCGGATCGTCGATGCGGACCCGCTGGTCTTCGCGGTGCTCGGGGGCCGGCTCTACCTGTTCCGCGACGCGGAGCGCCGGGCGCGGCTCGTGGCCGATCCGGGCCTCGCCGACCGGGCCGAGGCGCGCTGGCCCGCGCTCGCGCGGCTCATCGAGCCGCTGCCGCGCTCCCCGAACTGACGGGCAGGGCGAGGCGCCCGGCGAGGCGCGGGTCGCCGAGCGCCGCGAAGGCGCCGTTGCGGTAGCCCGCCGCGTGGCGCCCGTAGGCAAGCGGGCCGCCCCCGGGCGTCACCACGCACCCGCCCGCCGCCGTCACGATGTGGTCGCCCGCGGCCGTGTCCCACTCCATGGTCGGACCGCAGCGCACGTAGAGGTCGGCCTCGCCCGACGCGACGAGCCCGAACTTCACCGCCGAGCCGACCGGGTGCTGCGCGGCCACCGGCAGGGCGGCGAGGCAGGCCTCGGTCTCCGGGTCGCCGTGGCGCCGGCTGCCCAGCGCGACGAGCCCGTCCGCGGGTGCCGGCCGCGCCCGCACCGCGCGGGGCTCGCCGGGGCGCCCCTGCGCGATCTCCGCCTCCAGGGCCCGGGCGCCCGCCCACCAGATCCGCCCGAGCCCGGGCGCCGCCAGCGCCGCCGCGACCGGCCGCTCCCCCGCCACCAGCGCGATGCAGACGGCGTATTCGGGCGTGCCGGCCAGGAACTCCCGCGTCCCGTCGAGGGGATCGACCAGGAAGAAGCGCGCGGCCGGCTTCCGGTCGTGGCAGGTCTCCTCGGCCACCGCCGGGATATCCGGAAAACGCTCGGCCAGGGCTGCCAGGATCAGCGCCTCGGCCTCGATGTCGGCCACGCTCGCGGGCGAGCCGTCCGGCTTCAGGCTGTGGCTGCAGCCCTTCGCGTGGTGGTGGCGCAGAACCTCGCCCGCCGCGCAGGCGATCTCGGCCAGCCGCCGGGCGATGCCCTCGCGCTCCGTCTCGTCCATCCCGTGCCCGCCCGTCCGCGTCATCGCGCCGTCATGCCCGAGCCCCGCGCGCCTGTCGACGCCTGTCGACCGGGCGGTCGCGGGCCGATCCGGACCGCGCGAGGCCGATCCGTAACGCTTTCCAAAGCCCTCGTCGGCATCTATCCCGGGCGGTTCACGGCCCGCGAGCCGAACCCGCCGGAACTGTTAAGAACGCCCGGAGCGTGCCATGACCACCGTGAACCTCGAAGCGCTCGACCTGTCCGCGCTGCTCTGCTCCCGCGTCTGCCACGACGTGATCAGCCCGGTCGGCGCCATCGTGAACGGCCTGGAGGTTCTGGAGGACGACCAGGACGAGTCGATGCGCGAGTTCGCCCTCGACCTCATCCGCAAGAGCGCCCGGCAGGCCTCGGCCCGCCTGCAATTCGCCCGCATCGCCTTCGGGGCGGCGGGCTCGGCCGGCGCCTCGATCGACCTCGCGGATGCCGAGAAGGTCTCGCGCGGCATGTTCGCCGACGACAAGACCCAGCTCAGCTGGAGCGCGCCGCAGGCGCTCTTCCCGAAGAACAAGGTCAAGCTCCTGCTCAACCTCGTGATGATCGCGACCGGCGCGATCCCGCGCGGCGGCCATATCGACGTCGCGGTGACGGGCGAGGGCGACGCGCCGCTGATCGTGCTCAAGGCAAAGGGACCGCACGCCCGCATCCCGCCCCATGTCGAGGGCCTGATGGCCGGCACCTCCGAGACCGGCACGGTCGATGCGCACGGCATCCTGGCCTTCTACGCAGGCCTCGTGGCGCGCGCCGCCGGCATGGGCGTGACCTTCGCGATCGAGGGCGACACGGTGACGATCCGCGCCGAGCCCGCCGCCGCCGAGGCGCCGGCCGAGACCGAGCCGACGCCGGAAGAGGACCGCCCCTCCGACAGCGCCCCGGACAGTTCCTCGGACACCGCCCTCGCCTGAGCCTTGCGGCGGGCCTCTCTCCCCGCGCGCGGCTCCCGCCGCGCTCCCCTGTCTCCCTCTATGAGCCGGGCCGTCGCAGGGCGGTTTGCACCGCGCCGCAGCGTGCGGCGCGGGTCCCCTCTCCCATAGGGAGAGGGACAGGGTGAGGGGTATGACGTTCCCGAAAGAGGCGAGGGCCTGAACGCGCGTCGATGCCGAGCAATGTTCTGAAAGGTCATACCCCTCACCCCAACCCTCTCCCTATGGGAGAGGGGGCCGGTCGCGGCTCCGGCATGATCCGGGAGACGTCGCCCTGACGCCCGGCACGTCCTTCGAACGGGCGTTCCGAAGGCCTGATGACCGAACAGGTCTGCCGTGTGGATCATCGGGGTGCGGGAAATCTTCCGCTCGCTCGGGCCGGCCCCGTATTCGAGCGCCGGGCGTCCCGCAGATCCCAGTTGAAGCCGCATTTCGGCGACCGGGCGAGCGTTGCATTTCGAGATCGTTAACCACGTTTGGCCGTATCCCGGCCGCGAAAGCAGTCCGATCCTCTCCGGAACCCGATTTAACCGTCATCAATCTTTCCTGATCGCTCGCGGCGGCCCTCCCGGGAAACCCTTTTCTAACCGGACGCGCTCAGAGTTGCCCCAGCACCGGCACTTGTGCGGGCACAATCTGAGTATCGCCGATGGACGATCTGCTGCGTGAATTCCTGACCGAGAGCAGTGAGCATCTCGATACGGTCGATACCGAGCTGGTCCGGTTCGAGCAGGATCCGAACAACGAGACCATCCTGCGCAACATCTTTCGTCTGGTGCACACCATCAAGGGCACCTGCGGCTTCCTCGGCCTGCCCCGCCTGGAGGCGCTGGCGCACGCCGCCGAGACCCTGATGGGCCGCTTCCGCGACGGCATGCCGGTCAGCGGCGCCTCCGTCACCCTCATCCTCGCGACCCTCGACCGGCTCAAGGCGATCCTGGCCGATCTCGAGATCGCCGGCACCGAGCCCGCCGGCTCCGACGACGACCTGATCGAGGCGCTCGACCGCATGTCGGCCGGCGAGGTGCCGGCGGTCGCGGTCGCCGCGCCGCCCCCGCCGCCCGAGCCGGTCCTGCCGCCACCCGTCGAGCGCGAGCTGAAGCCCGGCGAGGTCAGCCTGGACGAGCTGGAGGCCGCCTTCCTGGCCGCGCCCGGTCCCGACGACGAGCCTGCTCCGCTCCCGGCCCCCGCTTCCATCCCCGCTTCCATGCCGGCTCCCGTGGCGGCCCCGGTCGCCGCCGCGCTCGCGCCGGTCGCCGCCACGCCGGCGCCCGCACCTGCGCCCGTCCCGGCGCCCGCCGCCCAGAAGGCGGAGGCCCCCGCGCCCGCCGCCGAGGGCGGCGAGGTCCCGGGCAAGGTCCAGACCATCCGGGTGAACGTCGATACCCTCGAGCACCTGATGACGATGGTCTCGGAACTGGTGCTCACCCGCAACCAGCTCCTCGAGATCGCCCGGCGCCACGAGGATTCGAGCTACAAGGTGCCGCTGCAGCGGCTCAGCCACGTCACCGCCGAGCTGCAGGAAGGCGTGATGAAGACGCGCATGCAGCCGATCGGCAACGCGTGGCAGAAGCTGCCGCGCGTGGTGCGCGACCTCTCGGCCGAACTCGGCAAGCAGATCGAGCTGGTGATGCTCGGCGCCGAGACCGAGCTCGACCGGCAGGTCCTCGACGTGATCAAGGACCCGCTCACCCACATGGTGCGCAACTCCGCCGACCACGGCCTGGAATCGACCGCCGCGCGCGTGGCCGCCGGCAAGCCCGCCCGCGGCACCATCCGGCTCGCCGCCTACCACGAGGGCGGCACGATCACGATCGAGATCGCCGACGACGGCAAGGGCCTGGATCTGGCCGCCATCCGCCGCAAGGCGGTGGAGCGCGGTCTCGCCTCCCAGGCCGACGTCGAGAAGATGACCGACGCCCAGGTCGCCAAGTTCATCTTCCACGCCGGCTTCTCGACGGCCGCCGCCGTCACCTCGGTCTCGGGCCGGGGCGTGGGCATGGACGTGGTCAAGACCAACATCGAGACCATCGGCGGCGTCATCGACATCAACACCCAGGCGGGCCGCGGCACCACCTTCACCATCAAGATCCCGCTGACGCTGGCCATCGTCGCCGCCCTCATCGTGCGGGCCGGCGAGAGCCGCTTCGCGGTGCCGCAGGTGGCGGTGCTGGAACTGGTGCGGGTCGATCCCGCCGCCGCCCAGAAGATCGAGCGCATCAACGGCGCGCCGGTGCTGCGCCTGCGCGAGCGCCTCCTGCCGATCGTGACGCTGACGAGCCTGCTCGGGCAGGAGGCGACCGAGGCCGAGACCCAGACGGGCTTCGTAGTGGTGGCCCAGGTCGGGCGCCAGCGCTTCGGCATCCTGGTGGACGAGGTCTTCCACACGGAGGAGATCGTCGTGAAGCCGATGTCCTCCAAGCTCCGGCACCTCTCGCTGTTTGCCGGCAACACCATCCTGGGCGACGGGGCGGTCGTGCTCATCGTCGATCCGAACGGCGTCGCCCGGCAGGTCAGCCAGAGCGCCCAGGCCGGCTCGATCCCGGCCGAGATGGAGGCCGAGGAGGTCGAGGCCGGCGAGGCCGGCGAGGCCAAGACGACGCTCCTCGTCTTCAAGGGCGGCAACGGCGCCTTCAAGGCTGTGCCGCTCTCCCTCGTCACGCGCCTCGAGGAGATCGACGCCACCAAGGTCGAGTGGCTCGGCGGCCGCCCGCTGATCCAGTACCGCGGCCGCCTGATGCCGCTGGTGGTGGCCGACGAGACCATCCAGATCCGCACCGAGGGCACCCAGGCGCTCGTGGTGTTCTCGGACGGCGAGCGGGCGATGGGCCTCGTGGTCGATCAGATCGTCGACATCGTCGAGGAGCGCCTCGACATCGAGATCGCGGCCGAACGCTCGGACCTGATCGGCTCGGCGGTGCTGCGGGGCCGGGCCACCGACATCATCAACATCGCCCACTTCCTGCCGCTCGCCTACGACGACTGGGCGCGCGGGCCCCGCCGGCCGACGAAGGTGGCCAGGACCCTGCTGCTGGTCGACGACTCGGCCTTCTTCCGCGACATGCTGACCCCGGTGCTCAAGGCCGCGGGCTACGGCGTGATCGCGGCCGAGGGCGCCGAGCGGGCGATGGCCATCCTCTCGGGCGAGACCCGGATCGACGTGGTGGTGACGGACCTGGAGATGCCGGGCCGCAGCGGCTTCGACCTCGTCGCGGCGATCCGCGCCGCCGGCCACCCGATCGCCGGCCTGCCGGTGATCGGGCTCTCGGCCGCGGTCGGGGCCGAGACCGTGGACCGGGCGCGCCGCCTCGCGATCAGCGACCTCGTGGCCAAGTTCGACCGCAGCGGCCTGATCGCGGCGCTCACCGAGATCGACGCGCCGAGCCTCGCCGAGGCTGCCTGACCCCGAGGCGCGGCCCGCGCCCGACCCCGCCACGCCCGTTCAAACCGGACCACCGCCATGATGAAGCCCGCCAACAGCAACGCCGCGGCCGCCGCCGCGGCCAAGGACGGCGCCACCCAGGAATTCGTCACCGTCTTCGTCGGCGAGACCATGTTCGGCCTCGCCATCAACCGGGTGCACGACGTGTTCATCCCCACTGGCATCACGCCGGTGCCGCTGGCACCCCCGGAGATCGTCGGCCTGCTGAACCTGCGCGGGCGCGTCGTCACGGCGATCTGCCTGCGCCGCCGGCTCGGCATGCCCAGGGCCGAGACGCAAGGGGCCGGCATGGCGATCGGCCTGGAGCAGGCCGGCGAGACCTTCGGCCTCGTGGTCGACGGCGTCGGCGAGGTGCTCAAGCTCGGGCCCGACACGCACGAGGCGGTGCCGATCAACCTCGACGCGCGCTGGCGCAACCTCGCGCTCGGCGTGCATCGCCTGGACGGCAAGCTCCTCGTCATCCTCGACGTTGACGGGCTCCTCAGCTTCGGCGCCGAGCGCGCCGAGCCCACCGCCGCCTGAGCCGGGGGAGCGCCATGGCCACCGCTTTCGCAACCGCGTCGGGAACCGCTTCGGGAACAGCCTCGGGGATGTCCGTGCCGACCTGCCTCATCGTCGATGATTCCGCCGTCATCCGGAAGGTCGCGCGCCGCATCGTGGAGACGCTCGGCTTCACGGCCGCGGAGGCCGAGGACGGGGCCGAGGGCCTCCAGGTCTGCCGGCAGGCGATGCCGGAGGCGATCCTGCTCGACTGGAACATGCCGAACGTGGACGGCTACGCGTTCCTGCAGGAGATCCGCCGCATGCCGGACGGCGACCGGCCCAAGATCCTGTTCTGCACCACCGAGAACGACGTCGGGGCGATCGCGCGCGCGCTGCGGGCGGGGGCGGACGAGTACATCATGAAGCCGTTCGACCGCGACATCCTGACGGCCAAGCTCGAGCAGGTGGGCGTGCTCCAGGCGACGGCCGCCTGAGAGCCGCGGGGCCGGATCCGCGGCACGACGACCCGAGACCGGGCCGCCCGTGCGCGGGCGGCGCCAAGACCCCAACGACGCCCGTGCGCGGGCGGCGCGAAGACCGAACGACGCCCGGACACGCGCCCCGACGGGAGGAGGCGCCCGGCCCGTCCACCGCGACCCGTGACCGAGGCGTGAACCGATGCTGGCTGCCCCACTCAACCTTGCGCCGCGCGCGCCGCTCAGGGGGCCGGCCGGCGCTCCCCTCCCGGCGGGGTCCCAGCCCGCGCCGGGCCAGATCCGCGTGCTGATCGCCGACGATTCCGCCGTGGTGCGCGGGCTCGTCGCCCGCTGGATCGGCGAGGCCGGCTTCAACGTCGTCGGCACCGCCTCGAACGGCCGCATCGCGCTGGAGATGATGGGCCGGCACGACCCCGACGTGGTGCTGCTCGACATCGACATGCCGGAACTCGACGGCACCGAGGCGCTGCCCCGGATGCTCGCCGCGAGCCCGACCCTGCAGGTCGTGATGATGTCGACGCTGACCACCCGCAACGCCGACATCTCGCTCAAATGTCTGGCACTCGGCGCGGTGGACTACCTCGCCAAGCCCGAGAGCAACCGCGGCGTCACCACCTCCGACGCCTTCCGGGCGGAACTCGTCGAGCGCGTGCGCCTGTTCGGCGGGGTCCGCGCCCGCGGCCGCCGGCCCGCACCCGTCACCGCTCCGCCCGCCCACGAGCCCGCCGCGCCGATGCCGGCCCCGGCGGCACCCGCCGCCCCGGTCTCGCGCCTGTCCGCCCCCTTCACCCTGCGGCCGAAGGCGCGGCCGAACACGCCCCGCGTGCTGCTGATCGGCTCCTCGACGGGCGGTCCGCGCGCGGTCAACGAGGTGCTGGAGAAGATCGGGGCCGCGACGCTCAGGCGCCTGCCGACGCTGATCGTGCAGCACATGCCGCCGATCTTCACCGCGGTCTTCGCCGAGCACATCGCCGCCCGGGTCGGCCTGCCGGCCGCCGAGGGCAAGGCCGACGAGCCGCTCCAGCCCGGCCGCATCTACGTGGCGCCCGGCGGGCGCCACATGGGCCTCGTGGGCGGAGCGGGCCGCGACCCCGTGATCCGCCTCGACGACGGCCCGCCGGTGAACTTCTGCCGCCCGGCGGTCGACGTGCTGTTCAAGGACGCCGCCCAGATCTTCGGGGCCGCCACCGTCTCGGTGATCCTCACCGGCATGGGCTCGGACGGCACCCACGGCGCGCGCGCGCTGGTGGATGCGGGCGGACCCGTGCTTGCCCAGGACGAGGCGACCAGCACGGTCTGGGGCATGCCCGGCAGCGTCGCCAAGGCCGGGCTCGCCCAGGCCGTCCTGCCGCTGGCCGAGATCGGCCCGGCCCTCCGCGGCCTGATCACGGGGCAGCCGGCATGACCGAGAGCGATTTCGAATTCCTGCGCGGCTTCCTCAAGCAGCGCTCCGGCCTCGCGATGACGGCGGAGAAGCGCTACCTCGTCGAGAGCCGCCTCGGTCCGGTCTGCCGCCGGTTCAACCTCGGCGACCTGCACGACCTCGTGGCCGTGCTGAAGCTCGGCCGCGACGCCGCCGCCGAGCGCGCCGTGGTCGAGGCGATGACCACCAACGAGACCTTCTTCTTCCGCGACCGGGTTCCCTTCGACCTGTTCCGCGACGTGCTGCTGCCGCAGGCGCTCCAGCGCAACGCGGGCCGGCGCCGGCTGCGGATCTGGTGCGCGGCGGCCTCGACGGGCCAGGAGCCCTATTCCCTGGCGATGCTCCTCCAAGAGGCCGCCCCCCGGCTCGCCGGCTGGCAGGTGGAGATCGTGGCGACCGACCTCTCGACCGAGGTGATCGAGCGGGCGAGAGCCGGGATCTACAGCCATTTCGAGGTGCAGCGCGGGCTGCCCGTGCAGTGGCTGATCAAGCACTTCACCCAGGTCGGCGAGAGCTGGCAGATCTCCCAGAGCCTGCGGGCGATGGTCGATTACCGGCAGCTCAACTTGTTAAATGCCTTCGACGGGTTGGGCCAGTTCGACGTGGTCTACTGCCGCAACGTGCTGATATACTTCGACGCACCGACCAAGGCCGACATCCTCAACCGGATCGCCGCCTGCCTCGCACCCGAGGGCGCCCTGGTGCTCGGCGCCGCCGAGACCGTGATCGGCCTGACCGACCGGCTTCAGCCGAACCCGGAGCATCGCGGTGTCTACGGCCACGCCGCGGCCGGCCAGCGCGCGGCCGCGGCGCCGCTCGCCGCGCCTCTCGCGGCCCCCGCCGCGATGCAGGCGCGTCCCCCGGTACCGCCGGTCCTGGCCCCGGCCTCGGCCCTGGCACCGCTTCGCGCCGCGGCCGGGCGATAGGGGCCGGCCTGCCGCGGTCCCCCGGGGCCGCGGCAGGGGAGGGGAGTTCGGACAATCCGCATGGCGCCGCCCGACAGAGCCGCCCCGGGGCCCGTGGCGGGCCGCGGCATCCTTCTGCTGCTCGTGCTGCTGCTCGGCCTCGGCGGGGTAGCGAACGCCCTGCGCAAGGACATCGCCAAGGGCTTCGACGAGGTCGCTCACGTCTCCTACGTCGCGCAGATCCAGCGCGACCGCGCGCCTTGGCCGGATCTCCGGGCCCTGCGCATGCTCGATCCCGCGAGCCTCGCGCCGACGGACCTGCCGAACTACCTCAACCACCCGCCGGCCTACTACGCGGCGCTCGCCCGGCTCGGCCCCGCGATCGGCGCGGACCCGGCGGCACTTCCGGTTCTCCGGTTGATCAATGTCGGGCTCGCCACCGCCGCGATGGGCGCGCTGCTGCTGCTCGCCGCCGGGCTCGCCCGGACCCGGCCCGAATTTTGGGCCTACGCGATCCCGCTCGTCACCATCCCGACCGCGCTCGCCCTGAACGGCGCGGTCAACAACGACAACCTCGCGATCCTCGGCGGCGCGCTCGCCGTCCTCGGCCTCCAGCGCCTGCTCTGCGGGGGGCGCCGCGCCTGGCTCGCCGCGGTGCTGGCAGGCGTCGTCGCGGCCGGGCTCGCGAAGTTCACCGCGCTTCTCCTCATCGGTGGCTGCGCCGGGCCGGTCCTCCTCCGGCTCGTCGTGCGGGGGCGGCTCCCGGGCACCGCGCTGATCGCCGCCGCGCTCGCCCTGGCGCTCGCCGCCGCGCCTTACGCGGTTCTCCTCGCGCAATACGGCAGCCCGGTGCCCGAGGTGCCGGGGCACCTCGCGATGATGCGGGACGGCGCCCGCGAGGCCGGCTGGGACGGCGCGCGCCTCGGGCTCCCCGCCTACCTCGCGAACTTCGCCGCCCTGTTCGCCGTGCAGTTCATGCCGGTCCTGACGGAGCCGGGCCCCGTGGGAACCGCTGCGCTCGCCCTGCCGCTCGCTCTGATGGGCTTGAGCCTCGCGGGAGCCGGCGCGGCCCTCGCCCGCCTCGGCGCGGGGCGCGCGGGGCCGCTCGACCCGCTGGCGGTGGCGGGCTGGGCGGCGATCGGCCTCGTGCTCGCCGCCCATGTGCGGTTCGGCTACCTGAACCACCTCGCGACCGGCTGGCGGCTCGACGCCTATCCCCGCTACTACCTGCCGCTCGCGGGGATCACGGCGGTGGGCTGCGCCTGTCTTGTCGCCGGCCTGCCGGAGGGCCGGGCGCGACGCGGGATCCTGGCGTTCCTGGCCGGCGCGCCGCTCGCCTTCGCCCTGCTCGGCGCGCCGCCCGGCGGCTGAGGCGGCGACGGAATCCTGTACGACCGCCTCAGCCGGTGTTCAGGCCGGCCGCGCCAGTCTCTTCCGCATCGGCCGGCAACGACGCCGGCTCCGACACGATCAGGAGAGCGCCCGTGCAGACCACGCAGCCCGCATCCCGTTCCTTCGGCCGCCGCGCGCTGGTGGCACTCGCGCTCGCCGGCGGGCTCCTCGCCGCGGCGCCCGCCACCCAGGCCGCGCCGCTCGCCGCCGCGCCGATCGCGGCCGCGGACGGCATCACGCCGGTACAGTACGGCTGGGGTCACCACCACGACCATCGTCCCCGCCACTGGGGGCATCACCACCACCGCGGCTGGGGCCATCGCCACCATGGCTGGGGGCACCACCATCATCACCGGCACTGGGGCCATCGCCATCACGGCTGGGGCCATCGCCACCATCACGGCGGCTGGTAGGCGCCGCGGGATCTAGAGCATCGGCCTGGATACGGGATCCAGCCAGCCTCTTGTTTTCGCATCATCTTTTCCGAAAGGCGGACGCCACCTTTCGGGACGATGCTTTAGAGCCTTCTGCATTTCCACGGAAGCGGCAGCAGGCTCTAGGTTACCGTCTTCGCATGCTATTCTCGCGAAATCGGCTTCCACTGTCCCCCCATCATGTTCTAGCCGATCCGCTCCAACACGGCGGCGCCCTCAGGCGCCGCCTCGCCCGCGCGATAGGCCGCCCTGAGGGCCGCCTCCGCCCGGTCCGCCGCCGCGGCATCCGCCGCGTGGACGATTCCGATGAGGTCGCCGGCCTCGCCGGGTCGGGCGAGGTCCGTGAAGCCGACCCGCGGGTCGATCCCGTCCTCCGGCCGGGTCCGGCCGCCGCCGAGTCCGATCACCGCGAGCCCGATCTCCCGCGTCGCGATCCCGGCGACCGGCCCGTCCCGGCGCACCGGTCGCACCACGGGCGCCGCCGGAAGGTGTCGTTCCGGTCGCTCCATGAGGTCCGCCGGCCCGCCGAGAGCGGCGACCATCCGGCCGAACCGCTCCGCGGCCCGCCCCGAGGCGAGCGCGTCCTCGAGCCGCCCCGAGGCCTCAGCCGTGTCGGCGGCGAGGCCGCCGGCCACCAGCATCTCGGCGCCGAGCGCCAGGGTCACCGCGTGGAAGCGCTCGTCCCGCCGCCGCCCGGACATATAATCGAGGGCGTACGCGACCTCGACCGCGTTGCCCGCCGCGGAGGCGAGCGGCGCGTCCATATCGGTGACGAGCGCCACCGTGCGCAGGCCCGCCCCCGTCGCCACCGCGACGATGCTTTCGGCCAGCGCGCGCGCCTCCGGCAGCCCCGCCATGAAGGCGCCCGAACCGACCTTCACGTCCATGACGAGCCCGTCGAGGCCGGCCGCGAGCTTCTTCGAGAGGATCGAGGCGGTGATCAGGTCGAGGGATTCGACCGTGCCGGTCACGTCCCGGATCGCGTAGAGGCGCCGGTCGGCGGGCGCCAGCTCAGCGGTCTGCCCGATGATGGCGCAGCCGACCTCCCGCACCACCGCCTGGAAGCGGCCGAGCCCCGGCACCGCGTCGTAGCCCGGAATGCTGGCGAGCTTGTCCAGCGTGCCGCCGGTGTGGCCGAGCCCGCGCCCGGAGATCATCGGCACGTAGCCGCCGCAGGCCGCCACCATCGCGGCGAGCGGCAGGCTCACCGTGTCGCCGATGCCGCCGGTCGAGTGCTTGTCGAGCACCGGGCCGGGCAGGTCCCAGGCGAGCACCGTGCCCGAATGCGTCATCGCCCGGGTCAACGCCACGCGCTCAGGGAGTGTCAGCCCGCGGAAGAACACCGCCATGCAGAAGGCGGCGGCTTGCCCCTCGGTCACGCGGCCGTCAGTCAGGCCCGCGACGAAGTCCGCGATCTCGGCCGCGTCGAGTCCCTCACCGTCGCGCTTCCGCCGGATCGTCTCCTGCGGGAGCCTCACGCCGCCTCCCGCGCCGCCTTCAGGGCGCCGTAGAGGCTGCTGGCCCCGAGGCGCATCGTCGTCGGCGAGGCCCAGCCCGGCCCCATCAAGCGGTCGGCCAGCGCCAGATAGGTCGCGGCGTCGGCGACGCTGCGCAGGCCGCCCGAGACCTTGAGGCCGGCGGGCCGGCCGGATGTGCGGATCGCCGCCAGCATGGTCTCGGCCGCCTCGGGGGTCGCCGAGACCGGGCTCTTGCCGGTCGAGGTCTTGATGAAGTCCGCGCCCGCCGCCAGCGCCAGCCGGCTCGCGGCGGCGACCGTCCCCGGCTCGGCGAGCGTGCCGGTCTCCAGGATCACCTTGAGGCAGGCCGGGCCGCAGGCCGCCCGCACCGCCGCGACCATCGCCTGCGCCGTGTCCGCATCGCCGCGCAGCAGGGCGCGGTAGGGCAGGACGAGGTCGATCTCCTGTGCGCCGTCGCGCAGCGTCGCGCGGGTCTCGGCGACGGTGGCCTCGACGTCTTCGCCGCCCTCGGGAAAGTTGACCACCGTGGCGATCCGCACCGGGCTTCCCTCCAGCGCGCGCCGACAGACCGGGACGAAGCGCGGCCAGACGCAGACCGCCGCGACGGCGCCCGCGCGCGCGTCCCGGCAGAGCGTCGCGACCGACGCCTCCGTGGAGGCGTCGCCGAGATCGGTGAGGTCGAGGAGCGGCAGCGCGCGGGCCGCGACGGCGGCGTCGATGGGAGCGGTCACGGGGCGGTCTCCGGAAAATCGGCGACGAAGGCCCGGATCAGGCCGGCGAGGTCGTCCGCGGCGGCGCGGGCCGCCGACTGGGTCTCGACATGGTGCGGCGCGCCGCCCGCGATGCCCGCGGCCCAGTTCGTGACCACCGAGACCGCCGCCACGGGCAGGCCGAGGAAGCGGGCGAGGATCACCTCCGGCACCGTCGACATGCCCACGAGGTCAGCCCCGAGCCGGCCCGCCATGCGGACCTCCGCCGGGGTCTCGAAGCTCGGGCCGGAGAACCACGCATACACGCCCTCGCGCAGGGGCAGGCCCCGGGCAGCGGCGGCCCTGGCGAGGCGCGCGCGCAGGTCCGGGTCGTAGGCCGCGTTCATCGGCACGAAGCGGGCGTCGTCGCGCTCGCCGATCAGCGGATTCATCCCCGACAGGTTGATGTGGTCGGCGAGCATCACGAGGCTGCCGGGGCCGGCCTCGGGCATCAGCGAGCCGGAGGCGTTGGTGAGGAGCAGCCGCTCAACACCCAGCATCCGCAGCACCGTGAGCGGCAGGCGCATCGCGGCGGCCTCGCCCCGCTCATAGGGGTGGGCGCGCCCCTCCATGACGAGGACGGAACGTCCCGCGATCCGGCCGCGGTGCAGCCGACCGCCGTGGCCCGTCACGCCGGGCTGCGGGAAACCCGGGATCTCGCCGTACGAGAGAGCGCCCGGCTCCTCCAGGATCCCGGCGACGCGACCGAGCCCGGTGCCGGTGACGACGGCGCAGGCGTGCGGCCCCCCGAACCCCGCGGCGCGCAGGATCTCCGCCGCCCGCGCGGCGATCTCAGCCACCGAGGGTCTCCGGGCCGAACGAGGCGGGCAGCAACGCCTCCAGGGTGAAGCTCGCCAGGATTCCATCGAGCCCGGCCGCGTGGACGGGCGTGGCGCTCTCGGCGAACTCGCGGATCCGCTGGCGGCAGGCCCCGCAGGGCGTCACCGGGCCGTCGCCCTCGCCGAGCACCAGAATCGCGCGGATCCGTGTGCCGCCAGCCGCCACCATCGCGGCGATCGCCCCGGCCTCGGCGCAGGTGCCGACCGGGTAGGCCGCGTTCTCCACGTTGCAGCCGGCATGGACCCGGCCCTGCTCGTCGCTCAAGGCCGCGCCGACCTTGAAGCGGGAATAGGGCGCGTGGGCTCGTTCGCGCGCGGCCCGCGCCGCCGCGAACAGCGCGTCGAGGGGCGCCTCGCCCGGCGGTTCAGGTTCTCGGTCATCAGCCCGCATGGAGGCTGTTTCGCACCCGTCCTCCGGGCTGTCGAGGGCCGCATGGGGGTATGTCCCGGATTCCAAAGGTCGAGACCTTTGGCGGGTGCAGGGCAGAGCCCTGCAATCGGGCCCCGCCTGCCGGCGCCCTCGGGCGCCGAAAGGGTCTCAGGCCCTCCAAAATCCAGTTACCTCACGGCGAGGCGGCGGCGATGCGGGCGGCGGTCGCCCGCAGGGTGTCCTCGTCGCTGTTGCCGCTGAGGGCGTAGGCCGACCGGCCGGAGTTCCAGTAGACCGTCGTGCCGTCGCCGGCCTGGGCGATCTCGTTCAGCGGGCCGTTGCCGCGCCGATGCGTCGCGAAGAGCGAGATCTCGCCGAGGCCGCCCGCATCCGCGACGATCTCCACGCCGGTGCCGTGGCGGGCCGGGAAGATCTGCACGTCGCGCACCGTCCAGCTCTCCGGCAGGCTGGGCAACTGGATGCCGGTCGCGGCCTCGATCGCGGCACGGTCGTAGGCTCCATTGCCGTGCTGCGAGGCGATGCGGGCGCGCATCTGCGTCACCTGCCGGGCCTGCTGGGCGTCCTCGATCAGGGTCGGGTCGACCGGGGCGGCGATGGTGCCGGGGACGCCGAAGCGGCCGACCTCGTCGTGGGCGAGCCAGCCGGCGCCGACCATCACGGCGATCGCGGCCGCCCGCTTCAGCCGGGCGCCGACCCGGCGCCAGCGCATGGAGCGATCGAGGCGGCGCGCGACCTGCCGGTTGCGCTCGGGGCCGGGGCCCGGCTGGAGCGCGAAGGCGGCCCGCAGGGCGTCGCGGTCGTGCAACTCGGCCATCACCCGCGCCGCAGTCTCCGGGTTCTCGGCGAGGTGCGCCTCCACGTCGAGGCGGCGCATCATGTCGAGCTGGCCGTCGATGTAGGCGGTGAGATCGCCGTCTGTGATCGGGTCGATCATCGGGGTCGTCCTGTC
The DNA here is from genome assembly GCF_022179285.1 of Methylobacterium hispanicum. Taxonomy (GTDB): domain Bacteria; phylum Pseudomonadota; class Alphaproteobacteria; order Rhizobiales; family Beijerinckiaceae; genus Methylobacterium; species Methylobacterium hispanicum. Next base: position 86,834 of record NZ_BPQO01000001.1, on the reverse strand, counting down.
GTCTCGGACTTCTGTCGTCGCGGCCTCCGTCAGGTCGCGGGCGGTGTCAGGATGGCGCGCGGTCCTACCAACCACGTAGGGCGCGGCGGGAGAACGGCTCCGGTGCCGGGGCGTTCTCCGGCTCGGGCCGGCCGTCGCGCGCGACGAGGCGCAGCGGCGTGCGCTCCACCGGGCGCGGGCGCGTGCTGGAGCCGCCCTCCTGGCCCTTGCGGGCGCCCTCCTCGAAGGCCCGCAGCGCCGCCCGGCCGCGACCGAGCCGCGACATCAGCGTGCCGATCGGGATGCCGAGCACGGCCGCGGCATCCGCGTATGCCATGCCCTCGATCGTGACGAGGTGGAGCGCGGCGCGCTGCTCCTCCGGCAGGGTGAGGAAGGCCTCGCGGATCTGGGCGAGGCGCACCTGCCCCTCCTGGGCCGGAGGCGCCATCTCGTCGCTCATCTGCACCAGGGCGTCGGCGTGGCGCAGCTCCACCTGCTTGCGGCGCTGGTCGTCGATGAAGACGTTGTGCAGCACCGTCATCATCCAGGTGCGCAGGTTCGTGTTCGGCCGCAGGCTGTTCTGCGATTCGAGGGCGCGCACCAGGGTGTCGTGCACGAGATCGTCGGCCCGGAGGGTGTCGCGGGTGAGCGACCGGGCGTAGCGCCGCAGGGGCACCAGCAGATCGACGATGTCGGGACGCTTCATCTTGTCGAGGCTCATACGGTTTGAACGTCGGACCCCGCGCGCGTAATCCCGCCCGCGCCGGCCGGAATGCCCCGGCGGTGTCCTGGCGCACGCGACGAGCCTGAGGCGCGTCCCGGCGTGGGCGCCACCGCCTGCCGGGCCGGGTTACTGGTAGGCGGATTCGAGGTCGAGGCTGCAGGAGCGCCCGATCTTGTCGTAGTGCTCGCCGAGCCACGCCTCGGCCGCCCGGCGGCCCTTGTCGCGCAGGCGCAGGAACACCCGCCAGCGGGCGTCGAGCTTCGAGGCGGCGTTGTAATCCTCCAACGCGTCGGTGCCGTCGATGCGGTGGACCAGCACGCGCTGGTACTGGCCCTGGCCGAGCACGCCCTCCTCGATCAGCCCGTCCACGAAGTCGATCGCGCGCAGTTCCCGCATCAGGTTGGCGTTGAACGTGATCTCGTTGAGCCGGTCCTGGATCTCGCGCTCGGTGCGGGGCGTCTCGCGCCGCTCCACCGGGTTGATCTGCACGAGCAGGATGTCGCGGGTCTGGGCGCCGCGGTGCAGCGGGTAGAGCGGCGGGTTGCCGAGGTAACCGCCGTCCCAGTAGGGCACGCCGTCGATCTCCACCGCCTGGAACACGGTCGGCAGGCAGGCCGAGGCCATCAGGTGATCGACGGTCAGCCGCTCGCGCTCGAACACCGCGAGCTTGCCGGTCCAGACGTTGGTGGCCGAGACGTAGATGCCGGCGGTCTCGGCCTCGCGCAGACGCTCGAAATCCACCTGGGCGGCCAGCGCCTTGCGCAGCGGGTTGATGTTGAGCGGGTTGGACACGTAGGGACTCGGCGTCAGCGCCTTGGTCCAGAACTCGGCGACCGGGTTGCCCTTCCAGAGGCCGAGGAGGTTGCTGACGAAGCTGCGGGTGGCGGGGCCGAGATCGCCGTCGAGGCTGACCTCGCGCCAGAATCGCTCCAGCCCCTCGCGGGCGCCCTCCGGGCCGCCCTTCAGCCAGCCGTCCACCAGCACGACGCCGTTCATCGCGCCCGCGCTCGCGCCCGTCACCGCCTCGAAGCCGAGACGCCCGTCCTCGATCAGGTGGTCGAGGACACCCCAGGTGAAGGCGCCGTGCGCGCCGCCCCCCTGGAGCGCCAGGGCGACGTTCTTCTCCGCCCTGGGGCCGGCCAGGATCTGCCGAGGCGGGTGGCTGGTCTCGACCGCGTCTCCGACCGGGACGGCGACGTCCGCGCTCGGGACGGCGGTTGCGGGATTGGCGGGTTCGGACCCGTGAGGATGCTCGCTCATCATGTCCTCGAACATGGGATGTTGCGCTGCAGTTACAAATGTTGCGCCGCAGCGGGCGACGGCAAGGCCGCGCATGTCCGGTCATGACCGGTACGGTCGAACGGCGGAACGGGCCCGAGGATCCGACCGAAATTCCGCGCGCCGTGCGCGATCGCATGGCACCGCGGCGCGGCGCGACCTCGACATCCGTGCGCGGATGCGACATGAGACCCGCGAAAAGGGCACGTTCTGCACTCCGTACGGTGGTGTGGCTTGACGTTGCGGCGGATCGACCGCAGCTAAACCTCTCCGTGCGCGGTCCGCGCGCGACCCGAATCGTACCTGAAGACAGACGCGACGGCAGCGGGCGGCCCGGGTCCGTGAGGACCCGCCCCGACGCGCCCGAGGCCTTGAAGCGAAGGTCCCCCGATGGAAGCCATGGAAGCCGAGACCCGCCCCGCGAACCCGCTGGCCGGCGCAGGGCCGGAGATCGCCGGACCAAGCCCCCGCCACCGCACCGCCGGCGTGCAGGTCGGCCAGGGCGAGGGCGCGGTCACGGTCGGCGGCGGCGCGCCGATCGTCGTCCAGTCGATGACCAACACCGACACGGCCGACATCGACGCCACGGTGGCGCAGGTGGCCCAGCTCGCCCGCGCGGGCTCGGAACTGGTGCGCATCACCGTCGACCGCGACGAGGCGGCGGCGGCCGTGCCGAAGATCCGCGAGCGCCTGGACCGCATCGGCGTCCACGTGCCGCTGGTAGGTGACTTCCACTACATCGGCCACAAGCTCCTCTCCGACCACCCGGCCTGCGCGGAGGCTCTGGCCAAGTACCGGATCAACCCCGGCAACGTCGGCTTCAAGGAGAAGAAGGACACCCAGTTCTCCACCATCATCGAGCAGGCGATCCGCTACGGGAAGACCGTGCGCATCGGCGCCAACTGGGGCTCGCTCGACGGCGAACTCCTCACCCACCTGATGGACGAGAACGCGAAGTCGCCTCGCCCGATCGACGCGCGCGCCGTGATGCGCGAGGCGATGGTGCAGTCGGCGCTCTCCTCCGCGCAGCGCGCCGAGGATCTGGGCCTGCCGAAGGACCGTATCATCCTCTCGGCCAAGGTCTCGGCGGTCCAGGACCTGATCGCGGTCTACCGCGAGGTGGCCCGCCGCTCGGACTACGCCATCCATCTCGGCCTCACCGAGGCGGGCATGGGCACGAAGGGCGTCGTGGCGGCGTCGGCCGCGATCGGCGTGCTCCTGCAGGAGGGCATCGGCGACACGATCCGCTACTCGCTGACGCCGGAGCCCGGCGGCGACCGCACGGTCGAGGTCAAGGTCGCGCAGGAACTGCTGCAGACCATGGGCTTCCGCACCTTCGTGCCGCTGGTGGCCGCCTGCCCGGGCTGCGGCCGCACCACCTCGACCACCTTCCAGGAGCTCGCCCGCGACATCCAGAACTGGATCGCGCGCTCGATGCCGGAATGGAAGAAGACCTATCCGGGCGTCGAGGGCCTCAACGTCGCGGTGATGGGCTGCATCGTGAACGGCCCGGGCGAGTCGAAGCACGCCGATATCGGCATCTCGTTGCCCGGCACCGGCGAGAGCCCGAGCGCCCCGGTCTTCATCGACGGCAAGAAGGCGACGACCCTGCGCGGCGCCAACCTCGCCAAGGACTTCGAGACCCTGGTGACCGACTACATCGAGCGCCGCTTCGGCCAGGGTGCCCGCGACGCGGCCGAGTAAGCCGTGATTCCGAAGGGCCGGAGGTCCTTCGGCGGTGTCCCCGGGCTCGGTTTCGCTTAGGCCTCCGCCCGCGGGCGCGGCACCGGCATTCGGCCTGCCCGGGGATGAGCCGCCTCGAAGGCGCTCATCAGCCGGGCGGCATCGACCCTGGTGTAGAGCTGCGTCGTCGAGAGCGAGGCGTGACCGAGCAGTTCCTGGATCGCGCGCAACTCGCCCTGGCGGGCCAGGAGGTGCGTGGCGAAGGAGTGGCGCAGCGCGTGGGGCGTGGCGCTCTGCGGGAGCCCGAGCGCGCCGCGGGCGCGGGCCACCACGTACTGGATGACCCGGGCCGAGAGCGGCCCGCCGCGGGCGCCCACGAAGAGCGGCCCCTCCGCGGGTAGAGGGTGCGGGCAGGCGGCGACGTAGCCCGCCACCGCTTCGGCCACCACCGGCAGCACCGGCACCATGCGCTGCTTGCCGCCCTTGCCGAGCACGGTCACGGCGTCGATGCCCGGCAGCGGCGCGTCCTCGCGCCGGATGCCCAGGGCCTCCGAGATGCGCAGGCCCGCCCCGTAGAGCAGCGCCAGCACGGCGGCGTCGCGCGCCAGGATCCAGGGCTCGCGGTCCTCGCCCGCGCGAAGCTCCGGATCGGTCAGCGCCTTCGCGGCGGCGACCGGCAGCGGGCGCGGCAGGCGCCGCTCCACCTTCGGCGAGCGCACGGCACCGAGCGCGGCGACGACGCCGTGCCCCTCGCGCTCCAAGTGGCGGGCGAAGGAGCGCAGGCCCGCGAGCATGCGCATCAGCGAGCGCCCGCCGACCTCGTCCGCCCGGCGCGCCGCCATGAAGCCGCGGATGTCGCGAGGCTTGAGCGCGACGAGGCCAGCGATGCTCGGGGTGCCGCCGCGCCGCTCCAGATGGATCAGGAACTGGCGCAGGTCGCGGCTGTAGGCCTCGACGGTGTTGTCCGCCATGCGGCGCTCCTGCGCGAGCGCGACGCGCCAGCCGCGGATCGCGGCGCGCAACTCCGGATCGGCCGGCAGCCGCTCGATCTCGGTCAGCGGGAGGGCAGGGGGCATCGGGCTCTCGACAGGATCGCGCGGGCGAGCCCGCAACTCCAGGCCGAGGACCGTTGAGGCCCGGTTAACGCGGCAAGGACCGGCTCGCGTCGATGCAGTCATGCGGACTTGCGGCTCGAGGACTTGCCGCCCGTGGATCTGCAACCCATCGCTCGCACGGACGTTGAGACCGCACAGCGAGAGCAGTCTTTCCGAAGGCGTGCAATGAGCATCTTCCAGATCAAGCAGAAGTCGAACGGCGCCGTTCTTTGGACGGGTTCGGCCGCCGACGAGCAGACCGCCCTCGACGCCATGGCGCGTGAGGCGGGGTACCGCGATTTCTCAGCCCTGCCGGACACGCTGCGCGCAGCCGGCATCGAGGCGGCGAAGCTCGACCTCATTTCTTAAGGACGTGCACGATGCCGCCGCGCCCAACCGTGCGGCGGACCGTCTCGACAGGTCCTAGGCTGGCGCCGCGTCCCCGCGGCGCTCCCACCAAGCCGCCCGCTCCGCGATGAGCACGGCCGTGCGGGCCATGGCCCCAGGTTCGGACAGGGCGCCGATCCGTCGCGGATCGAGCGCGAGGCCGGCCGCGACGAGCCCAGGCCAACGAGAGGCTTCCGGCCAGCCCTCATGCACGACGGCCGCGCCGATTCGGCCGAGCCCGTGCGCCTTCTCGACCTGCTCGCCGTAGGCCCGCTCTTCGGGCAGGCAGACAAAGCGTTTTCCGCGGGCGGCCACTGCCGCCACGACCCCGTCGCCAGCGCCTCCCACCACCAGGGTCGCGCGCGCGATCCAGGGCTCCACATCGGCCACCCAGCCGTGAAGATGCAGGTTCGCCGGAACCGCCGCCGCGCCCGTCACGGGCCCGAGCACGTGCCAGTCCCGCTCCGGTAATGCCCGCGCGGCTGCGGCCAGATCGGCGAGGGTGCCGCCCGCTCCGCCGCGGCCGAACACCACGGCGATTGAGCCGTCGTCCCCGCTGGGAGCGGCGAGTGCCGGTCCGAGGAGGCCGGCATAATGGGTCTTGGCCCTCACCCAATCGGGGGTCGCCGCGCTCTCCAGGATCTCCGGAAAGGGGGCGATCAACCGGTCGGCGCTGCGGAAGGCCTCCAGATGCGGCAGGTCGGTGCGCGTGCCCGCGAGTCGCACCACCAGGGTCGGCAGCGACAACAGCCGGGCGAACAGGGCCACCTCGCAGGAGACGTCCACCACGAGGAGTGCCGGGTCGGCCTCCGCCGCCCAGGTGGCGATGCGGGCCATCCGGGCGCGCAGGCCCGAATGGGCGAGCGGTGCGTAGTGGAAGCTCGTGGGTCGCTCGACCTCGCCGTCCCGCCCGTCGAAGCCGTCCGCGAGCCGGTCGTCGGGCAGGTCGATCACGGGACCCGGCGCACCGGCGGTGTCGAGGCCCGCGAAGGTGCCGAGGAGTGCGCAGGGGCGATCGAGCCTGGCGGCGACCGCGCAGGCCCGGTGCAAGTGCCCGGCGCCCTGATGGTGGACATAGTAGCCGATGGGGCGCGTCATTGGGGGATCCGAAGGGCGTGATCCGGGCGGGCTGGACGGTTTACCGCGTGATGCGCGGGTTCCCACACCCTTGGCGGCAGAGGGAGCGCGGCGCGGTTCGGGCTCACTGACTCGGGATCGGTCCGGCGTCCGGTGTACGGATCATGCCGAACGCACCGCCGATTGCGACGCCTGGACTCCGAAGTCCCCGAGCGACAGCGCTACGCGGCCGCCCGGAGCGTGCGGGCGATCCGCTCCAGATCGGCCAGGGCCGCGTCGAGGGCGACGAAGCGCGCGGGCGGCGCCGCGGCCTCGAGTTGGGCGTGGACGCGCTCCACGTAGGCGATGTCGTTCGGGCAGCTCCCGTCCGCGATCTCGGTCTCGATGGCAGCCACCGTCTCCGCCGGAAGGCCGAAGCCGATGCAGACGGTGCGGCGGGCGGCCTCGCCGCGGCGCCAAGCCCGGCGCAGCGCGGCGCGGCGCTCGATCAGCGTGAGCCAGTGCGCGGCCTCGGGCAGCTCGTAGGGGCCGCCGCTCGCCGCCGCGTCCTCGCGGCGCGCCATCTCGGTCGCCATGCCGCCGCTGACCCGGCCCTCGCGGCGGCCAGAGACGTGGACCGCGACGGCGGGGCAGTGGCGCAGGCGCGCGCCCTGCCGGGTGAGGCGGGCCACCAGCGCGTTGTCCTCGCCGCAGGGCAGGGCGGGCAGGCCGCCGACCGCGCGGTAGAGGTCGGCCCGCAGTGCGAGGCTCGCCGCCGTGTGGTCGCCGTGGCGCGGGGCCGGATCGTGGGGCGGCGGGTCGATCAGGTCTTCGAGCGCGCGCACGCCCGACCAGTAGCGCTCTATCCGGGCGTGCAACTCGGCCAGCGCCGGCGGCACCGCGCTCTCGGCATCGATGACGAGGCGGCCGCCGACCACGTCCGACGTCCTAAGGGCGGCGCGGTTGGCGGCGAGCCAGTCCGGCGGCAGCCAGGCATCCGCGTCGGTGGTGAGCAGCACCCCGTCGGGGTGGCCCTCGGCCGCGAGCCAGTCGGCGCCGGCCTCCAGCGCCATCCGGCGGGCTGTGCCGACATGGGCGTCGGGCGCCGGGATCGTCGCCTCGACCGTGCGCACGGCGAGCGTCGGTAGCGCAACGGCGAGTTCGCGCACGATCCCCGGTGTGCCGTCGTCGCAGTTGTTGGCCAGCACCACGACGCGCAGCGGCGCGGTCTCGGTGAGCCCCGACTGCGCGGCGAGCGAGCGCAGCAGGCGCGGCAGCCGCTCGGCCTCGTTGCGGGCGGGGATGCAGACGACGGCGCTCACGGGATCACTCCGCCGCGCTGAGGATGAGCCGCGGCGCGGCCTGCTCGGCCAGCATCTCGGCATAGACCGCCTCGTAGCGCGCGGTCATCACGGCGGCGTCGAAATGCGCCTCCACCCGGTCGCGGCAGGCGCGGCGGCTCAACGTCGCCGCGCCCCGGATCGCGCGGGCGAGGTCGCTCGCGTCGTCCGCGTCGGCGAGGCGTCCGCAGGACGCGTCGAGGATCTCCGGCATGGCGCCCCGGCGGAAGGCCGCGACCGGCGTGCCGCAGGCGATGGCCTCTGCCACCACGAGGCCGAAGGGTTCCTCCCAGCGCGGCGTCACCACCGCCACCCGGGCGCGGCCGAGATGGGCCGCGAGGTCGTGGTGCGAGAGATGGCCGAGATGCTGCAGGTCGGGTCCGAGCCGCGGCGCGATCTCGCTCTCCCAGTAGGCCGGGTTGAGCTTCGGCCCGGCGAAGACGAGGCGGAAGCCGGCCTCGCGGGCGGCGTCGATGGCCAGATGCAGGCCCTTCTCGGGGACGATGCGGCCGAACCAGAAGGCGTAGGCCTGCGGGTCGGGATCGGCGCTGTAGGGGAAGGTGGTGAGATCGATGCCGTTCGGCACCACGTCGAGCCCGGGAATGAGGTCGGTCCACTCGCGCGCCAGCGTCTGCGAGACCGCGAGGTAGCGCATGTCCGGCCGTGCCGCCTCGATCCCGCCGACGAGGGAGTCGAAGGGCGGCGTGTGCAGCACCGTAACCCAAGGAATGTCGAAGAGGCCGCTCTCCCGCAGGGGCAGGGCGTGCAGGGAATTGTTGTGCACGAGGTCGAAGCCGCCCGCCGCCACCGCGTCGAGGATCCCGCGGTAGGCCGCGTGCTCGGCGGCCTCGATTGCGGCCCAGCGCTCGGCATCGCCCAGATCCTCGCCGGTCGGCGGGCAGACGACGGTGGCGAGGTCCGGGTCGGACCCTTCCGAGGCGAACAGCGTGACGTCGTGCCCGCGGCGCCGGAGTTCCCGCGTCATCAGGTGGGTGTGCATCTCCAGGCCGCCCGCGTAGGGCTGGCCGATCGGATACTTGAGATGGGCGATGACAGCGATCTTCACGCGGCGAACCGTGGTTTGAGGTTGCAGCAGTTCGGGAGAATGCTGGACCGGGGCGCCTCGGGAGCCCCGGTGACTGAGCCGCATGGAACCCTATCGGCAATGAAGGTTCGCTGAACCGCCGCGCGGGCCAGGATTAAAAATACGAAAGCGGCGGGGGAGGATGTCATCCGCCCCCGCCGCCAGCCTGTCCGATCGGGCGTGAGCCCGAAGACGTCCTACTCGAGGCCGAGCGCCACGAAGCGCACGTCGCCCTTCGCGTCGGCGACCTGGAGCAGGATCGACTTGCGGCCCTCCTTCTTCAGGGCGTCGACGCGCTTCGTCACCTCCGCGGGGCTGCTCACGCTCTCCTGGCCGACCTCGACGATGACCTCGCCCGGCTGGATGCGCTTGTCGGCGGCGGTGGAGTTCGGATCGACGCGGGTGACCACGACACCCTTCACGGTCTCCTTGATGGAGAAGCGGCGGCGCAGTTCGTCCGTCATGCCCGAGAGGTTGAGGCCGAGCGCCTGCCGCACGGCGTTCTCGGGCTCGGGCTGGCGGGCGTTGGCGAGCTGGGGCCGCTCGTTGTCCTCGAGGCGGCCGAGGGTGACGGCCTTGGTCTGCTCCTCGCCCTTGCGCACGATCATGACGTCGACCTTCTGGCCGACCGGCGTCGAGGCGACGATGCGGGGCAGGTCGCTCGAGGCCTTCACCGGGTTGCCGTTGAAGCGGGTGATCACGTCGCCGACCTCGAGGCCCGCGCCCTTGGCCGGACCCTTCTCGTCCACGCCCGCCACCAGCGCGCCGCGTGCGCCGCCCTTGAGGCCCAGCGCCTCGGCGGTGGCGTCGTCCACGTTCTGGATGCGCACGCCGAGCCAGCCGCGCCGCACCTCGCCGAACTCGCGCAGCTGGTCGATCACGGGCTTGGCCGAGGCCGAGGGCACCGCGAAGCCGATGCCGACCGAGCCGCCGGTCGGCGAGAGGATCGCCGTGTTGATGCCGATGACCTCGCCGTTCATGTTGAACAGCGGGCCGCCGGAATTGCCCTTGTTGATGGCCGCGTCGGTCTGGATGTAGTTGTCGTAGGGGCCCGACTCGATGTTGCGCCCGCGCGCCGAGACGATGCCGGCCGAGACCGAGCCGCCGAGCCCGAACGGGTTGCCGATCGCCATCACCCAGTCGCCGGGGCGCAGCCGCTCCGAATCCCCGAAGGGCACCGCCTTGAGCGGACGCTCGGCCGTGGGCTTCACCCGCAGCACCGCGAGGTCGATCTTCGAGTCCTTGCCGATGATCTCGGCCTTCAGCTTTGTGCCGTCGTGCAGGATGACCTGGATGTCGTTGGCGTCGCCGATGACGTGGTTGTTCGTCACCACGATGCCGGAGGCGTCGATGATGAAGCCGGAGCCGAGCGAGTTCGACTTGCGCTGGGTGCGCGGCTGCTCGCTCTCGCCACCGCCGCCGCGCCCGCCGCGCTTGTTGAAGAACTCCTCGAACAGGTCTTCGAAGGGCGTGCCGGGCGGAAGCTGGGGGCCGCTGCGGCTGGAGCGCTGCTCGACCGTGGTGGAGGCCGCGATGTTGACCACCGCGTCGGTGACCTGCTCGGCGAGGTCGGCGAGTGATTCCGGGCCGCGGGCGAGAGCGGTCACCGGCAGGGCGGTACCCGCGACGGAGACACCGATCAGGGTGGCCGCGAGCAGGCCGCGCGCGCGGGCGAGGACGGGTCGGCCGGAGGCCGGGGCGGGATTCATGGTCGACCTCTTCAAGGGCGCGTTTCCTGCAGTGCTGGGGCCGGTGGCCCGGCCTGTCCGAACCCGCCGGAGCGGGGACGGAGCGAAGGCATAGATTCGGTGGCGCGGGGCCGTCTTCAAGTGCGAAGGGCCCCCGCGATGGTCGCAGGGGCCCTTCGGGAGAGGTCCGGGTTCAGCGCGCCGGCTGGGTGGAGCCGGTCGCTCCGGGCTCGGAGCGGGTCGCGCTCCCCTGCGGCGCGCGGCCCTGCGGGTCGCTGAAGTAGCGGAAGAAGTCCGAGGTCGGGCTGATCACCAGCCGGGTCTCGGGGCCCTTCAGCCCGGTCTCGTAGGCCTGCATCGAGCGGTAGAAGGCGAAGAAGTCGGCGTCCTTGCCGAAGGCCTCGGCGAGGATCCGGTTCTTGTCGGCGTCGCCCTGGCCGCGCAGCTTCTCGGCGGTCTGTTGCGCCTCGGCGAGCAGCACCGTGACGTCGCGGTCGGCCTTGGCCCGGATGGTGGCGGCAATCTGGTCGCCGTTCGCCCGGATGTCGGCGGCCTCGCGCTCGCGCTCGGTCTTCATCCGCTTGTACACGGCCGAGGAGTTCGCCGCCGGCAGATCGACGCGGGTCATGCGCAGGTCCACGATCTGGATGCCGAGCGCCTTGGCCTGCCGGTTCACGTCCTCCTGGATCTCGTTCATCAGCCGCGTGCGCTCGGTCTTGACGATGGCGTCGCGGGTCGAGCGGGCCAGCACGTTGCGCAGCGCCGAGTTGGTGAAGCTCGCCAGACGCTGGTTGGCCAACGCGATGTTGTTCACCGACTGGTAGAAGCGCAGCGGATCGATGATCCGGTAGCGGGCGAAGGCATCGACCTCCAGGTTCTGGCGGTCGGCGGTGAGCAGCGTCTGGACCGGCAGGTCGAGGTCGAGCACCCGCTTGTCGAAGACCACCACGTTCTCCATGAACGGGATCTTGAAGTAGAGGCCCGGCCGGTCCTCGCCGGTCTGGTTGAGCACGGCGCGCACGCGGCCGAACTGCAGGACGAGGGCCTGCTGCATCTGACCGACGGTGAAGACCGAGGCGTAGAGGGCGAGGGCGATCGCGGCCGCGATCACCGCGAGCCCGGTGCGGAGCGTCTGGCCGTTCATCGGGCGGCTCCGGTCTGGGTGTTGCCCTGGACGCGGCCCCCGAACTCGGCGAGCGGCAGAACGGGGAGCACGCCGGCGCTGGCCGCGCCGGACGGGCCCTGCCCGTTCTGGTCGATGATCACCTTGTTCACGGACCCCAGCACCTTCTCCATCGTCTCCAGGAACAGCCGCTCGCGGCTCACCGCCGGCGCGACCTTGTAGGATGCGTAGACCTCGTCGAAGCGGGCCGCCTGGCCGGTGGCGTCGGCGGTGGCCTTCGTCTTGTAGGCCTCGGCCGCCTGCACGATCTGGGCGGCGCGGCCGCGGGCCTGCGGCACCTCGCGGCTCGCGTAGGTCTTGGCCTCGTTCTGGACGGTGTCGGCGTCCTGCTGGGCCGCGTTCACGTCGATGAAGGCCGGCCGGACCTCCGGCGGCGGGTTGACCGAGACGAGCTGCACCACCTCGATGCGCACGCCCGCGCCGTACTCGTCGAGCGCCGCCTGGAGGATCTCACGCACCTCCTGGGCCACGCTCGACTGCTCGTTCGTGAGGATCGCCTGGATGTTGCGCCGGCCCACCACCTCGCGCATCGCGCTCTCGGCGATGGCCTTGATGGTGCCCTCCGGGTTCTGGAGGTTGAACACGAAATCCGAGGCCTTGAGCGGGTTGACGCGCCACTGCACCTCGAAGTCGAGATCGACGATGTTCTCGTCGCCCGTGAGCATCAGGCTCTCGTCGGGCACGTCGCGCATGGAGGTGCGCCCGCTGCCCGAGGAGCGGAAGCCGACCTGGATCGAGTTGACCTGGCCGACATTCGGCTTGGTCACCGCGCCGACCGGGTAGGGGAAGTTGTAGCGCAGGCCCTCGCCCTTCGAGCCGACGTAGCGGCCGAAGATGGTCTCGATGCCGACCTGGTTCGGCGCCACCGTGTAGAAGCCGGTCAGCAGCCAGACCGCGACGGCGAGCGCGCCGACGGCCGCGATGCCCTTGCCGCTGCCGAGGAGGCCGCCGCCGCCTCCGCCACCCCCGCCGCCGCCCGGTATCACCCCGCGCAGGCGGTCCTGGCCGCGCCGCAGAAGTTCTTCCAGGTTCGGCGGCTGCTTGCCGCCTCCGCCATTGCCCCAGGGTCCTCCGCCGCCGTTGCCGCCGCGGTTGCCCCACGGGCCCCCGTTGCCGCCCCCGCCGCCGCCGCTCTGGTTACTCCAAGGCATGCCAGCCGATATCTCCTGCCCGCGGCGGAACGCCGTCCGCGCCTCATGCACAGACGGTCGCCGCGCCCGTACTCATCCCTGCCCGCAGGGCCCCGCCTGCCCGGAGGGCCCCGAGACACCGTTCCGGAGTTGTCCCAAGCACCTGCGGGGCCAGCGTCGCTGCTGTCAAGGCTCGCAGGTGGGCATCGCGGGGTCCCTTGGCAACCGCCCGCCGCCCGCGACCCGGTGACCTTGGCTAACGCGGCCCTGCCGCGGCGGCGCCGTCAGCGGACCCGGTCGAGGGTCACGAACGCGAAGGCGCTCTCGTCGTGCGGGCCCGCCTCGTGCGCCTCGCGCGCGGTCTCGCGGAACGCCCCCGGTTCGAGGGCGGGGAAATAGGTGTCGCCTGCGTAGTCGCCCGCGACCTCGGTGAGGTGGATGCGGTCGGCGTGCGGCAAGGCGAGGCGGTAGATCTCGGCCCCGCCGACCACCATCAGCTCCTCGGAGTCCGCCGCGGCCGCGAGCGCGCCGGCCCAGTCGTGCGCCACCGCGACGCCCTCGGCCGCGAAGGCCGGATCGCGGGTGAGGACCAGGGTGCGGCGGCCGGGCAGGGGCCGGCCGATCGACGCGTAGGTCTTGCGGCCCATCAGCATCGGCTTGCCCATGGTGAGGGCCTTGAAGCGCTGGAGGTCGCTGCGCAGGTGCCAGGCGAGGCCGTTGTCGCGGCCGATGACGCCGTTGCGCGCGACCGCGACGACGAGGGTGATGCGGGGCGCGGACATCGGATCTCCTCAGACGGCGACCGGCGCGGCGATCGCGGGGTGCGGCTCATAGCCCTCGATCGCGATGTCCTCGAAGCGGAAGGCGAAGAGGTCGCGCACCGCCGGGTTCAGCCGCAGGCGGGGCAGGGGGCGGGGCTCGCGGGTGAGCTGTACTTGCGTCTGCTCCAGGTGGTTCCGGTAGAGGTGGGCGTCGCCGAAGCTGTGCACGAAGTCGCCGGGCGCGAGGTCTGTGGCCTGCGCTATCATGTGGGTGAGCAGCGCGTAGCTCGCGATGTTGAAGGGCACGCCGAGGAAGGCGTCGGCCGAGCGCTGGTAGAGCTGGCAGGAGAGCCGGCCTTGCGCGACGTAGAACTGGAACAGGCAGTGGCAGGGCGCCAGCGCCATCCGGTCGAGGTCGGCCGGGTTCCAGGCCGAGACGACGAGGCGGCGCGAATCCGGGTTGCGGCGGATCTCGTCCACCACCCAGGCGATCTGGTCGACGGTGCCGCCTGACGGCTTCTCCCAGGAGCGCCACTGCTTGCCGTAGACGGGGCCGAGATCGCCGTGCTCGTCCGCCCACTCGTCCCAGATGGTGACGCCGTTCTGTTGCAGCGCCCGCACGTTGGTGTCGCCGGTGAGGAACCAGAGCAGCTCGTGGATGATCGAGCGCAGGTGCAGCCGCTTCGTGGTAACGAGCGGGAAGCCCTCGCTGAGGTCGAAGCGCATCTGGTGGCCGAACACCGACAGGGTGCCGGTGCCGGTGCGGTCCTCCTTCGAGACGCCATGGTCGAGGATGCGGCGCAGCAGGTCGTGGTAGGCTTGCATGATCCCTCTCTCGCGCGGGATCATATCAGGGCGGGGCCTCAACGCATTCCCGCGGGTGTGGACGGAGGCCTGTGCCGGAGCGGCACGGTACTCATCCCGGCCAGAGCACGTAGGCGATCAGCGCGAGGTTGCTCCAGCCGTGCAGCGCGATGCAGGGCCAGAGGCGGCCGGTGCGCCAGCGCAGGATTCCGAGGGCGAGCGCCAGCGGCAGCAGCGAGACCGGTCGGGCGAGGCTCAAGCCCGACGGACCCGAGACCGAGATGTGGGCGATGGCGAAGATTGCGGCCGTGAGCAGGATCGCGGCGGCGGGGCCCAGGACGGCGCGGGCGCGGCGAAAGATCTCGCCGCGCATCAGCAGCTCCTCGGCGAGCGGGGCCAGCACCACCACGTAGGCGAGCCAGGCCGCGACCGCGGCGGGGGTGAGCAGAGGCGACAGCCGCGTGCCCTGGCCGAAGCTCGTGCCGAACAGGGTCGCGGTGGTGCTTACCCAGAGGATGTGTGCGAGCGGCCAGAGCAGCAGGACGAGGAGGAGGTTGCGCGCCCGCATGCCGTTCGGCCGCTCGCGGTCGAGAGCGAGCCGCGCGCGCCAGCCCGCGCCGTCCCACCACAGGGCCGTGCCGAGCACGAGCCCGGCCAGGAAGACCTGGCGCAGGATGTCCACCGCGAGTTCCCGCCGGGCGAGCGCCATCGCGCCGATGAACGGCCGGCGGTTGGGGGGCAGGAAGGGGTCGATCCCGGCGATGAGGTCGGCACCCACCCGCACGCAGGCGAGCGCCATCAGGCTGGCGGCCCCGAGATAGAGCGGGACGAGGGCCAGCGTCCCGAGGAGGTGCAGCCCGGCGCGCCATCCGGACGGCCGCGGGGCCGGCGCGGGCAGGGGCGACTGGGCGCTTCCGGCAACAGGCGCGGGATCCGGCATCGACATGACAGGATCGGGCTTCAAAACCGGGGCGATCCCCTCTATATTCCCCTTGCCGGTCGCGAGGCCGGCTATGGCGATAAACGTTCTTCGGAATAAACCTATCGGACCCGGGGGCGGTACCCGGCGCCTCCACCCGAGCCCAGGACATGCTGCCGCAAGGCGCGCGTGGACCGGCCTGTGCTTCGGCGGGGGCGAAATAGGATCGACGAGGGCGTAAAGGTAGAGCTTTCGCTCGGCATGGTTCCGCCGTTATCGGGCCTTTGCAATAGTTGCCAACGACAACTTTGCTCCGGTGGCGGTGGCTGCGTAAGCGGTCCCCAATACCGACCTGAAGTCCTAGCGGGTAGCACCGCATAGGCGGGGTTCGGAGGCACCTGGCAACAGAAGCCTCCACTTTCAGTTTTTCCGAACGGCATCGTCCGCACACGCGGTCAAGGTCGTCGGGCCGAGGACGCCGGGCAGCACGACCGCAGATGGCAGACGATCTGATCCGCTACGACCTCCTCGTCCAGGAAGCCCTCCGGGGCGTCGTGCGCAAGGTGCTGACCGACGCGGCCCGGGACGGGCTGATGGGCGAGCACCACTTCTACGTCTCCTTCCGGACGGAGGCCCCGGGCGTGCGCATGTCGCAGGCGCTTCGCGAGAAGTACCCGCAGGACATGACGATCGTGCTCCAGCACCAGTTCTGGGACCTTGGCGTCACCGAGCACGCCTTCGAGGTCGGCCTGTCCTTCTCGGGCGTGCCCGAGCGCCTGCTGGTGCCCTTCGACGCGCTGACGGGCTTCTTCGACCCCTCCGTCCAGTTCGGCCTGAAGTTCGACCTGAACGAGAACGCCGAGGCGCCCGAGGGCGAGGACGAGCACCCGGCCGCCGCCAAGGGCGCGGGCCCGCGCGGGGCCGCCTCGGAGCCGAGCGAGCTGAAGCCGAAGGGCGCCGGGCTCGCGACCGTCGGCAGCAGCGTTCCCAAGGTGCTGCCCGCCCCGGCCGCGCAGGGGAACAAGGGCGAGGACAAGCCCGCCCGCCCCGCCCGCAAGGAGGGCGAGGGCGAGGAGAGCGGCGCAGAGGTGGTCAGCCTCGACGCGTTCCGCAAGAAGAGCTGAGCGGCGACCGCCCCGACCCGTCCGCCTTCCTGTATCCCTCTCCGGCGTCGTCCTGGCGGTGCGCGCCGCCGCGCCCGTACGTCGCCGAGGCGTCCCCTCCCGGTTGAGCCCCGACGCGCCAGCGGCTAACCGCTTGGGGCCAACAACGAAGGAACGCCCCGATGGACGCCACCAGCCTGCGCGCGCTTCAGGCGCCGCTGAAGGACCAGTACCGCCAGAGCCCCGATTCCGCCGTCGTCACCCTGCGGGCCAAGGGCTCGCTCGACGACACGGGCGTCGCCTGCAAGGTCGAGACCGGGCGAGCCCTGGCGGTGGCGGGCCTGCACCCGGCGACGGGAGGCTCCGGCGCAGAGCTCTGCTCCGGCGACATGCTGCTCGAGGCGCTCGTCGCCTGCGCGGGCGTGACCCTGAAGGCGGTCGCGACCGCCCTGGAGATCCCGCTGCGCTCGGGGCAGGTGAGCGCCGAGGGCGACCTCGATTTCCGCGGCACGCTCGGCGTCGACAAGGAGGCGCCGGTGGGCTTCCGCGCCATCCGCCTCAGCTTCACCCTCGACACGGACGCGCCGCAGGAGAAGCTCGACCAGCTCCTCAAGCTGACCGAGCGTTACTGCGTGGTGTTCCAGACCCTGAACCACCGGCCCGAGCTGGCGGTCACCGCTACGAAGGGCTGAGGCCGCACGCCGCGCGACGCGTCAGACCGCCGCGCGGGGATCGTGCCGGGCGAGGCGGGCGAGCAGGTATTCGACCTCCGCGCGGGCGGTGGCGCTCATGCCGCCAGCGGGCTTGCGCTGTGCGTCCGAGGCGATGAGGCCGCGCCGGGCCATCACGTATTTGCGGATCGCGAGGCCGACGCCCGGCTGCTGCTCGTAGCGCAACAGGGGCAGATGCGCGTCGAACAGGTCGTGGGCGCGGTCGCGCTCGCCGGCCTGTGCGAGGCGCACCACATCCATCAGCATGTCGGGGAAGGCGTAGCCGGTCATGGCGCCGTCGGCCCCGCGCTCGCACTCGAAATCGAGGAACAGGCCGCCGTTGCCGCAGAGGATCGAGATGCGGCGCATCGCCCCGTCGGCTTCGAAGGCGCGGAGCTGCGAGATCTTCTCCAGGCCCGGCCAGTCCTCGTGTTTCAGCATGACGCAGTTGGCGTTCTCCTGGACGATGCGGCGGATCACGCCAGGCGTCATCACCACGGAGAAATTCAGCGGATAGTCCTGGATCACGAAGGGTACGTCGGGGCCGATCGCCTCGGCCGCCTGCCGATAATACGTCGCGATCTGGTCGTCGGTGCGCAGGGTGTTGGGCGGCGCGATCATCACGCCGGCCGCACCCGCCTCCATGCCGGCGCGGGCAAGCCCGGCCATCGCGGCGAAACCCGGCGCCGAGACGCCGACGATCACCGGCAGGTTGCCGGCGCGCCGGATGAAGCGGGTGGCGACCGCGAGGCCCTCCGCGTGGTCGAGCTTCGGTGCCTCGCCCATCACGCCGAGCACCGTCAGGCCCGTGGCGCCGCAGCCGAGGTAGAATTCGGTCAGCCGGTCGATCGAGTCGAAGTCGATCCGGCCGTCCGGGTGGAACGGCGTCGGGGCGATCGGGTAGACGCCGCGTGCGGACGCGTCGAGAGGCATGGGTAGGACTCCCTTGTGCGCCCGGACAGCGGCGCCGGCCGGATCTACGCCGCGCGGGAGCCCTGCGCCAACCCTCCCCCGCGAACGGGGGAGGGCCGGGTCCGCCTCACTCGGCGGCCGCCTCGTAGCTCTCCGGCGGGGGGCAGGAGCAGACGAGGTTGCGGTCGCCGTAGGCGTTGTCGACGCGGTTGACCGGGGGCCAGTACTTGTCGGTCCGGAAGCTGCCCGCCGGGAAGCAGCCGGCCTCCCGCGAGTAGGGCCGCTCCCAGGCGCCGACGAGGTCCTGGACCGTGTGGGGGGCGTTCCTGAGCGGGTTGTCCGCCCGGTCGGCCCGCCCCTCTTCGATCGCCCGGATCTCCTCGCGGATCGCCAGCATGGCGTCGCAGAAACGGTCGATCTCGCCCTTGGTCTCGGACTCGGTCGGCTCGATCATCAGCGTGCCGGCGACCGGCCAGCTCATGGTCGGCGGATGGAAGCCGCTGTCGATCAGGCGCTTGGCGACGTCGTCCACCGTGATCCCGGCGCTCTTCTGGAAGGGGCGCAGGTCCACGATGCACTCGTGCGCCACGCGGCCCCGCTCGCCCGCGTAGAGGATCGGGTAGGCGCCCCCGAGGCGCGCCGCGATGTAGTTGGCGCCGAGGATCGCCACCCGCGTCGCCTGGGCGAGGCCGCGGCCCCCCATCATCAGGCAGTAGCTCCACGAGATCGGCAGGATCGAGGCCGAGCCGTAGGCGGAGCCCGAGACCGCGCCTTCCTCGCCGCTGCGCGGATCGGAGGGCAGGAACGGGATCAGGTGCGCCTTGACGCCGATCGGCCCCATGCCGGGCCCGCCGCCGCCGTGCGGGATGCAGAAGGTCTTGTGCAGGTTGAGGTGGCTGACGTCGGCCCCGATATCGCCGGGCCGGGCGAGCCCCACCAGCGCGTTGAGGTTCGCCCCGTCGAGGTAGACCTGGCCGCCGTGGAAATGCGTGATCGCGCAGATCTCCCGCACCCGCGCCTCGAAGACGCCGTGGGTTGAGGGGTAGGTGATCATGCAGGCCGCGAGCCTGTCGGCGTGCTGCTCGGCCTTCCTGCGGAAATCCTCCACGTCCACGTTGCCGTTGGCGTCGGCGCCCACCACCACCACGCTCATCCCGCACATCTGCGCCGAGGCCGGGTTGGTGCCGTGGGCCGAGGAGGGGATCAGGCAGACGGTGCGGTGCGTGTCGCCGCGCGCGCGGTGATAGCGGCGGATGGCGAGCAGCCCCGCATACTCGCCCTGCGCGCCGGAGTTCGGCTGCATCGAGATCGCGTCGTAGCCCGTGATCGCGCAGAGTTTCTCGGAGAGGTCGCCGATAAGCTGGTGGTAGCCCGCAGCCTGGTCGTCGGGCACGTGCGGGTGGATCTCCGAGAATTCCGGCCAGGAGATCGGCAGCATCTCCGCCGTGGCGTTGAGCTTCATCGTGCAGGAGCCGAGGGGAATCATCGCCCGGTCGAGGGCGAGGTCGCGGTCGGCGAGGCGGCGCATGTAGCGCGTCATCTCGCTCTCGGCCCGGTTCATGTGGAAGATCGGGTGCGTCAGGTAGGGCGAGGTACGCAGCTGGCCCTCCGGCAGGCGCTGCTCCGGCCACGCCTCGTCGTAGGGTACCTCGTGGCCGCCGAAGGCGCGCCAGACCGCCTGGAGGATGTCGGGACGGGTGCGCTCGTCCACCGTGATGCCGATCCGGTCGTCGCCGACCTTGCGCAGGTTCACCCCGTTCTCCACGGCGCTCTTCAGGATCACGCCCTGGAAGGGCCCCACCGCGACGGTGATCGTGTCGAAGAAGTGCTCGGGCTCGACCCGGAAGCCGAGACCGGTGAGGCCGTCGGCGAGCCGCACCGCGTCGCGGTGCACCCGCTGGGCGATGGCCTTGAGGCCTGCCGGGCCATGGTAGACCGCGTACATCGCGGCGATGACCGCGAGCAGCACTTGGCTGGTGCAGATGTTCGAGGTGGCCTTCTCGCGGCGGATGTGCTGCTCGCGGGTCTGGAGCGCGAGGCGGTAGGCGCGTTTGCCGTGGGCATCGACCGAGACGCCGACGATGCGCCCCGGCAGCGCCCGCTTGTGGGCGTCACGGGTGGCCATGTAGGCGGCGTGCGGGCCGCCGAAGCCCATCGGCACGCCGTAGCGCTGCATCGAGCCGACCGCGATGTCGGCGCCCATCTCGCCGGGCGGCTTGAGCAGCGTGAGCGCCAGCGGGTCGGCCGCGACCGCCGCGACGGCGCCCGCCGCGTGAAGCGCCGCGATCGGTCCCGAGAAATCGTGGATCGCGCCGTTCACGCCCGGGTACTGGAACAGCGCGCCGAAGACCGCCGCGGGATCGAGGTCGGCGAAGGGATCGCCCACCACGATGCGCCAGCCGAGCGGCGCGGCCCGCGTCCTGAGCACCGCGATGGTCTGGGGCAGGCAGTCCCGGTCCACGAAGAAGGCGTCCTGCTTCGAGGCGGCGACGCGGTTGGCCATGCCCATCGCCTCGGCCGCGGCGGTGGCCTCGTCGAGCAGCGAGGCGTTGGCCACGTCGAGCCCGGTGAGGTCGCAGACGAGCGTCTGGAAGTTCAGGAGCGCCTCGAGCCGCCCCTGGCTGATCTCGGGCTGGTAGGGCGAGTAGGCCGTGTACCAGGCCGGGTTCTCGAAGATGTTGCGCTGGATCGCCGGCGGCATCGTGGTGCCGTGGTAGCCCTGGCCGATCAGCGAGACGAGGAGCCGGTTCTTGTCGGCGGTCGCCCGCATCGTCTCGATGGCGCGGCGCTCGGTCAGCGGCTTGCCGAAGGCGAGCGGCGCCGCCTGGCGGATGTCCGGCGGCAGGGTCTCGTCCACGAGGGCGTCGAGGCTGGCAGCCCGGCAGACCGCGAGCATCTCGCCGATCTCGGCCGTCGTCGGGCCGATATGGCGGCGGTTGGCGAAGTCGTAGGGGTCGTAGTGGGTCATGGGCCCCTCCCTCATTTCGGCAGGGCGGCGTAGGCCGCCGCGTCCATCAGGGCCTCGAAGGCGGCGGGATCCTCGAGCCGCATCCGGTAGAGCCAGCCCTCGCCCTCGGGGTCGGAGCCGACGCTCTCGGGGTTCGTCACCACCGCCTCGTTGATCTCCGTCACCTCGCCGTCGAGCGGCGCGTAGACGTCGGAGGCGGCCTTGACCGACTCGACCACCGCGGCGGAGGCGCCCTGGGTGAGCTTCGCCCCGACCCTCGGGAGCTCGATGAAGACGAGGTCGCCGAGCTGCTCGGCGGCGTGCGCGGTGATGCCGACCGTGACGACGTCGCCCTTGCGCCGCAGCCACTCGTGCTCCTGGGTGTATCTCAGCATGGGTCTGGCTCCGGGAGGGTTCAGCCGCGCTTGAAGCCGGCGGGGAGGAAGGGGAGGGGGGCGACGGTGAGGGGCAGGCGCTGGCCGCGCACCTCGGCCCGGACCCGGGTGCCGGGCTCGGTCAGGCCGCAGGGCAGGTAGCCCATGGCGACGGGCGCCCCGAGGCTCGGCCCGAAGCCGCCGGAGGTGACGTGGCCGACGGGTTTCCCCTCGTCGTCGGCGAAGAGCGGCGCGCCGGCCCGCACGGGGGCGCGACCCTCGGCGAGCAGGCCGACGCGGCGGCGCCCGGTGCCCGCCGCCAGCTCGGCGAGGATCCGCTCGGCGCCCGGGAAGCCGCCCGGACGGGCCCCGCCGCGGCGCCGGGCCGGCGAGATCGCCCAGCCGAGGGCGGCCTCGACCGGGCTCGTCGTCGCGTCGATGTCGGCGCCGTGCAGGCAGAGGCCCGCCTCGAGACGCAGGGAATCGCGGGCGCCGAGTCCGATCGGCAGCACGGCCGGGTCGGCGAGCAGCGCCTCGGCGATCGGCTCGGCCGACGCCTCCGGCGTCGAGATCTCGAACCCGTCCTCCCCCGTGTAGCCGGAGCGGGTGACGACGCAGGCGGCGCCCAGGATGTCCACCGCCCGCGCATCCATGAAGCGCATCGCGGCGACCTCCGGCGCGAGCCGGGCGAGCGCCGCCTCCGCGCCCGGCCCCTGCAGGGCGAGGAGCGCGCGGGGCAGTTCCTCGACCGTGACCGAGGCGGGCAGGCTGGCCCGCAGATGCGCGAGGTCGGCCGTCTTGTTCGCCGCGTTGACCACGAGGACGAGCCGGTCGCCGAGATGGGCAGCCATCAGGTCGTCCAGGATGCCGCCCTGCCCGTCGGTGAGCAGGCCGTAGCGCTGGCGCCCCGGCTTCAGCCCGAGGATGTCGGCCGGGACCAGCGCCTCCAGGGCCCGGGCGGCCTCCGCCACATCGCCGGCCCGGAGGGCGACCTGACCCATATGCGAGACGTCGAACAGGCCCGCGGCGGCGCGGGTGTGCAGATGCTCCTTGAGCAGCCCCGCCGGGTACTGCACCGGCATGGCGTAGCCGGCGAACGGCACCATCCGGGCGCCCAGGCGCCGATGCAGGTCGTCCAGCGGGGTCTTGAGAAGGGGGGCGGTCTCGACGGATTGTGCCGACATCCGGATTCTCCACGACAGCGTGCGTCCGGAAGGCGCCTCACGCGCGTTTCCGGCCTGCCCCCATCTGTCGCGGTTACCTGAGAGCTTCCCCCGGGCTCGCGCCGCGAGGTTTCTCCTTCGGTGGACGCCCGAGGGCGCCTCTCTCCAGATTGTCCAACGATACGGTGATTGTGCCTGAGAGTTTCCGGGGGTGGTTGCTCCGTCGGCGCCATGCCCGACCGTCTCCGGCCGGACTGGGCTCTCCCGTATCGCCTTTAGCGGACGCGATGATCAAAGCACGTCTCGGCGGTGCGGCGCAACATCCCGCCGCGGGTGGATGTTTCAGACCGCGTGATCCGTATCGAGCCGGACCGACGGGATCGTCCGGGGTGGCATTAACATGCGTGATTTCGGCGCTCTTCGGGCTGGGTGTGTAATAATCTTGCGCAAACGGTTACTTGCAAGATCTTCTGCGGAGGTTCGCCATGGGAGCCGCCATGAAGGCCGGCATGAGCGCGCCGGCCAGGACCGTCATCGCCCACGCCGCCTACCTCACCGCCGCCGGCCTCGCGTTCCTGCTCGCCCCCGAGGGCGTGGCGCGGCTGCTCGGCGTGGCGGGCGAGCCCTACCTCTTCCGGGTCGTCGGGCTCCTGATGCTCTGCTTCGCCGCCTACGACGCGCTGTTCGCGCGGCACGAGGACCGGCCGCTGATCGGCGCGAGCGTCGTCGTCCGGACCTGCCTCGCCGCCGCCTTCGTCCTCTTGGTGATGGCCGACCTCGCCCCGATGCCGCTCCTCGCCTTCGCGCTGGTGGAGGTCGTCGGGGCGGCCGCGACGGCCCTCGCGATGCGGGGCCGCCCGACGGCCGGTCCGCTGCCGGCCCATTGAGGGAAGCGGCCGGCCCGTCGGGGCCGGGGCCGGGGTCGGCCCGCCTCAGGGTGACCGGTAGGCCGAGCCGTCCTCGGCGCGGTTGGGCCGCTCGACGTAGCGGCCCTGGTCCGGAACGGCGATGCGGTCGAAATCCGCCGCGAGCGCCTCGAGGCCGCGCCGCAACTCGGTGCCGGCCAGCGCGCGGCCGTGCCCGGTGACGGCGAGGTCCGGCTTCAGGGCGGCGAGCGCCCGGACCGAGTCGCGCGCCGCTGGCCAGTCGATGGTCAGGTATTTGGGCGGCCCGTGGATCTCGGGGGTCTGCACGATCGACTCGTAGGCCGATTCGCTCGCCGTGGTGATGAAGGCATCGCCCGCGATCAGCGCTCGGTCGCTCTCCCGCCAGAACGAGACGTGGCCCGGGGAGTGGCCGGGCGTGTGGATCCAGCGCCAGCCGGCCAAGTCCGGGATGCTGCCGTCCTCGGGCAGGTCGCGCAGCTGCGCGGCGACGTTCACGGGCTTGGTCGGGAAGAGCGGCGAGGCCAGCGCCATCGCGCCGCCGCCGACGCTCGCGTCGCCCGGCGGGTAGGCGGCGCTGCCGTCGAGATAGGGCCGCTCCAGGCGGTGGGCGTAGACCGGCACGTCCCAGGCCGCCGCCAGGTCCTCCAGCACGCCCACATGGTCGAAATGCCCGTGGGTGAGCAGGATCGCGGCCGGCCGCGCGCCGCCGAAGCGCGCCTCGGCCGCTTCCTCGATCCGCCCGCGGGTGCCGGGAAAGCCCGCATCGACCAGCACCCAGCCGGCCTCGCCGGGGCGCCCGACATAGGCGACGTTGGCGATGACGTGGCGCTGGTAGGCGAGGTCGGGCCGGACCTCGTGGGTGGCGTCGTCGCGCTCGGCGTCGGCGCGCGGGTCGTCCGCGCGCGCGTTCGGATCGACCGGGATCTGCTGGACCATCGGCTCTCTTCCCACCTGCCCTTGCCGCCCACCCTCTCAGGCCAACCCGGGAGCGCCCTCCCGGATCCGGGGCAGGATCCAGGTCGGGTCAGGACAGGGAGGCGGGGGCGCCCGCGGCGGCGGCACGGCGGCCGTGCGCCCATCGCCCAAGATGCGAGCCGCGTTCATCAAATTGTCGTCAGTGCTAAATTGCAACCGCGGTCAAAACTCGTCGGCCGCCCGGTTCTTCTGCCACAGAAAAGCGATAAGGGTCGTCTCGATGCGAGCAGGCGAAGGCGGGCGCGAATCGCGCGCCGGCCCGCGGTGCCGAACCTGCTGCGGACCGACCCCGAGACCACGATGGACGCCCGCAATCCTCTGGAGCCCGAAGCCCGCAGCGGCGAGGCGCGCGCCGCGCGCCGGGTCGGCCTGCTGCCCGTCGCCGCTGCGCTGCTCCTGTGCGTGGCGCTGGTGGCCGCGGTGGCCGTGTTCCCGCAGCCGGTGCGCGACGCGGCCGAGCGGGCGATCGCCTACGTCCGGGACCTCA
Source organism: Methylobacterium hispanicum (assembly GCF_022179285.1). Classification (GTDB taxonomy): domain Bacteria; phylum Pseudomonadota; class Alphaproteobacteria; order Rhizobiales; family Beijerinckiaceae; genus Methylobacterium; species Methylobacterium hispanicum. The sequence continues at coordinate 62,166 of NZ_BPQO01000001.1, read as the reverse complement.
CAGGGGGCGGCGAGGCGGCGGAAGAGGCGGCCGAGCGGGCCGAGACGGCCTCTTCGGGCGAGCGCGTCTTCCGTCCGACGCGGGAGCAGCGCGCCGCCTTCGAGATTCACCCGGTCGCCACCATGACCTTCCGGCCCGAGGGCATGGCGGAGGGGCGCATCGCGCTCAACGAGGACGACAACGTGCCGGTGGCCGCGCCGTATTCGGGCCGGGTCACGAAGGTTCTGGCCCGGGCGGGCGACGAGGTGAAGGCCGGCGCCGTGCTGCTGACGCTGGAGGCCACCGACATGGTCCAGGCGCAGAACGACTACCAGACGGCCCTCAACAACCTGCAGAAGCAGCAGGCCCTCCTGAAGCTCGACCAGACCATCGCGTCCCGCCAGCAGGAGCTGTTCGCCGCCCGCGCCGTGGCGCTGAAGGACTACCAGTCGGCCCAGAACGACGTGATCGCGGCCCAGAGCGACCTGAAGACCGCCGAGGCGACGCTCGACGCGGTGAAGAACCGCCTGCGCCTCCTCGGCAAGACCGATGCCGAGATCGCGGGCTTCGAGAAGAACGGCCGGCTGAACCCCGAGGTCGAGATCCGGGCGCCGATCGCCGGCACCATCGTGCAGCGCAAAGTGGGCGTCGGCCAGTACCTCACCCCCTCCAGCGACCCGGTCTTCGTGATCGGCGACCTCTCGACCGTCTGGCTGATCGCCAACGTGCGCGAGAGCGAGATCCCGAAGATCCGCATCGGCCAGGAGGTCGAGGCGCGGGTCGCCGGCTTCGGCGCCCGCATCTTCAAGGCGCGGGTCAACTACATGGCGGCGAGCCTCGACCCGGCGACGCGCCGGCTCGCCGTGCGCAGCGAGGTCGACAACCCCGAGCGGCTGCTGAAGCCCGAGATGTTCGCGACCTTCACCATCGTCACCGGCAAGCCGCAGCCCTCGCCCGCGGTGCCGATGGCCGCGATCGTCTACGAGGGCGCTGCCGCCCATGTCTGGGTGGCGAGGCCCGACGGCAGCATCGTGGCCCGCGCGGTGAAGCTCGGGCTGATCAACGGCGAGAACGCGCAGGTGGTCGAGGGCCTGAGCCCGGGCGAGGAGGTCGTCACCCGCGGCGCCCTGTTCATCGACCGGGCCGCCTCCGGCGACAAGGCCTCCTGAGGGAGCCGGGGGGCGCCGCCATGAACAGCCTGATCGTCTTCTCGCTCCGCCAGCGGGTCCTGGTCTTCCTGGGCTTCCTGGTGATGATGGGCCTCGGCTACGCGAGCTACACCCAGCTCAACATCGAGGCCTATCCAGACCCCGTCCCGCCGCTCGTGGACGTGATCACCCAGAATCCCGGCCAGTCGGCGGAGGAGATCGAGCGCTACATCACGATCCCGCTGGAGGTCGCGCTCGCCGGCATCCCGAACGCCACGGTCGTGCGCACGATCTCGCTGTTCGGCCTCTCCGACGTGAAGGTGCAGTTCAACTACGCCTACACGTACGAGCAGGCGCTGCAGCGCGTGCTCAACCGCCTCTCGCAATTGCCGCCCCTGCCGAACGGGGCCCAGCCGCAGATCTCGCCGACGAGCCCGGTGGGCGAGATCATGCGCTACAAGCTCGTGGGCCCGGCGGGCTACTCGTCGGCCGACATGAAGACCCTGCAGGACTGGGTGCTGCAGCGCCGCTTCAAGGCGATCCCCGGCGTGGTCGACGTGACGGCCTTCGGTGGCAAGGCCAAGGAATACGAGATCGCGGTCGATCTCAACCGGCTCCAGGCCCAAGGGCTGACGCTCGTCCAGCTGGTGACGGCGCTCAACAACTCCTCGATCAACGTCGGCGGGCAGACGCTGAACGTCGGCGAGCAGGCGGCGGTGGTGCGCGGCATCGGCCTGATCCGCGACATGGACGACATCCGCGACACGATGCTGACGCAGGTGAACGGCGTGCCGGTGCTGGTTAAGGACGTTGCCGAGGTGCGCGTCTCGAACGCGCCGCGGCTCGGCATCGTCGGCCACGACGACCAGCCGGACGTGGTCGAGGGCATCGTGCTGATGAGCCGCGGCGGCCAGAGCCTGCCGACCCTGAAACGCGTCGAGGCCGAGATCGACCGGATCAACAACTCCACGATCCTGCCGCCCGACGTGAAGATCCAGCGCATCTACGACCGCTCGGGGCTGATCCACACCACCACCCACACGGTGATGCACAATCTCGTCTTCGGCGTGGTGCTGGTCTTCGTGGTGCAGTGGCTGTTCTTAGGATCGCTCCGCAGCGCTATCATCGTGGCGGCGACGATCCCCTTCGCGCTGGGCTTCGCCATCCTGATCCTGGTGGTGCGGGGCGATTCCGCGAACCTCCTCTCGCTCGGCGCGATCGACTTCGGCCTCATCGTGGACGCCACCGTGATCATGGTCGAGAACGTGTTCCGGCACCTCGCCGAGCCGCATCTCTCGAAGGGCCAGCGGGCGCCGGGCGGGCTCACGGGCCGGCTCGGCACCATCGCCATCGCGGGCGCCGAGGTGAACCGGGCGATCTTCTTCTCGGCCACCATCATCATCGTGGGCTTCCTGCCGCTCTTCACGATGACGGGCGTCGAGGGCCACATCTTCGGGCCGATGGCCAAGACCTACGCCTACGCGCTGGTCGGCGGCTTGATCGCGACCTTCACGGTCTCGCCGGCCCTCTCGGCGCTCATCCTGCCCAAGCACGTCGAGGAGCGCGACACGCTGATCGTGAAGCTGCTCCGCTTCGGCCACGAGATCATCCTGAAGTTCGGCCTGCGCAACCGGGTGCTGTCGCTGGCCGTGACGCTGGCGATCCTGCTCGTCTCGGGCCTCGCCGCGCGCAATCTCGGCCTGGAATTCCTGCCCAAGCTCGAGGAGGGCAACCTCTACGTGCGCGGCACCATGCCGGCCTCGATCTCGCTGGAGGCGGGCAACGCCTCCGTGCAGCGCCTGCGCAAGATCTTCCAGGAGGTGCCCGAGGTCGTCACCGTGATCTCGCACCAGGGCCGGCCCGCCGACGGAACCGACGCCACCGGCTTCTTCAACTGCGAGATCCTGGCGCCGCTCAAACCCATCGACCAGTGGCGGAAGGGCCTCGACAAGGAGACCCTGATCCGCAACCTCTCCAAGCGCCTGGAGCAGGAGTTTCCCGGCATCGAGTTCAACTTCTCGCAGTATATCGAGGACAACGTCCAGGAGGCGGCCTCGGGCGTGAAGGGCGAGAACTCGGTCAAGATCTACGGTTCCGACCTCGCGCAGATCACCAAGACCGCCGAGGCGGTCAAGGGCGTGCTCGCGACGGTGCCCGGCATCACGGATCTGGCCGTCTTCGCATCCCTCGGACAGCCGACGGTGCGCATCGACGTCGACCGGCAGAAGGCCGCCCGCTTCGGCCTGTCCATCGGCGACGTGAACACCACGGTGGCGGCCGCGATCGGCGGCCAGACCGCGGGCGACCTCTACGAGTACGGCTCGGACCGGCACTTCCCGATGCGGGTGCGGCTGGCGAAGGAGTATCGCTCCTCGCTGGAGACGATCCGCAACATCACCATCGGGGCGCCCAACCCCAACGGCGGCGTGGTGCAGGTGCCGCTCTCGGAGATCGCCACCGTCGAACTCGTCTCCGGCGCGGCCTTCATCTACCGCGAGGACCAGGAGCGCTACATCCCGGTGAAGTTCTCGGTGCGCGGGCGCGACCTCGGCAGCGCGGTGCTGGAAGCGCAGGCCCGCGTCGCCCAGGAGGTGGAGATGCCGGCCGGCTACCACATGGAGTGGGTCGGCCAGTTCACGAACCTGCAGGACGCGGTGGCCCGCCTCAGCCTCGTCGTGCCGCTGACGCTGGTGCTGATCGCGCTCCTCTTATTCATCAACTTCAACTCGGTCACCGACATGCTGCTCACGCTCTCGGTGATCCCGATGGCGATGATCGGCGGCATCCTCGCGCTGTTCCTCACGGCGACGCCCTTCTCGATCTCGGCGGCGATCGGCTTCATCGCGCTCTTCGGCATCTCGACCATGGAGGGCGTGATCCTGCTGGCCTACTACAACCAGCTCCTCGACGAGGGGATGGAGCGGGCCGAGGCCGTCTGGCACGCCTCGATCGTGCGCATGCGGCCGGTGATGATGACGTGCGTTGCCGCCTGCGTCGGCCTCTTGCCCGCGGCCGTCTCCACCGGCATCGGCTCGCAGGTGCAGAAGCCGCTGGCGCTGGTGGTGGTCGGCGGCATCCTGCTCGCCCCGAACCTGATCCTGGTGGTGCTCCCCGTCCTGATCTCGCTGTTCTCCCGGCGGAAGACCAACCGCGACGCCGTGCCGGCCCAGCACCACCACACGGCAGCGGCGTGATGCGGGCGCAACAGGCGCGCGCGGCCGCGATGCTGCGCCGCGGGCCAGCGTTGACAGGGACCGTCCCGGCGTCCCTCTACGGGTGGCACGATGCCAAGGTGGGGACCGGCGGCGCCATGGTGGCAGGACATGGACGGAGGGCGCGGGCCGCGTCCCGCCTGCTCGCCGGCGCGCTCTGCGCCGCGCTCTGCGCCGGCATCTCCGCCTGCGCGGTCGGGCCGAACTTCGTGGCCCCGGAGGACCCGCCGGTCACCCGCTACACGCGCGAGCCCCTGAAGAACCCGAGCGCGGCCGACGCCATCACCACGCGCCAGGGCGGCTCGGCCGACCAGAGCTTCGTCTCGGGCGCCGACATCCCGGGGGAATGGTGGAAGCTGTTCCGCTCGAAGGCGCTGAACCGCCTCGTCGAGGAGGCGCTCGCCAACAACCCGAACCTGGAGGCGGCCCAGGCCAGCTTGCGCATCGCGCAGCAGAACGTGCTCGCGCAGAAGGGCACGCTGTTCCCGACGCTCTCGGCCACGCCGCAGGCGCAAGGGTCGCGCGCGCCGGGGCTCGACCTGCAGTCGCCGCTGCAGAACCAGACCCAGTACCTCTACAGCCTCTACACCCCGCAGGTGACGGTGTCGTTCAACCCGGACGTGTTCGGGGGCAACCGCCGCCAGATCGAGGCGCTGGAGGCCCAGGCCGAGAACCAGCGCTTCCAGCTGGAAGCCGCCTATCTCAGCCTCACCGCCAACGTGGTGACGGCGGCGATCCAGGAGGCGTCCCTGCGCGCGCAGATCGACGCGACGAAGCGGGTGATCCAGGCCCAGACCGAGGTTCTGGACCTCTACAACAAGCAGCTCAGGCTCGGGCAGATCGCGGGCGCCGACGTGGTGCAGCAGCAGGCCGCGCTCTCGGTCTCCCAGCAACTCCTGCCGCCGCTGGAGAAGCAGCTCGCCCAGCAGCGTAACCTGCTCACGGCGCTGACCGGCCGGCTGCCGAGCGAGGAGGTCTCGCAGACCTTCACGCTGGCAGCGCTCCGCCTGCCCACCCGGCTGCCGGTCAGCCTGCCCTCGCGCCTCGTGCAGCAGCGCCCGGACGTGAAGGCGGCCGAGGCCCTGGTGCAGCAGGCCTCCGCCGGCGTCGGCGTCGCGGTGGCCAACCGCCTGCCGCAATTCACCATCTCGGCGACCGGCGGCGCCAGCGCGGTGCGCATCGCTCAGCTCCTGAACCCGGGCGCGGGCTTCTTCACGATCATCGGACAGGCGACGGCGCCGATCTTCGATGCCGGCACGCTCTACCGGCGCCAGCGCGCCTCGGAGGAGGCGCTGACCCAGGCCCAGGCACAGTACCGCGCCACCGTGGTCGGGGCCTTCCAGAACGTCGCCGACGCGCTGCGGGCGCTCCAGGCGGATGCGCGGGCGGTCGCGGCGGCGTCGGCGGCCGAGAAAGCCACGGGCGAGAGCCTCGGGCTGATCCGCAAGCAGTTCGAGGCGGGCGCCATCAACGCCACGCAGGTGCTGATCGCCCAGCAGAGCTATCTCTCGGCGCTCGTCACATCGGCCTCCGCGCGTGCGACCCAGTACGCCGACACCGCGGCCCTGTTCCAGGCGCTCGGTGGCGGCTGGTGGAACCGTGTGGACGTGGCGGTGCCCCCGCCGGAGACGGACCCGGCGAAGTTCTTGTGAGCGAGCCGGGCCGTGACGCCATGCTGATCCGCCGCGCCCGCCCCGAGGATGCCGACGCGCTCTGGTCGATCCTGGAGCCCGTGATCCGTGCGGGCGAGACCTACACGCTCGACCGCGACATGGACCGGGCGGCGGCGCTGGCCTACTGGTTCGCCCCCGAAAAGGAGACCTTCGTGGCCGAGGTCGACGGGGTCGTCCTCGGCACCGCCTACATCCGCCCGAACCAGGCCGGCGGCGGGCGGCACGTCTGCAATTTCGGCTTCGTGACGGGCGCGTCGGCGACAGGCCGCGGCGTGGCGCGGCGGATGTGCGAGCACGCGCTGGAGCTCGCCCGCTCGCGCGGCTACCGCGCGGTGCAGTTCAACTTCGTGGTGAGCACGAACGTGCGGGCGGTGCGCCTCTGGCAATCGCTCGGTTTCGACATCGTCGGCCGCCTGCCCAAGGCCTTCGCACATCCGAGCCAGGGCGACGTGGACGCCCTGGTGATGTACCGGACGCTCTGACACGTCCCGGATCCCAAAGGTCGAGAGCTTTGGCGGGTCCAGGGCGGAGCCCTGGAATCCCTCAGCTCCCCACGGCGCTCAGCACGACTTGCCGCCGGTGCGGGTGGTCGCGATGCTCGATCAGGTAGATCCCCTGCCACGTCCCGAGCGCCAGCCGGCCGCCCGCGACCGGGACCGTCAGCCCGGAATCGGAGAGCAGGGTGCGGATATGGGCCGGCATGTCGTCAGGACCCTCGGCGCCGTGGACGTAGCCGGCCCCGCGCGGGGCGAGGTTGTCCAGCGCGCTCATCAGGTCGGTCTGCACGTCCGGGTCGGCGTTCTCCTGGATGGTCAGCGAGGCCGAGGTGTGGCGGCAGAACACGTGGACGAGCCCGTCCCGGATGCCGCTCTGGCGGACGAAGGCGGCGACCGCCTCGGTGAAGTCGGTGAAGCCCTGGCCCGGCGTGGCGATGGTCAGGCGCGCGCCCGCCCGCCGCTCGACCGCGCCCGCCGAGAAGTCTTCGATCCCGCCGATCCGGCCCTGTCTCATCGCGTCTCCTCCAGCGTCTGGCCCGGCGCGATCTCGCGCTCGCCGCGGGCGAGGATGCGCTCCAGCACGTCGATCCGGTCGGCCTCGGCCGGAGGCTTGTCCCAGCGGATCCGGCTGACCCGGGGAAAGCGCATCGCCACGCCCGACTTATGTCGCGTCGAGCGCTGCACGCCCTCGAAGGCGATCTCGAGCACGAGCCCGGCGTCGCGGCCGTAGGCGACCTCGCGCACCGGCCCGAAGCGCTTGGTGGTGTGGTTGCGGACGTAGCGGTCGAGTTTTTGCAGTTCCGCGTCCGTGAAGCCGTGATAGCACTTGCCGACCGGCACCAGCTCGTCGCCCTCCGGCCCCTCCCGCCAGACCCCGAACGTGTAGTCCGAGTAGAAGGACGAGCGCTTTCCGTGGCCGCGCTGGGCGTACATCATCACCGCGTCCACGATGTGGGGCTCGCGCTTCCACTTCCACCAGGGCCCCTTGGGGCGGCCCGGCAGGTAGGGGCTGGAGCGCCGCTTCAGCATCACGCCCTCGATCGCGTCGGCGTCCTCCCCGGCGCCGACCGAGGCCGGGTCGGCGCGGGCCGCCGCCAGCTCCGCCCAGTTCGCGAAGGGCACCACCGGCGAGAGGTCGATGCGGGCGTGATCGAGGCGGCCCACGAAGGCTTCGAGGTGGGCGCGGCGGGTCTCGAACGGCTCGACCCGCAGGTCCGCGCCGTCCGCCGCCAGGATGTCGTAGGCGCGCACATGCGCCGGGAACTCGTCGAGCAGCTTCGGGGTGACGGCCTTCCGGTTGAGCCGCTGCTGCAGGACGTTGAAGCTCTGCACCCGGCCCTCGCGCAGGATCAGCAGCTCGCCGTCGAGGCTGCCCGTGAAGGTGATCGCCTCGGCGAGATCCGGGAACGCTCCGGTGATGTCCTCGCCGGTGCGGGAATAGACCCGGGCGACCTGGGCGCCGTCCCGGTCGCGGCCGCCGACGAGCTGGACCCGGATGCCGTCCCACTTCCACTCGCCGGAGAAATCCTCCGCGTCGAGCCGGTCGAGGTCGGCCTCCTCCTCGATCGGGTGCGAGAGCATGGGCGGCCGGAACGGGGCCGGGTTCAGGGTCTCGGGGCGCTCCCCCTTGCCCTCGACCCAGGCGAAGAGCCCGGCAAACGGCGGGGTGAGCCCGTGCCAGACCTCCTCCACCGCGTCGGCCTCGTGGCCGCCGAGCGCGCCCACCGCCGTCTTGGCCAGACGCGCCGAGACGCCGACCCGGAGGTTGCCGGTGACGAGCTTCAGCAGCGCCCAGCGCCCGGTCTCGTCGAGCGCGTCGAGCCAGTGGGCGAGGTGGGCGGGCAGGTCCTTCTTGGCCGTGGTGCCGAGCGTCTCCACCACCTCGGCCAGCGTCGGCGGGGGCGGGTTGTTGTGGCCGAGCCCTGCCTCCCCCGCATCCGGCCCCGGCCAGATCAGCGCGGTCGTCTCGGCGAGGTCGCCCACATAGTTGTGCGAGAGCCGGAACAGCACCGGATCGACCCGCTCCTCCACCAGCGCCCGGATCAGGGCGGGCTTGGCCTCGCGGAAGCTCAAGGTGTCGGTCATGGCACCCAGCGCGTAGCCGCGCTCCGGGTCCGGGGTCCGGGCGAAGTAGTCCTGCAGCAGGCGCAGCTTCGCGTTGCGGCGCGGCTCGTAGGCGAGGCGGTCGAGGAGTTCGGCGAAGGCGTTCACGCGGCGGCCTCCTCCGGGCCGGCCCCATTGTCGGGTCCAGGACCGGCTTCGGGCGCGGGCTCGGCCTCGCCGTCGTCACCGTAGCCCAGCAGGTGCAGGGGCTTGGCCCGGATGCCTTGCGTGCCGCACCAGTGCACCAGCGCATCCTCCTGCCCGTGCGTGACCCAGACCTCGCCGGCCCCGGTCTCCCGGATGGTGCGGCAGAGGTCGGGCCAGTCGGAATGGTCGGAGATCACCAGCGGCAGCTCGACGCCCTTCTGGCGCGCCCGGGCGCGCACACGCATCCAGCCCGAGGCGAAGCAGGTCACCGGATCGGGAAACTTGCGCGACCACAGGTCCTGGATCGCGGAGGGCGGGCAGAGCACGATGGCGCCGTGCAGGTCCTTGCGCTCGGCCGCCACGACCTTCGGGGTGTCGCCGAGCGGCACGCCCTCCTGCTTGTAGAGTTCGGTCAGCTTCTCCATCGCCCCGTGCAGGTGGATCGGCCGGTCCCAGCCCTCCTCCCGCAGCAGCGCCATCACCCGCTGCGCCTTGCCGAGCGCGTAGGCGCCGACGATGTGGGCGCGCTCGGGGAAGAGCCGCACGGACTCGAGCAGGCGCCGCACCTCGCCGCGCGTGTCGGGGTGGCGGAAGACCGGCAGGCCGAAGGTCGCCTCGGTGATGAAGACGTCGCAGGGCACCACCTCGAAGGGCAGGCAGGTCGGGTCCGGCGCGCGCTTGTAGTCGCCCGAGACAACCACCCGCACGCCCTCCCGCTCGATCGCGATCTGGGCCGAGCCCAGCACGTGGCCGGCCGGCGCGAACCGCACCGTGACCTCGCCGATCCGGATCGGATCGCCGAGCGCCGCCTCCTGGCGGGTGCCGCAGAACTCGGCGCCGTAGCGCACCGCCATGATCCGCAGGGTCTCGGGCGTCGCCAGCACCCGGCCGTGGCCGGCCCGCGCGTGGTCGGCGTGGCCGTGCGTGATCAGCGCGCGGGGCACCGGCCAGGTCGGGTCGACGTGGAAGTCGCCGAGCGGGCAGTAGAGCCCTTCGCGGGTGAGGGTGAGGAGGTCGCTGGCGCGGAGCGGCATGATGGTCCGTGTCTGGGCGCCGGTATATAGGGCGCCCGTCCCGCCCCGTTCAGCACGCCCCGATGTCCCAGCACGCGTCCCAGCACTCCTCCGGCGACCTGCTCGCCGACCGCCGCTACGTCTACGCCGAGGCCTGCCTGGCGGAGGGCGACGCCCTGGGCGCCGCCGAGATGGCCGAGCAGGCGATCGAGCGGGCGCCGCGCTACGCCCCGGCCTGGCTGCTGCTGGGCCGCGCCCGCGAGAGCCTGCACGCCGCGACCGGGGCCGAGGAGCAGTTGCGCGCCGCGCTCGACGCCTTCGAGACCGCCCACGGCCTGGACCCCGAGGACCGGATCGGCGCCGGCCTGCACCGGGCCCGGCTCGGCGGGGGTGACGCCGCCCTGTCGAGCGCCTACGTGCGCGCCCTGTTCGACGGCTACGCGGGCCGCTTCGAGCGGCACCTCATCGAGGGGCTCGGCTATCGCGGCCCGGCCCTCCTGCGGCAGGCCCTCGACGCGGTGCCGGACACGCCCGCGCGCTTCGCGGTCGTGCTCGATCTCGGCTGCGGCACCGGACTGATGGGAGCGGCGATCCGCGACCGGGCGGGCCATCTCGGCGGCGTCGATCTCTCGCCCGCGATGCTCCGGCTCGCCCGCGCCAAGGGCTGCTACGACCGCCTCGCGGAAGGCGACCTCGTCCCGTTCCTGGCGGGCGAGCCTGGGGCTTGCGCCGATCTCTGCCTCGCGGCCGACGTGTTCATCTACCTCGCCGATCTCGGTCCCGTGCTGGCGGGCATCGGCCGCGTGCTGCGCCCGGGCGGGCTGGCCGCCTTCACGGTGCAGTCTCCGGACGAGGCGGCGGCGGGAGACCCGGTGGACGCCGCGCGCCTGGGCGCGGACGGGCGCTTCGCGCACCCCGACGCCCATCTAGAGACGGCGGCGCGCGGCGCCGGGCTCGCGACCGCGCTGCGCATCCCTGCGGCGATCCGGCGCGAACGGGGCCGGGATGTTCCGGGCCGGGTCATCGTGCTGAGGAAAAACACATCGTGTTTCCACGAACACTGAACCATTGCCGTCTTTCGCGCTTATCACGCGGTTCCCAAGACGTGTGACAAAGGAAAGAGCGCATGACGGAGACGCGCAAAGAGGCGCCGGCGGACAAGTCGTTCCCGGCAAGCCCCACCACGCGCATCCCCTTCGCGGTCGCGCTGGCAGTGCTCGCGGGCTGCGCCGACTCGATCGGCTTCCTCGAATTCTCGCAGCTCTTCATGTCCTTCATGTCGGGCAACACCACGCGCTTCGGCGTCGCGGTGGCCAACAGCGACTGGGAGAACGTCACGCGCGTCGCCAGCACCATCATCGTGTTCTGCTTCGGTGCGTTCCTCGGCACGCTGCTCGCCGCCCTGTTCGGGCGCTGGCGGCTCGCCGCGCTCCTGACGATCGAGGCGGTCCTGCTCGGGCTCGGCCTCTTCATGCCCTGGGGCACCTACGCCTACCCGCTGCACGCCTACCCGATCATCCTGGCGCTCGGCCTGCAGAACGCGATCCTGCAGGATGACGGCGGGCGCAGCCTCGCGCTCACCTACGTCACCGGCGCGGTGGTCCGCTTCGGCACCGGCCTCGCCAACCTGCTGATGGGATCGGTCGCCTCGTCGTTCTGGATCCAAGCGCCGCTCTGGGGCGGCCTGAGCTTCGGGGCGATCATGGGCGGCGTGCTGCAGCTGCGCTACGGCGAGACCGCCTTCCTGGTCCCGGCGGCCCTGGCCGCGCTGCTCGCCCTCATCGCCCTCGTCCTCACGATCGCCAAGCCCGGCAGCGAGCTGGTCTCGGGCTTCTCGCCGGCCCCCGACGCCGCGCCGAGCTCCAAGCCCGTCGCGAAGGCCAAGGCGCTCGCCTGAGGCGCGGCGGCCTCAATCCTCCCCGGGGCCGCCGCGCATGCGCTTGACCGCGCCGCGGCGGTTCTTGGCGTCCAGGCGGCGCTTCTTCGAGGCGAGCGTCGGCCGGGTCGCCCGCCGCGGCGTCGGCGGCACCGCGGCCTCCGCGACGAGCGCGGCGAGCCGCTCGCGGGCGTCCTCGCGGTTGCGCTCCTGGCTGCGGAAGCGCTGTGCGTTGATGACGATCACCCCGTCCTGGGTGAGCCGGTGGCCGGCGAGCCGCATCAGCCGCACCGCCACCGCGTCGGGCAGCGCGCGCGAGCGGCGCGCGTCGAAGCGCAGCTGGACCGCCGTGGAGACCTTGTTGACGTTCTGTCCGCCGGGGCCGGAGGCGCGCACGAAGCTCTCCTCCAACTCATCGTCCGCGATGGCGATCTGAGGGGTGCAGACCAGGGCCACGATCGCCATATCTCCGTTGGGGCTCGGGTGCCCGGTCAGGCCGCCTCGCCGGGCGTGCGCGCCTTCAGTGCCAGGGCGTGGAGCCCACGTTTGAACGCCTCGTCCATCAGCCCGTTCACCAGACGGTGACGCTCCACCCGACTCTTGCCCTCGAAGGCCGCCGAGACGACGTCGAGGCGGAAATGCGTCTCGCCGCCCTCGCGCCATCCGGAATGGCCCGCGTGCAGGTGGGACTCGTCCACCACATCGAGCCGCGTCGGCGCCAGCTGCGTCCGAAGCGTCTCCTCGATCCAGTCCCGCAACGTCGCCATCGGCTGAAAACCCTCGATTCCCGGCGGAGGCGCCGGCGGCCGGTCCGTCAACCCCGATCCACCGCATGCGGCATCAGGCCCGCCGGCCTTGTGTCTCCGGTCCGCCCCCTCATAATCGCCCCGTCATGGATCTCAACTCGCGCCTGTTCGACAGCATCCGGATTAAGCCCTCCTGCGACGACGCGAAGGAGACCGGGCCCGTCTGCGAGACCCCGGGCTGCGGCCGGCCGGGGCTCTACCGCGCGCCCAAGGGCCGCAAGGCGGAGGGCCAGTACTGGCGCTTCTGCATGGACCACGTGCGCGCCTACAACGCGACCTACAACTACTTCGACGGCATGAACGACGCCGCGGTGCAGGCCTACCAGAAGGACGCCATCATCGGGCACCGGCCGACCTGGGCGATGGGGGTGAACAAGACCGGCGCGACCAAGCCGAAATCGGAGCCGCAGCGCGACTGGGCCTATGTCGATCCGCTGGGCATCCTGCGGGCGGAAGGGCTCGGGGAGGCCCGCCGCAAGGCCGAGCCTCAGCGCCCGCGCCACTCGGCCACCGTCGCCAAGGCCCTCGACGTGATGGGCCTCGACGAGACCGCCGACGCCACCGCCATCAAGGCGCAGTACAAGGTGCTGGTGAAGCGCTTCCACCCGGACGCCAACGGCGGCGACCGCTCCTTCGAGGACCGCCTGCGCGACATCATCCGCGCCCACGACGTGCTGCGCGGTGCCGGGCTCTGCTAGGGCGCCCTCGGCCGGAGCAGGCGGGGACGGGATCGGCACGAAGGATGCACCCGCCGCGCGTCGCTATCGCGCGGTGCGGGCGGACAACGGCGGCGGGCTCCCTATATGGAGGTGATCCCGGACGTCGCGTCCCGCGTGCCGCCGCCCCCTTGGCGCTCCGCCGCGACGACGGCTAAGGAAGGCCGGCACCGCGGCTTGTCCGCGGCCCGCCCGGTCCGAGAATCCGCGAGGTCATCCGGCACCCGCCGTCGGAGCCCGCCCCCACGAGGTCCCGTATGCTCTCTGACGACAAGCCCGCCGCGATGCCCGACCGCCACGTCTCGGTCCGCGAGGTGTTCGGCATCGACCTCGACCTCAAGGTGCCCGCCTTCTCGGAAGCCGACGAGCACGTGCCGGATCTCGACCCGGACTACATCTTCGACCGCGAGACCACGCTCGCCATCCTGGCGGGCTTCGCCAAGAACCGCCGCGTGATGGTCACGGGCTATCACGGCACCGGCAAGTCGACCCATATCGAGCAGGTCGCCGCTCGCCTGAACTGGCCCTGCATCCGGATCAACCTCGACAGCCACGTCTCGCGCATCGACCTCGTCGGCAAGGACGCGATCGTGCTGCAGGACGGCCAGCAGGTCACCGCCTTCCAAGACGGCATCCTGCCCTGGGCGCTGCAGAACAATGTCGCGCTCGTCTTCGACGAGTACGATGCCGGCCGGCCCGACGTGATGTTCGTGATCCAGCGCGTGCTGGAGGTGTCCGGCCGCCTGACGCTCCTCGACCAGAAGCGGGTGATCCGCCCCCACCCCGCCTTCCGGCTCTTCGCGACCGCCAACACGGTCGGCCTCGGCGACACGTCGGGCCTCTATCACGGCACCCAGCAGATCAACCAGGGCCAGATGGACCGCTGGTCGATCGTCACCACGCTGAACTACCTGCCGCACGACCGCGAGGTCGACATCGTGCTCTCGAAGGCGACCCACTATCAGGGCGACCAGGGCCGCGACATCGTCAACCGCATGGTGCGCGTGGCGGACCTCACCCGCAACGCCTTCATGAACGGCGACCTCTCGACCGTGATGAGCCCCCGCACGGTGATCACCTGGGCGGAGAACGCCGACATCTTCCGCGACATCGGCTTCGCCTTCCGGGTGACCTTCCTGAACAAGTGCGACGAGCTGGAACGGACGCTGGTCGCGGAGTTCTACCAGCGCGCCTTCGGCAAGGACTTGCCCGAAAGCGCGGTGAACGTCGCGCTGAGCTGACCCGATGGAGGACGCGATGGCGCCGCCGGCCCCGACCCGCGAGGACGCCCCGCCGGCCCCGCGCGCCGAGGGCCGGACGCGCTGCGCGGACGACCTCTACACCTGGGTCCAGGAGCAGGTGGCGCTGCTTCGCGCCGGCCGGGTGGAAGCGCTCGACCTCGACAACATCGCCGAGGAGCTGAGCGACGTGGGTTCGGAGCAGTACGACAAGCTCGAGAGCGCCATCGACGTGCTTCTGGCCCACGCCCTCAGATGGGACCACCAGCCCGAGCGTCGGACCCGGAGCTGGTCCCTGACCATCGCCGAGCAGCGCGTGCGGATCGACCGGCAATTGCGCCGGAACCCGGGTCTCAAGTCGCGTGTCGGCGAGGCGATCGAGGACGGCTTCCGGCTTGCCCGGTTGCGAGCCGCCCGCGAGATGCGGCGTTCCCCCAAGACCCTGCCCGCGGAGTGTCCCTACAGCTGGGACGACATCCTGAACCGTCCCTTCGAGTACGAGGCCGACCGGTAGCCCCGCATGTCCATCTCCAACCGCAAGCCCGGTGAGCGCCGCGAGCCCGTGGCCGAGCCCCTGAAGCGCTCGGTGGCGGGGTGCCTGCGCGCCATCGCGCGCCGCTCCGAGATCGAGGTGACCTACGCCACCGACCGGCCGGCGCTGACGGGGGACAAGGCGCGGCTGCCCGAGCCGCCCCGCAAGCTCTCCGCCCACGACGTCGCGGTGCTGCGCGGCAACGCCGACTCGATGGCGCTGCGCCTCGGCTGCCACGACGTCGCCGTCCACCGCCGCCTCGCGCCCGAGAACGCGCCGGCCCGCGCGGTCTACGACGCGGTCGAGCAGGCCCGCGTCGAGGCGATCGGCGCGCGCCGGATGGCGGGCGTCGCCTCGAACATCTCGGCGATGCTGGAGGACCGCTACCATCGCGGCGGCAAGTACGAGACCATTACGGATCGGGCCGACGCGCCGATGGAGGACGCCGTCGCGCTGATGGTGCGCGAGCGCCTGACGGGGCAGGCGCCGCCGGCCGCCGCGCAGCGCATCGTCGATCTGTGGAGGGACCACGTCGAGGCCAAGGCCGGGCGCAACCTCGACGGGCTGCTGGGTTCCATCGAGGACCAGCGCGCCTTCGCGCGCTCGGTGCGCGACCTCCTCTCCTCCCTCGACATGGCGGACGAGACGCCCTTCGACCCGGAGGACGACGAGACCGACGAGGAGGGCGAGGCCCAGGACAGCGACCAGAGCCCGCAGGAGGGCGAGGCCGAGGAGCAGTCCCAGGGCGACCGCGCCGAGATCGAGACCTCCGAGGAGGCCTCCGATGAGATCGAGGAGGGCTCGCAGGAGGCCGCCGACGCGCCCTCGGGCGAATTGCCCGACGAGGCCGAGGAGGCCGATTCCGAGGAGGCCGGCGAGTCCTGGCGCCCGCCGCAGCGGGCCGACAACACCCCGCGGGGGCCCGAGTACAAGGTCTTCAACGCCCGCTTCGACGAGGTCATCCACGCCGAGGATCTCTGCGATCCGGACGAGCTGGCGCGGCTGCGCACCTATCTCGACAAGCAGCTCTCGCACCTGCAGGGCGTGGTCGGGCGCCTCGCCAACCGTCTGCAGCGGCGGCTGCTCGCCCAGCAGAACCGCGCCTGGGACTTCGACCTGGAGGAGGGCCAGCTCGATCCGGCTCGCCTCGTCCGCGTGGTGATCGACCCGTTCCAGCCTCTCTCCTTCAAGCAGGAGAAGGACACGAATTTCCGCGACACCGTCGTCACGCTGCTCCTCGACAATTCGGGCTCGATGCGCGGCCGGCCGATCACGGTGGCGGCGACCTGCGCCGACATCCTGGCCCGCACGCTGGAGCGCTGCGGCGTCAAGGTCGAGATCTTGGGGTTCACCACCCGCGCCTGGAAGGGCGGCCAGAGCCGCGAGGCGTGGCTCGCCGCCGGCAAGCCGCCGAACCCGGGCCGCCTCAACGACCTGCGCCACATCGTCTACAAATCGGCGGACGCCCCCTGGCGCCGCGCGCGCAAGAACCTCGGGCTGATGATGCGCGAGGGGCTTCTGAAGGAGAACATCGACGGCGAGGCGCTGGACTGGGCGCACAAGCGCCTGCTCGGCCGCCCCGAACAGCGCAAGATCCTGATGGTGATCTCGGACGGCGCGCCGGTCGACGATTCGACCCTGTCGGTCAATGCCGGCAACTACCTCGAGCGGCACCTGCGCTGGATGATCGAGGACATCGAGACGCGCTCGCCCGTCGAGCTGCTCGCCATCGGCATCGGCCACGACGTGACGCGCTACTACCGCCGCGCCGTGACGATCATCGACGCGGAAGAGCTCGGCGGCGCGATGACCGAGAAGCTCGCCGAGCTGTTCGAGGAGGACGGCGCGGCGTCACCGGCGCGCGGCCTGCGGGCCGCGGGCGGGCGACGGTAGGGCGCGGGTCCCCTCTCCCATAGGGAGAGGGATAGGGTGAGGGGTATGACACTCCCAGAGTAGGCGGCGCCCTGAACGCGCGTCGATGCCGAGCGCCGTCCTGAGACGTCATACCCCTCACCCCGGCTTTCTGCGAAAGCAGACCTCTCCCTATGGGAGAGGGGGCGCGGCGCGGTTCACCCCCGCTTCTTCGCCGCCCAGGCCGGGTAGGGGCTCTCCCCCTCCGGCCTCCGATGCTCCAGCCGCATCGGCTGTTCGGCGAGCGGGCGGCACAGCTCCGCGTAGATCGTCGCCGAGCCCGCCCCGTAGGTCTCGGCCTCCTCGGCCGCGTAGGCGAAGTAGCCCGCGCGAAAGCCCGCGAGCCGCATCGCCGCGTGGCACATCGGGCAGGGCTGGCCGCTCGCGTACATCACGCAATCCGAGAGGTCGCGGCTGCCGAGCAGGCGGCTCGCCTCGCGCAGGGCCACCATCTCGGCGTGGTCGCTCGGGTCGTTCGTGCGGTGGACCGTGTTGGCCGCGCGGGCGAGCACGGCGCCCTCCCGCACGATCACCGCGCCGTAGGGCGAGCCGCCCTCATCCACGTTCCGGCGCGCGATCGCGACCGCCTCGGCGATATGGGCTGCGTGGTCCGTCACTGGTGCTCTCCCGTCCGATCCCCGCGCCAACGCGGCCGCCCGAGCCGCGGTTCAGAACGCGTAGCGCACGGTGCAGTCCGGCAGGGTCTCGGCCAGGAGCGCCTTGAAGCGGGCGAGCCAACGGCCCTTCCAGCCGGCCCGGTAGCGCACGTTTTCGCCGCCCCCTTCCGAGACCTTCGTCTCCTGGATGTCGGGCCGCCAGAGCAGCGCTTCCGCCTTCGGGTGCCAGCCGAGATTGACCTGATGCAGCCCCGCATTGTGCGTCAGCATGATGATCTCGCACCGGAGCTGCGCGCGGGCGCGGGCCGAGAGGCCGTCCGCGATCTGCTCGAACAGCGTCCGCCAGTCGGCCTCCCAGCCCTCGTAGAGGATCACCGGCGAGAAGTTGGCGTGGACCTCGTAGCCGGCGGCCACGAAGTCGTCGATCGCCGCGATCCGCTCCGGGATCGGCGCGGTGCGCACGTCCACCACCCGGGCGATCTTGTCCGGCATCAGCGAGAAGCGGATGCGGGTCTTGCCCTGCGGATCGTAGCCCAGCAGGTCGCGGTTCACCGCCTTTGTGGCGAAGGAGGCCTTGGCGTTGGGTAAATCTCGGAACAGCGCCACGAAGTCGCGCACGCCCTCGGTCAGGGCCGCATCGACCGAGAGGTCGCCGTTCTCACCGATATCGTAGACCCAGTGGGCCGGATCGATCTGGTCGGGCTCCGGGAGCCGGCCCTGCTTCCGAGCGTGCCGCGCGATCGCCGCGCAGGCGGCCTCCGTGTTCACGAAGAGCGAGATCGGGTTGGAGAAGCCCTTGCGGCGCGGCACGTAGCAGTAGGCACAGGCCATGGCGCAGCCGTTCGAGGTCGAGGGCGCTATGAAGTGGGCGCTGCGCCCGTTCGGGCGCATGGTGAGCCCCTTCTTCACCCCGAGCACCAGCGTCGAGCGCTTGAGGCGCACCCAGTCCTCCACTGAGCCGGCGTTGCCGTGCAGCTCCGGGATGTTCCAGTGGGAGGGGACGAGGATGCGCTCGGCGTCCGGAAAGCGCGCCAGGATCTCGGCGCCGCGCCGGTGATCCGGCACGGCGGCCTCGTGGTAGATCCGGCGGATGTCGAGCAGGTCGCGGGTCAGGGCCAAGTGAGGTGCCGGGGCCGGCGGCCGGGCCGGCCGCGGATCCGATATGGCGCCCCGATCAGAGGCGGGCGAGCAGCTCCGCCTTCTTATCCGCGAATTCCTGATCGGTCAGAACGCCGCGGCCGTGCAGCTCGGCCAGCCGCTCGATCGTGCCGAGCACGTCGCCGGACAGCGGGCCCGCGGGGCTCGGAGCATGAGCCTGCGGCGCCGCGGACGGGGCGGACGCCATCTCGGCCGCGGGCTGGCGCGCGGCCTCGGCGCCGATCCGGCGCAGGTGCTCGACAGCGACTGCGCCCTGCGGGCCGGAGAAGCTGAGGGCGCCGTTCGCCTGCGAGACGCCGGAGATGTGGTGGTCGCCCGTGTCGTAGAGCGCGACGCCCGCGCCCGACTCGATCGCGAGGCGCCGGCTCTCCGGAAAGTAGGCGTAGCGCAGCCCGTTCTGCGAGCCGGTGCTCGCGGGGTGACCGAGGTCGGCCGGCCACCACGTGCCGCCGCCGCGCTGGCTCTCGGGCGCGCCGCCCGCCGACCAGCCGCCCGGCGGCAGCGCCGCGGCGAGCTCGGTGCAGAGGCCGGAGACCCGCGCCTTGAGGTCGGTGTTGAACATGTCGCCGACCATGATCATGCCGCCCGCCGACCACTGGCCCATGCCGCCGAGGTCCGGATGGTCGAACTGTGCCATGTTGCCCTGCCCGCGCTCCAGCGCGTGCATCAGGTGGCGCACGGCGTCGAGGCCGACGCCGTAGCGGTCGGCCACCGCCTGCAGCCCGGCGGCGTGGTCGGGTCCTTCGTTGGTCATGGATTCCGGCTCCGGAGCGCCCGTCTGGCCTTGAATCCTGCCCCGACTCGCCGAGCGCTTGCAAGCGCCCGACACGACTTTCCGTTCACGGACCAAAGACTTGCCGCGTCGCAGCGCGGTTCACCCCGCCTTCGGGAAGGGCCCCGCATGGGTGAAGTCGCCGATCGGGCGGCGGCCGTTCGGGGTCTCGCGGGTCCGCTGCTCCTCCGTAAGGTCGTCCCAGGCGACCATGCGGCCCACCGCGTAGGCCGCCTCGATCCGGTGGTGCTCGGGCAAGTTCAGCGCCTCGGGTGCCCGCGCATGGTCGAAGCCCCCCATGCCGTGGGCGTGCCAGCCCTGGCGGACCGCCTGGAGCTGGAAGGCGAGCGAGGCCGCGCCCGCGTCGAGCGAGTGGCTCCACGAGGGCTTGAGCTCGTCCCCGACCTTCATGCGGCTGTTCGAGACCAGGAACAGGAGCGCGCCGGTATCCTGGGCCCATTTCTGGTTGGCCGGCACGAGGAGGCCCAGGAAAGTCGCCCAGTTGGCGTCGTCGCGCAGCGCGTAGAGGAAGCGCCAGGGCTGCGAATTGTAGGAGGAGGGCGCCCAGCGCGCCGCCTCGATCATCCGCATCAGCTCGGCTTCCGGCACCGCCTCGCCGGTGAAGTGGCGCGGCGAGCGGCGCGCCAGGAAGAGCGGATCGATGTCGTGGTCGGGCCGGCGGGGCGTCGGCCCGGTGGTCGATTCGGTCAAGGTCGGTCTCCGGTGGCTGCGCGATCGGTCCGGCTCAGGGCGCCTTCAGCACCGCCCGGCAGGCGGCGGGGAGCGCGGCCAGCGTCATCGGGGGCCGCGGCTTCGGCTTCACCTTCGGGGGCTTGGGGTTCAGCACCGCGTCGCTGAACCAGTAGGCCAGCTCCTCGCCGCAGCCGTCGCCGGGCGGGGGCGGCGCCTGGTCGTCGCAGGCCCCCTGGCCGGCCGGGCAGGCGAGGCGGATGTGGAAATGGTAGTTGTGCCCGTACATCGGGCGCACCTTCGAGAGCCAGCGGCTACCACCGGCCTCGCGGCAGAGCGCCCGCTTGATCGCCGGATTCACGAAGATGCGCGCCACCTCGGGCTGCTCGGCGGCGAGCCGGATGATGCGGTGGTGCTGCTGGGTCCAGACCTGCGGGTCGATGTCGAGCCGGTCGGCGCGCACCACGTTCGTCGCCGACATCTCCTCGCGCTCGGCCCGTGTGAGGCGGCGGTCGGGCATCGGGGTGAGCCAGATGTCGGCGTCGAGGCCGAGCTGGTGCGAGGCGTGGCCCGTCAGCATCGGCCCGCCGCGCGGCTGCGACATGTCGCCGACGAGGAGCCCCGGCCAGCCGACCCGCGGGGCCTGGCCCGCCAGCCGCTCCAGGAAATCGACGAGCGGCGGGGTGCCCCACATCCGGTTGCGCGAGAGTCGCATCACCTGCCAGGTCGCCCCGTCCACCGAGAGCGCCTCGCCGCCCGAGAAGCAGCCCTTGGCGTAGGAGCCGTAGGCGTGCGCCGGCCCCCCGGTGGGCCCGGTGGCGCGGCCGAACAGGGCCTTGGCGGGGGTCGCGGGATCGTCCGGGTTGGCGAGCGGCGGCAGCGGTTTCGGGGTCAGCGTCCCCCGGTCCTGCGCCTGGAGCGGGCCGCCGGCCAGGAAGCTGAGGGCGGCGGCGAGAACGAGGCGCGGCGTGATCGGCATCGAGGCTCCGTC
The DNA here is from genome assembly GCF_022179285.1 of Methylobacterium hispanicum. Lineage (GTDB taxonomy): Bacteria > Pseudomonadota > Alphaproteobacteria > Rhizobiales > Beijerinckiaceae > Methylobacterium > Methylobacterium hispanicum. Next base: position 41,087 of record NZ_BPQO01000001.1, on the reverse strand, counting down.
TAGCGGGTCGAGCGGGCAGGCGTCGAGAGCGTGCGCGCGGCGGACACCTTGCCGGCGCAAGCTTGCCGTAGCGTGGTGCCGCGGCGGGGCATTTTTCGGGCGCCCCGCCCGCCGGCCGGGGCCGTCAGGCCGTGACCGGCCCGCACCAGCCCGGTAGGTAGCCGGCATCCTCCGACTTGGCGAGCTGCAGCGCCCGCTCCAGCGCCGAGGGGAAGTCGCCCTCGACCTGCTTGGCCTTCATGGTCCGGCGCAGGAAATCGGCCCAGAGGAACTCGCTGAAGGGCGTGGTGTCCTTGGCGAAGCCGCCGGCCCGGCGCAGCTCGCCCGCGAGACTGCGGAACGGGTCGTCGGCGAGGTCCGCGACCGCCTTCGGGATCGCCTTGAAATCCTGCCGGACGCCCTCGGCGTCGTAGGGGTGAGCCCAGGACTTGTGGTCGCACACGGTCCAGAAGGCGTCCTTGTCGAGCTTGTGCAGTTCGGCCACGACCGTGACCAGCACCGCCTCGACGCCCTCCAGCTGGAGCGCGCGGGCGAGGTGGTGGTGGTCGATGAGGTAGTGGCGCTTCTTCGGGCCGAGCAGCGTCGGGATCATGTGCGAGCCGAGGAACTTCTCCTTCTTCTCGGAATCGTGCTGGCGCCAGCGGCGGCGCTTCTCCTCGACCTCGCGGTAGCCCACGGTCATCTGCGTCGGGCGCAGGTCTGCGATCGGCACGAGGGTGAGGATCGGTTCGCGCGGTGCCATGATGGGTTAAGGATTCCGGTTGCGGTGACCGGAGCGCATCTGTCACGGGCCTTCGCGGGCGGCCACGCCGTGGCCGTTCACGTTCGCGGGAGCGCGCCGAAGCCTGGGCTCAGTACCGGACCGTCAGCGCGGTGAGCCAGTCGGGCGAGGCCGCGACCGCCCACGCCTCCGCCCGCTTGTCGAGCCCGCTCAGCACGAGGAGCCCCAGCACCGCCAGCAGGGCGCCGAGCGCGGCCTTCGCGCCCTGTCCGAAGGCCGCGAGCCCGCCGCGGCGGCGCGCCAGCGCCTCCCGTGAGAGGAGGCCGAGCAGCAGGAGGGGCGCGGCCGCGCCGAGCCCGAAGCCCAGCATGGTGAGCGCCACCGCGCCGAGATTCTCGCCCCGCGCCGCCAGCAGCGAGGCCGCTCCGAGGGTCGGCCCGACGCAGGGGCTCCAGGCCGCGCCCAGCAGCAGGCCGACGCCGAACTGGCCGCCCAAGCCCCGACCCGCGACCGCGCCGAGCCGCCGGCCGGCCCAGGCGCCCGCGGGCCCCAGCGCCGCGCTGAGCCGGGCCTGCAGCGGCGGCAGCATCAGCACGAGGCCGAGGCCGACGAGCAGGACCGCCCCGAGGCTGCGGAACACGTCGCCGTCGAGCCCGATCGCGAAGCCCACCGTGGCCACGAACAGCCCGATCCCCGTGAAGGCGAGCGCCAGCCCGGCCGCGAGCGCCAGCGGCCCCATCCGGTGCTCGGAGGCGGCGGCCGCCAGCACGATCGGCACCAGCGGCAGCACGCAGGGCGAGAGCGTCGAGAGCAGGCCGGCGAGGGTCGCGAGGCCGAGGGTCGTGAGCATGGGGGCTCCGGGTGCGGCCGGGCGCGGCCGCCGCAGGTCTTCGCTCGCGGCGCGGGCCGGGTTTCGGCGGCCCGAGGCGATCACGCGGGATTGAACTGCGCCGCCATTCGGGGCAACCGGGGGCCATGAGACAGGCCCGACCCCTCTCCGCGATCCGCACGGCGCTCACCAGCGAGGCGGGCGGCGGCCTCGTCCTGATGGCCGCGGCAGCCCTCGCCCTGGTGGTGGCGAACTCGGCCCTCGGGCCGGCCTACGAGCACGCCCTCCACGTCCATCTCGGACCGTTGAGCCTGCTGCACTGGATCAACGACGGCCTGATGGTGATCTTCTTCCTGCTCGTCGGGCTGGAGATCAAGCGCGAGGCCCTCGACGGGCGCCTGCGCACCTGGCCCGACCGGATCCTGCCGGGGCTCGCCGCGCTCGGCGGCATGGTTGTGCCGGCGCTGGTCTACCTCGCCTTCAACGCCGGTCAGCCCACCGCCCGCGGCTGGGCGATCCCGGCCGCCACCGACATCGCCTTCGCGCTCGGCGTGCTGGCGCTGTTGGGATCGCGCGCGCCGGTCTCGCTCAAGGTCTTCCTGAGCGCGGTCGCCATCGTGGACGACCTCGGCGCCGTCATCATCATCGCGCTGTTCTACACGGGGGGCCTCGACCTGCCGATGCTGGCGGGGGCGGGCCTGACCCTCGCGGCCCTCATCGCCCTGAACCGCCTCGGCGTGACGCGGCTCGCCCCCTATCTCGTCCTCGGCGCCGTGCTCTGGTTCCTCGTGCTGCGCTCGGGGGTGCATGCCACGGTTGCGGGCGTTCTCCTGGCGCTGACCGTCCCGATCCGCCCGAGCCCGGGGCGCCCCGAGGACCCGACCTCGCCGCTCCACCGCCTGGAGCACGCGCTGATGCCCTGGGTCACCTACGCGATCGTGCCGATCTTCGGCTTCGCCAACGCGGGCGTGAACCTCGGCGGGCTCGCCCCGGACGCCCTCCTGCACCCGGTGACCCTCGGCGTGGCGCTCGGCCTGTTCCTGGGCAAGCAGATCGGCGTCTTCGCGAGCGTCCGGCTCGCCGTCGCGGCGGGCCTCGCCCAGCGGCCGGCCGGCGCGAGCTGGGCGCAGGTCTACGGCGTCGCGATCCTCTGCGGCATCGGCTTCACCATGAGCCTGTTCATCGGCGGCCTCGCCTTCGCGGACGCCGCCCACGCCACCGAGACCAAGCTCGGCGTGCTCGCCGGCTCGCTCCTCTCCGGCCTCGTCGGCGCGGTCCTGCTCGGGCTGGCGCCGGCGCGGGCGCGCGTTGCGGCGCGGGCCGGGGCGGAATAACCGGAGGGCCATGCGCTACTATCTCGGCCTCGCCACCACCTTCCACGATCCCGCCGTGGCCCTCGTCGGGCCGGACGGGAGCGTGCTGTTCGCCGAGGGGACCGAGCGCGTCCTGCAGTACAAGCGCGCGCCGAACTGCGAGCCGGATCCCGCCGGCCGGATGATCGGCCTGCTCGAACGATACGTGCCCCGCGGCTCCGAGATCGTGGTGGCGTCGAGCTGGGGCGAGCAGTTCTCCGACTTCCTGCGCGGGCAGCAGGCGAGCGGTGCCTTCGACCTGATGGCGCTCGCCGCCCATCCGACGACGCTCAACCGCTCCTTCGTGCCCGAGCGGGCCGAGCGCATCTTCATCGCGGACCTCGCGCTGGCACAGGCCCGGGCGGGCTACGGCACCCTGCTCGCCCTCAACCAGGAGAGCCGCGGCACGGGCGCCGCGGCGCGGGCCGAGATCGTCGCGCAGGCGCGCTATCCCCATCACCTGGCGCATGCCGCCTACGCCCTCTGGGGCAGCCCGTTCCGCGACGCCACGGCCGTCGTCGTCGACGGCATGGGCGAGACCGGGGCGGCGGCGATCTACAGCCTGAGGGACGGCCGGATCGCCGAGGTGCGGCGCCAGCGCGGGCGCGGCTCGGTCGGCTTCCTGTATGGCCTCGTCACGGATCTGGCCGGCTTCGACCAAGTGAAGGGCGAGGAGTGGAAGATCATGGGGCTCGCCCCCTACGGCCGCCCCGACCCGGACCTGATGGACGAATTGCGCCGCCTCTACGCGGTCGAGAACGGGCGCCTGAAATTCGCCGACGACGCCACCGTGCAGGCGGTCGCGGCGGAGATCCGGGCCCGCCGTCCGGCCGATGTGGGGGAGGGGGGCTGGGCCGACCTCGCCCGCTCCGGCCAGGAGATCTTCTGCGAACTGATGGACGTGCTGGTGGCGGAGGCCTCCGCGCTCGCGCCGCACGACAACCTCGTCATCGCGGGCGGCTGCGGGTTGAACTCCTCCTACAACGGGCGCGTGCTCGGGCGCTCGGCCTTCCGCAACCTCCACGTCCCGTCCGCGCCGGGCGACGACGGCAACGCGGTGGGCGCGGCCTGGCTCGCCTTCGCGGCCGACCATCCGGACTGGACCGGCCCGGAGGCGCAGGCGCGCCCGCTCACGCCCTATCTGGGTTCCGGCGTCTCGACCGAGCCGATGGAGCGCTTGGCCGAGCAGGAGCCCCGTGCCCGCCGCCTCGGCCTGCCCGGCGTCACCCGGGAGGCGGCCCGCGTCCTGGCCGCGGGCGGGCTCGTCGGCTGGGTGCAGGGCCGGGCGGAGTTCGGCCCCCGCGCGCTCGGCAACCGCTCGATCCTGGCCGACCCGCGGCCGGCCGGCGCCAAGGACGCGCTGAACGCGAAGGTGAAGTACCGCGAGGCCTTCCGGCCCTTCGCGCCCTCGATCCTGGCCGAGGCCGGGCCGGACTGGTTCGAGGACTACGCCGACAGCCCCTACATGGAGCGCACGCTGGTCTGGCGCGAAGATGTGCGCGACCGGGTGCCGGCGGTGGTCCACGCCGACGGGACGGGCCGGCTCCAGAGCGTGACGGCGGAGCGCAACCCCGCCTATGCCGGGCTGATCGCGGCCTTCGCCGAGATCACCGGCGTGCCGATCCTGCTCAACACCAGCTTCAACGTGATGGGCAAGCCGATCCTCCACACGGCGGAGGACGCCATCCTGATGTTCTACACCACGGGTCTCGACGCCCTCGTGGTGGAGGACTGGATCGTGGTGAAGTGACGCGCGTGGTCTCCCTCCCCCGCGGAGGGGGAGGGGACGGCGTCGCGCTACTCGCAGACCTCGACGCGCTTGTACGTGAAGTCTTCCTCGTTGAGCCACACCTTGCGGCGCTCGTAGTGGCAGACGGGGCCGCGTGGGCGGCGGACGACGACCTCCTCGGGCTCCTCGACGACGACGCGGCGCGGGCGGTACTCCTCGACCGGCGGGGGCGGCGGGGGCTGGTTGGCGGCGCCGCCGAGCAGCGCCCCGGCGACGACGCCGCCGGCGACGCCGGCCGCGAGGCCGCCGTTGCGGCCGTCGCGGGCCTCGCCCGGCACTGCCGCGGCGATGAGGAGGGCCCCGACGAGCGCGGCGCGCGCCCCGTGACGGATCGGCCCGAAGGACAGGGTGGTGCGCACGCTCAAAACTCTCCCGCTGGTGCGGGACGAGTTCAGCGCCCGGATGTTTAAAAATCCGCCAACGGAACGTGCACAATCGTGTTGGGCGCGCGTCGGCAGGCGCGTCTTCCGCCTGCCGTGACGCGGATTGCCCGGGATCGGATCAACGCTCCGACAGGAGCCCACGGAGGTCCGCCAGCACCGCCGCCGGCTGCAGATCCGCGTACTCGTCGGGCAGACCCTTCCGGTTGATCCAGGCGCAGCGCAGCCCGAAGGCGGTCGCGCCCGCGATGTCCCAGCGGTTCGAGGAGCAGAACAGGACGCGCCTCTTCTCCGCCCCGGCCTGTTCCAGCGCCCGGGCGTAGGCGGCCGGCGCCGTCTTGAAGACCCCCGCGGCATCGACCGAGAGCACGGCGTCGAGATGGTCGCCCAAGCCGGCCGAGGCGACGGCGCGCGCCAGCATCGGGGCGTCGCCGTTCGAGAAGATCGCCGTCCGCAGGCCCCGAGCGCGCAGTCGCTCCAGCACGCTCGCCACCTCAGGATAGGCGTCGAGGTCGCGGTAGGCGTCGAGGAGCTTCTCACGCAAGGCCCGGTCCACCGCCGGGTGCAGGGCGAGCGCGTGGTCGAGGGCCGCCTCGGTGAGGTCCCAGAAGCTGCGGTAGCGCCCGGCCAGCCCGAGTACCCAGCTGTACTCGAGCTGCTTGTTCCGCCACACCTCGGAGAGATGGCCGGCGTCGGGCCCGACCGCCGCGGCGTGGCGCTGCACCGCCGCGTGCACGTCGAACAGGGTGCCGTAGGCGTCGAACAGCACCGCGTCCGTGTGGGCGAGAAGGTCTTGGGTCATGGCGGGGCTCCGCGTCCGGGCCCCGGGATGTGGGACGGCCCCGGCGCTCCGCCAGCCCGCCGCCTCAGCGGGCGTCCTTGCCGGAGAGCTGCATGACGAGGCGCGTGGCGAGGTAGAGGCGCGGCGTCAGGCTGTCGAGCACGGCGAACTCGTCGGGGCTGTGGTAGCGCCCACCGACCACGCCGAGGGATTCGAGCACCACGGGCTTCTCCGGGCTGCCGGGCTGGAAGGCGTAGGCCGCGTCCGTGCCGCCGCCGATCTCGACGAGCTTCAGGTCGCCGCCGACCTCGCGGTAGATCGCCTGCGCCGCCTCGCCCAGCTTGCGCGTCGCCGGATTCACGGGCAGCGGCGGGCGGCCCTTGGCCAGCTCGAACGTCACCTGCGTGTCGGGGACGCGATGCGTCTCGGTGATCTTGCGGGCCTGGGTCAGGACGCGATCGTACTCGGAGGCCTCGAAGTAGCGCATGTCGCCCTCGGCCTTGGCCTGGTCGGGGATGATGTTCGGCTTGGTGCCGCCCGAGACCACGGTCCAGTTCAGGCTTGTGCCCTTCGGCTTGTCGCCGAGATCCTGCAGCTGCAGGATCTGATGGGCGAGTTCGGTGACGGCGTTGCGGCCGGATTCCGGCGCGCCGCCCGCATGGGCCGAGCGGCCCTTCACGGTGAGGCTCGCGTAGTTGATGCCCTTCGTGGCGATCGTGGCGGCATCGACCGCCTCGTCCGCGAAGGTCGGCTCGAAGGAGAGCACCGCGTCCTGTCCGGCGGCGACCTCGCGGATCACGTCCCGCGAGCCGCGCGAGCCGCGCTCCTCGTCCGGGTTGAACACCACGGTGATCTCGCCGAACCCGGTGAACTTCATCTGCTGCAGGGTGGCCAGCGTGTGCAGGATCATGGCGATGCCGGCCTTGGCGTCGGCCACGCCCGGGCCGTAGGCGCGCCCGTCCCGCTCCGTGTAGGGGCGCTTTCCGGCCTCGCCCTCGCCGTAGACCGTGTCGTAGTGCACGAGCAGCATCAGCTTGGCCTGCCCCGATCCCTTGATCCGGCCGATCAGGGTGTTGCCGCCGAAGGCGGGCGCGGGCCGCGCCTCGACGGTCGCGCCGAGAGCCTCCAGGCGCGCGCGCAGGGTCGCCTCGACCGTGTTGAGGCCCGGCACCTGGCCTGTGCCGGTATCGACGTTGACGAGCCCCGCCAGCGTCTCGCGCAGCGGCTTGTCCTGCGCCTTCACGGCGGCGAGCACCGTCGGGTCGGGTTCCGCCGCCGCGAGGGGCGCTGCCGTCAGCGGCAGGAGCGCGAGCGCGGCGAGGGCGAGGCGTCGGGTCATGGGTCTTCCGGGTTGCCGATGATCCGCCCGTTTCAGGCCGGATCGGCTTGCCGCGTCAAGCGCGGTACGATCGGGATCCACGGGACGAGGCGACGATGGCAGGCGCATCCTTCAAGGACCACTTCTCGGCGGCCGCCACCGGCTACGCGACCCATCGCCCGACCTACCCGGCGGCCCTGGCGGAAGCGCTCGCGGCGCTGGCCCCGGGGCGCGGCCTCGCCCTCGATTGCGGCTGCGGCAACGGGCAGCTCGCCCGGCTGCTGGCCGGCTCCTTCGACCGGGTCGTGGCGACGGACGCGAGCGCCGCGCAGATCGCCGAGGCCCGGCCGCACCCGCGGATCGAGTTCCGGGTGGCGCCTGCCGAGGCGAGCGGGCTTCCGGCGGCCTGCGCCGACCTGATCACGGCCGCCCAGGCCGCCCACTGGTTCGATCTGCCGGCTTTCTACGCCGAGGCCCGGCGCGTCGCCCGGCCCGGCGCCGTGCTGGCGCTGATCGCCTACGGCGTGCTCCACCTCGATGGGGCGGCGGAGGAGGTGCTGCGACATTTCTACACGCGGGTGGTCGGCCCCTACTGGCCGGCGGAGCGCGCCCATGTCGAGGCGGGCTACCGCACCCTGCCGTTCCCCTTCGCCGAACTGCCCGACCGGGCGACCGTGGCCGACTTGGCGATCGAGGCCGAGTGGAGCCTCGCCGACCTCGTCGGCTACGCGGGCACGTGGTCGGCGCTGCGCGGGGCGGAGGCGGCCCTCGGCGCGAGTCCGCTCCCGGCCTTCGCGCGGGATCTGGCCGCTGCCTGGGGCGATCCGGCGGTGCGCAGGCGCGTGCGCTGGCCTCTCGCCCTGCGTCTGGCGCGGCTCTGAGCCGGACCGCGCCGACCGCCGCCGAAGAATTGCCCCAAAAGCAGGGCTGTTCTCGCGGAGAAGCCGGACGCCCGTCGAAGAATCAGTGCGGCCGGTCCAGAGGACAAGCCAAGATGGTTCGCAGTCTCGCAATCGCCCTCGTCGTCGGGGGTCTCGTCGCCGCGCCGGCCGCCCAGGCCCGCGACGGCATCGGTCCCGGCGGGGCCGCGGCTCTGGGCGTGCTCGGTGGTCTCGCGGTCGGCGGTGCGCTCGGCGCCGCGACGGCCGACCCCTACTACCCCGGCAAGCCGGTCTACCGCGCCCCGCGGCCGGTCTACGTCGAGGAGGAGGTGATCGGCCCGGTCTGCCACTTCGAGCGGCGGCGCTACATCGACGCCTACGGCGACGTCTACTTCCGCCGCGTGCGCGTCTGCGAGTAGGCCGACGCGGTCGGTCAGCCCCGGCCGCCGCGCGGCCGGGGCGTGACGATCTCCGCGGGCGGCAGCACCGGCGGCGCGGTCCGCGGGCGCAGCCGCTCCGCGCAGGCGATGCCGCCGAGCACCAGCGCGAGGGCCAGCGCGTCGGCGCCGTCGAAGGGCTCGGCGAGGATCAGCACCGCGAGCCCGGCACCGAAGATCGGCACGAGGTTGATGAAGAGGCCGGCCCGGTTCGGACCGATCAGCTCGACCGCCGTCAGGAAGCTGAGCTGCGAGGTGAGCGAGGGCCCGAGCGCCACGTAGGCGACGATCAGCCAGCCCGTCGGCGTCGGCTGGACGAGGCGGCCCGCGGCCCACTCGGCGGCGAGGGGCGGCAGGGACGTCACGAAGGCCGCCGCGGCCAGCGCCGCGAAGAAGGCGAGCCCCGACATCCCGGGGCGCCTCGCCAGCGAGACGGTATAGCCCGCGTAGAGCAGGCAGGCCGCCAGCATCAGCAGGTCGCCGCGGTTGAAGGCGAGGTTGCGCAAGGTGTCGAGGTCGCCGTGCGAGGCGGCCACCGCCACGCCCACCAGCGTCACCCCCACGCCGAGACCCTGGCCCCAGGAGACGGGCTGCCGGTAGGCGAGGAAGTTCAGCACGAGCACCAGGATCGGTATCGCCCCCTGCAGCAGGGCGATGTTGACCGCGCCCGTATGGGCGCCCGCAGCGTAGAACAGGCTGGAATAGAACGTGTAGCCGACCGCGCCCATCACGAGGATGCGCGGCCAGTATCGGCACAGGCTCTCGCGGTCGGCCAGGACGTGGCGCCGCGCGAGCACCGCGAGGATCACGGCGGGGAAGAACCAGCGTAGGGTGGTGAGGGCCTGGGGGGAGACCTGCCCCGGGGCCCAGCGGGCCGCCACCACGTTGCCGGCCCAGACCAGCATCGTGAACAGGAGAAGCAGATAGGCGCGGCCCGCCCGGGAGCCGGCCGCGGCTGGCGTGCTCAGCGCCGGCTCAGCGACGGCGGAACTGGCCGCCGCGCATGGGCGGGCGGGGGCCGGAGGAGCGCTCGTCCTTGTGGCGGAACACGAGGCGGCCCTTCTCGAGGTCGTAGGGCGACATCTCGACGGTCACGCGGTCGCCCGCCAGCGTCTTGATGCGGTTCTTCTTCATCTTGCCGGCGGTGTAGGCCACGATCTCGTGGCCCTGGTCGAGCTGGACCCGGTACCGCGCATCGGGCAGGATCTCGAGGACGAGACCGTCGAACTGCATCAACTCTTCTTTTGCCATTCACCTTCTCCAGTCGGACCGTCTGGAAACAGGCGTTCCGGCATGCATGCGTCTTCTGGCTCGATCGGTTGGAACGTCGCCGTTGCGGTTCCGATCCTCGGCAGGCCGGCCCGCAACGTCGGCAGACGCGCCCGGATGTAATCGCAGCCGCGTCCTGCGGCAAGGCATGCGGGCGCAAGCTACGCCTTCCTCGACAGGAATCGCGCCCGGCACCTCAGGGCTCGTTGCCCGCGTAGTCCACGCGCCCGTCCGGCGTCCGGCGCCAGACCCGCAGGACGACGGCGTCTCTGCCGGGATCGCCCCGCCCGTCGAAGGTGACCTCGCCGAGGCTCGTGCGGACCGGGCCGGCGCGCAGCGCCTCGGCGACCCGGCGCCCATCCGGGCTGCGGGCGCGGGCCAGCCCCTGGGCCAGCACCTCGACCGCCATGTAGGCCGAGCCCGCGACGAGCGTGGCCTCCGGCCCGCGCGGGGGCGCCTTGCCGCGCGGCTCCGGCGCCCGGCGGTCGGCCAGGACCGTCATCACCGTGCCCTCGGCGGCCGGACCCGCGGCGGCGAAGTCGCGGTCGAGGAGGCCGTCGCTGCCCACGAGGGTCGCGTCGAGCCCGGCCTCCCGCATCGCCCGGGCCAGCACCGCCGCCTCGGCGCCGAAGCCGCCGAAATATACCGCCCGCACGCCCGCGGCCTTCAGCCGCCCGACGAGGTCGCCCGCCTCGCGGCTGCCGCGGGGCAGGCTCTCGAACAGCGCCTCGGGCCTGCCGCGGGCGCGCAGGGTGCGCGACACCGCGTCGGCGAGACCGCGGCCGAAGGTCGAGCGGTCGTGCACGATCGCCACCGGACCCTCGCGCTCCGCGAGCCACGCACCCGCCGCCGCACCCTGCTGGGCGTCGCCGGGCGCGAGGCGGAACAGGTTCCACAGGCCCTGCGCGGTCAGCGCCGGGTAGCTCGCGCCGGGCGTCAGCAGCACGGCTCCGCCCGCCTCGTAGAGGGGCGCCACCGCGGCCACGACCGAGGATTCGAGCGGCCCGACCACCAGCCGCACGCCCTCGCCCAGGAACTTGCGGGCGACCACGGCGCCCTGGCGCTGGTCGCCCGCGTCGTCGGCGACCACGAGGACCAGCCGGCGCCCGCCCGTCCCGCCCGCCCGGTTGATCTCGGCCACCGCCTGCTCGGCTCCCAGGCGCAGGCCCTGCCCGAAGGCGGCGTCCGGCCCGGTGAGCGGCGCGGAGAGGCCGATCTTCACGGGCGCGGGCGCTTGAGCGGCCGCGGGCGACGGGGCGACCGCCGCCGCGAGGGAGAGCGCCGGAAGGACGAGCGCGAGGCGGTGCGCGACACGGAACGCGGTGGTGGACATCGATCCTCTCCGGACGCCGGCTCGCCGCATCACGTCGTCGCCTCAGCGTCTTAGGTCGAGCAGGCTGTTGGAGGCCGGGGCTCCGAAGGTCCGCCGGAAATCATGGGCGAAATGCGCTTGGTCGGCAAAGCCCGCCGCGTGCGCCGCCGCCGTGAAGTTCGCGCCCGCGACCACGGCCTCGATCGCCCGGCGCATCCGGGCCCAGGCCCGGTAGCGCCGGAAGGGCACGCCGACCTCCCGCGTGAACAGGTGTTGCAGGCGCGAATCCGAGAGGCCGACCGCGCGGGCGAGCTGCGCGGCCGACCGGCCCGGATCGGGGCGCAGGGTCAGGCTCGCGACGACGCGCAAGATGCGGGCATCGCGGGGCCTCGCGCCGCGCCGCCCGGAGAAGGCGGTGAGATCGCTGAGCGCGTCCCCGGCCCAGCGGGCGGCGTCCCGCGCTTCCCACAGGGCGCGCAGCGGAGCGACCTCCCCGGCCGTGCCCAGGAGGGCGCCGCCGGATTCCGTCGTTCCGCGGAGCAACGGGACGAGCGCCTCCGGGCCGGTCGCGCCGGGCTCGAGGTAGAGGACGCCCAGCGGCGCGCCGTCCACGTCGAGTTCGTGCAGGAGACCCGCCGGAACGAGGGCCGTCCGGCAACGGATCCAGTCCTGGCCCTGCACCCGGATGCGGAAGGGGCCGTAGAGCCCGGCGAGATAGACGGGCGCGCCGTGCTGGTGCGCCGCGTTGTAGCGCAGCGGCCCGGCGAAGAAGGTGTGGGCACCCGCCACATGCCAGAACGGGCCGAGTGCCGCCCCGGGGGGCGCAGCAGGTTCGTACAAGCGCACGCCTCCCGATTCCGCTCTCATCGCCCGGAGCGGTGCGGCCCGATCCTAGCCGGTCGCGCGGCGGGAGGATATCGGACGATGACGGACCTGACCCGGCGGCACCTCGCGGCGGCCGCGCCCCTCGCGCTTCTGGGCGCTTCGACCCGCGCCATCGCGGAGACGCCTCCGCTCGGGCTCGAATCTGCGGCGCACTACCGGTTCGCCCTCGGCGGCTTCACGGTGACGATGCTCCTCGACGCGGCCGGCCTGATCGACGGGCCCTGGCCGATCGTCGGGGAGGATCGCCCGCGCGCCGAGGTCGAAGAACTCATGCGCGAGAACCGCCTGCCGCCGAACCGCTTCCAGCCGGGCTTCACGCCCGTCCTCGTCGAGACGGGGCGAGAGCGCGTACTGTTCGACACCGGCAACGGCGCGGTCGGCTTCGTGCCGCGACCCGCGGGCGGGCGGCTCGCGGCACGGCTGCGCGCCGTCGGCATCGAGCCGGATGCGATCACCCACGTGGTCCTGACGCATTGCCACACCGACCATATCGGCGGCCTGATGGAGGCGGGGCAAGCCGCCTTCCCCCGAGCCTCCCTGGTCGTCGGCGGGGCGGAGTTCGACTTCTGGCGGGCGCCGGAGCGGCTCGGGGGCCCACCGGAGGACAATGCCTACCGCTCGGCGCAGGTCTTCCGCAGCCACCTCCTGCCGCACGTGGAGCGCGCCCGCCTCGTCGCGGACGGCGCCGAGATCGTGCCGGGCATCCGCGCTCTGGCGGCGCCGGGCCACACGCCCGGCCACCTCGCCTACCATGTCGAGAGCGGGGGCAAGCGCCTGCTGGTCTGGGGCGATTGCGCCCACCACGAGGTGGTCTCGCTCGCCCGGCCCGGCTGGCACGCCCTGTTCGACATGGACAAGGCCGAGGGCGCTCGGACGCGGGAGCGGATCTACGACATGGCCGCCCGCGAGGCGCTGCTGGTGGCGGGCTACCACACCAGCTTCCCCTCGCTCGGCTACGTGGTCCGCGCAGGGACGGGCTACCGCTGGATCCCGGTGAGCTACCAGCTGCTCTGAACGGCTTATCCGCTACTCCGCCGCGACCAGCGTCTCGCGCCGCACCCGCTCGAGCGCCGCGGGCTTCGGGCCGCCGGTCGCCCAGTCGAGCAGCTCGACCGTGTGGACGATCGGGATGTCGGTGCCCTTTCCGATCTGGGTGGCGCAGCCGATGTTGCCGGTGGCGATGAGGTCGGGGCGGGTGCGCTCGATGTTGGCGACCTTGCGGTCGCGCAGCTTGGCCGCGATCTCGGGCTGCAGGATGTTGTAGGTGCCCGCCGACCCGCAGCAGATGTGGCCCTCGGGCACGTCCTTCACGGTGAAGCCCGCCCGCTTCAGGAGCGCCTTCGGCTCGGTGCGGATGCCCTGGCCGTGCTGCATCGAGCAGGCCGAGTGGTAGGCCACCACGAGGTCGGTCTCGACCACCGGCTCCATCAGGCCCAAGGCCGCCACGTACTCGGTGACGTCCTTGGCGAGGCCCGAGATCCGGGCCGCCTTCTCGGCGTAGGCCGGGTCGTCCCGGAACATGAAGCCGTAATCCTTGATCGTGGTGCCGCAGCCGGACGCCGTGACCAGGATCGCGTCGAGGCCGCCGCGCTCGATCTCGGCGGTCCAGGCGTCGATCGTCTGCTTCGCCTGGGCGTGCGAGGCGTGGTCCTTGCCCATGTGGTGGGTCAACGCCCCGCAGCAGCCCTCGGTGGCGTGCACCACCTCGACGCCGTGGCGGTTGAGCAGGCGGATCGCCGCCTCGTTGAAGTCCGGGCGCAGCACGCTCTGGGCGCAGCCGCGCAGCATCGCCACCCGGCGACGGGGCGCGCCCGTGCTCGGGGCCGGGAAGCTGCCGACGCGGTTGGTCGGGTTGGCGCGCGGCAGCGCGGCGGGGGCGAGGTCGAGCATCGCGGCGAGCCGGTTGCCGACGCGGGGCAGGCGCGCCACGAGGCCGCGGAAGGGCTGGCCGAGCCGGGCCGCGGTCAGCGCCAGCCGGAATCGTCCCCGGTGCGGCAGCACGAAGGCCAGCAGCGCCCGCATCAGGCGGTCGTCGCTCGGGCGCCGGTAGGTCTTCTCGATATGCGAGCGGGCATGATCGACGAGGTGCATGTAGTGCACCCCCGATGGGCAGGTCGTCATGCAGGAGAGGCAGGAGAGGCAGCGGTCGACGTGCTTGACCACCTCGGCCGAGGCCGCCTTGCCGCCCTCCAGCATGTCCTTGATCAGGTAGATCCGCCCGCGCGGGGAATCGAGCTCGTCGCCCAGGAGCAGGTAGGTCGGGCAGGTCGCGGTGCAGAAGCCGCAATGCACGCAGGTGCGCAGGATCTTTTCCGAGGCCGCCATCGCCGGGTCGGCCAGCTGGGCGGGATTGAAACTGGTTTGCACGGTCCTGTTCCTCAGCCTCGCCCGTCAGGGGCGGCCAAATCCTTCAGACGCCCGGATACATCCGGCCCGGGTTGAACATTCCGGCCGGGTCGTGGGCGGCCTTGATCCCCTGTGTCACGCGCATCAGGGGCTCGGCGAGCGGCTCGAACACCGGCACGGCGGCGCGCACCGCGTCGGGCGCCCGCACCAGCGTGGCGTGACCGCCCTGCGCCTGGACCGCCGCGCGGATCGCGGCGGCGCCGGCATCGCCCTCGACGGAGGTCTCCAGCCAGACGAGCCCGCCGCCCCAGTCGTAGTACCAGCGGGCCGGCAGCGTCCGGGCGATCTGGGCGGTGAGCGCCGGCCCGCGGGTGGGCGCGGTGGAGAGGCGCCAGACGGCCGCGCCCGTGCCCGCGAAGGGGGCGACGTCGCGGATCCGGGCCCAGAGGTCGGCGGCCTCCACCACCTCCGGCGCGCCGAAGCGCTTCAGGAGGCGGCGCAATTCGCCGAGCCGGTAATCGATCGCGTCCGAGAAGCCTTCGAGGCGCATCAGCGTGCGGGCCTGCCCGCCCTCGATCCCGGCCGGCAGGTGGGCGGCGCCGGTCAGCTCGAAGGGCGAGCCGAGGGCTGCGGCCAGCGCCTCGACCGCGCGGGCGTCGTCGAGGCCGGGGAAGACCAGCGTCGCGACGCGCTCGGGGACCGGCAGTACCTTGAAGGTGACCTCGGTGAGGAGGCCGAGCGTGCCGTAGGAGCCCGCCATCAGCTTCACGAGGTCGAGGCCGGTGACGTTCTTCATCACCCGCCCGCCGGACTTGATCGCCTCGCCGCGCCCGTTGACGAAGCGCACGCCGATCAGGCTGTCGCGCGCCGCGCCCGCGTTGATGCGGCGGGGCCCGGAATTGTTGATCGCCGCCACCGCCCCGAAGCTCGGCTTGCCGGTCGAGCCCAGCAGCGCCCGGTGGTCCATCGGCTCGAAGGGCAGCATCTGGTTGCGGGCGGCCAGCAGCGCCTGCACCTCGGCGAGCGGCGTGCCGGCGCGGGCCGCCACCACCATCTCGGCGGGCTCGTAGAGCGTGATGCCGGACAACCCCCGGGCCGAGAGCGTGGCCTCGTCCTGGGGCGGGCGGCCGAGGCGCGCCTTGGTGTCGCCGCCGACGAGCCGCAGCCGCGCGCCGCGCGCGGCGGCCTCGCGCACCATGCCGGTCGCCTCGTCCTCGTCGCGAGGCTCGTATGAACCCATCGTTTCCTGCCCTGACGCGCCGGCCTCGGGCCGGCTTTCTTGAAGCGTTCTTAGGACAGGATCATGCGGGAGCATACCGGCGATTCAAGCACTGGCTGTGTCGCGGAGGAGGAAGGGGTTTCATACGGGACTCGGTTGAACCGTTCGGTTCTGCGAACCCGCTCACGATGAGGCGCGGGTCCCCTCTCCTGTAGGGAGAGGGGGCGCGGCGCGATCCATGCTCCACGGCCGAACCATTCAACCGGAAACGAACGGTCTCACTCCGCCGGCACCGCCGGGGCGCGGCGCAGCGCCCCCTCCACCATCCGCCGCAGGCCGGCGAT
This sequence comes from Methylobacterium hispanicum, assembly GCF_022179285.1. Lineage (GTDB taxonomy): Bacteria > Pseudomonadota > Alphaproteobacteria > Rhizobiales > Beijerinckiaceae > Methylobacterium > Methylobacterium hispanicum. The sequence continues at coordinate 25,224 of NZ_BPQO01000001.1, read as the reverse complement.
GTCGAAGATCCAGACGAGGCCGCCGTAGAGCGCGATGCCGATCGGCAGCTGGAGCGCCAGTGCCCGGGCCGGTTCGAGGTGGCGCAAGGGCGCCAGCGCCGCCCCCATGGCGAGGCTCGCGGCCGCGGCGCCCGCCAGCGTCCCCCAGGGCAGGCGCAGCCGGTCGGGGCCGGTGAGCGCCCGCCAGCCGAGCCAGGCGCAGCCGGTACAGAGGCCCGCCGTCTGGGCGAGCGGCACGCCGGCCGGCCCGGCGAGACCCGGCAGGACGAGGAGGCCGACCCCGTTGACGGCGAGCCCGGCGCCGGCCGCTGCGATCACGGGAAGCGTCCGGCGGCGGATCTGGAAGACCGGGTTGAGGGCGTAGAACATGATCGCGAGGCAGAACAGGCCCGGCAGCAGCAGGCCGGCGTAGAAGCCGAAGGGCCCCCGATAGGCCTCCGGCACGACGAGGCCCTGGATCGCCGGCAGCACGGCCCAGAATCCGACCGCGCAGGGCATGAGCAGGGCGACCACGACGGCGGCGTTGCGCGCCACCTGCGCCTCCGCCGCCGCCCGCCCGTGCTGCTCCTCGGCCCGCACCGCGAACTGGAACAGCAGGAGGTCGAGCGCGGTGCCGAGCGTCGTGATGCTGCGGCCGGCCACGTCCGCGGCGAGCGCGAAGTAGCCGGCCTCCGCGAAGCCGCCATGGGCCGCGATCACGCCGCGGTTGAGGAAGGGCAGGAGCTGGTAGACCGCGGTCGCGGCGATCAGGGGCAGGCCGTAGGCCAGGAACTGCCGCCAGGTCGTGCGGATCCGCGCCCCGACCGGGCTCGATGCCGGATCGCGCAGGGGCCCGTAGAGCATCAGCACCGAGAGGATCGGGCCGATGCCCGCCGCCGCCAGCACCCAGGCGGGGTGGACGAGGAGCCATGCGGCCCCCGCCATCCCGACGAAGGCCAGCACGTTCTTGGCCGCCATCAGGCCGAGGTAGAGACGCCCGTCGAAGCGGGCGCGGGCGAGCGCGGCGTGGTAGTCGAACACCCCGTTGCCGACGGCGGCCACCATCGTGCCGGCGAGCATCGCGGCCCGTCCGTCCGGCCCCTCGCGGTAGCCCACCGCCAGCGCGACCGCCGCCGCCGCCATCAGGGCGAGGCCGATCAGCCCGTAGGCCCGGTCGAGGCTGTGCCGGATCCAGGGCGCGTCGAGCCGCACCCGGTCCGAGTAGAACCGCGTCGCCGACAGGCGCAGCCATTCCAGCAGCAGGGTGTTCAGAACGATGGCGCCGGCCGTGGCCAGCGCGAAGCGCCCGAAATCGGCCGGCCCGAGCAGCATCGCCAGCAGCAGCCCGAGCCCGAAGCTCAGGCCGGCGTTCAGGACGAAGGCGACGATCACGGCCATCGGGCAGCCCTGCTCGGCTCCCGGACCGCCCGGGGACGGGACTGATGCCCTGCTAGCGCGCGAGCCGCCAAGGATTCCCTAATCGTCAAAGCTTCCCCGACCGCTCCCGTCCCGGCTCCCGCTGTCCCGGTCACGATCCCACCGATCACGCGGCCCCACCGGCTCGTCGTCCATCCCTCCGCATCCCCGGGTTGCGGGGCTGCGGCCTCCGGAACCGCAAGGCGAGGCTTACCGTTCCTGGGCATTCGGATTCTCACGGAGCACGACCCATGCGCCTTCTCGTCCCCGCCGCCCTCGTCCTGGCGGGCCTTCTCCCGCAGGCCGCCAGCGCCGAGACCACGGTGATCCGTCGCGACGCCCCCGACACGGTCGTGGTCGACAGGCCCGCCGTCGAGCGCAAGACCGTCGAGACCCGCGAGACCAGCGACGGCTGCGCCTCGAAGACCGTCACCAAGACGAACGAGTACGGCGACCGTAAGACGGTGACCAAGGAGAGCTGCGACTGAGACAGAGCCGGATCGTCGCGAGGGGAAGCCATTCTCCTCGTGCGTCGCACGGTCCCTGGACCGAGCGCCCTTCCGCTCCACGCAAAGCCCTCCCCCGCAGAGGGGGAGGGAGAGCGGCGCGGACGCATCGGTCCCACTCGAAACAGGTGCCGGAGAAAGAATGATCCGCGCCTCTGCCGCGTCCTACGCCTCCCCCAGCGCCTTCTCGTAGCGCCAGGCCTCCATCCCGTCCTCGTAGTAGTCCGGCCGTACCGCGAAGCGCGCGTAGTCCCGCCGCTCGTAGAGCCGGATGCCGGCGCCGTTGTCGGCCCGGACCTCCAGGCGCAGGCGGTCGCAGCCGTGGGCGCGAGCCTCGGCCTCCGCGGCGTCGAGGAGCCGACCGCCGATGCCCAGCCCCCCGCGCGAGGGCGCGACCGCGATCGAGGAGAGCCGCGCGATCCGGCTGGAGCGCCGCCGCTCCAGAACCGCGGCCCCGACCAGAATTTCCTCTCCATCCTCGACGGCGAGCGCCGCAATGACGCTCATGGTGGCCGAGTCGATCGCGTGGCGGATCGCCCTGCGCTCGGCCCGGTCGGTCGCGAAGGCGGCGTGCTCGAGCGCCACGAGGGCGTCGAGGTCGGCGCGCCGCGCGGGGCGCAGGACGATGTGCGGCACGGCGGTCTCCGCGGGCGCGGGCGGGTGCGACGCCGTGCGTGCGCGGACTGCGCTCACCGGGGGGATTCCGGGGTAGGGCGGGCGGGCGGCATCGTCGGGCGGACCATGGTGGCGCTCAAGCTCCGGGTGCGTGCCCGTCCCGGCCGGACCGCTTGGCCGATCCGGGACGTCGTCCCTGACGGAACGACATGCCCGCACGGCGCCTGTTTGGGAAGCCCGCGCGACGGTGCCGCGGCGTTTCTGCAACAGGCGGGTTCGTCGGTGGATTCCACCCGGAAAACACAGCCTTGCGCCTTGTGGCGGAGTGCCGTCGGCCGTATATCGCGCTTGCCCAATTTCGCACGTGCCTGTGGCCGCGTGTCGGTTGGTGGGCATCCGGTCAACTGCCGGACAGCCGCCAGGGGTCTTAAAGGATCGATGGTCGCAAGGGTGGATCCCTACGGCCGGCATCCGGGTGGCGACACCAGACCCCGACAACAACCGACAGCCGGAGGCGAAACCGGCGAACCCCGCTCTCCACGGGGGACGCAGCTTAAAGCAACGACGAACGGGCTTTTTTGGTCTCGTCGGCCCTCCAAAGGCCGGCACCGAAGAGGCTTGTTTATCCTTGCCCGGCGTGCGGTTGGGGTTTCCCCCTACCAATCCACGGCAGCTTCCGGGTGCTTCCCGCGCCCGCGTTCATCCGCGCGTCTCCAACGCGTGCGGGTGCCGCGACGCATCGCCCCCTGACGCCGACGGCCCCACACGGCCGTCACGATCGACATCATGCGCCCGCACAGGCCGGGCGCAGCCGATATCTGCTGGGGAACGCTCATGACCGACCGTATCCGCGACTTCCTGCGCGTGCGCCGCGACCTCGGCCAGGACGAGGGCCCGGTGATGGTGCTCGACCTCGACGTGGTGCGCGACAACTACACGGCGTTCGCCCGTGCGCTGCCCGACACCCGGGTGTTCTACGCCGTGAAGGCGAACCCGGCCCCGGAAGTGCTGCGCCTGCTCGCCGAGATGGGCTCCTGCTTCGACACGGCCTCCGTCGCCGAGATCGAGATGGCGCTGGCCGCCGGCGCCTCGCCCGACCGCATCTCCTTCGGCAACACCATCAAGAAGGAGCGCGACGTCGTCCGCGCGCTGAAGCTCGGCATCCGCCTGTTCGCGATCGACTGCGAGGTCGAGGCCGACAAGATCGCGCGCGCGGCGCAGGCCGCCGCCGTCGAGACGGCCGAGATCCAGGTCTTCTGCCGCATCCTCTGCGACGGCGCGGGCGCCGACTGGCCGCTCTCGCGCAAGTTCGGCTGCGTGCCCGAGATGGCGGTCGACGTGCTGGAGCACGCCCACCGCCAGGGCCTCCACGCCTACGGCGTGTCGTTCCACGTCGGCTCGCAGCAGGCCAACACCGAGGCCTGGGACGGGGCGCTGGCCTCGGCCTCGGCGATCTTCCAGGACTGCGCCACCCGGGGCATCGGCCTGTCGATGGTCAACCTCGGCGGCGGCTTCCCGACCAAGTACCTCAAGGCGGTTCCGGGCGTGGAGAGCTACGGCGACGCGATCTTCCGCGCGCTCACCAAGCATTTCGGCAACCGGATCCCCGAGACGATCATCGAGCCGGGCCGCGGCATGGTCGGCAACGCCGGCCTGATCGAGGCGGAGGTGGTGCTGGTCTCGAAGAAGTCGCAGGCCGAGGACGAGGTGCGCTGGGTCTATCTCGACATCGGCAAGTTCGGTGGCCTCGCCGAGACGATGGACGAGTCGATCCGCTACGCGATCCGCACGGAGCACGACGCCGACCGCATGAGCCCCTGCGTCATCGCCGGGCCGACCTGCGACTCGGTCGACGTTCTCTACGAGAAGCAGCACTACCCGCTGCCGGTCTCCCTCTCGATCGGCGACAAGGTGCTGATCGAGGGCGCGGGCGCCTACACCACGACCTACGCGGCGGTGGCCTTCAACGGCTTCCCGCCCCTGCGCCAGATCGTGATCTGACCCGGCGCTCGGAGCGCGGAACGTGCTCCGCGCTCAGGGGGTCTCGAACCCCACGCTGCAAAGCCTTGCAGATCCCCGTCCGGCCGCGCTCCGCGGTCCGGGCGGCCTCGTGTCCACGCCCCCTTCATCGATCCCCGGGGATGATCGGTCATGATCGAGATCCGCACCGAGCACGCCGCCGACGTCGCGCCGCGCGAGCGCCTGCTCGACGCCTGCTTCGGCCCGAACCGCTTCGCCAAGACCTCCGAGCGCCTGCGCGAAGGACGTCTCCCCGCGCGCGGCCTCGCCTTCACGGCGACGCGCGCCGGCCGGCTCGTCGGCACCGTGCGCCTGTGGAACGTCGATGCGGGCGGCTGCCCCGCGCTGCTGCTTGGCCCGCTGGCCGTCGATCCGGCGATCCAGCGCCAGGGGCTCGGCAGCGTGCTGATGCAGGCGGCGCTCGGCCGGGCGGAGGCGCTCGGCCACGGCGCGGTGCTGCTCGTCGGCGACGCGCCCTACTACGCCCGCTTCGGCTTCGACGGGGCGGTGGCGGCTGATCTCGCCATGCCGGGCCCGTTCGAGCGCCCGCGCTTCCTCGGGCTGGAGCTGCGCCCCGATGCCCTTGCCGGTGCCCAGGGCATCCTGCGGGCGACCGGCGCGCTCGCGCCGGTTCCGGTCGTCGATACCTACGCCGCGGTGGCGCGACGACGCGCCGCCTGACCGGGCCGTCCCCGCGGGGCGGCCTCGATGATCATCCTTCGGTCCTGATCCCGGTGTGAGCGAGCGCACGCCCAGGGACAAGGCATGGAACGGCGCTTCCCGTGGGGCTTTGCGTTAGCATCGTCGGGCGGCCCGTGGTCGCCCGGAGAGCCACGCGAAGCCTTCAGGGAGGATCGCCCATGTCCGTCTCCAGCCGCCGGGAAGCACGCCTGCTCACCGCCGACGAGGCCGAGCTCGTCGGCCAGACCCACCATCCGCGCATCCAGTCCATCGGGGACGGGGATCTCCTCGACCTGCTGCGGCGCCTGCGCGAGCGGCGCGACCGGGCCCGCGGCATCGCCCAGCGCCAGCGCCGCGAGATCCGGGGCCGGGCCGCCCCGTCCGGAACGCGGCCCGCGAGCGACGACGCGGGCAGCCGCGAGAAGGCGGCGCTGCTCGCCGCCGCGGTGAAGCGCGCCAACAAGGAGCACGAGCGGCGGCGCGTGCAGGCCACGCGCGGCGGCCTCGTGGCGAATGCCCGGCGGGCGCTCGCGATGAAGCGGGCGGCCGGTGACCCGGCCGCGGGCCGGCCCACCTCCCGGACGGCCAACGAGGGCATGCATCCGATCCCCAACGCGGCCGAGGCGCCCTCGGGCGCTGTGCGCCAGGAGGGCCAGGAGATCGCCATGCGCCGGGGCGGCGGGCCGCGCTGAGCGCGCCTCAGGGAATGTCGAGGATCTTGTGCGTCTGGAGCGACAGGCGCCAGCGGGCGTCGCGGCGGCAGTATTCCACCGCCGCGCGGGTGTTCTCGGCCTGGGCCGGGCCGTCCATCGGCTGCAGGAAGCGGTGGCGGAAGGGCAGGTCGGCGAGCGCGGCCGGATCGATCCCGGCCTGGGGGAAGACGAGCTTCAACTCGTGGCCGCCGCGCTGGACCAGCGGGTTCGCCCCCTTCGGGCTGACGCAGATCCAGTCGATGCCCTCGGGGGCCTGAAGCGTGCCGTTGGTCTCGACCGCGATCTCGAAGCCGCGGGCGTGGACCGCGTCGATCAGCGGGGCGTCGAGCTGCAGCAGCGGCTCGCCGCCGGTGAAGACCACGTAGCGCGCGTGCGCGCCGCCCTCCCAGGTCCGGCCGATGGCCTCGGCCAGCGAATCGGCTTCGGCGAAGCGCCCGCCGCCCGGCCCGTCCATGCCGACGAAGTCCGTGTCGCAGAAGCGGCAGGCGGCGCTCGCGCGGTCCTCCTCCCGGCCCGACCAGAGGTTGCAGCCGGCGAACCGGCAGAACACGGCCGCGCGGCCGGCCTGCGCGCCCTCGCCCTGCAGGGTGTGGAAGAGTTCCTTGACCGCGTACGCCATCGTCCCGCCGTGAGGCCCCGCCGCGACCTTTGCGCGGTGCACAAGCCAGCCAGATAGGCGACCCGGGCTGGATCCGCCATCGCGGGGGCGCCATGCTCTCGCCACGGTAGCCGCGTTGAAGGCTTCCGGGGTGCAGATCCGTTCGACCGGGCTCGCCGGACGACCGACACGTCCTACCTCCGCCGAGGCGTTCGGCGGTGCGAAGGGGCGGCGGGTCTCGGGCACAGCCGCGGCGTTCCACACCGAAGTCAGGCCGGATGTCGAATCGAATTCTGAAGCGTCTCGCAGGGGCGGTCGCGGCGCTCGCGGTCCTCGTCGGCGCGGCCGAAGCCGCCACGGCGCCGATCCTGCTGGTCGACGCCGAGACCGGCAAGGTGATCTACGGGCAGGCCGCGACCGACCCGTGGTACCCGGCCTCCATCACCAAGCTGATGACGGCCTACGTCGCCCTCGACCTCGTGCGGCAGGGCCGCGCCTCCCTCGACACGCTCGTGACCATCTCGCCGGCGGCCGCCGCCGAGCCGCCCTCGAAGATGGGCTTCCGGCCGGGCACCCAGCTCACCCTCGACAACGCCCTCAAGATCATCATGGTCAAGTCGGCCAACGACGTGTCCTGGGCGATCGGCGAGAGCCTCGGCGGCTCCGTCGAGGGGTTCGCGGACATGATGAACGAGACCTCGCGGCGCATCGGCATGCACGAGAGCCGCTGGTACAACCCGAACGGCCTGCCCGACGCCCGGCAATGGACCTCGGCCCGCGACATGGCGGTGCTCGCCCGCGCGCTGATGCGCGACTTCCCGCAGAACCGCGACCTGTTCGCGATCCCGGCGATCCAGTTCGGCAAGGCCGTGATGGCCAACCACAACGGCCTGCTCGGCCGCTACGCGGGCGCCGACGGGATGAAGACCGGCTTCATCTGCTCGGGCGGCTTCAACGTGGTGGCGAGCGCGACCCGCAACGGGCGCCGGATCATCGCCGTGGTGATGGGCCAGCCGAGCGCGCGCGAGCGCGACCTGAAGACGGCCGACCTGTTCGACTACGCCTTCACCCAGTCGCCCGGCTGGACCAGCCAGAGCCTCGACGCGCTGCCGGCCTCGGCGAGCGCCGCGCCGCCCGACATGCGGCCCTTCATCTGCGGCGGCCGCAAGGCCCCCGCGATCGACGAGGGACCGGGCGCCATCGCGGGCAACGGGGCCGAGGGCGCGATCGCGCAGTTCATGGGCCAGACCGCCGCCGCCTCGCCGGCCGCCGCGCTGGCGGCCTTCAGCACCGCGGCGGTCCGCAATCGCGCGCTGCCGCCGCGCGCGCCGCTGCAGCCGGTCGCGGTCTGGATCGGCCGCAGCCCGGCCGAGGGACAGACCCTGCTGGCCGAGCAGGAGAACGCGGCCAAGACCGCCGCGGCGGAGGCCCGCGCCGCCAAGCTCGAGGCCGCCAAGGCCAAGCGCGAGGCCGCGAAGGAGGCTCGGGCGGCCAAGCTCGCGCAGGCGAAGGAGCGGGCCGCCGAGGCCAGGGCGAACGCGCCGGCCAAGCCGGCGGCGAAGCCCGCTTCCCTGGCCGCCAAGGCGGCGCCCAAGGCCGCCGCGCGCAAGCCGCAATCCGGCATCCCCCAGAGCGCGACCGCCTACACCTCCACGGCGGCCGAGGCGCCCGTGATCCCGGCCGCCAAGGCGAAGCCGGCGCACAAGGCCGCCGCCAAGCCCGCTCCGAAGCCCGCGCAGCAGGCCAAGGCGGCGAGCAAGCCGGCCAAGGCGAAGGCGGACGAGTAGGTCTCAGTCCAGCACCCGCCCGCGCGTCTCCTCGCGGATCCCCGCGACCGCGAGGGCGGCGAGCGCGAGGAGCACCGCGAACAGCCCGATCGCCGCCGCGAAGCTCACCGCCACCACGAGCCCGAGCGCCGAGGGCGCGAGCAGCCCGCCGACGCGCGCCAGCGCCCCGGCGGCACCCATGCCGGTGGCGCGGGCGGCGGTGGGGAAGAGTTCCGGCGTGAAGGCGTAGAGCGCGCCCCAGGCGCCGAGCATGGCGAAGCTCATCAGCAGGGTCGCGCCCGAGATCACCAGGGGATCGCGGGTCGCGACGTAGAGCGAGCAGCCGGCGGCCGCCGCCAGCAGGAAGCCGATCAGCGTGCGCCGCCGCCCCCAGCGCTCGACTCCGTAGGCCGCGAGCGCGTAGCCGGGCAGCTGGGCGAGCGCCACCAGAACGAGGAAGCCCTGGGCGTGCAGGAAGCCGAGCCCCGAGGCCGCGAGCTGGGCGGGCAGCCAGACGAACAGCCCGTAATAGGCCATCGAGACCAGGAGCCACACGGTCAGGATCAGCAGGAACGGCCGCCGCAGGGGCGGGGCGAGGAGCCGGGGGCGCGGGCCGGCCTCGGATTCGCGCCGGAGCGTGCCCGCCTGGTGCGAGCGCCCGTTCGCCGCCGCCATCCGGGCGAGCACCCGGTCGGCCTCGTCGAGCCGGCCCCGGCGCCAGAGGAAATAGGGCGATTCCGGCACCCAGAAGCGCAGGGCGACGCCGACGAGCGCCGGCAGGGCGGTGGCCGCGAAGATCCAGCGCCAACCGTCCGGTCCGCCCCACGCGGCCGCCGCCCAGCTCGCCAGCGCCAGCGCCAGCGTGCCGAGCGCCCAGAACGCCTCGAGCAGCACGAGCCAGCGCCCGCGGCGGGCGACCGGCAGGAACTCGGCCATCGCGGCGTAGTCCACCGGCAGGGTCCCGCCGACGGCGGCGCCGGTGAGGAAGCGCAGCACCAGCAGGCTCGTGAAGTCGGGCGCCAGCGCCGAGGCGAGGCCGAAGACGGCGTCCGCCAGCACCGTGCCGATCAGGACCGCCCGCCGCCCGACCCGGTCGGCGAGGCGCCCGAAGCCCCAGGCGCCCAGCATCATGCCGAGGAAGAAGGCAGTGCCGACCTGGATCGCCTGCGGCACGGCGATGCCGAAGGAGGCCGCGAGCGTCGGCGCCGCGAAGCCGATGGCCAGCACCTGCATCGCGTCGGCCGCCCAGACGAGGCCGAAGATCCCGAGGAGCCGGGCCTGGAACCGGCCCGTCCCGATCCGTCCGAGGGCCGCGTCCAGGGAGTTGGCCGAGCCTGTCATGGTATGGTCCGCCCGCGTCGTGCCGTGAGGCCGGCGCCCGAGGCCCGGCCGTGCGCCCTCTTACAGCAGCTTGGCCTTCGACGAAGCGGAGATCCGATGCCCGTCACGATTCACGCCCCACCCGCCGACACCCTGAGCGAGGACGAGCTCGCGCGCTGGCGCGCGGTGCCGGCCGCGGTGGCCGCCGACCTCGCCCGCGGGGCCGACCAGATCGACCCGGCGATCCGGCCGCTCAATCCGCCGGGGCGCCAGCCGCGCCTGTTCGGCCGCGCGGTGACGGCGCTGTGCGAGCCGCCGGATTTCGGCGCGGTGCTGCACGCCGTCGAGCGGATCGGCCCGGGCGACGTGCTGGTGATCGCGGCCGGCGGCCGCGCCGAGACGGCGATGATCGGCGAGATCGTCGGCGGCCACCTGCGGCGCCGGGGCGGCGCGGGCCTCGTCTGCGACGGGGCGATCCGCGACGTCGCGATCCTGGCGGGCTGGCCCGACCTCGCCGTCTTCACCCGGGCGGTCACGCCGCGCGGGCCCTCCTCCGCCGAGCGCGGGGCGGTCAACGCGGCGGTCGTCGTCGGGGGGCGGCTCGTCGCGCCGGGCGACCTCGTCATCGGCGACGACGACGGGCTGGTCGCGCTCTCGCCCGCCACGGTGCGCGCCCGCATCGGCGACGCCGAGGCCAAGCTCGCCCGGGAGGCGGAGTGGGAGGCCGGCCTCGCGGCCGGGCGCACGGTCTGCGAGACCTTCGGGATCGCGGCGCCGGTCGCGGGAGCGGCGTGACCGGCGGCCTCAGCGTCCCCCGCGCTCCGGGGGCGGGCGGTAGGCTTCCGAGGGGAGGTCGCGCGACAGGCTCTCGCCCGTGCCGCGGCCGGGGGCGGGGCTCGGCATCTCGGGCGAGCGCGGCGGTTCGGTGATGTAGCGCTGCGTGCCCGGGGCCGGTGCGGGCTGGCCGGGCGCGGGCTGGGCGGCCGGGGCCTGGGTCTCGGGCGCGGTCGGGGCGAGGTAGCGGCGGCCGGCATCGCCGGGCGTCGGCTGCGGGGGCGGCGGCACCAGCGGCGCGGATTGCTGGCGGGCGGCGGGCGGCGGGGCCGGCGCGGGGGCGGCTTCCTGGCGCGGCTCGGGCTGCGGCCGCGCCTCGGGCGCCGGCCGGGCCGGTGCGGGCCGCGCCGCCTGCGCGGGGCGGGGCTTGCGCCGGTGGGTGCGGGCCGCCGGCGGCCGGGCGGCGAGCGGGGCCGGGCCGGCGAGGCCCGTGGCGCCCGGCAGCGCGATGGTCATGTGCTCGACGGCGGCGACGAGGTCGGCCAGGCTGGCCTCGGCCGTGCGGCAGAGGCGGATCCGCAGCGAGAGCGCGCGCCGCCCCGCGGTCGCGGCGGAGAGCGGGCCGAACAGCCCGTTGCCCGCCGCGCGGGCGCCGACGGCCGGCCGCTCGAACCATTGCCACGCGTAGAGGCAGTCGGCCCCGAGCGCGATGCCGACCGGGCCGTAGACGTTCCGGCGCGGCGCGGCCTGCACGCGCAGGACCTGGCCGGGGAAGCGCACCGCGATCTCGCCCGCGATGCCGAACTCGCTCGGCTTGGCGAGCCGGGGCGGGAAGGCCAGCAGGAGGTCGCCGGTCTCGTTGCGCAGCGCGATCTCGGCGTGGTTGCGCCCATCGCCGCCTTCGTACCGGATGCGCTGGTCGAAGCCGTCGCGCAGGCGCGTCTCGATCACCGCCTCGACCGGGCCGGCGCCGGGCAGGCGCAGGACCGGCGCGGGCTGGGCCGCGGCGGGCCAGGCCGCGGCGGCCGCGAGGGCGAGGGCGGCCGCGAGGGCGAGCGCGCGGAGGCCTGGTCTCACGGATAGCCCTTGTCGTTCGCGGCCGAGCGCTCGGAGGCGGCGCGGCCCGGCACCGAGAAGCGGTCGCCCTCGGCGGCGTTGCGGCCGCGCTCGGCCTGCTGGTCCTGCCAGAGGGTGCCCTGCGGCGGCGGGCCCAGGGTCTCCGGCTTGTCGAGGCCGTTGTAGCCGCGCAGCAGGGTGTAGCCGTAGCGCTCGTAGGGCATCGTGCCCGCGCCCGGCACGCGGCGCGCCACCAGGGGCGGGCTCTGCGTGGCCGGCTCACGGGCGTAGGTTCCGGGCGCGGGCGCCTCGGCGAGCGCGCGCTGCACCGAGGCCGGCGGATAGCGCAGCGGGTTGTCGAGGGGCACGGCGAGCGGGAACTCGTTGCGCTGCACGGCCGGCGGCACCGCCTCGCCCCGTCCGCCCGCGTCGGGCCGCGGCACGCGGCCGTAGGAGGCCTGCGGGTCGGGCCTCGGCGGCTCCGGCCGCGCGGCGCCCCGACCGGCCGGGGCCGGCGGCGGCTGGTTCGCGCAGGGCAGGGGCGGTCCGCCCGTATCCTCGCGGAACAGCATCTCGACCACCTTCGGGAACAGCCCGTCGTAGCGGTTGACCACCTCCAGATAGGGCCGCTGCCGCTTCAGCCGCTGCAGGGTGAGCGCGTAGCCGAACACCGTGCTCTCGCCCGGCAGCCACGCGACGGCGCGCTGAAACCACTCCAGCGCCGCGTCGAACTGGCAGGAATTGTAGGCGTACCACGCCAGCCCCTGCGCGCCCTCGCCGGAGGCGGTCGCGTTCACCACCTTCGCGTAGCGCTCGATCCGGGCGGGCTCGATGAAGGGCGGGTTGGCGAGCGTCAGCTTGCGCTCGAGGATGTCGATGAACAGCAGCTCGTTGCCGACGAAGCGGTCGCGCCACGCGTAGGCGACCTCCTCGGCCTCGCGCATCATGTTGAGTTCCCGCAGGGTGTGGGCGAGGCCGTGCGCCACCATCGCGTCGCCCCCGCGGGCGATGGCCTGCTTGAACCATTCGAGCGCCTCGCGGAACTGGCGGCGCTTGTAGGCGTACCAGCCGAGCAGCCCCGTCTGGCTCGGGTCGCCGCTCTTGCGGGCATAGGCTTGGAAGGCGGTGAGGTCGGCCACCGAAGGGGTCTGGGCCGGCTCGTCGTGCAGGAAGGCCGCGATGCGCGCCCGGGTGATGTCGAGGCGGATCGCGTCGAACTCGGAACCGCCCTCGGCGCCCTGACGCCCCGGATCCTGACGCCCCGGGTCCTGGCGACCCGGGTCCTGGCGACCCATGGCGATCAGGCGTTCGGCCTGGTCCATCTTGATGTGGGCCATGGCCTTCTGGATCGTGGCGAGGCGCGCGCCGGCGTCGCCGCTGCCGTCGAGCACGGACTTGTAGAGGTTGAACGCGTCCTCGGCGGCGCCGGTCGCGGCCAGCGCGTCCGCGATCGTCCAGATGCTCTCGACGTCGGCGGGGTCGAGGGCGCTCGGGTCGGCGCGGTAGAGGGCCACGACCGCCTCCGGGTTCTTCCCCGCCGCCCGGACGCTGCTGCGGAACTCGGCCCGGCGCAGCTTGCGCGCCAGTTCCTCCGAGGGCTGCCAGGCCGGATCGACCGAGCGGCGCGCGTCGATCGCGGCGCGCAGATCCTGGAAGCGGCCCGCGGTGAAGAGGTCCCAGAGCGGGGCCTCCTCGGGCGGGCTCGGCTGGAGGCTGTCGAGGTCGGCGGGCTCGCTCCAGCCCGGGTAGAGCCGCCGCAGCCGGGCGATCTCCGCCTTCATGCGGGCGGTCTGCTTCTGCGAGGCGTAGTAGCGCAGCGCGCTCTCGTCGACCATGCCGGGGGTCGTCGAGGTCTCGGGATCGACCAGGATCGCGGGCGCGCGGGCGCCGTCGCCGTAGACCACCCGCGGGGCCGCCGCCCCGCCGGCCGGATTGTCGGCGGGATTGCCGGAGCTGCTGCCGGAGGAGCCTCCCTGGGCGGCGGCGGGCGCCGCCCCGGCGAGCAGGAGCGCGAGGGCGAGGCCGGCCCGCGGGGTCACGATCTGAGGCATGACGGGTAGCGCATCCGGGCCGCGGTCAGCGCGAGCAGGTGGAGGGTCGTCGGATAGTAGTTCTGGTTGTCCTGCACCGTGCGCAGGGATTCGGGGATGGGCGTGCCGTCGCGCGCGCAGGCGACGAGGGCCGGCAGCGCCGTGTAGCCCGGTTCGCTCAGCCACTCCACGGGCCGGCCGTCCCGGGTGTCGACGATCGGCAGGCGCTCGCGGTCGATGCCGCCCCAGAGCGCCTGGAACGGCGCGTAGTCCTCCGGGCGCCCGACGCCGGCCCAGGCGAGGTAGAGCGGCACGCGCACCGCGTTGTACGAGAACAGCGGTGGGAAGCCGTCGGCCGGGCGCAGGCTCTCCTCCTTGGCCGAGATCCACTCGGTCGGCAGGCTCGCGGGACCGAAGCGCGACCCGCGCAGCACCGCGACGCCGCTGCGGATCAGCGCCGCCCAGTCGTATTCCGGCGCCACGATCGCGAGCCGCTGCAGGGCGGGGAAGACCCAGTAGGACAGGTTGACGAGGGGCCCGTCCGCGCGCTCGCGCGCGGAGAAGCCGGAGACGGCCGGCAGAAGCAGCGGCCCGTGCGGGTCCTTGAACAGGATGGTCTTGCGGCCGAACTCGACGGCGATGCGGCGCGCGGCCGTGCGGTAGGACGGCTCGCCCCAGGCCTCCGCCGCCTCGGTGAGCGCCCAGGCGACGAGGATGTCGCCGTCGGTGGCGTTGTTCATGTCGGAGACAGCGGGGCGCTGGTCGGGGGTCCAGCGCCAGGCGATCAGCTCGTCGGTGCGCACCATCAGGTTGGCGCGGGTCCAGCCCCAGATCCGCTCGAAGGCGGCGCGGTCGCCCGCCGCCACGGCGAGCAGCAGGCCGTAGCCCTGGCCCTCGCTGTGGCTGATCAGCCCGTTGGCGGTGTCGACGATGCGGCCGCGCTCGGTCACGAATCGGGCCCGGTAGGCGCGCCAGCCGGGATCGTCGCCGAGGCTGCCGGCCAGCGCCGGACCCGACGCAGGGCGGCTCGGGGCCGCGGGCTGGGGGGCGCCCGGCACGGCGGTGGCGGGCGGCACGGTGACGGCCTCGCCCTGCTGGGCGTCCTGAGCCCGCGCGGGGGCGCCCGCCGGGAGCGCCGCGAGGAGGAGAGCCGCGAGGAGGGCGGCGCGCGCGCGCGTGGCGAGGCTCACGTGTTCCTCCGGCCGAGCTGGCGCACCAGGGCCGTCGTGGCGAGGCCGAGGCAGAGGGCCATCAGCAGCGTCATGCCGACGTAGATCCCGGGATTGAGCGAGAGCCACGCGGCCGAGACCAGCCGGAGGTTGGCGAGGCTGCGCGGCTGCGTCTCGATCAGCCCGACGCTCCTGGGCTCGACGATGCTGAGGTTGCCGTCGGAGGCGTCCAGGAAGGCCGCCTGGCCGACGAGGCGCGTCCAGACCACGGGATCGACCAGGCAGGAGACCGAGGCCTTGAGCATCGAGGGGTTCGGGGCGGTGACCAGCACGGTGGTCTCGTCGAAGCGGGCGCCGCCCTCCGCCACGATCAGCGAGGCGCGGGGATTGAGCGGGACGGCCTCGCTGGGCGCGCCGTCGGTCCAGCCGGAGACCGTCTCGCGCGCCTGAGCCGCGTGCCGGACGAGCCCGTCCCAGGCCCCGGCCAGAACGGCCGGCAGCACGCTCGTCCCGCGGACGGACTCGTCCCAGCGGGCGATGAGCTCGGCCTCGCTGGCGGGGGCGGGCGGGACCGCCGCGGGGGCGGCGGACGCCCCCCCGGCCGGCGCGGCGGCGGGGCCGGCGGGACGCTGGGGCGCGGGCGGCGCCGGGGGTTGCGCCGCCGAGGCAACGCGCAGGGGCGTCGCGGAGGGCGGCAGGGCGCAGCGCATCGGCAGGTTGCGGCGCAGCCGGTCGAGGGTGAGCACGCCCTCGGTCCCGAAGGGGCCGGGCGTGGCCACGGTCTCGGCCCGGCCCTCCCAGATCCGCCGGACCTGGTCCGGATCGAGGCCGACCGCCTGGAGCGTCACCGGGTTGAGCGCGCGCACCGGGGCGACAACGAGGCTCGCGCCGCCGCCTGCGGCCCCTCCGCCCGCCCGCTCGTCGGTGGCGAGCTCGAAGTCGATGACGCGGCCCGCCGCGATGGCGAGCCGGGCCACGAGCGTCGCGGCGGCGTCCGCCGAGTCGCGGTCGGGCGTCGGCAGGACGAGGCGCGGGCGGGCGCCCGGCGCCAGGAAGGGCACGGCGCCGGCCTTCACGGCGGCGAGATCGGGCTGGCGCACCGCGCGGGCGAGGGCGGGCACGACGAGGCGCGTCCGGTCGAGGAAGAGGAAGCGGGCCCGCTTCATGGCGGGCGCCAGCGTGTCGCAGGCCCGGTCCGCCAGCGCCGGCAGCTGGGCGCTGATCTCGACCCGGTTCAGGCCCGGCCGCCACAGGCTCAGGGGGAGCGGGATGGCGCTGTCGTCGAAGACCTCGCCGCGACTGTAGGGCAGCGCCACGCTCGCCGCGTTGCGGCCGTTGATGTCCACCACGATCTGGGCGCTCGGTTCCAGCCCCGCCGCGTAGCCGCCGGCCAGATGCAGCATCACCTTGCCGTAGTCGGCCGGCACGAAATCGGCCGGGAAGCGCACCTCGAAGGCGACCCGGAGCTGGCGGCCGCTGAACTCGCGGGTCGCCACCCCCAGCCGCTCGAGCGTCAGATCCTCGCCGCCGCGGATCGGATAGCCGCGGGTGAGGGTGGTGAGGTCCGTGCCGGCCGGCGTCCCGGCGGGGCCCTCTTCGCCCTGGCCCGATGCTTGGCCGGATGTTTGGCCCGATGCTTGGCCCGATGCCGCGAGCGTGGCGATGGCCTGGCGCACGTCCGCCCCGCCGGGGCCCGTGACCACGAGGACCGGCGCCCGGCTCCCCCGCTGCGGCAGCAGGGCGAGGCGCGGCCCGGTGATCGGTCCGACCTCCTCGATGCCCTCGTAGCCGCGGATCTCGGCCGCCGTGCCGACCAGGAGGTTCACGCCGGTGCGCCCATTGAGCGGGGCGCCGAACGTGACGGCGGGCCGCGCGAGGCGCCCGACCAGGGCCACTGCCTGTACGGCGCCGATCATCCGCTCCAGGCGCTCCAGGCTCGGCTTCTCGGCGAGGATGACGCCCACGGGCAGCGCCCCGCTCTCGTCGGGCTCCAGCGCTGCCAGCGTCTTCAGGTCGAGGTCGCCCGCGGGCGGCACCACGAGGCCGGAGCGGGAGGGATCGATCTGAGTCCAGAGCTCGTAGGTGGCCTCGATCGAGCAATCGACACGGTGGCGCTGGCTCGCCGCCAGGGTGACGGCGTTGTAGCCCGCCTTCAGCAGGCCCTCGGGCAGGACGAACTCGACCACCTTCACGGCGCCCGGCGCCTGGATCCGGGTCCAGCCGACCCGCTGGCCGTTGACGCTGCCCACGAGTTCCGAGGATTCGGGCGCGACCGAGATCGACGAGATGTAGGAGACGCGCAGCCGCGCGCTCCCCCGGGCCTGGGCCTCGGTGAGGTAGACCGGGAAGGCGAGCGAGGCCTCCTCGCCCGACAGGCGGTAGCCCCGCGTGCCGGCCGGGAAGCGCCGGGCCGGCGCGATCGCCGCCTGCGGGGAGATCCGGCGCTCGGCCTCGGGCGCGGCGGGCCGGGCCGGCGCGGCGGGCGGCGGCGGCGGCGGACGCAGGGCGTCGCCGGTCGGCGGCACCGTCAGGCGCTCGGCCGGGCCGGCGCCGAGGAAGCTCTGGGCGGCGGTGGGCCCGGCGGCGAGCCCTGCGGACGCCGCCAGCGCCGCGATCAGCACCGCGGCCCGTGCGAGCGCGCCGACCAAGCCACCGGCCGAATGTCGGGTGCGGGACCTCATCGCGCGCTCACGCCGTCCCGGTGCGGCGCCGGTCCTGCCCGGCGAGCGCGCGGTCGTTCTCGAAGTCGAGCATCAGGCGGACCCAGTCGCTCTCGGCCTCGGCGGGCAGCCGGGCGGTTTCGACGGGGCGGGCGGCCGGGACCGGGGCGGGGGCCGGGCTCGGGGGCACCGGCCGCGCTCCCGGGGCGGCGGGCTCCGGCGCGTCGTAGGCGGGCGCCGCGACCCGGGCCGCGGCCGGCGCCGTGTCGGCAGCGGAGGCCGGCTCGCCCGCGAGCGCGTAGCGCAGGGCCCGGACCGGCTCGGTCAGGCCCCACCAGACGAATTGCAGCGTGCCGGTGAAGAGGTCCTTGTGCCGCCGCCGCCGCATCTGGAAGCGGCGCATGGCCGCGGCGTCGCCGTACATCAGCCCGGAGAGCGCGACGTAGTCCTGGGTCCGCAGCGCGCCGAAGGCGAGGCGGCAGACCGCCTCGTCGCCAACGCGCTCGACCGGGCCGAGCACCACCGGCAGGGCGCCGGCGGCCCGCGCGCCCGCGACCGGCACGACCGCCAGCGTCCCGGGCAGCGGCCGGTGGCCGGCCCCCGGGCCGAGCGCGGCCGCCGGCATCCGCACGGTGCAGCCCTCCGCCGAGACGCGCTCCACCGCCACGTCCACGGCCCGGCCCCCGAGCGTGAGGTGTCCGCGCCGATCGATCGGCAGCGAGGGCATGCGCTCCAGCTGCCGCCGCTCGGCGCAGACCCCGAGGGCGGCGCCCGCGGTCAGCAGGTTGAAGAGGTTCCACAGGCCGACGACCAGCATCAGGTTCGTCACCCCCGGCTCGAACAGGTAGCGGTAGGCCGCCACCGCGCAGCCGGTCGCGAGCAGCGCGTAGACCGCGAAGAAGGGGCCGGCGAGCGACGAGAGGTGGTCGTGATCGAGCGTCGCGCCCTTGTTGGTGACGTTGAAGGTGGGCTTCCTCGGCGACCAGATCACCGAGACGATCGCCTTCGACAGGTAGAGGCCCTGGACGTACTCGTACAGCTCCGAGACGAAGGGCCAGCGGAACTTGCCGTAGACGTAGTTCTGCATCATCAGGTTGATGACGATGTAGGTCGCCGTATAGGCGATCGATTCGTCCACGCTCGCCACGAAGATCTTCAGGTCGAAAAAGATGTGCAACAGCGGCGCGAACATGAAGATCAGCCGCGGCACGGGGAAGAACCAGAAGGTCATGCTCGACAGGTAGGCGATCTTCTGGATCGGCTTCAGACCCCGCTGGAAGGCCGGGTTCTTCAGGAGCAGGATCTGGAACATGCCCTGGCACCAGCGCGAGCGCTGGCCGATGAAGTCGGCGAGCGTGTCGGGCTGCAGGCCCGCGATCAGCGGGGTGTCCACGTAGGCGCTGGTCCAGCCGCGCGAATGCAGCTCGAAGGCGGTCTCGCAATCCTCCGTGATGGTGATGCCGGAGAAGCCCCCGGCCTCGTCGAGCGCCGTGCGGCGCAGGAGCGCCGCCGAGCCGCAGAAGAATGAGCCGTTCCACTTGTCGAGCCCGGCTTGCGTCACCGAGTAGAACATCTCGTTCTCGGAGGGCATGCGCGCGAAGGTGCGCAGGTTCCGCTCGATCGGGTCCGGGTTGAGGAAGGCGTGCGGGGTCTGGACGAGGAACAGCTTCGGGTCCTCGGCGAAGTAGCCGACCGTCTCGGCCAGGAACGAGCGGAAGGGCACGTGGTCGGCGTCGAGCACCACCACGATCGCGCCCCGCGCGTGGGCCAGCCCGTTGTTGAGGTTGCCGGCCTTGGCGTGCTCGTTGCGCGCCCGGGTCAGGTAGCGGCAGCCGAGGTCGGCGCAGAGCGCCTGCAATTCGGCCCGGCGGGCGCGGGCGGCGGCGGCCTTCTCGGGCGTCGGGTCGGCGCATTTCTGGTCGGTGCCGCCGTCGTCGAGCAGCCAGACGGTGAGCTTGTCGGGCGGGTAGTTCATCTGCCGCGCGGCCGCGAGGGTCATCGCCAGGATCGCGGCGTCCTCGTTGTAGCTCGGCACGAAGACGTCGACGGCGGGCAGATCCGCGGCCGCCGCGGCCGGCGGCGGCCGGCGCCGGAGCGGCTCGGCATTGATGATCAGGCTCACGAAGAGGATGAAGACGCAGTACAATTCGCCGATCAGCAGCAGCAGCCCGAAGCCGAAGCTGACCGGGTCGCCCGGCGAGGGCAGGGTGTCGGTGACGCGCCACAGGATGTAGCGCAGCACCACCAGGCTCCCCATCGCCAGGAAGACGAAGCGGCTGCGCGGCCCATCCAGGAAGAGCCAGAGCCCGATCATCGCCGCCATCGCGGCGAGGCTCATGGCGAGCTGGTTCTGCGTGCCGACAGGCTGGCTCAGCAGGACGAGGCCGGCCGCCGTCACCCCCATCCAGGCCAGCCACCGCACCGCCCACATCACGCCAGCCGCTCCAAGTTCAGGAATCCCCTCATCACCAGATTATGTCGCTTTGTCGCTCAGGGAACATATTTTCTGTCTCCTCCGGAAGACGCGGGCCGAGCTGCGTACGATCCTGTACCGTGCACCCTGCGCATGGTCGGGCTGGCTTGGCCGGAGGGGGGATGTGTTTTCGGCGCCGCCGTAAAGGATTGATCTCGCGATATGAGCCGCGCGTCGTGAAAACTACTTTAATGCCGGCCTGTCCCGCCCGCTGACCGTGCGGTGCAGCAACGCGGTCGGATGCTCGTTTTGCGAGTAATAGAATAGAAAATCACAACCTGAAGAGGTATTTTGTCGCGCCCTGCCGATGGTGTTAACCCGCCCTTAAGCGGCTTGGCCGCCTCGTGGGAGCTACGGAAGCCCGAGGGCCTTCCCTCAGCAAACCGTGCCGGTGCCCCCGCATGCTGGACTCCGTCCGGATCCCGCTCAAGGTCCTGAACGCGGCCCAGCTCGCCGGCATCGCGGCGGCGGCCTTCGCGCTCGCCTGCCTGGGCGGCGGCCTCCCCGCGCCGCGCATCGATCCGGATCCGGGCCTGCGCGGGATTCCCGAGGCGTCACGCAGCTTCGCCGAGGCCGTGGACGAGGCGCTGACCGGCGCGGTCGCGGACGCGCGCAACGTCGCGCTGCTGCTGCGTCCCGACGATCCCGATCTCGCCGACGCGGCGCGCGCGGACCTCGTGCGGGACTGGCTCGCCCTCAACCCGCGCTACCGCGACGCGGTCCTGATCGGCCCGGACGGCACGGTGCGGGCCGCGGGCGAACCGCGCCGCCTCGGCACCAGCGTGGCGCGCGAGCCGTGGTTCGCGCGGGCGCGCAACGCCGAGGCCGTCGTGGCGGGGCCCGAGGCGGACGCGGCGTTCACGGTCGCGCTGGCGCTAGGCGCCCCCGGCCGGTCCGACCGTCTCCAGCTCCGGGCGGCGCCGGCCCTCTTCGACGAGATCGGGGCCCGCGTGCGCCGTGCCCTCGCGCTGCCCGCAGACCTCGCCTTCACGGTGACGGCCGCCGACGGCCGCGCGCTCGCCGGCACCCCGCCGGCCGCCGACGACCCGCGCCCGCACGCCGCGGCGCCGACACGGGGCGGACGGGACCTCGCCAACCCGGGCTGGCTGGTGACGGGCTACGCGTCGGCGGCGAGCCGGGCCGGCACGGGGCCGGACGGGCGCGTGCTGGGCCTCGGCCTCGCCCTCGTGCTCGCGGCCGCCGCCCTCGGCTGGATGCTCGGCGGCCGCGCCGCCCGCCCCCTGCAGCGCCTCGCGGACGGGTCCGCGGGGGGCGAGGCGCCCGCCTCGGCGGTGCGCGAGATCGCGGCCCTGACCGGCTCGCTGCACGACCGGGGCCGCAACGCCGACACGCGGCTCGCCCGCGCCGATTCCGGGCTCGACCGCGTGCGCGGCCGGCTGCACACCTTCGAGGCGATGTCGGGCTGGACCTGCTGGGAGATCGATCCCGAGACCCGGCAGGTGATCTGGTCGGACCCGGACGAGGCCGGGGCGCCCGCCGACCGGGCGGCCGACCTCACCGATCTGGCGGCCCGGTTCGAGCCCGCCGACCACGCCCTCCTCGACCTGACCCTGCGGGCGGCGCTCGCCGCCGACGGCCCGCACGACGCGGTGCTGCGCACCCGGCCGGACGCCGGCGGGGCCGGCGCGCGCGTGCTGGTGCGCTTCCTGCGCGGCACCGACGCGGCGGGGCGCGCCTGCGTGCACGCGCTCAGCCGCGAATTCGGGGCGGCTGCCGACACGCCGGTTGGCCTGAACGAGCGCCGCCGCAGCCATGTCCTGCGCCGCGTCACCGACGGCATCGTCCACGATTTCAACGACGTGCTGACCGTGGTGCTCACCAACCTCGGCGTGCTCAGGCGCCGCCCCGGGCTCGACCCGGAACTCGCCCGGCTCGCCGACACGGCGCTGGCAGGGGCTCAGCGCGGGGCCGCCCTGACCCGGCGCATGCTGAGCCTCGCGCGCGGGTCGGAGGAGGGCGTCGGCGAGAGCGACCTCGCCGCGACGGTCGCGGCCTTCCTGCCCTTCCTGCAGGGCAACGTCCTGCGCGACGCCCCGGTGATCGACCGCGTCCCCGCGGACCTGCCGCGGGTGCTCTGTGCCGAGCGCATCCTGGAGATCGCGCTCCTCAACGTCGCCTTCCACCTCCGCGATCACGGCCTGCACGGCTTCGCGATCGGGGCGGCCGAGCAGCGGGTGGACGAGGGCACGGACGACCCCGCCGGCCTCGGCCTGGGCGCGGGGCCCTACGTTCACGTCCTGCGGGCCAGCGGGCGGCGCCTGCCCGGCGCTGTGCCGCGCGCGGCCGGGCTGGCGGGGATCGAGACCGCCGCGCGGCTCGTCGCCGAGGCCGGGGGCGCGTGGCGCCTCCTCTCGGACGGGGGCGGCGAGGAGGGCTTCCTGGCCGAGATCTGGCTGCGGGCGGCCGAGCGCGCCGCGCCCGCCGAGCCGCCCGCCTGGGCCAGCGCCCTGCGGGTCCTGCTCGTGGAGAGCGACAGCCTCGTGCGCGCGAGCGTCGCCGAGGCGCTCGCCGAACTCGGCCACCGCGTCACGCAGGCGGCCTCGGGCGAGCACGCGCTGGCGCTGCTCGCCGAGAGCGACGCCTACGACGCGATGATCGCCGACCAGTCGATGCCGGTGATGACCGGCCTCCAGCTCGCCGCGACCGTGGTGGAGCGGCATCCCGGCATCCGCGTCATCCTGGCGAGCCCGCACGGGCACCTGCCGGCGGCGGCCCGCCGCTTCCTGCAGCTCGACAAGCCCTTCCGGCAGGAAGACCTCGCGGCGCTGCTCGGCGCGCCCGAGGCCCGCGCCGCCTGAGCGGCCCGCGCCCGGGACGCCGCCTCCGAACTTTCATACCCCGAAACTGATCAGCCGGCAGAGAGGCAGGTATTCCGGGCCGCGCGGCGCGATATTTTTCAGTCCGCGGGAAATGCTTGTTAACCCTCATCGCGGAGAAATCGGTGCGTTAGCGTGTGCGTATCCGGGAGCGAGCGGCCGTGGTTTCTCCACACCGGGATCAATCCGTCAGGACTTGTCTCAGGGTCGGTCTCGCGGGACTCGCCGTCCTCGCCGCCGCCCAGGCCCGCGCGGCCGACCTGCCGGTCTCCTCGGGCGGCGCGGACTGGTACACCGGCGCGCAGGCCCAGGCGGTCGACGACAGCTGGGCGGTCGCGGTCGACGGCTCGACCAGCATCACCTCGAACAGCTCGGCCTTCGGCTCGGTCACGGTCACGGCGGCGCTCGGCGCGCCCCCGACCGTGAGCGGCGCGCGGGTGCGCGTCGAGGGCATCGCCGGCACCTACTCCTATCCGGGCCAGCAGGTCGCCTCGCGGGTGACGGGCTACCAGCAGGAAGGCTCGCTGATGGGCGGCTACGAGTGGGTCTGGCGGGACGCCGCGCTCGCCGGCTTCATCGGCTTCAACGTGCGCAGCAACCAGCTCTCGATCCTCGATCCCGGCAACCCGGTGGTCGGCACCGGCGTCGGCTTCCGGGTGGCGGCCAACTTCTACGCCAACCCGACCGACCGGACCATGGTCTCGGCCTACGGCTCCTACTCGACCAAGTTCAACGCCTACTATTCCCGCTTCCGGGTCGGCTACATGGTCGCCGACGGCGTGTATATCGGGCCCGAGGCGCTGTTCCTCGGCGACGACTTCTTCCGGCAGTACCGCGTCGGCGCCCACCTGTCCGGCCTGAGCTTCGGGCCGGTGCAGATGTCGCTCGCCGTCGGCTACGTGCGCGACCGGATCCAGGGCACGGGCTATTATTCGAGCATCGAGGCGCGTGCCAACTTCTGAGCGGTCGGTCGCGCGCCGGGCAGGCCGCACGCTTGTGACAGGCTGCCCGCTTGTCCCGAGCCGGCGGAGAACGGATATGCCATCCATGTCCGGTCCGCGTCCCGTCTCCCGTCCCGTTCCCCTTCCCGCGCCGGTCGCCCGGTCCACGGCCCTGCCGCGGGGCCCGCGGTGCCCGGCGGCGTGAGCGATCCCTTCGCCTTCCTGCCCCGGGGCGGCACCACCGGGGACGAGATCCGCGCCCGCGACTGGGCGCGGACCCCGCTCGGCCCGGCGGAGACCTGGCCGCCGGCCCTGCGCAACGCGCTCTCGCTGATGCTCGAATGCCCCACGGCGATGTTCCTCGCCTGGGGGCCGGACCTGCTCTGCTTCTACAACGACGCCTACCGGCCGCTCCTCGGCTACCGGCTGCCGACCGCGCTCGGCCGCCCGTTCCGGGAGGTCTGGGCCAGCATCTGGGACGCGATCGAGCCCCTGGTCGCGGCCACGCTCGCGGGCGAGAGCCAGGTGCTGACCGACATGATGCTCGACCTCTCGCGCGACGGCCGCGCGGAGCGGAGCTGGTGGTCCTTCACCTACTCGCCCGTGCGCGACGACGCGGGCGCGATCGCGGGCCTGCTCTGCGTCACCGCCGAGACCACGGCGCGGGTGCTGGGCGAGGCCGCCTTGCGCGAGAGCGAGGACCATTTCCGACACACGGTCGAGCTGAACCCGCAGGTGCCCTGGACCTGCGATACGGCGGGCAACATCACCTCCTACTCCAACCGCTGGCTCGAGTTGACGGGGCAGGCGCCGGGCGAGCCGCTGGGCGCCGGCTGGGCGCGGGCGCTCCATCCCGACGACATCGCGCCGACCCAGGCGGTCTTCGCCGCCTGCCTCGCCTCGGGCGAGCCGGTGGACGTGGACTACCGGATCCGCGCCGCCCGCAGCGGCACCTATCGCTGGATGCGCGCCCGCGCCTACCCGCGCCGGGACGCGGACGGCGCGATCCTGCGCTGGTACGGCGTCGTCGAGGACATCCACGACCGCCGGCGCGCCGAGGAGCGCCTGCGCGAGGTGAACGCCGTGCTGGAGCGGCGCGTCGCGGAGGCGCTCGCCCAGCGCAAGCTCTGGGCCGACGTGTTCGAGACCACGGACGCGCTCGTCGCCGCGCTCGACACGGAGTACCGCGTGCTCGCGCTCAACCGGGCCTGCGCGGACGAGTTCGAGAGCCTGTACGGCGTGCGGCCCCGCATCGGCGACGACCTCCTCGCCCTGCTGGAGCCCTGGCCCGCGCACCGGGCGGCGACCCGGGCGGTTTGGGGGCGGGCGCTGGCGGGCGAGGACTTCACGGTCGTGGAGGCCTTCGGCGATCCCGACGTCCGGCGCGCGAGCTACGAGCTGACCTTCACGGCCCTGCGCGACGCGGAGGGGCGCCGGATCGGCGCCTTCCAGTACGGCACCGACGTCACCGAGCGCCTGCGCGAGCAGGAGCAGCTCCGTCAGGCGGAGGAGGCGTTGCGCCAGTCGCAGAAGATGGAGGCTGTGGGGCAGCTGACGGGCGGGGTGGCGCACGACTTCAACAACCTGCTGACCATCATCCGCTCCTCGGTCGAGTTCCTGCGCCGGCCCGACCTTCCGGAGGTGCGCAAGGCGCGCTACCTCGACGCGGTG